>CAYZGU010000013.1:0-30859 GCA_964478165.1 uncultured bacterium | reverse complement strand
ACTGACATGGATTCTTAACTAGTCCATTTTTGCACTATTCAGCCGTGACTCCTGTTTCTCAAAACTATAGGACCCAAAACGAATCATACTGTGTACTCAATAGAGGCTGTGGGATTAGTAAAAGGAAGATGATGAAGCTATCGCCAGGCGCCTTCCACCACACACACAAAATCACCGAGTCTCAGTGTTGTCGAACACTCAGTCACTTCTGGCTTGTTGATTGAGGTAGTCATCAACCACACTTAGGACAATTTCGCTTGACGATGGGATGAAACATTGCTACGATGCCACTGTGTTTATCCGTGCCTTTTCGATTTCGAAACAAAATCGAAAACCAACGACGCTGCAACCAGTTAGGAAGAACTTTATGACGGTTGTGCATGGCAATGCGGGTAACTAACGTAGGCATGATACTATGGAGCCTGATAAAACTATCCGCCAACGCGCACGTTCACACTTTGAGGGTACATATGGAATGGCGGCATTACAAATCTGAGCAGCCTACGCCTACCCACACCCAAGGATAAACGACGGATTATTGACTGTGAATCGCGCTATGCTGAGCATGTGCACGACGTGGAACGGAGTTTCCAAGTGAGCCGATATCGTTCATCAATCCCTCCAACGCAAGCACGACTCCTGACAACTCAATTGTGTATTCCGACCGTCGAGAAAACATCCCCTGTGGAGCTATGCTCGGGAGGGGCGGGCGTCATCGAAAATCAGACGAGCTGCGTATCGGAAACAGATAGGTTAGATTCCGGCCTTGAATACAGTTGTGGAAACAATGTCAGCGGGCACAGATACAGTCTACCGAAGAGTGTTTTTTCATTCCCTTAGTAATCTAAGTAGGACACAACGCTGTTTTCGCATATGACGGAGGAATGACGGAAACTGCGTCCAGACAACAGTTTTCGTCATAAACATTCTCATGAGAATCCAAGACAAGGTTGTAATAATTACCGGTGCAGGATCAGGCATCGGACGCGTAACCGCGATTAAATTTTCGGAAGAAGGCGCGAACGTCGTTGTAGCAGATATAGACGACGCTGCTGGAAACGCAACGGTCAAACAGATTCACTCAGGAGGCGGTGTAGCAGTCTTTGTCCATACGGACGTAAGCTCAGGCAGCGGGATTCAGACCTTGGTGACATCGACAATTGAAACATACGGGAAGTTAGATGTGCTGTTCAACAATGCAGGAATTCCTATGCGGTCGGACGCAGTTGACTTGCCTGAGGAAGACTGGAATCGCTGCATCGACATAAACTTGAAATCGGCATACCTGGGCTCTAAGTACGCGATACCCGAGATGATCAAAAACGGTGCTGGTTCCATCATCAACACGGCGTCGATTTATGGCCTTGTTGGTGGCCTCAACCGAGTGGCGTATGCAGCTTCGAAGGGCGGCATTGTCAATCTGACGCGAGCGATGGCCCTCGATTGCGCGAACGACAATATACGGGTTAATTGTATCTGCCCTGGTTTTACGGACACGCCGCTCATCAAGAAGATTACGGAAACGCGGCCGAAGTATCTAGAACTGGTAGATCAGCATCCACTGGGACGACTCGCAAGACCATTAGATATTGCTTATGGTGCATTGTATTTGGCCTCGGACGAATCTGAATTCGTTACCGGGATTACTCTCCCCATTGATGGCGGATATCTCGCAGGCTGAGACTTTTCATCCTTTTTCATCCTAACTGCTTGCATGAGGGCATCGTATATTTCCATACCAAATCGTCACCACTCACGCAGAACATCTGCTAAAAACACCACAACGCGCTTGCAGAAATTCTTCGCGACTTCACTGTCAAGATGACATAGCAAAACAAGTGTAGATGATACCATCAGAAAGATTTTTCTCTAATATGGGAAAATGGGCAATCTGGAAGCGCGAAAATACAGGGAGCGTTGCGAGTTTTACATTGAGTCCGGTGCGGATATGCCCAGCAGCGTAAGACCGTTCGACAGTACTGTGTGCACACTGGAAACAAGCACCAATCGAGCGTCTGTCACATTCAACTCAGTCGGGTTAATCACACGACATTGCTTATAGAAGGCATGAAATAGTGCAGAGAGTTCATAGAGGTAGTGTGTCAATTGGTGTGGCTCACGTTTCTCCGCGCTACTTAGCACTACGTCTGGAAATTCAGATAGGCTTTGAATCAGTTGCAGGGATTCTGACTCCTTGAGGCAAGCAAAATCTACTACATCAATTGGCGACTGCGCAATACCTTGATTTTTCATTTCGCGAAATATACTACAACATCGAGCGTGCGCGTATTGGACATAGAACACTGGGTTGGCATTCGCTTGAGTGATAGCGAGTTTAAGGTCGAAGTCCAGATGAGAGCTATTGGAGCGCATCAGAAAGAAGTAACGCGCGACATCTACCGCAAATCGCTCGTCCACAATTCCCGCGAGCTCATCTATGAGCGAGTCAAGGGTCAAAAATTGGCCACGCCGTTTGGACACATCAATTCGATTTCCATCTTGATTAATCAAGTTGACCTGCTGAATAATCGAAATCTCAAGCCAATCGTCATCTAGACCGAGCGCACGGACGAAGTTCTGGAGGTGCGCGGCATGACCTTGATGATCGGGACCAAGAAGATCGATCGCCTTGACAAATCCCCGGTCAAATTTATCCTGATGATAAGCTGCATCAGGCACGAAGTATGTGTATTCACCATCGCTTTTAACAACAACGCAATCTTTGTCGTCCCCGAAATCGGTCATTCGAAACCATGTCGCCCCATCAGCGTCATAAAGATAGCCACCTTTCCTTAACATCTCGATAATCTTGTCGGGTTTGCCGCTATGCCGAAGCGAGTCTTCACTCGTCCAGACATCAAAATCAACGCCAAAGCGCTTCAATGAAGCTTTTTGGGATTGAAGAATGCGCTTTACCCCTATGTGCCGAAAGGCATCCACCCGCTCCGCACCGCTATACTTTAGGTATTTGTTACCCTCAGCATTGATAATTGATTGGGCAAGATCAATGAGGTATTCTCCCCGATACCCACCCTCGGGGATTTGCAAACCTGTTTCACCCAATAGCTCTCGATACCGCACATCGATTGACGCACCGAGACGTTCAACCTGCCCGCCGGCATCATTTACATAATACTCCCGGATCGCATCGTAGCCAACGGCATTAAGTAGATTAACAAGTGCATCACCGACTGCGGCCGCACGACCACTAACAATATTAATTGGTCCAGTCGGGTTCGCACTAACGAATTCAACCTGAACTGGCGCAGATTTCCCGTAATTCGACCGTCCAAAATTCATCCCCTCATTCTTGACAGTTCTGAGCACGTCATAAAGCCAGCGTTTTGAGAGGAACACATTGATAAAGCCGGGACCAGCAACCTCCACCTCGCGAATCAGTGAGTCTCCGTCAAGATGTATGTATTTTACAATAGCTTGAGCGATCTTGCGCGGTGACATTTTCGTTGATTTAGCCAAGGATAACGCAATCGGACTGGCCAAATCGCCGTGGTCAGGCGTTTTGGTCGGTGAAAATGGGACATCACGTACATCGACGTGAGGTAAAGCTTTCTGTCCAATCGCTTTCTCGATAGCGTTTTTCAGAATCTTCTCAATCTGATTTCGAACGTCACTAACCAATCTTTGTTACCTCGGGTTCTAGATGTCGCGACAATAAACTTCATAACCATTTACAGCCCATGCCGAGCAATGTCACTTGGCAAATGAGGATGACATTGTACGGAGTAATTCCCAGTTGTCAAATGCTGAATCATCTGTTTTCCATCCACGCAGACCAGACATCGAAACTGTGAAAATCGCATCGGCAACAAAGTTTAACAAATAAGCGTAAGGCTGTGGCAAATACCACCGTCACAATATGCCACATCACTCACACCCTGGTTTCGAAAATTCTCGTCAATGTCGAACCCACTCCGGCAGACTGAAGCAAGAAGACACCAGCCTGATATCCAATGCCTTGCAACTGACTTATTGCACCTATCAAGCCTCACCACAGGCAATTTGTGTTCGAGACTCACCTGGAGTTCCTCGTTGTACAAATGCCCAGTTTCGAATCTGGTCACAGGCCACTTCGAGGCCTGCGCAACCCGAATTGAATCCACGTTAACCCTAGGGAAGTTTAACATGACACGCTGGGCTCGTCAAGTGCGACCACATGCATGGTTGCATATTTACCCGTAGTTCTTGATCCGATCTAGTTCATGCCACATCTCATTAACTTGTTTTCGAAGGAGCTCTACTGAACCGTCGTTGTTAAAGACAAAGTGACCGCGCTTCACCTTCTCTGACAAAGGCATTTGCGCATCAATACGCGCCTGTGCTTCTGCCTGAGTTAGAGGACGATTCTGCGCAATACTGCGCGCTAATAAACGCTGTCGTTGTATCTCTGCCGACGCTGTCACCACAACAATTATGTCCACTGTGTCTTGGGCATCACTTTCGAACAATAGAGGCACATCAATAACCAACACGCGATTGGAATCTTCCTCCACAAGTCGATTCACTTCAAGTTTCGATCGCCGCCTAATGGCTGGATGCATAATCGCGTCCAACTGTCGACGCGCAAACTCATCGGCGAAAACAATCGCGCCGAGCTTCTCCCGGCTCACGTCACCAGATTCCTCAAGAAGATTACGACCAAACGTCTTGATAAGTTCATCGATGACAGAACTGCCGCGTTTAAGCAATTCGTGGCCCAGCATATCCAGATCGATAGAAGCAGCACCTTTTGCTACAAGCAGCTCTGAGGTTGTCGATTTTCCACACGCAATCCCGCCCGTAACCCCGACGAGCGTACCCCGATCTGAATCAATCAATCTTGTTGGTTTTTTCAGCATGAGACAGTCTTGCTTGGAAAATCCGCGGCCCCCGAGTTTTCAACATCTACTCGTTAACCTCGGAAAATTTGTCACAGCAGGGAGAATAGGAACCCACTCGCCGATAAAAACTCTCCGTGGTCACCGAGCGCCCACCGCTTGCACAAGGGCATCAAATTTGAAAACAAATCCCTCGGCAAAGCAGTACAAATAGTCGACAACGGTGTTGCAAACCGCTCTTTCAACCGAACGTGTTTCTGGCAATTGATGCTTGACTCACGAACGATTTGACAAAACATCATACTAATACGGGATTGTGCTTAAAGTACCAGCTATCTAATTGCATCATCACCAGGAAACCCTAGCCTCTGAATAGTGAACGAAACCTCAAGTTCAGTCCACCGGTGATTCTAGTGTGCCGAGGAGTGCGCGACGCATCCAGTCCAATCCTTGAATGGTCAACCATCGACGCGCATGATCTGTCTCTTGATAGATCCGCCCCTGCCTAAGTAACCGCATTTCACCGGGACCATGCAGAGCAACACAAGTTGCATTGCCATCGAACGGACCAAGCATTGCCAGGCCAATACCATCTGGCGGGCACACGCGTGCCGCAACCGAAGCTGCCACCGCCTCCTTATCCGCCTCCTGTGGGCTCTCAAAGAGCCCGGTTCCACCCAGCAGCTCGGTAAAATCGTCCGAAGACGAATTCCTTTCAATCAGATTTCCAAATCCTATCCCAATGAGCTCTCTCGCCAACTGCCCACCCGTGAGTGTATCAGCCACGCCAATTGTCAATCCTTGTTCCACGATGAGAGCACCGACCACTTCGGCAACGGTCTCTTTGCCAACACCATAAACAGATATACCCAATCGTTCTCGAAGCTTAATCTCAATAGGTACAATAAGGGCATCAGCCTCAGGGTCTGTGTCAGCCTTAGCCGTAATCCGCACATCAGTCTGGCCAGCATGTGCTGCCAATCCAACTGTGGGATTTCCCATTGTCATGAGATCTCCGATTGCTTGATCGATATTACTTTCGCCAATCCCGCAGGTTCGCAAAATTCGAATTCTAGTAGCCTTTGTTCCACCTATTCGACCCACCAATAGTGGCATTACCGCATTTTTTATCATGTATTCTAGCTCTCGAGGCACCCCAGGCAACGAGATGATGCAACCTCGATTACCGAGATCCTCGCTCACATAGCATGGTGCCGTTCCAACTGGGTTCGTCAACGGCAAAGCACCCTCCGGCAGGTACGCTTGGCGCTTATTGTTGTCGGCCATTTGCCGGCCAAAACTGCGGAAGCGTTCGACAATTTCTGATTCGAGTTCAGCACTGTAGACCAGACGACGACCTGTCGCCTTTGCAACCGCTTGGCGTGTTACATCATCTACCGTCGGTCCGATGCCGCCAGAAGTGATAACCACGTCCGATCTGTCAAGAGCACGATTAAGCACATCAACAATGCGCTTCTCGTTATCACCAACGGTAGTCTTATAGTATAGATCTAGACCGATTTCACGTAGGGCTATCGCCAATTTGTGAGCATTAGTATCAACAATCTCGCCCAACAGAAGTTCAGTTCCAATCATAACAATCTCTGCATGCATAGGTTTCCCCTCTAGACTTGCTAAACATGGCAAACAGCCACGAAATTGTACGGTGACATCAATACAACAGGCCACTTTACAATGCCTGCACACGAATCCAGCCTTATGCTACCTGGGGACACCACTCTTATAGCGCTAATCTATAGACTGACAACTTCTTTGGATATATCCCGCTCTATTGTGGGCCTAATAACCACCTCCGGAATGTTGGTCCTTTGCGGAAGGCTTGCTATGAGATTAATAAGTGCCGAGGTCTCGTCAACATCTACCATATTCACACGCACATCATCCGATGGAGGAATTGGCCGGCGGTCGAGAATGGGCGTGTCTATTTCTCCAGGCATAACGACGCTGGCTCTGATGCCTGTATTCGCCAGGTCAGCGTTGAGAAACTGCGTAAAACTATTTACTCCTGCTTTCGCAGCGCCGTAGGCAAGACCGCTGAAAGGACCCGATTGTACGGCGGCCAACGAAGACACATTGATGATGGTTCCACTCTTTGCCTCCAACATTCTAGGGACCACTGCCCGCGTACAATAAATTGTGCCAATCAGATTCGAATCAATGACTTGACGAATTTCCTCAGGGGTTGTATTCAGCAAACGACGATGATGGGAACTATGACCCGCGCTGTTCACGAGCACATCAATCCTACCAAATACGTCGAATACATTCTTGGTCATCTCCTGCACAGAGTCGTAATCCGCCACATCCAGAGAACATGCTATCGCCCTGCCTCCGAAATTCTCAATTTCACTTTTCACAGTCTCAACCTTCGACGCAGTTCGGCCTACGAGCGCGATCTTCGCTCCATTTCGTGCCATCAATAGAGCCGCTCCACGACCGATACCACTACCGCCTCCTGTAATGATACAGACTTTATCCTGTAAATCCATCTTTCCCCTCGAACATGGTTAGAATCTGTTGGTAAGTACAACCCGGATGTTGTCATGCCACAAACTAAGACGTAGAAAATCCGCCGGACATATTTTGCGCCGGTGAATATAGGTACAATTACAACATTACAAATCGTTTCAAAAGCACACGTGGTTCCCAGTTTAATCCGTTGGCGAATCCACATGCTGCGATGAAGAAGTGGTGTGATAGTAAGATAACGCCCGAGGATTCTTAATGGAAGAAACTCTCATGTATTGGATGTCGACAGTTCGTCACTTGACATCAGCCATGAAAAGCTTATACTGCATCAAGGTTCAGTACAATAGCTACATCTCTACCCCATCGGGAAAGCTGCTGCGTTGAAAAGGAACCACGATCTCAAGAATCTCTTGAAGGACTCTCGCAGGAGTACCAAGGGCATCAATCACATTAACAAGCGATGCTGGATAGAAACTGATAACTGGCTGCGTTTCTTTTTCATAGACCTTCCATCGATGCCTTATGACGTCCTCACAAGCATCATCAGCACGATTTTCTTTGAGCGCCCGCCGTTGGAGCCTGGCAACCATGGCGTCCTCATCTTTACAACCTAAATGAACAAGACTGAGAACGCGAATATGCTCGTCCATCAACTGTGCTTGATTCAGGTTTCGCGGAATCCCATCGAGAATCAATAATTGGCTATCTGGTTTGTAAATTTCCTGTGCAGATTGGGAATGCGTGTATTCCGCCCACATTTTGACAGTGATTTCGTCAGGAACGAGCTCACCACGTGAAGAGTATGTAGCGAAAATCTTTCCGAGCTCTGAGTTCGAATCGAGCGCACGAAAAACGTCGCCGCAAGCCAGATGTAAGAACCCTGGTATTGATCCCAGAATTTTCCCCTGTGTACCCTTTCCCGCGCCTGGAGGTCCGAACAGAAGTATGGTTTGGTAACGTTGATCTTTCTGCATTATTCTCCTTAGATCATGGCACAAATCATAGCACCAGATCTGAGTTGATGTGAATTGCGTTAAGCTGAACTGAAAGAAGAACGAGCCGAATCGAAGAAGCTTTCTCCAACCTAACGGGGATTAAGTTCGTCAAAGAGGCGATTGAAGCGCTAATCAACAGCACCCTCACTATTATAAATTGACCCGATCAAGAAATACCAGAAAATTCCTAAGCAACAAGAGAATAGAGTGCGACTGAGCATTGGCACGTACAGATATCAGTGGAATGGATTAGAACAAAGGGATACGTGTTAAAGCTGATTACAGAAACGGCACCGACTTTGCAGCGACAATGTAGGGGAATTTGGAAACAGCAAGAAATCAAAGATCTGAATAGTCCCAGTTTTCCGACAGATAAGCTTCGCGAACCAGTCATTGACCTAAACCACGAACAACGCTATAATTCAGGTCAATGACTGTAACCAATCGAAATTGCGTGCTTTATTACGTTTTTTGCTGCTGACCCCCTTTGTCCCAGATTCCTGACACGATGATATGGGGCCACTACTACTTGAGAATTTCGCTCCTCTCGGTTTGGATTGTTTCTTCCGCAAGCATTCCCGATTTGACGGAGGCTCGATGCCATTAAGAAGCCAAACCTTTTGGCATGTAATCGGCGCGTTAGTCCTATGAGAATAGCACTGCTCTCTGGAGAAATGAGTTGGCCGCTCTATCGCACCCGAAACTTGCCCCTGGTTAGCCACTTAGTTCCGTGCTGGACAATCTGAACACGAGAAAGTACAATAGCCCATAATTATGTTCAACGATTAAACTTGATTACACCAAATCCTTGCGTTCGGCAAATGGCATTTCACTTGACTCTACACCCTCGTTTCCAGGTAAATCAAATCATGCGACCTATGTCTAGTTTCTTTTATTACACATGCCTCAGCCTGATCTTATGTGCTGTACCAGTCTTCGCAGCGGACGCACAGATTAACGAAGCCACACCATTAACGCCAAAGGAATCGCCGAGAACCGCAGCCTCGACAGGGCAGGATTCCGTTGGAATCGATGTTTCCATCGTAGCCGAAAAGCGGTTAAGTTTCGATGATGTATATAGGATTGAGCTACAATTACCAATTCCAGGACACGTTGAAGTGCATGCTATTCATGGTGATGAAATCATTATTCGGCTCGAAAAACACGGGCGTGGCCATAACGAACAGCGCGTGCAGGCATATCTAAAGCACACAGACGTAACAGCTTTGAAAGATAGCGATGCACTCCATCTATCTCTAAGCCTGCCTGAAATCTTGCCCAGTGACCTTGAACTAACACGTCTGAATTGCGTCGTGCACACCCCACCGGATGTCGCGCTAGAGATACGGACACAAAACGGGGATATACGGGTCAACGAAATTCGTGGCGATCTTAATTTGCAAGCGATAACCGGCCATATACGCCTGAACAAAACAATGGGCGGATATAGAGTTCTCACCGGTGAAGGGCGCATCCATGGCGAAATCCTGATGACCAATAGTTCAAATCAGTTTGACACCGCGTCCGGAACAATAGATTTGATCCTCTTGGACGGAATAGCAGCACCCACTGATTTGACCGCAACAGACGGCGAAATTACACTTCGACTGCCCAAATCTTTCCAGGCAGATGTCGAAATTAGAAGTAAGAGCCGCGATCCCCAGTCAGTGGTTATTGAACTCCCAACTAAAATCGAAAGTGTGTCCGCCAGAGACACACTCCACGGCTGGATTAATGGAGGAGGACCCCTCTTCCGGCTAACTGCTAAAGGCAGAATTGCAATAGTCCCATTAGATCTTTCCTCTGTTGAAAAGGAAGTGGCTGAAGAATCCACCACATCTGAAACCGCATTAGACTCCCATTATGCAGTGCCCAAAGCCGAACACCCACCCATAATTGATGGCAATCTGTTTGAGAGAGCCTGGTCGGATGCAATCCAGTTGCATCCCTTCTACGAGGCCAATGGTGTGGATGTACCTGACGAACAGACACAAGCGTTTCTGATGTGGGACGAACGGCATCTGTACATTGGTGTTAGGGTCTACAGTTTAGACATGGGGGAACTTCAAATTTCACAAACAAAGAGCGGTTCGCCTGTCTGGAATGATGATTGTCTGGAGATTCTAGTCGACCCGAACCCCGAGACCGAACTATATTATCACCTAGTTGTCAATCCTCTTGGTACAGTGTTCACTCAGACAATCAGGTCAGCTCGCCCGCACGGAGTTCGGCCTCCACTCACAGATACCAAATCTACAGGCGATACCAGAACTGCATTAATACCAGAGTTTCCGCCTGATTCGCAGATCGAAATGCGAGCCGATCACATTAAAGCCTCTTTGGATTCGCAAACCACACTGGCCGAGATCGAAACGCACATCACAACCCGTTACTGGAGTGTCGAAGTGGCTGTAAAACGCAGTGCTCTCGAACCTGAACCGACAGGAGATTGGAAAGTCAATCTACATCAAAAAGCACAGGAAAATCGCGAATTCAGTTATTCGTCTCCCGCCTTCGACGCAGAGATGCCCTGGTGGCCTCATTGGCGAAAGCGAATGCGGCACTTTCAATTCACCGAGACAATTGATGAATCTTCACTGCTTCACATCGAGGACACGCTGGCAATTGAAAGCATCGAAGTTCAAGGAAATAGCGAAATTTCGGCGACGGAGATCATTCAACAAATTCCCTTCCGACCAGGAGATCTTATCACCTCACATCAATTATCGTGGCTCCTTGCCGAACTTGAAAACCACCCCTGGTTTCGGAAAGTAGGCCTAGAAACAATGCAGCCACACCAAGATACTCGTGAATCTACCGCCAACATTCATCAGGCGCTCCTTGATACTCCGAATGAAAAGGTTCAAAAATCCACTGAGGTATATGCAACTAGTGATAACCGTCAACCAGAGTTGCCCCTCAAAGTTGTTCTTCGCTTGTACATCACGGAATCTCCGTGCTTCATGGCACAACAGCTGAATCTGACCGGAAACGAACACTTTAATTCCGAGGAGCTTTGCAAATGGTTTGACTTGGTACCAGGACGAATTCCCATTGACGTTTTGAGTACAAAAACTCGACTCATACGTCAGCTCTACAGGAATCAAGGCTACCAGCTTGCAAGGGTAAAAGAACAATTTGTAGAAGACGCACTGGAGATTGTTATTGATGAAGGACGGCTAGACGAGGTTCGATTCACCGGAATCCGTCGTCTTGAGAAACACGAATTGGCACGCGAATTCGGCTTGCATGCTGGAGACATCTACAATCTCCTGGAAAGTGACACCCAGATAAACCTCACCCGTACAAAACTCAAGCGACTCAACCCCATCTTCAAGGACTTTCGAAATAGGCAGGCAAAGCGGGAACAAGGAAAAAACCTACTGGTGATTGATGTAGAAGAACACCCACCAATTCAGTTAAAGTTCTCTCCGCGTTTCAACTTCAATCGTGTACATGGCTTAGCCCTAGGAATCGGAAGCGAGGCATCCACCGAGGAACATGGTCGGGGGCGCGCCTTCGGTTCGCTCAACTTCGGATTGGGTAGCTCCATTTGGAATCATCAGCTTGGAGCAGAAAAGCCTTGGTTTGAACATCTTGAACTCCGCATCGGCGGAAGTTGGTACAAAATGACTGGCGTTGTTGACAGCGGGTCATTGTCGGCAGATGAGGGGATTCTCTCAGCGGTTGTACTTGGTGAGTCTTACTTCGATTACTATCAACGGCAGGGTTACCAAGCGTGGCTAATCCAGAAACTAACGTCCTCCACAGGCCTCATGCTCGAATTCACAGATGAACAACATGAGAATCTCGATAAGTCCACAGACTGGAGTCTGACCAATCACGACCGGACGAAACGGAGCAATGCTCGCATCGATACGGGAAACGCCCGTATGCTCTCAATTTGCTACCGTTTCGACTCCCGAGATTGGAAGTCATACCGTAAAGAGGGGTTGCGCTCAGTACCACAGCCCAATGAGCATACGAGACGCGGTTGGCGAGGTGAGTTATCCGTCGAATATGCAGGAGGGCAACTTGGAAGTGACTTTGACTTTACCTTGTACCGACTCGAGGTCATACGATACAATCGTTTATCCGATACCCAGAATCTTGATTTTCGCGTAATAGGAGGATTTTCAGACGCGCCCCTGCCTAGACAGCGACTACTCCACACAGGCCCCGTCGGCGCTTTGCGCGGTTATGATCCCAACAGATTCATGGGTGACAACATACTTGCGGTTAACGTTGAATACAAGACCCGTAGAGAATTTGTCCGCCCTAGCAAAGGAATCAGCGCACAGGGCACGGCTTCGCTCTTTGTTGATATTGGGGACACGTGGTTCGACAACGAAAACTTTGAATTACATCGTTTGCATACCTCGGTTGGCGTAGGTTTCTCTATCTCCACGAACACGACGAAAACGTCTGAGAGCTCCAACGCTCTGCGTGTCGAAATTGTCCGCCCCCTACAAAAACAACACGGAATTAATGTTATCTTGCGGTTAGCACAAGTATTTTAGTAGCGAGGGAATCAAAAGCAATCAAACGAGTTGGAGATCTCTAGCGCTTCATAATCGTCTGAATGCTTTCCAAACACCGCTCTGGTATGGCGTCAAAGGAATCTGGTTTGCCAGTAAATTATCACATCCTAATGGGCAAAGACAAATCACTTGTCAAAATCTTTTGACTTCGTTTTCGTAGTACGTTATAATCACTCTCAGCCGAAGTCTGCACGTAGATAAATTCTAAACGAAAACCATGCCAATTGGATTTATTTGATGGAACGAACACCGCTCTATACCGCGCACTCCACCCTTGGAGCAACCTTCGCAGAGCTCCATGAAGGCTGGGAGATTGTCGCTCATTTCTCCGATCCCATCACGGAACACGGCTCTGTCAGGAAGACCGTCGGGATTGTGGATCTTTCACACCACGGCAGATTCTGGTTACACGGAACAGATCGCGCAAAGTTCCTCCATCGCATTAATTCGAACAATGTCGAGGGCCTAAAGAATGGGGACGGCAACTACGCCATTCTCTTGACCAACCGAGGAAAAATCATCTCGGACATGAAAGTTTGCGCTTTTGAAAACGCCATCGGCATCATGACAAACGCCGAAACAAGGAAGGTTCTTTTCAAAGAATTGGACAAATATATCATGGCGGACGATGTTCTTCTCGAGGACCGAAGTGCAGAGATTGGGACCATCGCCGTTCATGGACCATGTTCTAGCGATCTAGTTCGGATGGTTCTAGGAATAGACGTTAGTGGGCTTGAAGATTACCATTCTATCTCCCATGAGGTAGCAGGCAGGGAACTGACATGTTTCGGAACAAGTGAAACAGGCGAAAATGGTTATGAACTTTGTGTCGCCACAGAGTCCATGGAGTGGTTGTGGAACATTCTCCTAACAAAAGGACGAAACTTTGGCGCACAACCAATAGGGCTGACCGCGCTCAATTCTTTGCGTATCGAGGCTGGAATTCCCCGATATGGCGCAGAATTAGACAATTCAGTGATGCCCCTCGAAGCCGAGCTAGAACATGCGATTGATTTTGAGAAGGGGTGCTACATCGGTCAGGAAATTGTCGCCCGCATGAAATATCGCGGACACCCGAATAGACTCCTCCGTGGACTTGAAATCGACAGTGACACACCACCAGCACATCGTGACCTTATCTTAAGCGATGACAAAGAAGTCGGTTGGATTACTAGTGCGGTAGATTCACCGACGCTCCGAAAAACTATTGCTCTTGGATACGTGAGAATGGCTTTTACCAACCCAGGTAGCAAGGTCAGAATTGACAACGCGAACGAACGTGTCGACGCGACTATTGTGTCACTCCCATTCTACAGCAGCACATCATCACAAATGCCAGGTTAAAATCTTAACGAGTGGACAACCGGATTCATTCCGCCACTCACTAGCTTAAACGAATAATCCCAAAACGTAAATATTTTCCCTGAGAAAGAACTTAAACCTAGTTCTAAAGCATCTCCATATGTCATACAGTTGAGGTCGCAAGTGGACGCAAAAATAAAGAAGATTCAGATTACCCCCATGAAGTTTGATAAAGAGGGCGATGTCCAGAAAGAGGAGTTCGCCACGCTCACCTTCGAAGTCCCCATTGACAGCATCGCTCAGAAAGAAGAGGTGTTGGGACTATTTGAAATGCTAAGCCGCGAATGGGTTAGGCTTGAGATTGAGACAAAGTCGGTTCCGTTGGGAGAGCCCTCCCAACCAGGAGCGATTGTATGAAGCAGCTGAACTTCACCTGCTTCAGATCCTCTTTTGGCTGGGTAGGAGTTGTGAGGTCCTTGCTAGGAATTTCGCGAACTGTTTTCGGAAAATCAAGTGAATTCGAGGTTGAAGACTGTCTCCTTTCTGGGGGGCGTATGACAAAATCTGATGAAGGATTAGCCGAAGCAGTCGATCTCCTTGGTCGTTATTTCAAAGGTGAGCGCATCGCTTATGACTTATGTCTAGACCTTCAACACGGAACGGCATTCCAGCAGAAAGTTTGGAATGTTACCTGCCGCATTCCTTATGGCGAAATTCGGACCTACAGTTGGATAGCAGCGGCGATTGGACAACCACACGCGGTCCGTGCTGTCGGTAGGGCGGAGGGAGCAAATCCTTTGCCAATCATCATACCCTGCCATCGTGTGCTACGAAAAAATGGTGGGTTCGGCGGCTACTCTGCTGGATTGCACTGGAAACCAAAACTGCTCGCCCTCGAGCACAAAACCCAATTCCAAGCATAGCGCTGATGATCGATATCTCAAGCCAACCTCCTAATTACACATCCACCGTCGATAGTCGGTTGTTTAAAAAGACTTACCATCGTAATGAAAACGAACGAAAAAAAACAACTTCGCTCCAGATTCCTTGAGCAATTTGAACAATACCTATCAAGCCGTGGGCTACGGATTACGTCAGAGCGCCTCGCCATCTTCGATCAGGTCTTCACCTACGATGGACACTTCCAAGCTGAGGACCTACTAGTTCATATTCGAGCACAGGGCTACTCAGTTTCCAGAGCAACGATTTATCGCACTCTACCGCTACTTGTCAACAGCGGCCTACTCACAGAAATTATCGATGCTCAGAAAAATTCGTACTACGAACACGTTAACGCACTCCAAGAACCGAACCATTCCCATCTCATCTGCCTTCGATGCAACAAGATCATTGAGTTCGAAATTCCCGAGGTTGACAAACTTCAGAAGGTCATCTGTGAGGCACACAACTTTAAACCCATGAAAAATCGAAACGATGTCCTGGGTTACTGTCAAGATTGTCGAACAGAAGGGATGTAAAAATAACAAGTGGAAAGAAGCATGCGCGCTGGTATGGAGAGGAAGACAAAGTTCATTGAAAAAGATGGAGACCTCTCCAGTTTCACACGTCAACGGAGTGATATGAAAACCCTAACCATATAAAGATTGTCAAACAAAGCTTAAAGTAAAAGCTAGGGACCGAACGGCGCTGTAAGAGCGAGTATCGCATACGAAGTCACGAGAATTGGAAAGCTTTCTAACCAACGGCTTGATTCATTCACCCAATATCCGTCAGCGTTCTGCGTCGAAATCAGCTTCTGAGCCAGCTCTCGATACCAATTGTGAGATAGTCCTTTGGCATCAACAATAACCGGTTTACCGTAGGCACTCAAAGCCTTTGCCATAGTATGATAACCATAGTAAAGGCCCTCCTGGCCCATGCCATGATTTTCTTCAACAGTAAAGTGTTGCGTAATCCAATCCACAGCGGCCTGTACGCGTGGGTCATGCTTGTCAACATTGGCATAGATGAAGCTCAGTAGGCCGGCATACGTCATGCTGCCATAAGACCTTGGAATGGCGCCATCCCTACCAGCTTTACTTTCACTATCGGGTGCGTAAATAAATCCGCCATCGTTACCCGCCCAGCTCTGGTCATTGGTCTCGCTGTTGTTTTGACACCTTTCAAGAAATTTAACCGCTTTGTCCCACACTTGTTGATCGTCTGACCCGCTCTCCTTCAAAGCTTGAACAGCATAGTTCAGGTTAGAGAGGTCGTACACGCTCTCCCGACTGCCGTAGCCAATTCCGCCATAGTAAACACTATTCCGATCATGAACCTGAAGGCTTTTAATAAATTCCTGGCCCTTCGCAATCGCCAAGCTGTATTCGGAATTTCCCGAAGACGAAAGCGCCATCAATGATACTGCGGTGTTATAATTTGGTAGAGCCGGCTGCTGTTCGACATTGTAAATAGCCCCATTGGGTTGCTGCATTGCGACCAATGCTCGGAGAGCCTTCTGAAGAAACAAATGATTGGCCTCGGGAAATTTGTTCTCAGGATGCTTGAGAAATGCTGAAATCGCAAGCGCCGTCATACCGGGATGGCTTTGAAAAAGTCCATCGTGGCCTTGCTGGGTCTTCAACCAATCAAGGCCACGATTAATCGACTCCAATACATTTCGGCGAAACTTCTGATGGAAATCAGTTCCTACCATTAAGGACCAATCATCTTGTGGTTGCACTGTACCATGTACACCAGCCTGAAGATCAGAAACTAGCGTTAATAACACGAGTACACAAACAAACTGCGTCGTGGCGATCCAAGCTCTCTTCGTCATTACGTCCGAACCTCCTTAGATTTGAGAACGCACTTTAGTCCGAGTTAACGGAGTATGTTTATATGAAATATTCCTGAAACGAATCCGATCTAACTGAAAAACAGCAAAGACTGTGCCAAACCAGAAGGCCTATTTCTATTGCAACACCCCAATCGACCAGCAGGCGATTCTGTCCAACAAATGAACAGAATCGGCCATAAACTGAGCAAAGCGTCATGCCCCTGGGTGTTGTACAATCCCTGATTTTTCATTCTACCTGTGCCAAGTGGTCTTCGCATAATCGTCCGGGAATAGTGGATACCTCCTGTTATCTCCCGCACCTCCAATTATCGGACACCTTGGAGATCTCCTATTTAGACAAGCAGGCAGTCTTTTCCTTCAACCATCCAGATATCCAAGTTTCAATCAGTTTATTTTCCAGTGTGTTTTCAATCAATTGGAAGCGAGACGCGGGGCGTCCAACATCAATTACGACGCGCGCCTAATGACAAATTAAGCCTTCAAATCTCTTGAATAGCAACCGCTCCCACAAAAAGGCGATACACATCACTTTAGGATAATATTCTCAGTTACCACACGCGGTTTCAATTTGATAGCCTTCGGAACACCCCGTAACCCTTTCCGCCACATAATCTCCCACACTTCTTCTGCTACACCTCCAATTGCATGCTTACTTAGATTACACAAACGAACACCTCACAAGTGTGGGCCAAATACAGCACTCCCCCTTCCGAGGCTGATTTAATCCCGCCAGCTCTAATGATATCGTTCGAGAATCTGAGTAAAACCAACACAACCTCATGACTGCCTGAATAATGTTCACCGGCGGGACAAGCAGATTCGCATACGGGGACAGCTTAGTTGGACCTGTCCATTCAAATCATTAACCCACACAGAATGGTACAGTAAAGCTGAAACAAATGATAAAAAACCATGGTTATTTCATCGGCGCAAATGATTGACGAAACTAAGACAGCACAATTTATCGACCGATGGACCGTATTCATCAGTTGATAAATTCGTCCGGAGAGTTGTGGATAGAAAGGTTTGTCTTCTCCGGAATGTCCCAAGAAATGTAACCACATTTCCTACACCGCAGCTCAAACTCAACCAAGTTCCTAACAATTCCTGTCCTAATTGGTTTCTTCTGAGTTCTACATTGGGAACACCGGAGGTCACGAAAATCATCGGCATCACTCTTCCCAAAATAAACAAGCAGGCGGAAGAGAGTATAAATCGCGCCGAAAATCATTGCACAGAAAAGCATGAAATATAGAAATGCTAGGATTTCCATCTGTCCATCCGAAACTTTCTACCGCATTCCAAAGATCGTTCTGAAGAACTTTTTCATGTCGTCCGAGAACTGTTCATCGTCGCTGGCGTATATCTTTCTACTGGTGAACCTACACTTCTCCTACGCGAGGTGACGTTAAATCACACAATGTCTATCACTGTTTAAGAAACAGCGTTGAATGATGGCAACAAGCGCAATTCCTAAACCATGTTTGCTAGTTGTGCCGGCAAGAACTTGGGATCGGCAGCAATTGCCCGTGCGAGCGCAATCTTTGCTTGAGCTTCATCGCCGTTCGCACGATGAGCGAGGCCAATCGAGAACTGCGCCTGGGAAAATTGATTCTGGGTAAGTGGCTGGTTCAATGCCCGATGAATGTAGGTTAGCCCATTTGCTGGATTATCACCGTTCCGATAGGCAATCGTAACCAATGTCTGACCAAGAAGCAGTAATGCAGGCGCATAATCGACATCCAGTTTCAACGCCATTGCAATGGCGTTTTTCGCTTCCCAGAGGAAATCTCCTTTCTCCAGAACGCTTGACACCTCCCTAGAACTCTGGTTCAGCGTCCGTGCTAGTTCTGTCCAGGCCACAGGATTCTCGGCGTACCGTTTAGTGGCTTCGCGCAGAATCGCAATCTGCAGCCCGGCATCCCCACCCTCTCCAATTTCCCCGGCAGCCTGGAGGTAACCCTCGAAGCTATCAAGCTCTGCGACCCTTCTGGCGACCTCTTTTGGATCGCCAGATGGGATTGCCGAGGGCTTGAGGTGTTGCCAACCCACTTCCGGGTCATCAATCAATCCCCGATAGACACGCAGTATCGCGTAACGGGGTGTTCCCCACACCTGGGCAATTCGAGTAATCCAGCCGGGCAAGTCTGCTTCAAGGTCGGCGAGCAATTCGGAGAAATTCTTCCGGTCTTCCATCCGTTTTCGAACTTCCTCCAGGAAATATTCTTCAATTCGTATGAGAAGATCGACCTCTACATCGCCTGCCAATGGTCCGTGGCCCGGGATTATGTACCGAGGATTGTAGGCACGCAAGGCATGAATAGTGCCAATCCAATCATGATTCGCCATCAACCCTTCGTTCATAACAGGTTGACCGAAGATTGGGAAACTGCCCGTCATAATCGTATCGCCAGAGATGATACATCCCTCTTTAGGAACGCGCACCGCTATGGCGTCATCCGTTTCTGCTTTGCCGAGATGTACAAGATGAAGTGGCTGATTCCCGAGATTCATCTCCGTTTCCAGTAAAAAAGTTCGATCAGGTAGGTAAGGGTCATCTCCTAAGCCAAAACCGCGCGATTCCAGGAATGCCTTCTGGCGCGGACCACGATTCACCATGAAATCCTTTGTCATCTCCCTTGAACAAACAGTCGCACCTTCACGATGAAAGATGAGATTCCCGTTGGTGTGATCCCAATGGTAGTGTGTGTTAATCGCGTAAAGAATGGGCTTATCGGTTATCCTACGAACCGCCTGTAGCAGGCGATCGGCCATCCGTTGGTTAACTTGCGTATCGATGACAGCCACGCCCTTATCGCCAATCACAATCGATGAATTGACGATATTCCGAAATAGGTAAACACGGTCTGTCACTTTTTCGAGAGACCCGTATTCTCTCGGAACGTAGGGGTTTTTTGTAGATGTATTCTGGATCTTTTGCCTCAAGATAATCTCCCGACATCTCCTACTATTTCATTCGTTCCAAACATGTGCTTTCGCCGCCTTGACAAACTGCTTAACATTCTCAAACGGAGTATCACGGTGAACCCCATGATTGAGGTTCAGAATCTGTCCACGCTTGGCAGCTTGGGTCAAACATCTGTCCACAGCAGCACTAACATCTTCGAGGCTTCCATCACGCAGAATGTCATTATCCACATTGCCTTGGAAAGCGACCCGCCCATTTCCACGCACATGTGCTTCTCTAAGGTCTATGCACTTGCCCACACTGAGCACATCTGCGCCACTCTTAAGCAATAGGTCCAAATAAGGACACTCTTTGGCAAAGAGGATGGAAGAAACACTAGAATCTAATTCAGAAAATATTTGTTCGTGGTAGGGTTGCGCAAATATCTCGTAATGCGATCTCTCAATGCCATCCGCGATAGACTCAAAGAGTTGGACAATCTGAACCCCCTCTGAAACCTGATAATTGAGGTAATGTATCGTCATCTGCGTCAAACGTTCCAATAGATCGTGAAGCACATCTGGTGCCTCACGCATCATCCGAAAAACCAAATCTGTTTCAGGCGAAAACCGTCCTTCGCTGGCCATTGGACTTTTTCCCGTAATCATAAAAAAAGCGAGCGTCAGCGGCGCACCGGCGAAACCAATCAACGGAAGTTCCCCATCTAACTGAGAACGTAATCCATTAATGACTTTTCCCGTGAATTCTAGTTGGGACACCGGGTCATCAACTGGGACTAGTTCCGCAACTTGACGACGCGTACGAATCGGTGATTCCAACAGTGGCGCGGGCGAAAAACGGAAATGGGCACCCATTGGCGCGAGCGGGGTGAGAATGTCGTGATACATAATTATGGAATCAACTCCGATGCGTCTCGGCAAGAGTGAAATCTCGATTACCCATTCGACCTCCGCAGCACTAAACAGCCCTGGAACAGTGTTAAACAACCTTTCCAAGGGTAGATTTATCTTCTTTCTAAGCGCTCGATAAGCTGGGTCGCAACGGCCAGCTTGGCGCATCAACCACACAGGTACGCGTTCGACGGGAAGGCGCTTTGCAGCGCGAAGGAGCAAATCGTTTTTTTGCATATTCATCATCAAACACTACTGTTTTCGCGCTTTTCCGTTCTCATGTGCCTCGAAGAATTCCCTGAGCTTTACGAAACTTTTCACGTTCTTCATCATGCGACCGCTTTCGCGTTCTTCTAAATAGAGAAAGAAGCACATCAGATACAAGCTAACAAGAAATAGCGCAAAACCAGAAGCACACCGTAATATGGCAATGTAGTCTCCTACCATCTCAAAATGCGGTAGCGAACCATGATAGACGTTTAGCACTCCATCTTCTTGACTCAACGTGTAGGTGCGACCGCCATCTTCGTCGGTAATCACCCACCAACCGTCCTTCGCTTCCCCGAGCGACATAGTTGGGCTCTTAGAAAGAGGGAAATAGTGTTTCTTAAACTCCCCTCGCAATCTTTCTGAGAGCGCTCCGCCATTTAAATCCGCCACAAAATCAGCATCCACACTGAATCGCAGTCTGGGGCTCCACGCCATCGACGCGAAATCACCCAATCCAGTAACACCCACCGATAGAAAAACAATCGACAGTAAAAATGTGATAAAAAATGGAACACCCATGATTTGCTCCAACAGCGTTGGGACGCCAGAACCTCTTTGCAGCATTATAGCACATTGAACACCGGATAGCGCTCCGTAAAGTCATTGAATGACTCTCAGACACGCAAATAATTCGACATCCTTAGACAAGCTCCCAAAATGGAGCCAAGAACTTGACTCCGACAGACGGTTTGCCCTAATCTGAACTTGCCGCAAGGAGAATGGCAAATCGATGCAACATTCATCCTCGCAATCATCATCAGCATTGTCAAGCTCGGCATGCATGTAAGCAAATAGTCGCGAACCATCATGGACAGTTTTTCCATCAATGTGCGTAGATTTCGACCAGAGAAAACGAGCTGCGCCGGACTTAAGAGGTCGTTCAGAAAACTCTGCCGCAACAGCACTCCGGAAGGTATGAGTATCAAGACGACAAAACGCAGAGCATTCTCAGCCCTTACCGTACCTTGATTATTCATCTCATGCAGGAAATTCGTCAGTGAACCATTGGTCAGCCTCTGCTCCTATCTACATTTCCTTCGCATGCTCTCTGCTGACAATTGAAAATCGAGAGGATATTTCGAACTCCTAAGTCTTCGAGACACAGACAAATGTGAACTTGATTCCGATTCTGAACAGTTTTGCGTACGACAACTAATCATACCGATCCCACAACGCAGCCAATCCACCATAGTTACCATTCCCGGTTCCTTGGTGTTAGGAACGGCGTCACAACTTGATAGGATACTGACGTCGTAAAAGGCCACAAGTGCGCAACTCACCTAATGCGAACACTCAGATGCAAGCTTCTGTGGTCGAATCAGCTTACTCTGATAAATGCCACCTCGAAAAGTTTCCGTAGAACATGGGCTGCATTTCAAGTCCATATTCCGCCTGCTGTACAAAAACCCGAATATCACATAGAACACAACTCTTTTCCACGGCAAACAAACAAGCCATCAACTTAGATTCAGGTTGTCATCCACTGTGATACCGTGACCAAAACTCGTGCACGCTCAACAAACACTTAGGAGTACTCATCTTGTTTGAACAATTCCAGGGGACTGTGCCTCCCCTCCGCTCAACGCAGAATCAGCAGTGTGAGTGTGGCTACCTTTTTCAATTTGCACCAGAATATGGAGGAGGAAGTTCATGCATTGATGTTTCGCGACAGTTCTGTGCCGGACCTCGGGCTAAGAAAATTATGCAAGAGAACACAAGTTTCAAGTACAATCGTTGTCGAATATCAATTCCTGGTCACCTTGCCAGCCATCAGATAAATCCCACTTCTAGAAGTAGGAATCGCGCACAACATTCACCCATGAACACCGCGATCATGGCAATATAGAGGAAACCGGTTGCGGCACGCGTAGCGCCGACTGCATCCTGCACTACAGCATTGTCCCGTAGACAGTACCACACAATAAGATAAAGAACAAAAGAACCTCCAAATCCAATTAGGACACGCATTCCAAGTATCAATTGATGAAAGAAATCTAACTGGACAGTTTCAAATGTTCCTCCCCTTAAGACAAAGTTTAGGGAAAAAAGAGATATTGAAAGAAGAATGGAAATGAGAAAAATCCGATTAAATTTCTTTAAATGAGATACTGGGAGGTTTGGGGTGACAAGATACCAATGTCCGAACCACATGCCACTGTTCACAACCCCCAGCAAAATGGCCGAGATTAAAAATTGCAAAGGCAACAGGATCCCCTCCGCGGGTAGATTGATTTCTGTCAAATAAAATCTGGCACTATATGCGATCCAAATTGCTCCAACAATCGTCCCCGCAAAGAGTAAGCCCCTGTTGGCAAGCTCAAATCTCATCCATAAACTCACCGTGTAAGCAAAAAGAACGAGAAACAGGACGAGCGTAAAAACGACTTCCTGTCCTGTCCATGCGAGGAAGAAAGTTTGCAAAGTAACCGCTTGTCCGCTAATCGCAAGATTTGCACAACGTGCTAAGATCATGGCAAAGAGATAAATCGCACCCATCAATCTATAAAACCCGCGGCCCACTAGCCCGTTGGGTACTAGAAGAAGCAACGCAAAGCCTCCCACCGCCAACTGGCTGAAAACTAGATAAAAAATCGGAATCAGGCTCATAAGTGAAGACTAACCTCCTTCAGAAACAGAAAAGCCCATTGTGTTAAGATACCACAATGGGCTTTAGACACAATCCGAGCGCATTCTACCCTTAAAGAATCTCGACAACTGCTCCAACGGCCTCCAACTGTTCTTTAATTTTGTCTGCCTCTTCTTGAGGAACACCTTCTTTGATAACTGTTGGCACACCTTCGACCTTCTCTTTGGCTTCCTTCAGCCCTAGTCCAGTGACAGCGCGCACCTCTTTGATAACAGGAATCTTCTGAGAACCAACCTCTTTCAACTGTACGTCAAAGTCAGTTTTTTCCTCTTCTGGAGCAGCGTCAGCCTCAGCAGCGCCAGCAGCCGGCACACCCGGCATCGCTGCCGCCATCATCGGCGCTGCGGCGCTCACGCCAAATTTATCCTCCAAAGCCTTTACCAATTCGGAGAGCTCTAGAACCGTCATGTTGCTGATTGACTCAATCATTTCCTCAACATTGGCCATTATTCTGTTCCTTTCTGAATTAAGACAATTGTGCCTACTCGGCTTCTTTTTTTTCATCGGCAACAGCTTGTAACACAGTTGTCACCTGACGGATTGTACCATTCAAGACATTGGCAAGCCCCATCAATGGAGACCCGTTATGTAAAACAGAAACAAGTCCTGCAATCGGTGCCTTGATACCACCAATCGCTTGCGCAACCAACTGTTCCCTTGATGGAAGGTTTACAAGTGCTTCAACTCCTGCAGCATCGATTACCTTTGTGCCTAGGACAGCACCTTTGATCTGTAGATGTTCATGTTCATCGCTAAATTCCTTCAAAATCTTCGAGCAACTTGACGGATCGCTGCTGGTTGCAATAGCTGTAGGACCGGTGAGATAGGAATCTAAACCCTCAATCTCTAGTTCCTGGGCAGCAACCTTAATTAAGCGGTTCTTACAGACTTTGTACTGAATATCGGCTTTGCGCAATTGTTGTCGCAAATCGTTAATCTCTGCGACAGTTAATCCCTTGAAATCAGTTAACATCACGACATCCGCATTCTCTAGACGCTCGCGAATAATCTCAACTTGCTCGATGTTTTCTTGGCTCGGCATGTTTCACCTCCTCCCGTCCATTATTTCCTGAATCTCAAAATAAAAAAGCCTCCAAACAACAGGAGGCTTAAGCATAATTAGGCATTCCCCACCTTGCGACATTGTGAGAACAATAGCCCTCTTTGCAGTACTTTAGGCCTCGGCAGGCTGATAACCTCATTTAAACAATCCGCACCTGCTGTCTTCGACTGTATTCTAGATATTCAGTTGCTATAGTTCTAAAGACTCACGTGCTTATCCATCAAACTGCGCAGGGTCAAGTCGAATACCGGCACCCATCGTGGATGAAACAGCAACACTCCTAAGATATCTACCCTTTGTTGATGTTGGACGAGCCTGGACTATGGCTCCCATTACCGCTTGAAGATTCTCTTTGATATGGTCGCCATCGAAGGACATTTTACCAATTGGAACATGCACAACCCCAGACTCCTTCTCTACCCGATATTCGATTTGCCCCGCTTTGATGTTGCTAATGGTCTCCGTAAGATCCATAGTAACCGTGCCCGTCTTCGCATTGGGCATCAAACCTCGTGGTCCCAGAACTCGACCCAGCTTCGGCATGATGGTCCTCATCAAATCCGGAGTTGCAATCGTCGCATCGAACTCGAGCCAACCATCCACAATCTTTTGAACAAGATCGTCGGTGCCAACCGCATCCGCTCCCGCTTCCTCCGCTTCGCGGGCTTTATCCCCCTGAGCAAAGACAACTACACGAATCTGATTTCCAGTACCATGAGGTAATGCAACAGTACCACGAATGTTCTGATCTGCATGTCTTGGATCCACGCCGAGGCGCGCAGCCAAATCAATCGTTTCGTCGAACTTTGCCTTTGCACCCGTCTTCAACAACTGCACGCCTTCCTCCAAACTATATAGCTGAGAACGGTCGATTAGATTTGCAAGCTCACGGTACCTCTTACCACCCTTTTTCATGTTAATCTCCGGTGAATTGTAATTAACGCGTGTTTTGAATAAGATTATTGGACTGTAATTCCCATGCTGCGGGCTGTTCCGGCTATCATACGCATCGCGGCTTCCACGTCCGTCGCATTCAGATCCTCCAATTTCTTTTGTGCAATCTCACGCACCTGGTCTTCAGTAATGGAACCAACCTTGTTCCGATTCGGTTCACCAGATCCTTTAGCAATCTTCGCAGCCTGCTTTAACAATACGGCAGCCGGGGGAGACTTAACTTCAAAAGAAAACGAACGATCCGCATAGCAGGTAATATTCGTTGTAACAACAGTCCCTGTTTGATCCTGAGTCTCCGCATTAAACGCCTTGATAAACTCTGGAATGTTAATCATGTACGGAGCAAGACTTGGACCAACCGGCGGATTTGGCGTAGCCTGTCCGGACACCAACTGAAGTTTAACAACGCCTGCGATTTTCTTTGCCATGTACATCTCCTTATAAAAAGCAGGCCTACTTGCCGTTGCCCGCACAAATACATCCAACTTTCCTCTAAAATACTAATTCTGTTCGACTTCAAGAAACCCAAGTTCTATAGGTGTTGATCTGCCAAAAATTGATATGACGAGATGTAACCGCTGTCGTTCTAAATCGATTGCCTTGACCTCACCGACAAAACCATTAAACGGACCTTCAATCACCTTCACCTGGTCTCCCACCACAAAATCCACAGCGAGTAACGGTTCCTCCTCCTCTTTGTCCGTCGAAAGACTTAGGATATTCGCAACTTCATCTTCATTAAGAGAGGTAGGAGTCGACCCAGAAGCACCGACAAAACCCATCACCCCTGGAGTCTCCCTAATAACGTACCAACTTCTTCGACCATCTTCGTCTTCAGCCTCAGGCCCCACTTCATGTGCCGTCTGAATAAGTATGTACCCCGGATAAGAAGGTCGGTCCTGAACCCGCCTTTTTCCATCTTTAACGGATGCGACCTCTTTCATGGGAATAATCACTTGCAGAACCTCATCAGCCAGCGTCATTGCAGACACACGCTGTTCAAGATTCAGTTTGACCTTCTTTTCATGTCCCGAATAGATATGAATAATGTACCAATAACCGTCCATAGGATTCTAAATTTGTTGAATTCAGTGCAAGGGGAGGATTACCGAATAAACAGATTGCGTAGCAGCGCCATACCGAAGCCCTCTAGGGAATACTCGAAAATGTAATAGGAAATCAGCACTGCAGCCACAGGTGCAACCGAAATAAGAACTGAGACCCGCCATCGGTTAGTTATCGTTTTAGATATGAGGAAAAGGATGACAGACGACACAACAAGCGCGACTGCTCCCGGTGCAGATACCCAGTTCGGATACGTGGTATTTCCATCCACAATCCACAAAAAGATACCCAACACCACACACGCGACAATTACCACGAGTGTATTACTCTGCACTTCTTTGCGTGTCGGCTTGGCAACCTTCTGCCACTCAAGCTTGGTTTCTTGAAGGTATTTCTTAATTTGTGCTATCATTTTACACATCCACAAAAACGCAGGCCAGGAGGGATTCGAACCCCCAACATTCGGTTTTGGAGACCGACGCTCTAGCCGTTCGAGCTACTGGCCTACAAGATCGGAGAAGTAACCGGTGCGTAGAAATATTATGATGTTTCTTTGTGAAGAGTATGCTTTCGGCAAAACCGACAGAATTTTTTCAACTCATAACGCGCTTGTTGAGTTCTACGATTTCGAGTCGTAATATAATTCCGTCGCTTGCACTCATCACATGCTAATGTCGCAATGTCTCTAGGCATAATAATTAGGTCATAAACTGCTGTTCTTGACTGAGGTAAAACCGGCAGGCAAAGCCGACGACCGGGATTGAACCGGTGACCTCATCATTACCAATGATGTGCTCTACCTACTGAGCTACGTCGGCACCTCACACTCAAAGCGGGAGACGGGGCTCGAACCCGCCACCATCTGCTTGGAAGGCAGAGGCTCTACCAAATGAGCTACTCCCGCAAAAATTAATGATGGGGAGAGACGGATTCGAACCGCCGAACCCTGAGGGAACAGATTTACAGTCTGCCGCGTTTGGCCAGCTTCGCTATCTCCCCATTCGCCGCACTGGAGCTGACGAGAGGACTTGAACCTCCAACCTAGTGATTACAAATCACTTGCTCTACCGATTGAGCTACGCCAGCCTATAATACAGACAAGCTAGAATTATACATATAATTAAAAAACTTTGTCAAGATTTTTCTCTAAAAGCAGACACATTTAATTCGCAATCCAGCTCAGATAACCTCACCCACAACATGTAAACCAAATAAGAATTTTACAATATTCGACCAAACAGCAAAAAAACTGCCCGCTTAACACACTACTCACAACACCCCCAGACAAAATATATACCTTCAAGATTCCATTCCAAAAACCACTTGGATATGCTCAAAAAGCGTGTCCAAGTGCAAGATGCAACTTACCATCTATATTTTGATCAATTGGAATTCCATAATCCAAACGTGCAGGTCCCAATACAGTATCCATACGCAAGCCAAAACCAATCGCTGACCAAGGACGATTTACCCGAATATCCTTAATCAAATCATTCAGGTTCTTTGGTTCATCCCAGACATTTCCCAAATCAAAAAACACCGCGGCCCCAACCAACTTGTATATAGGAAAACGAAGTTCTGTATTAAAAACAAACATTACATCACCCCGATGGTTGCCAAATTCATCTAAAGGCCCTAAAGACATTTCATCATAACCACGAACCGTGGTACCTCCGCCAATACGAAGACGTTCAAAAGAAGGTAACCTTACCTGATTTCGCAACCCTTTTTCAAAACCGAGCCGAATGGCATTAGCAAACACTACATCGGTAACATTCTGATAAAATCGCTGATCAGTTGAGACTTTGATAAAGCTTGTCTCTCCCGACAACAACCCACCAGCATATTCAATCATAAATTCATTGGAATGACCACTTCGTGGATTAAAAAAATGATCGCGATTATCACGATGAAAGGCTAATCCAAAACTACTCACTGTTGTACTTAACTCCCTTTTCTTCTGACGAAGTTCTTGATATTTGTATTGAACAGAGAATTTATTATGAATCCCTAGTCTTTTAATCAAGCTTGCTATACCACCCCTAGCCCGAGTAATATCACCAATTTCCTGAAGATTATCCTCAAAAACTCGAAGCGTTCCTATCGTATCACCAACTAACCAAGGTTCTATAAGAATTGTTTCATACAGATTTCCTTCCGTCCCAAACCGTGCTTTTGTACTAACTCTTAAATTTCGACCATACAAATTATTATAATTCAAACCAAACGTTCCACGCACACTCTTGAAGGAAAAGATTTCGCTTGAAGGATTATATCCACCACTTAAACTAATTGATCCGGGGTTCCTTTCCTCAACTCTTACATTAATATCAAGTATCTCTTCCTGGTCAATTCTGTCGGGTACACGTATGCTAATTGAACGAAATAACCCCAGCAAAAACAGCTCCCGCTTAGCATCCATCAATCTTTCAAAACTAAAAACATCTCCAGCTTTCAGTCCAGCATTCTCAAACTCACGCTGCAACACATGATTTCTTGTTTTTAAATTGCCATGGATATAGAATCTCCCAAGCCGAGCTTGTTTGTTCTCCAAAACACGATAAACAAGTATTCCAGTCGATTCATCATATTTAGGTTCAATACTTGCGTAAATGTAACCGTTCCTATCATATAGCATCTCCAATTTACGTTGGTCTTGTTCCACCAAATCTTTACTATAAGGTAGACCTCGCCTAGCTGAAATAACAAGAACCAATTGATCCAAATCAAAAATGGTATTACCTTCGAAACTAAGGTCATTAACCAGTTTTTGTATGCCTTCATCAATCTCAAGTTGTAGATGAAGTTGATTTGTCTTGGAATTAACGCATTTTTCAACTTTAATTCTAGCATTCAAGTATCCGTTCTTCTTATAAAAGAGTTCAAGAGCCTTCCTATCTCTATCAAAAGCCATTGGATCAAAAACACCTTCGGAAAATAACCAACTCAAACCAGGAAAAGAGAAAAAATTACGTTTTCTAGTCACCATTCGTTGCAACAAATCGGAGTCACTAAAAGCATTATTACCAACAAAATCAATTCTTCGGATTCGCGGCACTTTGCCAAGATCAATATCAAAGTTGATCACAACAACCTCTTTTGATTCCTTTGCAATTCGAAATCTGACTTGTGGGTCATAGTAACCTTTCTGCTGAAAGATTTGTCGAATCCGCTGGGCGTTACTTCGAAGGACATAGTCAGAATAATTGCCTTGTTTAAAAATTTCTAGTTTGTAGCGTAACGCCCCTTTATCAAAACCACTACCAATTAACTTAACGATAACTCTCCTTCCCTCAACAATGTGAAAAGTCAACGCTATCGTTTTCAGACTAGAATTGTACACCTGACTTGAAACAACTTGGACTGACAGATAACCCTCCTGACGATACCGTTCTCGGAGACGGTAGATTTCCCTCTCGATCGTTTCTTTCTCGTAGAACTGGTTGCTTTCAATTTCTAAGGTACTCTGAATATCCTTTTCACTGAAAGCCAAATTACCGATAAAGTCTATAACTCCAATTGTTGCTCGGGCATGCGGCACAATTTCAAAACGGAGAGTAACCACATCAACTGCACGTTTTTCTGCAGGAACTGTGAAGCGAACACGAGCGTTGAAATACCCATAATCTATATAAAGACTGAGAATCTTTCTTACATCTCTCTCGGCTACCTCTTTTGAATATTCTTCCCCAACTTCAGAATTAATCCGTTCAAGTATAAAACCTCTATCAAGAATATTCCCATCAAGCTTAATCTCAGAAATCCGAATTTTCGAGGTGAGTTGAAATACCAATATAATTCCGGATTCTGCGACCTTCCTCACTACTCTAACCTGCGAAAAATCTCCAATTGAGTATATTGCTTCCACAGATCGACGAATTTTATAATGGGAAATGGTATCCCCAAGTTTAATGTCAGTTCCACCAACCAAAGCCTGTGACAGTGACGAAGATTCATCTAAAATTTCACCATTAAACAGATATTCAATTTGAACCACAGGAATTATACTAGCACTCAGTGATTCGTTATGCAGAACTAGCAATACTAAAACGGACACCAGTTTTATAAAAGAACAGAG
>CAYZGU010000012.1:0-60989 GCA_964478165.1 uncultured bacterium | reverse complement strand
TCTGATTCCAACCGATGTAGAACACGCCAGACTTTCTCTTCTTGTATAGGTTTCATAATTTCCTTTCGACCATGTTTCTTCCGTCATAATGGTTCAAGTGGCTTCTTGATCCATAGAGGAAGTTCTGCCTTCTTAGGCTATTGTGAGGGTTCATTGATGGGGTTAGTGAGTGCTTTAGTGAAGGATGCACTTGTTTCCGCCGGTTACAGATTGTTTACTTGTTTAAACAATCACCTGTACGCTTCGACCGGTTGTGCCTGAATCGATGATGGCGTTTAAAGTGGCGAGTACTACAAGATTGTTGCGCGCACTGGTTTCTGGTTCGGGACCACCTTTTATCCATTCATCGAATGTCGTGTGAACGTGTTGATCAAGTTGGTCCTCCGTGGGACCGGAATCGATTTTACTCGGGCACAAAGAATCCTTCTGTTCTGTGCCGATAAGCAGAGTTTCGGTGCCGCCGAAGGAGCGTGAGTTCCGCAGGACAATGGATCCTTCTTCGCATTCAGCGCGGAATTCGCAGCTGTTCACCCGAGCATCCGAGGTGGAAACGAGGGCGAAGCGTGCGCCATTATCGAAGGTGAGTTCGGCTGTGGCTGTGGATTCACGATGCCAAGTGGTTTTCGGCGGACGGAAGGAGTGACCGTATACTTCGACCACACGCCGATTTACCATTGCGATTAGTGAATCAATTTCGTGGACAGTCATCTGCCAGAGTTGTGAGTGGTCGGAGTCAGGATACTCACCGCCGCGAGCTTTGTAGCTCAGCAGGTGTCCGGTCTGAGCTTCGCCATAAGCACTATCTGTCATCAAACGACGTACAGTGCGTTGTCCGGGCATGTAACGCCATTGCTGGGTCACGACAATCTTAAGGTCTCGGGCTTCTGCCATTGTGGTTAGTCGTTGTGCTGGGGCAAGCTCTAGAGTGAATGGCTTTTCCACCATAATGTGCTTGTCCGATTCGATCGCAGTCTGAACTAGGCGATCATGAGTACGTGCCCAAGTTGCGATTATGACACCGTCGCATTTTGACTTCTTTAGCGCTTCGGGGTATGAGGTATAGGCGAGTCGGTCGGGTAGATCAAGGCTCCTGAGGGCCTCTTTAATCCGTTTCGCGTCCAGATCCACCAGGCCCACCAGTTCAAACCTGTCCGGTTGCGCTAGTAGGCCACGTGCATGTGAAAGGCCACGCCCACAGCCAACTACAATCATTCGCAGACGATTTTGTTCAGCACCACTGTTCTGTTTCATTGTAGGTTCTCTCCTATTTGGAATTTATGTAGCCGAGAAGCTTGCGCAACATCCCCTAGTCGTGAGATTCTTCTAATTTTATTTTTTTCCGTTGTTTCTTGTTTCACAATTGGAATACTGGGAGTTCCAGAAACTGTTCTAGTTCGCTAGGCGTAACTATGATTTGTCGAGCGCTATTCTGAAAGGCGGCGTAGTAGTGGAGGAAATTTCCGATGGCGGACACGACGCTCAATCATACAATGGAATCGTACTTGCTCCCAGTTTGTTGATGAATCGTCAATGAGTTTCACGGCGCCGTGGGCTCAAATGTTGTCGGCTTTCAACGGTCAGACAAGCACACGTTGAAGGCAAAAAAGGTTCGATCAAACTTTCCATACGGTTGTGGTTATCTAGAGCACTTGGGAAATACCGACTTCGTCAATGGCGTTATTTACTCAAACAGCCAAAGACATGCCTTTGGCTGTTTGTGGTCTTCGTAGACTCAGAATTCTGGTTTATCATCCATACTTATATTCCCTGTCCAGCGTGTGAGCTCAGCCAGCACCCCACTTCACCTTACCGAGTTCGCGGTTCTTTGTAGCTAGAGTCCAGTTCCAGTATGCACAAGCAACCTTTAGAGCGGTGTTCTTTTCCATTGCTGTTCCACATGAAAGTGTGGACGAACAGTGGATAAAGTTCGTCGGGCCCCCTTACTGTCCTTCGCAAAATGTATTACCGTTGTGTCTATAGATGAACCCAAGGTCCCTTCATTTCAGGGGATAATCGAAAATCCGGTATCGCTTATAAACCTTTGCGCCCATGTTTTGGAGTGCCCGGTTCATGAGTAGGTTGTCTTCCAAAATCCACGATAGCTCTCCACGGCGGTAGCCTCTTTTGACTCCCGATTTAAAGACTTCGTAATACAGAAGAGCATCAATCCCTTGTTGGCGATATGCTTCTTTGATGCCAAACGCCAGAATACGGACACTATTTATCTTTCGTGTATGCCAGAGGATTTTGGCTAATCCCAATGGGAACAGACGTCCATTTGTATGCTTCAAGGCTTGATTAAAATCAGGTAGTGCAAGAATGAAGGCAATTGGTTCACCTCCAACTTCGGCGAATAATACTATGTTCGGATCGATAATCTGGACGAGGGCTGTTGCCATGTAATCGATCTCTTGCTCTGTCATTGGTACAAAACCCCAATTTTTTTCCCATGCGGAATTATAAATCTTTTTAATATGTTCGATCTCATGGTGAATCCGCTTTTTGTCGAGCGCGCGTACTACAACCTTTTTTCGATGTCTGATGCGTTCAACGACTTTGACAAGTCTCTCTGGTAGGAGCACATCATCCGTTATCTCGTAAGCGAGCAAATCCTTAGTCTTGGCAAAACCAAACTTCTCAATTAGATTGAGGTAGTACGGGGGATTGTATGGCATCATGATGACGGGAGAGAAGTCGAATCCATCAATGAGCAATCCGCATTCGTCGTTCGTTGAATAGCTCATTGGTCCGCGCATGATTTCAAGCTGTTGATCCTTCAACCAATTAGCGGCATGGGAAAACAAAGTGGACGCCACATTGTGATTGTCGATACATTCGAAGAAGCCGAAGAAGCCCACTGGTTCGCCATGAAAATCGATGTGACTTTCATCTCTGATGGATGCGATACGGCCGACTGTGCGGCCGTTTTGGCGGGCAAGGAAAAACTCCGCCTTTGCATGATCGAAGAAGGGATAGTTTGTTCTGTCAAGCCGCTTTTTCAATTCTGTGTGGAGTTGTGCTACCCATTGTCGGTTGTTACGATAGATAATTCTTGATAGGCCGATGAACGATTTTAGATCTGATGAGGATTGAATTGGAGTAACGTCAACTTGCATGTGGAAGATGGTGTCTCTTGTGGGTGAAGTGAGTGATCTTGCCTGAATAACAACGCGTGCTTTAGGGCTTGTTCGTGCGTTGGTTAGATGAGGCCTAACTTTTTTCCAACTGTATCGAATTTTCCGAGAACAAAATCCAGTTGTTCATCAGTATGGCTTGCCATGTAGCTTGTGCGCAGACGTGCGGTTCCCCGGGGGACTGCCGGGCTCACGACGGGATTTGTGAAAACACCCTCATCGAGAAGTTGTTTCGCAAACGCAAATGTATCTAGGTCGTCTCCAACCATAACAGGAACGACCGGTGTTTGCGAGTGGCCAATATTGTATCCTAATGCGTGAAGGTCTGTTTGCATTCTACGCGCGTTTTTCCAAAGTTGTTCTCGCCGTTCAGGTTCAGACTTGATGATTTCTAGGGCGGCGTGTACGGTTGCGACTGCTGATGGTGGCATGCTAGCGCTAAAGAGCAAGGTTCGAGCCTCATGTTTGATGTACTCTATTACGGGTGCATGACCGGCAATGAATCCTCCGATGCATGCAAACGATTTGCTGAACGTCCCCATGATAAGATCTACTTCGTCTTCAAGCCCAAAATGTTCGGCGGTTCCGGCACCAGTCCTGCCGAGAACGCCAATACCGTGTGCATCGTCAAGCATTAATCGGCACTTGTGTTTCGTGGAAGTTTTTGCTATGTTCGGGAGGTCGGCGATATCTCCCTCCATGCTGTAGATACCTTCAACAATAACGAATTTTCCTCTGTTTTTGTCAGATTTTTCGAGTTTTTTCGAGAGGTCTTGAAAGTCATTGTGCTGAAATGTAACCTTATTTCCCCAGGCGAGTCGGCATGCGTCGACGACACATGCATGGCTCAAGGAGTCGACGAACGCGAGGTCCCTCCGTCCGAGCAGGGCGTCAATCACACCAAGGTTTACCTGGAAACCGGTGCTAAAAACTAGAGCAGCTTCTTTTTGTACAAACTCAGCAAGTGCTTTTTCAAGGGCGATGTGTATGTCGAGTGTGCCATTGAGAAAACGGCTACCGGTGCAACCAGATCCGTATTTTCCTGCAGCCATTTGCGCAGCTTCGAGGACTTTGGGGTGGTGGGTGAGTCCAAGGTAGTTGTTGGACCCAACCATTATTTTGGTTTCTCCGTTTATAACTACCTGAGTATCTTCGGATGACTGGATTGGTATGAAGAAAGGGTAGAGACCACTCCTTCGAACTGCTTCATATTCCTGACCGCGGGGGCTTCTGCCATTAGTGAAATCATAACACTTTGTAAATAAATCCATTCAGTGGTTCTCCTCATAGCTCAGTAACAGCTCCGAGCTCACGATGCTTAGCACCCAATCATTTTCAGAAGAGGTTGAACTCTACATATTTCTTCGGATGAGCTTGGATGTCTGCTGTTAGTGCTTTCAATTTTACAATCAGCTCCGAAAGTTCCTCTGCCGTTTTTGCGTCATTTGTCAATCTGCTCAGCGAACCTTCTCCTTCATTAATCTTTTTTAGAATCGATTGCAACTCACCTGTTGTCCCGATTAAATGGTCTAAGAAGTCGGAGCTAGTTATCAGTCTATCGAGAGTGCTCTGAGGTGTATTAAGCTTTTTTGTCAGCTTGGTGACGGACTCTACCGAATCTGCGATTTGTTCTCCCATTTCTTGATTAGAGACGAGTTTACCGAGTGCGCTATTGTTCAATTCTGCTTCCGCTACAAAGTGGTGTATCTTTTCCACCGATTTGCGGGCTTGATCGTAGAGGTCAGGACGGTTGACAAGCTGAGCAGCGCTTCCGTTACCGCGGTCGATTTTCTGAATGAGTCTTTCGGCTGAGACCGCTACTGAGTCAATTCGATCTAATCGAGCTTCAAGAGTTTCGAGATGTTTCAACACAATCTCCGCTCGGTTAAATAGCGAAGGATTGTTAATCAGCTTCCCTAATGTGCCTTCCCCGTGAGTAAGTTTTTGTCCCCATTTTGCTGTCCACTCGACGCTCTGTTTGACGTCTTCAGCGAGCTGTTCTTCAGATAGAAGTTGCGGAAACAGACCGTGTCCGTTTTTTAGTTGTCGAAGAAGGTCTGACATACCATTCGTCGCCTGGTTCAGGGTCGCGTGGAATGATGGCTCCAGTAAAAGTCTCGCAAATGTACTGTCTCCGGATTGCAAACGGTTGAGCAATTCTTCAGATCTCGCGAGAAAACTGTTCATATTCTTACTAATTTCTATTGCTTGAGCTAGGACTGTGGGCATATCCAGTGGCACAGTTCCAACTAATGTAACCCCTCTGGCTACAGGCGTACCTAGTGTTGATCCCAGGGAAATTTCCAGGTATCGGCTCTCAGTAAAACCAATAGATTTAACCTGAACAAGCGAATCACTTCGGATATACTTAGCTGCTCGTTGGTTGATGTTAAGCTGAACTCGAACTCCACTTACGCCGTCATGATGAGCAAAATCAATCTTTTTGACTTCGCCCACTTCCAATCCGGCTACGCGCACACGGTCGCCGGGTTTTAGACCGTTTGCGGCATCAAGGAAGGTGAGGATGGTAAACCGATTACGGACTGCGTTTAATCCGCTACCTGTAAAAAGAAGTGCTCCGAGTAGAATCAATAAACAGCTTAACGCGAAGATGCCGACTCGTAACTGTGACCAAGTCACTTGTGTCCTTTGTAGGCGCATGACATGACATCCTATCGAAGTTAAAAAACTGATCGCACTGAATGATTTCTAGTATTGGTGAAGGTTAGCCTGTCGATAAGATCTGCTTGCAGGCCGGATGAAACGCTGTATCTGCGGATTCTCCGATGTCATCAGTTCATCCGCGTCACCACGGAAAATGACTTCTCCGTTGTGCAGAACAACAAAAAAGTTGGAAACAGAAAATGCGGTAGAAAGTTGGTGTGTCACGAGTATCGAGGTCATATGGTGCAGGAATTGTTGTCTCTGGATTAGGTCACAAATGAGATCTCGTGCAATTGGGTCTAACCCACTCGTCGGTTCATCGTAGAGGATTATCTCAGGATTATAAGCGAATGCACGGGCGATAGCGATTCGCATTTGCATTCCTCCACTACAACGACTAATGGGTAAGTCGGCTGCTCCTTGTAAATCGAACAAGTCGAGCAATCTTTCAGCTTCTTTTCGCGCGTCTGATACGGTTATTGAATGGCGTTCGCAGATTGGCAAGGCAACATTTTCCCAAGCCGTTAGGGAGTCGAAGAGCGCACCGTGTTGAAAGACAATCGCCATTTTTTTGCGGACTTCTTGTCTTTCTTTTTCGGCGAGATGCATAAGATTCTGTCCGTTTACGGAAAGCTCGCCGTTCGTCGGTTGAATCAGGCCAATAATCGCACGTAATAGGGTCGTCTTTCCAGAGCCGCTTGCACCAATAATTGAGGTTACTGAGGCATCGGGAATTTCAAAGGTTATATCCTTGAGTATATGTGTATTGTCGGAGAAGACATTGATGTTTTTAAGCGAGATCATGAAGAAGTTGGCCAACAACTAGAAGGAATGTACAAATGTGGTCATGAGAAAATCCATAATTAGAATTAGCAAAACCCCAGCTACCGCTGCTTGCGACGCGCCTGAACGCACACCCACTGTTCCCCCTGTAGTGCGGAGGCCGAAATAGCAGGCAATAGAAAGCACGACAAAACCAAATACCGCTGATTTTGTTAGGCCCCAGAGCACGTCCCCAACGGCGACATTAATCAGTGATTGATTTAAGTAAAATGCAACACTCATTTCACCCGAAACCTTGGCGACTAGACTGCCGGCAAAAATGGCGGAAATCGCATTGACTATGGCGAGTGCGGGAAACATTAGCACTCCAGCCACTATTCGGGGAGTAATCAATTTCTGAAAGGGATTGATTCCCAATGTCACGAGCGCATCAATTTGCTGACTTACTCGCATCGAACCCAGTTCGGCAGCTGCGGATGACGCGACTCGGGTCGATACGATTATGGCGGTGAGCACAGGACCAGTTCCACGTACAATTGAAATCCCTGTCAGTTTCCCTAATAGGACATTTGCACCAAAAGCCTGAAGTTCTGATAGGGTCTCCAGTGTAATCATTGCGCCAACACATCCGCCAGCAATGACTACGATAGGGATGGACGCAATCCCCATGCTGTCCATATAATCAAAGAAGTCGTTCCAGTAACGGGGCTTACAGCACAGTCCTCTTGTAGCACTTCGCATGAAGCCGGTAAAATCCTGGATTTCAGACACGAGGAATTTTAACCAGCTGTTGATGTAAAAGAAGATCCGTTTCATACCGTTTGCTAAAGTGCAAAAAACGTAGGCATGTGTTCTTCAATTGGTAGATGGCAGAGTCACAAAATTGGTTTCGCTGCGAAGTATCCGTCACATCCTATTGTTTGAATATCGATTCGTCAACATCAGTATTAATCAACACCTCATTAAGCGTGATTTCAGAAGTCTTCTGGCCGTTGTCCAGTGTTACAGTATGAAACGGAATCTTTAACCCGGAAACCTCTCGGTAGTCGGTCAAGATCTCCTCGCGATGTACGGTGGTATCTTCTCCAAGTGCTTGAAACTCTTTTTTGACTATACGGCTTGTTTCCTGGTCGATGAAGAGCTTAAATGAATCCGCGGGTGTGTTGCTGGTTAAAATGATGTCTGTCATTTTACCTCCTACCTGGATTTCGCCAAGATGCTGAACCGATATGTCAACATTGGAAATATGTGTCAGGAGATGCGTGTTTTCTCGGAAAGCCTGTTTTCTGGCTTCTTCAGCGAAAGATTCAGGAAAGAGTTGAATGCCTTGGGGCGTCACTAACCACAATGATTCTCCATCAAAAACTCTACTAATCTTCACCCCCATTGGCTCAATTGTCATATCAAACCGTGTCTTGGCTGGAAAAGCGATCGTGGCTCTTCTATTTGTTTCGATTAACTGGCCGGACATACTCAAAATCATTTTACCACTTGAGACCAGGGTTTTTACCTGCCTGAGGTTATCGAGTCCACCATGCGCATCAATGACATCGTCAATAATTTCCCTTGCTCTCGAGATACCAGCCTCAACTACTTTGGGAATTGGTTCATGAGATGCTTTCGGAATAGTAATGTCAATTTCGGTTACACGGCCTAAAGACTTCAAAGGTTTGTCGAAGTCGGCTGCTTTACCAACAGCTAGAATTGTGAATTGATCTGGAACCAGATGTTCAGCGGCAACTCTCTTAACATCTGCTTTTGTGACATTCCGTATCCTGTCCATCAGTTGTTGGGCAAAATCTTGGGGATAGCCGTAATATTCGTATCTGAGTGCCCGTGACAGAATCTCACCTTTTGTATCGTAGTCAAAAACAGACGAATTCATAAATCCATCAACGGCTTGCTTCAACTCTGCAGTTGAAACCTCCTCGTTGCGTATCTTTTCTACTTCTGCGAGAATAGATTCAGTTGCTGTTACTGTGCTTTCTGACTTTGTCCCACACGTAATGAGAAAGACCCCTGGGACTTCATATCCTGCGCCATAATTGTTTCCCACAGTATAAGCCAGGCCTTTTTTAACCCGGATGCTGTTTACCAATCGACTGCTGAAGCCGATTCCGAGAATCTGGCATGCTACGACTAACGCGGGATAATCTTCGTTCTTGCGCAACCATCCAAGGTGCCCCATCCGGATGGTTGTTTGATTCACATCATTCTTTGTCACCAAAGCAAGTGTTTTAGTAATTTGCTCGGGGAGCGGAGGCTTCTCAGGTAAGTCTATTTCCGATGGCTTCCAATGTTTGAAGACCTCACCGATCTTTGCGAGGATTTCTGTGGAGTCGAAGTCGCCGAGAACCCCCAAAATCATGTTGTTGGGACGGAAATACGTCTGGTGAAAAGCAACGAGATCGTCGCGTGTAATGGTGTTGATTGTATCGTACTCGGTCATTCGGGCGTAGGGGCTACTAGCGCCATAAATCAGCTTTTGGAATTCCCTTGAGGAAATGCTCCCAGCATCGTCGTTGCGTCGAGCGATGGCACTACGATGCTGCACCTTTTCTAATTCAATTTTATCTTTGCGAAATGCAGGATTCATAAGTACATCGGCAAGAACAGATAGTCCGATATCTAGGTCTTCTTTCAGAACTGACATCGACGCGGTGCCAGAATTGGGACCAATTACCACTTCAACAGCGGCGGCTAGGTTTTCCAGGATTTCGTCTAGCTCATCCCCGGTTTTGCTGGTTGTACCACCTGTCCGCATTACCGCCCCAGTAATCTCGGCCAAACCAACGCGATTTCCTGGTTCATAAATCGACCCTGTACGAATTTGGACTGAGACATCGATGATAGGGAATTCATGATCTTCAAGTAGGTAAACAATCATGCCATTTCCCAGTTCGGTTCTTTTTGGAACGGGTGGTTGAGGTCGATTGAGGGGTGGGTACACAAGTCCCTCGTTCGGTTTTCTTCTCGGCACGATCTTACCTTTAGGGCGAACCAAGGTATGATTTACTGCCTGATTGGTGGTTTGTGACTCCTCTGGTTCACCTATCGCTCCTACTACACTGCAGACAGCGAGCGAAAGAATGCAAATCCATATTATGGGAAAGTATAGAGTGTTTCTCAATTTCCCGTCTCCGTCTCATTTGGAGATACTTCGTTTACGATTTCTGCAATGGACCGATTCTCGTTCACAAAGTATTGGCTAGCGACGTGTTTTATATCTTCTGGGGTTAATTCTTCGATTCGATGGAGCGATGTGAAAACCTTCCGCCAGTCGCCGTGGATGAACTCATAGGTGCACATCTGGCGTGCCAAACCGGGGTTGGAACGGAGGGCGCGGATGAAGCTGGACTTCGCGTTCCTTTTGACTTTTGTCAGTACGTCTTCTGAAACAAGTTCGGTTTTGAGACTTTCAATTTCAACGATTATCGCTTCTTCATTTTCTCTGTTCGTATGTCCTTGCGCGGGAAAAGAATAGATCACGAAAAGATTAGGGTACTTTTCTCCGGGATATCCAGGAAAAGCACCGATAGAAACCGCGATTTTCTCATTGCGGATAAGTTTCTTATGAAGACGGGAGGTTCTCCCGGATGACAATATGTCAGCAATTGCGTTGAGCGCGATGTAATCGGGAGATGTAGTGGCTGGTATATGGTAAGCTGTGATGAAAATAGGCTGTGTCTGTTCTACGATCTTGACACGTCGCGTTCCTAGCTGCTTAGGTTCGACCGTCTCGACCAGAGGTGGTTGTTTACGGGTGGGAATCTGACCAAAATATCTCTCCGCCATTTGAATCACTTGTTGGGACTCAACATCGCCAACAATGGCAGCTACCATATTGTCAGGAGCGTAATACTGTTCAAAGAACGCTAGAGATTCCCCGCGGGTGGTAGTGTTTATATCTGACATATGACCGATGATTGGGCGCCCATAGGGATGCGCGAGAAATGCAATGCCTTTTAGTTCCTCGAGTAATCGGCCGATGGGACGGCTATCCACCCGGAGCCGTCGTTCTTCTTTGATAACCTGCTTTTCCTTGAAGAACTCTCGCATTACTGGATTGAGAAATCTGGAAGATTCTAGGGCGAACCAAAGTTCAAGTCGATTTGAAGGAAGGCTATAGAAAAAGTTGGTAGAATCCGCGGATGTTGTTGCGTTGAGGTTGACAGCCCCCTCCTGTTCCAACAGTTTCGAATATTCCTCTCCATCGGAGTATTGTGAGGCCTCCTTCTGTAATACGTCAAATTCTGCTTCCAATTGCTTCAACTTCTCGGGTTCAGCCCAAACTCGTTTTGCACGCTCGTGTTTGAGTTCGTTGAATACGAAATCCATCTTGTCCATGACGGCTTTTTCTTTCTGGTAGTCCTTCGTTCCAAGCGTTGTCGTGCCCTTGAATGCCATGTGTTCGAATACATGGGCAATTCCTGTATTACCTACAGGCTCGTCAACACCGCCGACATTGACGTAGATACATCCTGAGAAAACCGGTGCATCGTGCCGTTCGAGGATGATAAATTTCATTCCGTTGGTAAGCACGTGTTCTTGCACTTGAGTTTCAATACCTTCAAAACCGATTGCATGGAGAATTGTTGTGTGCAGAATCAGCAACAGGTAAACAATTGATCTGAACTGATTTCTTGTCCCTCGTGCGCTGATTGTGGGCTGTTGCATTACAAATCTCCTCGCGTTTAAAAACTTGCCACTACCAAAAAAGGCCCAGAGGCCAATATCTCTGGGCATATGGATAATCTTCTACCTGGCAAGTTAGTCTTTAAGTTCCTCAAGCAAACCAGCAAGTGCGAATCTAATATGAGAGGATAAGGCGGAGTTCTCCGCACGAAGATCTGCGCCCTCTTCATCGGGATACATTACATGAGACGCAACAGCCTTTTTAACCCATCTTTCCGCGCGATTGTCATAAGGGACGTATTTTTCCTTTGGTGCGGCACACGCTGGACATTCTTCAGGTGGACCTTCTGCATCTTTCCATAAATAGCCACAAGCCACGCAAACGAACATCTGTTATCCTCACTTTGTTCCAATAGGATTGATGTAGCAAAAGTACCCGTAACACTTCGCAGATTTTAGCACACTGCAAACTGAAATGCAAGCAAGAAATCGATGTTCCATGGAATGTACTATGTGTCAGGCTCAGGGCAACATTCCATCTGTTCGCAGGATTGAAATTGCGGTTTTAAGCCAATATTGGGGTGCGTGAATTGCTTTTGTCGAATAGGAGATGAAGGGAGCAAACGTTTTCCCCACGGCTGGTCTCAACCGGATTCGCGTGTACGCCTTTAAAGCACGTTCCACAGTTCAATTGAGGTGTGGAGGTTCTCGATTCATGCGCGGTTTGGAAAGAGGCGATTACTAATTTGATGCGACGCTCAATAGGCCTAGTTCGAGAGGGCAGTTGCTTGTCCAACTGTAGATTGAAATTGCTTTCGAATTGGTTAACGTCATGTGTGAGTTGACGAAATGTGGATTGTGTTCGAGTGCCAAACTAGAAATAGAGTCTGGACGACATTTCACTTGCTTTCGCCGTCAATTGATGTTTCTGTTTGGTAATTTGAAGCGGGGTCCAACTTTAGCGTCAAGAACGGGGTGTGCATCAGCCAGTGTTTCAATTGAATATCGTTTAGGCTGGTGATGGGTAATAATAATTGGTTCGACTGGAACATTGATTGGTGGCATTGGTAATGGAATGATAGTGGGCCGTACATCGCTGCGCACGATTTTCCGAATTCGTCCGGCTCGGTGTTTAGTCGTACAATGACACTATGGTAGGCCTCCAATTGAACTTTGCTCGTGCATAGTTTGCATAAGTAAGTCGAGTGTCTCCGAAATGCGAACTCTGGATTGTTCTGTCATTTGCCGAAATGTGGTTCTCGAAAATCGTACGAAAATGCATTGGGAATGCGAATGCTTTTTCCATCGCCAATGGCGAACGCTTAGGATGCATGCTTTGCGATGGAATTTGAAGGTTGTAGTGATACTTGATTCCCGTGTGCCGAATTAAGTACAACCCATGTTAAGCGTTGGGACGGCGAGTCAAGATTTCAGATGTCCCATCTTGCCTTCTCTTAGTTAATCCCTGATCGGAGTGTTCTCCCGTGTAGCACTAGGCGTTAACTGAAAGTTCCTCAATCGATTCTACTGCCTTATCCACTAGTGCATCAGTGTCTATGGCTTCTTCCGCTTCCCTTACATCATCCAGCGCTGCGTTTGTCGCGGGATGATTCGGCACGAAGAGCGAGCAACAATCCTGGTGTGGTTGTGTAGAGACTTCGAATGTCCCAATCTGTTGCGCAAGATTGACAATCTCTTGCTTGTCGTCACCAATGAGCGGACGGAGAATCGGTATACCCGCAATGTCTTCAATTGTTTTGAGGTTTCCGAGTGTTTGTGAGGCGACTTGGCCAAGGCTATCGCCCGTTATGAGTGCATCAGCTCTCGTACGTGTTGCAACTTGCTCTGCAATTCGCACCATCATACGGCGGTATAAGATGACGCGAAATGGAGCTGGGGTCTTCGTCACAATCTCCCGCTGTACATCCGCAAATGGTACTAGATGAACTTGTGTTCGATAATTCCAGATCGCCAAGATTCGGGCAAGTTCGGTTGCCTTTTCGAGTGAAGCTTTGTCCGTGTATGGATAGCTGTAGAAGTGAACAAAACTTGCTTTTGCTCCACGCTTCATCATGCGCCATGCTGCGACAGGCGAGTCAATGCCGCCGGACAGCATCACAAGTACCTTTCCGCTCACGCCCAATGGTAATCCACCGGTTCCTCGAATCTTTTCCGTGTAAATGTAGGCTGATTTTTCAACAACCTCAATCCAGCACAACAAATCAGGATTGTGCATATCTGCACTAGCACCAGTGTGTGTGAGAAGATGTGCCCCGACTTCCGCACTAATTTCTGGGGAAGTCATTGGAAAACGCTTATTTGCGCGTCTGGTTTCGACCTTAAGCGTGTTGAATTCTTGTCCATGAATCCACTGTAGAGCGCTATCCTTGATTGCCTCTATGTTGTCTTTGGCAATACAACTAAGCTCAAAATGGGCAATTCCCATGACCTTGCCCAAGCGTTTTTGAATCTCAACAACATTTGCTGCCGTTCCTAGTTTCACCAGGATTCGTCCGTACACGCGGTGTACGTCTGTGTAACCCGTGTCTTTAAGCGCTAGTTTGACATTCTGAACGAGTCTGTTTTCGAACAGGGACCTGTTTTTGCCTTTGAGACCAACTTCGCCATAATGAATAATGAAGAGTTTTTCCATGCTTTTTCTGACCATTATGATGTTTGTCTGGTCTTAAACATTGATACGGCACATTTGCCTTTCTCGCTCCAGACGCGTAGATTTGCGAGAGTAAGTTCTGTGATGGGGGTGACGGATTTAGATTCTATAACCGAATCATTTTTGAATTGTCCTAAAAGGAGTTTGTTGCTAAGGAAAAACGCGTCAATGGTCCGCCGTTTTTCAGGAATGATGCTCGGTCCTTATGGTCCCATTCTCCATTGATGTCGAGTTCGTTCGGCCTGGAGAAAAATTACACCTGTTTTAGAATGGCTCGCGCCTTATTGCTTGTCCGTGTTTCTTTTCGCAATTCTTTATAGTGCTCTATTTTTCTTCATTCGACTGCCGAATTTGTCGAAAAGTCTGGCGTTATTACTTCTTGGTTCATAGAATTCGAACAGATTGAGTGTGTTCTTGAGCATGGGGCCGAAACCGCCATGATATTCTGATGTTCCACGGCCTTGCTGTTGTCCCTGTGGTGCAATGCCTTCATCCATCTTCTAAGGAAGTTCTGTGAATAATCTGCGATACTCTAATCAATGCAGCGCTAATTGGGCTAAATGTTCTGAAGTCAATTATTTATTGAGATTCCGAATGACTGTTCTCCTACCAGGCTAAACTGGAAGGAGATTACGATTTTAGATGCCTGGTCTGAAGTTGCCGGAGTATCTTTCATCCTAGTCAGAGCTCGGCCCAGTTAGGTATTATGAGCAGCTTCCTATGAGTCCTGGTTTTCTCGGGTGGCATTGAAACCGTATACGGTTTCCGTCGTTTTTGTGGATAGCTGTGCGTGTAATTGAAGCACAGAAACGAGATTTGCCCATACTTAGGATTGCGATTATGAAATTTGCTGCGCGAACCGATAAAGGGAAGCACCGTGCTCTCAATGAAGACTTGTATTTTGTCGATGAAAGGAGTAATCTTTTTGTTGTTGCTGACGGTGTTGGCGGTCACAATGCAGGCGATGTTGCGAGCCGCATCGCTGTCGCGGTGTTCGAAGAATGGGTGCAAGAATATGGCAAGTCGTCAAACGGAAGCTCGGGAACAAACCCCACTCGAAGACTGGAAATCTTGAAACAGCTTGCTGAGGAGGCTAATCACCGCGTTTACTCGCATTCGTTAGATGACAAGAGTTCAAACGCGGGGATGGGAACCACGCTCATTGCTGGGTTCATCACTCAATTTGAGCTAATCTATGTCCACGTGGGAGATAGTAGGCTCTACATCTTGCGAGATGGTAATATTAGTCAAATTACCACAGATCACTCACTAGTTCAAAAAATGGTTGAATCAGGGCAATTGACGTCCAAGGAAGCGCGCATTCATCCCAAACGTAACATAATAAATCGGGCAATCGGTTTTGAGCCCTCTGTCTGCGTCGATTACCAGGTTTGTCCTCTTCGGTCTAAAGACATAGTATTTGCCTGTACTGATGGATTGCATGACATGATTGTTGACGACGCCGAAATTGCTGAGCTTATCACAAATGCGTCCGATATCGATACGGCAAGTCGTAAGCTGATTGAAAAGTCACTCTATTATGGTGGAAAAGACAATGTAACGCTTGTGCTCACTGCACTTAGTTGATTTTTAGGCCTTCCTACCAGCGCTTGAGGCGCCAAGTTATCTACGTGCTGTCAGAGTAGCGTTCCGAGACAATGTTCAAATTCCTTCCGTTCATTCGTTAGACTCAAAAATTAGGCACTACGGCTGCAATAAAAGACTCACTGACACAGTTAAAGCTGTCTCTCTGATTTAACGCTGGACCTAAATTATACCGGCTAATCCTTGAACTTGCCAATTGAAAAGAAGGAGAATCTTCATTTTTGGCCGAAGCGTGTCGAAGTGTGGAGAGACTTGAAGTGCCGCCGGTGCGTGATTCTATCGAATGGCTGGTTTGGAATTGGTCGGTTTTTGTAGCCGAGATTTCCTTGACATGCACTTTGTACCTCTGGTAAAATAAATTCATCCTGTTTGGTGGGATGGCTGAGTGGTCGAAAGCGGCGGTCTTGAAAACCGTTGTGCCGCGAGGTACCGTGGGTTCGAATCCTACTCCCACCGTCATTGTTGAGGTCTCTCTTGGAGAGGTGCGAGAGCGGCTGAATCGGGCTGCCTGCTAAGCAGTTGTGCCTTAATGGTACCATGGGTTCGAATCCCATCCTCTCCGCCATAATTTTGCGCCTGTAGCTCAGCGGAATAGAGCATCTGACTACGGATCAGAAGGTCGGGGGTTCAAATCCTCTCAGGCGCTTAGCTTTGTTAGATTTTGAAGGGTAGGTAAACGCCGGCAGATGCTGGGGATTGCCTACCCTCAATTTTTCAATGTGCCATGTCAGACCAAATTTGGATGCGTGAAGCCCTTGGTGTTGCACGGCAAGCATCCAAAAAGGGTGAGGTTCCTGTTGGGGCGATAATTGTCAGAGAAGGAATTGTGCTCGCCCGGTCACATAACCTACGGGAGCAATCTAAAGACCCTACAGCGCATGCAGAGTTGCTTGCAATTCGATCGGCTTCCGAATGTGTCGGTGATTGGCGTCTCGCTGGTTCCACGCTCTATGTGACTTTGGAACCGTGTCCGATGTGCGCCGGTGCCATTGTTCTTGCGCGTGTTCGACGGGTTGTCTATGGTGCTTCTGATCCAAAGTCTGGTGCGGCAGGAACTCTATTTAATCTGCTTCAAGATTCGCGGTTGAATCATCAAGTTGACGTCGTTAAGGGCGTTTTAATTGAGGAAAGCGTCTCTCTGCTTCAATCGTTTTTCCAGGAACGCCGCCTATGAGCTTGTGGAGAGATGCAGGAGTGGTTGAACTGGACAGTCTCGAAAACTGTTGTGTGGGCAACTGCACCGTGGGTTCGAATCCCACTCTCTCCGCCTTGTGGGGCAGTAGCTCAGATGGGAGAGCGCATCCCTCGCACGGATGAGGTCACGGGTTCAAATCCCGTCTGCTCCATTGCTTGTTTTCTTGAACAAGCCCGGGGATTCTGTTTTTTTTACAATTTTTGTGCCCGTGTCGGAGAGATTCCAGAGTTGGCCGAATCGACATGATTGGAAATCATGTGTACAGGCAACTGTACCGTGGGTTCGAATCCCACTCTCTCCGCCAGTATGATGTAATAACGCCTTGGCTATGCTAAGCGGGGAGGTAGCGGTGCCCTGAACCTGCAAACCGCTTTAGCAGGGCTTAATTCTTGTTGTGCGGCGAGTTACTCTTGAGGTCTGACCCAGAGAAGTGGTGTTGAAGATTGGGTCCTGAGCAACTTGAGCCTATCAAACTCCGTCAGATCTGGAAGGAAGCAGCGGTAGATAGGTCTTGAGTGTGACGCAGGGTAGCCTTATCGGAGCTAACTGTCTGGGTAGCGCTTAGGAGAATGCGTCCAGCTTCAGGTGCATAGCCAAGATTTTCTTAACCCTACCTCTTTGTTTTTGCCTGTCCAGAATGCTCCATCGGTTGTTTCGATTTTCCTCATTACACCCATTTCCTCATTACTGAGGGGTAAAACACATGTCTTATGAGGTAATTGCGCAAAAATGGCGTCCCCAGTATTTTCATGAAGTGGTTGGGCAGAGTCACGTGATTACAACGCTTCAAAACCAGGTTCGCGCACGCCGGATTGGTCACGCGTACCTCTTTTGGGGACCTAGGGGTACTGGAAAAACGACGGTAGCTCGCCTATTTGCAAAGACAGTCAATTGTTCGCAGTACAGTCGAGAAACTGATTCTCGAGGGGATATGACAGCTGAGCCGTGTAACCAGTGTGAATGCTGCACAGAGATTTCCCAAGGTAGATCGTTTGATGTAATTGAAATGGATGCTGCGTCGAATCGTGGCATTGATCCGATTCGGGAGCTACGCGAAAACACAAAGCTCGTTGCAGCCTCCTGTCTCTTTAAAATCTACATCATTGATGAAGCACACATGCTCACGCAAGAGGCGTTCAACGCACTCTTGAAAACACTCGAAGAACCTCCTCCGCATGTTATTTTCATACTCGCGACCACTGAGTATCACAAAATTCCCAAGACAATTGTATCCCGCTGTCAAGACTTTGATTTCCGCTATATGGAATTGGATCAGATTGTAGCACGATTGGAGTTAATTTGTGCCACGGAGGAGATTGCTGTTGAGAATCAGGTCTTGTCTTTGATTGCGCGACAGTCGGAAGGTTGTTTGCGCGATGCGGAAAACACCCTTGAACGGCTAGTCTCGTCTGCTGATGAACCGCTTAGTGTGGACACGACTAATCGGGTTTTGGGGCTTGGTTCAAGTCCGTTAATGAGTGAGCTAACGGATGCAATTCTCCAGTGTAATGTATCGGATTCTCTCCAGGTTCTAACTAATCTTGCTAAACAGGGAGCCGATTTGTCCCAGTGTCTGCATCAACTAATTGCCTTTTTTAGGGAGTTGCGACTTCTCGCAATCAGTTCGGATTTGGCGGAGTTCATTCAGGGTTCGAAATCCCATCTACAAAGCATGCAAGAAAAAGCCGATAAGGTATCGGTAGAGCGTTTGACCAGAGTACTAAAGATCCTGATGCGCACGAATGGTGAAATAAAGCAATATGGGTACGCCCAAGTTCAGCTGGAATCAAGCCTTGTCGAAGTCTGCTCGATTCGTGAGACAATCCAACTTGGAGACGTTTTGAATCGCTTAGCAGATCTAGAGCATAAGATTGATCTCCAGGCAGAGAGGCCAAGTGGAGAACAGTCGACTTTTCTTAAACCGAACACTGAGTTCGCAACAGAAGCGCGACCGGAAATGGAACAAGACGTAATTGCTGCACCGGCACCCTCTGTGCAAAAGCAATCTCCCAAAGCTAATGAAATCGGGAATATTTCCGATATTGTACCTACGGGTGTTTCAGAAAAGATTCAATTCAACGTTTCTGAATCGGACGGTCGTCCTGTGGCTGGGAATGCGCTCCAACTGACGGAGATGTGGGATAAAGCCCTAGCATTGTGGCAAACCGACCAGATGGTCTTATACCAGTGCTTAAAGGACGCGTCCCTTTCAAAGAATGAGGAAAATCGATTGGAGGTCGCGTGTTTCCCGTTACGCCTCTCGATGTTAGATGAAAAGAAGAGACAAATTGTAGTACGGACGCTGTCAGAATTGCTCGACCAGTCAGTTGAAGTTGATTTTGTGCCCGCAAGCATAATTTCAGAGGACAGCACGAATCAGTTGCCGAGGGATAGAGAGAAAACACCGACACCACTCGCTATTCAAAATGAGGCAGAACAAGATCCACAAGTTCTCCCTGCGCTTAATCTTTTCGACGCGAAGATTCTCAAAATCGAGATGAAATGAGCTTTATTCCAGATAAGGAGCTGCGATTCGCTTTCCCGAACTAGGTGGGGCGTTTTCAACGCAGGTTTTCTATGAAGATTAACAACTTAATGAAACAAGCGCAAGAGATGCAAAAACGAATGATGGAAATTCAGGAAGAGCTCGCTAATCACACTGTCGAAGCTACTGTTGGCGGTGGAATGGTGACTGCTGTCGTTAATGGACAGCAAGAGTTGATATCGCTGAAGATTTCACCTGAAGCTGTAGATTCTGACGATGTTGAAATTCTTGAGGATCTCATTGTTGCTGCTGTCAATGAAGCTCGTCAACAGGCGCAGGAGCTAATGACTCAAGAAATGAGCAAACTCACAGGCGGCGTTAAAATTCCCGGTCTAGTATAGCATGGCCCACTTTTTGTCCACATGCACTATTATCCTGAACCTCTGGCAAAGCTAATCAGCGAGTTGCAAAAGTTGCCTACAGTCGGTCCGAAAACAGCTCAGCGGTTGGCGTTTTTTATGCTGAAGCTGCCCATCGAAGAAACAACTAAGCTTGCGCAAGCAATCTCGGATGTGAAGACCCACCTATCTTATTGTGGAGTTTGTGGCAACATCACTGACCGAGAACCGTGTCGCATATGTTCTAGTCCGGAACGAGATCGTCAAGTCATTTGCATTGTCGAAGAACCCGACGATCTATTGGCCATAGAGAGAACGAATGGGTATAATGGAGTATACCACGTGCTTATGGGGGTCATTTCCCCTTTGGATGGAGTAGGACCAAAAGATCTCAGAATTGATTCTCTTTTTGAACGAATCAACAATGGGAACATCAAAGAAGTTATTCTTGCGACAAATTATACAACTGAAGGACAAGCAACCTCGCTATATCTTACCAAACGTTTGTCGAATTTTGAACTGGCGATTACGCGAATTGCGTACGGAATTCCTGCTGGCGGAGATCTTGAGTATATCGACGAAGTGACGCTCGCGAAGGCACTAGAAGGCCGTCGGAAAATTGATATCTGAAGTGCCGTTAACTATCGTCATGATTGGAAGTCTGATGGAATACGGTTACTTACGGGTCCAGTGATGATTCCTCTTTAGGATTTACTTGGAGTGATTCCAATTCGATCGTGTTTGCCACCTGCCCGATTAATCTCTGATGGTTTGTCTGACCATTACTCGCTGGGCTTGAGGGTTTAAACACCAGTCATGCCCGTTTGTTTTAGGTTCTACAGCATTCTAGCTCAATGATTTCGGTTTTGTGTCCGATATAGAAGGTATTCGATAGGACGCGTTTGGTGGAGTTCCTCAAATCCCGGAGCTTAAATTAGGATTCACATGCACGCTTACGAGAAGAAGTATGACGTCATTGTAGTTGGTGCAGGACACGCTGGGTGCGAAGCCGCGCTCGCTGCTGCCAGAATGGGTTGCGAAACACTAATTGTCACGATAGATCTGAATACAATTGCGAAAATGTCGTGTAACCCGGCGATTGGTGGACTTGCCAAGGGGCATCTTGTTAGAGAGATTGATGCGCTTGGTGGAGAGATGGCGAAAAATATTGACAAAACGGGAATCCAATTCCGTCGTTTGAATACCAAAAAGGGTCCGGCGGTTCGTTCAAGTCGCGCTCAAGCGGACAAGAAAGCCTATCAAGATGAGATGAAACGTGTTTTAGAGTATCAGAACCGCCTTGATGTCAAGCAAGCTTTGGTTGACGAATTACTGATTGAAAACGGGACATGTATTGGAATCCTCAGTCAAACACAAGTTGCCTATTTGGCGAAGGCAGTTGTTTTGACAACGGGGACTTTTCTTAAGGGCAGAATTCACCTCGGCGATGTCTCGTATAGTGCGGGCCGTGCAGGTGAATCGTCGTCAGAGAATCTATCGGAGAGTTTTTTAGGTATTGGTTTTGAAGTTGGTCGGCTTAAAACTGGCACACCTCCACGTGTTAATTCGCATACAGTGGATTTCGATGCTATGGAAGTTCAGCCTGGTGATGAACCTCCAGTACCTTTTTCGTTTTCGACCAAAAAGATAGTACAGCAGCAAATGCCGTGCTATCTGACGTATACGAATGAAAAAACGCATCAGATAATTCGCGATAACTTACATCGGTCTGCAATGTATAGTGGCCGGATTAAAGGCATTGGACCACGTTACTGTCCATCGATTGAGGATAAGGTTGTGCGTTTTTCCGACAAAAATCGACATCAGGTTTTCGTTGAGCCTGAAGGGCGAGATACTGACGAAATTTACCTAAACGGAATTTCTGCGAGTCTACCTGAAGATGTTCAGGTAGAGATGGTTCATAGTATTAGAGGGCTGGAAAATGCTGAAATTGTGCGTTTCGGGTATGCCGTAGAGTATGATTTCGTGCCGGCGACTCAGCTCCATCCGACACTTGAAACCAAACGTATTGAGAACCTTTATTTTGCTGGACAACTAAACGGCACGACGGGATATGAGGAGGCAGCAGCACAAGGGATGTTGGCCGCTATCAATGCGGCCTTGAAGGTGCGCGGCGAAGCACCGCTGGTTCTGGATAGGTCTCAAGCTTATATCGGCGTGCTAATTGATGATTTGGTCACGCTGGATATCCGCGAACCCTATCGCATGTTTACGTCGCGGGCAGAATACCGTCTGGAGTTGCGCGAAGACAACGCGGATCTTCGGCTGCGCGAGATTGGGCACAGAATCGGATTGATTGATGACGAAGTTTACAGCCGATTTCTGAAGAAACGTCAACTGCTTCATGAAGAGCTTGAGCGCCTAAACCAGGTAGTTGTGAAGCCGATTTCAGAAGTGGAAGATTGGTTGAAGGAGATGGGCATACCTCAACTGCAGAAACCTACATCATTGAGAGATTTATTGAAGCGTCCGGAGATTAATTATCAGCGGATTAAGCAAATCGCACCTTCATCCCGTCTGCTGCCCAGCGACGTGGAGGAGCAGGTTGAAATTCAGACTAAGTATGAGGGCTACATTAATCGTCAAGGGATTCAAATCGAACAGTTCAAGAAAATGGAGGATTTCCGTATCCCCTTTGATTTTGACTATGAATTCGTCCGTGGATTGAAGACCGAAGCACATGAGAAACTGTCGAAGGTTCGTCCAACGTCGATTGGACAAGCCTCGCGGATTCCCGGTGTAACGCCTGCCGATCTCTCAATTTTAATGGTCTTGATTCACCAAAGGAAGCACAGTAAATGGCCAAATAGTGGGGGGAGGTTAGCTGTTTAAATACGGTTGAAGAAATTCATATCAACGCTAATTTCTCTATAGCACTATGCATCGGTCCAATCCCAGAAATCCTTTGACTGAAATAGAAATCCGTCATCTACTAGTACAAACCTTTCTCCAACATGAGTTTCCGTTGACTCGAGATCAGCAAGACCAATTTGTGGTTTACTGGCGCGAATTGCGACAATGGAATTCACGGATTAATCTGACATCAATCCGGTGTGATCGGGAGATAGTTCTAAAGCATTTTCTCGATTCTTTGGGTGTACTTCAGCATTTTCGTATCAAAGCAGGTGATTCGGTAATCGACATCGGATCGGGGGCTGGGTTTCCTGGTATTCCACTTAAAATCTACATTCCCGACATTGAGTTGACCTTGGTAGAGGCTACATCGAAAAAGGCGAGTTTTCTGCGATTCCTACTTACTCAACTGAATATACCTTTAACGCAGCCGCATGTAAAAGTTGCTGTCGAACGTGCTGAGGTGTTTGCCAAACAGCGTGAAAATCTCAGGGCGTATGATTGGGTGCTAAACCGCTATGTTAGATCCTTGGCAGATTCTGTTGAGTATTGCGTGCCATTGTTGAAACGTGATGGAACGTGGATTGCGTACAAACAGGAGAAAGTGGAGGATGAAGTTCAAATAGCGATGTCTCAATTTCAGCGTTGCGGTGGTAAATTGGAGTCTGTGGTCAAAAGTCAGATTCCAGGCCTAAATCGGACTTACGTCGCCACTCGTGCGCTACCAATTAATGTTTGAGAAAACCTGCCGGTTCTGCGGTATGAACCCAACACATGTGTATTCCATGCTAAGAATTTTTCACGTTTGAGTTCGTTAAGGAGTATTACTTGATGTTTGAAACAACCATGAGCCAGTACAAAACCCCAATCCTTCGAGTGAACGGGAAAATCATTGGGAATGCCGTTGACGCCCTACGCAGCGAAATGGACGCCCAGATTAAGCAGAGTGGGGGTAATCTAATCCTCGATTTGACGAATGTCCCATTGCTGGATAGTTCGGCGTTAGGAGCTATAATTACAACATTACAAGCTCTCAAGAAAGGGGATGGAAGACTGGTTTTACTGAATCCGCAAAAGGCAGTTAAGAATGTGTTAATGGTTACACGATTGGACTCGATTTTTGAGATCTATCAGGACGAGATTGATGCAGTGAACGCTTTCAGTTGAAGCTAAATCGCGATTATGAAAAAGCGACTTTCTCTCAAAATGGGCTTGCGAGGACAACTCGTATTTCTCTTTCTGCTGGTTTCTCTGATTCCTCTTCTTGTCGCTTCACTTCTGGCAAGGGGTTTTGGGGTCAGAGCACTTGAAAACACGATTGGGGAAAGCTTGGCGCGATTTGCGAGATCAAAGTTGGATCAAGCCGATCGCATTATCTCAATACGATTGACTGCGATCCGCGATGAGATTGATGTGATTCGTGATACGGTTGCTTTGACAAATGATGGCGTAAATGGTGAATCCCAGAGAATTCGGGTGTCAAATCGTCTTGAAGACAGCGTCGAGAGATTCGAGGATCACGCTGGTTTGGGAAGTGATGTTATCATCACTAATCTGAATCGTCAGATAATTGGATCCACGAACTCATCACTGCACCTCCAGACAGTCGACTCTGATTGGTGGAATCGCTGCTTCAATAATGGGTTGGGCTACGATCTTATTAACAACCTTGAGTATGATGCAAAAAATCGGTCTCATTTTCTATGGATCGCGTTACCCGTTCGTGATGTGGCTCGACAGAGAGTCGTCGGCATCTTGAGAATCAGAATGATCTTTCCTGAACTTTTGGATCTAGTTGGGCTAAGTCATGAGCAAGAAGATGTCATGCAAGAAATAGAAGCTTCTATTATAACCAAATATGGGCGCGTCATAGTGTCATCGGCAGAGAAGAAGTACAAATTCATGGAACATATTGAAATGACTGATGGGGCAATGAAGGCAATTGTCAGTGCGACTGCTAATGGTGAACATGACGGTTACGAGATGGAGAGTGAAGGAGATGCATACGGCGATAAGAGAGTTTATGGTTGGGCACGAACACGGCAGTGGGAAGACGAGCCTTGGAATGACGATCAAAATTTTAGCAATTGGGTGGTTCTAGTATCACAACCAGAATCTTTGGCATTTCAAGAGATTAACATGCTAACCAAACGTATTTTGAGTTTTACCTTGATTTTCTGTGTGATTGTTATTCCAATCGCGTGGATTGTTTCACAGCGGATTGTAACTCCGATAATGCGTATTGCGAGCGCTTCGCGGGCCATCGGTGAAGGTGACTTTGATCAAGAAATTGCCGTTACGAGTGGTAACGAGGTTGGCATCTTGGCGGAAGAATTCAATTCAATGCGCAATGGTCTGAAGTTTGCCATCGATAAGGTAACAAAAGAAGAAAAAAAGATGACTGCCATTGTAAACAGCTTGGCTGAAGGATTAATACTGGTGGATGGTAACCATCAGGTGCTTCACATCAATCCCGCTGCTGAGTATCTTCTGAACATAGAAGCTAGCCAGATTGGCAAAGATTTCACACAGATTATCCAGGATGCGCAACTAACGGGAGCGCTGAGCGAAAGTCAACATCAAATTTCTCTGAATCAGACCGTCAACTCGGAAGTCGTTCTAAACCAGGGGGAGGAAACATCTGTACTTCGTGTTGTTGCCAGTCCGTTTCTTGATGAAGAGGGCCTAGCGCTAGGAACAGTGTATGTTTTTGATGACATCACGCGCGAGAAGGAAATCGATCGGATGAAATCTGATTTCGTTTCCCTCGTGTCTCACGAATTACGGACCCCTCTGACTTCGATTATCGGATTTGTATCGCTTATCTTAGACGGGAAAATCGGTCCAATTAATGAAAATCAGAAGCGTAGTTTAGTCCGTGTGCAACATCAGTCAGAGCGTCTTGCTTCTCTTATTAATGACCTGCTTGATATCTCGCGCATTGAATCGGGGCGGATTCAGATGAAGGAAGAGGAAATTTCGCCCTCAGCAATTGCCGAACAGAGAATTGAGGAAATCCGTCCACAGGCTGATGCGAAGTCGCTTCAGTTGGAGTTAATTGTTGCTGAATCACTTCCTACTATTGTCGGTGATGGGGAACGAATTGGACAGGTATTTACCAACTTGATTGGGAATGCGATTAAATTCACGCCTGAGAATGGTACGGTTACTGTGAGAATTAGTGGGGAGGGGGAAATTGTCGACAGTTTCGATGGTTCCATACACGTTGAAGTCATTGACACTGGAGAAGGGGTTCCGGTTGAGGAACGACAGCGAGTATTCGATCGATTTCATCAGTTGAGCAATATCCACACCCGTCGGGAAGGTGGATCCGGTTTAGGACTGTCGATTGTAAAAAGTATTGTTGAATCTCATGGTGGAACGGTTTGGGTTGATGGTGGTTCTGAGGGACAAGGCAGCAATTTTCAGTTTAAACTGCCGTTGGAACACGCAAGGGAAATTAACGTTTAATGGCTGAAACGATTTTGGCAGTGGACGATGATGTGGATATTCTCGATCTGCTTGAGATGAGCCTCCATTCGGATGGATTCAATGTGGTTACGGCGAACAATGGGGCGAGTGGAATCGCGCTTGCCCGAACACACGTCCCAGACCTAATCCTTTTGGATCTTATGATGCCCAAGATGGATGGGTTCGAAGTCATTACTAAGCTTAGGGCGGATTCGCATACTCGTGCAATTCCTGTAATTATTCTCACAGCACGAGCACAGATCACTGAAAAGATTCAGGGTCTCGATGCTGGAGCGGATGATTATATTACGAAGCCGTTTGACCTCAACGAGCTTACCGCACGGATAAAAGCAGTTCTTGGACGAACGCAACCGACAAAATATATTAACCCGTTAATTGGTGCAATGGGCGATTGGTTCAGCGAAACTGGTGTTGAACAGTTGGCGATGCATCTCAAAACAGCTTCGACCATTCAACAAAGGCTGCTTCCTCAATTTCCTCCCAAGTTGCCGGGATGTGACATCGCTGGTTTTCTGCGGAGTTCAACGTCAATCTCTGGAGATTTCTACGACTTCATTCCTCTAGAACATAATCGTCTGGGGTTAGCTATTGCAGATGTATGTGGCAATGGTATTCCTGCGGCGTTATTGATGGTAATGATTCGGACGGCACTGCGGCTTGTATGCCGCGAAGAATCTTCGCCGGCATCAGTGCTCAAAAGAATCAACGATCTTCTTGTAATTGATACCGAACCAGATATATTTGCAACGATGGTTTACGGAATTCTAGATTCAGAGTCTCTGATGTTCACCTATTCAAATGCTGGGCATTGCTATCCGTTACATCTGAAGAATGCGGATTCTACTGGTGAATTATCAACGAGAAACCGACTAGCAAGAGGTTCGGCGCCAATATCTCATCTCCAGACAGGGGGCATGATTCTCGGTGGTTTTGACTTTGCGGAATTTGATAATCAATCCATCCAGCTTGAAGCTGATGACGTGATACTGTTCTATACTGATGGGATAACAGAAGCAGAACGAGAAACAGACGGTGTGTTATACGGTGAAGAAAGGCTTGTTGATGTTTTCCAGTCAATTCATCAATCGTCTGCTGAGACAATCTGTAGCGCTATTGAGATGAATCTTTTGGATTTTAGTGGTGCGAAACATCAGAGTGATGACCTCACACTGGTTGTCGTAAAGGCAATCTCAGATATCATGGATTCACATTGACCACGGGTATACAAGTATCAGTGCAGAATCGTTTGTAAGGAGTTGAACAGTGGAGAAGACAATAGAGCAGTCCATTGAACTGGAGCTTCCGAGTTCTACACGGCTTGTCTATGTGGTTGATGCTGTAATCTCTGAGATTTTGCGCGATATGGGGTTTGATGAAGAAACGAGCGAACAGATTAACTTGGCGGTAATTGAAGCAGCAATGAATGCAATTAAACATGGTAATAATGAAGATTTGGAAAAAAAAACTCATTTTCAGTTCATCTTGAATCAAGAGGAACTCACGATTGTAATTGAAGATGAAGGAAATGGATTCGATCGTGAGAATGTTGCGGATCCGCTAAGTCCTGCCAATCTTCTCAAGAGCAGCGGAAGAGGTATATTTTTGATGGAAGCCTGCATGGACTCAGTCACTTTTGAGTCTTCGGGAAGAGTAGTTAGAATGGTGAAAACGAAGTCTGTTGCCAGTTAGGAGCGCTGCTGAATTAGGCTGAATCAGATAATTGAGAGTGGGTTAGAGCCCAAAACTGGTAAGATGACAGTCTCCTAGTTGCGGAAGACGTGTGGGTAATGAATAGATGATCTGCGCCTCCTGTTACTGTTTTGTGTGATTTTACCTGATGGTAGATGAGGGCGTGCTGTGTTGCTGTATCTCGGTGCCAACATTAAAAATCTAATTGTCATGGCAAATCTTGTTACATTACGTTAGCGATATGATGGGAACATGATGTCACAACATCACTCGGAGGGTAGTCGTGATTCGTTCGTTAGGAAGTGCAAGGGAGAATTGAGTTAAGAACCGAATTTGTGGAGAACAAAGGTGAATACTACATCGCATTACAAAGATAGGCGTGACGGACTATGGTACAAATGCAAGGTCTGTGATGAATTTGTGTTCAAACAGACCTTGGAGCGTCATTTGTATATCTGCCCCTCCTGCAATTTTTATTTTCCCGTGCCAGCGAGGAAGCGGCTGCTCCAGATTCTTTCACCCGATGCATGGACAGATATATTTCCGGCGTCTGTGCCAGTGACAGCGTTGCGTTCGCTTGATCTCACAGATTTAGTTCCTGAAGCGATGTTTTCGAAATCTTCTCATTGCCTTATGGCTGCTGGCGAAGGAGACGTTTTGGGCCACCGGGCTGTTCTCGCAGTTGTGCATCCTTTTGCATGTCCTCAGCGTTTGCATTTCGTTGCGCTACTCATTGCAATTCGTACTGCGTTTCAGAAAGCGCTTCCGCTCATCACGGTGTATTCCAACGATTCTCTGCCAAAATTACGCGCAACCGATCGTCCGGTTCAAGCTGAACTATCGTTTTCTGAAGTCACGTATCTGGCAACTGAAATGGGGAAGTTATCAGAGGTATCATTGCCACAAATTACGGTACTCACGGATGCAAACGTTGGAGTGCTATCAACGAAATTTCCGCTGGGGGATATTGTGCTGGCTGAACGAGAGAACGGACGTATTTCTGAAGAAATGGGAAGATCTCAATCCTCAGGCAAACCAACAGTGCATCGGCGTTTTCCCGATGCGGTCCAGGGTGATGTAATCATCGATCGTTACATTTCCCGTCCGGATCTTACGTCCACATTAGGTAAGATGTTAAGCTTCTTCGAAAAGGTATAGACATGCGAATTAATCGAATTTTATTGGCGTGTATTTCTTTTCCAGTTATGACGGAGAGTTGGGATCTATGCCTCGTCACTCCCACAGAAAAACCCAAAAAGGTAAATATTGTTCACCTCAAAAATCTATGAAAGTATCTACGCAAGAGACTCCAAACATTATTATCTTCCTGTTGCTAGTCTTTGTGCTGGGTTGTTCCGTCCTCCAACCGGTGCAAATTGTTCCACAATTTGATGCAGAAGCGACCATCCTTCCTCAGACCGGCACGGTTATTTATGAGAAGGATGGAATCACTGCGATGGCCGTGCCGTTGAACGACGTGAAAGCTGTTGATGCCTTTGGTATTCTAATTTTCAATCGCACGGGACATTGGATTTCATTTAAGCAGAAAGACTGTCAGTTGTTAGATCTGGCTGGAAATGTTACAAAACCAATCGATAAATCGCAACAGTCATTTTTCTTAGGAAAGAATTTCAGGCCTAAGCTACCACCTGAGTTCGTGGCTGATATTTTTCGATGGGATCAAACGCTTCGTGGCCAAGGAGGTCCGGCTGCCCTGCCGCGGGAGGACATCGAAAGAACGACTGTTATGCCTAACCATCGGACGCAGTTCTTCCTCTATTTTCGGAAGCGCAGCATCAAATCATCAAATCTACGTGTTATTGTTCCAAAAGTCAGCAACGAATTTGAGGAGACAGAAACCACTTTTGTGTTCAAGTTTGAAGTCCAAAAAGGCTAGGTGATGTCTGTGGAATGGCATTTCCGTCTGTGCTCTTTTCTTCTTCTTCTTCTTCTTGCCTCATTCTATAGCTGTGCCTCAGCGCGAGAATTTGTACAGGAAGCTCCTCTAGACAACGGGAGCGTTCGCGATATGACCCCGAATTCCTCTACCCTTTCCCAGAGGGTTTTCGCTCCTCAAATAGTTCCTTCTACGCGTCCGCATCCTGCACCACGCATTCTTGGAGTGAATTTTGTCGAGACGATTGGTTGTGCGGGACAGGGTGCCGGGCAATTCATTCAACCCTTGGGATTGGCCTTAGATCGGTTAGAACGTCTCTACATTACCGATTCGGGTAATAATCGTGTCCAGGTAGTTGACCTCGAGGGAAACTTTATCTCCGAGTTTGGCAATCGTGGATGGCGAACAGGCGAGTTCGATCATCCAACTGCTACAGCGATCGATTTTCAAAGATCGGAAATTCTCTATGTGCTTGATACGGGAAACAGCCGCGTACAATATTGTAATCTTGTAGATCGTATCTTCCATCTCATGGTTGGGAGTGCTCCGGATTACGACTCCAATAGTTCAACCGAAAATAAAGAGGTCGAGCTGGATGTTCCGCGCGGGATTGGGATTGGTCGGAACGGACAACTCTATGTCGTCGATACGGGAAATAACCGTTTTATTATGTTTGATGCGGAAGGACGTCCTGCTTTATCGCGTGGCAGCTTTGGGGGTGGGCGAGAACAGTTTCGAGAGCCAACAGATCTCGTTGTTGATGTTCGTGGCAATGTTTATATTGTTGATTCGGGAAATCAGCGGGTCAAAAAATATGACTTCAGCGGTAATCTTGTAAAAATATGGGGAAGTGAAGGCTCGGCGCGTGGTCAGTTTCGCCAGCCAAGTCATGTTGCCTTAGATCGATGGGGCTACCTCTATGTTACGGATTGGGGCAATCAGCGAGTACAAATCTTTAGTCAGGACGGTGAGCCAATTATGGAGTTTCGGAGTGATACACTTGTCGAACCTGCCGGCATTGCCATCTCCAGAGGAGATCGAGTTTTCGTAAGCGATTTGGCGGCCCATGACATTAAGGTTTTTCAGATTATATATCGGCCTTGACGCGTCCGGTTATTCCATTGTTCCGAAGCAGGTAGGGTTGATTTGTTACTTCGCTGTTAGATAAGGACTCACCGAAGCGAAATATTCCGATTTCAGAAGCTAACAACCATGGCAGAAATGAACTCTTGATGTGCCCTCAAAGATGTGCTAGAATTGTCGGTGTTGGATTCCGAAGGACGTGTCTAAAGCGATGGCGATCTTGGAACAATGGTGTGGAAGTTTTGCCAATTTTTGAGAGTTCTGCAAATTTGTTACACTAAGGAGCGGGATTCACTGTGCTTTCAACAAATCTTAACAATTCCCAATATGAGAATGGTGTGAACTTACAAACGGTTTTAGATCGGCTTGATGGAAAGCACGTCGTTATCATTGGAGATCTTATTCTGGATGAGTATTTTTGGGGAGATGTCAATCGTATTTCACCAGAAGCCCCTGTGCCAGTGCTCGAAATGGCGGCGGAAACGTCGCGTTTTGGAGGGGCTGCGAATGTTGCCCAGAACATCATCAATTTGGGTGGTAAAGTAGATTTAATCGGTGTTGTTGGGAAGGATGAGAACGGGAAAAAATTGATCCGTATGCTTGGGGAAGGTGGGATAAACACGGAAGGTATTTGTGTGGATTCAAGTCGTCCGACGAGCACAAAAACCCGTGTAATTGCACGAGCCGCGGGGACGAGTACGTCAACTCACCAACAGCTTCTTCGTATAGATCGAGAGTGTAAAGCGCCGGTGACTGCCGATATATCCGAACGACTCTTGGGGACAGCTCTTGATCTGATACCGTCCGTGGATGCCGTCATTTTTGAAGACTATGATAAGGGTGGAGTAAGCACAAACCTAATACAGTCTGTTCTTGGCCTAGCTAGGCAATATGATAAGCCTGTTGTTGTGGATCCGAAGGTGGAGAATTTTTGGAACTATGGAGGCGTTACATCAATTACACCGAACCATAAAGAGGCCGGTATTGCCCTAAATCGGGAAATTACCAGTGAAGAAAGTTTAATCGATGTCGGTAAGGAGATTTTGGACCGACTTGAGCTTCAAGGCTTGTTGGTTACACGTGGGGAACGGGGAATGTCATTGTTTCGGCGTGATTCCAAAGGAAAGTTACGCGTTGATCATATTCCAACACAGGCTCGCGAAGTCTTTGACGATACAGGAGCTGGTGATACGGTTGTCGCAGTATTTGCATTGGCACTTGCTGCCCAAGCGGATATGCTTGATGCTGCTCGTCTTTCGAATTTGGCAGGCGGTATTGTCTGCGGCGAGGTTGGCTGTGTTGGTGTGGATCGTGGACAACTCTCGCAGCGGATTCGTCAAATTGAAGAGTCGAAATGAAAACTGTTTTTCTCGATCGGGATGGTGTGATTAACCGAAACCTCGACAACGGTTATGTCAAGAGTTGGAGCGAGTTCGAATTTCTGCCGAATTCGTTGGGGGCGATTAGGCTACTTACTAATGCTGGTTACCAAATCATCGTAGTTACAAATCAAGCCTGCATCAACAAGGGGATTTTGTCACCAAGGACTCTTGACGTAATTCATCAGAAGATGATATCAGACGTCGAAAGAACGGGTGGGCGGATTCTTGCCATCTATTACTGTCCTCATCGTGATGATGAAAACTGTACATGTCGAAAACCCAAGACTGGTATGCTTGTTCAAGCAGCGTCTGAACATCTGATTAGTCTAAATGATACTTATCTTATTGGGGATTCTACAAGAGATATTGAGGCGGGACATCAGTTTGGCGTCTATTCACTGCTCGTGCTCACAGGGCATTACTCGGAACCTCGTCAATCGCGAATTGGAGAGATTAATTCCGGAAAGGAAGCACCTGAGAAGGTGTTTGCTGATTTGAATGCTGCCGCGTGCTGGATCGTTTCGCGAGATACCCAGCCCGATGAGTATACCGAAACATTGAGCTAGCTGATACAGGATCTTGGATTAATAAGTCAGGTATAATGCTTTCAGGTGGGGTCTAATCTGTGAATGGTGCGAGAGATTGTCCTGCCAAAGCTTGGAAAAAGTAGTTCAAAAGTGCTAAAGGAGTTTTGGCTTGATTTCTCGGTTGCGCGCGCGCCGAAAATTTTAGGTGGGTCCGTTCGAAAGGTGCCGCAATCAGCCAGTCCTTCTATATTGTACCTTTTCTCTCATGTGACTTGAGCAAATTTAGCACTTGTGCTATACTGTCGTGGGTTTCTGCGGGGGGGATGGGTAACCCTGTTTCCCTTAATCCAAAAGGAACAGCAATTAAGGAGAAAGACGTTGAAAGAAATGTATACACTGGCTGTTATGTCACCGGACGGGAGATCGGTGCGTCAGTATTCAGTAGGAAGCTGGGCTTTGAAGTTGTTGTGTGTTTTGCTCTGTGGAATTATAATGGGCGCTTTTGGAGGTGTTGGCTACGGTGTTTTATCTAAAATCAGTCTCAAGACGGTTGAGTTTAAGAACGATGCGCTAAAGCAACAGGCGGAGGCTCTTCAGATGGAGCTCGACTCTCTCAAGGAGGAGGTATCAGAAATTCGTCGAATGGCTGATAAGGTGCGTAGCGCATTGGGGATAGACGCACGATCCGAAGGCCTCCTGGGGCAGGGTGGTGATGGTGCTGACACGAACCAGGCTGTGGATTCTGAGCCAGACAGTAAAAATGCTGGTGGCCAAGCTAATCCGATTCCAACACTCTCTTCAGCTGTTGAAACAGGTTCATTAAGTGTTCGAATCGCCGCTGCGAAGGGAGCAATGGAACCCACATACGCGCATGTAATGAAAGAGCTCAAAAAACTCGATGAGACGCCATCCGTTCTTCCCATTCTCACTACGGACGATGGCCAGGGGAAAGTATTCTGGTATGCTTCTGGTTTCGGATATCGAACGCATCCAACTACTAGGCGACGTGAATTTCATCGTGGATTAGACATTGCTACTCGAAAAGGTACACCCGTAATTGCTTCTGCCCACGGAATTGTTGGGCAATTCGGATACGACAAACTCCTCGGAAATATGGTCAAGATTAAGCATCCATCGACGGGGATGGAAACATTGTATGGACACCTGAGTAGATTTGCAGACGGCATTCGTCGCGGAAAAAAAGTGGCCCGTGGTGAAATTATCGGTTATGTGGGAAGTAGTGGCCGAAGTACCGGTAATCATTTGCACTATGGGATCGCCGAAAACAGCCGTTGGATAAATCCAATGGGCTCCATTATTGGCTTTTGGAGTCCTTAGTACCAGCTGAATTTTGGTGTGAATGAGTTAATCCAGTGACTCTATCTAACGCTGCAATCGTTATTCGTGCTTGTGGTTCAGATGGATTGCTGTTCTAATTCGTGTTAGATCTTGTCTTCCTTCTGCTTGATTGTCGTTAAAGTGTTGAATCGATCGCAATTTGAGTTTAAAAATTTGCTACCATAACGGAAGTTTGTCATGCAGCGTAAGGAGTGGTCAAACGACCGTTTACGCTGATTAGAACGCGTGATGCAAAACATGAAAAATATGGTTGCTAGTTAGGAACATACGCACTAGCTTCCGCGAGAAGACATTTTAAAATTGCGATTACGAGATCCTGGTTAAGTGTGGGCACGTCGTTGCGAACTTGCTCGCACCAGTGAAATTCCAGTGCATGGCAGGAGGGAAGCTTCTACTATTAGTGTATCTGTCGCATTATGTAGGTCTGCACTCGTCTTGAATTCAAGAAGTAGGAGCGCTCTTATTCTTTGGGTGACTGGTGCTTATTTATTAATACCAATACGCACGCAAGCCTGCTACACGAGTCAAGATCTGCTGAATTCTGAGGAATGAACAACATACAGTATGAGTTGAGGCTCTGTTGGGTTATGGGTAGTGACGAGAAAGGGCTTATTTCTGTTCTCAATCCGAAAATGTGCCGTTTGCTTCTTAATCTCCGGTCCTAAGCCTTGCTATCTTCGAAGATAGCCCAATTGAGTCTCAACATCTTCTTTATCTTCTTTCTGAAAAAATTCCCACCATTCAATTTGTGTGGAAAACCGTTGTCAGTTTCGTTATCATGCTCTTGCATGGAACAAGACTGTTGACTACGCGTGCTATGACAGTTGGCACAACAGCATTACGTTTTCCTACTAGCTCCTCTTGTACAAGCCCTTCGTCAATTCGCTATTCCGAAATTTAGCTGTCACATGTTTCAAGATTCTTGGATTCAATGGAGTTTCGTGTTGAATCGAGTGACTCTTAAGTCGTTGTTTGGGTATAGTGTTTTGATGGAGACAATGTGAGATTTCCGTATAGATTCTCTGGCTTGCTGATGAGGGAGTATTCTTAAGGGTTTGGAGTGGATTGACGGGAGGATTTGTCGAAATGTTGAAGTTTGATGTCCTATATTCAGATTGACGCCGCATCTCATCCACTGTTTAATCTGCTGTTACCCTTCCCGTTAATCGCGTGTCTGTGTGGGTCCCTCTGTGGAACGGATGTTCTTGCACGATAAAATAATGTTTTCTTAAACTGTTTTTGGGAGATGGCAATCAAAATGGAATACATCGATACGCATGTTCATGTGTGGACGGACGATTTACATCGCTATCCGCTTGCGGAACCGTATGAGCCATGTGACATGCAACCGAGTGCGTTCTATCCCGAGGCAATCTTAGCCCTTGCTCGACCTTCAGGTGTTAATCGTGTTGTTCTTATCCAAATGAGTTACTACGGTTTTGATAACTCTTACATGCTTGATGTAATGGAGGAGTATCCAGGCGTGTTTTCTGGAATTGCTATCATTGACAATAATGCCGCCGGAGGCCCCGACAAAGAGATGCGGCGGCTTGCGGCCCTCGGAGTTCGTGGTTTCCGGGTATATTTGAGGGATGAACATTCGTTGGATGGAATTGGGTTTGAGAAAATGTTTAATACGGGTGCTACACACAATCTTGCCATCTGTCTTCTGATGAATCCCGATATGTTGCCGGTTCTTGACAAGCGCTGTGAACAGTTCCCAGCGACTCCGGTTATTATCGATCATCTTTGTCGTATCGGTGCGAGTCAGCCAACAAATCATACTCATATCGATAATCTCTGCGCTATGGCAAGACATTCAAGCGTGATGGTCAAAATCTCAGCATTCTATGCGCTGGGAAAGAAAGTTCCTCCTTATGACGATCTTGCCCCATTAATTCGGCGCCTCTATGAAGCCTTCGGTCCGGAACGGCTGATGTGGGCGAGTGATTGCCCGTTTCAAGTAGTTAATCACACGTATGACGACAGCATTGGGTTTGTCCGCGACCGATTGGACTTTCTTTCGGCAGCGGATAAGTGTCAGATTCTCCGAGAAACCGCCGAGTGCTTCTTCTTTAGCAACTGAAGGAAGAACATTGCCAGAATTGACATGCATCAAGCCATATGATAATATCTTCCAACTTGGCGGAGCGTTCGTGCGAGTCTCTGAAGATTAGGGACAACCTGTGTCGGTTTACGTCGATTAATGCTTGAAGGCAAGGAGCCATGATTATGAAAATCCTTATCACTGGGGCAGCAGGAGAATTGGGTCAGGAGTTAGCATTACATCTGAGCAAAACTCATCAGATTCGATTGACCGACATAATAGATGTTCAGACTGATTTTGAGTTTGTAAAAAGCGATCTGGGCCACGATGCGTACACTAATGAATTGGTCAGGGGAATGGACGTTATCTTACATTTGGGCGAACTCCCACCGAAATTTTCTGATGATTCTTCAGAATTGGATAGGTTGACGATTGACTTGCTCACCCGATGTACGTACAATCTCATGTGGGCGGCGCTTCAGGAAAATGTAAAAAAGGCGATCTATTCGAGTACGCTCAAACTATTCGATAAATACGCTGATGACTTGACCGTCAATGAAAATTGGCGACCGCTTCCGTCCACGGATGCCTACGTTCTGGGAAAACACCTGGGCGAGTTCACTTGTAAGGAATTTGCAAGGGCTGCACAGATTGATATTACCTGCCTGAGATTAGGGACTGTCGTTAGAGTAGATGAAGTCAAAGACGAACCGTTTAATCCCGCTTGGGTCGAGATACGGGATGTCGTTCACGCCTTTGAGTGTGCTTTGAATGCAGATTCGTCAGGTTTTGACTGGGAGTGGCCGGTTTTTCATGTTGAAGCGGATTTGCCGAATTCGGATTTTCCAGCAGCCAGAAGGGCTAAGACTGCGATCGGCTATACTCCCAAGTTCAGATTCAGGGGCTAAATGATGAAGGTATTGATTTTAGGAGCAAGCGGAAATCTTGGTCCATATGTTGTCAAGGCGCTTGAGAATTGTCACACATTGTGTATTGCTGACATCGAACCGCTGCAAGATGCGACGCATGAGTTCTTCATCGTTAATTTGGCCTAAACATGTCAGATTTTTAAGGCAGCAGAAGGAATGGATGTGATCATTGACTGCGCAGTCCTCCACGAGCATCGGAAACTGGCGTTTGATGTGAATACGTTTGGTTCTTATAACATGATGGAGCTGCGACCGGACTTGGTCGATTTACGAATCTTTCTCGGTGGCGACAAATCAGAATTGTTGGGTCTTGCGCGTACATGGGCAATTGCTTTCGAGGTTACGCGTAACGTTGAGGATGGAGTTCGAATCTTTATCTCAGAAAGGTCACCTTCGAGGGGTCGAAAGGTGATGGCAAACGTGTACAGATTAACACTTCTTGTCGGCGCGTACACGGCTCAGGAATAAACACTGAATTGAATCGGTATACACGAGATCAATCTACACAACTGGGCGATTCAATCCGTGCTGAAAGGTATCGGGAGAGCACAAATGGAAAATGAAGAGAGGTACAGAATTCAAGACTACCAACCCTTGGACCTTGCATCGCTTTGCAATATTGGGGTTGACATTCTAGATGAAAGCGCTAATCCTGCAATCGGTGCACAAAACTTTCACGGTTTACCTTTCCAGATTGGCGGACAGGAGGGAATCGGGAATTGCTTTCTCGGGTTTGGGGACGGAGTCAATACTGAAGCAGCCTGTGTTCCAATTAATGCAACCGCGCAACGAGTCGTTGTGGTCCATCGTTTGCTAGAATCAGAAATCTCTGATGGTGCCCCGGTCGGACGCTTAATCTCGCATTATCGCTTCCGCTACGCAGATGGTACAGAGGTCAGTGTTCCTATTCGTGAACGATTTGAAATAGCTGTCGTCCCACCGGGTTGGGGACAGTTGCCTTTTCTAGCGTGGTCAGATGAGAAAGATGGATTGCACCCTCGATATGAAGGTGAGTGGGGAAAGGCGGGGAATCGTCAAACGGAGGCATTGGCCGGATGGCCAAGTGACTACTACCTTTGGGTGTGGGAAAACCTGAGACCAGCACAGACAATCGAATCGATTCAGATTGTTCCAGGCAAACCCAAGTTTATCGTGGCTGCGATAACACTGGGGCATCTCGATGAAGACCCGATTTCTCGGAGCACGGCAAGGGAGGTCAAGATTGTCTTGCCACAGGCGGAAGATGCTGAGAAGCCTTTTCACATGTCGGTCAAAGTTGATCGAGGTTTCGCGACTTATCCATATCCGCTGCCCGAGAGCTCTCCAGAAAAATTCCTTGATGACACCTTTAAAGGGTGGGGACAAGCGCAGAATGACAGTAGCAGTCCTGCTTACGTAGAAGTCTCAGCAACTCCCTCGGCAACCGTTACTGTTGCGAACAAGGAAGAAACGCTGGGAACGGTGAAGTGGGGTGAGCTGGAAGCAAAAGGGAAAATTAAACCGAACCAACGTGTGGAGGTCGAAATTATCGATTCAGGTAGAAACTGGGTCCACACAACGGTCATCGATGATGAGACAAATAGGCCACTGCCCTGCAGAATCCATTTTCGATCGGTCAAAGGAGTACCCTATGCGCCACATGGCTATCATGCACATGTTAACTCAAGCTTGGGGACATGGCACAACGATGTCGGTGGAGATCTTCGGCTAGGGCAGATTAGCTACGCCTATATTGATGGTACGTGTCAGGGCTGGTTGCCACGTGGCGAAGTGATTGTCGATGCGGCATGTGGCTACGAGTATACGCCGTTGCGCACTAAGATTTCGATTAAACCTGGGCAACGTGAACTGACATTACGGCTAAAGCGCTGGTGCAATATGAACGCCGAGCGTTACTTTAGTGGTGATACCCATGTCCATTTCCTGTCGACGCAAGGGGCACACACGGAGGCACGGGGTGAAGATCTGAATGTTGTCAATCTGCTTCTCTCTCAGTGGGGACATCTATTCACGAACACTGAGGAGTTTATTGGGCGTCCGACCACCTCCGATGATGGACGCAGCATCGTTTATGCCACCCAAGAAAATCGCCAACATGTTCTTGGTCATCTTACCTTGCTTGGCTTGGAAAAGCATGTCAGTCCGTGGTGTTCTGATGGTCCTGGTGAAGCGGAGCTCGGTGGGAATCTAGAAACCACGCTCTCGCGTTGGGCCGACGCCTGCCATGAACAAGGAGGTACAGTGATTCTTCCTCACATTCCGAATCCCAATGGTGAGCCCGCGACGCTGATTGCGACCGGTCGTGTCGATGCCGTTGAATACCTAACAGATTCGATGTACGCTCACAATGAGTATTATCGCTACCTTAACTGCGGATACAGGCTGCCATTGGTTGGAGGCACGGACAAAATGACCAGTGATGTTCCTGTCGGCGTCTACCGGACCTACGTCCATATTCCTGAGGACGAAGAATTTAACTACGATAATTGGTGTAAAAATCTTCGCGCTGGAAATACGTTCCTGAGTGGTGGTCCTATGATTCGCTTGACAGTTGATGGACAAGCGATTGGTAGCACGATTAATTTGTCGGGTAACGGTGGGACGGTAGAAGTCTCAGCTTCCGCGGAATCCATCTTTCCCATTCATACGCTCGAAATCGTTCAGGGTGGTCACGTTATTGCGTCTACGGAGGAGAAGAACGGGGTTGGCCAGCTAAGCTTGAAAACCGCGGTACCAGTCGATAAGCACACATGGATTGCGGCTCGATGCGGTGGTCCGGGCTATGCCCAAACGATTTCGCACTATGACGGGTGGAGACGTGGCATTATTGCCCACACCTCGCCCGTTTATGTTGCCGTTGGGGGTGAGTGGTGGATGTTCGACGCCAAGTCGGCAAACTATATGCTGACCTTGATTGAAGGGGGATTATCATATATACGTAAAACCGCTCGACATCATCGGCCGGGAAGCGTGACGCATCATCATGGTGAAGATGACCACATGGCTTTCCTCGAACACCCGTTTTTGCAAGCTAGGGAAGCGATTCACCGCCGGATGCATCAGCTGGGAGTCCCACATTGAGATATAGTTGTCTCACCACTGGGAACTACATGAAACAATAATTCCGGTGAATGGAAGATGAGTTCCCGTGTTCAGATGCTCATTGACTTGTTCGGACACTCCAAGAATATGGTTCTAATGGCACGGTCGAAGTGCAATTCTTTGGTGATTGGTGTTGTGGAACAGCTTGAGATGTAATACTTCGTAAAAAGGATAAGGAGATGGCATGACAAAAGCGACTCTTACAGAGCTTGACGAAGGAGACTCGCTGCAATTCCCCTGGGGTGCCATAAAATGGCTCTGTAACGATCAGATTGATCCAGCCGCTGAAATGACCCTTGGGGTGGTTTACCTCAAGGTGGGAGAACACAATCCGTTGCACTATCATCCGAATTGTGAGGAATTGCTCTATGTTCTCTCAGGAGAGTGTGATCACTGTCTCGGTGACGATGTATACTCAATGAAGGCGGGCATGATGATACGGATTCCAAAGCGTGCAAAACACAGTGCCACCAATAAAGGCTGGCAACCGGTAACAATGTTGGTCTGCTATTCCTCGGGAGACCGCCAAACTGTCTTCTGTGACGATGAGTAAATCGAAGCATACTCTCGCCAGTGGTTGAGCACTTTCGCGGTTGTTTGATTGTGGGAATTCCTGATAGGAAAAGAGGATAGGCGAGTGAACGAAAGCTGTATTCAAAGCTAGCTCAGAACCATCGGAGATGAGGAATTTTGTAGACTGACCAGCCGAAGCCATTTGACATAGATCGTAGTTTGTTCAATCAACGTAAAAGAGACAACACTAGAGGTCCAAGTTAATCCTTGTGTTCGTTCTCCTATACCGACGTTTGTGACTTGTGAGTAAGTTGTGAAGATTAGCAAGATAGTGTGCCACGTCTCGTGAATGGTGGCATGATTTGGCTAGAGATTTGAGGGGGGGGGGACAAGATGCAATCTCAAGATTCAGTCCTGTTAATCGGTACGTGGAAGCTCATTTCGTTTGAGATTCGAAAGTCAGATGGGGGGATTGCATATCCATTTGGAGAAAATGCACAGGGTTCCATTACCTATACCGATTGCAGGCGTGTTTCCGTACAGGTGATGTGCCCCGACCGTCCTCAATTTACATCTGGCGATCAAATGAAGGGAACATCTGAGGAAATTGAAGCAAACTATAAAGGTTTCATCTCTTATTACGGTTTTTACGAATTAGACAGCGAAAATGGCTTTGTCGTTCATCATGTGGAAGGTTCTTTGTTTCCGAACTGGGAAGGACACGTACAGACACGGTTCTTCGAACTATCAGACAATCGATTAAGGCTAAGTACACCACCGATATTGTGGGGAGGTGGAGAAGTCGTGGCTACTCTGCTGTGGGAACGGTAATCGTGAGCTAACACGCTATCAAATTTTCCGATTACGGAAGATGCGAAGGCAAGATCTCATACTAATGAGCGGTTCGATCTGATGGCCGAAGCTGTTCTTCAGGTGTCGATTTTGGTTTGCCGAGCGTTGTCGTTGCTCTGTGTTACCATTGGCGTTCCCTGTCGGTCGTGTCAGGACAAATTTATGTGCAGGGTTGATGGATTCTCAGGTCAAGGTGAAAGACATAAATCAATAGCGAAATTCGGGCAAGTGTTGGGGGGGTATTATGCGCGCAATGCTATTTCTATTTACAATGATGTTTCTGGTGACCGTTATGAATACAGGTAGTAAATGTTGGGGTGAGGATGAGGGGATTATCGGTGAGCGGCCTTATGAGATGGTTTGGGCCGATCGTGTCCAAGATGAGCATCCTCCTCTAGTCGACTTTGAGGATCTCACGGGCTGGCACCTGGAAACGAGCGACGTGGTTGCAACGTTCGAGAGGTCGCGCGAGCAGCAACTTTGGGATAGATACGTTGGGAAACTGACTTATCAGGAAACGGGGGTTGAACCCGAGATTCGAATTAATGCCCCCGCGCCCATTTCTACTCAGGAGGCCTTTGAGGTTGTTACATGCTGGTTTTATGGTCAAGAACGTCACCGTCCGAAAATTACAGCGCTGTTCAAAAGTTCAAGTGGGACGGAAATCGGTTTTCCCATGCGCGCGGACTGGGATCACTGGGGCTGGTTTAAGTCTTATTATCGTTTATCTCCTGATGAGATAAGGCAAGTTTCCAACGGTGCTACATTCATCGGATTCGTAATTCGTGGCGGCAACGATCCGCTCGATCGTTTAATCTGCTTTGACAACCTATCAGTCTACGTCGAAAAGTTTAAACCCCTCTATTTCAATCCCCGTCCTCGGCGCGGAATTCCGATGTTTCCGGGACAGGGGATTGGAACTAATACTGGACCGGGAAAACTGCCTTTCCCGACACGGCCTAACACTATTTTACCCGACAATCTAACTGACGAATTCACAACTGAAGTAGCGATGGAGGACGATGTTTTCACTTTTCGATATTCGGGGGCAGATGGCACCCTTATCTACCGACTTGAGCCTCGTACTGGCACCCTAGGTGACTTCAGCGCAGAGTGGGTAGGGCATGGCGATGCTATTCGGCCGTGCGTGGGTGGTGGCGTGTATCTGCAGGTTGGGGATGTGCCGACCGCTCCCGAGTCTGTCGAGCACCTAGGTACCACATTACGGGGCGATCAGGTGGTATCCTGTTGGCGGCTGGACGCAGGTGTTGTGACCCAGGATGTGATATATGTCTATCGGCTCTGGAATAAGTCACTGGTGGTGGATACCATTGCACCTGGTGGTGACGTTGCCGAAGTGAGATATGGGATGGTGGTTGGACTGGATAATCCGAGAATTGTGACCAATCCTTTTTATGTATATAATGGATATATTCCGGATGGACGGCCTGCTGTCGTGGTTTCCAGTTCGGAAGACACAACGCTGTTTCTAACAGGAAACACGGACTGGTACCTTTCCAATGCCTCCATGCTTTTGCCAACTCCCACTGTAACATCTGCTGGTGTAGTTTATAATACGGGAACGCGCTACATTCCGAAGACAGACGGATCTCGTAATGATTGTTACGAGCGCTTTTTTGTCACGCTCTCTCCTCGATACGAAGAGATGTTGCCCAATATTCCGAACCCTAGATCTCCCTGGTTGGAGGAGGTAGGAACAAGGCTGTGGAAGGCACATCAATCCGAAAAACCACGCGAAGATGGAGAGAATTTTTTTAGAAGCCTACATCGCTATGGGATAACCGAAATGACTATTACTGATCATGAGGGCGGCTGGCGTGATAGCGGTGATAGTTTTACATTCCGGACGCGTGGTGCACCGGCAAAGGGCGGGGATGAAGGTTGGGCCGCATATTCCCGCGTTTTGCAGGACGAGATTGGTTATCTGTATGGCCCGTACACGAATTTTCTTGACATTGCCCCGGTTAATGAGTACTGGGATACCGACTTGATTACGCGACATGAGGACAATCGGCTTCATGGTGGCTGGCGGCGTTGTTATCGGGCAAAGCCTAGCCGGGCTGTGGAGTACTGCGAAATGTTAACGCCGATTATCCAAGACAAATTCCAGTTTAACGCGAGCTATCTTGACGTGCACACGCTTCATACCCTGGATTTCATTGACTATGATTATCGCGTGCCTGGTGCCGGTACATTTGCCGCAACCTTCTATGCCTACGGCGAGATTATGCTCATCCAGAAGGAAGAATACAACGGGCCTGTGTTCTCCGAGGGGGGACACCATTTCATATTTAGTGGACTTATCGATGGGAACTACGCTCAAGAGCGTTCCGGAGCGGTTAAGTTGGCGTGGGGACCCTGGCTAGTGGATTTCGAACTTCGAAAGGTACATGATTTGTGCTCCAATATTGCCATGGGGGAATACGGTATGTTCTACCGTGGTGAAGAACCAAAACCCACCGGGAGGCCGGGTGAAGATCCGCTCAGCGATCGCCATCTTGCGGCGACTGTTGCTTTTGGGCATATCGGTATCTTACAACATGCAGATGATCTGCCACGTATGCTGCGAATCTACTACATGCTCCAGCAATTACAGAGTCGTTATACCATGTCGAGTGTGGCTGAGATTCGGTACGCAGATGCGGACGGAAATCTGTTCGAGACTACCCGTGCCGTGGCTTCCGGCACATACAAACGATCGCAAATTGTAACGCGCTATGAGAACGGATGTATCACTGCGGTGAACGGAAATCCCAATGGCGAAGGTATGGTGGTGAACGCGTACGGGAGACAGTTTCAGTTGCCTCCAAATGGCTACGCTGGTTGGACGGAAGATGGGGCACTCGATGTTTTCAGCGGAGAGGTTAAGGGACATCGTGGCGACTATGCGGCAACACCAGCTTATATTTTCGTTGATGGTCGCGGTGAGTTTCTGCGGTTCGCTAAAGCAGGGGGCGATGGAGTTGGTATCTGTCGAATACTTTCCAATGGGAATTACGAGGTGATTCTGCTGGATGGTGCTGAGTGTGGTTTTGCGATAGATGCTGTTGATGCTGTGGCTATTGACGAACAGAAGAATGAACTTAGTTCGGCACGACTTTGGAGCTCAGACGGACTCACATACGTTGAACCGGTCCCAGGTGCTTTTAGTTACCTGTTGCGTGCGGCGGGCAGTCCTAGATAAACAAGGTCCTCTCGCCATGGACGGACGATGGTGCGTTGCAACACGAATCATCGTTCGTTACGAAAGAATCAATCGACAAAAATGGGTTGTGTTTGGGACGTATATCTTGATAATGAGAAGAACAAGGAGGCATAAGTAGTGGGTGTGAAACATGACAAAATAATGCCATTTATCATGGATAAGGATTTGGGTCGTCCACAGCTCCCAAGCCATGATTCTTATTGCCGTACTAACGCCGATGGGAAACCGATTGTGGAGCTTTCCCCCGCACAAAAGTACGCGTTTGATCTACGGGGTTGGTTACTGGTCCCAGGCGTGTTGCCAGAAGAAGAGATTGTGCCTATGCGAGATCACATCAAGCAGCTTCACACCGATCCGGACTCGATTCCGGAGAAGGACCGTTCTTCGATTGGCGGACCGTGCGAAGGCCTGCTTGACCACCCAATAGTGGTTGGATTCATGAACGAATTTGTTTACAACCCTTTTTCCGACGGAGAAAAGACGGGACCTCTTGGAAACCAGGAATGTTATGGTTTTCGTATGGATAGTAGCCACTCACAATACCGCATGTCGAAAGACGAACGACCTGACATACCCAATAAGGGCGCCTTTGTACCGCATAACGGTAGTGGCATGATGCGCTTACCGGGCGATCATCATACATATCACGCCTTCCCCGGTCAGGCCAAATCTATCTTGACACGTGCAGTATGGGAGTTGAATGCCGTGAAGAAAGGTAAAGGTGGCACGATCTTTATAAGTGGGAGTCACAAAGCCGCCTTTACAGCTCCGGAGGAAGCAATCAGTGACATAGGTTCGTCCTTTTGGGAAACCTACGACTGTCCCGCAGGATCTGTAATCTTTTTTACGGAAGGAGTTACCCATAGTCCCAGCATCTGGACCGATGCTTCGGCCCCCCGCGTGGCAGTTTTCAACCTCTACAACATGGTTGGTTGTCGCTGGAGCCGCTGGAGTGATGACCATCCCCATCCGGAACTCCTTGCGCAAATGCCCTCGCAACGTCAGACGCTCTTTCGCCCTGTCTATGTCAACCGTAATGTGGTGGGTGAATAGCTGAACGCAATCAGAACCATCTCGGGTGTTTCCCCATTTTGTTCAGTCTGTGTGAATCGGTGCCTTCTGTGTTAACGCCGTCCCATTGCGATTGCGATAAAGGCTTAATTAAGTGCTTCGCTGTTTGGAAGAGTGAAAACCGCTGAGAGGCAAGTCTGTTTGCTTCATTGAATTTATTGTGTTTTTTCCCCTATCATGGTCAATGGAATCCCATTGACCATGATAGGGGAAAGAGCATATGTGAGGTGCTTTGGCTTGGATTCAATGCGCAGCATTCAAGATGCGACACCATATAGTTTCATGCGTAGTTCCCGCTTTCTCTAACTCCTCGGTTTTGAAGCTGATAAACAACTTGTTGCATGCCGCACAATTCCACTTCCCGAAATCATTCTCTTTTCGATTTCTCATTGATATGGGTCTCCTCGCCTCCAGCCTTTTCCTAAATAAAGTGTGCCAGATTTATCAACAATTTCGAAGAAAGTGTCGTTGAAAAAGTTTCTGCCCCAGATCGGTATCAGGCCCGGTCAATAGTTCCAGATATTGTACACTGAGCCTGATGGGCTTTCACTCTGAGCAGAATTTCTTCGTTATCTGCCAGTTGTTCGGCATGGTCGAAAAGTGAATTGGACCGCTCCAGGATGTCTCGTGAGAATAGACGGCTTGTTGTCATATTGTGTGGCATGTGAATGCCCTTATCTTTAACTATCTTGTGAAGTATATTTATATACGTGTGGATAGGGTTTTTGAGCTTGGCCGTAATAGCCGTCTAGAAACTCGTTTATCCCCTTGTTCACATCGTAAACTGGGTTCCAAATCAGTTTAGCTAAGAGATAGGCGCGAAGTGCGGGGAACTCTCCCGTCTTGTTGAATGGGTCGGACTGTGAAAAAAGTTCCGTAACATTGTGTTTCACAAAGAATTACATGTTGGGTTGTAGCGCATAAAGGTTCGACGTGAGCCTCAATCAGTGCCTAAAGTTAATCACGTAGTCCCAGATAAATAGGCCATCTGCTATCTTTGAACACTTCTTCATGTCCTCTATCACAGCAATGGGTGCGCGGGGCGCGTGGCGAGGATAGTCACATGTTCCAAATGGGTGGGAGTAGCAGAGTCCAATGGATGTAAAACGGATGATGACGTTATTTCGGGCGCGTATGGTCTTAGGTGGTTTGTGACTATAAGCACAGGCCAGAGTAGATATGAGCTTGCCTGGATAGTCTTGTCCCATGGTTTCAGCGATTTGGTGACGAACTGGAGGGTGGTGTCCATTTGGCTTTCTTCTCGTTCGTCCATAGTGCGACAGTTGTCATATTCACACCAGTTTCCATAGTTGTTCTGCGAGACTGTGAATATCGTTTTTTCGGATTGCTCTTTAATCCACCATTTAACCGTCTCGATGCTTATATGCACTACATCGGGGTTAGTGGGGCAGAGTTGACTATGCTCACCGATCCTTTTTCCTTTTACCTCAGCATAGTATTCCGGGTGTTCTTTAAAGTATTCTTGTAGTGCGTGACGGTGTCCTTTAGGCATAAGGTGCTAGAAACTGTGAAACAATGGGGAAGCGAATAGGACTTTTCCGCCATGCTTCTCCTCGAGGACACGTGTATGATGGCCATCAATTTTGTTACGGGTTCTCCAGTTCCCATCTAGATGTGGGACATTAGATCTACCGTTGTCAGAACGGTAATGCATACCTTGGTGATGCTTGGAATTTCAGTATCATGGATAGCTTCTACCTCAACTCGTTGTCGCTTAGGGATCCGACTCATTTTTGGATGAAACCATCTACATTCTAAGTGGCCCTCTAGGAAGGTGTACACTCCATGCATGGTGCCTCGCAATCTCTTTCCAGCAATAATCAGGTGGCGTTCCTGAGCGGCGGATAGCGAAGCTATCAGACCCGAATGCCTCAAAATCAGTGTCAGCTTCCGATTCCCTTCAGGTGAAGATTTGTCCCCAAGATTATCTCGTGAGACTCCAGAGAACTCTTGTCTGTCTCTATGAGAAGAAATGCGCCGGTGATTTCCTTCAAGAAGTAACTAAGTTCTTTGGCCGTATGATGTTCGGAAGGGGGAGTATTCTCAGAAATGACAATCGTGTAGTTGTTGAGAGCTTTAGCTGAAATAACGATTCCTCAGTCTAAACTATCTGCTCGCCCTCCTGAGGATGGAGGCAACAAGATACGTTTCTGCTGTTCAGTTTGCTCAAAGTAGTCTGCGGAAGTGTAGTAGGTTGGTGCCCAAGAAATATGCCCCGGGCTATACTTATAGAGGAAAGTTCGACGTTCATGGTCTGCATTCCAAGGCAAAGTGCCATGAACCAAGGCTTCAGTAAAAAAGATGGCATCCCCGGCCTCTACCACTGGTTGAACTACGTAAGGCTCTACTCGTTCAAATGATTTTACATCGCAAGGGAAATCAGATAAAAAATTGGATTTGTGACTGCCGGGTATACAGACAAATCCACCGTCTCCAGATCCTGCATCTGAAAAGAAGAAAGTTAGCACCGAAAGGCCATTGCGGATGGTACCGTTATAATGTTTATAGAACTGGCTACCGCTAGCTGTTTCCGGGCCGCCATGTAATGTCCCTTTTTGTCCGCCACCTTGTCCCATAAACATACAGTAGCCATGATCTAAACGGAAAGTCGGCCCCAGTAATTCTCTCAGATAGGGAGTCACATTGGGGTGATCAATCAACGCCTGACAAACAGAATCCCATTTGGAAACATTCTCCGTGAGTCGAATACCGCCTGTTTCTTTAACATTTTGTGGGTCGCTATAATCACGGGGAAAAACCCGGTCACTCACTGCGTTGATGTTGGCCACTTCTTCTCGTGTAAGTACATTCTTAATGATAATATATCCTTGTGGATCGAAAACAAACTTCTCTTCTGTAGTCATCATATTGAATCCAGTTAGATTTTGGGTTTAAGTTGTTCTTTTATATTTAGGGGAAAATTGCTGTCCGCGGTCTCGTGGAAGAGGTTGCGGACAGTGTTGACGAACTGTTCGGTTGAATGACGAAGGAACCAATGACGGAAGAATGACAAAGCTAGCATTGCAGAAATTCCATCTTAGTTTCAAGAAACTGTGAAGCCTTGGTAGGGAGCTCGGTTGTTCAGGAAACCGGGACGCCTGAGATTTTGCACTGTATGCGACAGACTGAAGTTGTTGCCGCGATGTAGAGCGTTTTCCATGCAGTCCCGCCCCAACAAAAATTGGTTGCACCTTCCTCTGTTCTGATGACACCAATGTGTTTTCCTGACGAAGCGAAGATCCAAATGCCACCAGGTCCTGTTACATAGATGTTTCCTTCCTGATCGCCCTTCATCCCATCGGGGGTTGCACCGTCGCTTACATCGGCGAAAATTCGTCCGTTTGCAATTGTGCCATCGGGTTGAACGTCAAAGGCACGGATGTGTGATCGATCTGACGAGTCATTTATGTACAGGATGGACTCGTCCGGTGCGAAGCAAAGACCGTTTGGACGATCGAAATCATCAACAAGAAGCGTTAATGTTTGAGCGTCAGGTGAGAGTCGATAAACGCCTTGAAAATCCAATTCTTGATCTCCCTCTGCTCCGAATTCCGCCCCTAGACCGTATGGCGGATCGGTGAAATAGATGCTCCCGTCTGATTTGACAACGATGTCATTCGGGCTGTTCAGGCGTTTTGTATCATAATGTGAGGCGATTGTCACGACTCTTCCATCAGCCTCCGTTCGTGAAACCCGACGATTCGCATGTTCGCATGCAAGGAGGTGTCCTTGTTTATCGTAAGTCAATCCATTGGATTTTCCTGATGGATTGCGGAAATTTGTGATTCCCAATTCAGGCGCCCACTTCTTTATCTGATTTGCGGGAATATCACTAAATAGTAGATAACCTGAGTCTGCGTTCCACACAGGCCCTTCAGTAAATTGATAGCCAGACCCGATTGTCTCAACTTTGGCCTCCGCATCAACAAGATTTAACACTTCTTCGGAACGGACATCAATGCTCATAATTTCTCCTTAATTACTTCCTCAATAGCGGCTTTAGTTCTGACTGTGGGAGTGTTTTGCTTGAAATTAGGTTGAGCGTAAAAGGTGTGACTTTACCTTCTCTGTTAATCTTACGGAAGTAACAGGGGATAGTATAATGGGAATCAGGAGCAAAATCAACAGGTATTGTTCACGCTTCTGAGCGCTCTATTTGGCAAGATTTGTGAAGGTAGCTAAGAACCTTTTTGATTTCGGTTGACCAAAGAATGAAAGTCGAGTAACATTCCTCACATTAGTACCGAATCACGATTCGCGCCTATGTATGAAGAAACGAGTGCCTTTTCGGAACAAAAGTGTGCTATGGTGCACGCGTCGTACAGCGCGACGATCTTGTCCACGAGTTTGTCGTTCTCGTCGAATGTCTAAATGACAAAATCCGCAAAATGTTTTAGGACTGGATGGGGTAAAAGATCAGAGACTTTATGCGAGTTGCCCTAGAAAAGTACGGGTCCCTTCTCTCTCCTTTCGTTAGAAGAGCAGTGAGAATACTATTTTCTGAAGCTGACGGGGTCATTAAATAACGCAAGTTGCTACATGTGAGGGGCTCTATCTTAATCACTATTCGTTCAGTTGATTGTTTCTTATTCAGTGGCTTGATCGGTTTCGATTCGATCGCTTTCCGACAGGAGGCCAGTCTCATAAACGTTCATTGACCTCAAACGCGAATTCCAGTGAGCTTTCTTCAGCGGATGTCGACTTAAAGATAAATTGGAGATCGAAACAGAAGTGAGGCTAAGACCTGAGTTAATCCTCGTCACACGGGGGCAAGAAAAGCAAGTGAGCCATTAAACTTGTGACAGAATTTTCCGCGTCCGGTTTGTTATCACATCCACTGCTAGCGACATATCGCGGTCTCGAAATAACTGTAGTATCTTGCATAAACTTTTTTAAGGGTTCCTGCAACAGGCTGGATTCTTTGTTTACAGCTATTCTAGTAGAGGCCTATGGTACACAGTGCCTTGTCTGTTAGGCTCGTCAGCTCGGATCCGAATCACACTGACCGTGGAGCATGTGATGTTACAGTTAGCGTGCAGTGGTTATCGTCCTAAGAGCGCGTTCCGCAATAGGAACAGCCAAAAGATTTCACCTTACAGGATTGGACACAGGTTTGTGCTCCTTTTCTTGTGTATGCGGAATGAATTTGGATATTGTTTAACCCCTTCTTCTTCCCTTGTCATATTGTAAATTAGCAAGTATCACATCGTCTGTCGTGGAATTAAGGGAACTAAACATGTATAATTCAGTCAGGGTTGCAGCTATTTCACTCAAACCGTCAAAATGGGATAAAGCTGCGAATGCCGACAAGATGGAAGCATTCTTTGCTGAAGCAGCAAAAGAGGAGCCGCGGGTAATCCTAACCACGGAGGGCGTCCTAGAAGGCTACATAGTTATGGATGTTATTTACCATCCGGAGAAAGCAGAGGCAATGGTGCAGATAGCTGAGCCGATTGATGGTCCTTACATTCAACGATTTCAGCGGCTTGCTAAGACTTTGAAGACCTGTCTCTGCTTTGGATTTGCCGAGCTCATAGGTAATGACGTGTATAACTGCGCCGTGTTTATCGATCATACGGGAGACATTTGTGGACGATACCACAAGACGCAATTGTCTGAAGGGACTCATCGGGGTTGGGATTTCAATCGCATAGGTAAGTCATTGCGCGCGTTCGACACGCCCGTCGGTCGTGCTGGAATAGTAATCTGCAATGACCGGTGGAATCCATTAATTACCCGTACGATGGTGCTCGATGGTGCTCAATTGATTTTTATCTCATCATACGGGTCGACACGGAAGATTCAGAATGAAACAGTACTAGCGAGAGCAAGGGAAAACGGCGTGCCCATTGTGGAAGCCAATGTTGGCATGAACCTGATTGTCAGCAAGGGTGAGATTGTTGCTTACAAGTGGGGAAACGACCAAATTACGACCGCCGTTATTGAAATCCCAGAACCCGCTTCTCGTGAGATGGCGCGCCGCTCTGAGCAGGAATATCTGAAATCCCAGGGCCCAGAGATGAAGAAGCGCTATGAGAAGACTATGGAGAGTGTTCGAAGATCGAAAGAATTGCCAGTGTTTCACTATTAATTGGCGATGGTCCCTGACTTAGCACTCGCTGGTTCAGTTCGAGAGTTTCCCAACATGTGACATGCTGGTTCGATCTTGTCAACCTTTCCGCCGCAGATTTCAGTCATTCCAGAGGATTACATACCATCCAAATCTCTATCCTGCAGGAAGGAGTTGCATTATGTCCGACGTGGACCGCGAAATTCGACTTCTCAACATACAGACTTAGAACGCATCCAACGTTGCCGTAGAGCTGGCTATGGCGGGAGTGTTTCCGATGCACTTGAAGAGGTGGGCGTGTGCAATAAGGTTTTCGCGTATCGCTTTAAAGCCCTTCGGCAAGGCATGGGTTGGTCGAGCTTTGCTGATTAAGCGGCACCCCCTGGCGGAAGACGCGGCTACGCTCGCAGAGAAGGATGTCCAAGGGGAAAAATGGAAGGCCCAAGGTGGACACCCGTAGAAACGTATGATGCGAAAGATTGAAGAGCTCGAAGATGATACTGTCCTCTGCTTTGCCCGCAGTGGTGACATGCAGGCAGCTCACTTCGATGAAATGAGTCGTTATCTTGCCTATGCCCACGGCAGCCGAGCGCATGCTTTTGACGGGCAATTGCCGTGATGCGCAATGTATTCTGAAGATGTCCGATTTCTCAATGTTCGCGTTTGATACTCGTCCTAATGCATTTGGCGGCTGAATTGTCACGGGTGTCAACGTTCCCACCTACCTAGCCGGTCATCTAACTCACTATGTCCGAGTGATGCCCCGCGACTTCATCCTCGGGGACAATCACCGAGTTCAGCACATCCTGGGAATCTCGTGGATGAGGTATTGCTCCAGGTTGAGGCGATTTTTGAGGAAGAGAACGAAGAACGCGAACGAATTGCCGGCGGCATGTCCATCGATGAAGTCTATGATGGCTTCGGGGGCTTGTAGACGATTGCAAAAAACATTCGGGTGGGTTGTGTTTGTTCATAGTTATTGGTTGCTCCGGAACGTTTTGTTCTTCCAATCTTAATAGTTCATTGTGAAAGTGTGTTGTTTGGATTTTTGAATAATAATAGAAGAGTATCCATGACATGAGCGCTGAATAACACCTCATTCAAACAAGGAACGATTTCCATCGCTCCTTGTCCCAAGCCTGGTCACCAAAGTCTGTATTTTATCGATATGGTAGGGAGATTCATGGAGTCACGAGAGTAGAATACATTTTGCCCTAGGCGTATTGTGTTTTGACGAGGCGTCTCGGATTGAAATGGAATAAAAAGCACTGATTGCGACTTCACACAATAGGCACCTTACTCGAAGCCCTTCCCGCACCAATCTAATTACATACGATTGTTCTTAAGTGACGAGCTTGCGATCAGGATACGAATTCAGCCAACTTATGCGCGGTTTGCGGGGCGGGGCTATCGTGTTCCGCAAGTTGCATTGCAAACAAATGATCTCGCAGAAACTGTAACTCGGTGGGTGTGTCAACATCGTACCATGGTGGTAGTAATCCCAATCTTGTGCCGGTTAATTCAACCTTCTCGAGAGTCTGTCGTAGAACATGATTACTACTCCATTCTACATCTGTGAAAATGCTGGGAATTATTTGGTGTACTCCCACTTTGGAGAACCCGATAAGGTAGTACCCCCCGTCTGTGCTTGGTCCGATGACGATATCACGAAATTGCAATAGTTTTAGCGCTTCGTCGAGATACTGCACTGGCAATGTGGGGCTGTCTGACCCCACCATGAGAATTTTTTCATAACCTCGATTACATGCCCATCGGCAAGCGGAAGTTAGCCGTTCACCTAATCCGGAACCAACTTGCGGGATGTAAGTAACGTTTTCTCCGATCAAAGTTTGTAACTGATTCAAGCTATCGGATGGAGTGTAAGCAACAATCCGGTCACTTGTGGCGACTTGGGAGAGCGTTTCGCACCAATCGATTAGGAAGGCTCGGTATAGCGATGCTGATTGTTCCGCCGATATGTAGGGAAGTAAGCGGGTTTTTACCTGATTCGGTAATGGGTTTTTAGCAAAGATGATGACACAGGAGGTCATGGTTAGTTTCTCAGGGTTGGTGATGGGCATTCATGTCTCGCAGAGCGTTTCATCGTTTTGGTGGCGATTGCGTCGGACTCGTCTCGCCTTGTGCATACACAACGGTAGCTACCATTACAACGCAGGCAATGATAATGGAAAAAATTGCCATCAGCTTTCCTTTATGGTTACGATGACTGTTACGAATTCTGTACTTACCCATGGCACCCGTCCCTATAGCAAGAATCGAGAACACAATGCTTGTATACCATGGAAGTTGAAGGATGAGCGTGAACATGGAGGTAATTGAAAGCCATAGACTTAATTTGATAAGACGGCAGAGTTTCGCATCGCCTTCCTTTATTTTCGGTTCCATTTGAGAGGTTGAACCATGAGTGGATTGTCCTTTGCCGCGTAGACGTGTGGTTGGAACTTCACGATAAGTGGATTCAACCAGCCGAATGAATTCTCCTACCAATTTTTCATCTTTCAACCATCGGAACAGCTCAGGGTATTCATGCCTGAGGAGCATCGAAAATTCGTGACGTTGTGCGCTAAAGTCCGAAAAATCTTCCCATTGAGCTTCTTCAACTATGGTGTGTGGTTCGGGACCAACCTCTAACTTATACCCTTGTCCGACGCAATGGATAATCTTCCCGATACCTTTCCGCTCGGCGATTGTAGATTTCGCAAGACTGGTACGTTCTGGTTCTGGCATTTTTCCAACTTCAAAGTCATCATGGTGGGCTGTTTGGTAGCCGCCTACCTCGTATTCCTCAAATTGTTGTAGAGCATCTTGATTGTTGGTTATGGCCAAACCGATTCGGCTGACAAGCTCAAGCGCTTCCACCTGATGCTCGGGATGTACAAAGAGAGTTGTTTGACGCGATTTTCGATCGAAATCGGGACGACAACGAATCAGCTGATTTCCCAGTGTTGCCTGAATCAATCTAACTTCCCACTCATCTGCTGTGCAACAGATCTGAACCCAGTCATTTGTATGAGATAGGCGGTCTGATTGATTGGACACGATGTTTCCCACTCCTGGACGGTGTTTGAAATCTTGGAAAGAGGGGCCATGATCAGGTTGGACGTTTTACTGCTTATGACTGAATAGCTGAACAATAGCCCATTTAGAGGAATCTAGTATCAGAAAACGTTCTAGATGATTTAAAACAGAATTCTTGATAGAAGTGCATTGATAAATAACGCAAGTTGCTACTTGCACCATTTTTGACGTACACCATCATGTTTATTTGAGAATCGTCTGTTAATCGCGGAAATTGCTTGGCACAATTTAACAGGTGGTGCTTCATCGGTGAAATGAATCCTGAATGGGGAGCAGTGCAATCACGATGAGCGCTAGACGTTCTTGCCGAGTTCTTTATTTAGACACACTTGAATAAACTCTGTTTCTATTACTTCTCGCTGTTTAATTTTTATATAGAATCTTGGCAACCTCTCGCATTCAAGCGGAGTAAGATACCGTTCTTGCGTGGTTAGATATGCGCTTGAGGCCGGTCCCGTTTCAAGAATTTTCTCATGAACTGATTTCGTTTGTAAAAGTGTGATGGCGTTCCGTGGGAACGAACCAGATCTACTTTTTCTGTTTTGATGGCCTACAGTTTAAGCACTAAAGTTTCTGGGAACGAGGTGGTAGTTCACGGCGTCCCGCATTCTTTTTTTTAAGTAGGACCACAATCTTACTTACGGCTGCTGATACGCAGCGGTGATTAGCCGTTGATTCAAGGCACACTTGAGATTGGGTGCTATTCCGGTTCCGTTTTTGAGTTACGCAACTAATCTTCGATCTTCTCAGGGCCAATTGTAACAGGGTGGTGTGTAAGACTGCTGTTTGCAAGGGCTAATAAATCACTGCATTCCTCTCTTTTGTCTTCTCAGGAATCTAGACTAGAATCGAGGTTTTCGTTTCTTGGACGCGATTCGTAGATTTGGAAACAACCACTACATGTACACTCGCGGAGGTTTCGAGCATTAGAAGAGCCCCCATTCATTAGGCGAGCACCAGTTGACGGGTTTCGCGCTTCAAAGTGTCAACCTGACGAAAGGGAATCTAAAGACTGAATGAGGTACGCAAGATAAAGATTCGTGCGTTTCAACTGGGGCTTATTTGAGGGAACAAGCTGAACCCTGAAGATTGGACGTTTGTGGCTTTTGAAGATGAGTAAACCGGGCAAGAATGCGTAAAAAAAGCGTAGAATCGAAAATCTGGGATAACGTGATTCCAGAACATTGCTTTTGCGGTCTACTGACGGTTATCAAGAAAAGGCTGCGAACGTGTGAATGGCGACAGTCTTGGTCCCGATTTCTGTCCAAACATCGTCCTTATGCAAACACCGACGCCTATTGTGTTTGCAACAAGGAATGTGACCAGGTCTACACGTGGAATTGAGGTTGCCATGAAATAGATCCAGTACCCCGCGACAACAGACACGATTCTGGGTTGATGGGAGAAGATTGTATTCCCCATTGACAGAAAAATAGCCGTCTTACCATAGATGGCCATTGGCATGAGAATCGAGAAAAGCAATAGAACAAGAGGAATCCCGATAATCGACAGTACCAGAACCGCTGTCAGAGAAGGGATAACAATGAGGACGACTAAGCCGATTAGGGTGCTTCCAACGGGGCGATGGGAAATTACACCCGCCATAGTGTCCATCTGTTGAGGAAATATGGCGAAAATTAGAACATGAATAAGCGTCAGTCCGATGAAGGCTAGAACCGCCCAACCAAATTTTTCAGATTTCTCGATTCCCCAGGCTAATTGCGGTCGCATGATAAGCGATGCAGATGCCGGGACAAGTCGCCATCCATTGATTTCTCTATGGAGCCCTTTTTCCAAATGCTCCTTTCCGTTAATTTTTCCGAATATTGTAGTGATGCTCCCGAGGACTTCTGCGCCTTTAAGCACTTCTACGTTGCCCTTCAAGACCAGTATATTTCCCTGGACCTGTCCGCGAATGGTGGAATTTCCGCCGATTAAAACCAAGCTTTCAACAATTTCCATCGGTTTGAGATAGAAAGTTCCGCCAATCTGGACAATTTGGCGATCTGCTTCTACGCTATCAGTGTTTCCTGACGGCTGAATTTCCGGTTGAGATGAAACCGTCCGTTCACCGTTGGCTGACGGTTTCGAGACTTCCGTTTCTCCTGTCTGCGCACTGACTAATTGAGGTTGTACGCAAAACCACAAAGCTAAGACGACGGTCAGGGTGTTTGCCATTTAATACCTCTACGAGATAATTGTGAAAAACCGAGGAACTGACGACTAATATAAGGGACTTCTTGAAGCTTGTCAACTCTTTTGTGAGTGAATAGTGTGGTCGGGTGTTACAATCATCTGCTAACGATGGAGTCTGGATTGCACACCGGGAACAAATAACAGGCACATACTAGCATAAACACTCTGTATTGTAAAGGAAAATTCGGACGCCAACGCAGGGCTCATGAAGTGTGCTCAAGGAGGCCGCAAATTTTATTTTGAAAAAACCTTGTTTGGTTTCGTGAAGAGGTTTTACGAAGAGCGAACTACTTGAGAAACCCAAAATGCAAATCTTTGCTATCTCGTTGGTTTGTTAACTCTAAGTAAGCCAGCAGATTGACTCCGCAGGAGCTTTGGGAGCATGCATTTAATTGACTGAGACGTAGAGGTTTGGTAGAATGAATAGAATTATATAATTAGGGTATATCCACGAAAATTCCATTGTGTGTTACACATCCACCACGGTTGAAAAGGATAGCCTTATGGCGGTACAAGTCATGGGAAGCTATGGTTTGAATGGTGATGCACTGATTGCTACCGAGTATCGGAGCAGGGTCAAATTGACGTTTAATCGGCGATTTTTGTGCAATTCTGAGATTGTTGTCATGAGGTTGCTCAGATGCGGCTTGTCTTTCCTCTATTGTCGCGTATCAGAAGCTACTTCATCACAAGATTAAAGCGTCAGGTCAAAACGTGAACCTCTGAGAAGGGTGAATTAGTTGCGCTTGAACACCCCTTACAGATCTTAGTCCTATTCCAGAGTCATAAAATTCTCTGTCAACTGGATTTGTCTTACGTTTCACCTTGATTATTCTGAAGTGTGTAATCTGAGTGTTCCATATGGTTCAGATGTGCATTGGCTGTTTGCTATGAAGGCGTGTTGTGGAAGGGGAAGAAAAGCTGAATGACCGAGAGGAAACTAAAGATTATTGGCGTTCTAACGCTGGCCATAGTTGTCATGTTCTTACACGTCAAACTGTTCCGGTTCTCAGAAATTGTCCATCACGGCGCCTTGCGGAAGTTAATCTGTCTTGGACGGGTGGTCGGAGTGGATACGAGCGAGGATGTTGATCAAATTCTTTCCTTACGTATCCTTTCTGGACAATTTCGCGGAGAAATTGTGAATATTAATAATATATGGATAGGACGACCGTTTAGTGATCGTGTTATTTATCAAGGCGATGTGCTCTTACTTGAAATCCCTCTCAGACGCCAGAACCAGACTAAAATTGATGAAGTTCGGATGGGCGCGTACTTTCGAACTCCTTTTCTTCTGTATTTTGGAGGAGTGTTGGGGTGTTTGATTATTTTGGTTGCGGGCTTGAAAGGAGTGCGAGCAATCTTGACTCTTTTTCTGACCGCGTTGAGTGTGTTCTGCGTTCTCGTGCCAATGACCGTTCGGGGTTTCAATCCCATTGGTGTTGCTCTGTGCATTGCCACACTGCTTACGATTGCGATTTTTGTTATAATTGCGGGTTTCAGTTTTAAGGTAATTTCGGGAGTGCTGGCAACACTTGGAGGCTTGGCCGCAGTAGCAATTCTTTCTTTCATCAGCCAGAAAGTGATGGCTCTCACTGGTCTCGCTGAAGAATTTGGATTTTTAGAACTGGGAATTGCGCTGTGGCGAACGAAGGCATCACACCATTGGGATTTCGCAGGTATCCTTTCAGCAGGTATGATTCTAGGCGCTGTTGGTGCGATGATGGATGTCGGTATGTCTATTTCGTCCTCGGTTCATGAAGTTAAGCGGGTGAACCCAAATGTGACTGTGCGTCAGGCTATTCGCGCCGGGTTGAATGTTGGTAGAGACATCATGGGAACGATGGCTGACACGCTCATTTTTGCCTATCTTGGTGCGCATATGATTGTCATGTTACTTCCAACAATCGAATTCCCTGAAGTGGGTAGGCTATATCCGTTTCTCCGCTTGGTGAATGACGAGGCAACAGCCGCGGCTATAGTACAAGCTGTCGTTGGAACGATTGGATTGGTATTGACCGTTCCGATTGCTGCCACGATTTCGGGAATGTTAACCAAATATACAAGGGTAGAATCAGCGGAGATTCACGAAGATTTGCCATCTGCTGGGGAACTTGAGAACCTATGGCGTGCCAATGATTCAAAAAGTAAAGTTCGCCTAGTCGTACCAACTGCATTAATCCTCGTTCTAGTTGGTACGGTGTTCACTTATCATCGAATTAATCATGCGTCTGCAACCATCACCGAACACCGAGACTCAAATGGACATCTTGTCTCCAGGTCTGAGTACGCAAAGGGGAAGATTCTCCGTCTTCTTGAATCTAACGCGAAATTCTTGTTTGAGTCTGGATTTCAGCATGTGAAAGGATTGGACAATCGGAAGATTTCAAAGGATCTTCGGGCTGAATTTGAGGATAAGGGAATTGTCTTGTCCGGGAATGTTAGTGTCGCGATTAAACCGTGGAAGGACAGCAGATGGCTTATCAGCGACAACGATAGGGAGCAGACGTATGCGGTTCGACAGACAGACGGGAAGCTGAAGATTTACGACGCAAATACTGAACATCATATTCTTGAACTCGAAATGCTATCGGGACTCTACAAGGGCGAGCGCCTGATTTTACGAAATATTGTTAATCACAATATGCCTTTGCTTAGTATTCCTGCTGCTCCAGGTCATATCGTGCTCTGTCGCGTTGGCGGCTCTCTCGATAAGATTAGTTTGGTCAATATTGTTCAAGAGTATGGGCGTGATGGCTTCTTGGTATGGATGGTCGGCCTGATGTTTCTCGTGATTATTTTTGTTGGTCGAGTTGAAGGTGTTCGGACTGCTTTTGCCATGCTCTTCTCGGGAATAATCATCTATTTTTTTATGTTGCCTCTTATTTCACGAGGAGCCAATGCTATTGTGATTGTCACCCTGGCTTCTGGCTTGGTGGCATTCACGTCGCTTGTGTTTGTAATTGGACCAAGCCGGAAAACCTTCTCCGCTGTATTTGGCACGATGGGCGGCATTCTTGTTTCCGGCCTGTTTGTGATGTTCGCCCAAAATCAACTGCATTTCTCGGGGCTAGAGAACGCAATCTCGGCGGACATTGTGGAAGCTACGCGCACACCTCCTTTTGATTTTCGCCAGTTATTGGTTGCAGGGATGTTGATGGGTGTTCTAGGCGTTGCCGTTGATGGCGCGATTGAGGTGTCTTCATCCATGGAGGAGATTCGGCGGGCAAACCCGAACATGCGAACCTGGAAACTGATTGCTTCCGGTATGAATGTGGGCACTGACATCCTTGGAACAATGGTTAATACGCTTGTTTTTGCGTATCTTGGGGCACGCTTATTGTTGGTCATGGCCGTAGCAACTCCGGACGTTAACCTTTTCCAGTCCCCACCGATCGAGCTGCTCAGCGTGAGCGTTGTTGCTGCTGAAGTGGTACGATTGTTAGCGGGGACTCTGGGGCTAGTCCTAGCGATTCCAATTACGGCAATGATTTCTGCCTTCTGGGAACCGAAAAATTAGGGTCGGAAGTGTGATGGTTGTGACGCCCCAGTTAGCAGGCATATTGGCGGTGGAATTTCCATTGTGCTTTCTTCCTTTTACTAATCCCACAGCCTCTATTGAGTACACAGTATGATTCGTTTTGGGTCCTATAGTTTTGAGAAACAGGAGTCACGGCTGAATAGTGCAAAAATGGACTAGTTAAGAATCCATGTCAGTTGGATTGAAGTGGCATGCTTAAGAACATGGATAATGAATCTGTTTCTGTTAAGTCGAGTTGGAATGTTCAGTCTTCGAAGTCCCTCTTCTATCAGATCGACATCTTTACACGGGAGGAGATATAGAAACTCCATACTGGCACGAATCGTGGTTCTCTTCGCTTTGGTCGCTTTGGCAAATCGGTTATGATTTGAATATCAGCACGGTTTCCAAATCCCATTGTCAGTTGTCGTGTTCTCTATTCCATTGCCTCAATCTTGCTTGCAACTGAA
>CAYZGU010000011.1:0-241661 GCA_964478165.1 uncultured bacterium | reverse complement strand
TTTCTACGGATTCATCCAGAGCTGAACTAGGATTGGTTACACAGGTCTCCTCAGCAGTCTCGGACTCTTTTCATATAGTCTTTCCTACTATTGTATTGCTATAGGTGGTGGACTTATAAATTCATGGAGCACGTATAGGAGTAGAAGTCGGTTCAACGGATTCTTCTGTCTCTGCGGCCTCATCCTGGGTTGAACTCGCCTCGTCCTCGCTGGTTTCCACTACCGGTAAAGGCTCCGTACTATCAGATTTCTGGGTCTCTGATTTGGACTTCGTTGTGGGGGGTTCTGTCTTAACTTGTCGCTTCTTAGTTGTGCGCTTGGTTAATGGCTTTTCCTGAACTGATTCATTCGCCCCAAGTGCCGGATCTTTGTCCGAACTTTCTTCTATATTCGTGTTGTCCTCAATCTGTGGGTCTCCGGTGCCTTCACTAGTGTCAGTTTCGACAGTTTCGGGTGTATCAGCTCCTTCTAGCACACTTGCCCGTCCTTCAACAATAGAAGTTGCTAGTACAGAGCACACGAGTCTGATTGCGCGGATTGCATCATCGTTACCGGGGACTGGCAGATCAATTGGCTGCGGATCGCAATTTGTGTCGACGATAGCGATTACAGGAATGCCCAATTTGTTCGCCTCTAGGGTGGCTGTATGTTCCTTGCGTGTGTCAGTTATAACCACTGCATCTGGCGGGCGTTTCATCGCTTTTATCCCGTCCAGGTTAAGGGTGAGCTTCGTTTTCTCTCGCCTTAGCTTTATGACTTCCTTCTTAGGAAGTTGGTTAAATACACCCTTAGCTTCGTCAATATCTAATTTCTCTAGCCGTTGAATGCTTCGTCGAATGGTCTGAAAGTTAGTTAACGTGCCACCGAGCCAACGGTGGTTCACATAGAACATCTGGCATCGGGTAGCTTCATCTTTGACTGTTTCTTGGGATTGGCGCTTAGTGCCTACAAATAGCACTGTACCACCTTGTGCAGCAATTTCCTGGACTTGATCGCACGCAGTTTGAAGCATACGTAACGTCTTCTGGAGGTCAATAATATAGATGCCGTTGCGTTCGGCGAAAATGTATTTCGCCATTTTTGGATTCCAACGCCGTGTTTGGTGACCGAAGTGAACTCCTGCTTCCAGGAGCTCTTTCATTGTAGCTCTCAAAAAAACCTCCTTATTGTTTCTCTTTAAAGGGTTTAGCTTCCACTCCCTTCAAACCTACATCAGACCCTCAAACAGAGGGCACCCTCTGTGTAGGTCGGGAAGTGTGTTTAGTCGTCGAATGTAATTGTAAAAGCTAAAAAATATAACATATTTTCGTAAAGTCTGTCAAGCAGAGATCTTTCTCCTTGACCCTTTCAGGGCCCCACAACAAGTATTCAGAGAATATATTCATTTGCGTTTTGCGAGCGTAATCTCTTATGGTTTTAGGGAGAAGACAATTACATTTCATCGCCTTCGCTCAGGCGGATGGATGTATCGAGAATAACCTCTATCACACCTTGGAAGAAGTTACAATAAGATAGCGACTCCAATGTCTTAAACTCACCAGGTATAAATCAGAAGCACCTTAGGCGGATTGTTTCAATCTTCTCGGATAACGTTTGGTTGGTCCAATACAACGTTGTCTAATTCTAAAGGGCTCTCTTTATGTTTGGTAACTCGCTAAAAATCAGTTCTGATTCTCAAGTTTCTTGGTTGTTGCTAGAACTGTTTGCATCGTTGTAGCAACTCGTGATAAGATAATTGGTAGTCAAGTTCGATTGAGGCGTGTGTCCCGCACCGCTTTCACTTTTCTACGTCAAGTCAAATGTGATTCCAGGTTAAGAAGATGGCATTATGCAAAGTAATCAACAGCTGGTAAACTATCGTAAGACTCGCCAGAAAATTCTGTTTTTGAGCGTTTGCGGAGTGGCTATTGTTGTTGCAATCGGAGTGATGGTTGGCTCTTCACTCGAGCAAGCTTCCCCACCGGCGCCCCCTGTCCAGATGCATTATCCCAGGGTACATTTGACCGTTCAATCCAACGTTGGTGGCGCAGACGTGTATCTTCAGAACAAACTTATAACCGTGATCTCCGATACACATCGAAGGGCGAAATTGCTTAACCTCGCGCGGAAAACACATCAGATTACACTTAGAAAAACAGGTTATGTAGATCGTACAGAAGAAGTTGAGATTACTGGAAAGACGCCGTTACAAACGGTGCAAATAGACCTGCAGGCTGATGGGGCGTCTGGGTTTCTGGAGTAGGATTTATTTCAATAACCGCACTTTTATTCATATACGTTCCTTTCTACTGTCTATTCATTTTTTATGGCTTATGTATGAAGATGTCCTCGCAGCAACCATAAGGCACGCAACTCCCATACTCTTAGCTGCGTTGGGCGAGGTAGTTGTTCAACGATCGGGCGTCATCAACATCGGTATCGAGGGCATGATGCTCATGGGCGCCTTCGTCGGCATGCTAGGCTCTTTGTATGCAGGTGTTTTCTGGCCCAGTATTGCACCGTGTGTAGGGATTGTCGTGGCCGGATTAAGCGGTGGAATCACGGCATATGTGTTTGCGCTACTCACAATTCGATTGGGCGTTGATCAGGTAGTGACTGGAACAGGAATCACGTTGCTAGCCCTCGGGCTTACTGAGGTTTTCTATCAAAGGTTGTTTGGCTATACGGGGTCCGCTCTAAGGGTAGCCGCGTTTCACGAGTTTCAAATCCCTTTTTTGTCCAATCTTCCATGGATAGGACGTGTGTTGTTTCAGCATAATGCTCTGGTATTTGTGACCTTTTTGTTGGTTCCGTGTGTGTATTTCTACCTATTCCATACAAATCATGGTCTGATAATCCGGGCTTGTGGTGAACATCCGAATGCTGTAGATACAGTGGGTGTAGATGTTTCAAGACTACGTACCCTCTGCGTCCTATTTGGCGGACTGGTCTCTGGGATGGCGGGTGGCTATCTGTCCTTGGCAGATGTGCCCTACTTCACCCCAGGAATGACAGTGGGGCGAGGATTCATTGCGCTTGCAATTGTGATCTTCGGGAAATGGCACCCCATAAAGGCATGCGGTGCAGCGCTTCTTTTCGGTCTAGGAGAATCAGTCGAAGTGCGTTTTCAAGCAATCGGCTTAAACATCCCACACCAGTTTTTGCTCATGTTTCCTTACGTGTTAACGCTTCTCGTTCTTGCCGGTTTTGTTGGAAAGTCTAGGCCGCCCCTGGCACTGGGTGTCCCCTACAATCGGGAATAGGAAACGGATGACGTTGGAAAGCGTTCCATTTCATAACGGTGTGTCCCGTGTGTACGTTTAGGTAGGATGTGATGGAGAGGATTACGAACTGGATTACACACATCACGAAGTTGGCGCCATGGGTTCAGGGGAATCTATTTGCATCAATCACCATTATCCTTATTCTCTGGGTGATTCGAATTCTCGTTGCGGTCTTGCTGTGGCGTGGAACAGACGATGTGCGGGTTCGTTATCGCTGGCGAAAAAGGTCCAATACTGTTACTGTAATTCTTGGATGTGTGCTGGTCGGTCGAGTATGGTTTGAGGGAATCCAGACGGTGGCGACATTTCTGGGATTGTTAACCGCCGGTCTTGCGATTGCCTTGAAGGATCTTGTAACAGGTATTGCTGGTTGGATATTCATCATGTGGCGACGCCCCTTTAGTGTGGGTGACCGCATACAGATTGGACGGGACGCGGGCGATGTTATTGACGTGCGTATATTCAAATTTACTCTTATGGAAATCGGGAATTGGGTGAACGCAGACCAGAGCACCGGACGAGTTCTTCACATTCCCAATGGGCTCGTTTTAAGTGAAGTTATTTCAAACTATAGCAAGGGATTTCAGTACATCTGGAACGAAATTCCTGTGCTAGTGACTTTCGAAAGCGATTGGAAAAAGGCCAAGGGACTGCTACAACAGATCGTCGAAAAACATGCCGAAGACCTAAGGCAATCCGCGGAACAGCAGATAGCAGAAGCAAGTCGTCGATTCATGATATCCTATTCTGTTCTCACACCTGCTGTCTACACGAGCGTATCGGATAGTGGTGTTTTGCTTACAATCCGCCATCTGTGTGAGCCGCGGACCCGTCGTGGTATTTCGCAGACGATTTGGGAAGATATTCTAAACCGATTTGCCACTCATACTGATATCAATTTTGCTTATCCGACGCAACGCTTCTTCACCAGTCAACGAGAAGGCAATGTGAACGCAACGGCATCAGCTGACGCGGCCGACGCCTAATGGGGTGGTTATCTTTCGCCTTCGAAGGGTCTAAAAACGCATTGTCAAACCAAGTAACAAATTGAGTGCTACGTGATTGGACTGCTGTCTACCACGCACAAAAGCGACGCTTAAGTAGTTGCCCACACAACTTTTCTGCAGTGCGGTGCTATTGAACGATGATTTCCCTTCAGCTTGTCCTCAAGAAATTACGCGCGGTGCTACCATGGAGAGGTAGCACGTCCATATTAGTTTCTGAGCTGATGTTGCTCGCTTTTGTATTGTATGTGTTTGCATTCCATACCTTTGAGAGCCAGGTAAAACCGGAACTGGCGGTCTTAGATTCAGTGTGGGTGGCATTCATCACCATGACTACTATTGGCTATGGAGATATTTTTGCAGAAACGGCAGCAGGACGGATTTCAACGATTGTATTCAGCATCATAACACTGGGCTGTTTTTCAACAGTTGCCAGCCAGCTCATCACAAGGCTATCTGATATTCATGAAAGGCGGGTGAAAGGATTGGTTCGTCTTCGTCTGAAGGAACACGTGCTAGTTGTCGATTGGAGTAAAAATCCAGATAAGATTGTGATCGTGATTGAGAATTTGCGCACAGATCTAGATACCAGCGAATTGCCTATTGTGATTATATCCGAGGCGTTTAAGGAGTTACCGAACCAGATTACAGACAATTTCGATGATATCTATTTCTCGCATGGTTCACCAACTAATGCCAAAACCTACCTGCAGGCCAATGTGGTAGAATCACGAGCAGCAATTGTCTTCGCGAGTGGCGAGGAATCCAGTTCAGATGCACTCACTGCTGCGGCTGTTGGGGTGATTGACGATCTCCACCCAAGGCTTGAGATAGTAGCAGAATGTGTCGACAAACAGAACGAAGGTCTATTTCGGCGAAACGGCTGTGACCGCATTGTATTTACTGGCGAGATCGTTCCGCTGATTATGGCGAAAACTGCGATTGACCGAGGTGTAGGACCATCAGTGTTTGAAACGCTTGATACTCGAACCGAGTCGACGCTCTATAGTGTCCAAGATGCGGAGCTAGATGGATACACTTTTGCAGAGATTTCTAGGTCTTTGTTGGATTTGGAAGAGCGGGTGCTTACACAAGGAGTTATTCGTGGACGACGGATCATTATGGCGCCGGCGAAAGATTTCAGGGTTGAAGATGGCGATGGTCTTATTTTGCTCGGAGATCGAAAACACCCATGGAATCCACCAGGGAAAGACGGATTGAGGCAGAAACTACTCAATCAGCTAGCGCTCGAAATCGACTAAGGAGGAAAACATATGAACATCAGAGGCTGGATTCTTGTTGTCGTGATTCTACTATGCCTCATCTTTGCGGGCGTGAGTTATAATCGGCTTGCGTCACGACTTCCCCATAAGATAACAATTGCGTCGGGCTCGGAAGCGGGAGAATATCATCACTTGGCTCAACAATTGAGAGGCTTGCTTAAACTCGAATATCCTCGAATCAGCGTTGAAATCGAGAAGACAAATGGCTCAGCGGACAATCTAGATCGAGTCATCGCAGGACAAGTTCAATTTGCCTTTTATCAGAATAATAGGAGGTTGGAGAGGCGAGAAGCAAAAGGCAAAATGTCGGACAACAATAACGACACAGATCTCGACGTCAGAGCTGTAGCTAATCTGTATGCAGAAGTATTGCACATAGTGATACGTAAAGATGCTGGTATCAAGAAGATTCAGGATTTGCGGGAAAAGTCCGTCTCCCTTGGTGCTACTGGTAGCGGAACCCTCCAGATTGCAGAACAGGTACTTCAACATTATAATATGAGAACAGATGAGAAGGATATGCACGCTCTGAATCTTGTCGATACGCTCAAGGCATTTGAGAGTGAGGAGATCGATGCTGCGTTCATTGTGACTGGCGATCTATCTCAGAGTTTGACGAATCTCCTGCGGAGTGGGAAATACGATCTCCTGCCACTTGAGGATACTAGAGCACTTATTTTTAAGAATACAGCGCTTTTTCCCTTTATGCTCCCACGAACCGTGTATTCTGGCGAACCGCCCGTACCTTCCGAAGATACGCCGTGTCTTGGAGTGAAAGCGAGTCTCATCACACATCACGAAGTCCCTGCATTCCTAGTACGTACGATGACACAAATGGCACTCTCGAGTTCTTTCCGGAAGGGGCTCAGTGAGCTCACGGAGGAATTCGCAAGAGACGAACAGGATTTCCCGATCCACCGCGGCGCGACCGATTTCTATAGCCGAGGTGAGCCAACTTTCTCATCTAGTGTTGCTGAAGCGTTCACTGATACACTGCCGTACCTTCTCGTACTCACAATTCTTGTCATTGTGGTTGGTGCAACGTTGCGACAGAACTTCGTTGAAAAGCGACGTCACATGAATGCGCGATTACATGAGTTCATGACGCAGGTAGGTGACATCGAAGCAGATCAGCGCGGAGAGAGAGATCTCCACCAGCTCTTTCGTTTATTCGATCTGCTTTCCCGTATCAAAAAGCGTGCTGTCGACGATCGCGTGGAGGGACGACTCACCGCCGGAGATGAGTATATTGCGTTCATGGTTCAATTGGCGGGACTCATCAACACAATTCAGAGCAAGATTCTCGTACTATCGGCACCAAGATTAGAGACGCCAACCACGCAAACCGTTGATCCCAAAAACAAAATCTGATCATGGTAGCAATGCTAGCCGCGCAACGGGGCGTTGGTAGGTAGTAAAATCCGAAGTCAGCGTTAGAATCAAGAAAATCACCAAAGCTCATAGTGCTGTAGGCGAAACGAAGGTTTGGAAGCAATATTGAGTATTTGTTGTAGAGAACCCGAAACAACTAGGTGAGCGTCTCACTTCCAGCCTTCCTCACGGGCTTGGGGCGTAGTTCTTGGAAAACTGCCAACGCGCTATCGGCAAAATGGTGTTCACGATTTACATGAGGTCAAATGACTACACGATTTTGTTCCTGTAGTCATCGCTTCACAACTCCACGGATGGAATCGCATAAATCTCAATGTAAATGCGTGTCAAGTTGAACCCGCGAACACTGTAACGGTCTCATTTGTGGACGCTTTAATCTTTTGAACAAAACCCATATGTCATTCAATCTAATCTCTATGTCTAAGCGATTCTAAGAACTATCAAGCCCATGTATTTTGAGGCAGTGTGGTTGTTGGACGGTAAGGAGATCGCGATTTATTCTACTTCGAAGTAGCCGTGTGTTTGTCAGCAACCGTTCACAAAAGATATATCACGCATGGCGATGGCTCCGATTAGAACTGTCTGACGTTGGTGATAACAAAGCTGACTTCGCATCGCGTCGGGCCAGCTTCTCTGAGATGAGTGTGCGAGGGCAATTGTTGGCTAACATGCCGTCCAGTGATGTGTCTACTGAATTGCAAGCAGTTCTATTTCGAAAATCAGCGTCGAGTTTGGACCGATGGCCTGGCCTGCGCCACGTTCGCCATACGCGAGAGCTGCAGGGATGAACAATTCCCATTTTGCGCCAACCTGCATTAGCTGTAGGGCTTCCGTCCATCCTGATATTACATGGCCTACAGGAAAGCGAGCTGGTTCGGAACGACGATGAGAACTGTCGAACTCTTTGCCGTTGATTAGTTTACCCCGATAGTGTGTGAGCACCGTGTCGCTCGGTGTCGGTGTCTTGCCGTTTCCTGCGTTAATCACTCTATACTGTAGACCGCTTGGTAAACTGACAACATCTTCTCTTTTGCAGTTCTCGGCAAGAAATTCCTCTCCTTGCTCTTGGTTTGTCTTTGCTTGTTCTTGAATGTTCTTGTGACCGAAGAATTTCATTATTAACTCCTTCCCAAGAAACCATTTACCCGTGGATGATTCAGGACCTCTGGATTGAGTATGTGAGTTGGTTCAAGTCCGTTAATTGTGTTAATGGTCTGCTCGATTGTACGAAGATCGAGACGAATTGTGGATTCAACGGATATTCCTGCACAGTGGTTGGTGGAGATGATGCGGGGATGGCCTTTGTGGATTTCTCTCGGACCGTTTATAGGGTCATCGACTACATAGTAGTAGAGTCGCTCTTCTTGAATAGCTTGGTTTGCGGCCTCGTCATCAACCAGGTTACCGCGGGACGGGTTAATCAATGAGGCGTGCGGTTTCATCGCACAAAGGCATTCGTAGGTCACGATTGGATGTGCGCCAGAAACGTGGAGTGAAATGGTATCACTCTCTCGGAAAAGCTCCAGAGGATCGTCTACTGATTGGGCTCCAAGCTTCGCGGCCAATTCTTTGACATCGGACCGAATGTCGTACACTAGCAAGCGTCCTTGATCTCCGAGAAGTGGTTTAGCACGAATTGCTACCTCTTGTCCAATCCGTCCTAATCCATAGAGTCCTAGTGTCGAGCCTTTCACATCGTAATTGCGCATGAGGGATGCGTCTCCCCGATGTGCCCGTTCGTTTATACTATAAACACGTTTGAGTGTGGCAAACCACTGGGCAATTGTATACTCTGCTACAGTTTCTAGGTGCTCTGGTGCAACCGTTACGATTACTCCATACTTTGTTGCGATATCCACGTTGACTGTCTCAAATCCCACGCCCCAGCGAGCAATAATCCGAAGATCTTTTGCAGCTTTATAGAAACTCTCATGGACAAGCGGCGAACCTGCAAGGACTGCAATTACGTTATCTGCGTGCTCGTCGGTCAACTCCATCGGATGTTGGGATAACTTGCCGAATTTTCCGAGATTCTCTAATGCTTTGCGGCGTGGATCGGAATCGAATTCTGGATTCTCATAAATGCGCGATATCAGAATTTTTTTCTGCATTAAAATTCCCCTTATGAGTTGTGTTAGTGCTTTTGATGCTTAATGTCAAGTTGGTTTGGCAATTTGAGAGGGCACACTTCTCTCATTCCGACCGAATTAGCTCAATCTCAAAAAGTTTAGGCCAAAGTTTTCCGGTGACAAACAGCCGCTGGTGTTCGTCGTCCCAGGCAATGCCGTTGAGGACGCCAACCCTTTGGATACGGTCTTCTGCACTTAAGAGACCACTCAGATTAATCCAACCGACAACTCGGCCAGTTTTCGCATTAATTCGCGCGATTCGATTGGTTTCGAAAACATTCGCATAAACTTCGCCGTTGATATATTCAAGCTCATTAAGATTGTTCACGGTGCCTCGATTGTCATGGACTTTTACTCGATGCACCGTTTCAAATGTTTCAGGATGCAGGAGGTACAGATTTGGGGTGCCATCACTCATTATCAGGTATTCACCATCAAACGTGATACCCCAGCCCTCAGTCGGGTAATTGAATTCTCGTAGTAGTTCAAAAGTGCTTTTATCATAGACAAATCCAACGTTAGATTGCCATGTCAATTGGATGATGCGTTCGCCATATACGGTTACCCCCTCGCCGAAAAGATGAGGGGGCAATTCTCTCAGTTGCAGAATCTCCCCGGTTTTCATCGCGACACGACGTAGGGATGAGTGTTGGCGGAGCCCTGTGCCCTCAAAAAAAACACCGTCCTCAAAAACCAGCCCTTGCGTATATGCGTTTCGGTCGTGAGGATAGGTATTAACCACGTTGTAAGTGTAGACTGGAATTTCTGTGCTGGTTCCGTGTTCCGCTCTAATCACATGGGGTGAGTTCTGGCTACCAGAACCCAGGTCGTTGGAAAAAGCAGTTCTGAACACAGCTGTTAGCACCAGAACACTAATCAATCCAAGCCATCTGAAAACGTGGCTCATAAGACACCTTTCCACTCCTTTCTGACGCACTGTTATGAACATCGCCGGTTCAGTAATCCTTGTCTCCAGTTTTCGCCATGGCACCTATCTTTTCTTGAGAGTGAAGCTCATAGTGAAGATTGTCGATACATCCCCTGCAAAAACAGTAGATCCGGCCGTACTCGCCTACTTCTTTCTCAATCAACTCGCTCATTTCGAATTCTTCGTGGCAGAGAGCACAGTCTTCAAGAAGAATTCGGCACTGGATTTCTTCGGCTGATTTCCGATTGGAGGCGAATCTCACCACCAACCAGATAACAAAGGGGATAAAAAAAAACGAAATGTAGAATAGCATGGACGATTATTTCACCAAGTGGAAAGGTAAGATACAAGATTTATCGCTGATACCCATTCCAGGTCGACGTGTTATCAAGACCTATGTGATGTACCAGAAAACTAACGGAGACAATATACGATTAGATTCATGGAGGTCAGACGATTTTTTGGCAGTGCTGGTTGATTCAGGATTGGTCTGATTAATCGAAACTTGGTACAGTTCCAAGCGTGAATGGAACCTGCTGTTCCGTAATTTGGCTCGTCTAGATTGGGTTTTGCCCTTTTCTCCATACACCAGTAATCTTCGGTTTATATCTTGGGTAGGACTAGTCATAATCTGGGTCGTCGCTATTGTAAATTCTTTTCGCTCAATGCGCTGCGCATGGCAAGTGGTGCAATGGGTGTTCTCGTATCGTTCAGCATGAGCGGGGGGGCCGTGTGGGAACGCAATGTAGCACTCCGCCCGCTCAGTAAAGTTCGAGACGCCATGAGCCTAGCGAGTTAATTTCTTGGGAACATCACCGCTAATAGTGCTATTTCACTTGTGTCAAAAACAACAAGGATTCTAGGCGATGTTTCATGCCTCGATGCGCATCTATCACCACATGACTACTGGAATTCTGTCAAAGTTGTTGCCCTGGCAGAAGGTCGAATAGGGACATAGTTTTGTTCGCATCATACGTAAACCCTCGGTAACTTACAAATGGTGTATGTTGTAGAACAGTGTTTTCGCTCACGCGAATTGTGAAGCTTATACCTTGACCTGTTGGAAATCCATATCATCTACGTCATTCGTCCCGATGCCTGCGCGCCATGATGAACGGATGTGATTAGCCAAACGAGTGACTGATGGCAAGCCCATTTCGTCACGCTTCTCACCAATTGTTTGGAGTACGAGATGGTCTAAGGCAACAGCATCTTTGCTCACTAATAGCCCACCATATTCCCATTTTCCGCTTGGATCAAAAACAGGTCCGCCGTCGAAGGAAGCGAGCAGTCCATCGACGATGTTTAACACGACCTTGTTTTTGATAATCCTATGGTCGAAAATTTCTGTGATGGCTGGATCGCAGTGAAGTGGGCTTGGATGGAATCGACGCGTGTTATCAACGCTCCCGAAAGCCAGATTCTTCAAACATCCGCTTACTCCACTGATGGCGTGATGTTTCATAATGGGAACATTAATTATTACATTTGCTTCCTTTGTAAGAATTCTACTATATCGAGACTTTGTGTTGCCAGCCTCACGCCGGACCTCACTGTCTTTTTCCGTTTCGTAGAATACCTCATCGTCATACCCGACGCCCACGCTGTCGGATGCAAAGACTCGAACATCTTGATTACCCTGATTAATTACATATCCGGCATTGATTAGGTGTGTTGCAAATCGGTCCCAGACAATAATCTGATTCTTGAGGACACCGGCCCCATACAATCCTTCGATGATTTTATCGATAACAATTCGCTGGGTGCTCAATTCCTTTCCGGCGAGAGTGTTTATTTTTATTCCGACAATATCGTCCGGTAGTACAAAGTCTTTCCACGCTTCCTTCGCAGAATCACGGCCTGTCAACTTTACCATTGCCAAATCAATCATTTCGCTGACAACTTGTTCGTTAAGAATGTTGCCTTCCCAGGCTGCTTCACTGGTGGCTTCAACTACAGGTACGAGTGGCTTCTGTTTCCCCTTGTCTAACGGAGATTGGCTTATCTGCGCAAATGCATTGCCACGAATTTGGGCAATCGTTCCTGATAGGACACCTGCGCCAATGGCGCTTTTTAGAAAACGTCGGCGGCTGACCGCTTGAGGGGAAATGGCAGTATTGCGCGAAACGTCCTCACAGTCAGCCAGAATCTGACTTACAATCGAATCTGGCTGATTTCGATGAACTGGGATGGTTTTATTGGTCATGTTCGTAAATGTTTTTCAGTGTTAGAAATCGAGAGTTTTAATCATGCCTACAAGTTGAAGAGACGATCGAGGGTTGCGGATTTGGACCTTCCTTTATGGGTAGAGACAGGCCTGTTGTGACGAAACGAATATAATGCCATATGGGTCTAGAGATTGGATGTCTACCGGTTGAAACAGCGTGAAAACGTCAGCAGGCGCTCCGTTTAGACTTGGGACAATAGCTCGTTGCATTGAAACCCTCGTGTTATAATAGTCTTTTGTAGTTTTGCGCTTCCAGAAGAATGGTTCCAGAGGAATTGCGAGAAATGATACATCCGGCGAAAGAATGTAACAGAACCGCAGAAGGACTATTGTTGGATTCCGTAATTTCTGACAAGACAAATGGTGCCCCTTCAATCTCACCTCCACACTGATACTGAGCATTGACCGAAAACCGAGACGGTGTTACTACTTTGGAAAAATTAGGGAACGTGAAGATGTGGGCTAATTCGATTAGATTGAGAGTGAAGAACAGCTGAATGGGGGTCTATTTCATTTGTCCTTCTACCCGGGCAAAGATCTCCACACATTCGGCATGAATTTTTCCGTTGCTCACTAAAAAAGGTACGGTTGCTCCACGATACGCTGGTGAATCTGGTGGCAATGGAAAGATGCGCTTGCCAGATGGATAACTGATACGTCCACCCGCAGATTCCAAGATGACTGTTGCGGCCGTAACATCCCAGAGTTTCGTGGAAAGATCGAAGCTCCCATCGAAGTGGCCGGCTGCGACTGAGCAGATATGAAGGGCTGCGGATCCGAGTGCACGTCCTTTTGCCTGGTTACACATGAACGGATGTAGGGACTTCATGACTTCTGCGGAGTAACCGAATAGTCCGATTGGATCTAGTTTTCCGCGATTGTTTACATGAAGAGGAGTGCCATCAAGGGTTGCCCTTCGACCTTTAATCCCAGTGAACATTCGCTTGGTGTTGGGATCGAAAACAACACCGAGGAGCGGAATGCCTTTGTTTAACAAGCCGATTGCGACCGAGAAGATAGGCAGGCCTGCTGCGTAGTTCGCGGTTCCATCCAATGGGTCCGTGACCCAGCATTTGTCAGACTGAACATCCGACAATCCGAATTCTTCGCCGAGTGTAGCGTAACCGGGGAACTGTGACTCAAGAGTGGTTTTAATGAAGTGTTCTGAGGCTTTATCTGCTTCGGTCACGATATCACCGATGCCCTTGTACTCGACGCGGTGAATTTGGCCGTAGTAACTCATTAAGATGTCCCCAGCTTGTCTCGCAATTTGTTCGATGGTTTGTATTATTTCCGTGGATTCATTCTCATTCATCTTCGTCTGCCTCTCCGTGTGATACAGATTCGTTCCTGCCAATGAACTCCGAGTACTGTTGACAAGATTAAACACTTTTTCTAAGACCAAACAGTGTTTCTGAAACGTTAGACTCGCCTGAAATGCTGTGCCGGGCACGCTCAGCTAATCCAGTTGGGGTGACACGTCAAGATAGGAAAACGATTCGGAGGGATGTTGTGTCTGCACAAAAGAATCACATCTAAGTTAAAGTGAAAAGAAATTTTCGTCGTTCTGCGTTGCCAAAACAAGCGAATGTCTCTAAGAAAAATAAGTTAAGCGTGAACATTAGCATACTATCGATTCATAGATGATTGTGGAGTCGGTTTCTCCGATCTTTGACTGGCATTTGTATCCGCGTTTTGGGCTTTCAATTTCTTAAGTCGTTGATTGACGTTTCTATTATATCGGTTCTCTTTAATGAACGCTGTCCAGATAGCCAGTGCTTCATCGTCATAGCCCAGCGAAAGATAATACTCACCGAGTGCTACTGGGGCGAAGTCGGAATGTGGGTCCTTCTCGATTGCTTCTTTGAAAAACGCAACAGCGGTATCCCCATCTTTCGTCAACAGAGCGATTTCACCCCATCCGTATGGAACGAGGGGATGCTCCGGATATTTTTCAGCCAACCCTTTCATTGTTTCTCGCGCCCAATCTGTCTGACCTAGCTTATATGCGGCCATCGTTGTACGAATCGCTGAATGGACAACTCGATTGGCCTGCTTACGTTTTTCTCCAATGACCTCGCTCTTTTTTATAACCACTCTGGGTCGAATTGAATTCATTCTTCGTTCATCAATCCCAGCTAGCTTGAGCAAATCCTGAACTTGTTCATATGGGCGGCCATCTATGATTGCTTCCGCTAGGTTGGTGCCAACACCAGGCAAAATTCTTAAGCGCTCTAAGGACTCTGTGTTAATATCGACTTTTCCGCCGCGTTCGGCGTTTCGTCTTGCCGCTGAATATTTTGATTTGGCTTGTCTGTAGTTTTCATACTGATAGCATAGGTCTGCAAGTGCCATATTGTTTGTAAAGAGATCTCCCTGTTCCTCCAGAATATCCTGGAAAATCTCCGCTCGTGGACGATTTTTCATTCGTTTATATACATCAGGTAGCCAGGCGAGCGATTCGATATAATCGGGTTTGGCAGCGATAGACCGTTCAAAGGACTCACGCTCCATGTCCGGATTGCCCATTTTCTGATGTGCGAGTCCCAGTTTATAATATATCTCTGCGTCCTTGTTCTGGTTGAGGCCTACGACAGAATTGTAAATTCCAATCGCACGCTCGTATGCAGCACGTTTGTCCTTTTCCTCCTCCAATGTTTTAGCTCCGCTGTAATGATTCTGACCGGTAAGGATTACTGCGTCGATGACGCCTCTATCACGTTTAACCGCTTCCTTAAGAATTTCCTTGGCCCGCTGGTGCATGCCAATCTTACGATAGCAAACTGATAACTTCACGTAGGCATATGGATCAATCTTGGCCTTAGCGGCTTTCGAACGGTGAATAGCATCGAACAACAGTGCTCCTGCATCGTTGTAGTACCCGTCCCCATAGAGGAAGTTAGCAATCATCAACTCTGCATCGTAGTAGGTACCGTCTTGGTCTCCCCGTATGCCTCCGCCGGGACCGCTTCCTGTAGAACCTCCAAAACTCCTCATGACTTCCGTGGCGCTAATGTTAAAGCCGGACTCAGGTGTTTGGACGCTAGGCGCACCACCCATTGCACGACTTTTATCACCGCCTTGGCGTGGACGGTCTCGTTCGCGGCGTTTGTTCTGTCGTTCGATTGCACGTCCCATCCGGGTGGCTGTGAGATCTTCAGGCTTGGGAATACTTGCACCAAGGTCAGTCAGTTCTTGTTTTGCTTCACGGATCTGTTCCTGGGTACCATCAACCTTACCGTACTTTTTGACAAGTGACTGATACGTACGTTTGGCTTCGTTTTGGTTCTTGAGATAATCTTTCTGAATTCTGGCCTTGTTTACAAGCGCTTGTGCTGCCCGATTGCTCGATGGATGGCGATTCGCGAAATTGTCATAAATTTCCGCAGCCTGTTCATAATCTTCGGCTTCCTCATAGCTTTTGGCTAGCATCAGTTGTGCGTTGTTGCTGAGTTCATTCGCAGAAAATTTGTTTACAATCGTATCAAATTGTGCTTGCGCGAGTTCATACTTTTTTGAGCGGAAATAGCACATTCCCAATTCGTAATGTGCATTAACTGCTTGTTCGCTTTCCGGTGAAGCTGAGATTAGATCATTATACACTTTTACACCAGCATCTAGCTTATTCATCCTTTTGATGTATAGCTTGCCCATTTCTAGCTGTGCTTCTAGGGCTGCAGTAGTTCCCGGTTTTGCATCAACAATGCCCTGATAGATCTGAATGGCAGCCTGGTAATCCTTAATTTCAATCAGTTTCCGAGCTTTGCTCGACATACCGCCTGATATGCAGGCGGCCTGCAACATCACTATGTAGAGAACTAGAAATAGGCTGTAACATCTCGCGAATTTCATAGTTGCTTCCTCCTTGGTATCATAATACAGTTTTGTCAGCTAGTATTTATTTCGAGTGAACGTGTTGCCACAGTGAAATCAGTTTTGCTGTCGAAAAATACGGAAGAGTTTCTTGATTGGATCGTAGAATTGGTCAACTACACGTTCTTTGAGTGGAATTATTGCGTTATCTGTGATCGTGATGTGCTCAGGGCAAACCTTCGTACAACACTTAGTGATGTTACAGTACCCAATTCCGTCCGACTCCTTGAGGTCCTCAAGACGATTTTCGGTGTCGAGTGGGTGCATCTCGAGAGCGGCATTGTAGACGAAATATCGTGGTCCAACGAACTCTTTGTGAAGGTGATGGTCACGGATGACATGGCAGACGTCCTGACACAGAAAACATTCAATACACTTTCGGAATTCTTGGACTCTGTCAATGTCCTGCTGCGCCATTCGCCAACTACCGTCTTCCGCATCGGGTGACCGTGGATTGAATTTCTTAATCGTTTTCTTCACCTCGAAATTCCAGGAAACATCAGTAACCAAATCCTTAATCAATGGAAAAGCACGCATCGGCTCGATAGTTATCGTCTGATTTAGGGGCAAATCGTTCATTCGGGTCATGCACATTAACTTTGGATGTCCATTGACTTCAGCCGAACAGGATCCACACTTTCCAGCTTTACAATTCCAGCGCACGGCGAGATCGTTGGCTTCTTGTGCTTGAATCTGATGGACTGCGTCAAGCACTACCATGCCTTCGGAGACGTCAGTTTCATAATCGACGAAGGCTGCGTCGGAGGCGTTTCCACGCCAAATTTTAAACTTTACGGTCGCCATTAGCCCACCTCCTCTATGATGGTTTGTAGGTCTTCGCGCATAGCTGGAATGGGTTCGCGCCTTACCTCCATTTTATCTTCCTGGTTCTTGTGGACAATGGTGTTATATCTTACCGTTCCCGCCTCTTCTTTTTCAGGGTAGTCGTCGCGTGAATGTGCACCAATGCTTGCTTTTCGTTCTAGTGCCGCAAGTGCGATAGCTTCAGATACGGTCATCAAGTGATGTAAGTCAAGTGCGGTGTGCCACCCCGGATTATACGCACGGTTACCACCGACAGCAAGTTGCTCTGTCTGTTCTCTCAACTTGTGAATCTCTTCCCGTGCGCGTGTGAGGCCTTTTTCGTGGCGTGCAATGCCCACTAGTTCCTGCATCATCTCTTGTAGTTCGTACTGAATTTGGAATGGATTTTTGCCGTTCGAGCTGACTTCTTTTGTGAAGGGTTTCAATGTCCAGTTTGCCACCGCCTCAACTATTGTCTCATCGATTTGGGACGCTCCATTGTTCTGAGCAAATTCAGCGGCAAATTCACCTGCCCGTTTTCCAAGAACCAGAAGATCGGAGAGCGAGTTGCCTCCAAGTCGATTTGCACCGTGTAATCCGGCACCACATTCGCCACTCGCAAAAAGCCCTGGAACGGATGTCATCTGTGAATCCGCATCGACGCGGATTCCACCCATGATGTAATGCGTAGTTGGTCCAACTTCCATCGGTTCCTCGGTAATGTCGAGATCTGCTAGTTGCATGAACTGGTGGTACATGCTCGGTAGCTTTCTTTTGATATGCTCTTCGGAATTTGAAATCTTTTCTTTGATCCAGGCGATATCGAGAAATACACCGCCGTGTGGACTGCCGCGTCCGGATTGAACCTCGCCTACAATGCAACGGGCCACATGGTCGCGGGTGAGAAGTTCCGGAGGTCTACGCGCATTTCGATCGCCTTGGGTATATCGCCAACCCTCTTCAGAATCTTTGGACGTTTGATTCTTGTATAAGTCAGGAATGTGGTCGAACATAAACCGCTTCCCCTCGTTATTCTTCAGGATTCCGCCCTCACCACGAACGCCTTCGGTGACTAGAATGCCTCGTACACTTGGTGGCCAGATCATGCCAGTTGGATGAAATTGAACAAACTCCATGTCGATGAGTTCGGCCCCAGCGTGAAGTGCAAGTGAGTGACCGTCACCAGTGTATTCCCAGCTATTGCTGGTAATCTTGAAAGCCTTTCCAGCGCCACCAGTTGCAAGTACGATTGCTTTGGCCGCAAAGACCTTGAATTGTCCCTTCTCACGTTCGTAGCCGAATGCTCCTGCGATGCGATTGCCATCCTTGAGAAGTGATGCGATTGTACATTCCATGTGTACATCAACGCCTTGGTGAATTCCGTGATCTTGTAGTACGCGAATCATCTCTAGTCCCGTACGATCTCCGACATGGGCAAGGCGCGGGTATTGATGTCCGCCGAAATTGCGCTGCAGAATACGTCCATCTGCCGTGCGGTCGAAAAGAGCACCCCAGGCTTCCAGTTCACGCACGCGATCTGGCGCTTCTTTGGCGTGGAGCTCAGCCATACGCGAGTTATTGAGATATTGTCCCCCTCGCATTGTGTCAGCGAAGTGAACCTTCCAGCTGTCTCTTTCGTCCACATTTGCCAACGCTGCGGCCACACCGCCTTCGGCCATCACTGTATGGGCTTTGCCTAACAAAGACTTGCAGACCAATCCCACAGAGACTCCAGTCGCCGATGCTTCAATGGCTGCCCGGAGACCTGCCCCGCCAGCGCCAATCACCAATACATCATATTCATGTGTCTCGTATTGGGCCATTACAGAATCCTCCAGTCAGTCAATGTTCCCATGGAACAAAGCCGAATGTATACGTCAGAAAATCCCACCCAACAAAGGCTCATCCAGGCCCATATCATGTGGGAGCGATTCAAAGAACTTGCGCAGTTGTATGCCGACCTCCGTATTGGTGCGGCTGACAGTCGATCTAGAAAACCACCAAGCAAGTGGCGTAGGGAATGGCAGCCGAAGGTATATCCCCCGAGAAAGATAACGTTTCCAGTGAGTACAAGCGTGCCAACGCCAATCCCAAAGGATGTGTTCCCATCGGAATCTGTGAACCAAAGAGCTTTCCACGCATCATGAGCGAGGAAGATGATGAAGGCGAGAGCAAGGTAAAGAAAGTATCGATGCACGTTTTGAACTATTAATGGGAACGAACTTTCACCGCGATAATTCTTGCGAGGTTCTCCAATTGTGCAGGAAGGCGGGTCCGCCCAAAACGCTTTGTAGTATGCACCACGGTAATAATAGCAGGTGAAACGGAAACCAGCGGGCGCCCACAAGATAAGAAATGCAGGTGAAAATGGAACCCACTGTGGCCACCAACTCGGTTTGGCTCCGAACCAACTGTGCCCTGAATCACCAAAAATCTCGGGGGAGTAGAAAGGAGACAAATATGGTCCAAACGTATAGTGGGCATTCTGAAAGGCTGCCCAAGTTGAATACGCTACGAAGGCGGAAAGCCCTATAAAGACCACTAAAGGTTGTATCCACCATGTGTCACGGCGCGATGTCTGACCAAACCGGCGCTCTGTCAACGTTAATTCCGGATGAGTCATAAAGAATCTTCCTCCACTGTAACCAGAAGTTTCGACGATGTTAAACAGGTATTAAATCGTGATGTTAACTGCGGTCATTGTGTTCAACCGTGAAATCCCTCGCGTGTCTCTGGGTGCTAAAGTAACACATTCGAAGTCCGAAAATCAAGCTTTTTCCAAATTACTGAATTAGCCAACTAATCTTCTAACTGCAAAATTCAGTGCAAAGTAAAAACCTCGCGGCTATGAACTAATTTAAAGTCGATAGATGCTGTACTAACAGGTGGACGTGGTGTTCAATTTCTTCTCGATCGTAGGCGTTGGGGTCAAGTCGGATGTATTTCTCAAAAGCAGCTAGTGATTTGCCGTAGGCGCTAGACTGATGATACAGATGACCGAGGTCTCGATAGTCTTGCGCCGAATCAGGTTGGAGCCAAGTGATTCGTTCAGCTGCCGTCGTTGCACGCACATAAGCTTTCTTCTGGCAGTAGAGCTGTTTGAGATTGCGCAGCATTCTTGCCAAGATCTCTCTGTTGCTAACTTCTCTTAGAAATTCGGGTTTCATCGGTACCGGCTGCTGAAAACTAGTTCTTAATCTTTCAAGCAGTATGTCACTAGACAAGATTCGGCCTCTTTCGAATGGATCAATGAAGGTTTCCAGATATTTCCCCTTGTGTTTGACGATGAAATGTCCAGGGAAACCTACGCCGACGATAGGAAGTCCAACCCGCTTTGCTATTTCGATGTACACAACCGAGAGGGTAATTGGAATGCCGAGTTTGCGCTCGAGAACATCGTTTAGATAGCTATTTCGAAGATTAAAATAATCGTCTTGATTGCCGCTAAGCCCTATCTCATCAAACAGATAGCGATTGAGCTGAGCGATTTGCGAGCTGGAATCGTCTGTGTGGTGAATTCGATTCTGAACTTCCAGACCCATTTGCTCTAATTTTTCCAAGTAAATCTTTGAATCGAGTTCAGGATAGGCATCTTTAGCGATTTCCAGAGCACCGACAGCCAAATCAAGTTCAACATCCATTTTTTGTGCTAGTGAAAAAAAACATCGACCGGAGTTGTTTGCATTGTCTCTCTTGTACATCTTCTCCAACCTTGGGTTACGGATAGTTATACACATTCTCGTCCTCACCTTCTCCTGAAGACAAGCGTTCCGTGGATTGCTGGTTGGCTCGGAACTCTCGAAGAATACAATTCACAATTTCTTCGCCGTACGCTTGTGCATCGATGTTTCCCTGATTTGCCTCCCAGGCCATTCGCGCTGCCGCCTCGAAATATTCACCATGTTTGTATGCATCCAAAAGGTCCATGCCCCGAGAAAAAGTTCCGTGTCCAATCCAGTAGAGTATGTGGCGCATCACATTGTCTGCTGGATTGGAAGGAAGATCGTCCATTTTAAAGAGACGAAGGCTTTCGTAGGAAAGTTCCGGCACTCCTGGTGCCCTTTCTTGGACAAAACCAATACCGCCGCAATCTTCATACATCAGCGGGGTTTCCGGTTCGTAGCCTTTCAAGAAGTCGTAAAATTTTGATGGATGTCCGTGTTCTGTGCGGGAAATAAGATTCAAGAACTTTGGCTGTAGATGAACCAACGCCTTGAAATCGTGTGCTTCCAATTGATCGAAAATCAACATGTAGTGAAACATTTCGCTGGTTGGTTTGGGCGGTTTAATCTGATTCGTATCCAACTCTGAGGATAACGGACTGCCAAATCGCATCCGGTAGTGGGTGCCATCATCCTCTACTTCGACGATTGTCAGATTCAGCGCGGGGTGTTCGAGTGAAATCATGTCTAATCTTGCACCCGACTTGGTCAAAAGCACGTGACGTCCAGCCAATCTCTTCACGGCAATCGATGGTGGTAGCGCATAACGTGGGGATTGGTCGTAAGGAAGCAATCTGTTGGAATCAATAGGTTCAGAAAGTAAGGCGCCCATGTTTCCCGCCGATCCCCACAAATATCCGTGGGCGTGTGCATGTGCGCCGACCCAACCCATCTGGCCGATAAGTACCCCCAATTCTCCATCCGGTGAAACAGATTGCAGATTCGCCTGATACCCACGTGTGCACCATTGGTGATGGCGATGGCTTCTTCGTGGTGGCGGGGATAGATCTCCCGTAAGATAGGGATTGTTTAAGATTAATCCACTCATCGAGTATTCCCTCTATCGTTATATTAATTCTGAACATGGAGAATATATCATGTCAGATGGATTTTAGCAACATAAATCCATCGGTATTTTCTTGAGTTGGAGAAGTCGGAGATGATATAATGCGCCAGGTCAGTTAACTCACTTCTAAGGAGATGAATTGGAGTATTATCATGAGCACAAGAATTGAGAAAGACAGTATGGGTGCAATCGAAGTTCCTGCAGATCGATACTGGGGAGCCCAGACACAAAGATCTTTGCAGAATTTTGAAATTGGTGAAGAGTGCTTCCCGCGCGAGATGATTTGGGCGCTTGGGCTAGTTAAGCAGTCGGTTGCTGAAGTCAATGAAGCGCTTGGTCTGCTTGACAAGGATAAAGCGGATCTTATTGTGAAAGCAGCCCAGGAAGTCGTTAACGGTGAATTGGACGCTCATTTTCCGCTGGTTGTCTGGCAAACTGGTAGTGGTACGCAGACAAACATGAACACGAATGAGGTGATTGCAAACCGCGCAATTGAAATTTTCGGAGGCGATCTGGGCAGCAAAGAACCGATTCATCCAAACGATGACGTCAACAAATCGCAATCTACCAACGATGTGTTCCCGACGGCTATTCATTTGGCGATGGTTGATCGGATTCACAACCATCTGATTCAAGAAGTGACGGCGCTACGTGACGCGTTCCTGGAGAAGGCGGAGAGCTTTGTTAATATTGTCAAGACTGGGCGTACGCATTTGATGGATGCTACTCCCCTAACTCTGGGACAAGAGTTCTCTGGGTATGCTCAACAGTTGACCAATGCCCTGCGCGCAATCAATCACGTGTTACCACATCTTTACGAATTGCCAATTGGCGGAACAGCGGTTGGGACGGGGTTAAATACCCATCGAGAATATGCCGATCTCACGGTTGCCGTTATTAATGAACGCAGCGGACTCCCATTTGTCCCTGCACCCAATAAATTCGAAGCGCTGGCAGCACGTGACGGAGTTGTTGAAGCAAGCGGCGCGTTGAAAACGCTGGCGACTGCACTCTTCAAGATTGCCAATGATCTTCGGTGGCTTGGGAGTGGCCCCCGTTGCGGCATTGGAGAACTCCTTCTTCCTGAGAATGAGCCTGGAAGCTCAATCATGCCGGGTAAAGTTAACCCAACGCAGTGTGAAGCCATGACGATGGTTTGTGCCCAAGTTATTGGAAATGATACAACGATTGCATTGGCGGGAGCGTCAGGCAATTTTGAGCTGAATGTTTTTATGCCTGTCATTGCGTTTAATGCTCTACAATCCTTGCGGATTCTCGGAGATGCTTGTAGTTCATTCCGTAAGAATTGTGTTGTTGGTATTGAACCAAATCGGGAAAAGATTGCACAATATTTGAATGACTCCCTGATGTTGGTAACGGCGTTGAATCCTCATATTGGCTATGATAATGCGGCTCGTGTTGCCAAGAAAGCGCATGTAGAGGGAAAAACGTTGCGACAATCAGCTCTGGAACTAAATCTTCTAACGAATGCGGAATTTGATCAAATCGTTGTGCCGGACAAAATGATTGGTCCTAGTGCCGGAAACAAGGCATAAGTAACGTCAGGAAATTGGCAAGTTCGAGAAATTCAAGGGAGATAGGCAAAGACGATGGAAAGGGGATGTGCGAGAATACTGTAATCCTCCATTTTCATCGTCCTATAATTTCACGTTTAACTTACTGCGCTTTGCCCGTAATCTTATGCCAAACTATCGCGTCGATAAACTGATTATCGATTTTGATGAGACGATAACGGAGAAGGACACGATTGAGTTGTTGGTTAATACTGCTGTCCAGACCCGCAGGAGTGATAAATTACAGATTATGAAAGCATGGAGACAAACTGTTGAATGGTACCTTGTGCGTTATGCCCGAATCTGTGATGAATGGCTCAATAGCTGGCAGCGACCTGGCGAGGAATCCGTCGCCAATTTCTTGAGGACATTTGAGACGTTGGAAATGGCGTCAATTGCCCGTGTGATGGAACATCGATTTCTGGCGGGACTACGACGCAAAGATTTGCGAGCACTCGGGAGGCAAGTTCGTAAGCGAACTGGTGTGAAGGCTTGTTTGTTGGCTCTGCGCGAAGCAGATGTTGCTGTGGACATCCTGTCCGCGAATTGGTCACAGACACTTGTCGAAGAATCTCTGCGAGGTTTATGCGATGATGTGGTTGCAAACAGTCTGTGTTTTGATGAGGACGGATTCTCTGTAGGTGAGATACATTTGCGCGTCGTTTCGGCTCATGATAAGCGCCGATTCTATTGCGCGAATCGAGCTCAGACTGGACTGACAGTTTACGTCGGTGACTCAATCTCAGATCTACTTGCGATAATTGAGGCCGACATAGGAATACTTCTGGGTAATAACCTTACTTGTCTAAGAACGATTAACAGGTTTCAAATCCCCATGCAAAAGATAACACAGTTGGCGAATCAAGAAGACGTTCTGCGAGGCTGCCGTAGCCCAGGCCAACCTATTTTTCAGGCTGATTCGTGGACAACCGTCAATCATTTTCTCGAACGTGTTGCAGGCTTGTAGTAGGGAAATTTAGTGAAATCGCAGTGCTCGTTCCACCGAGAAACGCTAGTCCGCAGCCTGTTCTCCTTCATCCGGATTGGGCAGAGCACCTGGCTCGTCTTTCGACAATGCGTCGGATTTGGGGTACACCTCAATTTTTCGGAAACGGGGTACACCACTGCCGGCTGGAATTAAGCGGCCCATAATAACATTTTCTTTTAAGCCCTTGAGGTAATCCTTTTGCCCAACGACTGAAGCTTTTGTCAACACATTGGTTGTCTGCTGGAACGATGCTGCTGAGATGAAACTTTCTGTGCTTAAAGCTGCCTTTGTGACGCCTTGTAAGATGGGATCCGCGATGGCGGGTTGTCCCCCATCGCTTTCAACTCGACGGTTGACCCGATGGAAAACTGAACGATCTACCTCGTCCTCATCCAGGAATTCTGTGTCTCCGGCGGATCGAATTCTCACCTTATTTAGCATTTGTCGGACGATTATCTCGATATGCTTGTCATTGATTCGTTCCCCTTGGCTTCGATAGACATCCTGTACTTCGTCGACCAAATAGGCCTGAACTTCCTCTTCGCCCTTAATTTTCAGAATGTCGTGTGGGTTGAGGAAACCATCCGTTAACCGTTCACCGGATTCCACCCAATCATTTTCATGTACAATGAGGTGTTTGCCAACGGGAATACGGTACAACCCGCTCGCTACATCTCCATGTTCGATACGCAATAAACGCATCCCCCTGGAAATACCCTCCAGCTTCACATAACCTTCGATTTCTGCGATAACAGCGGTGTCCTTAGGACGGCGAGCTTCAAGAAGTTCTGTTACTCTTGGCAAACCGGTTACAATATCTTGGCTGGTTGCGCTTTTTTCAGGCAGCCTGGCCAGGACGGTTCCAGCTTCTACTTCTTCGCCATCAGAGACTGATAGGTGAGCACCGGTTGGCATCAAATAGCTTCCCAACACCTCCTTATCCGACGAATGAATTTCAATACGTGGTTGATCTTCACCCTTATACTCGACGATTACTCGCTCTGCTAGCCCGGAGGCTTTATCTTCCTGGACAGTATGGCCTTCGACGATATCTTGGAATATTACAGTACCGCTGTGCTCCGTTAGAATGGGCACGCGATATGGATCTCGTTCGAGTAGCAAAGTTGGGGGTGGTTCATTAGTCTCTGTATTGCCTTTTGTTACGGTTTCTCCGTCTTCGATACGGAGTTTTGCTCCAATGGGTACTTCGTGACGTTCCACCACTCTCTTGTTGGCGTCGACAATCAGTAGTTGTCCATTTCGTGAAAGAACCACTTTCTCAGTGGCACCTAGAGGCGTTGATTCTGTCTGGGAAACCTGACACTCTACAAACTCAATTTTGTTATATTGCACCTGTCCATCGTGACGAGCTTCGATTCGTGACTGGAATTTGAAATCACCAGCTGTTACGGTGCCACCTGTATGGAATGTGCGCATCGTTAATTGTGTGCCGGGTTCACCAATTGACTGCGCACCAATGATACCAACGGCTTCACCTATATCGATAAAGTTTCCTGTGGTCAGATCCGCACCATAACACTTAGCACAAGATCCGTGAGGCGACTCACATGTTAACACGGATCTCACACGAGTTTCGGTGATTCCTACTGCTTCGATAGTATCAGCTTGGGGCGGGGTAATTAGCTCGTCTTTGGAGATGATCAGGGTCTTATCGTCCGGATTGAAAATATCTTCCGCGGCAGTTCGATTATGAATCCGTTCAGCGAGCGTGTCATCTTCAGTTTCACCACCGATCTTGGTAATGCCGTTCAACGTGCCGCAGTCTACCATTGTGATCATGATGTCCTGAGCAACATCAACTAGTTTACGGGTTAGGTAGCCAGAGGAAGCTGTTTTAATTGCGGTATCAGCTAGTCCTTTCCGTGCACCGTGTGTTGAGATAAAGTATTCAAGCACGCTAAGCCCTTCACGGAAACATGATTCAATCGGTTGTTCGATGATTGCACCACTCGGCTTGGTCATCAAACCGCGCATGCCGCTAATCTGGCGGATTGGTTCTTTCTTAGAACGTGCGCCACTGTCTGCCATCACATGTACTGGATTGAAGCCTCTGATCTCATCGTCTCGGCCTTCCTCCAACGAATCGAATAGCGCAGCCTCTACCAATTGGATTAACTGGTGCCAGACATCGATTACCTGGTTATACCGTTCTCCTTCACTCATGCCGCCGAGACGGTATTCTCGCTCGATGGTTTCTACTTTCTCCCTAGCTTCACTAATCAATGATGCCTTGGCCTCTGGGATAATCAAATCTTCCATCCCAATTGAAAGTCCAGAGGAAGTGGCGTATTTAAAGGCAAGCCGTTTCATTTCGTCGAGGAATTCCACGGTCCGGCTATTACCCAATTTGTTAAAACAGTGGGACACAAGCGCTGAAAGATCTTTCGATCGAACCTCGCGATTGATGAAGGACAACTCCTGATTTGTATCAACATCAGTGAACTTGAGACTATCGGGAATTACTTGGTTGAAAATGACACGACCGACTGTTGTCTCAATTGGTTTGACAGCACCATCCAGATGCAACAGAATGGGATCGTGTAAACCTAAACGATCGCATTCATATGCCATAATGATTTCATCGTGATTTCGGTATTGACGTAGCTCGTCGGTTTGCCGGTGAGATGTTGGAATGGATTTGGTTAGAAAGCTACATCCAAGCACCATGTCTAGCTCAGGCACGGCGATGGCGCCGCCATGCGCGGGTTTCAGAATGTTTCGAGGAGCCATCATCAGCAACTTTGCTTCGATCTGTGACTCCACTGAAAGCGGCACGTGTACTGCCATCTGATCGCCGTCAAAATCGGCATTAAACGCCTTACATACGAGAGGGTGAACACGAATAGCCTTTCCCTCAACCAGTATGGGCTGGAACGCTTGAATTCCAAGTCGGTGTAGAGTCGGTGCACGGTTGAGCATCACAAGATGTTCTTCAATTACCTCCTCAAGAACCTCCCAAACTTCAGGAGAAACTTGCTCAGTCATATGTTTAGCGCGCTTTATAGTATGAGCGTATTCCTTTTCCTGCAGTTTTCGTATAATGAATGGTTTGAACAGTTCGAGTGCCATTTCTTTCGGCAACCCACACTGGTGTAGAAGCAGATCTGGTCCGACTACAACCACACTACGTCCAGAGTAGTCGACGCGCTTGCCCAGTAAGTTTTGACGGAAACGACCGGCCTTTCCTTTCAACATGTCAGCGAGTGATTTCAGCGGGCGATTTCCAGGTCCTCGCACCATCCGTCCATGCCGACCATTGTCCAACAACGCATCAACAGCTTCTTGGAGCATTCGTTTTTCGTTACGAATAATGACATCGGGTGCCCGAAGCTCCATAAGGCGTTTGAGTCTATTGTTACGATTAATCACGCGTCGATATAGGTCGTTGAGATCGCTTGTGGCAAAACGACCGCCGTCAAGGGCCACTAGAGGTCGGAGGTCAGGTGGAATTACAGGAACAACTGAGAGTATCATCCATTCGGGTTTATTCCCGGATTTCTTAAACCCTAACACTAGCTTTAGTCGTTTGGACAGTTTTTTTGCTTTTTGCTTGCTGCCGGTTTCCGCTAGCTCAGTACGCAACACCTCAATTTCGCTATCTAAATCAATCTGAGACAGCAGATCGTGAACCGCAGCCGCGCCCATTCCCACCCGGAAACCATCGGGGAATTCTGAATTCAGGTTGTTGTACTCCTCCTCCGTTAATAATTGCTTGAATGTCAGTGGACAGTCTGGATTGGTGACTTCCAACACAATAAAGGCCTCAAAATAAAGGACACGCTCGACGTCCCGAGACGATAGATCTAGAAAAAGCCCAAGTCGCGATGGAATCCCTTTGAAAAACCATACATGGGACACTGGAGCGGCGAGATTGATGTAGCCCATTCGTTCTCGGCGCACACGCTGTTGAGTCACCTCCACACCACATCGATCGCAGATTGTGCCTTTATGCTTAATGCGTTTGTATTTGCCGCAGGCACATTCCCAATCCTTCTGCGGTCCAAAAATCGCTTCACAGAACAAGCCATCCCGTTCGGGACGAAATGTACGATAATTGATTGTTTCAGGTTTTCGAACTTCAGCGCATGAACATTCGTGCATCATTGGGCAAGGCCAAACACCACTGCTTCTCCGCTTGCAGGAAGACTGCTTGGCCCAACCTTTAATCTGTTCTGGTGATGCAATTCGTATTGATATCACGTCGAAGTTGTTCAAATTCGTCGACAAGGCAATTCTCCTTTATTGAATATTGAATGGGAAAGCGCGTCGGTTAAATCCATTTCCCTGTTTGCCTGTTAACTCGAAATCTATCTGAGACCATTAATGAAGGTAAACTTAGGCCAACCTGCCCTAGGAAATTGGGGCCATTCTGTCAACTTTGGCTGGGAAAATCTGTACTATTCGTCATTATCCCATGGCATCGGTGAGGGGGGATCTTGATCGTGTAGGAGATTGTCACGCTGTTCGAGGCCAACATCAAGGCACAAACTTTGTAATTCCTTGACTAGAACGTTGAAGGACTCTGGCGTACCTGGATTGGGTGCGTTCTCCCCTTTCACAATTGATTCGTAAATCTTACTTCTACCCGTTACATCATCCGACTTTATTGTCAACAATTCCTGGAGGGTATAAGCCGCTCCGTAGGCTTCGAGTGCCCACACCTCCATCTCACCGAACCGTTGTCCGCCTTGTTGGGCTTTGCCACCAAGTGGCTGCTGTGTGACTAGAGAATAAGGCCCTGTGCTTCGGGCATGAATCTTGTCGTCGACAAGGTGATTGAGCTTCAGGATGTAGGTATACCCGACTGTTGCCTTTTGAGAGAAGGCTTGTCCTGTTCGCCCATCATGGAGAATAGCTTTACCCGTTTTAGGTAGGCCTGCTTCGTCGAGGAACTCAGAAATCTCGGACTCCATTGCACCGTCAAAAACAGGAGTGCTGATGTGGAGTCCTAACGCTTTGACTGCCCAGCCTAGATGGGTTTCGAGAATTTGTCCTACATTCATACGCGAAGGAACGCCCAGCGGATTCAGGACGATTTGTACAGGGGTTCCATCCTCAAGATAGGGCATATCTTCCTGTGGGAGAATTTTTGCGACAACACCTTTATTTCCATGTCTCCCCGCCATTTTGTCTCCGACGGAAATTTTTCGACGATTGGCAACATACACCTTGACCAATTTGATTACACCTGGTTTGAGTTCGTCCCCTTTGTAAATTGTCTCAATCTGTGCATCCTTTTCAGCGGTTAGGGATTCGATACGGCCGTTCGCGAGACGTCGGATTCGTTGAATCCGGTCCATCGCGGCTGTATCGTCGGGTTGCAATTCTTCGAGAAGAATCCCATTGTTGAGCAATTCCTCAGTGATGACAGTGCCCTCGTCTGCGAGCTTATTAGCACCATCGAAGATTGCACATGCTAATGATTTTCCCAGTAGAGCATCTCGAATTTCTTCATCCTGGCGGCGATTAATAAGGGCACATTTCTCCTGCCAGAGTTTTTCGGCCGTTTTCTCTTTAGCAATCTCGCGCAATTCAGTTTGTCGATCGTTTTCGCGCTCTTTCCGTGAGAACACTTTGACGTCAATTACCACGCCTTCAACACCAGGTTTGGCATACGTTGACGCATCACGTACTTCTCCGACTTTCTCGCCGAATATGGCGCGCAATAATTTTTCCTCTGGTCCCAAATCGCTCTCGCCTTTCGGTGTCACTTTGCCAACGAGAATACTCCCGGGGCGAACAATTGAGCCAATGTGGATAATTCCCTCGTCGTCAAGTTGATTGAGTGCTTCCTCTGAGAGGTTCGGAATATCACGGGTAATCTCTTCGCGGCCCATCTTTGTGTCCCGCGCCTCCACCTCAAATTCATCGATGTGAATGGAGGTATAGGTGTCCTCGGTTACCAACGATTCGCTAATCAAAAGGGCATCTTCAAAATTGTATCCTTCCCATGGCATGAAAGCAACGAGGACGTTACTTCCTAGAGCGAGCTCCCCGCCGTCGGTTGCGGTGCCATCGGCGATAACCTGTCCTGCTTCTATGTTTTCTCCAACAGAAACAAGGGGAATTTGGTGGATGCAGGTGCCGTTGTTGGAGCGCTTGAATTTAATCAAGCGGTATACATCGTAGCCCATTTCGGAGAAAGATTGTTCTCCTCCATCAACCCGAAAAGCGTCGTCTGTGCGAAGTATAATCTCAGAGGCTGAAACACTTTCGACAATCCCGTCGCGTTTTGCAATTACCACGGCACCCGAGTCACGAGCGGCTCTGTATTCCATGCCTGTTCCAACTAATGGGGCTTGGGGACGGACAAGTGGTACTGCCTGGCGTTGCTGATTCGCTCCCATCAGTGCACGATTAGCATCATCATGCTCTAGGAACGGAATGAGTGATGCAGAGACGCCAACAATCTGTTTTGAAGAAACGTCAACGTAGTCCACATCAGTTGGTGTTTTCCTCGGAAAATCACCTTTGAATCGAGTGGACACCTGATCTTCGATGAGCTGACCATCCGTGTCGATTTCTGTGTTCGCTTGTGCGATAACGTACGAATCTTCCTTGTCGGCCGTCATGTAAGTAACTTCTCCAGTCGCAAGACCGTTTTGTACTTTCCGGTAGGGCGTTTCCAAAAATCCGTATTCGTTGACTCGTGCATATGTGGAGAGAGAGACAATCAAGCCAACTGAAGGGCCTTCGGGGGTTTCGATAGGGCAGACACGTCCATAATGTGTACGATGCACGTCACGAACCTCAAATGTCGCACGCTCGCGGTGGAGTCCGCCGGGCCCGAGTGCACTAAGTCGACGCTTGTGAGTTAGTTCATCAATTGGATTTGTCTGCTGCATAAACTGGGATAGTTGACTGGAACCGAAAAAGTCTTTGATTGCTCCCGTCAATGGCTTGGGGTTAATCAGATCTGGAGGAGTAGCACTTTCCAGTTCCTGAATCGTCATTCGTTCTCGAGTGGCGCGAATAACTCGTAGCAGTCCCGTACGCACCTGATTTTGGAGGAGTTCTCCGACAGCTCGTACCCGACGGTTTCCCAGGTGGTCAATGTCGTCCATTTCGCCATTATCGTGTTGAACATTCATCAGGTACTGAAGCGTAGCGGCAATATCTTCCCTCCTCAAGACGCGAACAGTTTCGTCGGGAAGGCCGTTTGTATCTGGAGAATCAGTAGCTTCCCCATTTCGATAAACGGGGAGTGCCCCGAGTTTTTTATTCAGTTTGTGTCGTCCGACGTGCGAGAGGTCGTACCGTGCAGGGTCGAAGATTAATTTTTCAAAGCGAGCCCGTGCACTCTCTAGGGTTGGCGGATCTCCAGGTTGAATTCTGCGAAAGATTTCCACTAACGCTTGGTCCTGAATGTGCCCCTCATTGTATTCCGATTGTTTGTCTCGTTTTAGTGTGTTTCGCAAAAACGCAGTCGTGCGCGCATCATCGGCTTCCAGTACTTCGATGCTTTTTACACCAGCCTGCAACAGTGTTGTTAATTCTGTTTCGGTCAAGTCGGTATTGGCGTCAAGTAGTACCTCACCAGTGCCGGAGTCGACGATGGGAGTAGCAAGAACGCGGTTTTCGAGCGTAGCTAAAGTTTCGGCATTATCGCTTAGGGACAGCACTTCGGTTCTTGCAAACAGCTTGAGAATCTGCTCGTCCGTTTCCCAGCCTAACGCTCGCAACAAAATGGTGACAAGCATCTTTTTTCGACGGTCAAGGCGCACATAGATCTGATCTTTTATATCATACTCAAATTCGATCCACGCACCACGGTAGGGGACAATCTTTGCGACAAAGAGCTTATGCCCACTTGTGTGAATTTCTTCGTTGAACGTAGCACTGGGAGAGCGATGTAGCTGGCTAACAATAACACGTTCGGATCCGTTTATGAAGAAGGTTCCCTTTTCGGTCATCAATGGGATTTCACCCATGTAGACATCAGATTCTTTGATGTCGATCACGTGTTTATCGCCGGTGTCTTTGTCTTGCTCGCGGAGTATAAGCTGAACACGAATCTTCAATGGCACACCATAGGTAAAGCCACGATACTGACACTCATTGATGTCGTATTTTGGTTTTCCCAGTGAATAACCTACAAATTCGAGGCTGGAGGTTTCGGCAAAGTCGGTGATTGGAAACATTTCCTTGAGAACGGCTTGTAGGCCTTCATTTTCACGGTCATTCTCCGCAATGTCCAACTGGAGGAATTCCCGGAAAGACGATTTTTGTATCTCGATTAAGTCTGGGAGATCCACTATCTCTGGGCCTGTTGCAAAGGAGAGTCGTTCACGTTTGCCATATTTGACTACGTGGGGCATGCTTTCACCTTAATTAGCTAGTATGGACGAGAGGGGTTAGAAGGGCAAAATAGATGGTTGCCGTAGAGAAATTATTATTATGCGGAACGGAGTATTATACAGTAGTATCTTTCAGTCTGTCAAGGTGTTTTTTTTATTTCAAGCTGAAAACTCCATTCAATCGGGAGATCGCAATTAAGCGATAGGGCCAATAAAGGATTCTTCTCAAAACAGTTGTACCCACTGCTTAAGCCAAGCCTAGAGAGTTTATCACATCTCACCACACTCTCTCAAATTTCACTATGTTCAAAATGTTAAGGCGATCTGCCACGTACCCGTCGAAAAATGGGACCAGTTCAGATTCGTCAATCCGAATTGACTTGTTAATCTAGTCGTGCTATACTTTCGCGATGCTTAAGATGGATGTTTTCTTTTTCGCAGGCTTTCTCCAATGGAACAACAGTTCAAGATTTTCAAACCTGTGATTGTGGGACAAATTAAGTCACCTTCGCCTGTAAAATTAGTGACTGGCGTTATCACCGCTAGAACAAGCCTCCTAACGCCCGTTTATCATAGAATGACAGAGCGGTTTGGCCATATTGACTTTAGAAGCGAACTCTTGCCATTTGACTATACTCCCTACTATGAATCAGAGATGGGCCAGGGATTGCAGCGTCAATTCATAAGTTTCGCCGAGCTCATTGCTCCGGAGGAACTTGCATCGGCAAAGCATTTCTCAAATGTTCTCGAGTGCGAGTTTGCGGTAGGCGATAGAGCGCATCGGTGTGTAAACCTTGATCCGGGATATATCTCTGCTGCCAAGCTCATTCTAGCCTCTACGAAGAATCACGCGCATCGCATCTATCTTCAAAAAGGCATTTACGCAGAAATCACATTGAAATTTCGGGACAAGACCTTTCAGCCCTGGGAGTGGACGTACCCTGATTACCGCATGCCTAGATATGTTGACATCTTTAATCATATCCGCCAGATCTATCTTGGACAATTACGTGCGAAGGGGATTAGTGCGCACCCAATTTAGACTAAAAAACTCGTATGAAATGAAAACACAAATCCAATGCTTTGGTATTGCCATATTGTTTTTCTGCCACGCGCTGCATTTGAACGGTATGCCGGCAGGTCAAGAGACAAGATTTCACCAAAAACAGCGCTTGGCGCGTGACCTTGGAATTCAGATTGGCATTTATCAACCGGGGAAAAATAATGCGATTACCGACGTGGACGGGGTGAAAGTTGGTCATGTCACCCTAAACATCGGTGAAAATATTCGCACAGGCGTTACTGCTGTTATTCCACGTGATGATGTTTGGTTAAATAGGACATTTGGCGCGGCCCACATAATTAATGGAAACGGTGAAGCGACAGGGTTTGCTTGGATAAACGAAGCTGGCTGGATTGAGTCTCCCATCATGTTGACGAACACTCTAAGTGTTGGGGCTGTGCACGATGGAGTGGTGCGATACATGATTAATCGATACCCAAAATCCCACATTGTTCTGCCAATTGTCGCGGAATGCTATGATGGTGGACTAAATGATATTAGTGGCCTTCACGTTACTGCGGAACATGCACTCAGAGCTATAAATAATGCTCAGGACGGGCCTGTGTTCCAAGGTTGTGTTGGTGCCGGCATGGGAATGCGTGCCTACGGGTTCAAGGCCGGCATTGGTACTGCGTCACGTGTGCTGGAGGTCGCAGATGTAACGTATACTGTAGGTGTGCTCGTAAATGCTAATGGTGGCCGACGGCATCAACTACGTATTGACGGTGTTCCTATTGGGAAAGAAATTACTGATTTAATACCGGAGCGACATCGGGATGGTTCATTCATTATTGTCATAGCGACAGATGCGCCTCTGGTGCATCGTCAGTTATTACAACTTGCCAAGCGCGCGACGCATGGGTTATCACGGACAGGAACGCCCAGCACGGGGAGCAGTGGTGAATTTGTGGTTGCCTTTTCAACTGCCAACACGGTTCCCGTGCTGGCGGATAATAGTTTGCTTTCGATTAAGATGCTCCGAAACAATCAGCTCGATCCCTTTTACCAGGCGGTTATTGAGACAACGGAAGAGGCAATCATCAACGCGATGTTGGCAGCAGTTACAACTGTCGGACAGAATGGCAACATTGTTCATGCAATTCCTTTGGCCCGCTTATGCGCCGTAATGAAAAAATATCATCGCTACAGTACTAATAATGAATTGTCAACACGGAATTGACCCCCGCTCGTATTGTAAGAAATCGCCTAATTCTGCAGGGTTGTGGGGAGATTGTGTGTATTCACGGAGCGTTTCGCAGGTCGCTAGATTGTCGGTGGAGAGGTTGACGAGTTTCTTCGTGCGGCGGGAATTGATTCTTCCCCGTTCTCGTGCCCGTTGTTGAGGCTAACGGGGTCAATGAGCGAGACGAAAAGCTCCTCTTTGCATGCCAATTGGTGCTGAAGGCCCTATTCTTCAATGGCCAGAAGTTCTAGCGTGCGTCGAAGCTGGTGTTGGTGCTGTAGTGCCTCTTCAAGAAACGATTGTCTTTGGCATAGGAACCCTAAGGTACTACTGTGTTCGATGTGTTTCTAAAGTGATTTAGTAGCGGTTTGGACTCGGTGCGTGCTCCAGGCTTCCAAGCACTTGGCGCAAGATTTTGGATGGCGAGAACACTATCCATGCGGGTTATGTTGCTGGGTTCCAAAGGTCTAGGATCGGAATTCATTATGCATGGGTGGAGACACAAAAAATCGGAAGTAGGTTCCGCGGAGGACGTTTGCTGGTAGCTTGTATTGATAGCCGGTGGTCCCCTAATTCTCAACACGTTGATGGTGAAAAGGATGATTGATTTGGGCATCGTCCCTTGAACTATCGCCGGGGTGTCCTGCCGCAATGCCTATTGGGAGACATTCTACGAAAAAGCATAGCAACGACAGAGAGTAATCGAAGAGTTTCAACGAAAACTTAATGGACAACATGTCGAGGGCTATGTGTCGATTGTCCCGTCCGAAACGAGCTACTAGATAGTATATGGATTTGGAGGTGCGGCGTCCCCTTTGACGAAATTGTATGATTTGCGTCATCGTTTTACTGAGACGAAGCGTGATTTTCATGAGCCAGTTCGACCTGTTCTAAGTTGTCGCAGATTGCTTCAATTCAGGGCCATGAAAGGAGCGAGAAAGCGCCGATTTCTCAGAAAGATGTTATAGCAGCCCTAGGCTACTCGATTTGTCTCTAGTTTTGTACATGATGCCTGAAAATTGAGTTGAGTCCCATTTGCATTTCGAACGGACGTTGAATCGGACAACGCCACGGATTTCAAAGTGGGTGTTTGCCCCGTCTGGACGGCGAAAAAACTGACGTACTAAGGTGCTGTTGACAGCGAGTGGCAATTGTTGTATCATTACTCCCTTTCCAGATTTCAGTGGTTTTCTCAGCTAGAAAGTTACATCATAATTCTGCGAAAGTGATTGCATCACAACGGTCGTAAAGACGGGGCATAAGGAGCAAACAAATGAACGAACTGCATTTTGATTTCCGTGATGTTTTGCGAGCCGGGCGGTATGGGTTTAGTGCAAAAAAAATGTCTGTTCATTTCTTCGGACTTGTGGTTGCGTATCTCATTTATGAAGTTCTAGTTTATCTTAGTTTGATAATTGCTGGCGGACAAGCAGTGGGAGAATTCTGGAACACGTACGCACTGTTGCCAATTTGTCCCATTGTTGATTACGGGTTGAAACCAATTACTGTAGGTGCAATGTGGCTTGGATTGTTTGTGTTTTTCTTAATCTTCTTTTCCACAAGCACAATGGTGTCCAAGATAACCATACAGCAATTACGGGGAGACAGCTTTTTTTCCATAAGGGATTCTGTGTCGTTCTTTAAGAAGCACTGGAAGGGGGTATTTGGCGCGTTTGTGGGACTTATTTTGCTTCTCCTCCTTTGCATGCTAGTGCCAATTGGCATCGGTTTAGTTGGGAAGATTCCTTGGATTGGAAAGGTTGTCGTTATGTGTGCTTCGCTGTTGATGCCTGTTGCCTTCGTCCTTGGATTACTAATGGTTTTTTTGCTTCTGACTTTAGCCGTGAGTCTTTTTCTTGTACCCGCCATTGTCGCTGCTGCTGACGCCGACGCGTTTGAAACCGTATGGCAGCATATTTCTATCATATGGCATCAACCATGGCGGATGGCACTGTACGAAATTCTCTTGTTTGGTCTAAAACTTATTTGCGTGCCGATTTGGGGGGCGGGATGCCTGATTGGATTTACAATTGTGATGTTACCAGTTCGAAATCTTGTGCCCAGAGACGTGATATACTTCATGGAACACGCGAATTCATGGCTCGGAAGCATTGTTGAAGCAATAGGCGCATTGCCTCTAATTGATAGATCTGGAGTCTTTGATACAGTCATGCCATCTGATTTTCTAGCTGTCCAGCTTTCACGATTTGATATCTTTTTCATGACGCTATCATCCATTTTCCTTATGTTATCCTTTTTGTGCATTATGGGATTAGTTGTTGCTTATCTTTTTTCAATTGCGTCTGCTGGGAACACAGTAATCTATAGTATTCTGCGAAGAAGGGTTGGCGGAGACAATTTGTTGGACTCTGGAGTGGAGAATGACTTCCTCCCTGGGGAGACGATGTTCCGAGAGAACACAGAAGAGAACGAATCTGAAAATCCTGACGATCTGCCTGGGGAAACGTCTGAAGATGGTGCAACCAAGTGATGGAATTACGCGTTAACCAAGTTTGTGACACGATTCAGCTTTTTCTTCTGCGAAATTACAAGGTAAATGGGGGATTGATATACGGAGCTGACCGCCTTGTGATTTATCCCTTATGCATCGCCCGAGATAGCCATGAAAATCGAGAGGGTTGATACAAAATGTTTCAAAGGGTGTTGACCAAGTTTCTCGGCAGTAAACAGGATAGGGATTTCAAACATTTTCGGCCGATCATCGATGCGGTCAATCAACGAGAGTCTGAATTGAAATGTTTGTCTGATGCTCAACTTCAGTCAAAGACGGCTGAGTTTCGCGAGAAATTGGATGCTGGTGCGAATCTTGACGATCTTCTTCCTGATGCATTCGCAGTTGTACGAGAGGCAGCTGTGAGGACGCTGGGACAACGTCACTATGACGTTCAGATTATGGGTGGTGCAGTACTTCACCAAGGTTGTATTGCCGAAATGAAAACTGGTGAAGGGAAGACCTTAACTTCAACCCTTGCTGTTTATCTGAACGCACTTGTAGGCAGCGGTGTCCACGTGGCAACTGTCAACGATTATCTCGCAAGGCGTGACGCTGAATGGATGGGAAAGGTCTACAATTTTCTCGGCTTATCGGTCGGATTGACAATCAGCATGATGCCCCACGAAGAGAAAAAGCTTGGATACAAAGCAGATGTCACCTATGGTGTTCACAGTGAATATGGTTTTGATTACCTATGGGACAACAAAGCGTCGCACCTAGATGTGAAAGTACAGCGGGGACATCACTACGCAATTCTTGATGAGGTTGACAGCATCTTGGTCGATGAGGCCCGTGTACCCTTAATTATCTCGGAGCCCTACGGTGAACCCGTCGAGCTGTATGCCAAAATTAACCGCGCAGTTGTCCGACTTCATCTGGATCGGCATTATGAGATTGATGACAAGAGTAGTAAGCGTGGTTCGGTCGCACTCACTGATGAGGGCGTTGAGGAGATGGAGCGCCTCCTCGGTATAACAGATCTTTACGATCATACGAATATGGAATTGGTACACCATGTGAATCAATCGTTGATTGCTCATCAGCTTTACCAGCGTGATGTAGACTATCTCGTTGATCATGGCGAGGTTGTTCTTGTTGATGAATTCACGGGTCGAAAGCAACCTGGAAGGCGCCTGAGCGAAGGCCTTCATCAAGCTATCGAGGCTAAGGAGCGAGTCCGCATAGTTCAGGAGAGCCAGACTGGCGCAAGTGTTACTTATCAGAATTTTTTCCGCATGTATGAGAAGCTGGCAGGAATGACAGGTACGGCTGAGACTGAATCGGCGGAATTTGGTCACATTTACAAGTTGGATGTTGTAGTTGTTCCGACAAATGAACCCATGTCCCGCGAGGATTATCCAGATCAGATCTACAAAACCGAGGAAGCGAAATATCGAGCGATTATTAATGATATTGTTGAGCAACATGGGAAAGGGCGTCCGGCGCTGGTAGGGACCGTTTCCATTGAAAAATCGGAGAAGTTGAGTAAGATGTTGAAGACGAAGCATCGGGATATCCGACATCAGGTTTTGAATGCCAAAGAACATGCTCGTGAAGCAGAGATTATTGCTCAGGCGGGTACGCCCGGAGCTGTGACAATCGCCACCAATATGGCCGGACGTGGGGTCGACATTTTGCTTGGTGGAAATCCTGATGGGATGCTAAAAGAAATTCTCCGTAAAAAGAAGATTGATGCTGACGCTATCGAGGAGGATGGGGAAGAGTGGAAAAGGGCCTATGAGGAAGCTGAAGAAATCTGTGATGCGAATCGCGAGCGAGTTCTAGAGGCTGGTGGATTGCACATTCTGGGTACGGAGCGGCATGACTCACGACGGATTGACAACCAATTACGCGGCCGTTCCGGACGCCAGGGGGATGTCGGTTCGTCTCGGTTCTATCTATCTTTGGAAGACGATCTTATGCGAAAATTTGGATCTGAGAGGCTTTCGGGCATGATGGACCGGGTTGGCATGGAGGAAGACATTCCGATTGAACATCCTTGGGTGACAAAAGCTATTGAAAAAGCGCAAAGACGGGTGGAAGAAAGACATTTTGAAATGCGAAAGAATGTCCTCAAATTTGATGATGTAATGAACACGCAACGTCAAACCATCTACGATTTACGCGATAGTATTCTCGAAGGTGAAAATCTCAAAGAAACAATTTGGGAGATGATTGAAAATTTGATAGACGATCGCCTCGAGGATTTATCTGAAGTAGGTTCTGAAGGCGACGAGGAGTTCGATAGTTTCAAGAAGTGGTTTACCCAAACCTTCCCAATTGACGTCACAACCTGGACTGCCAGGCCGGAGAAGATGAGTCAGCCAGATCTTAGGCTGCAACTCATAACAGCGTTACGTGAAGCTTACACGCAGCGTGAAGGTGAAATGGGCCTAGAAGCGATGCGCACGCTAGAGCGCCTACTTCTTCTAGATCGAATTGACAGCCACTGGAAGGATCATTTGCATAATATAGATTATATTGAAGAGGGAATCCACCTGCGTGGTTATGGAGGCAAAGATCCGATAGTTGTCTTTAAGAATGAAGCCTTTGGTGTTTTCGAGGCAATGTATCAGCGTATTGAGGAAGAGACTAGTGAATACATCTTCAAAGCACGTCTTGACACGGAATCGCCAAGGCGTGCGACACCCCAGCGGACCGACCGAAAACCTGTTGCACCACGCAGGCGAAGGCCTCCGTCGAGTCAGCATGGGGTAGATGCATCTGCCGCGGCGGAATTTGCCACGCAGGAAGCAACGGGTGGGCTCTCCAAGGTTGGTCGAAACGATCTGTGCCCTTGCGGGAGTGGAAAGAAATATAAAAAGTGTCATGGGAAATAAGGTGAATCATAGTCCAAAGGCAGCTGTCAGAGCAGGCAGTCTGAGTATAGTCGACCCTGGTCAATAGTGACTGCCTTGGAGTTGGAGCTACTCTACCAGGAAGCCTTTCGAAAAGCTGTGGTCGTTTATCGTTATCAAAGCGATCTGATAGGCTTGTGAGTGTAGGTGAGCTATTCATCTTGGATTACCAATCCAGCTGGAAAATTGTTCTTGACTGTTTTTCGGGATTGGTATAACATCTACCGTGAGGTGATTTTGGAGGGGACAGTGGAATCACAGGAAGAGATAATTAGTCAAGAATTGCTCGAAATTCTCGCTTGCCCGGCCTGCAAAAGTGAGATTGAATACGATCGAGAGAGTCAGAAGCTTATCTGCGTCGGCGAATGTCAACGTCGGTATCTCATTCGCGATGGCATTCCCGTAATGCTCATTGACGAAGCTGAGCTTCCCACAAACTAGGCGGTTAATGGTATGTAAAATGTAAGGGGTGGAAACATTCACGTTTTACATTGCACCTTCCGAGAATGAAGATCCTATTTTTAAGCCTTAGGTTTCCGTACCCGCCCCATCGGGGAGATCGAATCCGTACATACCACTTCGTTAAACAACTTGCCCAACGCCATTCTATTACTCTAGCGTCGTTTGTTGAATCGGACCAGGAGCTGAGCTATGTCAAGGACTTGGAGCCTTTCTGCGACCGAGTCGAGTGGGTTCGTTTTCATCATGGCAAAGCGCGGTTGAACTCGCTGCTGCATTGCTTTTCCAGTCTTCCCCTACAAGTTCACTATTGGTTTGTTCCTGAGATGCAGCGGGCGATTAACCAACTCCTAGAGCGGGACAGCTATGATTTGATTCACGCGCAGCTTTTTCGGATGGGCCAATATGTTTCTGACTTTCAAGGGGTGCCAAAGATGTTAGATCTTTGTGATTCTCTTGCGCTTAACTTAAGTCGTCGTGCCGGTCTAGATCGTAGCCTGAAGCGCCCACTCGTGAAACTGGAAGCTGCGCGAGTTCGTCGTTATGAAGTCGACATCATGCGTTCTTTTGATTGGGGCACTGTGACAGCCTCGCTGGATCGGGACTATCTGCTCCAACGGGACGCCAACTTGAGGTTATCAGTTGTGCCAATGGGGGTCGACCCGGATTATTTTCAGCCAAGGCAGGCCGAGCATCGTCCACACCTGCTTTTCACGGGTACGATGAACTACTTCCCAAACTGGGATGCTGCGTTATATTTTCATAATCAGATTTTCCCGCTAATTCTATCGATACAGCCTGAGACAATCTTTTGCATTGTGGGAAACGATCCACCTGAACAGATTCGCCGGCTTGTGGGTCATCAGAATGTTGTAGTCACCGGCCATGTACCTGAAACACGCCCCTATTTTGATGAAGCCGCAGTCTTTGTTTCACCGATGCGTGCTGGCTCGGGTTTGCAAGCGAAAAATCTGGAAGCAATGGCAATGGGTGTACCGGTAGTGACTTCTTCGCTCGGTGCTCTTGGATTGGACGCGAAAGTTGGACAAGATTTACTAGTCGCAGACGACCCCGAGGCATTTGCGAATCACATTCTTAACTTGATTGAATCGAAGAATTTTCGTCGGTCAGTGGGAACGGCTGGCAGGCGACTCGTCGAGGAAAAGTATAGCTGGACTGTGCTGGTGAAACAACTAGAAGCCGTTTATGCTCACATTTGCAGATGATGTATCTGATAAACTTGTTGCGCGAAAAAGTGGCACATGAGAATAGTGGTCGCTGCCGTGTCCGTCATGCATCATCTAAATTCGTTAATGAGCGAAGAATTTCGTTTTCTCGGGGATTAACCAGCTAGGCCGAACGTGTTAGACGACCGTGTGCCCCACCTATTTCTGTATATAATCCGAGTCTATACTTGAGAATGAGGTGGAATGCGGGTAAACAGATGTTACCCAGTATAGTTGTTATCAAGGATTGAACATGTCAAAATCCCAAACAAAATTAATAATCTCCGTTGTTGCAGATGTTTTCCTAATTAACCTCGCTTTTTCGGTGGCCTACTATACATGTATCTCATTGGGCGTCGATTTGCTCGGATCTATAGCGTGGCGGCCAGATTGGGAACCTCAAAGACTGGGGAATACTTTCTTAATCATCGCTTCTGTTATTACTGCCGTTCGTTTGGGCGCATTCTTTGGTTTTAGATTATATAAGCCCGTGTGGCGGTACGCGAGTGTGCGAGAGTCCCTCTCTATTATTGGTGCGACGATGTGCGGTACTGTCGTGCTCATACTGGTTCTGTATGCCGCGCATTTTTCTCAAATTATCGAATACTCTGGGCACCTTCTTCATTCGTGTTTGCTGTTTGCGATAGATGGTTTGTATAACGTTGTTGTCATTGGGTTGACGAGATTCTCCTGGCGTATCGCAGAGGAGTGTAAGCGAAAACAGGTTGCAACACCTTGGACCAAAGTGTTGATTGTGGGAGCCGGAGAAGCGGGAATCGGCGTACTGCGAGAAATTCGCAATCATCCAGAAAAGGGATATCTACCAGTTGGGTTTATAGATGACGATCGTGAGAAAGTGGGAAAGAGTATTCAAGGGCTTGAAGTAGTTGGCACAACACGCGAATTGGCTTATATTGTACGCAAGCGACAGATTGATGAAATTGTTATCGCAATGCCATCGGCGTCCGGGGGTAAAGTGCGTGAAATAGTCCGCGAACATGAATACAAAGGGTGCAAAATCAAAATTGTTCCCAGTATCCATGCGATTCTTGACGGCCACGTGAGCATTAGCCAGATCCGTGATGTTCGTGTGGAAGATTTACTCAATCGTTCGACTTCTTCTGTTGATCTGGCAGAGGTTTCGAAATATTTATGCGGCAAGCGGGTTATGGTGACTGGCGCTGGTGGTTCAATCGGTTCGGAGCTGTGTCGCCAAGTAGCAAAGTTTGACCCTGAGATGCTTATTCTCGTTGGCCGGGGTGAAAATAGCTTGTATCATATCGATATTGAACTAAGTGAATCTGAACCCGATTTGAATCGTCCAGTAGTCGTTGGTGATATTCGAGACCGTTCGAAAATCGATTTGATAATGCAAAAATATCGACCGCATATCATTTTTCACGCTGCAGCTCATAAACATGTTAAGTTCATGGAAACGCATCCCGACGAAGCCGTGAAAAACAATATCTTAGGTACCAAAAGCCTCATCGATGCCGCGATTAAACACCATGTTCAAGCTTTTATCCTTGTTTCATCAGATAAAGCTGTCAATCCAACAAGTGTCATGGGGGCTTCGAAGCGTGTTACCGAGAAATTGATTCAAAGCAAAGCCGAGTGGAATGGAACCGATTTCATTGCGGTTCGCTTTGGTAACGTGATAGATAGTCGTGGTAGTGTTCTACCGCACTTCAAGCGTCAAATCGCGAGGGGAGGGCCTGTTACCGTCACTCACCGTGACGTTACACGGTTCTTCATGACAATCCCTGAAGCTGTACAATTACTAATCCAGGCAAGAGCCATGGGTAATGCCGGCCAGATTTTCATCTTAGACATGGGTGAACCAATCAAAATTTTTGACCTGGCGCGGGATTTGATTAGGTTGTCTGGGCTTGAGGTGGATCAAGACATTAAGATTGAATTCACGGGGATGGAGCCAGGGGAGAAATTGTATGAAGAGCTTCTAACTCCCAAAGAAGGAGTTACTGCAACGAAGCACCAACGAATCTTCGTTGGACAATTGGAGACCATTGAAGAAACGGAATTGCTTTCTCAGATTGATACACTCGAAGAATTGGCAGATCGTCTGGATACCGAAGGCATCATCGCCAAACTTCAGGAAATTGTTCCGACGTACAAACCAAATAGGACGTTTATCGACCAGATAACCGATGTTGGTCCGAGGCAGTCTGAACCACGAGTCATCGACCTGCCGATCGGTCGAAAATCGAATGAAAAGCCAGCAATGGGAAAATCCTGACGTAATCACAGATCTGCATAACTGCAGTTTCCGTGGCTCCAGAAATGTATTAAAACGAATGCTGGATCTTCTGTGCGCAGTGTTTGGCCTGATTCTGCTTGCACCGTTGTTCACCTTGTGTGCGTTATTGGCCCGCTTACAATCTCCCGGTCCGGCTATCTATAGAGCCAAGCGTGTAGGACGTGGTGGGCGTATTTTTGAGATGTACAAATTTCGGACCATGATCATGGACGGTGAGTTGGTCGGAAAGAGTTTGACAACGTATGAGGATGTGCGAATTACTAAGCTGGGGCATTTCCTGCGTTGGACGAAATGTGATGAGATTCCGCAATTTCTTAATGTAATCAAGGGGGACATGAGCATCGTTGGTCCTCGTCCTGAATCCCCTGTATATGTTCAGTACTACACTGATGATCAAAAGCAAGTTCTCGGAGTGCGGCCGGGGATTACTGGCCCTGCACAGCTTGCAAACCGAGATGAAGAAGAAAAACTGAAAGGGCAAGCAGATCCTGAGCACTACTACATCACTGAGTTGATGCCGCGAAAGCTAGAAATTGATCTGCGCTATATAGAGACACGCAGTGTTCTGGTCGATTTGGTGTGGCTTGTGAAGAGCGTGGTAGTGATTCTCCCTATTCGTAAGGAAACAATTGTCTGATGTTTAGCGGTTGATGCCGATATGAAACGAAAGCGATTCCTCAATTTTTTCATTGCCATTTTGGGTGTTTTACTTCTCGTGTTGGTAGTGCGAGCGGTAGTAAATGTCGACCCAATTGGAGATAAGGTTGCAGTCATCGACATCGTCGGGCAAATTTCAAGATCGGACGCAGTCATTGAGCAGATACATCGATATCGCGACAACGGAAGCGTCAAAGCAATTGTTATACGGGTTGACTCGGTGGGTGGTGGCGTCGCACCAGTTCAGGAGATCTATAGTGAACTCAGTAAACTGAGGAAGCCGGTGGTTGCGTCGTTGGGTGGGATGGCAATGTCCGGTGGGTACTACATCGCGTGTGCAGCCGACCCGATATTTGCGAACCCTGGCACCTTAACCGGAAGCATAGGCGTTATTATGCAGTTCATGAAAGTTAAGGGACTCTATGACAAGGTCGGCATAGAGCAACAGGTTGTCAAGAGCGGTCAGTTTAAGGACACCGGTTCGCCGATACGGAATCTCAGTGTGGAGGAGCAAGCGCTGCTTCAGGCTACCATTGATGATGTACATCATCAGTTTGTTGAAGCTATAGCTGAGAAACGAGGCGATCGCATAACGCGAGATCAGGTGCTCGCCTTAGCTGATGGACGAATTTTCTCAGGCAATCAAGCACTGGAACGGAAGCTCGTTGACCGATTAGGAAATCTTCCTGATGCGATTGAACATGCAGCCCAACTCGGCGGTATCGTTGGTAGACCGAAGATTGCACGTATTAAGCGGGAAACTTCTTGGTTGGAGCGCGTTTTGGGGATGACTGCAAAAAAACAGTTGGGTGGTTTGCTCGACCGTACGGGCGGTCTGTTGCGCTATCAACTACATTTTGGAGAATAATGTTGCAATGACGGACACAGCTTCTGTATAGACAATGGTGCAAATTGTGGCGTTTCCCTCTAGCGTAACAATGTTCGCAACTAAGCTGTAGAAGAATGTGCTTACGTCTTAATCGCAATCGCGTCTATAGCCAGACTTGTAACAGCCTGTCAAACGAGATGCAGCCTCGCCCTATTGTAATAGGGTTGGGCCTTGTCTTCGACTCCAGTCGATGGAATTTAAATGAAGGCTATTTATCAGAAGAATTGTGATTGGAAGCGCGTTGCTCGAGATATTTTGCAGCCTCAGGAAGTTATACTCGTTATCGGCTCGACCGATGTCGGCAAGTCGACCTTTTGCCGTTTTCTTGTTGAAGAAGGTGTGTCGCAAGGGCTTCAAGTTGGTTTCGTCGATGCGGATGTAGGTCAGTCGCAAATTGGTCCGCCGACAACCATTGGATTCAAGTTGTTTTCCGAACTGCCGAACTGGCTTGATACCACGGCAGAGGATCTTTACTTTGTTGGTTCGACCTCTCCGGAGCGTCATTTGCTTCAGTGCATTACTGGTGTTCGATTGATGGTTGACGTGGCGCTTGCAACTGGTGCGGATGTTGTTATTATTGATACGACCGGATACGTAGAAGGATCAGGTGCGATTGCCCTAAAACAGCATAAAATTGAATTAGTTAGACCGAGTGTTCTCGTGTGTATTCAGCGCTTTTATGAATTAGATCCTATCGTCGCAGGTTTTGATGCATGTGATTTCATGCAGGTTCATCATCTGTCACCCCCTCAAACTGTCACTTCCAAGACGAACGAATTCCGGCGAAAACATCGTGAGGCGTCCTTCAATCACTATTTTTCCGAAACAGTAGAGGAGATTCTTCCGTTTGAACAGGTTTGTGGGCAGAGGACCACGTTTCTTGCTGGTCGACCTGTAGGTACAGATGAGTTAAAGAATCTTTCAGATCTGGCGGAGGACCGGGTGCTCTACGCTGCATGGGTACACCGAACTTTGGTACTCGTGACGCGCACCGCGCTGTCCACTGAGATTCAGGTGCGAATCAAGAGTCATTTGGGCTTGACGAATCTTGTTGCTGAGGTTCCGGATTATTTTGAAAACCGCTGTGTTGGACTGGTTAACTCTGTGGGAAAAATGGTGTCCCTTGGGATTATTCAGACTGTTGATTTTCAAGCTAATTATTTGAGGATTCGCTGCAAGGCAGGTGCTGCGTCTGCAACGAAACTTGTGCAATTTGGACAATATCAGCAGAATTGTCAAATATTTAAGAATACCGTTAAGAAGCGGTCTAATGTATTTCGGTGAATCATGTGGGATGAAAACTATCTCCTCTCAGAACTCCCATCAGAGGAAGAGACAAAAGAGGAAGCTACCTTTATTTTTGAAGTATTGGAGCTCAGGCGGGGTTCAGTACTTCTCGATCTGTGCTGTGGACAGGGACGACATGGGACACAACTCGCGAGTTCAGGTGTAAATATTATCGGTGTGGACAGCTCCCGGTTCCTACTAAAGGAGACGGGCAGCCACGCGATGCTGGGTGTCGATAAAATCCATCTTGTTGAAGGAGACATGCGTAACCTTCCGCTGAAACCAGTTTGTGATGTAGTCATAAATCTGTTCACGAGTTTCGGATTTTTTGATGAGGCAGGAAACAAAAAGGTCTTGTCGGAAGTTGCCTCGGTTCTCAAACCAGGGGGAAAATTTCTCGTTGATTATTGGAACCCTTATGCGGTGACGCAATTGGATCGATCGCGCAATTGGTGGTGGCTATCTGAATCTACCCTTGCGTTAGCGGAGGTGGAGTATCAACCAAAATCCGGTCAGTTGTTTGACCATCGAATGATAATCGAGATTCCCACAAAGACAATTCGTAAGATGGTTAACCCGGTTCGGTTTTACTTTCCTACAGAGTTGGAAAGATTGCTTAAAGAAGTCGGTTTGCACGTCTGTGCAACGTATGGTGATTTTGATTATAGCGAATTTTCTATTGAGGCACGCCGGATGATTACGGTTGCGGAGAAGCTCTAGTGATGTCGGTCTTTAGGCGTTTTGTTCGGTATCTGCGACCGTATCTTGGGTCGATTGTTTTGGCGTTAGTCTGTGCAATCTTTATCTCGATCTGTGACATCGGATATGTCCACATTTTGGCAGAGACGATCGATGCCCTTAAAATGATTGAAACAAACGCTGGGGAACTAAAAACTATCAGCGTGCGTTATTTCTACATAGAAGGTCTTTTCGATGGATTCAATCGAAAGTTCCTTGTTGAAAAAAAGCATGACGCGATTTGGCTGGTCGGTGGGGTAGTCGCAAGTGTCCTAATCCTGGTTGTCATCAAAGGGATATTCACCTATTGCAATGACTACTTGATGGCACGGGTTGGTCATAAATTGATTGTCCGAGTTCGCAATGAGTTGTACGAACGGATTGTTTTTGCGCCTTTCGGAGTCTTAAAAGAACATCGTACAGGTGATTTGATGTCAAGGGTCACGGACGATGTGCGCACATGGTTGAATGGAGTTGGGGCCACGGCGAGTACGATTCGAGCAGCTGTATCCATCCCCGTCTTTGTCTGTGTGATGCTACTAAGGAGTGTGGAATTAACCGTTGTAGCCGTACTCGTCTTCCCTGTTCTCGCTTATTTAATCGCTCGAGTTGGGAGTCGGGTCCGTTGGATGAGTGTCGGAATTCAGCAGTGCATTGCCGATATCGCCTCACAGTTGAAAGAGACCATCTCTGGCGTTAAGGTCATCAAGAGTTTCGCTACCGAGGAATTGGAACAAGAACGCTTTGCGACGTCGAACAAGAGACAATATACTATTGCAATGCGGCGTGTACGGTTGGCCGCAATGTTACCGCCGATCATCGAGATAATCAGTGCTATTGGCGTCGGAGCAGTTTTTGGGTTGGGGTGTTGGCAGGTGATCAAAGGGCAGCTTTCAACTGGATGGTTCATCGGGTACATAACGATGATTGGTTTGATGTTTAAGCCGATTAAAACCATAGGACAATTCAATAATACTTTACAGCAGTGTCTTGCATCAGCAGAGCGCATCTTCTACATCCTAGATTTCAAGGAGGAAGAGTCCCAAAAAAGAAAAGAAACACCGCTGCCAAAAGTGACGGGTGAAGTGCAGTTTTGCAATGTTTTCTTCAGTTATGGTCAGCAACAAGTACTCAAGGATATCAGTATTCACGCTGCGCCAGGCGAAGTGGTTGCTTTGGTTGGGGCAAGTGGAAGTGGTAAAACAACACTCCTGAACCTATTACTGAGACTTTATGAAGTAGACTCAGGAAAGATCCTAATTGATGGACATGAGATCTCTGAAGTGGGGCTGTCATCTCTCAGGCGGCAAGTGGCGATTGTACCACAAGACACAATTCTATTCGATGGAACGGTCCTCGACAATATTGGATACGGTTGTCCAACGGCAACGCACGAAGATCTAATCGAAGCAGGTAAACAAGCAAATGCGCATGAATTTGTTACGCAGATGTCCAACGGCTATGAAACGCTGATTGGTGAATCTGGCCTTAAGCTATCCGGTGGCCAACAACAACGCATTTCAATTGCACGGGCTATTCTGAAGAATCCGCGCATTCTTTTGCTTGATGAAGCCACTTCAGCATTGGATAGCAGGTCTGAAGCACTTGTTCAGGATTCCATCGCAAACTTGATGAAAGGAAGAACGAGTTTCGTCATTGCTCATCGTCTGTCAACGGTTTCTCACGCGGATAAGATCATTGTTCTTAATCGCGGGGAGATTGCGGAGATTGGCACACACGAGTCCTTGTTGAAGCAGGGGGGATTGTATCAGGGCTTATGTCGACTGCAGTTCCATTGAAAAAACCACGGACCACATGGAAGAAATAAATTCGCGTCGAATAAGACTTCTTTGTAAACTTCGTTCTAGGCATGACCGTCTCAACTGCAGCTGACTCTGGGGCTGCAAATACCTAAAGGCGCTAAGGAGAGGATTTGAAAAAACCGAATTTCTAAAGATTAACTATATCAATTTCGTCCCTGTTTGGTAATTGCCCCTTCTAGGTCTGAAAGGTTGTATACTGCTTCTGACAGATCTGTCTCGTAAAGATAAGCGCCGGTGAATTTCGCTCCGAGTAGAATGACTCCCTGGGGTTTAGTTTCACCAAAGATTGTTTCTTCCAGATTTGCATTTTCAAAGCTCGTCAATTGACCGAATTTATCGGGGACGACCCAATGTGGACAGCCGATAGTTGCTCGTCGCAGGTTAGCAGTCCGGAAATTGGTGCTTGAAAGGATACTACCACTAAGAAATGCGCCTTGGAGATCTGTTCCTTCGATGTTTGCATTAGTTAGATTGGCGCCGACGAGGTAAGCGCCTTGCAGTATCGCACCTGACAAGTTGGTGTTTGAAAGATTAGCATCATTAAGATTTGCGTCGGTTAAATCCGAGTTTTTCAGTATTGCACCACTTAAATTTGCTTGTGACAAATCGATTGCGGCAAGCTGAACTCCAGACAGATCGATGTCAGTTAGGTTTGTGCCGACAAACGATTCTCCGTGTTTTATACGTTGTAGGATGTCATCTTTGGCGAGCTGGCTCATCGTTGGTCTCCATATCATTAGTGCAATGAGGTTGACTTAAGTTGTTAGTATCTTGGGAAGAATCGCCATCTTAGACGGTTGCCATAGCGTAGAAGATGAGTGCTGCTGCAAAAAGAATCGTGAAGGGTTGAAGCTGCTTACGCTCTGAAAATCGGGAATGGCGACGCAACGCTCATGTAATACCTGGATGTGGAAATGGAAAGAACCTGTCAAAGTGGAACCATATTTCGTGAGTTCTTGACGCACGCGAAAGCACGAAAGAAACTTAAAAATTTATGCAACAGATTACATGCGATACCTAGCTAATATTTTTGGGAACAGGAGTTATATGAAATTACGATATCTTCAAAATCTTCAAAAGTTGACTCAGCTATGAATCTCGAAGAGTGGGGAATAGGAGTGAATTGACGATGAAAGAACGGGCACCATTGTTAGAACGCAACAGAGATGATGAATCGTATAGTAACCAGTTAGATTTTCAGGAAAATGAGAAAGGAGACACTGGATTTCTGCCTGCATTGTCGGCAGTTGAATCAGATGGCAGAGACCTAGACGAAAGGCCAGATGATGAGGTTGATGGCGATAAGGATAATGTGTTGATTTCATCTTTCCGAAAGCGCTCCGAAGTTTCCGATCCGCAAAGGGATGAAGCGTTTTCCTATCTTCAAGAGATTGCCCGCACACCCTTGCTTAAGCCTACAGAAGAAGTCGACCTATTTAGAAAGTTTGAGGCTGGGAAGGTTGGAGTGGCGAAGGTGTTAAATCAGTTTCCGGAGTCTATTTTAGCGGAAGTACGGCCCAAAGTAACTAGACGACGCGGAGCTAGGCAACAAGTAGAAAATGAATTGTGGTGGAGCCCAATGAATCTGGGTATCATCTTGGATCAGGTTCGTCATGTGATTGGAGAGTACCAAGCCTCAGGAACTGCAGAGAGCCCAGAAGTGCCCAACCATGCTGCCGAATGTAAACGACTCGAAGCACTTTGGATCAAGTTAGAAGTAGCTGTCCAGAAGATTCAAGACGCAAAGTTGAAGATTGTTGAGGCAAATTTGCTACTCGTTGCAAGTATTGCTAAGCAACACAATTTCAATAAATCATCACTTTCTTTTCTTGACCTTATGCAAGAAGGCAGTATTGGCCTGATGAAGGCGGTAGAAAAATTCGATCTCAAAAGAGGGTATCGTTTTAGCACTTATGCAACGTGGTGGGTTATGCAAGCGATAAAACGCGCACTTGACCAGCAAAGCCAAACGATTCGTATTCCATGCTACGTTGGCGAAACTCGGAGATCAATCAAACAAGCACAATCGAGCTTGGCAAGGGATCTTGAGCGTGAGCCCGACATCGGGGAAATTGCTAAAATCGTTGATATGCCTGAAACTCGTGTTATCGAGATTCTTCAGAGTACGAAAGGAACGGTCTCGTTAGATTCACCGCTTAGCGAGGCATCCCCGGGTGCGACAGTTTCTGACTTATTAGCAGATGATTCACAAGTAACACCAGAAGAGGAGTTGCTTGATGTTTCGGCACAAGAATCACTCGAAAAGGTGCTTAACACTCTGGCACCGCGTGAAACGCTGGTGATAAAACTTCGTTATGGATTAACCGATGGGACAGAGTACACACTCGCTGAAATCGGACGACAACTTGGCATCAGTCGCGAGAGGGTGCGTCAGATTGAAGATGAGGCTCTTCGTAAATTGCGTCATCATACGCGCGTGCAATATCTCGAAGAGTTGCTCTAAAGTAATAGAGGATTCTAGAAACATCAACAGCTTTCTGACCGCAATGCGATGTATCGGCTAGTTCGTCAAACGAATTCTCGAAAGTTTCATGAATCGGGGAGTATGTGATTGGGCTTCTGTCCCAACTCTATTTTATATTTCTGACCTTTATTCTACGTGCCTGACGAACGGTTTATCCTCGACTGTCCCAGTTCCGTCGTTCGTCCAAATTGTGAGTAACACAGTCCGCCACGCGCAGAAAGTTAGCATGATGTGACTCAGTGCCTCCTTAGTCCCTCCACGAGAATTGTTCAATTTTCCCATGTCTATACAAGTTCGTAGGTTCCGCATGTCATCTCGGACCAGGAAACGTCTAGAACAGAGAAACCAATTCCTCGCAACAGGAACGTAACGCCCAACAGTAAGCGGAAGATTCACTACTGGCAATGCGCGTATCAGTCCCAGCCCTCTTTGCCCATCTGTGGAGTGCTTGGAATGCACTAGTGTCGGTTGAAATGTTCAAGGAAGTTACGAAAGTGTTAGGAGACGAACAATGGAAAACGACTCTCCGCCTCCTGCTCAATCATGCTTCAAGAGCACGCTTAATGGAGCCTATGTCCAGAGTGGACAGATTCGATTTATGCCATGTATCAAGCCGGATAACCATTCGGATTCCCACGACATCCTAATCCCTTCGTCGTTGCGCGCCAATGGCTTAAACGCATCATGATTCCATACTGGTACCAGGGATATTTTGGTTGAACCGCGGTTCCATTCCAGTGTCGGCAAAGTAGTTCAGTAGGTGTGACTCCCTTTCACAGACGCACTGGATGACAACAACGACCGAGGGTTGGTTCGACGTCTTTTTATCACTGGAGTAGTTTTCATGCTGGTGTGTAATGAAGTCCTAGAGTTGCTCCATGCGTTGAAGGACAAAAGCCGAGGTCTTCGTTTCAACAATCGCGGTGTGCTCTAGCAGATTCACATGTATGAAGCGATAAATGTCTTACGTTGATTTCTGTCAGATTTGCGCTGGTGCCATGTGATTACAGTCTAAGTACAATCTAGACCACGTTCATAAAACCCTTCATAAGCTAGGTTTCACAGAGAGGACAGTCAAATGATGACAAAGCGGATTATCCCCTGCTTGGATGTTAGAGCTGGAAAAGTGACGAAAGGAATCGCTTTTGAAGGCAATATTGACGTCGGAGATCCGGTGGAGATGGCGCGGTTCTACTACCAAAGTGGCGCAGATGAGCTTGTTTTTTATGATATTACGGCAAGTAATGAGCAGCGAGACATCATGATTGATGTTGTCTCAGCGGTCGCAGCCGAAATCTTTATCCCGTTTTCAGTAGGTGGTGGACTCAGAACACTTGAGGATATGCGTAGAGTGCTCCTTGCAGGTGCAGAAAAAGTGAGTATTGACTCCGGTGCGGTGAGGCGCCCACAGCTGATTTCAGAGGGGGCCAAGGCCTTTGGTAGCCAGTGCGTTGTACTGAGCATGCAGGTAAAACGGGTTCCAAAAAGCGCTCAGATTCCGAGCGGCTACGAGATTTTTATCGATGGTGGTCGCCGTCCGATGGGATTGGATGCTCTCCAATGGTCTCACCAAGCTGTGGATTTGGGTGCAGGTGAGATTGTTGTCAACAGTATCGACCAGGACGGCACGAAATCAGGATACGATCTTGAATTAACAGGAGCAATCTCAGCTTCAGTCCCGGTACCGGTTATTGCGTCAGGAGGAGCCGGAAACCCGACGCATCTCCGAGACGTTTTCGTCAGAAGCAATACCGATGCAGCGATTGTCGCTTCGATAACTCACTACGGGGAGTTCACAATCGAGAATATCAAACAGTATCTTAAAGATGTGGGAGTAGCCGTTCGTGGTGAGTGGTGAATTCTAACTTCAGGAAGTGTTTCAAAATCAATGTTCTTGCGAGGTGATAGAAGGCCAGAGTCGATTGGACGATGGCTATCTAGAGGACAAAATACTCAGAATGTATTCATCTGTAATTCGATACACGTCATTTTGTTTCTTTTAGGCAATCCGCCAGGACTGAAATCATTTCTGTTATAGTTGGGATTGCTGATTCTGGATTGGATGATGAATCTGCGAGGTACGTTTTCTCAACGAACCGGTACATATCGGCTGCGCCTGCTAGGATTTTCGGTGTCAAACCGATGTGCTCGAATGTTGCCGCAATCTCCTCCATTTCACCAACCCACCGATGCGACTTAGATGGCACAGCTGGGAGCGCCTTTTTCATAAAGTTATAGAGTTCAGCCTGGCTTAACTTAAACTCCGCTTTGAGTGCTTCTGAAACACCTAGAACTTCTGCTGTTACTAGAAGTTCTGTGGCAAGTGCCGTCAATCCTTTCGTTAACGAGGCGTAACACATCTTGATCGCCGATGCTAAGCCAATCTCTTTACCTAGTAGTTGGATATCGAGTCCATACTGTGCCAATTCCTCAATAGCTCGCAGGTCCGGTCCGGAAGCGTAAACACGTGTTGTGCCTTCGGTTTTGGGAGGCGGACCGACAATCGAGGCATCGATGAAACTTCTGCCTGTAGCGGTAATGATCTCCCCAATTTGGCAGACGGTTTCTGGTGAGATCGCGTTGCAATCTACGTACACAAGATCTGTTGGGCTTTTAGCAAGTGCTGATGCGATGTTTTTGGAAGCGACCATCGCTTCCGCTGGTACGAGGATTGACAGGATGACATCTGATTGGTCTACTAGTTCCCGATAGGTTGCCACATCCACGATGCCTGCGGATGCCGATAGAGATATTGTGCGCTTGCTACGACCGTCGAGGCAGGTAATGACACGCAAGTTGTGTGCGCGAAGAACCGCTCCGATGACATGTCCCATATCGCCCGGGCTTAGAATTCCAAGCGTCTTTAACGCCATTATTTCACCTCCGATTCAGGAATTAGGGTTTGAAATGTGTTAAAATTTGTTGATGTAATATGCCATTTGTCGCGACAATCGAATTCGTGCTTTGACAGATAGGATTAGCGCGCGTATCAGTTATCATACCGCCAGCTTCCTCAACAATTATCGCTAGGGCGGCGATGTCCCAGATTTTAATTGCCGCTTCAATTACAATGTCTGCCCGGCCGGAAGCCAACAGGTGATACATGTAGAAATCGCCGTAACCCCTTGATCGATATGCGTCGTGAATGAGATTGCGCAGGTTTGCCAAGATTCCTTTTTCATCGAAATATTTTAGATCGCCATGGCAGATCATGGCGTTAGGAATTTTGCTAATCCGCGTCACGTTTATGCTCTGGTTGTTCATAAATGCTCCGCAGTTTTTCTCGGCATACAATAGCTCTTTTAACATAGGAGAGTTGGAGACCCCTAACACGGGTCTGTTGTCCTTCATGAGCGCGATTTGGGTTGCAAACAGTGGTATATGCCGGATGTAATTTTTCGTTCCATCAATTGGATCCACTATCCAGACGTAGGGGCATTCGGAGTTCGTTTCACCAGATTCTTCGGCAAGAAAACCGTGGTCGGGAAATTGCGCTGAAATGGTTTCGATGATCGCCTTTTCAGCTTCAGTGTCTGCAAGCGTAACAGGTGTCCCGTCTGCTTTCGACTCAGGCGAGACACCTCGCGAGTAGTAGTGGGTGATGATTTCTTCAGCTATGTGAGTAGCCTCCAAGGCAATCTTTAGGAATTCACTGGGATTGGCATGCGGTTTGTTTGACACAATTGCCTCCTAAATTTTGGGGTTTAATCAGTTCGAATCGCGATTGGAGGACAATACAAGCCTTGCCGCTCGCGTTTCCACCACGTTTCTTTTTTTCGGTTCGTTTCTAGATTCGTGAACTGATAATTATAGAGCACTCCACGGATAAAGCGCGGTGGCATGTCAGGGAACGGATTTTCAGCCAAGAGTTGAAGAACCGCGGGAGATCCTTGCAACAGGCGCAGCATAAAATTGATAAACCAGACCTGATGGTGATAGTTTTCGTTAAGCGCCGCGAACCACATCTGCCAGTCTAGGCGCGGCTGGTGCGGTGCGGTCCAGCGTGGACGATGTTTTAAATCTCCTGGCTTCGATTTAAAGCTGTAGTTTCGCCACTTGTTTCCGTCGTTACTGCCTTCAATTTCGATTTCGGCTCGCGATGTGGTCATCACAGCAAATAGTCCGTAACTGTTTACTATGTGAAATGGTGCGGTCCATGTCAGCATGTGTTGAACAATCGGTGGAAACCCCTCTCTCCATAGGGATGTTCCTGCCATTCGAACACCGCTGACCAAAAGGATGAACGCTGCGAGCATGCTAATGAGGATAGTTCTAGAGTGTGATTTGCCGGTGTTCGCACCTGATGAGGCAAAGCGAGTGCCAAGCCGTCCGGGCAGAAATCGTCGTAAAATGGTGTCGTCAACCAGCAAGACACAGAGCACTATCGTCAGTAGGTTGAAGAAACAATAATTGCCTGTTGCCGCGATGATAACTTGCAATATCACAATGGCGACTGCTCCGAAAAACCGCAACCGTTGCGGTGAAAAGATAAAGAAGGGAACAATGATTTCAATTCCCAACATGGCAGCCACCGATAATTTTTGAAACCAGTCCGGCAATTGATGAGCATACCATCCAATAGCTGTCGGGAGCGGCTGTGTTTCATAATGGAAATTGAGCGCGGTAAAATTTAGCCATGTGGTGTCTCCGCTTAGCAGCTTCACGATGCCAGAAGCAAACATCAGCCGAAATAGCAACCAGCGCAGGAGCCATAACACGCATGTCGATGGTGGGAGGCTGTGTGAGAGTTTCGGTAGAATCTGTAATGGTGCAAAGAAAACCGCGAGAAAACCGGTTTCGAGTAGTAACGAGTCCCATTGAAAAGCCAAGAAAGTCTGACCAATTGTTGTCAGCGAGAGGTAAGACATCCAAAGGACTATTAGGCTTAAGATTGGCGCTATACCAATAATTAAGAATAATGAGCAAAGCACTCCAGCAGCGCACAGGAGGTTTAAGAAAGAGTCACTGGCGCTTAGCCAGCAAAGTGTTGGAAATCGCCAATATCGATCAAAGCCGATCTGTTCGCGTAGTGTGCTCAGATACCCCTCTGCGGGCAAAATACCATTACTTCCCACCAATCCGTCAATCTGAGTCCAAAGCGACAGGAAAGCAATCAGATAGATACCACCCAGTAGTTTCAGAAACAACCAGCGCGTCACAAAAAATGTTGGTCGCTGACGATTTTGTCCCCAAAACCATCGTGTTAAAGCAGAAAAAAACCACCGGTGTCGAGCGATGAAAAGATAAGCATGATCGATGATTGGAGCGAGCCCCGGTATTTGTTGATATAACCACAGTGCCCACGTTTGGTGTGGATTATGTGCGAGCGTACGAAAAACAGCCTCGGCCCCGCTGAAGACTTTTCCGTTGAGATCTATCAGCAGTACGGCTGTCTTAAAATGTTCTTCCGGGATTTCCGTAAACTGTCTGGAGACTTTCTGAGATGATGCATATAAGACATGTTCGCCTGTCACGTGCCGCCACTGCTCGATCCAAAAACGGCAGAAATCACAGTCTCCGTCGTAGATCAGTAGCGGAAGTGTTGGCGCATTTTTCACGCGTATTTCGGTCAATGATCAACCTCCTGAGAGCCATTGATAACCGATTGGATAAAGTGCGAACATTAGAATTCCGAGAAGTGTTCCAGCAATAGCATCTATTGCGTAGTGGAATCGGCCATAGACCGTTCCGATAATCAGCCCGGTACAAAATGGAAAAAGGATGAGGAAACTCGTCAAATCATAGCGTGCACTGCAAAGAAGTACGATTGTCGAGATTGCCGCGTGAGAGCTTGGGAACGCCGTACCTTTTGACGAAGCCCGAGCAAGAATCGCGTGCGTAAGTCTAAAAAAGTTCCCACCCGAAAGACCCCCTTTAAGTTTCTCAGAGTCGTACCTAGGGCCGGCGACAGGCATAAAGATGTAGCAGATAAGGCACACATTGAATGTAAGAAGTTCAGCAAATAGTGTTTTATAGAATGCCTCGTATTTTCCCTGGAAATACAACGTGGCCGCAAGAGCAATCGCGATCGCGTAGTAGCTAAGATAGCAGAGGTGAAGATATTCTGAGAGAACGATTGAAGAGAATCGTTTGCTTAAATCGGTGCTTGGTTGGCTAAGGAACAAGCGATTTTCCCATTGAACAATTTCATTGTCGAAAAGCTTTTGAAAAACCATACGTGTTAGCGGTGCAACTTCCCAGTAAAAGAGAAGAATGGTTGTTAGCGCGTACCAATCGCGTAATAGTTGGAACACTGTTGGCAAGGGATTTGGTGCAAAGTGAAGCGATAATATGGCGAGAATCACGGTGACATGGACCGCTGCATAAAGATACCACCGCGCCAAATTCTTGTGGAAGATTAACATTAACCCACTGCTGACAGCGAGATAAATTATGGTAATCCAGTCATGTGGAAAGAGATTGACAGTGCCCATGCAGTTCCTGTGGAGATGCACCAATTGCAATGTAATTCAACGTACCTAACCTTTTTCCTGACATTATAGTTGAAATCGTGTATAGATGCAATCGACACTTTCACCCTTGCCGCCCATTCTCAGGAATGGGGGCTAAGTTCGAGGGCCGAGATGTCCCTGTTCGTGTTCTACTTAATCTATGGGAACACATCCATTGGACAATCGTTGCTGAACCGATTCAGTGTGACGGATCATTGTCGTCCGAATCATGTCGGGGTAATGGATTGACTTATAATCCCAGGAAATAATTTAGGCGGAATCAATGATTACTTGGAGGTTTGAATGCCGGTTACAAGTTCTTCGGAGATTAGGTTTTATCGGAGGTATCGGCTGAGGCTCGATTGATGTCGATTGCACAACCTTCCGAGCTAAGGTGTCTCGTGTTCAAATATTCTATTTTTCTATCGAGATTCTGCTACAGTTGTTCTGACTGACGCGGCAAGTTATTGATGCCGAACGGAGATCCGATGTCAGAAAATGTGAGTTGTGTTTACTGGTCTAGGGAAGATTATGGGTACTTGCGTGCGGCCAATTCTTACTGACGTGTGATAGATCTGTGCTCAAAATATCTTTTGTCGAACCCGAGCTCTGTATAACTAGAGAATCTACTGCCGTCTGTGATTTTTCGTTGTCGTGGTGAGGAAAATGTGATATATTGAATGGCTCCACAGGTTGAATTACAGAGATATAGGAGCGTGTATAAGAACAGTGAGAAAAAAGCAAACAAACAGGCATGTAGATGAAGCGCCTCCAGGTTTTGACGTCGTTGGCATCCTGCAAGAGCTCGGAGGACCCAAAAGATCGATCTTTTCTTGGAAAGCTGTCTATTGAAGGTTGTTTTTTTAAAGAGAATGCCACATAGAGAGGATTGTGCATTGAAGTCTAGGAGATAGCTTTATGCGTCTTGCAACAGGTTGTATCGGACATGAAACGAATACTTTTTCATCTGTTCCAACTACGATTGACAGTTTCGCTCCTAAAATGGTCGGAGGCCACATCCTCACGAATTTTAGAGAGACTGGCACCATTGTTGGAGGAATAATTGATGCCTCTGAGGAATTGAATGTAGAGCTTGTGCCACTCCTATGGACCTTTGCTACGCCATCTGGAACGGTGAATCAGTCTGCGTATGACAGGCTTAAGTTAGAATTTCTCGACCTTCTTACCAAAGCTGGAGACATTGACGGCGTCGTACTAGATTTACACGGTGCGATGGTGACTGAGGAGATTGAGGATGCCGAAGCTGATTTGATCCGTAGCGTTCGTGAAGTTGTAGGAACTCGCCCCATTGTAGTAACATTCGATCTCCACGCAAACATTACTCCGGAAACAGTGAAGTATGCTGATGTAATTATCGGATTTGATACGTATCCACATGTTGACATGTATGAAAGAGGATTTGAGGCAGTTCAGGTAATTCACAATATGATTGAGGGAAGGGTTGATGCGAGGATGGCTTATTGGCAATTGCCATTGTTGACGTCACCGCCTGCGCAATGCACGATGAGACTCCCAATGAGCGGTCTCCTCGAGAAACTTCATGAGCTAGAATCTGAAGAGGGTGTGGTGACGGCGACTTTGTCAATGGGATTCCCGTTTGCGGACATACATCACGCGGGTGTTTCCGTTCTGGTGACCACCGATGGAAATCAACAACTTGCGGAACGGAAAGCCCAGGAATTGGGTAGTTATATTTGGTCAATGCGCGATAGGTTTAATCTAAACTTAGTTTCCGTTGAGGAGGCTATTCGAGATGCCAATCAGACGGAAGGGCGTCCGACCGTGCTGGCGGAGGCTTCTGATAATCCAGGTGGAGGCGCGCCGTGCGACGGTACGTTTATCCTCCAAGCGTTCATCGACGCTGATGTGAAAGACGCGGTCATCGCTATCATTTCTGACCCCGAATCGGTAGATTTAGCTATTGAAGCAGGCGTGGGGAATCAGGTAAATCTTAATGTTGGTGGGAAGACCGATGACATGCATGGGGATCCTGTACCCTTAAGGGGTCGCGTGAAGACGATTTCTGATGGTGTGTTCGTTCACAAAGGTCCAATGGCGAGAGGAACGATTGGAGAGATGGGGCGGACTGCAGTGATTAAAACAGGAGGTGTTGAGATCGTATTGACACGGGAGAGATGCCAACCTTTTGATGCCGAAGTTCTTCGCAGCGTTGGCATTGAACCGAGAGACCGAAAACTTATCGCACTTAAATCGGCAGTTCATTACCGTGCAGATTACACACCGATTGCACACAAAATACTAGAAGTCGACACGCCGGGTGTACATAGTCCGAATCTCACTAATTTCATCTATGAAAAACTGAGACGTCCGATTTATCCTCTCGATGTGATGTCTGAGTCGTCCAAGGCATAAGAGAGGTTTACTGGCCTGGGCGGACTGTGAAAAAACTACCGCCTAAGAATATATCCGCGCAATAGGTCAAGATGGCAATCCTGGAATAGGGGTATGAAATCTTATCTCATGTTATCGCGTTCTGTGATCTGAAGACGGGATAGCTTGTCGAAGGACGAGTTGCGGCGTGAAATTGAAAATTGGGATAATGAACTGTCTATCCATCTGACGGGGTATTTACGGCAAGAAGTGTCGCTCTAAAGGGCAGATTAGTGGAGCGAACTTCCGATTTCTACTAGGCTTGATTCTTAATTAATCTATAAGAAAATGAACATTACGGTAATTGGTACTGGGTACGTAGGCCTTGTCACTGGAACATGTTTTGCGGACATGGGGAATACCGTTGTCTGTATTGATAAGAATTGCGAGAGAATTGATAATCTGAATAAGGGAATTATTCCCATTTACGAACCGGGCCTGGAAGAACTAATAGTGCGGAATCAGCAGTCAGAACGCCTCTCATTTTCGACATCCCTTAAGGATGCGATGGAATTGTCAAATATATTTCTCATTGCTGTGGGCACGCCGGAAAGTTCAAATGGAGGCGTAAACATGGAATATGTTTATCGTGTAGCCCACGAACTCGGAGAAACTATAGACAAAGAATCTATAGTTGTTAATAAGTCAACAGTTCCTGTTGGAACCGCTCACAAAGTACAATCCATCATTGCTAAGGAGCTTTCAAATCGAAACATAGTAGTAAAATGCCATGTGGTAAGTAATCCAGAATTCTTGAAAGAGGGTAATGCGATACAAGATTTTTCGCGGCCAGATAGGGTTGTCATTGGTACAGATAGTGAATACGCGTTGGAGGTGATGAAACAGTTGTATACTCCATTTACTATGAATCGAGATCGTTTTATCAGAATGGGTGTCAGAGAAGCGGAGCTCTCCAAATATGCAGCTAATGCTATGCTGGCAACAAAAATCTCTTTTATAAATGAAATGGCCTACATCTGTGATGAGTTGGATATTGACATAGAGTCAGTTCGACAAGGTATTGGTTCTGATTCTCGGATTGGGTATTCATTCATTTATCCTGGAACTGGGTATGGAGGTTCCTGTTTCCCAAAGGATGTAAAAGCAATTATCCATGCTGCAAGAGAGGTAGGGGTTGAGCCTTTAGTTCTTGATGCAGTAAATAAACGCAACCAAATACAGAAAAATCGCATGTTCAATCTTATCGTGAAGAAGTATGGGGGAGATTTAAATGGACTAACTTTTTCTGTCTGGGGTTTGGCGTTTAAGCCTGATACCGATGATATGCGTGAGGCTCCATCTGTTAATCTCATTACTTCTATCATTGAATCCGGTGGAAGAGTGGTTGCATTCGATCCCGTTGCCAACCAAGAAGCAAAAAAGACTTTTCCCCGGGAATGGGTCGCGGAAAACAGATTAGTATTTAAAGATGACAATTATGCTGCATTGGAAAAAAGTGATGCTCTCGTGTTGATGACTGAATGGAAGATGTTTCGAAATCCAGATATTGCGAAGATGAAAGAGCAAATGAATAACTTGTGTGTTTTTGATGGGCGGAACCAGTATAATCCAGAGTATATGCGAAAGCATGGATTTGAATACAAAGGAATTGGCCGATGAAGCCATGGCACTTCGTGAAAGGACTGGGGGTTTCCTTTTAGGTTTTCATCTACTTTGTAGTGTTGTTGCAAACTGTCACTGACCCTATCTGTATTCACAATTTGTTTGCGGATAGCAAGGAAGGCATTTTTTTGAACAAAAGTCCATCGTTTTCGCCATACCTACTCAATCGTGCCTTCTTATTATTGAATGAAGCACACTCTAGACTTAATGGCTAGTTGTGGGTTGGACATAACGGGTCACCCAATGTAACTTTTTGGCTTGTTTTAGCGACATGGGAAAGACGTTCTCTTTTGTCAGAATTGCTGCCGGCGATAAGCGCCGTGGATTATTAATTCTACTTCCCTATGTGTTTCTCACGCTCACATGCCAGTTGTAGGTAGATTGTCTCCGTGAACTTAAATAATTTTCAATGGGGTCAACAAAGCTAATTGGAAACATTCAGATCGAGTTTCATGGGCGTCTTCCATCACGATCGGTTGTTTACTGGTAGCTATGAGTAGGTCATTCAGTGTGGTTTTGCGCCATGGGAATTGTGTAAGATAGCCGTCGCTCAAGTAAGGTTGAAGATTTTATCGTCTAATCGTGCTTGCCGACCGTAATAGATTCGAGATTTGTGGGATATAAATCGACAACGTAATCCCTGCGAAATCTAACCGACTTGGTTTTACAGATGCCTTAAGCGAAAAAGTAGCGTGACAGTAACAAGAATGAACATCTTGTCGATGTCTCCAATGCCTTGCGTTAGCGTATCCTGGTGTATAGTCGGCCTTGGTTCAAGATTGTCAGATGTGGCAACGCTCTAAGCGAGGTGCGGAGCGTTCGACAAATGAGGGAACCACCTAATGCGTCAATAACTCTCGAACTGCTAGTCCCATGCTGTAAAGCCAATTCATTTTGCCAGTTTCTCTGCTTTGATAAATTTCTGCAGGGCGAAGGTGCCCCACTCCTTAAGTTGTTGATTTCGATAGTCTTGTTTTTTCCACTCTTCTTGAGCCATTTGCATCGCGGCTTCTTCTGTGATCGGCACTTGTGATAGTATTTTTATCGCGATTTCACGCTTCTTACTATCCTGACACTGGTTGATTGTTTTCCATGCGCTGACTAAAGCCTTATGTGAATCGACAACGAGCACACCGATGAGGTCACTAACAACGTCCCATCGCTCCCCACCCTTAGCGGCGTCATATCGAATCGGTTCCAACTTTCGAGCAAATGGATTGGGAACTACGCAGCGATTGCCTAGTTTGTCGTATAGTCCAGGGAGCATACTCGCGCGATTCAATCCGCCCTTCCATTTTGGGCCCTCAGGATCGTTGTCGCGTAGCATCCAAAGCTTCTGCGCGTCGTCAGAAAGCACGAAATCAAGGAATCTCTGAGCAACTTGCAGGTTTGGTGCTCCTTTGAGAATTGCGATAGAATCGGGGCTGACAACAGCCGCATCGGGTGGTACGACATATTTAATTTTGTCATCTCCAAGCACGGCAACTTGTCCGTAGGCATAAAAATCAATCGCCATCCCGTAGATAACCTGTCCTGTAACGACGTCCTTAGGAATCGCGCTTGCACCTGCCGAAAACCCACGCACATTCGCACCGAGTTTTGTGATGAGTTCGAATCCCTTTTCCCATCCGTATCCTTGCAGGATGATTTCGTACATCATGTGAGCACTCCCGCTTTCACGCGGATCAGCAGCGCCTACTTTATTAAGGAGTTCAAAGTGCGTCAAATCTTCCCAGGTTGATACCTTGGGTAATCCGAGGAGTTTGCGGAGTTCTTCATTGTACATGATGCCAAAACTAGACAGGGCGGCACCATACCAACGATAGTCGGAATCGTAGACGGGAATTCCGAAGATTTCGACAGGAATACGTTCTAATTGTAGTTCGGGAATCTTGTAAGGAGAGAGCAAACCTTGGTTGGCCAGCTTAAGATAGTTGTCTGTTCCACCTCCGAAGAAGAGGTCGACGCCGATGCTCTGGGGAACGCGTTTGAATTCAGATTCGATGAAGCGAAAGTCAGTTGCCGAACCACCTAAATCTCTCCACTCAAGTTCAACCTGTCTCTCAGTTTTCTGAGCATACCACTCCTTGAAAGCACGGCTAAATTCTTTCTCAATTGATTCCGGGTGCGGAGAGATAATAATCAGCTTGTCTTCTAAAGAAGGTGTTGCTGGGGAACATGCTATCAGATGGCATAGAATTAAGGCTCCGAAATAGATATATACCGTCTTGGAAAGCAATAGAACTATTCCATCAACATTTCGATAACATGGATAAGATAAACGTTGCATGTGCTTTTCTTTCATATGCTAGAATTCTGGTACAAGATTAGAATCGACTGGTGATTGAGGGCATTTTCCACATTAAAAAGAGAATCGCAGTCAACAAAATTATATACCAGATGACGCGTTTCCATAATCCTGAATTTATCGCATGCGGAGACGAATGCTTTGCTATTTTCATTGGTGCTTTGAATTTCATAGAAGAAGGGAAGATTGCCATCTACTTGCTACGCTTCTTTCCCTGGCGTGATGGGTTTACTCGCGTCGCATGGAGTACCGCAATCCCATAACCAAAAACTTCCTCCACTGTGAATTCGATTCCCCCGTAGTCAATCTTTTCGCCCTGCTCTGGTAGGCGACCAAGTAACATCAGTATAAAGCCACCGATTGTATCACAGCGCCCTTTGGGGATATTCGCACCTAATTCTTCATTGACGATATCGATTGAGGTGCGGGCATCAAGTGACCACAGGCCTTTGCCGAGTGATTCAGCGTGTAGTGTGTGCCGTTTATGGTTGTAGCCAATTTCGCCGACAATTTGTTCAAAGATATCCTCCAATGTTACAAAGCCGACACAGCCAGCATGTTCATCAATCACAATTGCAACGGGATCGGCTGAAGAGCGCAATTCTTCAAGGAGATCTGCCGTTATTTTTGTTTCAGGCACGCAGTATGCTGGGCGAACGAAAGAGCTCAGTTCGTTAGTGTCCCGGGTAGCGTAGAGAATGTCCAAAATGTTTATTATTCCCGTAAGTCTGTCGATACGGTCTTCGTATACAGGAATAAAGCGACAATTAGAATCTTGCAGTATTGCCTTGACCTGGTCTGTTGGTGTTGCGATGTGAACTGCCATGACTTCGGAGAGGGGGACCATCACTTCACGTACGCTCGTAGTTGACAATGAAAAGATTCCACGCAACATACGGGCTTCGTTCGTTGGAAATGCGTCGAGATTCTCGAAGAGAATTCGCCTGATGTGTTCCCCTGTAGGGCCGGCCTTTTGTTTCCGTCTGCCGAACAAGCTTTTTTTCTCAATTGCCGTGGGCTTAGCAAGGGCGCGCTCTTGTTTTGGATAAATAGCCAGGGCATCTGAATGTGCAGTTTCAGCTCCCTTAATTTCAGTGGATCGAGATGGATTTTCTTTCATGTATTATCTTATCCCTAATTGTTTCAGGTTTACCAGTATAATCTGGTTATTATGATCTAAGTTTGGTGTTGAATCTTGTCCCACCGAACGGTAGTGAGTCCTGACAATTTTCACAAGTTTTCAAACCAACCTAAGTTGGAGAACTGACCCTATCTCGATTTCGTTGGTCAGGTGGGAAATATTGGGACATCACTTATGAACTGTTGATGCGAGATTCTGGAAATAACGCCTTTCTCGAGGTTCGGTCCGCGAAAGGACCGAAAAAACATCTGTTTGTCCGCTTAACCCGGACATACGCTACTCTGACTAGGAAAGGAACGAGACCTGATTTGTGGGTTGACAGAAAGTATCATCATCGGCAATTATAGCATATCTTCTGAAGTGCTTTCAATAGTGTTCCATTACAGGATGGTAGGACCCGCGTATCGCGGGTTATTTGTTGGAGAATGGGTGCTTTATTGCTCGCACCTTCGTCTGGTGGCAGAAACGCATTCATTTTACCTTCAGCGATCGCGGCCTTCCTCGGCCATGTTGAATTGACACGCCAATGGGCCAAATCGTGCGTAAAGATTCGAATGTAAGATTAATTGGGCGCTGACTTAGTAGCTTACGCAACTGTTATCGGAGAACACGTGTCTGCAACACTGTTGAGTGTTCTGGCAAGTTTCAGAGATATTGCAATGATTTCGAACGCAGCGTAGAGCAGCTGTAGAGATATGGTCGTGAATTCAATCACTTTGGAGTTGTTGGTGAAAACGTCGGAAAGCGTCGGTGAAAATCTGTGGACAGAGTAACAGGAGGCTTTCGGTTTCCAGGACGAGTGCAGTGACCAATCGATTCCCGATTGTTTTAGGTGGCACCTCAGTTGGATTGACAGGAATTGCGTCGATGGTTTGGGTCACTACTGGTGAAGTGGGAGTTGCGGTACCAAGGCCCAGGTTCGCCAGATTTCTTTGCATTTGCATAGATATTTCCTGGTCGTAGCGACGCTTCTTCCATACCGGGAATCGCTAATAGAATCGTAATTGGCAAGAGTTTCCCGGGGCCTTTGTATGACCTGAAACATACCGAGTTGTTCATGTTCCTATGTCTGACGATCTAGGAGGTGTGGTATAAGTCTCAGTGAGATTAAATCGCGAAGCTGGAAAGTAAACTCGGCATAATTTGAACTCACAATGCTCTAGGGTGTTAGCGTGGGGGCGTCTAGAGCCAAAGCTTAGCAACTAATCCTTGGATGATGTTAAGGTTCTTGAAACACTCGAATCGCGGTTGTGTTTGCGCATTGATAGAAACAGTAGAGCTGGGGTTCGAGCAACTATAGACGCATACAATACAAGTTCCAACCTAAAATGTATGGCTTCCCACTTGTTAGCCTGTATCCACCACAAGCCCTTATGCACATGATTTCCTCCGCACCAGTGGAATCCCACGGAGAAAAGATGACAAGTTGTCAGGTAACAATTTCCCCCAATCCGCTAGTTGTAATGGATAAAGGTTCTAGTTTGGCGACGAGAATCGGATTAAGAATGCTGAGAGCACCTGTCCGATATTGCTCGGCGTTATCGGTAACGCAAGACATGCAGCAGATTTCTGAAAATGCTGTCGTGAGTTAGGGCTGTTCTCAGTTTTTACCGAACACCACGCATGTTTTTGTAGGACGCTGTTTAGGTGAAGGATTGCAGGCGGTACTTCCTATGGACTGGCTTACGAACTTTATCTTAGGAGAGAAAAAGACAGTGTTTTATTAGAAGTTGGTGGCACATTTCGCTTTTTGATGTTGTCACTGGAGGTCTTCGGTTAGTATCTTTATAGAGTGCATAGATCGGAGGCATCAATTCTGCGAAAACATAATAATCGAAGCAAAAAATTCCTTGACAAATCCAATCCTTATGATACCATATATTGTATGTTGTATGATATTAATCTTTACACACAAGATGTTGGTTTTCTATGAAATGTCCCTATTGTGGTAATCCGGAGACAAAAGTCGTTGATAAGCGTGAGACTGACAGTGGAAATGTTACTCGCAGGCGGCGAGAATGCCTCGAGTGCTCAAAACGGTTTACAACATATGAACGCGCAGAAGTACTAGATCTATTCATTATCAAGAAGGATGAGCGAAGAGAGGCGTTTGACCGGCAAAAATTGCGGCGCAATCTAATGAAGTCCTGTGAAAAGCGTCCGATTAGTCAGGAAACGATAAACCATGTAATTGCAGATCTCGAACAACAGCTTATCAACATGCGTAGGTCGGAGATTGAAAGTGATGTTATTGGCGAGTTGGTTATGGATGTGCTTAAAGACTTAGATAAGGTTGCCTACATTCGCTTTGCCTCTGTCTATCGCGATTTCAAGGATGTAGCCGATTTTGAACAAGAACTGAAGCAGCTCACCCAATTTTCACCAGGAAACAAAACATAGTTAGAGCGGAATGCTTTCAAACGTGGCATCAAGAAAGCCAATTAAAATTTGTCAAAGCATGTTTATTTTGAAACATCGGTTTAAATGGCACGTTTGTATGTTTGACACGTAATCGCGTGTGGTGTATTCAGAGATTGAAAAGTGCCGAATCCACCTCATGATTTTGTCTCTGCAATGTTAAACCTTAGAATCAATTATTCAGGAAAGGAAGGAATATGGCCGAATCCAAAGGATTTGATGATGATGTGGAGCAGATTGCGGTAGCACCTTCGGACGAAGCTCCTGATGTCGAGCAATCTGACAATATTCGGAAGCGTGGCCTGAAAATCGACCGATTTTTTACTACTCCCGACGTGCATCCATTTGATGAGATTGAGTGGGAATGTAGAGACGCTGCGATATATAGTGAAAATGGCGATACGATCTTCGAGCAAAAAGGTGTCGAGGTGCCCAAATCTTGGTCACAGATAGCCACGGACATTGCAGCATCGAAATACCTACGCAAGGCGGGTGTGCCTGAGACAACACAGGAAGTGAGCGCACGTCAACTGGTTCGACGCGTAGCCCGGACGATTCGACGTTCAGGCGAGGATTTTGGAGGCTACTTCGCCACGACTGAAGATGCTGAGACGTTTGAAACAGAATTGACTTATTTGCTAATCACACAACGCGGTGCGTTCAACTCGCCTGTTTGGTTTAACTGTGGACTTTGGCATGAGTACGGCATTGAAGGCAGTGGTGGGAATTTCTTTTGGGATAGGACAACCGAGAAAGTCCAGACGACGAAAAATGACTATGAACATCCCCAGAATTCCGCATGCTTTATTCAAAGCGTAGATGATTCTCTTGATTCAATGCTCGAATTGCAGAGGTCTGAAGTCCGTCTGTTCAAGTATGGAAGTGGTACTGGAACGAACTTTAGCAAGATACGAGGTAAGAACGAAGGACTATCGGGCGGTGGTGCTTCGTCGGGCGTGCTGTCGTTCCTCGAAGGTCTAGATCGATGGGCGGGAAGCATCAAGTCTGGGGGAACAACTCGAAGGGCAGCAAAAATGGTTATCCTTGATATGGACCATCCAGAGATCGCGGATTATATCGATTGGAAGCTGCGGGAAGAGAAGAAGGCGAAAGCGCTCATTGCGGCGGGTTATGAATCGGACTTCAACGGTGAAGCATATCGCACGATTAGTGGGCAGAATAGTAATAATTCTGTCCGTATACCCGACGCTTTCATGAACTCATATCTTAAGGGTGGAAAGTGGCACACCAGGTATCGCACTAATGGAGAGATTGCTGATGAATACGATGCAAAAGAATTAATGGAGAAAACCTCCCATGCGGCATGGGAGTGTGCAGACCCTGGGGTTCAGTTTGATGACCCGATCCAGTCATGGAATACCTGCAAGAATACGGATCGGATTAACGCGACAAATCCGTGCAGTGAGTTTGTTTTCCTCGATGATACTTCGTGTAATTTGGCGAGTATCAACCTGGTAAAGTTCCTAAGGGAAGATGGTACGTTTGATGTTGAAGCCTACCGACACGCTATCCGAATCTTTATTACAGCGATGGAAATTATTGTAGAGATTTCCTCATACCCAACGGAGAAAATTGCGCGTCGGTCGCATGATTTTCGTCCCCTGGGCCTGGGCTTCGGAAACCTCGGGGCCTTGTTAATGTTGAATGGTGTCCCGTACGATTCGGACGTTGGTCGAGCTTGGGCAGGCGCGCTCTCGTCGATTTTATCCGGGCACGGTTATCGTACCAGTGCCGAAATCGCGGGCAGTGTGGGAGCATTTGCCGGGTTCGAGGAGAATCGCGTGCCAATGTTAGATGTCATGAGGAGACACCGAGAGGAAGCTCATCGCATTGACGAACTTGCTTGTCCACATGACCTTCTCAAAGCCGCAAAGGAAGATTGGGACGTCTGTGTACAGATGGGCGAACGATATGGCTACCGTAATTCGCAGATTAGTGTTATCGCACCGACTGGCACAATTGCGTTTCTTATGGATTGTGATACCACGGGTATAGAGCCAGATTTCGCGCTTGTGAAATTCAAAAAACTTGCAGGTGGTGGATACTTTAAAATTGTTAATCAAGCTGTGCCAAGAGCGCTAGCGCAGCTTGGGTATACGCAAAGCCAAATTGATGAAATTATCACATACGTTGTTGGTACTGCGACGCTAAAAGCATCGCCCCATATCAATGACGAAACGCTCAAGGACAAAGGGTTTACAGATGAAGATTTGGAACGCATAGAGCACATGCTACCCAGTGCTTTTAACTTAAACCTTGCTTTTTCGCCGGGAATTCTCGGCAAGGCTTGTCTGGAACGTTTAGGTATTAATGCCGAGCAAGCTGAGAATCCGGGATTCAGCACATTGACTGCGATAGGATTTGGCGAGGATGAAATTAATCGGGCAGATGAAATTATCTGTGGTCGTGGAACTGTTGAAGGCGCCGCACATCTCAAATCGGTGCATTATCCTATTTTCGATTGTGCCAATAAGTGCGGCAAGACTGGTACACGTTTTATCGAACCAATGGGGCATGTCAAGATGATGTCCGCAGTGCAACCATTCATAAGTGGCGCTATCAGTAAGACAGTCAACATTCCGAATGACGCCACAGTAGATGATATAACACAGGTCTATGTTGGGGCATGGAAGCTGGGTGTCAAGTGCTTGGCAGTATACAGGGACGGCTGTAAAAGCAGCCAGCCATTGTCCTCGTCTAGCCAGCAAAAAGACAAAGCAACGGAACCGCAGGTAAGCATAGAGGACCATCCTGTCCGAAAACATTTGCCTGACGAACGTTCATCGATTACGCATAAATTCAGTATTGCTGGGCATGAAGGCTACATTACGGTTGGACTCTATGAGGATGGACGGCCCGGCGAAATTTTTCTCAGGATGTCTAAGGAAGGGTCTGTCATCTCCGGGTTGATGGATACCATTGCTTTAATGACCTCTGTATCACTGCAGCACGGTGTGCCGTTGGAATTCTTTGTTGACAAGTTCAGCCATGTCCGCTTTGAACCAGCGGGATTCACAAACAATAAAGATATTCCGATTGCAAAATCGATTATCGACTATGTCTTCCGGTGGCTTGGTTTGAAATTCGTTGACCAAAGTCAGCCAGTTAGTGGCGCAAGTGATAGTTTGGAAGATCAACTCGCGGATCCGGAACAACTGCATCCCCTTCCTTCCGGTGAAGGTGCCGAACAGATTCAAGCCCGTGAAAAACATGTGTCAACCACTCAATCCGATGCGCCGCCCTGTCATGCGTGTGGCTCAATTATGGTACGAAACGGGACGTGTTATCGTTGTCTTAATTGTGGTGCGACGAGTGGATGTTCGTAGAGGGTTGAAATCTAACGCGTGAGACGTTGAGCATTTTATGTTGGGTGTTTCACGTGCCACATAATGTGCTCGATTTTTTTGAGATGACTAATGAACATTTGCCGCAGCGCGCACAAAATCCGTCCACTGGTCCTCAGGGGTTCAGTTTGGCGCCTTGGTACTCCTTGAAATCCCCATTGTCAGTGCTACTTCCCGCCATTTAGGGGCATGAAAATCTTTCCACAGAATACTTGTCACAATTGAGATCTATGCAAGCAGACTGGTGGTGTGGTCGAATGCGCAGATCAAGAAAACGGCGTACAAGTGCGCTGGCGCGGCGTTGATATTACGTTCTAAGCTCGAATCACGGAGGATTTCTTGTAAGAAAGCCTACGATCGTTTGTCAGTAATTCGTGGAAATAAAATCCACCTCCGATTTGGAGGACATATGATATTGCTCCTAGACTGGTGTCAATAGACTGCAACTATTGTAGTCCAGGCCGCCAACTGAAATAGCCAAGGGAGAGTTGCTCGTTATCACAAGAAATTTGTTGCGAGGTGTGTCTTTTGCGTCGAGGGATTGAGTCGAACTAATAGAGAGGTGGAACCGCTTGCTGTCGAATTTCGTGTGCCTCATATCGGAAGATTGGAGCAATACCTGGTTCCAGAACGGTGGGCATCAAAATATTGGCTATGAAGATGAATTGAAAGCATATAAATTGGGGATTAGGAGATCGTCAAGATGAATATCATCGCTGACCTTTGTGTTGTGCCAATTGGTGTGGGCGTGTCTGTGTCCAGGTATGTTGTGGCGTGTGAAAAAGTGCTCAAGGACGCAGGATTGAGAACGCAGTTACATGCTTATGGTACCAACATCGAGGGGGAATGGGACGTTGTGTTTTCGGCCATCAAGCGCTGTCATGAAGTTGTACACGAGATGGGCGCACCGCGCATCTCGACAACGCTCAAGTTTGGTACGCGCGTTGATCGCGCACAGACGATGGACGACAAGATAAATAGCGTCGAGCAAAAATTACGGATAGAATAACATTTTTCAAGTCTTGCGGGCCTGGATGTTTTATGCTTACTGAAGGGCAACAGATCGATGAGAGTCGACGGTTTTGCGAGCACGTTAGTTTTGTCGATCAACTATATCGTCACCACGAGACGCAACTCAACGCGTAGGTTGTGGAAATGTCCTTGGTACAATGAGTGTAAAGAGTGGAGGTTCATGAAGGGTCTCGACGCGAATATGAAATAATGGACGTGTTAAAAACAGTTTCGCAGGGTAGTTCAATCGATGTGATGTGTGTGCCCGAAACGGGCGATTCCCTAAGCGATTTAGAGTGTTGTCCATTTTGAGTCCCGCGGTAGTTATCACACGGTCACATCTACTTGGTAACCAATCTTTCGTCTACCTCAGCGAGGCACAGAGAACTTCTGAAATTAACAGCCCCAGTATTTTTCGGATTGTGACAGCAAGCATTTTCGGCGTGTGGCGCAGGGGACTTATGCTACTTACATGAGTATACCTAAGGGAATCTCCGTCAGAAATCGGGGTAGGAGATGTTGTTAGTACAATCACGACATCAGCGGCTGGCACTACTTGTAGTTAGCACTTCGATGTGAGCTTGAACTAAAATCCTGTTATCAGAGCTGGATTTCTCAGTGGTGAACTCTTCAGCTGAGGTTTTGGATGCATCGTCTATTCTAGTTTGAGATTGGCAGTATGTCCCTCCTCGATGAAAGCAGTAAGGAGGTCTATCCCACCCTGTAAATCACATTTGTTTATTGTTTCCACCGATGAGTGAACGTAGCGTGCGGGAATCGAAATTGTAGCTACGGGCATTCCAGATCTCGCCTTCTGAAGCGCTGCGGAGTCGGTGCCACCTCTTGGCAAAATCTCCGGCTGCCATTGAATTTCACGTTTGTCCGCAAGATCTTGAAGGAACTGCACCAACTTCGGATGTTGAATTGCCGACGAATCGAAAATCTTAATTGCGATGCCGCTACCAAGTGACGTGACTTTCTCGTGGTCTGACACATCTGGAATATCGGCAGCGATAGTGATGTCGAGTGCAATACCGACATCGGGAGCAATCTTATACGCGCTGGTTCCCGCTCCGCGCAGTCCCACCTCCTCCTGTGCGGTTGCAACCGCGTAGGTCTCAAATCCGAACGTTGTTGCGTGCTGCATTGCTTTAACCATGGTGTAGATCGCGACGCGGTTGTCTATCGCTTTGCAGGTGACACAATCTCCAAACTCAAGGAAATCCCGTTTAATCGTGACGGGAGTCCCTATTTTCACTCTTTTCTTGACTTGTGCGGCCGACATGCCAAGATCTATGATGAAACTGTTAACTTCGAGTTTTTTGTCTCGATCTCCTTCTGTTTGAATATGTGGTGGCTTAATTCCCGGATAGAGCACACCAAGCAAATCGCCATCGTCTGCGCAAACCGTAACGTGTTGGGCAATCATGTTGCGGGGATCATGCCCGCCGAGTGGTACAACACGAAGCCATCCTTTGTCGTTGTCAATATGGTTGACGACGAAACCAATCTCGTCCATGTGTGCGGCAATCATCAGTTTTCCCGCGCTCGGGAGTTTTTTTGTGCAGATCATATTTCCCAGCGCGTCGACAGAGATGTCATCGACAATCGGTTCAAGTTCACGACGAACAATTGCGCGGATACGTTCCTCCCGCCCGGGTATTCCAGATGTTTCACATAGCTCCTTCAAAAGTTCCATACATAATCCTCCCGAATTCAAAAAACGCCTACGATTGCAGTTGTGTGCCGAAGCAGGTTGACATAGACCCCATTGGATTCTATTGTCGTCCCACGAAAGAGGTTCTGTCTAAGACGGGTTACGTACCACCGTTTCCTCGATACGATTTTCCTCACTGAGTGGTTTCACGGCTGTGCCAATTTTTTCATGAGCGGACCAAACGTTCTCTATTGCGAGTATCTTTGGCGCATCTGCCCGATCCAGTGTATCCCTCTGGTCATTAGCTAGAATAGAATAGTGTGGCTCACTTCCTCCAGTTCTTCTGAACTGTTATGTTTTTCTCTCGCCATTTGAGGAAGATTTAATGCTGAAAGCAACTATTTAAAACCTAATTCCTGTGAGCGTAAAATCGGACAGTTTTTGTGTGACCATGGCGCGATTGTCGATTATTAGTCAATTGACGTACCGTGTCGTACTCATTCCACACGGTACGTCAATTGCGAGGACTAGCATCCCAGGAAGTGTCTAGGATGTAATGGATTGAGAGTGCATCTCACTCAATATTGACGGTGAAGTTAATGAAAATCTCTCCGGATTGGACGACCTGTGAGATCTTATTAGGTAGTGAGCTAAATCGAATCTGTTCAACATATCGTCTTGCGCGTTCCTTCAGCCTAACTTCGCCAATCGTTGTCCGTCCTGGCTTAACTTGCACATTGAACACTGTTCCGTCAGGTCGCACTTTGAAGCTGAGGTGGACACTACCACCTTGTTTTCCTGTCGACTGAAGTGGTTTATCAAGCCGGCTTATAACGTCTCGGCCACTGACTTCTCCGCTAATCTCATAGGGCAACCCTTGGGTCACTCGATTTGTCTTAACCCCCGATAGATTTCCAGGTGCCAGCCGACCTTCGGAATTCTTGCCGCGGTCTCCGAGTGTCAGGCGATGTACACTCTCATCTGGCAAGCCGATACGTTCGGAATGTCCGTGATACCCCCGCTGTGCCGTAAGCGGTTTAGCTTGGATTATACCGTCGGACTCATCCATAAAATCCCCCTTGCTACGTCCTTTGACCGGGGGTGCGCCCAACGACAAACGATCGGAATGTTGACTCGAAGCCTGAGTCCTAGGAAGATTGGGGAGTCCACTCTCAGTTGGCGTAGTTGCCAGATAATCACGCAGGTTCGTCTTGGGGTGAGCTTGTGACAATTTCTTCGACGTATTAATCTGCCGAACACCGGGAATTGGAATAGGGATTGTAACCTCAGCCTCCTGCTTTGATGTTTCCGGTGCAATGATGTGGATTTTTATGGTTGATTCTGTAGGTCTCGATGATGATTTTGGAGCGATTGCCAGTGCCATCAAAAGGATGAAAATACAATGTTCGATGATTGCCACTCCTAAGAAGAAGCCTCTTCCTAATTTCTTCTCTTCGCGTTCCATAGATTATTCACTCCTTCTTCAATTCCCGGATGTCTTCGAACTCCTGTTGGAAGATCTTATCCTCTCCGGTAGCAAGGAAGCGAACCAGAGACATTCCGTGTCTCTCTATATCGGCTAAGAACCTGTTTGCCTTGTTCTTGAAATAATCGTAGGCAACATAACTGGGGAGCGCAACGATTAACCCTGCGGCGGTCGTAAGCAGCGCTTCGGAGATACCGTCCGCAATTGTCGGTAGTTGTTTGATTTGCTCGTCTGACATTGCACCGAAAGATCCTTTCATGCCAAGAACTGTGCCGAGAAGGCCGGTAAACATTGCTACGGGTGCGAGCATTCCTAGTAGGTTGAGGTTTCGCGTTAAAGCAGGTTTTTCACCGCGAATCGCGAGGCGTATGACTCGTTTCAGTGTTTCTTCGTTGGCATCACGGCGTAAAATCCCGGATCGGAGGACGTTACTCAATGGTCCCGGTCGCTTTTCGCACATTTTAATTGCAATCTCCGGATTGCCTCGAACGAGTTCATGATAAATGCTTTGTGTCACAAAATGAGATGGAATTACACGCCTTCGGCGAAGATGAAAGCCCCGCTCCAGAATAATTGTGTGTGACCAGAGCGAGAAAACAATTATCAGAACCAATATTGGTCCTCCATCGGTGAGACGCTCCAATCCTGAGATTACTAGGTTCAAAAAATAGATCATAAAGGATTTAACCAATCATGAGCTGAATCCACCTAAAATCTCAACTCAATCCCAAAGTCCAGAATATTCTGCGACAACTCATACTTCTCAAGCAACGTGTGCATGCCGATTGCAAAGGTTGCACCAACAAAAACACCAACATACTTTTCGATTATCTTGCTTATCTTAGGTTTCAACAAAAAGCAATTTTCGAGTGTTTGGTCCGATGTCCCCATTGCGTGCCGGACACCACGGAATTTTGCACCTAGGACGAGGTAGAACTCTTCAGGAAGGTGATAGGTGACATTAAGGTCTAGAGAATTATTAGGCCTATAAGGGATCCATTCTCCAACTTCTGGTTTGTGCACTTCGTGGGTGTATTCGAGCTCGGCTTCCAGTCGGTCGTTGAGATGGACTAGTGCGCCAAAGTGACCTCCGTAGATCCAGGCGTTGCGATTCCGAGGTGTCCAGGAAATTTCTGTTGTTGTACTGCTGTCTGACGGTGAGGGCTCTAGAACAACTAGATCGTCAATCTGCTTGGCAAAACCAGATATGTTGACTTCGAATTTTCTCCTTTGTTGATGAGTCAAAGTAATCCGTGTATCCCATGTTTTTTCTGCGCGCAAAAATGGTTGTAAGCTTATATAATCCGTGTTGACGTACAGGTCGGATAATTTTGCTCGTTGTAGAGTCCGCTGCCCTCGCAAACGGATAACCCATTGATCGCGCAGGCGTGTTCTCACCGCGACATACGGATGCAGGTGCAGATGTGTTGTGCTTTGTCCGAGGTCATCTGGCTCGCGGAAACTTACAGCCTCAATCCCTATCCCTAGAATGCAGTCTTTAACGGAGGTGAACTCATCACGAACATATGCGCGATAGATTGTCGACCAATTATCACGCCTTAATCGCTCATCGTTGTGAGCGAAGTATTCCACGTCTGCTCCGACATAGAGTGGATTCAGATCAACGCCCCTCCCCATGTGAAATGGATTTTGTATAGGGGCGGGAACTTGCATATCGAACTTGATTCGGAGATCTGTGGCTTGATCGGAGGTCTTAGGCTGTACTCCTTGCTTAGTGTGAACTAAGCGCAACGTTTCTAGGTTGACCTTTACAGCTGTGCTTGTATGTTGAGAGACGTGGTGCTCCCAATTCAAATTGGAGCGGACAAGTCGCAATTCCTTATTGAATGTGCTTGTTTCTGGTGTGGTCGGTAACCAGTTGAGATTCTTAAGGGTAAGCGCTGTGCCCAGCGAGATCTCACTGTGCTCTCGATATTGATACGTTAATTTGCTCCTAACTGAATCAATATTATAGTCCCCTCGTCCTTTTGTCCGTCCATCTCCGGCCTTATTTCGATTCAGGTGGAGAAACCCACGGGTCTTAGCGATACGGCCTGCAAATGTTGCGTGATAGAAAAACGCATTCGGTAAGCTTGGATAAGCAGTTAGACTCAACCAATAATTCTGGGGCAAAGGTGATGGAATTTTCCTGGTTTTGCTCGGGGTTAGAGCCGGTGGTAGGTTCAACCGTCGTTCTTTAGCATAAAGTGCCAGTGCCCTCATAAATTGGGGTTTCGTCGGATCGTTGAATCGTGGACGGGGATGCAGTTGGATTTGCGTTGTGTCGATAATTTCTGCTCGTATGACATCCGGCAAATTTTCAGCTTTCAGCCGTGCTTCCGATTTTGACGATTCCGCGGAAAGCTTGGATCCACTCAGCCCATAAATGATGATTAGGAAATATATGGCTAATAGATATCTTGCCAGCAGACATTTCTTATTGAAAAATGCGCATTGAGAAATTGTCTGTTCCCCCTCCATCTCAGTAGTAAACATTTAATAGAATGAGTTGCTGTTTCTCCGGTCAAACGCAAAGTTTCGCGCCGTTTCACCTTTGGTTGATTTGACTTGAGATCTGCTCAAGTTTCTCTTTTGCATAATCATGAAGCTGATCCCATTCTCTTTTCTGGGGGGAGCGCTGAATTTCAGAACTCTGCGATTCATAAAAGCTTATTGCTCTTTCATATTCGTCTCGTGCGTTCACTAACTGTGCTGCGTCTGCGAAAGCATCGCCGGCGCGTGCCGTTGCAATTAAAGCGCTTAATGGATCTTGTTCCTTGTACAGATAGAACACGCGCAGATAGGAGGTTGCGGCAGCACGATGATCGTCCATTAGACCTTGCGTTTCAGCCATATGTAGAATCGATTCTATAACGATGTTTACAGGATATTTACCAATTCCACCTTGACGAATAACGTTATAAGCTTCAATCGCTTTCACATGATTACCATCAGAGCGATAAGCGTGTCCCAAGAGGAGTTGAGCAGCTTCTGCCTGTTTGGAATTCGGATATTTGGTGATAATCGTGTGATACACCTCAATGGCCCTGTTCCACTGTACTAGTTCTTCATAGCACTGTCCAGCAAGCAAGAGGGCGCGAGGTGCGTCGGGGGTTGTCGCAAAGTTTGATGCGGTTCGTTGAAGTGCTTCCACCGCATTGGCGAGATTGCGACCTCGATTTCTGTTGTCGTACCATGCATGTCCAATCTCGAACGCAGCAGTTGCGGCGTATTCACTTTTCTGGTTCACACGTTCGAAAGCCTGAATTGCTTGTCGGTAAGATGCTAGGGCGAGGTAACACTTTCCAATGTTGTATTGCGAGAGCCACGCGGAGGCAGTTTTAGGATAATGGTTAATGACTTTCTGAAATTCTGCAATAGCGCGCGTGTAGTCTTTATCTTGAAAGTAGAAACGCGCAATCTGTAGCTGCACGGATGGAGCAAGTTCGCGATCCGAATAGTTCTGCATTAGGGTTTGGTACGCTTGAATCGCTTTCTCGTTCTGTCCAAGATTTTCGTATGCAACGGCAATTCCGTACTGCGCGTCGTCTGCCCAATCGCTTTTCGGATAATGCTGGATAACTTGTTTATAGGCAGGGATTGCCCGCGCATAATCTCCGAGATTTAGATGGCTTTCGGCGCTAAAGTATTGGGCTTCGGGGCGGAGATCTTCAATGGGCTCCGCACCAGCCTCGCGGATTGGAACCATTTGGTTGGGAAATTTCTCAACAACCTGCTGGTAATATTTAATTGCTTCAGCAAACTTGCGCTGCTTGAAATATGCGTTGGCGATGCCGAAGATTGCTGTGGGAACCAGCGGAGATCCAGGGTGTCTCCGTAACATTTCATCAAAGGCAATAATTGCTTCCCAATATTTCTCTTGTTTGTAGTGCGATCTACCCGTTTGGTATCGTGCATTGTCGTGCCAATCACTGCCAGGATAACTGGAGATTACGCGATTAAATGTTTTAATTCCCTTGTCGTATTGTTTGAGGTTGATATAGACGATTCCACTTTGGAACAGAGCGGCGTCCGCAAATGTACCACGAGGGTGATGCTTGACTACTTCGCTCCAGGCGCCTATGGCTTCGTGATAATGTTTCGTTTGAATCTGGCCATGGGATGCTACTGCCTCTGACAAGTACGTCCAGCCAATTCCGTAGCGACACTTTTCTGCCCATTCTCCACTCGACTGCTTACGCAGCAATGCCTGGTATTTCTGACGAGCCAACCGATGAGCTTCCGGCGTTTGTTCGCTCCAATAAGTGCTTTCGGCGACAAAAAACTCGGCGCGAAATCGCAGCGGACTGCTTGGGAACTCGCGAATTAACTGATGACATGTTTTGATAGTTGTCCCGTAATCCTCAAGCTCATATAGGGCGCGAGCTTTCCAGAACAGACCTTCATCAGAGGGTGCAGTCTCCAATTGTGAATCAGCACGCGCTGTCTCAAAACGTTCGAACACTTCAACGCTTTTCGCATATTCCTCTTGATGAAAATAGGTCAGGCCAAGCTGATAAAGCGCGTAGGGTTTTAACGGGCTGGGAGGAAAGGACTGGAGCAATGAATTGAGTATGCGTGCTGCTTCTGTATAATCCCTCAACTGAAAAGCGCTCGTTGCCAAACCGTAGAGGGCGTCGTCACCATACGCGGATTTAGGGTTAACTTTTTTGTAGTTGAGAATGGCGGAGTTAAACTCGCGCTGCAACCGAAAGCATTCGCCAACACGAAAACGAGCGGAGTCAACGAGATTGGAGCGAAGGTTGTCGGCTACAATTTTGAATTCACTTCGTGCTTTGGGATAATCTCCCTGCAGAAAATGAACGATTGCAATTGCATGTTGGGCATCATCAACTACATCGCTCCTTGAATACAGATCTTTCACCTTCTGATACTCATGAATGGCCTCCGCATATTTCTTTTGTTCCAACAAGATTTCGGCGATCCAATATTGCGCATCAGGGGCAACCGTTGATGTTCCCTGTTCGTGAAGTAAAAGATTAAAGGTATTCTTTGCTTCATCCATTAATTTCTGCTGAAAGTAACATTCTCCAAGCCTGAATCGCGCGTTAATGACAAATTGACGGTACTGATCGTCTTTCTGGTAGGAATCTATCATGTTCCGGTATCGAATTTGTGCATCTGCCCAATTACCAAGCTTGAAAAGCGACTCGGCCGCGCGATAGGAAGCCTCCACAAGCGCAGGATGAGTCGGAGAACTCGCAACAAATTGGGAAAGCGTCTTGTAAGCCTCTTGGTATTCTTTAAGACGAAAAAGTCCCCACCCCTTTCCATAAAGCGCATCTTTCGCTTCAGCGGATTTAGGGAACTCAGCGAGCAATCGATTATAATATTCAACCGCTTTCTGATATAGGCCGAGATTATCAAAGGATTCGCCTACTAGATAAAGGCTCTGTGAAAGAGCAAGTGGATCTTTTGATTGCCCAATTACTTCCTCATAAGCCTTAATTGCTTCCTCGTACTTTCCTTGGCGAAACCACGCAGTTCCCACTCCACCGACAGCGTCTAGCGCTAGGGGACTCGCCGGATAATCGATTACAAGTTTTTTATAGTGCTGGATAGCTTCCTCATAGTTATCAAGGCGCAACGCACATTCGCCCGCCAAAAACCGTGCGTCATCAGCATGCTCACTTCTAGGATAATTTGTAAGATAAACCTTAAATTGGTCCTTCGCAAAAATGTACTTCTCATCTTGGAACAGTTTGAATGCGAAGGTATATTCTTCACGTTCTCCAGCAAGCGCTGGAAAACATGCTGAAACGACTGCCAAAATGATTAAGATTGTCTTGCGTGAAGGCACAATCTGATATTTCATCATTGTACTCCCGGGATACGAACAAGTTTAAGGCTATTATATCATTGCCTACAAGGGTTTTCAAGGGTTTTTGGGGAGATTAAATTGTTGTAGGGTCATGGGCATGCGAGCTGATGCGAGATTGTGACTGACACATGAAACCAGTAGTGAACTACCAATTGTTTCTTCCGTTTAACCTTGCTTTTTGTGTACCCCATTCCTCGGTGCCGCCTTCTCTGTGATACCAGCCGGAGATAACCATAGCGAATAAGAGAGAAACGACCACAGTGATGGGCTCGGATTCAGGCATCGGTTTCAAAATGAAGTGGAGATTGGCCTTGGACCCGAAGGCGCATTGATTTACCCAAGCTTACGCACTTCCTGATTCTGGCAACAGAACTCTTACTTAGTGAGAAGAGTGGATCTAACTACAGGGGTCTATTGCCGTTTCTGATGGTGAGGAATAAGGATTATGTCGTATGCCCTCCCTCCTTCAACCCATCTCTGAAATGTTATCCATGCCGACTTACGAAAACCACGGTCGGTTTCGGATTATGCATGCTCCATAAGGTGAGGTCATACAAAGCCGCATCAATTGAACTGTATGATATTATTCTGAGAGATAAATTTTGACCTCTGTAGAAGCGAGGTTCCTTGAGAGATCGGAAAGTTGTTCTCCCTGATTTGATTTGGAATGGGTGCTTTCGCAGAATAAATCTAAATCAATTTTCTTGGAAAAGCTCCGACAAAATATCAGGCCTGAGGCCACCGCGTACCAGTGTGTCCCAACTGTGGATTGGTGACGTGTTGAGTATAGTTAAGAGGCACTCTTGTAAGTTGGAGATTTCTCGTACTTCGTTTTCGTCCTCCGCGTGGAAGTTAACAAGGCGGATCAATGCATCAGAAGCAAATCCCACACTGATGGCGTTCTCATCCTCCTGAACGATTTTCTTTAACGCAAGTATTGTTGATTCTAGCGCGTCGCCCATTACCGTTGTGCCATGTGAGCAGAGGATGACGAGCGACCAGAGCGCGTTTTCGCGAACCGCCGATCGAACGGGCTTAAAGCGCTCAAAATCGAGCCTCATTTCGCCGCCTTCGCACACATCACTGTCATCCGTCGGGCGAACAAATTTGATACTGCGTTTCTGTGCGAGAGTCATTGCCAGCCGATTCTCCTCACATTTCAGACTGTCTGTCAGTGCCTGAAGGCAATCGGGTATTAGAGATTTGCCTTCACCTGTAGCGATTGCTCGACGCCCTAAACAACCTATGCTTCCAGCGGCTACCGAACGGACGTAAAGAGATGAATCTTCCTCCAGGCGGGTCACAATGGCTGACAGAACCGCTTCGTCAAGCGGACTAGTATCGCCGAGGCCATAAGTGGCCGCCTTCCGAATCCATTTTCGCGGTGACTTCGTCGCTACAAGAAAGACGCTAGTTGCGTCTGGTCCAAAAGCGATGAGTCCGTGAGTGGCTGCCCGCCGTACACTCTCTCGTTCGTCATAAAATGCTTCAGCGAGTAGCCTTAATGCTACCGCGCTCTGACTCATCGCTGCGAGTCTATAAGCTGCGCCAATTCGCGCGGGTTCGGCTTGGTCGGTTTTTAGGCGCAGTTGAAGCGCCAATTTATCAGCCTCTCTGTTCTGTTCTTCAGTTGCAGAGGAATTTGATTGTGGTGGTGGAGTTTGATTAGTATGAATCCAGTGATGGTGATGTTGCCAGATTGCAGTCTGGTCATCAGTAGCTTCACGCAAATCGATATGGGTCAGTGGGTCTATACCAATTTTTCTCCAGTCGGTTCCGGACGGAGATCGGTCCTTAGTAGTAGTGATAGGATTGGTGGTTCGGTATAACCAAAAACGCCACATGAAACGCGGATTATCTTTCCAGGTGCGCCAATCATCACGCCTATGGTTCCCGCGGTGGAATAGGTTGTGGGAATACAGAATGACTGTGCCGGCTCGCAGTGGAGCCGCTTCAAACGGTTGCAGAAGTGGCCATTTTAGATCGGAAACTGCCTGCCGCATCCGGATATCATGTGCCGTGCGGCGATGAATGACATCTTCTTCGTTATAGATTGAGTCAGGTCCACTCACAGATTGCTTTTCCATTCCTTCGAGCTGGTAGTTAAAGTCGAGATGATCTGCACCTGCAAAATTGTCATGATTTTCTTCGTGATTGAAGGTCCAGTATTGTGAGAATGGTACGATTGCCGTTGGCCCCATTTCCTCACTAACCGCTTGTGGATAATAGAGCATTTCGACTTGCACGGCTTGGTGGTGTCTCTGTTTTCTTCCGTTTCCAAGGCTATTGTCGTCTTTATGCCAGTGTTGGTCTCCTCCTCCACTGCGGAAGGGACGAGCGTTGTAGTTACCGATTCCGCTAGACAAGGGAACGATTGCCCAGTTTTCACCCACTAGTTGGTTGCAGGCGGAAACGAGGCCGGGTGCGTTAATCAGCTCCAGGAGCGCTGGAACTTGGGAAAGCTGGGCTCGTCTTGGAGATTCGCCGACTTCGATCTGCTTTTGGAGTTCGTAGATTTGGTCGTGTGTCTCGAGAGGAATGCCGAGACTTTCTGGGCCTAAAACAACTATTCCCCTGCTGACGAAGTCCTGTACCAGCCGTTCCGGTGTGGTGTATGGGAGCGGGTCTGAGTCAGGGCCATAAGATGAGAGAGTTTCCTCGTCATTGTGCAATGTGCTTATCCTCCATTGGGAGTGCCTACTAAATCGTGGTCTCAATTTAGATTTTAGTCTTGTATGTGCGCGAGTTAGTGCCCGAAAATATAGCAAAAACCAATTGCTTTGTAAAGGAACAAGTGCAGCCAAACATGATTTTAGGTGGTTTTTTATCAAGCGCTACTAAGTTGGATGTATCACTAAGGGATGAAGATTGAGATTCTATACCGGTGGATACCCACAAGGTTATTCCTGGATTAAAGACGAAAAAATTGGGATAGGCGAGAGCGAATATAAATTATTGACTCATTCAAAGACAATATCCGATAGCGACAGGCTGGTGAGGGTCAACGCTAGTGCCTTTTTTATAGTCTAAAGATTAAATGGACGACTTGTTCCTGAATTCTTGGTGTGTCTGGATGTCCAATACGCTGAAACTTGGTTGTGTCACCCTTCGTGTTTTATAGTAATGTACGTTATCGGAAATTCCGATAGACAATGGGAAATAGGCTTTCGTCAGTCTTGTAGACTATCAGTTCATTTTTTAGATTGGCTCCTGGGGCTAATCCCGCCTGGTTTATTGCTCTGATTAGGCATTGAATGAGGCAGATCTTTGTTTGTGGCCATAGATGTTGGAAGTAGAACGTCAGTTCCCAAGTAGCATCATTGAGTTGGCAGACAATTCGCGATAGAGTCGCAGATCTGACCGCGAGGTTCGGTTTTCTTGTGGGCAACCTGGGCAAGATTCCAAGTGACATTATCTTGCTAATGCAAACTGAGATGGACGAGGAGTTTGAGTCGTTGGGGGAAGGAAAAGACGGGTCATCCACATTGCCACATCAGGCAAATCTTGTTTCCTCCACCGTGATTAGTTCTATTGCCATCCACGTGCCGCCACTAGCCTCGAGAGTGCCATGGTTATAATGATACAAGAGGATGAACGCGCTGCGCGAGCTTGGCATGCGGGATGGGGCACGCTAACTGAAATTTGTAGGTTGACTTGTGGCGGCCTTAAGCAAGCTGTTAATCTCACCACAGATCTCGAGGTTGATGTGGAGCACAAAGGTGAGAACTTGAACATGGCGAGTGGGTTGATGTTTGTTGAAAATGATTCACTGATTCTACCTCGAAAAATGGGAAAGGAAGTAGCGCATGAATTACTGACAGGGGTGTGCAACCGTGCCAAAGTAGGTGGCCGGAATCTTAAGGAGATTCTAGTTCAGGAAACAGGGGTGATGCAATATCTTGATCGGGGTGTGTTGGAAACTTTGTTCAATACCGAAGCTAAACCGCTGTAGAATCTTGGGGAGTGAATCGACGCCGCTCCTACCGATGATTTTTTGTTGGTGTTGTACCCTAGAAGTATTAAAGGAGATATCTAGTCTATGGAGTTTGAACCGCTGTGTGTGGGATTCATTGGTGCTGGCGGATTTGCCTCACATACGCTATACCTAGCACTACATCTTGCGCCACTTAATCTGCAAGCAGTGTGTGATCTTGATAAAACTCGGGCAAAAAAAATGGCGGGGAAGTTTGGCACGGGAAGGTGCTACACGGATTATCGTCGGCTGTGGGAGGAGGAAGATATCGAAGCGGTGATAATATGTATGGGGCCGGAGTCACGGCAGTCACTTGTGCTCAAAGCCCTTGATGCGGTATATCACGTCTTCGTGCCTAAACCTCCTGCAATGACACTTACGGGTGCAATCGAACTTGCCGAAGCCTCCAGGCGTACAGGGAAAATCCTAATGGTGAATTTCCAACGTCGATTTAGCCTCGGTGTTCTGCGGGCGCTGGAGATTATGCGACTTGACGGTTTCGGCCAGGTGACTCAACTGCTTGGTTCATTCTGTTCCGGACAGTATAAGCCCAAGGCTGACTTCGGCGCATCCCACGTGTATCTGTTAGATTTCGCCATTCACTACTTTGATTGAATCCGATATATTGGTGGGGAGGTGAAAGCAATTTCTGGCTTCCACAACGAAATCGGTGGTCAGGGTGCCTTCGCGGTGGCGTTGGAGTTTGAAAGTAGCGCAGTTGGTTTGCTTCAATTGAACAGCCAGCGTATCTGGAAGCGCAACTTTGATCGTATGAAATCACTGGACAGGGCGAATACATTGTCCTTGAAGGCTTATGGAGCATAGCGCACTATGCGGAATCTCAGAATGTTTTTACAGATAATTTTAGTGACCAGCGAACAGGTGAACTGTCTGGAGATGGTTACAGTCTGACCGAGTTTGTCCACGCCATTCGAGAAGAGCGCGAGCCAATTGCAAGCATTCACGACTGTTTAGGTACAATGAGGTTGTATGAAGCAATATCTAGAAGGCAAAGCGGTGTGATTGAATTGAACAGCCCAATGTGAGTTGTGGCCTATTATTCCGACGATTGTGGAAGGGGTTTTCAAACGTAAGAACCGTTTTTCAACTGAAGTGTGAGGCGGATTAAAGAGGCCGAGAATCATAATTACCGAATTCTGTGCTTATCTGCAAGGGCGATTCAATATAATATGTGGAGGTCGTTTAGGACTTTAGGAATTAATTGTACTATCCCCTTGTCGAAAACTATTTGGTGAGTCTATAGCGATTGTGCAGAGAAAGATTAGTCGCGTCCATTCTAGAAACAGAGTATTTTAGCCAAGTGCGATGGGGTTAACCTGTTAGGTGTGGACATCAAGGTGCTCTCAAATATTATGACTTCCTGGCAGAGTACGGCGAAGCCGCGGTCCTTTTGCGTATATATTGCACGTGGTAAAGTTCAACCACGTTTGTACCTCCGGAGTCGAAACGCAATGTTCGCAGAGAATTGCGTGGGGTGGAAATAGAGCTGAGACAAGGAAATACGTTATACTTAAAAGATTTCGTCCTTAGAATGTTCTTTATGTGGTAACCTAATGCGCATTGCAATCCATCCTAGTGCTTGATAGGGGATGACAGATGAAAGTATTGGTAACTGGAGGAACTGGATTTGTCGGGGGTGCAATTGTCAATGCTCTACTTAAGCAAGGGGATGAGGTACGCGTGTTTGCCCGTCGGAAAAGCAAAACGGATCATTTAAGGGTCCAGGGCGTTGAGATTGTATACGGGGATATTCTTGATTCGAGTAGTATTCAAAATGCCTTGAAAGGTTGCAATGTGCTCTACCACGCGGCTGCTCTCTATGATTTCTGGGGGCTCGATGAAAAAGAATTGATGCAAACGGAAATTGATGGAACGCGTGGGGCCCTAGAAGCAGCACTTAGCTCTGGTGTTGCGAAGGTTGTCTATACGAGCACATCGACGGCCGTGGGTGAAAAAAGAGGCGAGGTTGGTACGGAGACCACTACGCATCGTGGTTACTTTCTGACCATGTACGAACGGGCGAAAGTTGAAGCGGAGCACGTGGCAATGTCATTTTTGGATAAAGGTTTGCCGTTGGTTGTTGTCAGTCCTTCGGGTGTCTATGGCCCAGGCGATTTTAAACCTACAGGGCGTTCTATCATTCATTTCCTCAATGGTCGTATGCCTGGTTTGTTCAAAGCATCTATCAGCCTGGTCTATCTTGATGATGTTGGAATCGGCCACGCTCTCGGGGCTAGCAAGGGAAAGGTGGGTGAACGCTATATCCTCTCGGGCGATTGTGTGACGATGTACGAGTGGGCGAGTTTGATTTCTCGCTTGTCCGGGGGAAGAATGCCGTCGACCGTACCCATCTTTCTTGCGAGTATGACGGCTTCTTTTACCGAAATGGTTTCTAGGTTTACAAAGCAACCTCCCCTACTCTCGAAGGAAACTTTCGAACTGATATCCCATGGTTTCCAGGTCGATGGAACAAAGGCAGCTAATGAGTTAGGCATCGAATACACGCCTTTGGAAAAGGGTATGCGCAGGACAATCGGATGGTACTGGGAAGAGGGCCTGCTAAAACGAAGGCCTGATTGCATTGTAGAAAGTTGATAAAACGCAAAAATTAATGAGGGCTAATTCATGGCACACGCATACACCCCTGGGCTAAGAGTGACCGGAGACATTACGATACGCAAAGAACGTAGGCTCCCATTGGAAGGAGAAGTTCTCGTCCGAGTTGGTGATAAGGTACGAGGGGAAGATGTTGTCGCCAATGCAGATTTGCCCGGTAATGTGCAGCTAGTAAACATTTCAAATTTGCTTAGTGTTCCGGCCAGTGATGTCGGGGATTATATGTCCAAAAAGGAAGGGGAAACAGTTGAGAAGGATGAAATCTTGGCGACGACGCAGGGGCTTCTGGGGCTTTTCAAATCGCAGGTGCGATCACCTATTAACGCCACGATTGAAAATATTTCAGACATTACGGGACAAGTGATTCTACGCGAGCCACCAATTCCCGTGGAGCTGAGGGCATACGCTGACGGATTGGTTACTGATGTTGTCCCTGCTAAGGGCATCACCGTCGAAACTCATGGAACATATGTACAAGGAATTTTCGGCGTGGGAGGCGAAACGCTCGGAGAATTAGACGTTATCGTGAATTCCCCAGATACTCGGCTCACACGTAATCTGATTCAACCTGAACATCGTGAAAGAATTGTCGTTGGTGGCTCGATTGTTACGCATGATGCGGTCCGGGAAGCGTTGCGACATGGTGTTCGTGGTATTATCGTAGGTGGCATAAACGACAATGATCTCCGTGAACTCTTGGGCTATGAACTTGGTGTTGCAATTACCGGAGCCGAGCAGATTGGTATTACTCTTATTCTGACAGAAGGGTTTGGGGAAATTCCCATGGCGCCCCGAACCTTCCGTCTTCTCGAGAAAATGGACGGGCTGAAGGCGTCGATTAATGGTGCGACGCAGATTCGCGCTGGTGTCGTTCGCCCGGAAATTATCGTTCCTGTTGAGGCGCATGAGCGTGTTTCGGAAGACGTGCTAGAAGATGGAAGTCTTGAGATAGGTACGCAAGTGCGCGTAATCCGGGAACCCTACTTTGGAAAATTTGGACGTGTTACCGCGCTTCCTATATCGCTCCAACAACTTGAAACGGAGGCGGAAGTGCGGATAGTAGAAGTCGAATTGGAGGACTGTGTTCAAATTACTCTCCCACGAGCCAACGTTGAGATCATCAAAGGATCATAAATAGAAGCAACGAGTTTATGTTCCAGAATCTCGTCAGAACAAATGGTCAGAGATATCTACTGATGAAGGATTGGACGCTCCCAGGACTGAAGCTAATGCTGTGCTTGATGGTTTGGAGGCATGTTTCATGAAGACAATGACAACGCAATTCCGTGTGCGGTAGACGTCTATAGATTGAAGCAATTCCCTAAAAAGTTCCGTGGGAACGAAGTCACGGCTCATTAGCAAAATATGAGGTCGGTGAGTTCTGTAGCGCGCGCGGTGATGTGGCTTGTGGAGGAGCGAGTCTATACTGAACCTCAAAAGTCGATTAATTGTGGTTAAATGCCCGTTTTGAAAAGAACTACCTAGCATCGGCGGGTATTTAACATCGCATACACCTCAGCTAACCAAAGGCAGGCTGTGGCTTCATTTTATTTTTCGGATTTTGTGGTAATTTACCGCCAACTAGTCAGGTCATTCGGTTAGGATTCTTCAAAATTCAGAAGGGGGTAGGAGTTGAAAAACATCAGAAGCTAGCCCAGTGGGCGCCTTAGATCTCTCCACGAAGTAGAGTGGGGGTTGACGCGTTGAAGAGATGGAATCTAAAGGTCCGTAGCCGATCGTCTCCTAACCTTCTCAGTCAGTAGGGCACATTGGAATAGATCTCCTACGATGCCGTAATGGGCATGTTTGAGCATTGGCGCGTGAGTGTCCTCGTTAATCGCAACAATCACTCGCGATGTTTTCATTCGAGTAAGACTGGATAGCCGCAGAAATTCCGCAAGTAATGTAAAAATCTGGCTGAAGAGTTTTGCTTATTTGGCCCATGTGGCGGCGCATGGTATCCCCCAAGTCCACTGCTGCTCCGCATCCCGCCGTCTAGTGTGTCAGCTAGTGCTTGTCTTGTACCAAAGCCTTCTGTACCATCCACGCTGCGTCCGCTAGAAACGAGAATTCTAGCATCCGTCAAGGTGATTTCTCGGTCGACGGTTTCAAAGCTACCTATTTTTGTCGGGATATCAGACTCGGTTAGTACCGCGGCAACGGTCTGTAGTTTGCCAACTCGGTTCGTGTTCATCTGGGGAAGGGGAAAGGCACGTCGGCGAGTCGTAACCATTGTTGGGTATTTGTCAGGAAAAGTGCCAATTGCTGTTGAGTTTCCGATGAGGTCTGCACGTGTGGCAATTAGTAGACCATTTACGACCTATACATCGACGTAATCCGCAGCTAGGTCCACACCGAATTTTGCTCTACATAGGCAGACAATTCTAGGCCAGCGTTACTAGCTCATAGGCCTGCGCCCATTGCGTAATCATGGAAGCACAGGACTCAAGACGGAAATTTTGTAATGTCTCATCATTCGCGACAAATGTATTGTCCGCGTCAGGCGGGATTACTTGTTCAGCCGCTTGTCCGACATTGTCGCCGAGAACGATTGCAACAAGATCGCCCTCTAGACTTTCTGACATCGTTTGCGGTGCAGCCAAAGCTTCTTTGGCAATCGTATCTACTATGTACTATGCCGGCGCGTTGTTCAACACAGACGAACACATCGTGTGGCGCATTATTTTCCTCCTGATGGGAACTCTTGGCTGAGAATTCGGCTCACTGTATCTATTGCACTTTTTACGCAGTTGGGAATACCTGTTCCCCGATAGGCACTACCATTTAGGTATAGCCCCGGCACTTGATCTGCCAATGTCTCAACCTCGGCGATTCGATCTAGATGTCCAACATCATATTGTGCGGTTCCACGCGGCCATCGGTATATTCGCTTGATGGTTGGTTCAGCGGATACTCCCATAATGCCGTTAATCTCATTCTGTACGGTACGGATCAAAGTATCATCGTCCCAGCCAATCATCTCTTCTTGTCCCGGACCGCCAATGAAGGCGCGCATTAAAACGCGGTCGTCTGGCGCGCGGAAGCGCAGTTTTGACGATGACCAGGTGCATCCAGAAATTCGGCGTCCTTCCGATCTGGGAACTAAAAATCCAAAACCGTTCAAGTCGTGCCATTTGGTTACATCTGCTTTTCGATATCCCAAGGACACAGTCCCTGTAGATACGTATCGTATCATATTCAGCTTGTTTGCAAGCTCCGCCGCAAAGGGCATTACCAACTTGGCTGCCGCATACGCAGGGACTGCCAAGACCACTGCGTTAGTGTGTAACTTGTCTTTGCCGAATTCCACCTCACAACCCGTCTTGGAAGGACGTAATCTGGTCACGGGCTGCCCCGTGACCAGATCTCCTCTCAGCTGTTCTACCAATGCGCGCACCATCTCGCCGAGCCCGGATCTTAAACTGTTAAACATCACTGGAGATCTCCGATTTGATGGCGGCGTTCTCTTTTGCGCGCGCATTGCTCGGATGAGGCTTCCATGTTGTTGTTCCATCACCGCAAATCGAGGAAAAGTGCTCAAAAGACTCAGCTTTTCTGGATCTGCGTGATGAATCGCTGCGAGGAGTGGACCACCGATTTTTTCTACTGCTTCAGCTCCGAACCTGCGACGTACAAAATTGGCCAGACTTTCATCTCCGGTTTGCCTACGAGGCGGAATAACGAGATCCATCCCGATTCGGAGCTTACCCCGGACAGAAAACATAGGAGATCGAACAAGCGACATTAATCGGGTAGGTAAGAGGGTAAAGTCATTTGGGAAAGGTACGAGGTTTCCCCGTTGAACCAAGAAAGTGTGTCGGTGATTGTCATTCGTAGAGATGAGCTGGTCTGTCAGTCCCAAATCTCGGCACAGCTGAATTCCCCATGGTTTTTGGGTCAGCATGAGGTCTGGACCACCTTCAATGGTGAACCCACTTACGTTCTCCGTGACAATCTTGCCGCCGAAATCCGGTGCGCTCTCGATTATCGTGTATTGTAGCTCGTTGCCTTTTTCCCGAGACTTCTGCTGAAGGTAAAAGGCGGTTGCCAGTCCCGCAATTCCGCCCCCAATGATTGTTACATGACCCATACGTGACCTCTCGAATATGAACGACGTAATTCATGTGTGCCGTCTATACAATTTTCTCCGCCAGGAATTTGCCGAGCAAAATTTGGGCGGCTTCAACGGGTAATCTGTCAATGATTTCAACCTTTGTCTCACGCGTGGCCGGTGAGTCAATCTCCCATTTTGCTTCGGATCTTGATGGACCAATTTCACTGGATTTAATTCGTAGATCGCCGATGAAGCGAGGGTAACGTGGTTCGTTAATCTCTTTACTACTGTGATGACCGCGGATAATTTGGTGGTAACCGTTTCACGTCCTGTTTTCGAGTAGTCGCACGGCACTGAGCTGGCCCGCGGCGGGCTCGGCTGCTTTGAGTTCGGTAATGTATGAATGAAAGCTAGTGTTAGAAATTTGCCATCGTCATGAGATATGCCCAAAATGCTGGATCGCTATTACCCTCGAACTTTGCTTCCATTAAGTCGCTGGGGAGAAACATTGAGACGCCGAGAGAAAAATTAATGGATTCGCGGTAGTGATATAGTCCTGTGACATCGATTTCTTTCCCGTAGTTATCCTTAGCCATGATTTTTGTTGCGGTTCGGAATTGGTGCACGTCCGCTTTAAGGGTAAATTTTGCGTGTGGCGAGATTTGAAGCTTTACTATCAAATCTTGTAGCCCTGCATCTTGTGTATGGACCGGAATATTCACAAAGTAATCCATGAATCCATACAACTTGTGGTTCGACGCGAAAGGGGTATCGAAGGCTTTGTGATCTTCATGTCCGAGTTTGGCGCCGGACAAATAATCATAGCCAAGTGCGATGCGGGGTTTATGCGCGTTGTCGATGGTATAACCGATGGTACCCGTTAACATGTGCGCGGCTACATCTTGACGCTTTCCAGTTTTGGGATTTACACGTGTTCCGAATTGAACGGCAGCCTCCATCTCATAGTCAAAGGAATTAATCACACCTCGATCGTATGTGCCGATAGTGAGGCGTTGGAGATGGTCTCGCCCATTTGTTGTTTGACGGCGGTTCCATTCACCGAGAACGTATAAATCGACCCGGGAAGTCTGTTTGGGTTGATGAGTGGCATAGAATCCCGTAAAATAGAAGCCGGTGTCGTCCGGGTTTTCTAGGTTTGCACGCTGGACAATCTTGGTTCCGAAGAAATCAACCAGCAGGGTATCTCTGGATTTGTAGCGAAGCAGCGTACCGTCAAAAGCGCGTCCAACATTGTGCCAGTCAACTACACCGACCAATCGCTCGGCCGCATAAGCCAATTCCATCCGCCCCATCTTGAGTGTCAAACTCTTGTGTAGAAACTCTTCTACTTGTAGATGAATCTGATGAAGGTCTGCGTTCCGAACGTTTGCGAATGTATTTGGTTCTGAGCCGTAGATTCGGGAATCTTGTAGCTGTACAAATGTCGAGACGTTATCCGCTGGTTCAAAAGCTGCGTTGAGACGCAAGCGCAAGAAGGTGCTTCGATGGGCGGGAGTGGCTTTGTTGAAGTCGGTGTCATCGTACTCGCCACGAGATCGGAACTGACCGGATATTTGCACCTTAGTATCGGTGGGTTGGGCCTTAGGTGCTAAGGCAAACAGGATAAACACCATCGTGAACAGTATGTGGTATGCCATAATTTCGTTCGTTAACTGTGAGAAAGTTCAGATGTGAGAGTAACTGGGTTTACAGCTTTAGGTTGGTAGCCATGGGCGTTCCGCGTGATTCTATGATTTTCAGTATGTTGACCTTGGCCGTTACGCTGAGATTCACGCTGAGTTGTCTCGGTTCTGATGAAAATGTTGCAGTATTATACTCCTCTTGTCCAGTGATTGCAAGCCTTTCCAAGAACTGATTGTGAACATTGTCGTGCAATTTAATGCATTCCATGCGTGCGCTCGCGTTTGATAATCATTTCAACATCTGGACATCTCATGTAGGCAGTCTGGGTTTACCGGTGGCGTGATTGAATGAAGCCCATTCTTGTAGTTGTTGGTCTACGGGGGTTTGCAACGAAATACTAGCTTATGAGAACTAAAGTTGGTAGGTATTGTAGTTGCCGCTGGGTGGCAGACGGTTCTGCCTTTGATGATGCAGGTTCATCTCGCGTTCAGAGGCCTATATCAGGAGACGAGTGGGGTTGTGAAAAGCTGTTTGGGGTGAAGCACAGGTGACTGTGGAATCTTTAATTAGGTGTGGTGCGAATTTAAATCATAGCGGATGTGGTGATGAACTCTATACCACCTGAAACTTCGTCCCTACTGGGTAGCGTGATTATCGGTGAGGGTCCAATGATAGAATACTGCACATAAATAAAGTGGGTCAGCGCTTTATGTTTTCCCGCTCTCTCTAGTGGTTACTGAGCGACCTGTATCGTTCTTTGAACAGCATTTTTCATAGGATAGCAGTTGATGCTGTGAAGGTAAATGACAATCCGTTCCTTGGATTGTAGCATTGGGAAGGCGACAGGAGGAAAGCGATATAATCGGGGTGATTCGACGTCGTTAGGAATTTGCATTGACCTCAGGTCCCCATTCTGTTCCTAGGCAAAATATCAGACCAGAAAGGATTAGGTAGAGGCATACCATCCATGCCCACGCAGGAATGCTCACGAAAACCGCATCCGGATTGGATTTAATGATGGAGAGGAGCACGCATAAGGGGCTAAGAATGCGGAACATGTTCAAAAGCGCGTCGCCCATTGTTAGTATCTGGGACAGAGCGAGCGGTAGGAGGGTGATGAGTAGAATTGTTCCATAGCTGCGTGTTCTTGCGCGATCGGCGTCGTAAAAAAGCGCGAAGCAAGTACCTATCATAGAAAAGAACGAGATACTGGCGAGAATCACTAGCGTGCAGATTAGAATTTTATTGATGGTCAGACCACCGGTATAAAGCGAGAGCCAAAACAGCGGAACAGCCAGCCAGATGGTCCAAAATGCGGCAATGGTGGCGGCGAAGAATTTACCGGCGACAATGCGACGAGCGCTGAAAGGCGTTAGCCTAAGTAGGTCAAAATTGGAGCTTTCCTTTTCGATTTGTATCATCTCGACTGCTTGGAGCGGGACCGCGAAACATAGCAGAACAACCAAGAGGGTAATCACTAAGATAGAGTAAAGGCCATAACCAACATCAATATAGGCACCCCTTTGGGCGTATGCTAATAACTCAAACGCGACGCAAAGCATCATGAGTGATAGCACTCCGACCGCTACAAACTGCATTAACCTGAACTTTCGTTGGCCGGCGCAGATACGAAGATCCTTGGCTATTAAGTCAATCATGTTTTCCCTGTTCGTTTTGGATTTTTTGGTCTGGGCGTTTGAATCTGCGGGATTCTGCCTTAAATGATACGCGATGAAGGTTTCGTGCTGCTTACTTTAGTTATACCAATTGCCTGACGGACCTTTTCCATCATGGGTATGGCAATGGCGCAGGCTTTTTCAGCGCCTTCCATAAGAATGCGATCGAGTTGAGTCCGATTGCTCATCAAATCGTCATATCTTTGGCGTGCATCACCAAACGTGGTGTCAAGCAGATTGAACAATTCATCCTTAAGCTTACCATATGCCAGACCACCCTGAAGATAGTGCTTTCGTGTCGCTTCGACTGCGTTAGGATCGGCAAAGTAACGATAGATGGCAAAGACGTTGCAATCTTCGGGGTTTTTAGGGTCTTCGGGGCGCTTGGAATCAGTGGTAATTTTCATTATCCGTTTCCGTAACTCTTTTGGTGACACAAAAACCGGAATTGTATTGCCGTAACTTGCACTCATCTTACGACCATCAATCCCTGGGATTGTCATAACTTCATTCTTGATTGATGCTTCTGGGAGTGTCAAGATATCTCCGTAATTCTTGTTAAATGCCATGGCAATGTCTCGTGTCATTTCAAGATGTTGTTTCTGATCTAGTCCTACAGGCACAACATGGCTGCCGAAGAGTAAGATATCTGCTGCCATGAGTACTGGGTAGCTGTATAGTCCCATGTTAATCCGCTTATCAGGGTCTCGTCCAGCTTCACGGTTTTCCTCTACTAAGGCCTTGTAGGCATGGGCGCGATTGAGCAGGCCTTTGGAAGTAAAACAATCTAGAATCCATGCCAATTCAAATACTTCTGTTACATCTGATTGGCGATAGAAGATGACTTTGTCTGGATCTAGGCCTAATGCTATCCACGCGGCCGCAACTTCATAAGTCAACTGGATTAATTGGTCTCGCTCTTTGACTGTGGTCAGCGCATGATAATCCGCCAAGAAATAGAGCCCCTGAAAATCCTGTGCTAGTTCCAACGCGGGTTTAATCATGCCAAGATAGTTCCCGATATGTGGTGGCCCCGTCGGTTTAATTCCCGTTAGAGCGATTTTCTCCATCTGTTTATCCTTCCGGTGAATCTTTATCTTGGTGTCATTTGTTCGGTTTTACTGGCAGAAAAAAAGCCGCGGACGTTCGATTCGCCTGCGGCTTCTTGAAGACCCAGCGTGTCGCGCTGTCATTTCCAATCTTCTGCGTATACCCAAGTCTCGCGTACGAATCGACAAGATCAGGTTCGACATGGGGACGTAACAAACGCATAAGTGGGAGTGAAATTATGAAAACCCTATGCCGGCCAAATACCAAACACTCCTAATCCGCTAATTGTACTTGGTTAGAAAGTTCAATGTCAAGCTAATCTGATGTGCCATTCTCTGTCCACGCGCGATTTCGCTTTGCTCCGACTTGGATTCTGTGCTATTATGGGGGCTAAGTATCCGGAGAAACGGATCGCAATGCTCAATCAATCTCAAGTGGAGGTGTTTCGTGCAAAGGGTTTTCTTCTTGTAGACAAATTTCGAGTCCAGCGGAAGTGGAGGTTTTGCGAGAGGAGCTTGACCGGGACGTCGAGGGGCCGGGGCCACAGCCCGTGAGGATTACGAACCTTTCTGGCGAGCTCGATATGCCAGTTTGGGAAGTGGTGAATATTTGGCCCGGGAGGTGTTCCCGATTTTGATGGAGAGTGGTCGTTGTGTTGGTTCCCAGATTGTTTTAAACACAGCCTGACGCATCTATAGAAACATCCTCATGTTATTCACCGTCATCTAAATGTGCTTTCGTGGATGTTAAGGCAGACATGAAATGTTGAGATGTAGTGAAGGACCGTGGGCATAAGGAATAAGGAGACGTGCAGATGTTGAAACAAATACAAATCGTTAATGTGTTTCTAGTCCTCCTGGGAATTAGTAGCACAATGGGCTGTGCTGGTGGCCAAGTTCCGGGCCGGACCATTGGTCAGCGAGATGAACCGCGTGAACAAGTCGTCGTAGTGAAAACCGGGCAAGGACAGTTTGTTATCGAGTTCTACCCCGAGTCGGCCCCGGTTACAGTGGATAACTTTAAGAAACTAGTTGCGAAACGTTTTTTTGATGGATTGACCTTTTGGCGTAGAGTGCATACATCCAACCTAAGCATCATTCAAGGAGGCGATCCAGAAGGAAATGGCACAGGCGGTCCTGGCTACACCATTGTTGACGAGTATACGAATCACAACCAACGTCCTCATCTAAGAGGGACGGTGGCAATGGCTCGCACTGATGTGCCCAATTCCGCGGGGAGTCAATTTTATATTTGTCTCCAACCCCAACCGTTTCTAGATGGACGATATACAACATTCGGCCGCGTAGTTCAAGGCATGGAGTTCGTTGACAAACTGAGGATAGGAGATATAATGCAAACCGTACGACTGGAGGCGAAGTCAAAATATGTTAAATATGAATAGTAGGCGTTTAGGCTCTATTGGTTGTCTGTTTCTAATTTCGTTTTGCGTTACCACGTTCTTGACGGGTTGCACGCAAGAGCGCAAGGAGTCACCAAAACCAATAGCACGAAGATCTAGGGTTCAATCCGCTCCGCAGAATAAGCGGCCAGAGGTTGAGATTCGGGATCTTACTGCTGTTATTCAAACAGACAAAGGGAATATCGAGATAGCGTTTTACGCGGACGAAGCCCCTAAAACGGCGAAAAACTTCGCTAAGAACGTCAGGTTGAAATTCTATGATGGTGAATCTTTTCATCGCGTTGAGCCCGGGAAACTGATTCAGGCGGGGTCAGTTCGGCTAAATGAAACTATGTCGTTGGAAGCTAATAACCGGGAGTATAAGAGGGGTGCTGTGGCGATGGCAGGAGATGGTGTGGAGTCTCATGCTTCTGAATTCTACATCTGCCTTGATTCACTTGAAACGGATGAACCGCACACAATCTTCGGAAAAGTTGTCAAGGGTTTTGATGTCATTGACAGCATTGAGCCAAACGATAAGATTGTGACAATTTCTCTGGTTTCCGCAGAATGACATGTGAATGCTTGAAGGATTCAAGGTTAAAGCTGAATCCACGGTATTAGCACTTGAGATGCCCTAATGGCGCGACATAAATTCACTGGTCTCGCCTGATGAGAAGAGTTGGCCTGGTTAATGGGTACAGGCTACGAACGAACAATTTTTGGAGGTGCTAGTGGCATTAACGGTAATTCGGACTGCACGGCCAAGTCCTGTCTGGCAAGAGTCGTACGTGCGTGTTGAGAAAGGGCAACGGCTTGTTATGGATTCAGAAGGCGCGTGGTCACCTGATATGGGAAATCGCATTGGCTGGTGTGGCGGCGAAGGCGTTGCAAAAAGCCCCGCCGGAAAGGGGTACCTTCTTCCAGGTGCAAATGTTGGATCGCTCCTTGGAAAAATCGGGGACGTGATTTTTTCGCCGGGTTCGAGGTACGATAATCCAGCTCCTGCGGACGGGGTGATTTTTCTCGCGATGAATGAGAATCCAGAAAACAAAAACCAGGCAGGATCCTTGTTGACACAAATCATTGTTTTTGATGAAGGTTGATGAGTTAGGAGAAGATGAAATTCTGAGATTCACTGTTATTAGGAAGAAAATGCAACAAGGAATTTCTGGTAAATGAAAAACCGCGGTTCAGGTTTTCGAGGCAGATCGAGAGGAAAACGAGTCGCTTCCACTTGTTGATGTCACCTCTCTGATTGCCGAGTTTGTCATGGATACGTTGGCCTAACCCTTCGTAGAAGGCTAAGAAACTGACACAACTTTGATACCATTAAACTCATTTGAGATATTTCGTGATGTGATGGCGGCGGCGGATGAATCTCTGGATTCTGGAGATAATGCTATATCATTGTAATATTGGGATGGCATATTGTGTGTCATTCACTTCTCTTTTCCAATGGCAAAAAACAGAAAACATTGGGGAAAATCAACAGAAATCATTTCGAATCTGGAGTCCTCGAAAATCTTGGTTGGGTGCTGTCAATAACCCCATGTTACGAAATCTGGTGGCGTGATGCCCGTTGGCGATTGCAGGAGTAATAAACATGCGTGGTTGGAAGATATCATGAGACGTTGATATAGCGACCGGTTTCCCTGCTGTCGCAGGAAGATTCTATCCGGGGTTTCCAGATACTCTCTCGACAGAGGTGGTTACGACTACTATGGACAGATTGCGGGGTATGTCTATCGACAACTGGTGGAAAAGTCGTTCGATACAATTCTCCTTCTTGGTCTGAGTCATCACAATGCTGTGCGGGGTGCTGCGATTTCTGCACATGGAATGTTCCGTACAACTCTCGGCAATATCGGACTTAATGAAGACTTTGTGATCCGATGTATGGCAAAGAATGGTAACGTTAGACATCTGCCTGCCGCCCACGATGATGAACACAGCCCTCAAAATTTACCTCGATTAAGTGAGTCATTTGTTCAGGCGTCGGGAAACAGTGAGTTTTCCTCATTGGAAGGATTGATCCTAGGCATTATGTGGCTTATGCGGGAGCTATCCAGTCAGATGGCGTATTGATTGAAACGATTTCGCGTTTTTACGCCGATGTGTTGCAAGTTTGAATGAAAGACTATATAAAGACACACGGAAGCACATAATGCGGTCAAAATAATCGGGACGAGTGAGCTTATTATTGACTTTCGAGGTTGTCGGCGTGTGCGTCAGTCAATCTCATATGTCTTCCACCGCTCACTAACTAGCTCCTTTATCTCCTGAGACATCTCAATCTCGTCAGGCCATTCGCGCTGATAACCTTCCTCAGCCCACTTTGTCGTTGCATCAATCCCCATTTTTGAGCCTGCGCCAATCAGTGGGGCGGCATGGTCTAGGACGTCAACCGGTCCCTCGACGATGGTTACGTCCCGCTTTGCGTCGACGTTGCTCCCTACGTAAAATAATACCTCTTCTACATTCTGAACATTGACGTGTTTATCAACGACAATGACCATCTTACTGAACATCAGTTGGCCAAGTCCCCAGATACTATGCATAATCTTCTTTGCGTGGAAAGGATAGCGTTTGTCGATTGAAACCAGACAAAAATTGTGAAATACCCCGAACAATGGTAGATTCATATCTACCACCTCTGGAAGTTGGGTTTTGATTAATGGCAGAAAAATTCTTTCTGTTGCTTTGCCCATGTAGCAATCTTCCATTGGTGGCTTACCAACAATTATGGACTGATAGATCGCATCCTTCTTGTGTGTGATGGCGGTAATGTGGAAAACAGGGTAATTGTCGGGCAAGGAATAAAAACCGGTGTGATCGCCAAAAGGCCCTTCAACGCAGGTTTCATCGGGTTCTATATATCCCTCTAGTACAATATCCGCGTCGGCTGGAACAGCCATATGGATTGTTTTGCAAGCTACCATCGGCACATTGGATTTTCGGAGAAACCCGGCAAACAGAAGTTCATCAATTCCCGTTGGGAGTGGGGCAGTACCGATATATGACATCACAGGATCTCCGCCTATGGCAATGGCGACCGGCATCCGTTCACCTGCCTCTCGATATTCGCGGTGATGTGCCGCGCCGTCGTGGTGGATCTGCCAGTGCATGGCCAGCGTGCGTTCGTCGAGTTTTTGCAGGCGATACACGCCTACGTTGCGTTGTCCTGTTTTCAGACTGTGTGTAAAGACCTGGGGTAGCGTGATGTATTTGTTTGCGTCAAGCGGCCAGCATTTAATAATTGGTAAGAGATCTAGGGAAACGTTATGCTCGGTGAGAACCACCTCCTGACAGTCTCCCCGCTTGACATTTTTGGGCGGGAAGTTAGTGAGTTTGGCGAGTATCCCGAGAATCTTTACTTTATCGATGAGAGATTCTGGCGGACCGAGTTTAATCATACCTTCAATCTCGTCTGCGATCTCATCGAAGTTTTCTACGTCGAGGGCCAATCCCATCCGTTTGTATGATCCAAAAGCGTTAATGAGGAGCGGCATCTTGCTCCCTTTGATGTTCTCAAAGAGCAATGCCGGTCCTTCTGCCTTGCTCACGCGATCTGTGATTTCGGCGATTTCAAGATCGGGCGAGACTTGCGTCTTAATTCGTTTTAACTCGCCGGCATCCTCTAAAACTTTGACAAACTCTCTAAGGCTGGAATATGCCATCTTGTTGACCTTAATTCCTGTTGTGTATGAAGGGGTTGGTTATGATAAAAGATATTGATGTTGGAATTGTCTAAACTCAGTAATACCAATATAATGCGACCAAATGTTGTTACAGATGAAGAAGAGGAGCAATGCTCATCCCCGCTACTCCACATGTTACTCTCCTTCTGACAATCTCATAGCCCACATTCAGATTCATAGGAGTGTTTGTTTGATGGAAGCTTGGACAGTCCTCCTGGTCTGAAACATGTTTGGACTGAAACCCCGATCTGGCAATGCGGTGGAAGTTCGAGGTGTTCCGAAGCATTGGGTTCACCACCTCAGGCATTTGTTGTTTGCCAAGCCGGCAATGATCTTTTCGTCCGTTTTCCCGCGTCTATTATCTATAGGCCCATAGAGATAGGGGCGTCAAGAATCACCTCCGGTTCGGCCATTGTTTTTTCGATTGCCGTAGAGGTCTAGGACGGATTTCCAAGCGCTCTTTTTTAGCTTCAGAAGGGAACTAATCTGTCCACTGTGGAAGCTGCGAAAAACAATCCATGAAGCGTTTAGTGATTGGACAGGAGTTTGTTGTGGGCAACCCATGTGAGGATATCCGTTCATTTTTGTCGCTGCTGTAATGTAAAAATCCAATAACCTTATCCTGATGTGAGAATTTACCAGGCGTCTGGGTTCTCACTGACTTCGATCCATCGCCAAGGGCGAGTCGTAAAGAATATAACGGTATGAGGAATGTTATACTCGACTACTATCACTCTGTGTTGGGTGAATTGCGAAAATTTGTACTTCACGTGCTGAACATAATATTGTACAAAACCCGAAAAGTCAACCTTTTATGGAATTCTTGTGTTTTGTTCGCCCGGGTTCCAAGCAATGCGGTTGACGATGTGCGTCTTGTGTGCTATTATATGCGTGCCGGATTTATTGAGGCATCCCTCCGGATCTGCTTTCCCATAACTTATATGGACATCGCGAGACAGAATTATGAAGAACATAAAGGGTCATTTCAGGAGTACGCTGCTTGCAGGCGTTTTGGCGCTTGTGCCATTAGGGGTTACCTACTTCGTTTTACGTTTCCTATTCATAACACTTGATGGTTGGCTGGCGCCGGCTGTCTCGCGTGTTTTGGGTAAACAGTATGTGACAGGGATGGGACTGCTAGCAACGATTTTGCTGGTCTATCTGACTGGAGTTGTGGTATCTAACATTCTTGGCAGAAAACTGGTCGGACTCGGCGAACGTATGCTAACGAAAATTCCACTGGTTCGAGATGTTTACGCGCCTGTCAGACAGCTTGTTCAGATGGTATTCGGACCGCAAAGTTCCCACAAATTCAAGCGTGTTGTTGCCCTTAAAACGCCAAACGCCCGCATGCGGATTATTGGTTTTGTCACGGGGCAGATTCGCGAAGAGGGAAATCCTAGTCCACTCACGTCAGTCTTTGTTCCAACCAGCCCCAACCCAACAACTGGGGTTTTACTCTTTTGCGATTCCGAGATTCTACGCGAGACTAACCTAAGACCGGATGCCGCTATGAAGATGCTTGTATCAGGCGGCGTAGTTGCGCCAGATGACTTCACGATTCAGCAGATATTGCATGAGTATACTCTGGAAGAGATAGGCGACTCTGAATCATAACGATTTCGTGGCTTGGTTCCGGATAATCAGTGGGAGGTAACTACGCTGTGCCAAAAATCCAATCGGTTATTCTGACCTTCACCCCGTTATTCTGACCTTCACCCCGATTGCTGCTTGGTATAGTTAAAACCGGGACTTCGGTTTTGACTGCTTGAAAGCCAAAGTCTAGCTATGGGGGTACCATTTGGTGACATCTAATACTTTGACATTCGCTTACGACCACATTTCCGCGCTTATTAGGTGTTTGCACAAGATCTCGTTCTCTACTGACAGGAAAGGAGAGTATGAGAGGTTTAAAACTGTAATTGGCTCTATCTGCAACTGAATCTATTCGGATAAGGCGGGTCGGTAAACGCTGAGACGGACAAGGCTAATCCGATTTAGTGCAACATGGTGGTATAGGTCTATCACTGCATGTTGTTGTCAAGGGTTCTATGATTGATTGTCTGATATGTTCCACCTTCGATGTGTCTCGCCTGAGCAACAATTTTAGTTGGCCGTGTCACCGAAGAAAAGAAATCATGGGGGCAAGCGTTTTTCAGATTAAGACCGCTAGATTCTTTGAGTCCGATTTTGTGTCTGCAGTTTTTTCATTGCATCAGAAACGCCAGTCATATGTCGAGGAGATAACAATGGTTCAGAAACCAACGGAAGTCTCAGAGCCAATCCACAAAGTGAAGATGATGTGCGATGTTAGGGTGCCCATGAGGGATGGTGTTACCCTTTCTACAGATATCTTCTTGCCCGATGTTGATTATCCAACCCCTGTAATTTTGGTCAGGACGCCTTATGGTAACAATAGCGAAGGAGAAGTTTCGCAAGCTTTCTACTTCGCATCTTGCGGTTACGTTGTGGCTGTCCAGGATGTGCGCGGACGGCATGACTCTGATGGAGAATGGTATCCGTTCAAGAACGAGGCACAAGATGGGTATGACACACATGAATGGCTCGGTGTTCAATCTTGGTGTGATGGAAATGTGGGTATGGTCGGTGATTCGTATATCGCGTTGGTACAATTGCAGGCAGCACCAATGCGAAGCAAGTACTTAAAGGCGATCATTCCACGTGTTGGCTACTCGCACACCTATCACAACTGGGCCTATACAGGCGGAGCATTTCAACTTGGGTTTAACCTCCGCTGGGCGGCTGTGAAAATGCATACGCGTACAAACCAGGCACAGTATTTATGGTTCCCTGAGGGGAACCATCTCGCAGATTTGCACTGGCACTTACCGTTAAGGACCATGGATGAAGCAGCGGGACGTAACAATAAAATCTGGAAGGATTGGATCGATCATCCGAGTTTTGACGAATATTGGGAAAGCATGCAACCGGTCGAAAATCTCTACGATGACATTGAAGTTCCAATATACGGAATGGGCGGATGGTTTGACGTCTTTCTTCAGGGGACTTTGAACAATTTCATGGGAGTGCAGAGAGAAGGGCGAGAACCGGGAAGAAGTAATCAGAAGCTGATTATCGGCCCTTGGCTCCACAACTTGGGGAACCACGGCACTCAGACCGAGGTGGGTGACATGGACTTTGGACACCGCGTTCTAGTGAGCTTGCGGAACGACTGCCTTCGCTGGTTCGATTATTGGCTGAAGGGCATCGACAATGGTATCGCGGACGAAGCCCCTGTCAGAGTCTTTGTTATGGGGGCAAATGAGTGGCGGACATCATCGGACTGGCCCATTCCCGGTACCGAGTATGTACCGTATTATCTGCACAGCCATGGCAATGCCAACTCGTTGTTCGGTGATGGCCAACTTGATACAATCCAACCGTCTTCAGAAGATTCTGACAGCTTCGTTTATGATCCCGGCAATCCTGTTATGACATTAGGTGGGAGCACCTGTTGTTCGGAAAATGTCACCCCAGTTCCGATGGGCCCACGTGACCAACAACACGTTGAGTGGCGGCCCGACGTTCTTGTTTATGACTCGAAGGTGCTTGAAACGGATGTCGAGGCTACTGGTCCGGTTTCGATGGTGCTGTTCGCTGCTACTGATGCAAAGGACACGGATTTTACGGCGAAACTGGTGGATGTCTATCCGGATGGGCGGGCAATCAACGTCGCACAAGGGATTATCCGTGCAAGATACCGCGATTCATGGGAAACGCCGACTTTGCTCGAACCCGGAGTAATCTACAAGTACAAGATTGACCTGTGGTCTACTAGCAATCGCTTTTTGAAGGGACATCGCATCCGTTTGGAAATCTCAAGTAGCAACTTCCCACAATTCGATCGCAATCCAAACACGGGACATCCGTTCGGATTGGATGCGCAACTGAAAGTTGCAAACCAGAAAATCTTTCATGATGCCGAATACCCTTCTCACCTCATCTTGCCGATTGTTCCAGTAGCGTCTTGATGCAGAGTCCCAATGAGAACTTGTCTTTCCACGTTCTTTCGCGAGAGGACCGCCTTTGATTAACCTTTGCATTCGCGCATGTTTTCAACGGGCGATGGGAGGTCTGCTATAGTTGGTGATTCCCAAAATTCCCTTTGTGGCCCTGGTGATTGTGTGAACTGGAATAGTTCTGACGGATAGCCTCACTGGTTGTTGTGTTGAAGCTGTCTCCGTAAGTAAGTGAGGTTGACGAATTGCGATAGGAACTACGATTTTGTGACATGTACGGTTATCTGGACAATATGCGAATAATGTTCTGTTGGTATCTCATTCATCTGTGCGATAAGTGTTCCTGGACTTATCTAGATCGCAGTTCTTGAACGTACCCTTTTGTGATATTAAGGGTTTTGCGCTCTGGGATTTGGGGTGAGAGGGTGTTCAGTTTCAAGACTTACCTCCATTGCCCATGCCTGGTTGATGCGAGGACGGAATCAATCAGATTTCCAAAGTTTCGAGGGGCTGCTCGGTCTCTATGAAGAGTTTGTACGCTTGATCAAAAAGCTGCGTGGTGTGCTCTCTGCGCGTTTTGATGTTTTCGAGGTTCAAGCACTTAATTTGGATGTTAGCAAAGGTTGATATTCGATGCGTGTTCCACGAGGTATTTGCGTTTTCTCGCGTATTATCTCGACCGGCGTAATTCGTTTCTATTAGGCCTTTCTGCTAGGGGAATTTAATGAGTATTGAACGAATCGCGATTTTAGACGCCGATGACACGGAATTAAGTCGTATCAGCCGCGAAGGTATGTTGTCGCTCAATGTTGACGAGATGAAAGCGGTGCAATGCTATTTCACCCAAATTGGTAGGGAACCAACCGATGTGGAAATGGAGACCATTGCTCAGACGTGGTCGGAGCACTGTGTTCATAAGACCTTTAAGAGCAGGATTGAATATGTAGAAGACGGGAATCAAGTTGAAATCATTGATGGATTGTTCAACTCTTTTATTTGCCGAGCGACGGAGGAGATTGACAAAGAGTGGTGTGTCTCAGTTTTTGTTGATAATGCTGGAATAATTGAGTTTGACGAAGAATATAACATTGCTTTCAAGGTTGAAACCCATAATCACCCGTCTGCAATCGAACCCTATGGTGGAGCAGGCACAGGCATCGGCGGCGTCATACGGGATTCGCTCGGTACAGGCCTCGGTGCCAAGCCAATTCTGAATACTGATGTGTTCTGCTTTGGTCCGCCTGATCTACCTTATGATGAACTCCCCAAGGGAGCGCTACATCCGAAGCGAGTCTTCAAGGGAGTGGTTGCGGGGGTGCGGGATTACGGAAACCGCATGGGCATTCCAACAGCGAACGGTGCAATTTTGTTCGATCCGCGTTATACTGGAAATCCACTGGTTTTTTGCGGTAATGTTGGTTTAATTCCGAAAGATTGCTGTGAGAAAGTAGTGCGAACTGGAGATCTAATTGTTGTCCTAGGTGGGCGCACCGGGCGTGACGGCATACACGGAGCCACCTTTTCTTCGCTGGAGTTGGACGATACTTCTGAGAACCTCAGCAGTGTGGTACAAATTGGGAATCCAATCACGGAGAAGAAAATCGTTGATGTTTTGATGAAGGCACGAAACGACCAGATTTACCGATCCATTACAGACTGTGGTGCAGGTGGTTTCTCCTCTGCAGTGGGCGAGATGGGTAGGTACACTGGTGCAGATGTTCGACTTGAAAACGTCCTTCTGAAGTACGAAGGACTTGTTCCGTGGGAGATCTGGTTGTCCGAAGCGCAAGAGCGGATGGTGCTCGCTGTACCGCCTGAGAATCTCAGCAGGTTGATAGATTTGTGTGAAGATGAAACGGTCGAGGCAACGGTCCTCGGTGAGTTTACTGACACTCACCAGCTTCGGATATCATATGATAAAGTGCTCGTGGCAGAACTCGATATGGACTTTCTACATGAGGGATTACCAACGCCCACGAAAAAAGCAATTTGGGAAAGTCCTCACCATGCGGAACCGGCAAGTTGCATGAGCGTTAGTCAGTCTCGTGATTTGTCGGCAGATCTCTGTAGTATTCTTTCAAGTCCTAATGTTGCGAGTAAGGAGTGGGTAATACGTCAATATGATCATGAAGTGCAGGGTGGTCTTGTTCTCAAATCGCTTGTGGGTGCCCAAAACGACGGACCGGGTGATGCGTGCATAGTCACGCCTGTGCTTGGTTCACAGAAAGGAATTGTTGTAGCGAACGGGATTAATCCCAAATTCAGTGACATTGATCCATATCATAGCGCGGCCGCGGCAATTGACGAAGCACTTCGTAATATCATCGCTGTTGGGGGAAATCTTGAATCTACCGCGCTGCTCGATAATTTCAGCTGGGGAAACCCGGATAAGCCTGACCGTCTTGGTGGGCTTGTCCGCGCGGTGAAGGCGTGCTATGACGTTTCCACTGCTTATGGAACCCCCTTTATTTCAGGAAAAGATAGTCTTTACAACGAATATAAAGACACTACAACAGGGGAGCAACTTGCGATTCCGTCAACCCTTTTGATTTCGGCTGTCTGCGTCATGTCCGATATAAGTAAAGCTGTTACAATGGACGCAAAATCACCCGGAAATCTGATCTATCTCATTGGAAAAACTTACGCCGAACTCGGGGCGTCGCACTACTATGATGTGCACGGGTTTATTGGAAATAGAGTACCGATTGTTCGACCCGATGAGGGAAAAAAAACAATGCGGGCATTAAGCAATGCGATAGATCAGGGCCTAATCCTCTCGTGCCATGACTGTTCCGAAGGGGGTATCGCCGTTGCGGCTGCAGAAATGGCGTTTGCTGGGGGTTTCGGTTTAGAACTTGATCTGGTAAATGCACCACGCGATAAGGAAGTCAGCGCAGATGAAATCCTACTCTTTGCGGAATCGAATAGCCGATTCATCGTTGAAGTCATGCCCGAAATGCGGAAGGCGTTCGAGAACAGCATGGTTCGAGTTGGTACTGGTCGTATCGGAGTTGTTACCGCGGATGCGCATTTTGTGGTTAAGGGAGTAGAAGGCGTACCCATTGTTCACACGACGATTGAACGGTTGAAAGAAAGTTGGCAGTCCACGTTCCGTTGGTAGTTGACAGCGTTAAACATATTTGGAGAAAACCTTGGCACCGAAAGTCTTAGTCCTTCGCACTGCAGGCACAAACTGCGACTATGAGACAGAACATGCCTTCCAACTTGTTGGGGCAGAGACTGCGCTGATCCACATTAATCAGTTAATTGCCGGTACAGCGTGCTTGGACAATTATCAAATCATGGCAATCCCGGGTGGGTTCTCATACGGAGACGATATTGCGGCTGGGATTCTGCTTGCAAACGAGGCGAAGTACAAACTCGGTGATGGTCTCCGGAGTTTTATCGATTCAGGAAAGTTGATTATCGGCATCTGCAACGGTTTTCAAGTACTAGTGCGAGCGGGGCTCCTGCCTCGTCTAAATTCACAGACCGTACAGCAGGCAACCCTGGCAATGAATACATCAGCAAAATTCGAATGCCGATGGGTTTACTTAGAGACACAGGATAGTCCTTGCGTTTTTACAAAAGGACTCAAACGTCAGATCTATCTTCCTGTTGCTCACGCGGAAGGTAATTTCGCGGCATCGAAACATGTCCTCAATAGAATTGAATCGAACCGTCAGATTGTGTTTCGCTACGTTTCAGCAAACGGATTACCGCCGGAATATCCGGATAATCCGAATGGCTCTGCTCTTAATGTAGCTGGTCTCTGCGACTCAAGTGGGCGGATTTTTGGTATGATGCCCCATCCGGAGCGCTTTCTAACGCGATTTAATCATCCGCGTTGGACGCGCGAGAATCTGTGCGATGAGGGTGATGGTCTGGCAATTTTTCAGAACGCGGTCGCTTATGCCAAGGGCAACTTTCTAGCGGATTGAGGATGTTGATAAAGACTAACTTGGTTCTGGGGGTTGAATCTTATTTCGCATTCCGACGATTGGGACCTGCTTTCCGTTTCGGATTGGAGTTATCACTAAAGTGTAATCACTGCAAATCCTCTTGAAGTCAAAGGCGAAAAATTGACTCAAGAAGCTGATTGACGACTATCGGCTTGCACGAACCCAGGTGGTTTTCTCTTTCATGATGCGGCTGTTGGGACAAGGGGAGCAACCATTTGAGTAATTCTTGTGCTCGAGATGCCTGTTCGTCGGTTTGTTGATTTCTAAGACCTTCAGCATTCTAGTTGCGATTCAGTAGATGTTGTAATTTGTCGTGAGGATCTCAGACGACTATCCAATGACAGTACCTCCAGGTATCTTGTCGGAATCGAAGTGCGAACAGTTAAGAAGCACAGGAAGGGAAGCCGTCTGTTGGAATAGACCGTCGTCAAACCAGCGTCGCGCCAACGAATGTCATAACGATCGCGAAATCTGTTCGTTCTTCCAAGGCTTCGGCCAAGAACGATAGTAGTTCTTTGTCACAGCCATTCTCGGTGAAGAAGTGAACTTCTGTTAATCGATGTAATACTTCTGGTCTTCAACTCCTTTCCCGAAGAGGTTTTTCACCAAGAATGGACTTTGATGTGCGGTGACAACACCGATGTCCTGGCCGCCCATGCTGTTAACCAAAGAAAATGTGTGAGCGCCATCTGTGCGCAGATGGAATGGCAAGCATAGAAGCTGTACCAATCGGATTGTATCAGAAAAGAACTGTTATTTCCTCAAAGTTGTCAACTGGTGTGGGAGTTGCTCGTGAAACAGCTGATTCTTGATGATATCTATAGTTGGTCCGTTTTCAGTGAAACACGCCAAGTGGATTTTAACGGGCACTTGTGTGTCCATGCAGAAGGGAATGTCCTCATCGATCCGGTGCAAATGATTGAATCGGATTTAAATCATTTGCACGAGCTGGGCGGTGCGTCAGTAATTGTTATCACAAATTCAGATCACGAACGGGAAGCCGAACAATTTCGCAATCGAACCGGAGCAGAGATTGCTGTACATGAAGCCGATGCGGCGGCGTTATCGGTAAAGGCCGATCGATTGCTCCAAGACCACGAAGAAATTGTGACCGGAATGCAGGTGGTGCATCTACAGCATGGAAAAAGCCCAGGAGAAATCGCGCTTTATCTTCCTGAAAATCGCGTGGTATTGATAGGAGATCTAGTTGTTGGCAGTCCAATGGGCAATTTCACGTTGCTAGAGGATGCTAAATTAGAGAATCCATCAAAAGCTGCGTTAGAACTCCGAAAAATTTTATCATTGTCGTTCGATACCATCCTTGTTGGTGACGGGCACCCCATTTTCCAAGGTGCACGTCAAAAGCTCTTGGAGAGCCTAGAGCGACGTACAGATGTCTATATTAACCGCATAAACATTGGCGAAATTCAGTGGACAAGAAACAGTGCACCTGCTCCGTACGATTTTGAGGACAAGGATATTGATTCCCTTATTGGAGCAAAGCATTTAGGGTATCGACTTATCCGTCTGTCGCCGAATAATGCGAGTTTTCCGATGCACCTGCACAATTTTGCCGAGGAAATGTTTTGTGTTATGAATGGGCAATGTACGCTGAAAACCCCGCGCGGCGATGTGCGGGTTACTGAGGGGGACTTTATCGCTTTTCGTCCTGGAGACTCGGGGGCGCACAAGTTTGTGAACGAGGGTAATGCACCCTGTACACTACTTGCTATCGGTGTTGTCTTGCCGTACGATGTCACTGAGTATCCGGATTCGGACAAGATATTTCCCTTTGTTGCAAAGCGAGTTTTCCGTAAGTCTGAGCATATCGACTATTGGACTGATGAGGTGTAGGTCTGCCATCCCATCTGAAATCATTGGATTGTGTGGGAGAAGAAAGGATAGGAATCATATGCGACTATTGGCTGACTTCAGAGCATATGTTCCTGTATGGTTCAATACCTATTCTGGGTTGATTTAAAGGTGCCGCAGTGCTATAATTCCCTCAATTGGCATGGTTTCACCCCCTGATATAAGAAGGAAATCGACATGCAAATTAACTTTCAGAAGATTATCGATCTTTCATATCAGGTCGATGAGGATAGTCCACGTGAACTTCCTATTGCTCCAGTGCACATTTATGATACCGCCACATTAGAAAAGGATGGTTATTTTGAGAGTCGCGTAGATCTCTCAGGACATTGTGCCACGCATATCGATGCGCCCTGTCTGATGTTTACTGACGGATTCACCGTGGCTGAAATTCCAAAAGAAAGATTAACGGGAAATGCCGTGTTAATGGATTTCTCCAAAACTAAAAATCCGACCGATGCGGTTACGGCGACAGACATTGACATGTGGATGTCTGTCAACGGCGAAACTCTAGGTGAGAGTATCGTATTTATGCGGACAGGTATGGACGCGTATGCCTATCAGGATATTTTCAATCGGCAATGGATTGGGTTCAGTGAAGATGCGGCCGAGCTCTTAGTGGATAAAGGTGTCAAACTGATTGGGACAGACGCATGCAGTATCGATTCAATGGCAGGCCATCCGCCCCAACATGACGGATTGCCGCCCGCTCATCTTGTTTTTCTCGGTGCGGGAATTCCACAAGTTGAAGATCTGTGCAACTTGGGCCAATTGCCAAGGCGCTTTTATGCGGTCATTGCGCCAATGAAATTGGCCCGAAGCTCCGGTGCCCCAACGCGGGTTTTTGCATTCGTATGAACTGGGCGTCTACTGGGGCCCGCCACCTGTTATTTTAGGCTGATTGCTTAAGTGCGTGAATCTTGTCCAGTTATCGTAGAACTCATTACCATAGTTAGCCCGACGTGAGGGTTCAAAGTACCATAATTGAGTGTTGTGATTTTTTCGTCGTTATTACGTTGAATTCTATTGGTACCAATGCATCACCATGTTTGCTGACTATCAGCTGAAGCATAGCCGTCTCAAGGCATGATTCTTCGGTCTCATACCCGAACCTGATGAACCGATACAGGAATCTGCGCTGAAGGGCGGACAAACATGTATTTAGTGATGGGCGCTCGAATGTGCGCAAACCGCTTTGATTGGCGTCTAAGGTTATCGTCACCCCTTCACACTGAAATGTAGCAAGCTACTCTTCTGTTGCTTGCGCACGCTACCAATCATTAGAGTCCGATGCGCTCAGACTTAATCTTTTGAGTAGGATCGTGAACCTCCCCAAAAGGGTTATATGCATTATCGGACAATTCTCTTTAGTCATGCTTCGTGCATGATCAAAAGATCCAATCCGCGTCCTTTTTTGTCGAACTGGCGTTAAAAAAAGGACTCACTAAATGGGCTAGCGTATGGCAGATCAGGTTCTGACGAAACACTCATCAAACATCCCTCGAAAAGTCTTAACGCTGCTGAGAGAAATCGGAGAACACACACAACACCCCGTGTGTCTCGTCGGTGGATTCGTAAGGGATATACTGCTCGGCCGTGAGAGCCTTGACCTCGACATTGTGGTTGAAGGAGATGCCATTAAGTTCGCCGAGGAACTTGGTACAACACACGGTTGGGAAGTACGCACGCATGATTCCTTTGGCACCGCAAGCGTTCTTCAAAACGCCGACATCAAAATTGACTTTGCGAGTGCTCGTAGCGAAACTTATGTGCACCCTGGTGCGTTACCCTTAGTGAGTCCCGGTAAGATTCGAGACGATCTCCTCCGACGCGATTTTTCGATTAACGCCCTTGCAATTCGCTTGAACACGAGTCGTTTTGGTGAGCTTGTTGATTACAGCGGTGGTGCGCAGGATCTTCGATTGGGACGTGTGTGTACACTTCACCCTCGGAGCTTTATTGATGACCCAACACGTATTTTTCGGGCAGCTCGGTATGAAAAGCGTTACGGATTTAGAATTGTGGAGGAAGACCAACAGCGTATTCATGAAGCAATTGGCCAAGGCGTGTTAGGCCGAATCAGTGGTGAGCGCATTCGGAACGAAATCAATCGTGTTTTGGCGGAAGCAACTGCGCCACTCATGGTAAAGCGACTGTGTGAGTTTGACATCTTCCGCGTTGTGCACCCAGAATGGGAGGTGACGTCGAATTTCAAGGTTCATTGGACTGCTGTTCAAGAGGCTATTGATTGGGCCTCAACTCGACTCAGCAATGAAAAACTTAATGTCGAACTACTGGCATGGATGTCCTTGTTTTACGCAGCAAAACGTGATAGTGTTCAGTGCGGTTTTGCCGCCGTCCCAACGCATGTTATTCAAGAGATTACTGATAGGCTAGTATTACCACATCGACTTCGTAAGTTGTTTCACAGCGGCCTTGATTTGCAAATGGATTTGTCTGAGGGAAGAAGCTCGATTGCATTGCAGGAAACATTTCAACGCAAAAAAATCTTGCTTTCCGACAAGCTCAGAATTAGGCAGGAGACAGATAGATGGATTCTAACGGATAAGCAGAACAAACAAGCTTATCTAATCAGGAAAGTGAGACAACGTTTCTATGTTTATGACATCCAGACAGAAATAAGTGCTTATCATCGTCTGTCCAAATCCCTCACTTTTCTCTCAGTTGACTCCAAGGCGAGTGACGTTTATCTGCTATTAGAACCTTATCCTCTCGAAACCTTGGTTTTTTCCCTGATGCAGCCAGATCAACCCAGATGGCGAATGAAACAGATTCAAAAGTTTTTGGTTGATCTGCGCAAGGCCCAGTCATTGATTAACGGAGATGATTTAATGCGCCTCGGATTGAAGCCAGGAAAAGCATTTACGGCGATTTTGAAGAAGGCGTTTGCGGCACAGTTAGATGGCAGAATTTCCACAAAAGTAGAGGCATACGAGTTTCTAGGTCTTAAATAATGTTCAATCCCGACCCATTTCTGGCAATTCTCCGTGTGATTCAATTCATTATTCTTCTAACTTTTCATGAGTGGGGGCATGCAAAAGCAGCGCTCATGCTGGGTGATTCAACGGCTAAAGACGAAAATCGCTTGACACTCAATCCCGCGGCGCACATCGACCCACTTGGCACCGTCTTGCTCCCGCTGCTAGGTTCTTTTTTCGGAGGCGTGTTCTTTGGTTGGGCAAAACCGGTCCCCGTTAATCCTCTCCAGCTGAAGGATCCCAAAAGAGATTTGATGATTATTGCGGCGGCTGGTCCAGTCATGAATCTTATATGTACCTTCGTGATTTTGGCGATAGTGAGATTGCTTGATGAAACCCTCGGTTCCGCAGTACACCGCGAAATATACGGACAACTAAGATTGTCGGCTCTGATTAGTGTGTTTCTTGCTGCTTTCAACATGATTCCTCTATTTCCTCTTGATGGATTCAGCGTTGTGTATGGATTGTTGCCCTGGAAACAGGCACAGCAGTTTGAAAGGTTGCGTCCCTATGGGATGATGATCCTACTCGGAATACTTTTCTTGCCGGACCTGCTGAACATTCCCAACCCTGTTTTTTTTGTTCTCGAAATAGTGTCCTTTGGGATCTTTAACCTGTTGCGTAACCTGGTTGGACTATGATTTTATAGTCGTGTGATAGAATTAGATGGTGGGGATGAGCAGTTCTTTGCGCTGAGAATCTGGTGCAGACTTTCAAACAGGTAAACAAGAAATTTTATTTGACGTCAGAATGAAGCACCTGCAATCAAAAATGCGACCATCAACGCCGAAATCCCAATTTGAACCGACCGACTCTATATATTCCATAAAGCTTGACGTATTTGAAGGCCCTCTGGACCTGTTGCTGCACCTCATTCAGAAGGATGAAATGGATATCCGAGACATCCGAATTGCCGAGATAACGGAACGGTACTTGGATTTTCTGAACGTGATGGAGCAACTTGACTTGGATGTTGCGTCGGAATTTCTATTGATGGCCGCTACGCTACTATATCTTAAGTCGCAAAGCATTTTACCATCGATAGAACCTGATGATCAACAACCAGTCAGGAATCGTGAAGAGCTTGTCAAACAGCTGTTGGACTACAAAGAATTTAAGGAAGCATCGCAGGTTCTCGAGCGCTATTCCGACAGGCGTGAGCAGATCTTTGGACGGAGTATTGAGTTAGACACCGAGTTGGGAGATCTGCGTGAATTCCAAATTAAAGCAACCCTTTTCGACCTGTTGTCAGCTTTTCAATTAGCAACTGAAAGGTTGGAATTTATAGATGAAGACACTTACGAGGAAATTGACGAAGAACCGGTTACCGTCGAAGAAAAGATGGAATTTTTGGAGCGCATGCTGGGTGACTCCGCGCAGATCCATTTTGAAGAACTCTTCTCAGGATTTGCCACTAAAGTCGAGCAAATCGTGACGTTCCTGGCAATATTAGAATTGATTCGTCTACAACGTATCATCGCCGTACAGTCCGGTCGATTTGGTCAGATTTACATCGTAAGGCGGGAGGCGTAGTTCACAAACTCAATAGGTTTTGTGACGAAACCTACTTCGCCAATATCCGATTGAAGTGTTACTTTCATGAGCGAAAATTCTCCTACTATGGTCGAGGATTCATCCTTGACGCCAATCCAAGTCAGGTCAATTCTCGAGGCAATTCTCTTCGCTGCAAACGAACCAATCTCCCTTGAGCAATTTGGACATGTCTTCAGTAACCTATTAGTAGACGATATCCGAAATCAGCTGACGAAGCTCCGTGATGAGTATCAAGCCACGAATCGTAGCTTTCAACTGATTGAGATTGCCAACGGATTTCAGGTTTGCACACGTCCTGAGTATCGGAGTTGGATTGAGAAATTCCACACGCGCCAAGTTCGTGTCAGACTCTCACCTTCTGCACTGGAAACGGTCGCAATCGTTGCCTATAAGCAGCCCGTGACGCGAACCGAAGTTGAAGAAATTCGAGGTGTCAATAGTGACAGCGTTTTAAGCTCACTGATTCAGAAGGGATTGGTGCGCATTGCTGGTCGAAAACCTGGCCAAGGTCGCTCGCTCCTCTTTTCCACTACCGACGAATTCTTGGAACAATTCGGACTGAGAGATCTTTCTGATCTTCCGTCCATGAAGGAGATTGAAGAGATTTTGCATGAGGCACAAAATGAAGAATGAGCAAAAGTGATTGGAGAACATGGATGAGGTATGACGCATGGTTTGAATGTAGTGATGGTTGCGATGAGCAATACTCCCTGCATGAAATAATTTATCGTTGTCGCCGCTGCGGCGGATTATTAGAGGTCAAACATGATGTTGACGCTCTTAAACGCCGGAGTGCAGCAGCATGGATGGCGCTATTTGATCGACGCTATATGGGAACAGAGTACCCATATGGTAGTGGTGTCTGGGGGAAGAAAGAGTTTATTTGTCCAATTGTTGATGATCCGAATATCGTTTCGATGTCCGAAGGGGGTACGAATCTTTTTTGGGCAGAGCGATTAGGAGGCGAGATTGGAGTCTCCGACCTTTGGATTAAGCAGTGCGGGAACAGCCACACCGGGTCTTTCAAGGACCTGGGAATGACCGTTTTGATGTCCATGGTTAAACAGATTATTGCACGTGGTACCGAGATTCGTGCGGTTCTCTGCGCATCGAGCGGTGATACTTCTGCTGCTCTCGCAGCATATGCAGCGGCCGCAGCTATTCCGGCAATTGTTTTACTTCCACGAGCGAAAGTTTCCCCTGCGCAACTCATCCAACCAATTGCCAATGGCGCAATCACTTTGTCTCTGGATACTGACTTTGACGGGTGCATGGCAATCGTTCAGAAACTAGCAGCGCAGCCAGAATTCTACCTCGCGAACTCAATAAATTCGCTCCGAATTGAAGGTCAGAAGACAATTAGTATTGAGATCGTGCAACAGTTTGACTGGGAAATCCCAGACTGGGTGATTATCCCCGGTGGGAATCTGGGAAATGTAACAGCTTTGGGACTCGGGTTCTTGATGATGCGAGATCTCGGATTAATCAGCAGATTGCCGCGAATTGTTTGTGCGCAGTCCTCTAGAGCGAACCCTCTATATCAAAGTTATCAAAAACGTTTCACGGAATTCAAGCCTGTTGTTGCTCAACCTACGATAGCCAATGCAATTCAGATTGGTAACCCAGTTTCGGCGAAGCGGGCTGTAAAGATTCTACGACAATTTGATGGTGTTGTGGAGGAAGCCACCGAGGATGAGTTGGCGAATGCCGCTGCGAAAGCCGACCGCACAGGGTTGCTCAACTGCCCACATACGGGAGTTGCCCTGGCGGTTTTGTTGAAACTAGTCGAACGAAAGGAAATTCGTTCGACTGATCGCGTGGTTGTAATCTCGACGGCAAATGGCCTGAAGTTTCACGATTTCAAGATTCGTTACCAGCAGGGTGCCTTAGACGACGTTTACCCACGACATGTGAATGAGCCCATGGACATCGAAGCAGATTATGAAAAGGTAGTAAAATCGATTAATAATCGTTTGAGGTGACGTAGGAAGGACTGAGATAATTGGATATCCGGATCGAAGTTAAAGCTACTGTCGACACGGTTGTCCAAGTAATGAGATCTGGCGCCATCATGATTAAGTTCAGGCCTCTTTGATGCTCGAAGAATCTGTGTTAAGGATTTAGCGAGTTTTCTTTATGTCTCAAGTTGCTATAAGCCCAATGAAGAAAGCAGTAAAAAATAGGTTCTCGATGAAACCTATCAGGTTTATCTACAGAGCCCGAATCAGCCTAGTAGTAGAGATAACTAGATGTGGAAAGGATTGTTAGTTGTTCTTGGGTTCGGAATTCTGGTTTGATAGCGCAACGTCAACTCGTCGTGGGATTCTAAATTTCGATCGGGAGAGAGATGGATTTTCCTCAAGATGGGAATAATCATCTGCCGTGCGGTGGATTGTTACATGGTATTGAAAGAAGCGAGGTTTCACAGTAAAGATGGTCTAGATAAATTGATCCTTAACCAAGAAGACGGTTGGATTTCTACGGATTGACGGCCGTAGAGGAGATGTCTGCTGCACGGTCCGTTGTATGCTCACATTCGTTATTCCAAATTAGTAGGAAGGTGGGAACATCTCGTTCTCCTTACGTGTTTTTTGCGATTGTTGTGTTGAAAGACTCTCCGTCACAGAACATCGTTGTGAAAATCTCACCAGATATTCCAGTCGAAAACTTCCTGGAAATTTGGCCTGACTCCGTTGACTGAGACTGTTCTTTGCTCAGTCAATGGAGTCAGGTGATTTCCTCGAGCCCATCCAAATACACATCTTGACTGATCGGTTAGTTCACATCCTTACTGCGTTGTTCCATCTAATAGTGTTTCACATCTCAGCCTGGCATGCACCGAACCCAGCCGTGCAGGCAGATGAAGGGTATGCCAAATATACACAGCTCTGTGCCGCTATTGTGTTCTTTATAGTTTGTCGGCAAACTCATTCTTGAACTTCCTCAGTTTAGGATTGATGACGATCTGGCAATATGACTGATCCAGATTCGACCGATAATAGTTCTGGTGATATTCTTCTGCAGGGTACAGATTGGAGAAGGGAATGATTTCAGTGAGAATCGGACTCGCCCATAATCCTGAGGCATCTGTTTCTTTCTTCGATCTTTCAGCGATTGCTTGGTGTTCTTCAGTGCTATAGAAGATTATCGATCGGTATTGAGTTCCAATGTCTGCTCCTTGGCGATTTGCTGTTGTCGGATCATGGGTGTGCCAAAAAACATCTAGCAAGTCCTGAAACGCGATAATCTTTGGATCAAAGCGAATTTGTACAACTTCAACATGACCGGTTGTTCCTGTACAAACCTGTTGATAGGTTGGGTGTTCTACTGTACCCCCCGAGTATCCGGATACGACATGATGTACGCCTTTGAGATTTTGAAAAATCGCTTCGACGCACCAAAAGCACCCGGCACCCAGTGTTGCTGTCTCTAGTGACTCTGACATTAGACTTCGTTATCCTTTCACAATCTGACTCTTACATGACATTGTTGCGCCTCGACGCTGTTTGAAATTCGAAACAGAAGCATACACATTATAGCACGCAATGGGCGACTAGGCAATTTCCTGGAAATATGGCCAGACTATTTGATTGACGAACTAGTATTGGCAGTGACACTTGGGTGGTCATTCCTTTGTCGTCCTCGATCTGACGATCGACCTTACCGTTGCGTCGTGTTGTCAAATGATTTAATGTGCTGAGTTCTAGACCTTTGCCCAGTTGATTACGTGTCGAACAAAAACCTTCAAAGTTTTGTTCGTGTGCGGCTTTCTGCATCTCAATGCTCCTGTCGAAAATTCCAAGAGCGAGCGGTTTTTGGATTTTGCGTGTCTTGAGTTTCAACCTCCTTTCGTTTAGAAGTGCCACAACGCTTATTAACGTTATGGGGCGTGCATTGGGCTTTCCTAAATCAGAGGAATCTTGACCATGACCAAGCAATTCCTGGTCACGTCAAGCAGTGCGTAGCCATCTGGATTCCAACACCATTGTCTTTGGTAACTTGAGCGAGGAAACAGTATTATGTCTTCAATCCGGACTAATCAGTACGTTATCTGGCTGCGATTGACTGGATCCTTGTTTGCTCTGGGGTTCGCGACAGCGTTCATACTATGTCTCGGTTGTGGTCAATGTTTATCATGGGTATAAGACTTAAAGTAAACTTGCCTGTTCTGTAAACATCTGAGACTGAAAAAAATTCCTAGTTTTTTATTGATTTGCTGTCAAAATTTTGCTAAGATTTCTCCTGGTATGTTCGTTAGTCTGACTTTGCATGAGTGCTGTTCCATTGGGAGGAAAATAAGATGACTGAATCCAGATCGCCAAAAGCGTTTCATGTGATGACAAAGCCCATTGGACCAATTTGCAATTTGGATTGTGAATACTGTTTCTATTTAGATAAAGAGAAATTGTACCCTAATACGCGTTCATTTCGTATGACGGACGAAGTCTTAGAAAATTATGTGCGCCAATATATTGAAGCCCAGAAAGTTGACGAGGTCACTTTTGCATGGCAGGGCGGTGAACCAACATTGATGGGCGTAGAGTTTTTTCGACGTGCTGTCGAATTTCAGAAAAAATACCGGCGTACGGGTATGCGCATTCAAAATTCCTTTCAAACTAATGGAACTCTCCTCAATGACGAGTGGGCAACGTTTCTAAAGCGTAATAACTTCCTAATCGGTCTCAGTATTGATGGCCCGCCTAAGCTTCACGACAGACTGCGATATGACAAACACGGTAGACCGTCTTCGAAGGATGTGCTTCGTGGGCTTAAGCTCCTCCAGAAACACGGTGTGGATTATAATGTGCTTTGCGTTTTGAACCGATACAATGCTGATTATCCGCTTGAACTGTATCGTTATTTCAAGAGTCTTGGTGTTGAGTTTCTACAGTTTATTCCAGCTGTTGAACATCTCGAGGGCCGAAATGTTTCTGAATGTTCCGTCGAAGCGAAGCAATATGGGAAGTTTTTATGCGCGATTTTCGATCAATGGGTAATGAATGACATCGGGAAGATATTCGTGCAGATTTTCGATATCGCTTTGGAAGCCTGGCTGGGCTATAAACCTAGTTTGTGTATTTTTAGCGAGACGTGTGGTGACGCAATGGCGATTGAGCATAACGGAGATTTGTATTCTTGCGATCACTTTGTGTTTCCAGAATATCATCTGGGAAATATTGCTGAAAAATCGATGGAGGAGATGGTTGATTCGCAATTCCAGAGGAAATTCGGGACAGACAAGCGAGACAACTTGCCGGCCTACTGCCAAGAGTGTGAAGTACGTTTCGTTTGTAACGGAGGTTGTCCGAAAAACCGTTTCATCCAGGCACCTACTGGCGAAGATGGGTTGAATTATCTCTGTGCTGGTTACAAGATGTTCTTTAACCATGTTGATGAACCGATGAGACTAATGGCGGCAGCGTTGGAAGCTGGGCGCCCTGCCAATAGCATTAGTCCAGTGATGCGTGAAGAGGGGAATCGCCAATTGACCGGAACAGTGGTCCGCTCTGAGACGGCTGAAAAAGTCGGACGGAATTCGCCGTGCCCGTGCGGCAGCGGTAAAAAGCATAAACACTGCTGCTTAAGGAAGTAGCGTGTAAGTAATTGTAAGCGCACGCGAAGAAATAGCAATCCAAGCATTGCTTTCGTAGTTTGCGAAATCACAAAAAAGGATGTCGGACGATCTGTTTTCCCCGAATGCTGTACCTTCAAACGCTGTCTAGCGACGACACATTATAATCTCGCTCCTATGCAATGTCCTACAGTACATTCAGAAGACTTTCGATGTTTATGATGTCTGGATAAGTCTTAGCGAGAACTGCTTGCCTCGTCTAACTCTCAGCTGAAATGGTGGCGTGCGTGAGCTAGTGTTTTCGGAACACCAACATCGAACCAATCCATGCCTTCTTTTTGTTTGAACATATGGAGATTGGATACACAGGGAAAAACGTCTCGTTCAATAGAAAAATCCTGTCGATTGGGAAAAAAACTTGCAATCGACGGATGAAGAAGATATATTGCAGCGTTGACGTATCCGGACCGAAGAATGGATTGTTTCTCGTGGAAATCGCTTATCTTTCCGCGGTCGTCCGTTACAATTTCGCCGTAAGAACGCGTATCTTGGACGAACGTTCCTAGTATCAGGCCGTGCATGTCTGGACTGAAGTGCGCCAACATTCTTGAAAGCGAAAGTCCTTTCATCAAAATGTCACCATTGAATACGAAGAAGGGCGATGTACAGACATATGACATGGCGTTCTTAATTGCGCCACCGGTGCCGAGTTTTCTCTTTTCTCTGGCGTAGCGGACGCGTAATCCCCGGTAGTTCTCTCCAACGGCCTGGTAAAGTGCGTTGTGCAAGTGTCCTGATGCAAGAACAACCTCATTGACGCCTACTTCCTTCAAGAGATCAAGTTGAAAATCCAATACGGTCCGACTACCGATTTGTAAAAGGATCTTGGGTATACTTTTCGTTATGGGTCCCAACCGGGTTGACAATCCACCACACAATATGATTGCCTGCACGACTGTCTCCTATCGTCCAATCTATGTCGCAAATCCATAGCGCTGGGTCTTCCAGCGCTACATTAGAGATTCAAACGTAACTTCGATGTAATTGAGTTTGACAAGTGTAATTCTGGAAAAAGAATCGATTGAAGAGACACCGAATCGGTAGGTAAGGATTTAGAAGGTCATCTATCTTGGAATCCCTCAAGACGACCGCGGAGATTCGTTACTGCTTGGCATTCGCCATGGCCTACTTCACCGTGGCGATTATGAATAATAAGGTAATTAAATTGCGGTTAAGGATATAGTGAAAAGTGCAGTGACATTCTAAGCCGTAGAAAGTTTTTAAGATCTAAAATCTTGTTTCTGGAATACCCGATTAATTGGCGATTAAGCGCAAGCTACTAAGTACTGGAACATAGATTAATTCATGTCGGCATGGCTACATGCGCAGATCGCCATAGTTAATGTTCGGAGAGTTCGGAGACAGGCCTAAAGGTCCGCCGGTGGATCGGACATGGACCAAATTGGATAAGAGCTTGTCGATGTTGATCCGTGCCATAGCCCTTGTGCTGTCGAAATCCATATTGTGGGTAGACTTTGTCTAGTTCGATCATTAATCGATCGCGTGTCACTTTTGCGATAATGGAAGCGGCAGCAACGGACTGGCTGAGGGAGTCACCTTTTGGAATTGCTTTGGTAGGTATAGATACGGCCGGTATGTGTGTACCGTCAACAATAACATAGTCTGGTGACGGGTCGATTTGTTCGATAGATTCTCGCATTGCCTGCATGGTAGCCTGCAGAATGTTAACCTGGTCTATAGTTTTACTATCCATGTAACTAATTCCAATTGATACTGCGGCATCGTGAATTTCATCGAACAATACATCTCGTTGCTTGGCTGTCAATTGCTTTGAATCCATTATACCTACAATCGCACAATCTAGCGGAAGAATGACGGCTGAAGCCACCACCGGTCCTGCTAGCGGACCGCGTCCAGCTTCGTCAACACCGGCGATACGTTGATAGCCTCTTTGATATAGAGCTCTCTCGAATGCGTGAATATCCTTCCTACCTTTCGATCTATTCTCGAGATTAATCCCCTTGTGGGTGTTGCTTGAAACTAGCGATTGCTGCGGGAAACGGTGAAAAGTAGGTACAGCAGTCCCCGTTTCTGTTCTTTTGCTCCGGTGTCATGCCGCGCTCTTGTCATCGTTGGCCTTATTCTTGGACCGAGATTCTCCTTTTTTCAGGAACTCTAGTGGCATTTCCAGTCCGATGTCGTAGGTAGTACAATTTAGCGCGTCGAACGGCCCCGTATCGCAGAACTTCGACACTTTGAATATTTGGCGAATGTAGTGGGAAGGTTCTTTCACTTCCCTCCCCAAAGGCTACGCGACGAACTGTAAACGTCTCACTTAATCCTCCATTAGATCGTCGTATCACAGTGCCCTCATACGCCTGAATGCGTTCTTTTTCTCCCTCCCGAATTTTCGTGTTGACTCGAACCATATCCCCCGGACCGAATTCAGGAAAACCATCCTTCAGATACTCACTTTCAACAGATTCAATCAAATTCATGCGAATTCCTCCATTCGTCAAGATTCTTTTGCAACTTCAAAGTCACACAGGTTTGTCATTTAAAACGGGAATTCCTGCTGCAATTAAGTCCTATCGAACAACTAGTAGCACAGATTGGTAAATCAGTTATCGTCGCTTGATACTTTGAGATAATGTGCTTCTTCTTCCGATAACTCTGCTTGTTCTAGCAAATCTGGTCGACGTTCTGCTGTTCGCTTGAGTGAGGCGGTATGCTTCCAGCGCCTAACTTTTTCGTGGTTGCCACTCAACAAGATGTCAGGAACCTTTATTCCCTGAAAATCAGCCGGACGTGTGTAATGCGGGTGGTCCAACAATTCTTGGCTGAAAGAGTCACTTTCAGCTGATTCATAGTCGCCCAATACCCCAGGTAGAATCCGTGCAATTGCATCAATCATCACAAGCGCTGGAATTTCTCCACCACTGAGGACATAATCACCAATAGAAATCTCATCTGTAACCAGATTTTCGCGGACCCTCTCATCGATTCCCTTATAGCGTCCGCAAATAAGGATTAGATGAGATTCAAGGGAAAGCACCTCAGCAAAACGCTGATTGAAAGGCTTTCCTTGCGGAGTTAGATAAATCACGCGGTGCTGTGATTTACCGATAAGCGCTCGTACTGCTGCAAACAATGGTTCGGGTTTCAGAATCATCCCCGCCCCACCCCCATACGGATAATCGTCAACCGATTTATTTCGATCGGTCGCAAAATTCCTGAGGTCGTGGACATTGGTGGTTAGAGCTCCGTCGTTATGAGCACGTTTTAGGATTCCCACTTGTAGCGCTGGGCGTATAGTCTGTGGAAATAGCGAAATGACATCAATTTTCATCCGTGGCACCGGCAGATTGCGGCTGCCACTCGGTGATTTGAACGACAACCCCATCCTTAACGATGATTTCCGCCTGTGACAGTTTGGCGCGGATATCATCACCAACCTCAATTTTTACCGGTGCGTCATATGTGCCACTTGCAAATAGTGCATCAATTTCAAGCTGTTTCACCTGGCTCAATTGCTGTTTGAGGTTGACAAGCGTCTGTTCTTGATTTCCACGTTCTTGACTGATTTCCTCGCGCAACTGGTTGACGCGATTCGGATTTTGTTTCTGTGCCTCAGAGAGTAGTCGACGGCTCTGGAATTCCTCTTGCTCAAGCCATCTGCCAATTTGACCGATTGCCTGCTCGAGTTCTTCCGTTAATTGCGATTTAAAGTTCTCGGTAACAACGTTTCTAAGGATTACAGGTCGTTTTACGATAACAGCCATCTTCCGCTCTCTTTAAAATGGTGAATAAAGAACAACAGGCGCGTCAGCCAGATTGGGCTGACGTTTCCACTTGCATATGGTAGTGTTTCCCTAGATTCACCTGTTTACTTGCAGCAACTTAATCTGCACATCATTAGTGTGTATTACATCACACAAATACTGAGGAAATTTGGCAAGTTCAAGCACGAACTTCTTTGCTGCCTTAATCCCAGTGATAAATGCGACGGTTCGCTGCGATTTGAGCGTGCGTCCATGTTTTCCACTGATTTCCCCAAACTCTTCCTCCGAACACTCAATTCAGAATGTCACCGTCTTACGCACCACCTCACGAATTTTAGCTAGACCAGGACAATCGACGAGGGACTTCGCAAGATATTCCATTAAATCTTTAGACACAAAATGGCCTTAGTGCCATCTGCGAACTAGTGGATATCGCTTTGGTCACGGTAATAGCCATGTTTTGATGATTGTAAATACAACCATCGATTGAATGTCTCGCCTATTTGTCAGTCTGATGGGTCTGGGCGTCATCAGATTGAGGCGTCTGTTCCGCGGAATTCTCAGCAGGTTCGGAGGGCTCCGGCGTCTTTTTCGTTTTCTTCGATGATTTCTTGGTTTTCTCCGTCTGAGTTTGTGAACTGGAATTTACCGGTTCAGGTTTAGGGACGGCAGGGTCATCCATAGGTGCCGATGTCGCTGTCTCCGCCTCTGACAGTGGTCCCACCATTCTGCGTGGTGGAATTGGCTTTCCTAATTTCTCAGCGATAAATCTTTCCCAGATACCGGCGTGGGATAATAGATTCTTCGCGGTGTCGGACGGTTGTGCCCCTCGTTTTAACCATTTCAACACTTTTTCCTCATCAATGACAACTTCGGCCGGAGTTGTTAAAGGGTTATAATGGCCTAGGCGTTCTAGAAACCGTCCATCCCGCTGAAAGCGTGCATCAGCGGCCACCAACCGATAAAACGGACGTTTCTTTCTTCCGTGACGTTGAAGTCTTATTCGGACTGCCAAAGATTAGGTCCTCCTTGTTGTGGTTGTATACTGAGATGTATCTCAAAAATTGGTTCTGAGTGACGATTAAGTGAAAATATGAAGGAATTCGAAGAACTGCACTGCTACGGGGCAGATGCAAGCTCATCGAGATCTGCGTTTTCTTCGCTTCTTCACAGTTTTATGCTTTCTTCCAGGTGACTTAGCACCAATTTGCGGCGCTCCCATCATTGTTTGTTGCTTGACCATACGATTCATGAACTTAAGCTGATCAAACAGTTGATTAACTTGGCGAACATTCGTACCGCTTCCATTGGCGATTCTCATGCGACGGCTGCGATCGAGAATGCCCGGATTGTTTCGCTCCCTTGGTGTCATTGATTGAATGATTGCCTTCGCATATTTTAGCTGTTCTTCATCGGGTTTCAATCCCTTAGTCGGTATATTATTCATACCGGGAATCATGTCCATCAACTGATCCAACGGTCCCATATTCTTGAGTTGTTCAAGTTGCATGAGAAGGTCCTCAAAGTCTAGACCACGTTTCTCGTTTAGTTTACGCTCAAGTTCCTGTGCCTGATCTTCACTGTAAATGGATTCAGCTCTTTCAAGCAGGGTTGCGAAATCGCCCTCTCCAAGGATCCGCGATGCCATCCGATCTGGGTGAAATTCTTCTAGGCCTGTCGGCGTAATCTTTTCCCCCACACCGATAAACTTAATCGGTTTCTGAGTTACGGCACGGATTGAGAGTGCCGCCCCGCCCCGTGCATCCCCATCTAACTTTGTCAGGATAACGCCGTCAATATCTAGACTATTGTTAAAGTGTTCTGCAACGTTCACAGCGTCTTGGCCGGTCATGGCATCAACAACAAGTAGTATCTCTGTCGGATTAACCTCCCCTTTTATGTTCTGAAGTTCTTCCATTTGTTCTTCATCAATGGCCAAGCGTCCTGCCGTGTCGACAATGATTAGATTGTGGCCCCGATTTAACCCTTGTTTTATTGCACCGCTGACGATAGAAGTAGGTGCAACGTCCGTTCCCATAGAGAAGACAGGCACCTCGATTTGTTCACCAAGAACTTGTAATTGCTTAATCGCCGCTGGACGGTAGACGTCCGCTGCAACCAGAAGCGGGGTTCGTCCCTCTGTACGAAATTGGGATGCCAGTTTGGCAGAAGCAGTCGTTTTGCCAGAGCCTTGTAGGCCAACCATCATAACAATTGTCGGACCACTCGGAGCGATTTTAATCTTAGTGGACTCAGTCCCCATTAACTTCGTAAGTTCATCGCCGATGATTTTTGCAATCTGTAGTTCGGGCGTTAGGCTGCCGAGGACTTGCTGTCCAAGTGTCTGTTCCTTAACATTCTGTATGAAATCACGTGCGACCTTGAAGTTAACATCTGCCTCCAGCAAAGCTCTGCGGATGTCTCTGAGGGAATCAGCCACGTTTTTCTCGGTCAATTTTCCCTGGCCGCTAATCTTCTTCAAGGTGCTCTGTAATCGTGCAGTCAAACTTTCAAACATAATATCTTTTGGTTCCACGCTAGAAACTGCGTTGTGAATCGGAAGAATTCATCAAGTCATGAATGCATGTTTTGATCCGTTGAATCCTGTGTTGTTCCTCTACTCCAGCGATGCCGGTTTCTAGTACTTGTAAGTGGTCAAGAATATCTGTAAGAATACATCGCTGATGTTGAAATTCAGACAGTGAGCCAAGCTGCTTCTCGTAGCGATCGAGGCAAAGTTCTGAAGTCCGGATTGAATCATACACCGCTTGTCGAGAGACTCCTACACGCTCGGAAATCTCCCCGAATGAAAGGTCTTCCTCATAGTAAAGTCTGAGGAATTCGCGTTGCTTTTCCGTTAAAAGGTTTCTATAGAAATCTGATAGTAGGACGAACCGAAGTTTGTCAATTGACAAGAAGACTGTCTCCAAGGCTGATGTATCTCGTCATGAGGGTTCTTGACAATTTTATTATTGCTAAGGTGAAAAAATAATGTGTCAAGGTCTCTAGCTTGACAACGCTCTTAAAGATACCCTATCTAATCCCTAATTGTCAATTGAAAAGTGGTTTTTGGATTTTGAGAATCTTCTCTGATTAAAGTTGTTTCCTTTGTGTCTCTATTACTCACTGTTATTCAAGGTCGGATGGTTGTAAAATGAGCAAACGCTCTCCTTCTACTTGCACCGCATCGTGTTTACCAATTCGGATCGAACTCCCAGTTAGATCTATGTTTTCCATATATTTGTCCATTCACAACAGTTTGATGGCAATCGAGGCACCTGTGCTATAGATATCTCCGCCGTGAACTTCATGGGAAAATTGAAGTTCAGGTGTGTTATGGATATAGCAGGTTCGGGATGTGTAGGTCTTGGATGTTGAATCTGCGTAGACCTTAAGTTTTTCTAACGCTTTTCTCACGGTGTAGCTGTGTTCGTTTTTGACATCGTTTATCAGCCACTCGTGCCCGAATTTGTTCATCGACAGAAAGGAATGCTGGTAAACATCAATCCCACTCAGTTGAAACTCTCATTGAATATCATCTGGTAGCCTTCCGGCTGCGTTCATCTTGTTTTCGAGTGACAGATTCATAGTAAATACCAGCGGTGCGGACGCGTGACACTTCACACAGGGAATGTCGTGTTTTCCATTTAGAGGGAGGAATGCGTCGTGATCAAGTGTGTCGCTGTTATGGAGGAGAATCGCAGCGAGAAGGGTTGGTGCAAGTACTAAATGGCAGCGATGAAGGAAGCGATAGTTTTGAATGTGTCTCATGCTTAGCGCCAGTCCGGTTCCCAGATTGAGCCAAGTCACGACAAAGATTAACCTGGAATGCCACGCTTGGGGTTTGGCGCCAGAGTGAATCAAAACGAGGTACAAGCCAAATGCAGTAAAGGTCCGGTAATATTTGAGCCAACGACCGCGATTGCCCTATCGAGTGAATCGTGACCTAAGGGTGTAAAGACTAGTAATGAAAATCGTAATTGCACCGATGATGCTTAGTGTGTGCCGTGCTTCACCAAAACTCGATTGGAGAATGGACACGAATGATACGGCAATTGCGGTACCCACGCCGATCGCCAGTTGAATGAAAGTTTTCATATGTAGTGCAAACGGTTCTCAGTGTCGTAGTTGTGACGTAAATTATAGTATATCTCACGCAAGCTGAGAATAGACAAATGCAATGGGTGGTCAACGGTATGGGCGTGCGATGGGGTCCTGTCTCGGCGATCTTAGATTTTGGCGCTTGCATGACAGTAATTGTCATTGGTTTCTTGGACGAATGAGGGGTTTCTTGGACGAATGAGGTTAGGCTGTGATTGACACCGACAGGTTCGGCATATAAGCGCATAACAGACGAACAACCTAATTCAGTGACCATGCGAAGATAATTGGATACCCAGTGAGTTTAGGCTCAAGGAGATTCATGGATTTGAGTTCTAGGCCGATGAATGGTTCCTAAGTGTAATACTTATGAAGACCCTAGAGGAGCACAAGTTGTGCTTGCATTACGCGTGCGATAGCACGCTAGAAGACCACAAATCTGGTTTGACACGCAACGAAGATTACAGAGACCGTATTTCCTATAGGCGGTGTGAAGGCTTCAATCATTACGGAGTACTAAGAAGGTTGTAATAGTTTGTAGGAGCGGTGGTCCCCATTTGAAAACATCTATGTTTTAGATCAGTTGTGTTCAAGTGTCTAGGGCGAGACTTGTGTCTAAGCAAGTTGTATAGTACTACGATTGTTGGGTGTGTTGCGAATCTTCACGTTTCAGCGTGGTTTTGTCCGAATTTCTAGAAATGTGTTTTCGCTGACGTGTACGTGAGCGATAGGCATAACAACATGCTCTTTTCTAGAATGAGTTCGGTTTGGTCATTGCCTCGACGGTATCTGGTTGTTCATGGATTCTACCTATGGAGGTGAAATCGGACAGAGTTAAAGAGGAGAGCTACTGTGAAGGTGAGTCTGGTGGTAATCAGAGCATCAGAAGGGTGGGTGTTAAGCGGGGTTTACGGACAGTTAATTTGGAATATAGCAACGGCGATTCCGACAGAGTTTGTACCCAACTCCACGATGAGAGATTGCGCACGACATCCCGCCTGAATCTGAATTCGGTTCGAGGAAGAACGCAGTTCAGAACGACATCGCACGCTCTTAATTCCATACTAGGGATAATAACGGCTCATGCTTCGGCTTCTCTGCGCTGGTCTTCGAGAGTTTTGCACATGCGCAAAGAGACGCCTTGTGTAGGTTCTTCGTAGCCTTTCCAGGCGTAAGGATCGATTCCCGCTACGGGAATGATGCAACGACGATCAGTGTTTGCAGAACGTTCACCCTCTTTGACGCTCCAAGGGAGCAATGACCACGCATTGCAGTAATGGTTGACCAATACCCGACGATAAGTATTCCCGAGATTCTGAAGTGACCGGTGTAATAGATATCCATTGAAGAAGACTAGTGTTCCAACTTTGACTTCTACCGGGATTTCTCCAGATGTATTAAAGCCATAGCTCTCGTCGGCAGAATCGAACTCGTTGGGTTTGTTATGCGGTTGTTGTGGATACAGATAACCACGACGATGTGAGCTGGGAAGTACCCGTAGGCAACCATTTTCCACGTTTGCGTCATCCATGGCAATCCATGCACCGATAAGCGAACGGTCGCGTGTCGGAATGTAAATCTCATCTTGATGCCATGCTTGTCCTTGGAACTTAGGGTGCTTCACGTATTTGTCTATTATCGGGCTGATGTAGTGTGGTTGGTGGATACAGAGGATGCTCTCCAATACTGCGTCATCACTCATAAGTGATAGGTAGGGAACCGATACATTCGGAAGGGTAGCCGCCGCGGGCTATGAGGACTGTGTCTTCCCTCAATTCCTCAATCTCGTTCATGGGAATTAAATCTGGCACAACTAGATAACCGTGATCCAAGTAAAATTTGACTTGTTCATCGGACACAATCTCAGGGACTTCAATTCTGTGGCTTTCGTTAATAATATCAGAATTCAGATATTGGAAGGCTCACTCTTTTAATGACGGCACACACGGCTGCGTGCCGTCCAGGAACTTCGTATCGATCGAAATAAACGGAACATGACTGAGGTTCGCGTCAATCGTCGGTGGGATCAAGCGCGATCTTAATGCTCTCAATTTTCTAGTCTTCGCGACGACTGAGAATCGGGGGCTAGGACTCCGGGGTATCTTGTGGTTTTTGATCTCGCAAGAACTGGGGAATGAGAATGAGTTAATCTCAATATCTTTGATTTTGATCGCTCCTTCTGCCCGTCCGGTGTGTTGTCGGAGGCTTTATGGAGAATTCTAGTGGCCCTCCCACGTAACGTAAAGCGTGGGGGATTATGACACGGGTGCCTACGATTGTCAATAGTGTTGTCATCTACATTTTTCTTCCGATCGTTCTGTCAATGTGCTATAATCCGCTCCGCGGCGTGTCCAACCTGTTTGTCTGAAATTCAAGAAATGTAAATGGCAAGTTTATACCAATGCTGGATAATGACACCTGGAGAATTAAGAGATGGGACATCAGGCCTTTGAGCTTTCTCAGCAACAAATTAAATTTTTCGAGGATTTCGGGTATCTACGACTTCAGTGTCTGATGGCTGACCGCATCCAAGAAATCGAGCACGAGTTTGAACTAGTTTGGGCTGAACGAGGCGGTGGACACGATGCGAAATCTCATGATGGAACATCTCGCTCATGTATTCCAGCGTTCATTGATCAGAGCGAGGCACTCTCTTCTTTGGTCGATGACCAGCGGGTTATTGCTGTTGCCACCGCGCTACTGGGAGCAGATTTCAACTACATGGGAAGTGATGGAAACTTCTACGTCGGGGACACGCGTTGGCATTCTGATGGGGCACATGTTGCAGAAGAGCCCCAGCACATCAAACTTGCATTTTATCTGGATTCATTAACTGCTAGTACCGGCGCCTTACGCGTTATTCCGGGTAGCCATCGGTTGGAAGACAACTATTCAAACTTGCTTAGCAATCAGATTAAAAGCAGTCAGGAACGGTGGGCGCTGCACGGTCGTGAAGTACCATCTGTCGTTGTTGAGACCCAACCAGGAGACGTAGCGCTCTTTAATCATAACACGAAACATGCGGCATTTGGAGGTGGGGAGCGGCGCCGGATGTTTACTATAAACCTTTCTCAGCGATATCCCGAAAATCGTTTGGAAAATCTTCGTGGATATATCGGTGGTGCGGCGCGTTTCTGGATTGACCGATATTATGGGGAGAAGATGATGAATACGGCTAGTCAGGAACGCATGCGACATCTAGAGCAGGTTATGTCCAACGACGATGATCTTGCCGAACTTTCGCGTCAAGCACGTGTGGAAATGAGTGAACCGTCACGCGGCTGAAGAAGTGGTTTGACTTGAAGGTAGGGGGGAAAGAGTTGGGCTCTATAGAGAAGGTGAAAGGTGGTGTAATTAGTGACGGACTATTTTAATGTGGAGAAATGCAACAATGAATCAACAAGAAAACACTAGCAATATCGAAGCCGATTACGAGCGCACTGTAACGGATACGACTCCGAAGGGTTTTCTCGATGGTTCCCCCATCGAAGTGGTTCAGGCTGTTCGCCTCGAGAATCCACCCGAATATGCACTGTTTGATTTCGATGGCACTCTTAGCCTAATCCGTGAAGGTTGGATGGATGTGATGATCCGGATGATGGTTGAGATTCTTCTCGAGACGGGAACCGAGGAATCAGCCGCGGCGCTCCATGACGTGGCCTACCAGTTTGTGACTGAACTGACCGGAAAGCAGACGATCTACCAAATGATACGGCTCGCGGAGGAAGTTCGCCTTCGTGGTGGCGAACCCCAAGCACCTCTCAAATATAAGCAAGAATACCATGAGGGCTTGATGGGCTTGATTGTCTCGCGCCGTGAAGGACTGCGTTCCGGACGATGTCTTCCTACTGACATGCTTGTGCCGGGAAGTATCGAATTCCTGGAAGCATTGAAGCAGAGAGGTGTCTGTATGTACTTAGCGAGTGGCACTGATGAAGTCTATGTCCGCGAGGAAGTTGATTTGCTGGGAATAGCTGAGTTCTTCGGAGAGCATATCTATGGGGCACTCGACGACTATAAGTCATTCTCGAAGGCGCAGGTTATTCGACGAATCCTCGCTAATGGAAGCCTTGTGCCGCAGAAACTTGTTGGCTTCGGTGATGGATACGTAGAGATTCTGAATGTAAAAGAAGCTGGATGCACTGCCGTGGGAGTAGCTAGTGACGAAACGGGCCGCAGTGGGGTCTCAGATCCTTGGAAGCGTGAGAGGTTAATCAGTGTGGGCGCGGATCTGATTATACCGGATTTTCGTCATTCCCAGAGATTGATTGAATATCTATGGGGAGCGTAACTGTAGTATGGATTTAATCCCAATTCTCGTCATGCATCATATGTTGTCCCAAGCTTGAGGGACAAAAACAGACCGGAGTAAAATATGAAAGCAGCGGTTTTCTACAAAGCCAACGTTCCTGTGTCTATTGAGGAGGTTGATATCGATCCTCCTCAAAAAGGTGAGGTACTGATTGAAATCGTTGGGGCTGGCGTATGCCACAGTGATTACCACGTTGTTGACGGCCACCTCACGCGAGAAGTGACGCCGTGGGTCATGGGACATGAAGGTGCGGGGTTGGTCAGCGAGGTTGGTCCGGAGGTGACTAGCCTTGTACCTGGTGACAAAGTCATTCTCTCGCTTGACGCCATGTGTGGATACTGTCGCAATTGTAGTAATGGCAGTCCAGCCCTGTGTGAAACTTATCCCGACACACCTATTAGCCGGATGAGCAAGAATGGCTTGCCGCTTTATCACATCAGACCAACATTTGTTGAGAAGACAGTTGCGTTGGCTGACGCATGTGTGAAAGTGCCAGATGATACACCATTGGAAAAAGCCTGTCTCATCAGTTGTGCGGTCATCACTGGAATCGGCGCGGTTGTCAACCGTGCTAAGGTTGAGGCGGGTGCAACAATGGCTGTGTTCGGATGCGGTGGCGTGGGGTTAAATGTTATTCAGGGTGGTGTTCTGTCTTCGGCCGGTAAGGTAATAGCTGTCGACAAAGAACCGTACAAGTTGAAGTTGGCCGAACAGTTCGGTGCAACCCATTTCGTTAACGCTGACAAGGAAGATCCGGTAAAACGCATTAGAGAGATAACAGGGGGCGGTGCTGACTATGCTTTTGAAGTGGTTGGATTTCCGTCAATCGTTCGACAGGCAATCAATTCCATTCGCACTACTGGAACTGCAGTAGTAGTTGGGGTGCAACCGGTCGGTCAGCATGTTTCGGTCGAGGGCTGGCATCTTCTGCACGACCGCACTTTGATGGGCGGTTGGCATGGCGGTGCACGCCCTCGCGTTGACTTTTTGTGGCTCCTCGATCTCTACAAACAGGGCAAACTAAAGTTAGACGAGCTAGTCTCACGCTATCGTTCCCTGGACGAAATCAACGAAGCCTTTGAAGATATGAATCAAGGAAAGGTTGCGCGGACAGTGATTGTGTTCGGATAGCTCGCAAACCGCTGAGATTGCCCTATAATATTGATTGGGAAAACTAACATGCCATTTCCACAATTCGATCGTTCTGCGGTCCGAATGGAACCGCTTGCAGCCCGGGAGAACAAAAAGTCTATCGATCAGGACCATGTTCCGCCTTTCGCTGAACCGCGCGAGTTAAGTGCCTCAGCGCGTAGGCTGATTGAAGAATCTGCAGTCCGGGTGCGGTTGGCTCGGCGTAACGGACGGCCTGTTATGATTGTGTTTGGTGCCCACGCGATTAAGAATGGCCTTGCTCCTGTGTTTCTGAGTTTAATCGAGAGGGGCTGGGTAACACATCTGGCCACTAACGGTGCAGGTATTATCCATGATTGGGAATTCGCGTTTCATGGAGAAAGCTGTGAGAACGTTGGGCCAATGGTTAAAGAAGGTCGTTTTGGCAACTGGGAAGAGACAGGCTTCTACATCAATCTAGCGCTCAATATCGGAGCTTACGAAGGGAAAGGCTACGGGGAGTCGGTTGGAGCGTTGATTGAGAACGAGGCGCTAATGGTACCTTCGAGTGACGAGTTGCAAGATTCTGTTTGTCGTGAGGTTGTCAACCATCCGGAAGTGGGGGCGGCCGCTGCGGACCTCCTCCATATACTGAAACAGTTTGATCTGCCACAGGGAAAATTGGAAGTTCCTCATCCGTGGAAACGTTTTAGCATCCAAGCAGGTGCGTTTCGTCACGGCATTCCTCTGACTGGACACCCGATGATCGGTCATGACATTATCTATACACATCCTATGAATCATTTTTCGAGTCTTGGTCGCGCTGCGGGTCGAGACTTTCTCACGTTTGCGGAAGGAGTTAGTCGTTTAGAAGGTGGCGTGTATATTTCCGTTGGTTCGGCGGTTATGAGCCCCATGATTTTCGAAAAATCGTTGTCTATGGCGCAGAACATAGCCATTCAGCGCGGCGGACACATCGACAATCATTTTATTTTAGTTAATGATCTAGCTCGGTGCGACTGGGATTGGGCGCAGGGTGAGCCGCCAGAAGAAGATCCGGCTTACTACTTAAGGTACAACAAAACTTTCAGCCGAATGGGAGGGACAATGCGTTATCTTGAGGCTGACAATCGAGATTTTCTGCTGACCCTATCGCGGCAGCTTGCGGAGATCGATGAATGAAGCACGCCTCACTGACTGATAATCGGCTTCATGAGCTTACTGAACGTTTCGCTAGCCGCCGTATTGCGGTGCTCGGCGATTTCTTTCTAGATAAGTATTTAGATGTGAATCCGTCGCTTGTGGAGACGAGTGTAGAAACGGGTAAATCTGCGCACCAAGTTGTCGATGTGCGTTGTAGTCCAGGCGCAGCTGGTACGGTTGTCAGTAACTTGGCCGCGCTGGGTGCCGCTGAACTACATGCCGTTGGTTTCACGGGTGACGACGGAGAAGGCTATGAACTCCGACGCGGACTAGAAGCCCTCGGTTGTGAAACGGACCGTCTGATTAGGTCTGATGTTTTTCGCACACCTACATACCTCAAACCAAGATCTACGTTGATTGGAGGTCTGTCGGGTGAACACTCACGCTACGACACCAAAAACCGAGAAGCCGTCCCGCCGGATTTGCGGAAGGTGATTATTGAGGGGCTTGACTTCCTTCTTCCCCATGTTGATGGGGTTATTGTCTTGGACCAAGTAGGCGAGGTGGATGGAGGTGTTGTTTCGGAGCAGATTCGCGATGTTGTAATCACTCGTGCACGGCAACATGGACAAGTGATTTTCTGGGTGGATAGCCGCGTTCGCCTTCACGAATTTCGGGGTGTGATGCTAAAGTCTAACGAATATGAAGTCGTTGGCCTGCGCCAGCCCCCTCCTAGTACAACAGTAGGTTTCGAACGGGTACTTGAGGCAGCACGGCGTCTCCGTAACGCAAATAGTGCGCCGGTCGCTGTGACATGTGGCGGCAAAGGCGTGTTAGTCAGCGATCCTGAGTGGCTCTGGGTGTCAGGTGTAAATGTTGAGGGTGAAACTGATTCCACAGGAGCAGGTGACAGTTTTAACGCCGGAGCGGTTCTCGCTTTGGCAGCTGGAGCCTCTTTCGCTGAAGCGGCTGTTGTCGGTAATCTAGTGGCATCAATTACTGTCCAGCAGTTGGCGACGACTGGTGTGGCACGGTCTAATGAGTTGCCTAATCAGCTAAGTCTTTGGAATCAACAGAAAAAGGAGTTGTAGAATGGCTGAATTCTCGTTTGCGTCCGAATATTTGGAAACACTCTCCGGTGTGCTACAAGGCATCGACACTAAACAAGTGGATCGAGCAGCTGAAACGCTTCGAGAAGCACGTGATAGTGGGAATACAATCTATTCTTGTGGTAATGGCGGTAGCGCTAGCATCGCCTCGCAAATGGTTGTTGATTTAGTGAAGGGTGGATCATATGGAAAGCAAACAGCACGGATTAAGATGATTGCACTCGCTGATAGTGTTTCTACATTGACTGCCTATGCTAATGACGTGAGTTACGAGTCGGTGTTCGTTGAACAACTCAAGAACTGGGCTAGCCCAGGGGACGTTCTCATTGCAATAAGCGGTAGTGGAAATAGTCCGAATGTGCTACGCGCGGTTGAATATGCCAATGACCGTGGTGTTACCACTATCGCATGTACGACATCGAAAGGCGGGGGACTTAAAAGTATTGCTCGTATCCCGCTTCTTGTTCCCTCATCACATATGGGCCATTTGGAAGATTCTTTTTTCGTCATGACGCATGTGCTCTGCTACGCTTTCATCGAGGATCGTGTTTGATTAGTCACTCTTTTGTCTCAGAGTTGATTGGGAGGAAGAGTGTTTGCTACTTGAGGTGTCTGGTGAAGTATAAGAGGTCTATTGGGGTGGCGAGTCAGAAATGGGAATCTTGGTCTGAAGAGGTCTGTTTTTATATCACTTTACACCCGAAGATCATGCCGCCATTAGTCAAATGGCAATCATGCAGTAACACAATCTAGCGCTGGCGCCATTGTTACGCGGTCTGGTCTCTCTCTCTCCCGTTCAGCTAGCCGAGGCGAACGCAGAGAAATGGAATCAACATTTCATCGGGTGTCAATCCACCATGCTTTCCGCCCTTATAATAACGTTTATTTCTTGCGGGGGCATAAAATGCGTAATTCTCCCGCATAAGTGTAACAAGGTTTCCCATTCGATCCGTGGTTCCGGTGTGTACATCACCGTGTCCCCACAACCCGGCATTTAACGCTTTCGACGAATCGATTATGATCGTCTCATCCGAAAGTTGCTCCTTCATATAGGAGCGCAGCACGTCTAGTTTACCCTGTTTAGCATAGAGATAGGCGGATCGGTAATCACCGGTGGGTGGCAACAGAAGATTGTCTTTGATTTTAGGGTGTCGATCAATCCGTACAAGCTTGTTTTCAGGGACAGTTACCTGTCCATGGTCAGCGATTAGCATCAGCAGTGTCGTTCCCGAAATCTGTGAGTCGACATGGCGGATGAATTCATGCTCAAGAGAATATGAGAGGTTGCGGACCTCTGCAGCGAACGCTTCGCTGTTTGCACCGTAAACATGTGAGATTGAATCGATTGCATCCCAATAAACGAGGATACACGCCCGTTCGTTGGGATCCGATTTCACCAATTTTGTCAGCGATACGAACATGTCTGAGGAATTTACGAACCCATGCACACGTTTTGCCCCCTGATAAAACATCTGGGACAGAGGGCTATTTTTGTAGTCATTCTTAATCAGCACATAGGATGGGATGCCTGCATTTGACAATCGCTGATGAAAGGTCTTCGCGCCAAGAAAATTCTGAGGTTCTAGTCCCATTCGGAGGAGGCGTGAAGGTTCTGTATCATGAATTGGCGTAAACCCAATCATGTTTGCGACTGTGGCATATTCTTTGAGGAATAGATGGTAACCGAGTACACCATGTTCTTGGGGAGTTAGCCCAGTATTAAGACTAGTCAAGGCTGCTGCCGTTGTTGATGGGAAGATTGAAGAAAGGGGAGCAAATCGACCACGGTCCACCAGTTCGTTGATAATCAGATTGGGTTCTGACTTTAGGACTGATCGAAGTTGATTATATCCTAATGCATCAACGACAAATAAGACGACCTTTCGTATCCCGTCGGTTTGGCCTTCAGTCAAGGCCTCTGGCAAGGGGGCGTGATCCGGAATGCGAATGTTGAAAATGTTGAGTAGCGTTGCAGGGACGTTGACCAATGACAGATTAGCATAGGCGGGATAGACGAATTCACCAGGGCGGAGGCCCTGGTCAATCTGTTTGATACCTTTGCTACGGATTTGTGTTTCAATTCTGTCCGCTAGTGTTGTAGATGCTGCGGAATTATGATTTGCCATGTGGTGGCTGATGTCCTATCTAGAGCAATCTGCCAGCTATAGTGCTATTACGACTTGCTTGTGTCTATTGTGAGTTTATGAGCAGATGCCGATTACTAGTACAGCGGCTGGCAGTGATGTTTCTCGTGCTTTTGTGAACGCTTGGGCGATATACCCAATGTCATCGTCGTTTTCAATGGTGTTGTAGGGAATACCCCATGCCTTGAGCGTCGGTTCCAGGAATGTTGCCGCAGAATCCACATGTAAACGGCTATCAGGGCTTAGCGTCTGATGTCCTCGATAACCGATTATCGTTACCAACGGAATCTCCATGTTGAAAGCGGTTCCACGGATGGCATCTCCAGATTCAAGGAAACCAGTATTTTGGATGAGCACTACCGGCTGTTTTCCTCCTACGTGCAACCCGGACGCGATTGAAAAAGCTTCTCCTTCGCGGGTGACGATGATAACATCAATCTCTCCGTCTTCGCGAAGTGTTTCGTAGATTTTGGCCGAGCCGTTATCTGGAATCCCAATCACATGTGTAACTCCCGAGCTCTTTAGTTGATTAACAATTTTCTGGGCTGATGCCAATTCAAGTTCCTCCTCAACGAGTTTATAAACGAGTAGGTGCTAGGACTTATTCGGAATCCTGATATCTTAATGTTTCAGCAAAGCTTCGACAGACGTTTAGAGGTCATTCTGGCGTTAAAAAACAACCTGGTCTACGTTTGAATCTAACTGATAAACCACAAGAGCTGTAATGCTTTATTTTCGGCCTTTGACCAGTGAGTCGACGACGGTCGGATCGGCGAGCGTTGAAATATCTCCCAGGTTAGAAACATCTCCTTCGGCAATCTTCCGAAGAACTCGCCGCATTATCTTGCCCGAACGCGTCTTGGGCAAAGCCGGGGTGAATTGAATCTTCTCCGGTGAAGCGTGGGGACCAATATACTGGCGTACGGCCTGTTTGATTCCGGTTTCGATTTTCTCCGATGCTGATTCTCCTGTCATAAGAGTGACGTAGGCATAGATCCCCTGTCCCTTTATCTCGTGTGGGAATCCGACGACGGCCGCTTCTGCTACTGCGATGTGTTGACCAATTGCGCCTTCAACCTCCGCTGTTCCTAGGCGGTGACCGGAAACATTCAGGACGTCGTCTACGCGTCCTGTAATCCAGTAGCAACCATCTGCGTCGCGTTGTACCCCATCACCCGTCATGTAATAGCCGGGGAACCGATCGAAATAGGTCTGACGGAACCGCTCATGGTCGCCATAGACAGTTCGCATTATACCAGGCCATGGTGTCTTAATACATAGGTAACCACTTGCCGGGTTTCCGTCAATTTCGTTACCGGTTTCATCTAAAATAACCGGTTCGATTCCAAAAAATGGGAATGTTGCAGATCCCGGCTTCATCGAAGTTGCCCCGGGGAGTGGCGCGATAAGAATCCCGCCTGTTTCTGTCTGCCACCACGTATCAACGATTGGACAACGTCCCTCACCAACAATGTTATAGTACCAGAGCCATTCAGGTTCCTTTATGGGTTCACCGACAGTGCCGAGCATCTTTAGCGTCGAGCGATCGTACTTTTGTACCCATTCATCACCTTCCTTCATTAAGGCACGAAGTGCGGTTGGCGCAGTGTAAAAGATGTTAATTTTATGTTTTGCGACAACTTGCCAGAAGCGTCCAAAATCGGGGTGATTTGGAATGCCTTCAAACATGATAGTGATGGCGCGATTTGCCAGAGGTCCATAGATGATGTAAGAATGTCCGGTAATCCAGCCAATGTCAGCGGTACACCAATAGACATCGCCGGGATGGTAATCGAAGACAATCTCGTGCGTGTAGGATGCGTAAACGAGGTATCCACCAGTCGTATGCAGGACGCCTTTAGGTTTCCCGGTAGATCCTGAAGTATAGAGGATAAACAAAGGATCTTCAGCATCCATTTCTTCTGCAGGGCAATCAGAGTCTGCGTTTTCGACTGCTTCATGCCACCAGATGTCGCGTGAAGAATGAAACTTGACCTCATTGCCGGTACGACGCACAACAACAACGTTCTCAATGGAAGGACATTCTTCCACAGCGGAATCCGCATTCGTCTTCATCGGGATGTCGCCTCGTGGTCCGCGGACCGCGGTGTCCTGTGTTATAAGCATCTTACATTGGGAATCGTTAATCCGGTCACGTAAAGACTCTGCTGAAAAGGCTCCGAAGACGATAGAATGTACGGCGCCAATCCGAGCACATGCCAGCATTGAAATTGACAACTCGGGAACCATTTGCAGGTAGATGCATACACGATCGCCCTTGCGAATGCCTTGAGATTTGAGTACGTTCGAAAAGCGGTTTACCTCATGTAGTAGTTCTTTGTAGGTGAAGGTCTTATCCTCCGATGGATCGTTTCCTTCCCAAATCAGAGCGGTTGAGTCCCCATGCCCCGCATCAATATGACGGTCGAGGCAGTTATACGAAGCATTCAGTTTGCCGCCCTCAAACCACTTTGTTTTTGGATTCACAAAGTCAAATTCGCAGACATTATCCCACTTCTTGAACCAGGTAATCCGCTCAGCAACGTTTGCCCAGAAAGCCTCAGGATCCTTAATTGATCTGTCGTAAATTTCTTTGTACTGCTCCATGCTGCTGACGTAAGCAGCCTCAATAGGGTATTTTGTATTTGCCGGTGGAAATGTCTTAGCAGCCATATTATCCCTCCAAATGTCGAAACATCGCGTCCTCGACGATTCTTAAACCTTTGGAATCCCTTTCCAACAATAGATTAGACAACGATATGATGCAGACGTATTCTTTCTGACGAACAAAGAATAGCGGTGGGGATTGTCAAAGAGTCAAGAACGCCCAGTACATTATAAGAAAAAATCTGCTGTTGTCAATCAGAAACGGATTTAGTTCTTTTGGGCGTTTCACATGGTCATAAGCACAACGACGTCCATTGATGTTGCAACACACCAGTGGATCGTAGCACCATAGATGAAGGATCTGGTCTCAAAGGCAAGCGCACCTAGTACAAATCCGGAGAATATAGATCCCATTATCTCGGGAAGTGGTTCCGAAAAATGTATTATCGAAAACGGAATGGTCTGAATTAGAATGCTGTAGTTGTGGAATCGTTTTTCAAGTCCGAACAGCATAAACCCACGAAAGAAGAATTCCCAAGAAAACATCTAGATTCCGTAGGCGATCCCATATAGGATGAAGGTTTTCCAACTAGTTGCAGCGAGCTTATTAAGTTAGTATCTCTGTTGAAAATCGGCGAATAGCTTTACGGTGAGTAGAAGAATCGGAAGTACGATGAACCAGCCACTTAAAATAAATCCCCCCCCCGAATTTTGCATTGTCCAGACGACAGCCATAATCCCGAACGGAATCCTTGACCCCAAATTTCACGACGGTCATTGGCAATAACACCAGCATGATATGGCTTGTGAAAAACCAGTAGTAGTGGGGATAAAGCCCCGCGAAGCGCTGGGTGGTAAAGTGTCGTGCGAGGCGGTTCCGAAAGAATCTACGACTGCTACAGGATCGATTAACTGAGTAGGATAATTGTTGCTCGACGATTCCACAGCCGTGTAGGTGCTTTCTTTTCGTATCGAGCAACCAAGTTGCTCTGCTAGACTTTTCCTGTTTTTCCGATTCAATCACGATTGTTCCGGCTTAGAATCCCAGTGTAGGTTATGAAACAGAGGCGTGTAACTTGCTTTTCAGTGCCCAAATCTCTCCTATTAATCGGTTGGAGATCTAGAATTTAGTGCGCACTTACGAAACTCCCCAAAGTATTTCTTCTGAAACGCGTGACACATTGGAGCGAATCGATCACAAGTCGATGAAGAGTAGATGGGGTTTCTGCGAAGCACATGCTCAACGCGCTGTGCAAGCGTTGACGTTGGGCTATCTCAAAGTTGGGTCAGCGGGGTCCGATGGAAAGACAGAGAATGAAATTGAAATGAAACATGCGTTGGTGAGTTCTAATGTGATTTAAGACATGTTGCTCAATGTTGCATAACTGAAACTTTTCGATTTTATTTAGAATTCTCATTGCGCGTTTCTCTATCTGGGTTTATGTTAAACGTCTGTGAGTTGAATTCAGCGATTTTGGTCACGTTCGAATTCTATGGCGAACTTTCACCGAGAGTTCGTATCGCTTCGATTCTCCTAGTCCCACAACCTTGTGCTGAAATATCGTTCTCCAAGATCGTTAAAGATGGTCACGATAATTCCTCTTTTAATCTGTTTTGCAACTTCATAAGCGCCTTGAAGATACGCGCCTGAGGACTGCCCGACAAACCAACCGCGTTTTGCCAGGCGGCTGCATTTATCGTAGGCCTGATCTATAGTAACCGGAATCTTACAGTCGACAACACTTTCATCCAAAATTTCCGGTACAATGTCTTCTGGATTTCCTAGTGGCTTAAGCCCCTCGATACCTGGAAATTCGTCAGGTGTGATACAGCAGATTTGAATGTCCTTATTGTATTTCTTGAGACGCCGTCCAACTCCAGTTACAGTTCCTCCTGTACCAACACCCCCCACGAAATGCGTCAAGTTACCGCGCCGTTGCTCCCAGATTTCGACCGCTGTCGTATCATAATGCGCGCGCCAATTGTTCTCATTTTTGTACTGATCCGCGAAGAAATATTTGTCTGGAGATTCCTCATAGCGACGATGGACTTCACGCAAGGCTTCGTCATAGCCGAGAATCGCATCTGTATAAACTATTCTTGCTCCGTGACTCCTAATCCGTTTTTTTCGCTCTTCACTCGCATTGTCGGGAATTACGAGTTCGACACGATGCCCCAGAACTGCTCCAATCATCGCATACGCAATGCCGGCATTTCCGGAGCTTGAGTCCAAAATTGTTTTTTTTAGGTTCAGTTGGCCAGTTTGAATGGCTTCCGTCAACATCCGCAGTACAGAACGGTCTTTGATCGAACCGCCTGGATTGTACATTTCGGCTTTGGCGTATATTTCAACGTCTGGCAACTCATCAGAAAATACGTCTATCTTGACGAGGGGTGTATTTCCAATTTGCTCAAGAATTGGGAAAATTGAAAGGTCTACGGGTTGCGTCGCTTGGCTGCTCATTGTTAAGTTCCATGTTCAGGTCTAACGTAGGTCATTAAGGTGCTATGCACCTGAGGTATCGTGAAATCAATTTGAAACAAAAAACATGACTCAGTGCCTATCGTTTCTCAAACAATGAGCCGAGGTAGTTGTTGGCCGATTTTTCCGTTAATTTGCCGCTAAGAATATTCAAAACTCCAAAGTCGGTTAACCGTAATGTTGGAGGAAGCCAATCTCGAAAGGTATCGAAAAATGCGCGCTGAACAGCTCGTCCGTTGGCGATTAGAGGTGAAATTCTGCAGTTCGTCGAACTCAAAGAGAAAGTGATAAGGATTGGGAAAATAAGCACCAGGTATTAGGTGACCTGTATCCTCTGCAAACAGGCCAATCTTATCGCCACTCATCTGTTCAATAGCTCAGTAATGGCTGAATAACGCGCAACAAAATTTTCCAGTGATGGTTTGTTGATTAACCAAATTGAATTGGGCATCGCGTTCGGTGCGCATGTCTAACACCTTCTCAACAAGTGTTAATGACACGTACTTCTACGACGCATGTCACAAATCAACTGAGATTCAGACGCTTTGACAAGGGACAGATTCGTTGTTGCACAAAATAAAGATGTGACGACATCCTTTCGCGAGATTGTATTGACGATATCTAACTTCGCGGAAAATCATACCACAAATACCATTTTCTTTCAACTGGAAATACTATTAGGGGTTCGAGTCACTTGCAACAGTTTCACAATTGTGACATACACCTCATATAGTGAGTTTGACTAGGTGTTTTCGTTTGTTTTGAACGAACATGCCCCAATGAGAGGCCTTGGTTTAAGCCCTCCAACTGAATGGACTGTAAGAAAACCGACGTATGATGTTGCTTCTGAAGTGTCTAGTGATGCATAAAACGTCATTCAGGGAACTGTCCGATTATCTTCAACAGTGTCCTCATCTAGACCTTCGAAGAGTATTCGATACGAACTTGAACGGAAAAGCGACATTTTTTCTGTGTGCCACGTGCAAGTGGGAGTAATGACTGGTTGTTCGTGTGCGTCTCTTGAAGAGCATTACTTAGACACAACTTTGCGATTTTGGGGTTTGCCGTTGCTTTTCTGGTAATAATGGGACATAATATATGACCATTGCGGTTTCCACGTACTTGAGTTGAGCATGGCATAATGTACCTAAGTACCTATAGATCAGATCGCTCGATTGGGATTTCGCGATAGAATCTCTTCAGAGAATCTTGATGTTTCAGGAGGAGAGTGATGAGTTTTTCAGTGTTCGCAAATGCGAGGTTCTTCGCGTCAGGACTACTAGCGATTATGGCGGGGGCTCGCACAAGGGCCCGCAAACGTTTTCGGGCGGGCATTCAAAAGATTAAGTGGGGCACGATTGACGGCAAACCTGTGTATTTGTATACATTGCACAGCGGACATGGCTTGACCGCAAAAATCACCAATTACGGAGCGATTCTCACAGAGCTACACGTCCCCAATCGCAATGGGGAGACGGCTGACATTGTTTTGGGATTTGACACCCTTGACGGATACCTTGCTGGCCACCCATATTTTGGGTGTACGATCGGTCGCGTTGCCAATCGCATTGCCAATGGCGAGTTCATGCTTGATGGACAAATGTATACGCTGGACATTAATGATGGTCCGAACCACTTGCATGGTGGCAAAAATGGATTCGATAAGCAGGTATGGGAGGTCACCGGTGGAGCAACAACGCCGGAAGGGACATCTCTTACAATGAGATATACCAGTCCGGATGGTGAAGAGGGGTATCCCGGTTGTCTAACAGCATCTGTCACATATATGCTGGGCGTAGATGGTTTCAAGGTCAACATGAATGCTGAAACAGACGCACCAACCATTGTGAACCTGGCGAATCATTCCTACTGGAATCTGGGGGGACACAACTCCGGAGATGTGCTTGATCACGTTTTGATGATTAATGCTGGCAGATACACGCCAACCGATACGACTTTAATTCCAACGGGAGAGATTGCGTCCGTAGAGGAAACGCCCTTCGATTTTCGCAGTTTCAAGAGGATTGGAGCCGACATTGGACGATTGGCGAGTGATGGATGGGAACACGCTGAAGGGTATGACATTAACTTTGTTCTCAACGGTGAGGCTGGGACGATGAAATTTGTGGCTCGAGCGATCGAACCTATTTCGGGCCTTACAATGGAAGTTCATAGCGATGCGTCGGGGGTACAGTTTTATACGGGCAACTTACTAAATGGTTCAGTCCAGGGAAAGGATGACAAAATCTACAACAAACACGCGGGTTTCTGCCTCGAAACGCAACATTATCCTGATGCAATTAATAAACAAAGCGTGCCAGTTTGGCCGTCTGTGATTCTGAGACCTGGCGAGCCATATCGTCACAACATTCTCTATAGGTTTTCTGCGGAATGAGGTGATTAGTTAGGGTACTGATGTGTGGGTCCTTCAATGTTTTCTTTTTGCGGCAAGTCATCAAAAATGTTTTCTGAATAGGTAAGCCAATAAATTGTGCGATGGGTACAGGTAAATATCTCATATTGAGAAGGGGCGAAATGCCATGAAGACGCTCATGAATAGGAATTGGGGAAGAGACACGATTCGGTATCCCGATCCTGCAATCGAAGTTATTGATTCGCGTTTCGCGAGGTATAAGATCGGGAATTCGGCCATCGAACGTCTTTGGACGGGCGCTCGATGGGCAGAAGGTCCTGTGTGGTTTGGCGATGGCCGTTATCTTCTCTGGAGTGATATTCCCAACGACAGAATGCTACGTTGGACAGAGGAAACAGGGGATGTTAGCGTGTTTCGAAGTCCTGCTAATAATTCTAATGGCAATACGCGTGATAAGCAGGGAAGGCTGATAACGTGTGAGCACGCCACACGACGCTTAACGCGCACCGAGCACGACGGTAGCATCACAGTGTTGATGGATTGCTTCGAGGGAAGTCGTTTGAATGCGCCGAATGATGTGGTGGTGCATCACGATGGGTCCGTTTGGTTCACGGATCCAGGATACGGAATTCTCTTGAATTATGAAGGGCATAGGGCTGAGTTTGAACTTCCAACCAATGTTTATCGGCTCAATCCGAATACCGGTGAAGCAACAGTGGTTGCGGCTGAACTTGAAAAACCAAACGGGCTTTGCTTTTCTCCCGACTACTCGCTACTCTATATTGTTGACACCGGAGTATCACACAAACCAGATCATCCGCGCCACATTCGTGTTTACGATGTGGTGGATGGGACCTCCTTAGCTAACGGTCGGGTGTTTTCTGATATGGCTCCGGGCATCGCGGATGGCATCCGTTGTGACATTGATGGCAACTTATGGGCGGGGGCAGGCGGGGGCGGTGAGGGTTTTGATGGTGTGCATATCTTTGCTCCGGATGGAGATTTAATCGGCAAGATTCATCTCCCTGAGATCTGTGCCAATCTCTGTTTTGGTGGTGTTAAAAGGAACCGTTTATTTATGGCCGGTAGCCAATCGCTGTATTCACTTTATGTGGAAACGCAAGGAGCACAGATACCATAGCGCAGAACGCTGGTTGAATCGGTTCGTGCACACCCAGAGTGCGCCGGGATTCTGTTGTAGCGGATGAGATAAGATCTGTAGTTTTACACTATTGCCGAAACTGCACTTTGCGCTCAGGCTGAGACTTCGTGGTGGTGGATAGTCTGCTAGAAAGGTCTAATGATTCTTCGACCTTCTCGACATGCCATGTTGCTACTGAATGCTTGATGATTTCGGAGAGTTCTGATCTGTCTGGTATTACCATTATCGATTTGGCCCGGTATTACGGGAGGATGGTCTGGGAACGGGAACCGTGGTTCTAGGCGGGAATCCATGATGCTATTAAATGGCGTTTGGCTTCTGCAACGGTGGTTCTCTATTTGCCGGAAATCACTTCGATTCTCGGGCTGCATTTTAGAAGCTCCTGCCGAAAAAGTTAAGCCACGATCCCGTTGTGTGCAGCCTTGTAATTGATTTTCGACGTACGTACAATAAGTGACAAGGTGATTATTCCGCTATTCGTTCCCCTTATCGACGCATAGAAATTGAGCTAAACGTTGTTTCACAATGTTTAGCGGGTGATTTGAAGACGTGAGAAAGGAAAACAGATGCCTAATCGACTGATTTTACCGCGGAACATAATCGTCTGCATCGGTGATGGAATGGGAGCTGAGAAAGTTAAGGCTGCCGGAATGTACGCACACGGTACGGCAGGTACACTATCATTTGAAGCGTTTCCCTACCGAAGTACGATGACAACACACTCCGCAGACTCCTTGATTACTGACTCAGCTGCAGCTTCAACGGCGATGGCAACCGGTTTCAAAGTCAACAACGGCGTCATCAGCATGGCACTGCCAGGCGATGGAACGCAATTGTATACGCTCTTGGAATGTTTCAGAGACCGGGGAAAGAGTACGGGACTGGTTTCTACAACCTTTATTACTCACGCGACGCCCGCCGGGTTTGGTGCGCACAATCCCGAACGTGGCAATCTATCTGAGATTGCTGAGAGTTATCTTAGTGATTCTCGCCCTAACGTCTTGCTCGGTGGTGGTGGTAACGGCATGTCTGTGACAGCAGCAGAATCCGCCGGCTATTCGGTTGTAACGAGTCGAGGCGACATGCTCTCCCATGGGATTGAAAAGATTGCGCAGCTGTCTGGTCAGTTCGGTGACACGAATCTCCCGTATGAGTACGATGGGCTCGGCGATTTGCCTCACCTTTCTGAAATGACCGCGGTCGCCCTGAATATATTGGAAAAGGGTCCAAACGGATTTTTCTTGATGATTGAGGGTGGTAGGATAGATCATGCGGGACACTCCAACGATATTAAGCGTAATGTATGCGAAACTATTGAATTTTCTAGAACCTTGGGGGTTGTGTCGAACTGGGCTAAAGGCTTGGAAGATACACTCATCATCGTCACCGCTGACCATGAAACGGGTGGATTGCAGGTGCTGGAAAACAACGGTAAAGGCAATTTTCCGAGTGTTTCCTGGTCAACCGATGGACATACGACGGCCAGCGTTCCAGTCTATGCCTGGGGATGCGGGGCCGAGCGAATCTGTGGTGTGAGGGACAATACCGATCTATTTGGTGTCGTGGCGAATGCCCAAGTCAACTCTGCGCTAAAGTCCAGTTAAGTGGGTCCCATCAGTTAAATTCCAAGAGAGGTGCGGCTTCGCAATGTTTATGTCCCAGGTCCCGGTTTTTGAAAGTTGGAGTCGGGTGTCGGGCGGAGTTTTATCCAAGGAATATCGGACATAGAAGCTTTGCGAAGAGGCCAGCCGTTAAAATACTAACTGCCTCGAGTCCGAGTGAAAAGTTTGATGAAGTCTTCAAAGCTGAGGACTTGATGTCTAGCGGCATCTAATCGAGACCTCTAGACGAGCGTGTTGCGTATTGGTTGTGTCTGTGGGCGGTAGCGCTAGGGTGGATTTTCCTCCCTAATCCCGATTCCGGTAGTCGGTTTTTAGTGTAGACATGGTATACAAATGCTGAGTTGGAGAGCTTATTGTGGGCGAAAAACGCGTATCGTGGCACGGTGGCTGGGATCGAGACTTTTGACAGCCTGTCACGGGAACTTTTCGCGTCTTGTTGTTGGTTGAGCAGGATCTAAGCTGAGATGAGGTGTTTGGTGTTCGTTATTTTACCTCCTCTCCCCGTAGGCTTCGAAAATAAATAACGGTTGCAACCAGAACGATACCAACAAGTAGAAATGAGAGTGCGGAACCAAATGGCCAGTCACGGGCAGTTTTGAATTGACGTTCGATTACGTTACCGATATAGTTGACTTTTCCTCCGCCAAGCAAATTGGGTGTAATGAACGCGCCAATTGTTGGAATGAAAACTAAAACAGAACCAGCAGCCACCCCTGGTATACTTAAGGGTAGGGTCACGCTCAAAAATGCTCGCCAAGGCTTGGCCCCAAGATCTTTCGCCGCGTCGATTAGTGCCATATCGATTTGGTCCAGGCAGGCGTACAAGGGTAAGATCATAAATGGGAGATAACCATATATTAGTCCAATTTGTACCGCCATTGGTGTGTTAAGAAGCTCTATTGGTACAGCGTTGGGAAAGATTTCTACCAAGATTCTGTTTAATAAGCCCTCTGTACGCAAGATCAAGATCCACGCATAGGTACGAATCAGGAAATTTGTCCAGAAGGGTACAATAACAAGAAGTACAAAAATGTTACGCCATCGAAATTGATGCCGGACCACGTAATACGCAAATGGATATCCAAGGGCTAGACAGATGAATGTTGAAATGCTAGCGGTCGAGATTGAACGCCAGAGGACCCTGAGGTAAAGTGTGTCTGCCAGTCGTCGGTAATTTTGAAGCGACAGAGCCCATTCAACGTCGCCATATGTGCCACGTTGCGCAAAACTGTAGATGAAGATAGAGGTAATCGGGATAAGAAAAAAGAAGATCAGCCAAAAGAGGGCAGGAAGCAGAAGGATGAGTGCGCGATAATTAGGATGTTCTCGGAAGAACTGAGTGAGCTGCTGCCATTTTTTCACGGTGGCGTATCAAGTGGGTAAATCGAGGAATTATCGTTCTAGCATTACGTTCAATGCTAGACTCCCGTGCCCAATTCTTATTAGGAATCCAGTGTGTCGATGACTTCTTCCGGTAGCGTTACCGTGTGGGGATCAACGTCAATTGGGAACGCGGTTCCATAGGCCTCAACGAGGTTGTCGAACGATGTATCATCAACGCGCTCAAGTTCCTGTCCCGGTCGGTTCAGCAGGACAACTTGACAGCTATCGCAAGCCACTAATTCGACGTCGGATTGCTCGATTGGGAATTGTGTGAGTGGATTATTACAGTCCGGACAAGGTAACATGGGTTCAATCCTTTCAAAAGCCTTCTCGCCTGAATCTCTGAGTGTGGCGTAGTATTTGTTAGTCGGCGGCTACTCCGTCTTCTGCGCAATCGAGCCAATATTTCTCATACCATCCATCGTAATCCCCAATCAATTCTGTAATTTCAGGATTATGTCCACAGGCAGGACAGCTTGCGTCGCGCGTAACTTTCAACTCATGGAAATGCATTCGTAGCGCATCATAGAGGACTAAGCGATTAACGAGTGGCTGGCCGATTCCGACCAACAGCTTGATAGCTTCCGTTGCCATCATTACACCAACCACGCCTGGGAGCACGCCCAGGACACCCGCTTCACTTCAGCTTGGGACCATTCCCGGGGGCGGCGGTGCAGGATACATGCAACGATAACACGGACCATGATGGGGTTTTAACACGGTCACCTGTCCTTCAAATTCAGAGATACTACCGTGTACGATCGTTTTATGAGTTAATACCGCGGCGTCATTAACAAGATAGCGCGTTGGGAAGTTGTCACAACCATCAACAATAACGTCATAATCACTAAAAATTTCCATGACGTTATCGGCCTTCAGACGCGTTTGATAAGGAACGACGTCAACGTCGGGGTTTAACGATTTAATTGTTGTCGTCGCTGATTGTGTTTTCGGTGTACCAATGGATTCGGCGCGATGCGCAATCTGTCGTTGTAGGTTGCTGAGTTCAACAAGATCCGAATCAACAATTCCGATTGTGCCGATCCCGGCTGCAGCCAGATATACCGCGGCCGGTGAACCTAATCCTCCGGCGCCGAGAAGTAAAACTTTTGATTCCAGCAGTTTTGCTTGCCCTTTTTCCCCAATCTGACGGAGCATGAAATGACGACTATATCTATCTAGTTGGTGGTGTGTTAAGGATTTGTCTTGTGTTGTAGCGTAGCCAGCAGTTAACCATCCACGGTAACCATTTGCCATTGACACCGTGTCCTTGTAGCCCATGTCTTTAAGAGACTTCGCGGCGAGGAGGGACCTTACACCACCAGCACAATAAAGGACAATTTTTTGGTTTGGGTCAGTTACATGATCGTCAATCGAGAGTTCGAGCATTCCCCGTGTCACATGTATTGCTCCCGGTATATATCCTGCGCGACGTTCGTCGTCGTCTCGAACATCAAGAAGAATGAAATCCGCATCCTGGTCTTGCTCGGATTTTACCTCGTCAACGGAGATTTCGGGGATCTCCTTTCTAATGTCTTCAATAAGTTCTGCGGATGATTTCATAAAATCTAGTCCTCTGGAAGCCCCCTTGATCTGGACTGAGGTGACGACAGAAACTCGTCTCAGGAGCAGGTTTGGTTTAGGTTACTCCATGCTCTGATTATACCACAACCGCTCTAGGCTGTCAAAAACTTTTCATGAGACGTTAGAAGGATAATTTCATGCTTCCAAGCATGGCTTTGATGGAAAGCTGCAATCCAGAATTTAATGGTCAATAGGACATGTATAGCATGCACTCAATGACCAAATCCTGTATAATTTTTTGCTTTTCATTCGGAAAGGGAGTATGTTAGAATGAAGGGCTCAGGGTTCGGCATCTGATTCGAAGTAAACTCTCTTGAGCAGTCGAGGCGCTAAGTTGAACCGCTTAATTCCCAACCCGAAGAGGACGAGGAGACCGCAGCATGGCTTATGTAAATCCGTTCGAGCAACCTGGACAATGGTATCGCGGTAATACGCACAGCCACAGTACTGAATCTGACGGCAGGCTTTCCATGGGAGAACGTTTTGACGCATACCGGCAAACCGGATACGACTTCTTAGTGTTGACCGATCATCGGAAAGTTAACGATGTATCTGCATTTAGTGACGAGAAGTTTCTGGCGATTTCAGGTAGTGAGGTTCACCCCGAGAATCCATATGGGGGTGGTACATATCATATCGTTGCCATGAATCTCCACGATCGTATTAACTGTGCTGAACTACATCCTAACGAAGTACTTGCTGAGATCAATGCGCAAGGCGGTGCGGCCGTACTTTGTCATCCTTATTGGTGTGGGCATACCATTCGGGATTACGAACAACTAGATGGCTATTTTGCTATCGAAGTATACAATGATACCTGTATGAATCTCTGTGGCAAGGGATTCTCCGAACAGGCATGGGATGATGTGTTAGATCGTGTCGGACCTGTCGTTGGTATTGCAGCCGATGATGCGCATGGCACCGAGCATGACTGTTTTCATGCCTGGGTGATGGTGAAATCGCCTGAGCTCACTATTGATGCTATTATGAATGCATTTCGTGCCGGCGCATTCTATTCAACGCTCGGTCCGGAAATCATTAATCTTGATGTTGTGGATGCCGGTGAGAAGGGACAGCGAATTGCAGTTAAATGCTCGCCCGCTCGCTCAATTGTCTTCAAAGGACAGGCTAACCGTGGAAAACATTTCCTTGCTCCTGTGGGAGAACTCTTGACTGAAGCAGAATACGACGTTCCAAATAGCACGAAATATGTGCGCGTCGAGATTGTAGATCAAGAGGGGAAAAAAGCGTGGTCGAATCCGTTCTTCTTTTGAATCATGCATATGGTGCGAGATAGACTCAGTTGCGGAAACTGAGTCTATCTCACGAGAAAAACTGCCCATCGTTGGTAAAAACGTTGTCTTAATCTGGCGAGTTAGAGGTGTGCCGTTGGTGTTCGTACGAAGTAGTGGCACTGCACGGTGTCAGTATGAAATCTAGAAACAGGATAATTGTATTAATCTACAGATTAGATTGTCAGTGTGAAATTGGTGGGAAATGGAACGTCATATTAGTGCAGCGCTTGCGTGCCACAAGTCTGAAACCTCAGTCCCGATTAAAAGCAAATTTCACACAATCCCCATCGCGTTTCGGTGCTGTAATCTTATCGAGTTGTGCAATTGTCGGTGCGAGGTGTGTGAACTGAGCCAATAAACAACGATTAGCTCCATCGGGTCCGGTCCTCTTTGTCATCAGATTTGCCAACACTGGATTGCGCGCACTAACCTAGCTGATGTGTGTCGGGACGTGTGCAGAAACGGTGCGAATCCTACGGCACATGTTGTTTGAGAATAGCTGGTTCGAAGTTAAGCTGTGGCGAGGTCGTTTAACTTTTGCGCAAGGCGTGCTTTCCGACGGTTGGCAGTGCCCTTCTTGATAACGCCTTTCTGCGCGGCTCTGTCAAGGTGCCCGGAGGCCTGACGGCATAATTCCTGAGCAAGCTCGGAATCTTGAGCGCTAATTGCAGCCTCCGTCTTCTTTAGCGCTGTTCTCAAGCGCATTTTCCGTCGTCTGTTTGTTTCAGCCTTTTTTGCATCCGCACGTATGTGCTTCATTGCAGATTTTCTTGTGGGCAAATCAAGTCACCTCCGTTCTCAGCATTGTAGTTTCATTTGCCTCGCGATGAATCAAATAAAGTGAGAGCTGAGAGTTAATCCTTTAGTTGTCATCTTTCCATTTGATTTCTACTGGTCCGATGCGATACCAGTTCAACAAAAATGCATTGCACAGGTTAGCTAAATCTCAGTTGTAACCTGAATGGACACGGATTATAACATAATCCCATCTATTTTGTCCATTGTAATTTGCCTTGTCGTTATTACAATTCCTACCGAATAATCGCTAGTTTTCTATGGCGTGTGTACTTCCTACCTCTCACAAAAAGTTCAAATTGACACACGTAAACCCCTGAGGCGACGGACAGACCGATATTTGTTTTTTGATTCCACCATGTTCGCCAGATTCTCGATTCGGAGGAATCCGTCACCCCTAGGATTCGCTTTACCAGTGTCCCGTCCGATGCGTAGATGAAAACCTCCATTTTTTCGATTGATAGATTTGTCTCTGCCCGGAACACGATTAACTCATCAACATTGCGAGATGGATTTGGAAAAACAATAGCGCTTTGCAATTCAAAATCAGGTTCGAATACAATTGTTTGCTCAACTGATCGGGCGCCAAGTGGGTGTACTGCAGCGATCCGCAGATGGTTCCTGCCGATCCTTAACGGCACCGTTGCTGTATATGTGCTATTTGCTCGATTGACTTCTGCACTGAGATTGCCCGGATGGACGATGATGTAGATTGGCAAAGAAGTCCTGAACTTTCCGGTGATTTGCACCGGGTTTTCTCTGACGAAAGGCTGTGGGTCGATAATAACCTGGGGCATCGTTGTGTCTATTTCGCTCGGCATATCTGCTAGGCTGTTCATTGTTACGAGTACGAGTTGCGCGATTTTCCTTACCAGATTTAAGTTAATCCTGTCAAGGGTGTCGTTGGAAGTGTGATAAAATAAATTGGCTCGATATCCCGCTGAATTCCTACTTGGAACTGCACTCTCGGTGATCATTACCGCACGGTACCCGTTTTCCCAGAAGGACGTATGGTCTCCACTATTGACCGAGTTCTCCCGCACTCCCCGAACCTCCAACCCGAGAGTATACCACCTGTTGGCAAGCAAAAACGCATCGTTTATCCACCGCACAGAATCATTCTGTACAATCTCGACTTGATCGTTTTCCCAGTTAAAACCAATCATGTCGAGATTGTACACTGCCACAATATTCTCCCCGGCTTGAGATGCGTTGCGTGCGTGGTAACGGCTTCCTACTAGCCCAATTTCTTTTCCAGCGAAAGCTATGAATCGTAATTCATGTTCATAATCAAATTGACTCAAGACGTTAGCAATCTCAAGCATTGCTGCAACACCTGTCGCGTTGTCGTCTGCACCGGGAGCTTCTGAAATTAGGGGATTCCAATTACTATCGCGGTCCGCTTTTGCGTCGTAATGCGCACAGAGTATGAAAATCCGATTGCTTGATGGTTGAAGGCGGGGTGGTAATGTGGCGATCACATTCTTCATGCCATTGAAATCCTCAAAGTCAACATTGAGCCGCGGCGATTTTCGGAACTGCGTCGCAATGTATGTAGCGGCGTTGTCTGACGCTTCGCGGTTATAGGCGCTTCTTGTGTTGTAAGCAGTCTGGAATTTTCCATGTCTCACATTTTCCTGTAGGGCGATAATGTGTGCTCTCAGCGCTTCGGTCTGTATTAAGGGAAGAATGTCTTCACCTCGATCGGCAAGGACCATCGAAGAAATGCCGAATAGTAACAGCGCGATGGTATACTGGCATCTATACCTTATGGACGGAAAAAATCTGAGATTTTTCATCGCGAGTAGATAAGTGGGGGATAGGTTAATCATTCACGTCCTGGAAGTTTACGGCGGAAGAGTGTTCGTGAATCCTCTGACGTTCCAGATTGGCATGAGAATCCGCGCGACGAGTAATTCCGGTGATTGCATCAACGGATTCATCCGCTTTGAACCGCATATATAATTTCTGTTCTTTTGCTGCCATAGACGGGTTTTTGAGCGCTCGATAGCAGAGCATCATGTTATAGTGAGCGTCCAAATCTTCTGGATCAACGGCGATCGTTTTCTGGAATTCTTCGAGCGCTTCTTCATATTTGCGCTGAAGGAAGAGTAGGCGTCCGATTTCGTTCCGCACGATGCGATCTCGGGGGAATTGGGCTGCAGCTAGTTGTAAATGCTCAAGAGCCACTTCATATTTTCCCTCTGCCTTTTTGACAAGAGCATTAAAATAGTGTACTTTTGCACGATGAGGGTTGTCAGATGATAATGTCCTCTGAATCTCAAAGGCATTTCGGAGCATTTCCTGGGCCCCTTTAATATTGCCTTCACGGATGCGACATCGAGCGACGTTTATCCATCCGTCCATGTAATCGGGTTCAAGCTCTGTGACCTTAAGAAAAACGGCCTCAGCCCCCTTGAGATCTCCCTGTAGGAACAAACCAATACCATAGTCGTTCCAACGTTCACGGTCATTGGATTGAAAATTGTAATTCGTAGATTTCGGATAACTGCCATCTGCACCACTAGATGCGACCTTGAGCGTTGTCCTGTCCTCTGCCATTACGACGATTGGCAAATTTGGAATTCCCTTGATCTCTCCCGCCACATTTGATGTGTCTCCGGCAAATATCCATTGTCCGTCGTCGTACCCCTTGTCGACTTCGAAATCTGTATCCTCGGGATCGCGAATTCCGGCATATGCCCACTGTGTATGCCACCAATTGAATTTACGATAATTTAGCTTCGCATGGAGGAAGATCTGCTCGCCACAGTTGGACGGGATGGACAGGCGATAGTGAACCGTGTCCGCAGCGCCGGGTGGAATAGTGCGAGCATAAAGAACTGTCCGTGCTGCCCAGGCGTTGCGTTTGTTAATCAAGTTTCCGTGCTCATCCAACATGTAAGCGCGATAGAAATGTGCGCCCTCATCAACAGGACCATTTCCATTCTCGTCCTCGATCATACCACTCCAGAAGAGAACTTTCCCATTTTCATCAATCGCTTTCAATTCTAACCAAATATCGAAGGCATCTATTGTGCCGGAGGGGAATCGATGTCCTACGCCCCGTGTTCGAACAACCACGTCAACTCGAATGTCTTCTCCACGCTGTACGATGGCATTGGATCGATTGAGCGGTGCGACGATTGTTGATAGGTCTGTCACCGTGCCGGCGGCGTGCCCGCGAGTGTCCTCTTCTCCTGTCATGCTCAACACGGTTGGACGGTTTTTCCCCGACGTGTTATGCGCAAGCTGAATGGGTGTTGCTGGACTTACGGCGAAGATGTCCACCGTTACCTGATTGTCCTGTAGAAAGTCAGTCACAGCCTTAAGTTGCTTTGGATGCTTATTTACAAACGGGAGCGCAGTATTTGCCGCCGGAAAACGGTGATTGTGAACTTTTCCGTTAATGTTACCCGCATCCGATGATGAGACGAGTTGCATATGGCAGTCAGTACATTTCTTAGGGCGATCGGGATAATAAAAAGATAAGGCACCCTGGTGAGAGACACCGCTGGATTGCCACTGACCGTAGTCGTCGAATCCACGGAACCAACGAAAATTGTTTACTGGTTCATCGAGATGCACCTTGTGACAGGAAGAGCAAAATTCAGCGGTATTCTGCCGATGGAATGGCTTTAGAAAGCTCTTTCGGTGCGGTTCTGGGTCTAGGCGGATGAGGTAGTTGTGGAGCTTGCGAACGAGTGGATTTTCGCTGGCGGCGATTTCATGAAGTGGGGGATATTTTATCACAAATCCATTATTCCCCATTGTGTCTTTCACCTTCTCGATAGAGTGACATGCAACACAGGTCAATCCAGCTTGCGCGGCAGGAGTCTGTATGTTTTCTCGAATGGGTTTGTCCATTATACCGTTGAGTAGAACAGCAAGATCATGACACCCTCCACACCACTTGGTTGGTTGAATGCCGTTTACCTCCTGCATATACATAATCGACTTACGATACCATTGATTGTTAAAGGATGCGAAATGATGCGCGGATTCACTCCACTGCTCGTAGATATCCGGATGGCAGTTGCTTTCGGCACACGTGTGCGAAGTTAGGAAAAAATCGGTAGGGATGAGACCGCCAGAAGCTGTTTCAACCGACCCAGGGAAAAAATGTCCACCGCTGCCACCACCCTCTTCATACATACTTGCTGGCGGCGACGATGGATTTTTGATGAGATAATCTGGATTGGGACGATAATGCTGGAGGGTTCTTGCACCGATAGGAAAAAGAACAGAGATTCCGAGTATGATTCCCGTAGTTTTCGCAGCTTTTCTTAAGGAAATTGAGGCGTGGGGTCGTGTCGCTGAAATAAGGAGAGACACAAAAAATGCAGCGACACCAAAGGTCGTTGTTACGATGTGAAGGATGAGGATCCAACGATGCGGTGTTATCGCACCAAAAATCATAAGGAATCCGCCGGAAACGATTCCAATTGTCAAAAATCCTATGCCAATTTTACCAATCACTGGCATCGTGGTAAAAGCGGCGAGACAATGGCGGAAAAATGGGGCGATCAGTAGGATACCGAGGACAACATGGAGTAGTACGTTAGAAATGTAAAACAGAGTTGGTTCACCCAAGCTAATCAGGTAACCACTATTCAGCAAGAGGACGAGAAAGCCAAAAAACGATAGTTTTTTCCAGTGTTTCATGCGTTTCTATGCGCTCCGTCATTTTACGCTGGGGTTTGGTTAAGTTGGGTTTCTATGCTCAGAGTTGTTTTGAAGAGGTTCGGATCTTTCTCTTGTATCATTCCCTGTTAACTTTAGAAATATTTCCTCGAGGGTGATTTCCACAGAACGCATTTCCAGGAGATTCCATCCGTTCTGTATAATTTCTGACGCAATTTTCCCTCGAACATCCACTTGTCCGCAGTAGTCCACATGGAAGATGTGGACGTCGCTAGAGATGCGTTTCTGTTGTACTGCTTTACGAACACTTGGCATAGCTTCTAGGACCGTTATGACTTTTTGTGCTGGTCCGCAAATCTCGAGATAGAGCATCTTTCCATCCCCGAGTTCTATCCTATCATGTTCGCTGGTGTGAATAGAGACCGCACGTCCAGCGGATAACCTGACATCACCCGTAATCCGCCCCTTGTTGATGATAATTAATCGTTTGCAAGTCATGCTTGCTTCAGGCAGGATGTGAGTGCTGAGAATAATAGTGTGTTCCTTACCAAGTTCCTTGATGAGTTCACGAATCTCGATAATCTGGCGTGGATCCAATCCCGAGGTTGGTTCGTCGAGAATGATTACTTGTGGATCGTGAATAAGGGCCTGTGCTAGACCGACGCGCTGGCGGTAGCCCTTGGATAACTGACCGATGATTTGATTATGTCGTTCTTCAAGTCCGCATGCCTCTATAGCCACATCCAATCGACTGGCACGTTGACTTCGAGGTAGTCCTTTGATTCTCGATATATACTTGAGATAACCCGACACAGTCATCTCTGGATAGAGTGGTACATTCTCGGGTAGATAACCAATGTGCTTTCGAACCTCAAGAGATTCTTTGAAAACATCGTATCCGGCGACGGTTGCCCTTCCGCTACTCGGAGGCATAAAGCAAGTTAAAATTCGCATGGCTGTGGTTTTGCCTGCGCCGTTGGGGCCGAGAAAACCCACAACTTCACCCTTGTCGACATGGAATGAGATGTCTTCCAGTGCCTCAATCCGACCATAATTCTTCGTTAGGTGTTCAACTTGGACCATAATTCTTTGTGCAAAAATCGAAAGGGCTTGATGTTCGTCCTCGATGTGCAGAGCTTGCCGGGCTTTAGATTAGTACGCTCCTATTCAGCCATCCAGCAAAAAACATCGCGGAAGTGATGTTGTAAATAGCCCAACTTAGACCCATTAGGCTATTCGATTGTTTGCCATGGGATCTCAACGTGGTTCCGTTTAACCCGTGAAACAGTGTAGCATACTCGCAGGCCGCAAATCAAGCCGACATTTTGGTCCCCAGGGGAACCATATCCGTTTTGTCAGGAGCAATCAAGAATGGTGATTATGTAATTCCAATCTCCAAGGGCTTTGAAGCAGGTTGAGTTCATGCGTCGGAGAATAGGGCTATTGTCTTTACTGATGGCACAATAATCGCGAGCAAATCGATGTTTAATGGTGCAGGACAAGATTTTTGAATTTGACGAGAAGTTCCACTTGTTCCAAGCATTTGCGATTACCACTGGAAACTCGGGAGAGATAGCAGCGGGATTGAACGGAAATAGATTCTTTAAGTGTTGTGTTGGTCTGTGTTTTGGAATGTCGTGGGTTCAGTCTGAGCATCGTTATGTATGAGAAGACTTCTCGAAAAGGTCTGATATCGCCAGTTCCTCCATGTAGCGTATTTTTTGATTTTTCCAAACCTAATCTGTTGTCAAGTGTTCTATTCAGGCGCGAATCTGCTGTTTTCGTTCCGATTTTCGGTTTCCAATTCGGGAAATTTGTAGTATAATCCTACGTTGGATACCTGCCAATGGTTTGTATATAGATTGACTGAGTTGTTGTATCTATTGACTATTAAGATTTGGGACTTCCTCTGGAGGCAACATATCGACAATGGCTTGGAAACGCTCGAAGATTGTTTGTACACTTGGACCTAGTAGCCGATCTGACGGGGATATAGAAGCTTTAATCGCCGCTGGGATGGATGTTGTCCGTTTGAGTTTCGCTCACGGTTCACACAAAGAACATGCCCAACTTATCGCTCGAATTCGTCAAATCTCTCAACAGCTCGGAGTCGCCGTCCCAATTCTACAAGATCTCTCCGGTCCAAAGCTCCGAATCGGTGAGTTCGGGTGTCCGGGGGTTGAATTATCTGCGGGATCGAAATTTGTTCTTACTACTCGAGAAATTATGGGCGACGTGAACGAGGTGTCAATCACTTTTCCTAGTCTCGTACGTGATTTGAATGACGGAGATGTCCTTCTCTTAGCTGATGGAGAAATTGAACTCCTAGTTACATCTACCACGGAAATTGATATTGTATGTGAAGTGGTTATTGGCGGGATATTGAGTTCAAATAAAGGAATTAACGCGCCGGGGATTCTCCTGAAACAGACGCTACCAACGCCGAAAGATGTCGAAGATCTCATCTTTGGGATTGAACATGGTGTGGACTGGGTAGCCCAATCTTTTGTCCGTACTGCTGATGAACTGAAATCGTTGCGCAAAATCTCGAGGGAAAACGGTGGTGAAATCCCAATCATGGCGAAACTTGAGAAGCGAGAAGCATTGGATCACCTTGATGCCATCATCGATGAAGCTGATGGCATAATGATTGCCAGAGGAGATCTCGGCTTGGAGATTCCGATTCATGAAATACCGCTCGTTCAAAAGGAAATTACGCGTGCTGCTAACTTAGCAGGTAAGCCAGTTATTACAGCCACACAAATGCTTGATTCGATGATTAATAACCCTCGTCCGACGCGGGCAGAGGTCACCGATATTGCCAATGCGGTTCTTGATGGTACTGACGGAATTATGCTTTCCGGTGAAACAGCAGTCGGGAAGTATCCCGTGCAGGCGACACGCATGATGAAAGATGTGGCTCGCGTGACAGAGGAGAAAATTGATTACAGCCAGCACTTGAAGCGAAAATCATTTGGATTGGAAAAGGAAATTTCTAATGCTATTGCCCGTGCGGCATGTCAGACTGCCTTACAAATTGGTGCAAAGCTTATTATCTGCTTTACACGATCTGGTGAAATGGCACAATTGTTGGCGAAATATCACCCCTATACTCCAATTGTTGTCGCGAGTGATTCTCAAGAGTCATTGAGAAAGACCTTAGTGTTTTGGGGTACACGTGCACTTGCAATCAAGTTTGTGTCGGATGTCAATCAGTTGATAGAAAACGCGAAATCCGCCGTTTTAAACTCGGGGATTGGCCAATGCGGAGATCGGGTGATTATTGTCGGCGGCACGACTAAGGACCAGGGCGATCTGGCGAATGTGATTAGAGTTGAGGTTCTTTAGAAGAAAATGGAGTAAAACGATCGAATACAGACCTAATCTGCGAGTTCGTCGGGGATATAGAATTACAGTTATGCAGGTGATGAGGAGATATTTCTACGACGAGAGGAAATGCCTGCAACCAGCGTTCAGGCTTCAGAAGATGTTTCAGGTTCGAATTATTCTTGTGTTTTTATCACCCACCCCTATCCAGGTTATAGTGGTTCAGTGGAGGTAGCAAATGGACGAGATGGTGAAAAAGGAAGATGTGTTAATCGAGGCGCTTCCGTACATCCGTCGGTTCGCAGGTAAGACGATTGTGATTAAGTACGGTGGTTCCGCAATGGAGAATGAAGCTCTGAAACACAGCGTGATGCAAGACATCGTATTGATGAAGTATACCGGAATGCATCCGGTGATTGTGCACGGCGGAGGGCCACAGATTAGCGAGTGGATGCAACGAATTGGCAAGGAAGCTGAATTTGTGGAGGGGTTGCGCGTCACCGATCAGGAAACAGTCGAGATTGCCGAGATGGTGTTAGCAGGAAGGATTAACAAAGAGATTGTGTCTCTTATCAATCAGCATGGTGGTAGAGCTGTGGGGCTTTGTGGTAAGGATGCCGGGCTAATTAGAGCGCAGCGCCATGCTGCCCAGATTATTGATGAGGCCGGAGATGCAATCGAAATCGATCTCGGTTTCGTTGGCGATGTGCTCCATGTAAACCCTGATGTGGTTGTTGCACTTGATCGGGAAGGCTATATTCCTGTGATTGCGCCAAATGGTGTCGGGGAAGATGGTTGCACCTACAACATCAATGCGGATACTATGGCAGGAGAAATTGCCGCTGCGCTTGCAGCAGAGAAGCTGATTCTACTTACAGATCAGCGTGGCATCCTGCGGGACCTAGATGATGATTCAACGCTGATTCCCACAATAAAGAATAACGAGATTCAGCATTTGATTACAGATCGGGTTATAAGCAGTGGTATGCTGCCAAAGGTTGAAGCGTGTACTATTGCCATCGCTGGTGGGGTTCACAAGGCCCACATCATCGATGGGCGGATTAGCCACGCGATTTTACTCGAGGTGTTTACGTCGGACGGAATTGGAACCCAGATTGTTGCGGATGGTGATGTATAGCTTCACTTGTGTTTCAGGCATAGAATGCTGTAGGGAGTCCTGCTAATTATTTGGGTTAAACGCTTGACGTAGTTTTTGTTGCGTTACATTTGGATCCTCCACAATGATTCTTGTGCCACCAATGACGTCCATGAACCCCAATTCCCTGGGATAACGCGGAACAATGTGGGAATGTAGATGTGGAATGCTCGCTCCTGATGCTGTTCCGATGTTATAGCCGACATTGTATCCGCAAGGTTGATATGTCTCGTCCAAGACTTCAAGACAGCGACACTGAAGATTATGTAATTCACTGGTCTCTTCCGCTGTCAGGTTTCGAATGTCAATTATGTGACGATTGGGAAAGATTAATAGATGTCCTGGTGTGTACGGGTAGAGATTTAGCGAAATCGTAAACAACTCAGCATGGTGTACATCCAGTCTATCGACACGGTCGTCTCCCTGGAGGATAGCACACAGAATGCATTCGACGTCTGGTCTTACTTCTCCCTTGATATAGGCCAGTTTGTTTGGCACAAAAATGTTGTCACGCATAGTGCTCAGTTCTCCAATCGGCGAGTAAGTTTCTATTGCTAGTCTTTGAAAAAGGCATCCCCACTGGCCTCCTCATCCGCAAGTTCATTAAGCCTGTGTCGTTTGTAATGCCGGGACCGAAGATAAATGAGGCCGAAGAAGGCAGTTAGACTTCCCCAAAAAAGGTAGGAATTCGAGAAAATTGCTGCCCAATGATAGCGTTGCGAAAGCGATGATTTCCACTTGCTTTCGAAGGCGCTTAGATCCGATCCGATCGTGTCACGGAAAGCTGTACTTAAGTTACTGCCGTTACCAAGCCGGTCGATAATTTCCCAGAGTTTTTCAATTCCTTCGGTCTCTGCCAACCAAGCAACGGCGTTCTGACTTACCGCGTATGCCAATTGGGCAAGATTCTCAGCTTTCGGAAATTCCTCTGTGAGGTCAGCAAGTGGGATAATCGATTTGGAGAAGATGTGCTTCATTAACAAATCACTTCGTTGCGGCGTCCATTCGCTTGAGAGATAGGTCGCAATTCCTTCAACGAACCACAACGGAATCTTGTCAATCGTGTGTCGTGTTCGTTGCCCGAAGATTACGTGTACAATCTCGTGGCGAATGACTTCGGATAATTGAAATTTGTGCTGAATAATTACGCGTGGATTTTGGATGATAATCCGCCGACTCAGTGGATACGCACATCCCACCGCCCAATCTTGGATAGGGGCGTGCACTGTAGCCCGAAACTGTTCTGAGGTCTGGCAAACCCAGATTTCGATCTTTTCCATATAGGCGTCACCGATGAGACGATCTAATTGGGGGTAAAAATCTTCGGCGATATCAACAATATCTTCGGGTGAAGTAGCATTTGGGTGGTGATAAATTAAGAAGTGTTGGCTTTCTTTTATACGCCATAACCTGTCCACGTCCGCGTGTGTTTTTTCGAAAGCGGTTAAGAACAGAATAAAAACCCAGGCATGTTGGAATTTTTGCAAAATATCGCATTCCTTTTGACAGGATTGAGCATTGTTGAAAAATTAGTCGGTTACTGTCAGCATACTCTACGTTTTCTTACAATCCCAATCTTCTTCTAGATGTGATAGTGTATACCTATGTAAATGACCCCAGAGGATTGGGAAGACAGGCCTACTCTCTTTGGAGTTTGTTAGTGGGAATTTCTTGCTTCACCGGGTATTGTCCGCTAGCAGTCCAATTTCTATAAGGGGTCTAAGAACCCCTATGGGATCCTAGCGCTGCCTTGTGGCGCAGGCTAAGAATAATCCATAGTCATATTTCCGCGATATTTTCCAGATGCTATGGACTATCTCAGTCGCTAAGAGGTTCATCACTACCTGTTACATTTGATACGTTGTGTAGATTTAATACCTTGTCTGTTAGCTGTTTTCTCGCTTGATGTTGTGTTTGAAGAGTGTTTGGGCCTTACAATTGTCGTGTAGATGCGATGGTGGCAAGTCTTCACCAGAATCCGCTGTTAAGTCTACAGCAGTATCACTCAGGAATTGGCTTACGGTCTCCTTGAATTCTGATTTGGCATAACGCTCTAGGAACATGTTCAGCCACACGGCTTGTATGGTTCTAACCGAGAGTTAGCGTAAAGATTGTACCGTACAACATATCGACATATCAAGAACAACTAATTCATTGGATTGTTGTGTTCCTACTCAAGCGTTAAAAGTGGGGTGTCTATGTCGGTTCCTTCAAACTGTCAATGGTTCAGAATGTGTGCGGTCCATTTTAGTATTAACGAACATCAATGTTTATGCATCGATGACAGGTTTGCGCTAAACTTGCAGGGCTGCGCTATTGTTTAGAACCGGTACAACACCCTTGAAGTAAGGCCTGTCGTCCGCCGTGCTGATTGATAAGAGACATGCTTTGCGAACCTTGGATGAAGAGCTGATGATGAGATGTCGTAACGGTGACATGAGCGCATTTGAACTTCTGGTGATGCGCTACAAGGACTTAATGATTAATTACGTCCATAGATCTATCAGTGACTACCATCGAGCGGAAGATCTTGCGAAAGAGACTTTCATTAGAGTTTTGAGAAGCGCAAGTAGCTATGAACCCAAATGCCAATTCAAAAACTGGATCTATCTAATTGCAACGAATCTCTGTCGAAACGAAGTGCGTAACCGTGACCGGCGAAATACAGTATTTCTTGATGACGTCGTTGCCGCAGACGAGAATGTAGATTATTCTGCCATAATGCGGGATGTGAGTGAATTGCCAGATTAACTCTACGAAAAAAAGAACAACAACTCATCATTCAAGAGGCAGTCAGCCGACTTCCAGAAAATCAACGGTTAGAATTAAATCTTGTGACTTATCAAGATTTGAGTTACGATGAAATCGCTGTAATTCTTGATTGTTCCGTTAGTGCTGTAAGGTCCTTAATTCACCGTGCACGTCAAAACATGAAAATATTTCTAGTGGAGGTTGCAATCGGAGAGAGTTCTAATGCTAAAGTGTGAAAATACTAAGTGTCAAATTTCCGCATACTTAGATCGGGAGATGCCGCTTTGGAAAATGCGCTTGATCCAGCGGCATTTCAGACGGTGTCGCAGCTGTGCGCATGAATTCGTGCGACTCAAACAGACCGACAAGATTATCCGCCGACTCGACTCACTCAAGACTTCAGAGGATTTCCTGGCGCAACTGATGTGCGAAGCAGAATACTTTGAGTTGAGTCAAACGCGACAGACATCATTAATCCGTCGACTCTATTGCAAATTCGAATCATCGGTGGCGTGGAGACGATACGTTGTGATTCATCGGGCCTCCGCGCACGGATTTTTAGCCGCACTTGCTCTATTCATAGCCATTGGCATATTTGTGATGGTTTGTTATCTGCGCGACGCACATCTTCGTTCCGATGTAACAGCGCTCATGGCTCAATCGGTTGTAGAAGAATCCGAACTTGTCTGGATTGATATTATTTCCACCCATCCCTCCAAACGTCACCTACCTGTTAACGAATAAAGGACATCGGCATTATAGCCATGATTTTCTTCGGCCGCAATGAGTTTAGTTATGGCTATGGTTTGTGTAAAGCATTCCTCCGCCCGATTAGATGGTATGATTGGGTGTACGCTACGGGGTTTTTCTAAGATTCTCGGAATGCGGATCTGTCAGTGGTAATCCGTTGGCCTAGGGGGTGCCATCAAAGGCCACAGATAGGCGGTTCATGACATTGGCCTTTCTGCGTTCAACGGTTTTGGGAAAAGGTATGAGGATGTTGGTTGCTGGAATTTTGACCGGAAGAAAGCGACAAATGCTCTAGTCCAATGTTTGTCTGGGGGCGCGGGGTAAACTGTTCAAGTTGATTATCTGTTAACCGACAAATTCTAGAGGTGACGCGTTCCAAGAATCCTCCGCCGACTTCGGAAAAAGGTTTGGACGCTTGGAGATGTTAGAGAAGATTTATGGGGAGCGGTTGGATTCGGTGCTGAATCTCACAACATGGTCATGCGATAAGCGTTCGGGTGGTGAAAGCACGTTCCTCAGGTACGGAGGTCAGCCGGGTGTGGTTGCAGACATAGGTAGTAAAGGTGCTCTTATGAGAGGATGATACCGATGCTGTTGTCTTGTTCTCGTTCAGTTGCTTCAGGCGGTTCGGTTGATTTGGTATGTTTTTAGAGATTGTCAGGATCTACCGTGCGTTTTCAGACGTCGAAACATTGTCCTGCAGTATTCTAACCAAATTGCCGGCCATTTGGTCAACTTGCATTACTCTTGGCTAGGAACAATTTTCGAAGGTAAACACTGCCTTCAAAGCTGATTCGCATATGCCAACCCAACGAGGCCCCCATTTTAATCATCGGTCGCTGATGCTTGGCAACACCCAAAAATAGACTGGCGGTAATGAGGCGGAACAAGTCCTTTCATCAGCAGTAGAATTTCTGGTGTTGCTGGCATCCACCACTTGACTGCCATGCAAAGTTCGAAAAATTTGGGAGTATCAAAGACCCTTCCTCGACCAAATCTAAGGCTTAACGCGTATGATTTATTTCAAAGGCGTCGATTTCTGGTTTGCCCCCTTGGTTTTTCATTCGAGTTACGGTAGTGCTTTCCCATTCAGGTGAATTGCAACGATGTGTTCAGGCAATTCATTGAACGGAGGTCCAGCTCAAGTTTCACGGGTGCGAGGCGTCTTTCGGTGAGTTGTCGCTAGTGATATTATATCTCCTGTTGTTAGATTGATTGCCATGCCACAGGCTTGTCGAATTCGCTCAGAAATCTTTAGAAACAATTTAAGTGAGGAGTATGGCTTCCCCGTTTCTGAATCGCGTACATGTATGTGCGCGATAGTTGTTCCGACGCGGTGTTACTCGATGGCAGCTTTGGCAATCGCTTTCGGGGTGTACGGCACAGTCGGGTCCATCTCTTTTGTGGAGTGTGAAGTCGCTACTGTTGCTGTGGCAATTGTTTTTCCTCATTTCTGATGGTTCCTAGATCTATTTGATGAATCCAATCTTTCATCAAGTTAGGCCACCTTTAACAGCAATCTTTATGGCGTCTTTGCCGTTTAGATTGTAGCTTGTGTGTAGGGCGCTTATGCCTTTGGCAACGTCTTCTAAGGGGAGGATATGGCTGACGAATTCAGTAAAGAAATCGCGATGTTTTTCTAGCATAGGTACTGCCCGAAGAAAGTGTTCTGGGTCAAATCCCCATGCGGCCTCCAGTCGAAGGTTCTTTCGCATGAGCATCTGGTTTGGGTTGCACTCGAAGGTCCCGACATCAACGAAGTGGCCAAATTCGACATAAGTTCCACTATACCTTAGAAAGTCGAGTCCTTCGGGGATGGCAGCTGGAAATCCTGAACATTCGTAGACAACGTCCGCCCCCTTGCTCTGAGGCGTGTTTTCACGCACGATTCTTTTTCGCTCCTCAGGATCGGGTGTTTCAGCGATATCGATGGTGAGGTCTGCGCCCAATCTTTGGGCCATCTCCAGTCGGCCTAAAGGCCCTCCGATGACGATAAGGCGTCCGGCGCCTGAGACACGAGCCCAATTGAGAGCCAGTAAACCGATAGGCCCTGTTCCCTGAATTACCACGGTGTCGCCGAATTGGATTTTTCCGCGGGAAATGCAATGAACCGCGCACGCAGCAGGCTCGGAGAGCACCGCAATCTCAGGCGGTAGATTGGTTTTGAGGAACATTGTTTTGGGGTTTCCACAATAGATGTATTCGGCGAAACCTCCGCGGAGGTATGGTTTTTCTTCGGAAGGAAGGAAACCAGATTCAACACTGTGTGGTGAGAGTGCAACGCGATCTCCGATCTGTATGGGAACGTTCAGGGAATCGGTTTCAACACCTTTTCCCAACGCATCTATGATTCCAACGTTTTCGTGACCAAGGATGACATCATGCTTCATGCGTTGGAATTCCCAGTTGTGAAGATCTGTACCGCAGATTCCTCCCAGCTCCTGTTTTATGAGAACCGTTCCAGGCTCAGGCTCCGGTACGGGATATTCGCGCATTTCAAAGCGCTTCCCCACCATTACGTTGGCGCGTCCAATTCTAGCCATGGTTAATCTCCTTTCTCAAATCGTTTGCAACAAGCCTAGTACTAAGGTTTTTCCCCGAGTTCGGTTTATTGTGTTCTTCACGGAGAAAAAGATGGGCGCTAGATAAGCGCAATATCCCGAGTCTCAAAACAAATATTTGATAAAGATGCCATATCCAAACAGCAATATCGCACCTTCAATGCGATTCACCACAAAGCCCGTTCGCATTATTGGAATCAACACAAGGGTGAACAACAACATGACAGGCAGTTCAGATGTAAGCAACCCTTTAGGTACCTCTAGGGGAGTCACCATCGCAACAATTCCGATAACACACATCAGGTTGAAAATATTGCTACCAATGATGTTACCTAAACAGATCTCGCTTTCCTTGCGCCTAGCACTGGCTATGGAAGTGGCAAGTTCGGGCAGCGAAGTACCGATGGAAACGAGTGTTAGGCCAATGATGAGTTCGCTAATGCCCAGTTTTCTGGCGATAAAAACGCCCGAAGTAACAATTAGTTGTCCGCCAGCGATGAGCAGCAACAATCCCACGATTATCAGAAGTACATTGCGCCGTCCACTATGGCTTACATCATCAGCTGTGTCGTCGCTTATTTCTTTATCTGTCCTCGACGTGCGTAGGGTTTTGTACAGGTGATATCCGAGATATGCGAGTAGTCCCGAGAACAGAAGAAGACCGTCAAAGAAACCGATATTCTGGTCTAGTAATAGTACTACGAAGAGCAGTGACGCGGCAATCATCACGGGCAATTCACGCCGTAAGACCTCCGCGCCTACTTTGACTGGTGAAATCAGTGCCGTGGTGCCCAGGATTAAGCCGATATTTGCGATGTTGCTTCCGATGATGTTACCGATTGCAATACCCTCATTTTTTCCGACAGTTGCGGATAAGCTTACCACTAACTCAGGGCTTGATGTTCCGAAGGCAACGATTGTTAGGCCAATCACAATTCTTTTGATGCCCAAAGCCGATGCTAATCGCGATGAACCGCTAACCATCCAGTCTGCGCCGAAGGACAAAAACAGAAAACCGAGTGCAAACAAACCAAGTTGAATAATCATGCTATCCATAAATCATAATCCTTTTTGTCTGAGCTAGAGCTTCCAAAACATGGCATACCCCTTATTTTAGCTATCTGAATAACGTGTGAAAATTTTGTTCCTCTCTCCTTCTGAGATGAAAACTGTTTTCTGGCCGTCGTTTTTAAGAAGCTTGAATTGGTGCAAGATGGATGTGACCGCTGACAGGCTGGTCAATTAGCTGCTTAGTTACAGAATCCAAGGGTGCTTGACATATAGTCGCTGACGCGAAGTGCGTTCTCATTTAAGACCGCAGTCTCAGCCGATTGTATAACTCGGGTGTAGCCGCATTGAGATCCTCATCAACGATACGTGTAATCACGACAAATCGTACTGTATCAATGGGTTCATTCACACACGCCATATCCGTGAGTACGTGTTCCATACCAGTCAGAGTGAATATTTTGCTGGGAATATTCTTCTGAAAAGGAACTTTTTCAGTCTATGGCTGCAAAATCTCTCTAGTTCATAGCTGCTCATAAACTGACACTTAGTGATTTAACACCGAATTTATGATTCTAATGTTGTAAGTAGGTCCGCCGCCTTTTGACGTTTTTCTGGATTGCTGTCACGTACCATGATGCGTTGAAGTGCTGAAATTGCTTGCGCGTCACCACGTTCGCCCATTTCAAATGCTAGTTCATCGCGTTTCTCGATAACCTGTGCTGATTCTGCGTCGCTGTCGGAAAAATGGTTCGCATAATCGGCGTCCTTTAAATTCCATCTTTTCCAATAGTACTTCAGATCGTCTGATGGCCAATCTGCGTATATTTCTTCCCATGATTCGCCGGTATGCGGCAACAGATTTGCAGCACCAACCGGTTCACTTAATCGTTGGTACCGAGTATCCATGGACAGGCGTAAACGGTTACCTGTACAAGGAATCCCCTTATGTACCACCATGCTGTGAAAAATAAGGACATCGCCTTGTTTGAATGGATTGTTCACCCAAGTATCTTCTAGCGAATCAATAATTCCCATCCCGCCTACACCCAAAGCCGGGGCATAATCATAAACTCCAGCCTTGTGTGAACCAGCAGCAATCTGGAGTCCGCCCATGTTAGGTGGAAGATCGTGAAATGGAATCCATGCTGTGTATGTCTCGGGAGTTCCTCGAATAAAGACAAAATCTTGATGTGGTGGCGTCGTGAATGCTTCCCGTTGTGGGAAAAGGTATCGTCCAATAACCTTAGCGTGCGGTAGCACAGCTTCGCCGAACATGCGTTCAAACATGCCGATGATGTTCGGGTGTTGGGGTAGAGCGTAAAACTCCTGAATCTTGGTCATACGCCCCATGATTCGCATATACTCCGGTTCCGGCTCGACAGCAAATCCACTGAGATTCGCGATGCCATCTGTCAAGGGTGTATCCGTTCTAATCCATCCCTCTTCAAGTCCAATCCGAAGCTGTTTGAGCCTGAGAGTCTCTATTTCTTCAGCAGGCAACAAACCGCTAATAAACAGGTAACCGTCCTGTTCCATGCGTGCTTGTAGTGCGGGGCCGTCATCAACACTATCTCTCGAATCGACAAAGGGTCGCATTTCTATTGCTCCTGGTATAGACGTTTAGGGGGAACAGACTTTACGCAATGTTTAATAGCCTGAGTTAGTACAGTGCCCAATGTGTAAGCTTTAAGAATTAACGACAAGTGACTCTAGGCGTCCTGGTTTCCTCTCGAATGCTGTTTTAACCTCTGTTCTACTCAAGCACATGGGACTTGCTGTTGCCTTTGAAACGGAACCGGTTGATTCTGGTCACATCTGGGTGTTCGACAACGGACAATTCGGGTGCTGTGCCGTTGTAGATGGTGCGATATATATTGGTTCAATCTATGACCGGCAAGTGCTAGTACAATTGTGATTGAGATCGGATTCTCAAAAAGGGGCGTGTGCTCTGAGCACTTTGGAGCCATGGTTCGTTCTGGCTTTGGTGTGACCCCTGATCAAGGGATCAGGTACTGAAATCTCTTCGATTCTCGCAATAGTTAAAACCGTTCACAGCTTCTGACGAGGACACACTTAAACTAACACGCTCGTGGCCCCGTCTTCAAAGCGATTGGAGTGTGTTCTTTCCGAGATATAGAATCCTTCAGTAGCAGTCTGAGGGTGAAGGGCCCGGTTCACTATGACCTGTTTCCTTTGTGTCAACAAATTCGGCGGGTTCGCAAATCAGAGGCTTGTGGGCTGCTGTCCGTAATTATGCGACACCAGGTGGACCGAAATCTAGTCAATGGTTGCGACCAACCCTGCGGAAAATAGTAACATAGGTAGTCCTCTTTTTCAATAGTTTTTAGGTCTGACAAATGATTGTCCCAGTGTACTTAACCAATCGATTGGATTCTTCTCGGATTTATACATCCTACCTATTAGGCAAATGCTTAGTAATGTGTTTTGGAATTCAGTAACTATCCGTTAAAGTACACAGAGGTTTGTTGGGTAATCGCGGGTCTTGTGGTATATGCCGGCGTGGGTCAATTCTAGACCTGTATTCTTTTGGGCCCATGTGTCGATTCATTATGAGGAGTGTGGTGGAAGTTTCCTCTGAGCTTTACGTAGAACAAACTCATTCAGCCAATAACAATCACGTTCCTGCTTGGAGGTATGGAGGTGAAACATTGATTCATCGACATCCCATCTCAGCTGATGGAAAAATCGCTAATCATGTTGCTAAGGAAAAAGAGCGTGTGATAATCTCAAATCCATCTGCTTTCCAAGTGAAACAGAGTCTTGCTGGATTGTCAGTGGATGTCAAAACGGAGAGTCATAATCGTGACCGTGCAACTTGATTTTGTTTGTTAGTAATCTCGTGGTCTGCGGTTGCTAGAGTTGATCTTTGTTTTGTTGCACTCGACACCACAGTGTCGAGTGGTTGTTGATTCACAACGCGATTCTCCGAATGCCGTCAAACGAAATGGCGGTTATTTTCATCAGTTGATTGACTTCCTGTTTGCTCAGAGATTTGACAATCCATCTAACGCCGTAAATGTCCCGTAACATAGGGTCCCAATAATGATTCGTTCGCTATGTTTTGACCATGTCTAAAATGAACTATTCTTTCCATCTATTTTCCAGATTGTTCAGTGTCGACGTGTCTGGCTGTGGATGGAAAAGAACGAATACGAATGATACTTACTCTATAATTGTTTCTAGGCCAACTGAATTTTGATGTTTTTAAAGTTAGCGGGAATCATTTGAACTCATCGACCTATTCAGAACGTTCCCCAATAATGTTTGGCTAGAAGTTGGATAAGGAGGTCCAATCGATCTTCTCAAGTGCCGAAGACATCAACAGTGAGTCTGTCAAGAGATAGCTCTGAACCTATCCAGGCAGTTAGTGGTTCAACGTGAGTAGCTATGAATTCCGAATCTAGCCATCTTAATTCGCTTGTCAGCTCAAACGGCTTCCACATTCGCTTTGTCGGAGTCTTGAGGAAGAACGAGGAAGGACATAGATTAGTTGGGGGCCGTAGTGTAGCAAAACCCATGTGTTTTTGGCCAAGACAGTCGTACTACAGAAGATAGATGCTGTTTGTAGTGCTAAGGGATGAGTCCTTAAAAAGCGATTGACAATTTTGGGTGTCATTGATATAATTTTTTTGTGAACCCTGCCTGATACAATGTAGAGTATATAGAGGGAAAAATGGAAGGACTAAGAATTGGTGAGACAGTATACCAATCGAGACTGCTCATAGGTACGGCTGGTTACCCGAATTTCGATGTAATGAGCCGTGCTCTGGAAGCAAGCGGATCTGAAATCGCTACAGTGGCGATGCGTCGTGTAAAGCCTGGCAAAGACTTAGGAGAAAATCTTTTCAAGCTGCTTCGCGAAAAACATTATACGATTCTACCCAATACCGCGGGTTGCTATACTTCCAGAGACGCTGTTTTAACCGCTCACCTTGCGCGGGAAGCACTTGAAACCAATCTCGTTAAATTGGAGGTCATTGGTGACGATCAGACGCTGTTTCCGGATGTAGAGCAGTTACTGCCTGCGGCTGCAACGCTGATTAAAGATGGATTCACCGTATTGGCCTACTGCAATGACGATCCAATCACATGCAAAAAGCTGGAGGATTTGGGGTGTGTCGCAGTCATGCCACTGGGTGCGCCGATTGGATCCGGAATGGGCATTCGTAACCCTTATAATATTCAGATAATCCGTGAAATGCTTAGTGTTCCTTTGATTGTTGATGCGGGAGTGGGAACGACTTCTGATGCTGCAATTGCGATGGAGCTTGGTTGTGATGGTGTGCTGCTTAACACTGCGGTTGCAAAGGCCCGTCAACCAGTTTTAATGGCAGAAGCTATGAGAAAAGGGGTTGAGGCGGGACGGCTGGCGTTCCTGTCTGGTCGTATTCCCAAAAAACTATACGCCACCGCGTCAAGTTCATGGGAAGGCTTGGTTCGGTGAAAGCGTGCCAGAAAAAACACTTTCGGGTTCATAGATAAAGAAGAGAGTCTGCTTGATTTTTTCATGGAGGTAGGTACGCAGGATTCACATATGTTTGTAGATCAAGCGGCTTAACCAGGTTCGTGTGTGGTTGCCCATCTGAGCTCATCTTCCGGTGGTTGTTATGTCAATTTGAAAGCTTCGAAATGCGAACCAATTTTGGTCGATTGGTGGCTTAGTAGGAACTGGCGGCCCCCATGATGGCTGAGTCGAATCTTTTTATTCCTTCTTAGTAATGTACGCAACGATAACCTGGAATCTGGTTGAAAATTGGACTTGAGTGCGTACGTATTTCGGAATGCGAGGATCTACCACTTGAGTGGTAAGCAATCGAGATGGGAAGTAAGGAAGTTTGGGGATTAAGAACACCCGAAACAGCGTGCTCTCAAACCGGCTGATTTTTGAAAGAGTTCACATCTTCGTGAATGGTTTGGACCTCTATTTCTAGGATGCGTTCAGCACAGAAATCGGGAGTATTGTCTTCTACGAATCCTACTGGCGCGTTCACGCGTTTTGGGTTGTCGTTTTCGAGAGCTTGATCCAGTTAGGTGTTCTGTATAAGAGGCGTTGACAAATTTGTTACTTATGAGATCGAACGGACGATTAAGTCGAGGTAAATGTTTCATTCGGTAGGAAGTTCTGGGTTTTTTTGACATTCGTTTCGGATTCCCACCCGTTGCGGAGCGACTCAATGAGAAATTGGTACATTTCCAATTCCTGAGTTGTCCATAAGATTTCGTATCGATTGTGGTTCGGGCGGCCATTCATGGTTTTGCCAATCCGCCCATTATTTCCATTTTTCCGCGTAGGAAAGCGACACAGTCATCTACTTGTGTTTCGTTGAGCCCATGCAGAATCAATGGGACATCGAAGTTGAGACTGTTAAGTAGCGAAAGGTATTGATCGTAATCTAGTAGGCCTGTGCCTGCAGCAAGGTGCCCGGCGTTGCCATCACGGTTCAAGTCTTTTGCGTGTCCTATGATAATGTCGCTGCCCAACAGCGTGAACGCCTCGTCGATGATTTCACGCATACGTGGAAGTTCTCCGAGGTGAAATATGTTTGCGCAGTCCATGCAAACCTTCAGCCGTGGTGAACCAATCTCGTCTATTAAGCGGCGGGATTTTATCGCCGAATCGATGACGTTAGAAACTTCAGGTTCAAATGCAAGTGTGACCTCGTGTCGCTCGGCAATTTGAACCGCTTGGTGCATGGCAGCAACTATATCCTTCCATGCTTCTGGGGTGTCATTGTCCGTATGTCGTTTCCACATATTCTCTGGCGATCGCGTGCCCGTGCATAGCGTAATTACTGATGTTCCGAGCTGATTACATGCTGCCGCCAGTACCCGAAGACGGCGCATTCCATCCGCGCGCCGGTGCAGATTAGGATCTATCATATTGTAGGTGCCTGAGATTGCTGCCATCCTAATTGCGCGACGGTCCATTTGTCTGACAATGAAATTGCACAGAGAATCGTTAATCTTACCTGGCATGCTAGAAAAACTAGTGGAGGATAAATCGAACTGGATGCACTTAATTCCGTGATTTGAAAGTTCATCTAGCTCTTCTTCAAGCGTTGGCCGGACAATGGTCCGGCTCATGATGCCAATTTCCATCTATGCTCCCTTTGGCCAGTTGGGATTGCGAATAGTACGAAGTGCTGGTGGCGTTGGTCTGACTACTAGTCCATTCCAATATGTTCTTTTTCCGGTTGTTGAGTTGACTCCCGTTAAACTGGGTTATATACATACTCCAATGTTCATGTTAACTTTAGCCTTAATTGTTGAATCAGATCTCTGCACATTTTAGGTAAATCATATTCCGGTTCCCAGCCCCATTCTTGCCTTGCCACGCTGTCATCTATGCTGTTCGGCCAAGAATCGGCGATGCTCTGTCGTAATGGATCAATGTTGTAATCCATTACGAACTCAGGTATAAATTTTTTTATTTCTGCCGCAATATCTTCAGGAGAAAAGCTCATGGCGGATACGTTGAACGCGTTTCGCTGTTTTAAGTTGCTCGGATTGGCGTTCATTATCGCAATGGCGCCCTTAATGGCATCTGGCATGTACATCATGGGCAGTTGAGTGTCTGGTTTTAGAAAGCACGTATATCTACCGTGTTTTATGGCGTCATAGAATATTTCCACGGCATAGTCTGTGGTACCACCGCCTGGGGGTGTTACATGCGAGATAATGCCAGGGTAGCGGAGACCACGTGAATCAACACCGAATTTATAATGGTAATAGTCACAGAGAAGCTCGCCAGATACCTTAGTAACACCGTACATGCTAGTGGGTCTCTGGATTGTTTCTTGTGGTGTCTTGTTAGCGGGTGTTGTTGGTCCAAAGACACCAATCGAACTTGGTGTGAAAACAGCACAATTATGTTCCCGTGCAACCTCAAGCACGTTCACTAAAGAATTGATATTAACCGTCCATGCCAATTGAGGATCGTCCTCTGCCACGGCCGATAATAGTGCAGCGAGGTGGTAAATTGTATCTATCTGATAATTTGTGGCAACATGATTGAGAGCTTCAATGTCTGTGCAATCTGCAGTCTCGAACGGTCCTGAGTCTCTCAATTCTGAACTTTGGTGTGTTTTGTAAATGCCTGCAACGACATTGCCATTTCCGTATCGCTCCCTCAGAGCCATCGTTAACTCAGAACCAATTTGTCCTGCGGATCCGGTAACCAGAATTTTTCCCATATCTATTCCCCTAAATGATTGAAAGTATACGGATTTTCCGACACGGGTGCTACATAAATCTAAGCCCAAGAGCCAAGAACCCCTGACTCAATCGTGAATCGCTCCGTTCATGGTGATGAAAAATGGGCATACGGGCATACTATGATATTTTGCTAGACGCACCCGAAATACTCCGATTTTCATCACATCTTCTTTTCAAACAGCAAACTGTTTCTCGTGGCGACGAACTCACTTTGGTTTGCGCGATCGAATCGCATGGGTTCGACGCAGCGTTCTTTATAAAAAGCAAAGGGAACAGTTTGCGGACTTGTCCATGGAATCCCAGTGCGTCGATTAAGGTCAAATTCTTTGATTGTTGACCACCATAATCCGCATGCTGTTTTTTCTTTGCAAAGACACCGATTAAAGATCTAACTGTGCGGAAGGCAAGCGCGGTATTATACGAGACAGGAGATGACCCTTGTAGGTTTCTTCAGCTTAGCGAAATGATTATTCTAAATCGATTTCGGTCCGGCTTGACCGCTATGTTTATATGATGTCCAATTTTCTGCCTTCTTTAGTGCTATCTTACTGACACATGTGTCTCGCCTGCGCTTCCCCTTTCACACCTACGGTAGATTATCCATATGCACCGTGTTCAAGGAAACCGAGCAACCGCCTGAGTCTCGGATTGGCGCCCTGGTAGACATGCTCAGGCATGGCGTAACTCATGAAGGGAAAATATTTGTGTCCGATTATTCGACGGCCGTACGTAATTTGCGTAATATAGCGCGTTCTGTTGCTTTGATTCAGGCCGCCATGATGCCACACTTGATTGTTAAACATGATAACACTGCCGGCTTTCCCCAAGTTAAAGTGTATCTTGTCTTCCCACTCCGTCCCTTCAAGATTAGCTGGTGGCCTGCTTCCAAACAGATGGGAACCAGGAATTGTTTCTGTCCCTCCACACTCGATTTCGGTGACATCGGTCAGATAGTAGTTTGCCGTGAAGAACAAAACGGGTAAGCGAATGTTTCGCGGTGTTTCGCCATCTGTCATCTCAAAATGCGGATCGTCGTCCTGATGCCATCTAGTAATACCGCCGCCGGGCAGGCTTTGGAAGGAGTTGTTGTGGATGACGTGACAGTTCGGAGCAACGAGGGCTTCCGCGAAGCTGACAATGGGCTCCAAATCAAACAGTCTGAGATTGGTCTCACTGGTTTCAAACATCCGATGTGCTAGTGCGATTTGTTGATTAACGTTGTTGAGACCGTTTGGGTTTTCCTTGAGCGCCCAATCCAGGTCTTCACGTAGCTGGGCGCACAAATTTGGTGGCAAGACATCTTGCAGGAAGAGAAAGCCATCGCGGTGAAATTGGTCCACCCATTGTCTAAGCTGTTCCTCTTTGACAATCTGATCTGCTAGATAGATTCTGTTTCCTGAGCTTTGGCTCATTGAGGCCTCCTTGCGTTGTATCCTTCCGAAATCCATCTGCCCAATAGGGTTGTTTGGACGTCATCCTATAGATTAGATGCAATTGAAATGCGACGATGTTGGTAATGTTCCCATCAGTTGGCTCCGTATATTCGCCCGTTCCCTCCATCCTTCTGATTTGGCGGAAAGTAGTAACAGTACTGAAGCGGTACTCGTGTTCGAATATTTGTTTGCGCTAACGGTGAAATGATGTCGATATTTCTTCAACATAAGGGTAGAATTCTGACGTTATCTTCATCGAGTGGAATGCCGGAAGCTATGTCGTACGAGGCAATCAGACGGTTATTAGCTGATTGTTTGGCATCATTTTACTTTCTTTAATTATTTTCTTGCCGTATTCCATCATAACAAAGATATGCACATTCTGCAATCCACTTCCCGTTTTCCTCTCGGGACAATCTGTGATTCTCTATTAGCTTGCCTGGACTGATTTGCGTGATTAATACCAATCTGAGCCTAGTCTTAATGGCAGACAGAATCTATCCAATTCTTTGGATCGCAATCACTGTAGATGATTTCAGAATCGAGGAGGCGGTGGCTACGAGCAGGGCTGAATCTGGTAACAAGATTAAATGGCTCGTGGGATGGGAGCGGATGAAACCGTCAAGGCTGTGCATCTGGCACTTGTCTATGTCATTTCGGAAGATTACGGAGACAGCAGAAAAACGGTGACTCTGAAGCACGCGTTTCACGCCACGGATTCCTGCGCGAATAATTACTGGTGTAGAGATGAATTATCGCGTGGCCATTACAGTGGGAGAGATTCGAGTGATTGATTGCATTCCGCCCCGTTCTTTTTCCCCGATTTGTTTCAAGGAACGTCTGTGTGCTAGCAGCGGGGTCGTTTTCCCATATCGTTATCGATGTCTGATAAAAGCAAGGTGAGAATCTAGCATCATTGGCAAACTAGTTTCGCTTGTGAATGTGTTCGCAGGCACTTGGCACGTCCGAATTTTAGTAGGGGTTTTTCCTCCTATCGAATCGAAACACCTATGCCCGTGTTTTGTACGATGATGAACTGTCTTTTGTCGTTCAAATAAGCGTTGCGCTGAAGCCCCTGATTTTGCGCCGTCTCTAGAATCCCTGCGATGTGGGAAACATTGGTGCAAAGTCAACAAATTCTATGTGGCGGTGCCTATTGGAATTACGTTTGTAGATCTTTCTGACTGTCGATTTTTGTTGCAAGGACGAGCTAAAGCTTTATCGTTCCATATACATTAGGAACGACGAGGTGGCATGAATTCATTTGGTTGTCGAGACGGGGTTAAATCTTTATCCTGGAAGTGGACACCGCCTATAAACCGTGTAAAGGATGGACACGACTGGCGGCGGGACGAAACGGTTTAATTTAAGTTGGGCACAACCGGATGTCGTTCTATCGTCCATCTCGACTGTGCTGAGGTATGACTGGAAGTAGAATCGGAGTGATAAACAACCATTCTATGTTCGATAGTGATGCGGATGGGATGTCTAGATCCAATCGCACTGGTTGTGGCTGGATGTCCTGTGGATAGGTCCAAGGGCAGTGAATTACGGAACCTTTTCCCCGCGACTGCCGCGTGTATTTCAAATTCGTTTGGCATTGAGCGTACGTTTGCTGAAACTCTTTCTCCGTGCGTTGGGAGTAAGCTACACGTGAGAAGAGCCTGATGTCGTGCGTGCCGCGGTGCGCATGGCAGTTGATCTGTGAGTTAGGAGGAAAGACCGTTAGGTTTGTATGATGAGTCCGCCTTCCTATGTGACGACATCCCGTAGGCATCCTTGGGAACGGAAAACTGCGTCATTTGAACGGAAAAACTAGGCCCTCTCCTGCGTGTGTATATTTTGGGACATCAGCGTTTTTCTTGGTCAAGCGCCTGGTGTCGGCGCGTCTGAACGCACTAGTTTTTCAGCCTTCAATTCAGCCCAGAGATCGTCCGGAATTTCTTGCTTAAAGAACTTATAATTTGAGTGGATGTGTGCGGGTTTATGTGCGCCAGGGATAACGGCTGAAACGATTGGGTGTGCGAGTGGAAACTGCAATGCGGCAGCGGCCAATGGCGTGTTGTGTCGTTTGCAGATAGTTTCAATGTGCCGGGTTTTCTCGAGGATTTCGGCGGATGCCGGCGCGTATCCATAAAATGCGTCTTCCGTCGGACCAGTGGCCAAAATACCTGATGCGAACACAGATCCAACGACTATACTAACTCCTTGGTCAGCACATTTGGGGAATTCGACGTCGAGTGCGTCCTGGTTCAGCAGGGTGTATGGCATTGCGATAATGAAGAAATCCAGATCTGCCATGTCCAATAAACGCGGGACGATTCCTAGCATGTTCAGACCGGCACCTACGCCTTTTATCTGTCCACTTGAGCGCAATTCGTCAAGTGCTCGCCAGCCGCTGGTGTAGACCTGCGCCAATGACGCACTGACTTGTTCTTCGGTAGTATGAAAAAAGTAGTCAAGATCATGAATGAGTAGTAAGTCGACAGAATTCAGGCCCAACCGCTGGAGGCTGTCTTCGTAGGAACGCATGATTCCATCGTAACTATAGTCGAATGTGCAATCAAAAGGCAATCCACCCACCCACATATTCTGGCTAGAATTTTTAAGATTGTGGGTGGCTTGCAGTACGCGGCCTACCTTGGTAGACAACAGGAACTCCTCACGTTCTTTTTCGCGGAGAAACCGGCCAATACGGTGTTCGCTTTTTCCATAACCATAAAATGGGGCAGTATCAAAATAACGAACTCCAACATCCCAGGCGACTTTAAGCGTCTCTTGTGCCTGTGATTCGCTTACCCGTTCAAAAAGTTCACCAAGTGGTCCACCTCCGAACCCCAATTCTGTTGGTGCGACGTCTGTATGTCCTAACTTACGCTTCTGAATGCTATCCATGGGTTTTCCTGTGAACTCGGAAATCAAGATTATTCGTAGCCTACCATATACTACGGACGATGGGAAGTGGGAAAATCGTATCAAAAAATGGTAACATCACAAATAGGATTTGAGCAACCACGTCGTTCCTTTGTAACTTACGCGACCAGAACGGTTGTATTGGGAAAGTAGCAGGGCATATTCGGTTCCCAATGATGTATTGCTCTCACTGGGCGAAGCTTTTTCTAAGCCTACGGAGTTCTGGGTTTTTCTCAGGCTTGTGTCTTTTAGGCCTTTGGTTGTGAGTAGCTTGTAGCAGCGGCGGATGAAGAGCAAATTATTTCCCTCTGTGCAACTTCTTTGGTATGATTAACGCGCGACGGTTGATAATTCCATGGGGTCGACTCTTCGCTGGCAGTTAGAATGTCACTAGTCTAAGTTGTGACGCTGGTGATGCCTACGAGGAATATTATACCCGAATTCTTAAATGTTTTCCATTCCTATTGTTCTCTCATGCGTTAACAAAGATACTAAAATCCGCATATGAGTTCGCCTTGTTTAGTGTTATCTGAATCGAGTGGATTGATAACTGGCCATCATGTGGTTTTCTTCCCTGCTCGATGGCGGTTCTATCTAGAAATTTCTGTATCTCTCACTTGGAAGCAACCGTTTATGAGGTGGACATAATAGTCCGATAATATAACTGTGCGCAAGTTTGTCAAGAGCGTCAATTGTGTCAGCTTACTCGGAACTGGGATGCCCTTCTTTTTGAAATCGCTTAAGAAATTTCTAATGGCGGAATGCCCCGGTGCGATGCATGCAGCGAAGTTCTTTCGCGCGTGATTATTTTCCTTCTTCGACGTTGTCCTCTTGTGTCGGGATTAACGGCTGCAGGCTACGGTTGATGGTTGTTTTCCCTGTTGGATTTGATTTTTGACCAACTCATCGACGCATGCAATCACGTAGTAGGTGGGTAGTGTCAGCATCCCTAATCATTGTACTCTATACGCTGTCTTGTCTCAGACATAGTCTTAAATTGAGCCACGTAGATTCACGCTATTGGGAGCAGTTAAAGTGCGGAGTGGTGAATGTGAAAATGAAGCCAAAATATCTGCTAATTCTAAGCGTCGCAATATCAATATGGATCGTTTCCCCAATCTTAGAGGCTAGATTAGCCATTAACGATGAATCGCTCGGTATTGGAGCGGACCTGGGAGCTTTGGGCATGAAGAGTATGTTCAAATTCGATTCAGTTATTGGTGACATCTCTTATCGGAACCCGTCGTCAGTCGGATTGTTGATGAACGGAGTGGAAGTTTCCCTGGTTGGCCTGCCCTTTGCTAGGGACTTAATCGATCGAAAAGGTGCGTTTTTAGTTGCGCTGAATCCTCAGAAGCTGGGGCTTTTAAACAGACGTGTTGGAAACATATCGCTGGCTTCCCGGTTTGACGGTTGGGGTGAAGATCGGAGGCGAAATCGAATTCTTAGTTTCGGGTATGGTTATGCGTTCGGAAGGGCAGTTGTAGCTGGAGGTAAAATTCGGTACCATCGTCGGAGGGAGAATACTAATACCTACCTTGGATGGTCCTATGACCTCGGATTCCAGTTTTCACGGAAGTTGACGCGTTTTGGCGATCAGATCGCGTTTGCTTTGAGCGTGGACCGCCTTGGTGGTCTCTTGCGAAGTAATGGAAGGTTGGTACAAAATCTACCGGCTGTGGTGCGGTTTGGAACAGCGATTTATCTGGATAGCGCAACAGCCTTCTCAGGGGATTTGGCGCTGTACAACGAAGATCAACTTAATTCGAAAAATCGGTTTCGAGTGAACCTTGTTGCGGAAAAATGGCTATTTAACCGACAGTTTGGCCTACGTCTCGGTTACAAAACAGTTGCCAATGATGGGCGTTTCATCGATGGAGAATGGTCGCGGGGGTTTAGCCTTTGTAACGGTGCTACGCGAGTGGACTATGCTTACGTCAGTGGTGGAAACTCTGATGAGGGCCTACACTGGATTGCTGTGACACTCGGATGGGATGGGACGCTTAATGCCGAATCAAGGAGTCCTGCACAACAACCATTACCCATCTTGATGCCCGATCTACCTCCGTATGCTCCAGGCACCGCCAAACCGATAAGTCAACTTAGTGAAACTGCAATCGAGTTTCGAGTTTCTGAGAGCACAATCTCGCCAAATCGTGATGGTGTAAAGGACAGCACGAAATTTGCTTTCACTATTCCTCCCGGCATGGCATGGCAATTGAGAATCTGCGATGAGTTGGGCGAACTAATGCAGCACAACTCTGGCAACGGGTTGTCGCCGGAATTTCCGATATGGAACGGACGAAACGACGAAGGAGATCTGGTAAACGATGGTGTGTACATTGCTAGATTTACGGGGTTTGATTCACAAGGTAAGTCTCATTTTCACCGCCAAGAAGTGATTCGAGTCGATACCAGCCCTGCGAATCTAAAAATTCAAGCTGAACCGCTTCTCCTTAAATCAGCTTCCGAGGAAAGCGTTCGCCCGAATTTGAATGGTCTGTTGGCGACTAATGTTCCAACATTTCATGTTCAGGCATCAGACTCTGACCATATATCGACATGGGACCTCAAGATTCTGGAAAGAGGAGGAGATGTGATTGATCGACTGGAAGGAAACGGTACGCCACCTAATACCATCGTCTGGAATAAGTGGAGTGATCATAAGTGGTTTGCGCGCTCAGACATGAACTACGATTGTGTTATGACAGCTTATGATACCGCTGGTAATCGCAGCACGCGGAATGTACCGCTTCCGGTGGTTGAGTTATTGTCAAATGAACTACCCGTATTAGAAGAAGCGCTACGTCAAGAAGAGCTTGTTGCTGAAGCTGTGGCGTTAAGTGAGCCTGACTTAGCACCTCGCTCCAAGGAAAGTTCTGTTGTATTCACATTGCCAGGGATTTTTTTCGACTTTGGGACGTTTGAGGTGAACCCTGAGTTTCAGTCAGCTCTTGGGCAGGTTGCTGGCGCTATTCTTGCTCATCCAGAAGCGCGGGTTACCATCGAAGGACATACAGACAGCGAGGGAGAGGCAGATTATAATCTTCAACTATCGTACCAGCGCTCAGAGGCAGTGAAGGATTATCTTGTCGGCAAATTTGGGATTCCCCCGGAACGACTCGAAACCTTTGGTTATGGCGAGGGGAGATCGGTTGTAGACAATGATGTAGAATCCAACCGACAGAAAAACCGTCGTGTAGAGATTCTGTTATCTTCGGTAGCAAACCCTTCAGTCATGAATACGACAACTGAGGTTGTCGACTTTGAGGTTCTGCCAACCAAGGTGATGCCCCTGTCTGACAGTGGGAACCCGGTTTCAGTTGAAGCAGAAGTGATACCAATGTGGACGCTCCTGTTGGGTTCGTTCAAATATCGCGAAAACGCTGAATTGTTTGTCGAGAACCTGGGAATGTTGAACATTGCGGATGATATCCAGCTCTCTGAGGCAATAATGGGAGACAACACCTGGTATCGTGTAACAGTGGGTCATTTCTACGAACGGGCAGACTCGGTTGAGCTTAGCGACCGATTCATGGAGTCCCAGGGGATCGACGCTCTCCTCATTTCGGCAAATTGAATCCGCTGGTTTATGATGTTACTAGGTGTGGCCGAAATTAGGAGAGCGATTGGTGAGAGAATAGAAGCATGATGGGTGACCGCCATTGATGCAGGAGAATTAGACTGGGAAAACGAGCTTTTGGGCCGAAAAGACTTGACTAACAGAACGATGCTGGTGGATTCTCAAAATGGCTTCTGCGAGGAGTGGGGCAATTGATAAAACCTTGATTTTGTCGTTTAACTGCTTTTCGGCGGGAACAGGGATTGTATTGGTGACAACAACTTCTCGGATAGCTGGGTGCTGCAGCCGTTCTGCGGCGGGCTCGGCGAGAACAGGGTGCGTGACGCTAATGTAGGCAGGATCTGCACCGGCTTGTTCTAGCGCCGCGACTTGCTCAAGTACAGTCCCACCCGTAGCAATTTCGTCGTCGACGATAATTGGGGTTTTACCGACAACATCTCCTACTACGTCAGAAGCGGTTTCGACCTTACGCCCACCAGCCCCGCTGCGGCGTTTGTGCATCAAGGCCAACGGAAACCCTAGAATATTCGCATATTTCTCCGCCAATTTTACCCGTCCAGCATCGGGTGCGACAATAACACCATTGTTGATCCGTTTGTCATTGAAATGATTTCCCAATGTCGTCAAGGCGGTAAGATGATCGGCTGGAATGTCGAAGAAACCTTGAATCTGTGCTACGTGCAAGTCAACGGCTACCACACGCTGTGCTCCTGCTACAGTGAGGAGGTCTGCCATAAGTTTTGCACTAATTGGTTCACGACCTGTAGATTTCTTGTCTTGGCGGCCATAGCCGAAATATGGTATGACGGCTGTAATCTGTCGAACTGATGCTCGCTTCATGGCGTCCATTGTGAGAAGCAATTCCATTAGGTGGTCGTTCGCAGGAAAGCACGTCGGTTGGATAATATAAGCATCTGTTCCGCGAATACTCTCCTCAATCTGTACGCGAGTTTCACCGTTGGGGAATGGCGCGAGTGAGATTTTTCCCAATTCAACACCCAAAATTGTGGCAATCTCTTTTGCTAATTGTGGATTTGCGCGTCCCGAAAATAATCTAAAATCCTCTTTCACTGCGCCTTCGATTGTCATTGACATGTTATAGAATCTCCGTGAATAGGATGTTGAAAATATCAGACATCTGGCAACTATTTTATGAGTCCCCAATTTCTGACAATTTTTGGTGGGAAAACACCTGACTCAACCTCAGAAATTAGGTTGTTGAGTGCTCGTCTCGCTCTATGTGCCAAATCAGGTTGTATCCAGTTGTTGGTGATAGCGTTGTTAAAATCTTCTTCGTCCTCGATTTGATAGCTTCCATCCGGTGAAATCCACAGATCCAGGCATAAATCAGTGATTTCAAAGTAATTCTCACCCCGAAACATCGGCATTATGATGTCACAATAATAGCCGGTAAACGCATCTTCAAGATTGTAGATTTTTCCAACATCGTACCACAGGTCTGCAAATATGAACCATATCGCTCTAAAATCTTCAGCAAGGACCTCTTTTTCATTAATTATAATCGGATTAGAGGGTTTAATCTGTTGAGTTGTCACTAAGACGTGCTCGTCTTCATAGAGCAATCCTTGTTGAAAACGGTTTACCCGATCTGGAAGGCGTTTATATATGAGTTCCAGTGTTTCCATCTAGCTCTCAGTTAATCGCACGGATTCGATGAATTTTCTTACCTTATTGGAATCTTTCTTTCCGGGCGTTGCCTCAACTCCGCTACTCACATCAACTCCATACGGCTTTACAAGGTGAACGGCATCAGCCACGTTATCAGAATTAAGTCCGCCTGCAAGGATTATCCGACCATATTTCTTAGCTTTGCTGGCAAGTTTCCAGTCAAAGACTTTGCCCGTCCCGCCCATTTTTCCGACGACATACGTATCCAATAAGAATCCATTGACACTGTAATCAGAGAGGTGAGACAAACTTGATGCACTCCCGATTCGTATTGCTTTGATGATTTTTCGATTCAGCACACGACAAAATTGCGGTGATTCGTTGCCGTGCAACTGGACTATGTCTAGCCGGCATTGGTCAGCTATTGCTTGAATTCTCGCTGAATCGTCGTCTACAAATAGTCCAACAGCTGTAATAAAGGGCGGTAACCGCTCGATGATATGAGTGGCGAGCTCTACGTGTATGTGGCGGGGTGTATCTGGAACAAACACGAATCCCAGCGCATCAACACCCGCTTCGACTGCTGTCATTGCATCGTCCAGATTGGTGATTCCACAGATCTTGATTCGAATCAAATTATGTTCCTACTTTCCTTGTATTGGACTGTGGACAAGCACACTTATCAGATAGGATTCTAACAAATTATTCCGTTCGAATCAAGGTATTTCTTCCGCTTGTAGAAGAACGACAACCAGGTTAAGCATCTTGTTCAAAACACTTGGAATGCGCAATCTGATTTGATTTCTACAATGGCTAGATTTGCAGCTCACGGGATGTTCCAGTCAACATGTCTGTTCATGAATTTAACTAGGAATGACAGATCTGGGATTCGCTTTCGGAGCCTTTGATTAAATGGTACAATTCCCAAAATCTTGGAGCCCGTGATTCGAGAGATTTCAGCGGGATTCGTTTCTTCAGCAGGTCCTGCGGTTTCGGTCCGCAAACCGTTGAGTACAATTCCGTGTACGTCAAGCCCGAATGACCGAGCAAATTCGACCGTCAGGAATGTGTGATTGATTGTCCCTAAGTCTGGCCGTGCTACCACAATCAAAGGCAGCTGAAGGTGTCTTGCCAGATGTGCGACGAGGAAGTTTTCCTGAATTGGTACAGCAATACCGCCAATACCTTCCACAACCACAAATTCGTGCCGCTGGCGAAGTTGAGCGAAGGCGAAGTCGATTTTCCTCAAGTCAATCCGTACATTTTCTAGCGCTGATGCCACGGATGGGGCAATCGGTTCGCGGAGGCAGATGGGGTTAATTAGATGTAGTTCGTCGTCCGATTCCGCTGCGTGTCTGAGGAATATGGCATCCTCGGAAATCAGATTTAATGGGTTTTTCTCGGTCCTCTCTTGTTCAGGATGAGAGAAAGCTTCCACACCACCCGTGGCAATGGGTTTCATTACGCCTACGTCCATACCGGCTGCTTTGAGTACAGCCGCGAGACCCCCAGCAATCACAGTTTTTCCAACTTCAGTGTCTGTTCCCGTAACGAAAATTCCATTGCGCATGGACTCAGACGTCCTTTCCTTTGTCTTCGTATACGTAGGGGTTACTCTCACCTCTCAGGAAAACCATCAGAGATGACGCTACCAGAGGCAATACCGTTAAACCATCCAAGACAATTTCCAATCCAAATCGATCTCCAAGCATCCCCACTGGTATGCTTAGTACACCGCCAACTCCCCACGCGCCCCCCATCATCAAACTAGAAGCAATGTTTTCGTGTCTTGGCAATAGCTGCTGTGCCCATACGATGTTGACAGATATCGAGGTTGAAAGTAGAAGATTTCCAATGAAAATCAGGCAGAGAAAGGCAATACCATGACTGTGAAGCGCAAGGTACAGGAGTGGCGGCGAAGCGATTAAGGAGAAGAGCAATAAGCGATAACGATCTAGGCGAAGCGCTAGCCATCCACCGGCTACGATACCGACCGAGCCGGCGAATAGGAAGAGAGCGAGCACAGCAGAACGGGCGATGTTTTCGTATTGTCGTTCGTCGAGGTACAACGACATGAAATTCTCTAGTCCAACGGATGTTAGTGTCCTTAAGACTGCGATCAGATAGAGCGCAAGGAGGGGACGAAAATAGGCTCTAGCTGAGTGCCAAATAACTTTCTGATTGTCGGAGTTGGTTGAAAGTGATTGAATCTTCGCAGTGGTTGTTCCCGCTTCGCGTAGTTTCAAGACTTTCGGAACGAGCAGCGCCAGAAGAATACCGGGTATCATACACCACGCTAGCCATCCCCATCCGTAGCGGTTCAGAAAGAGCATGATGACGAATGGTCCGAAAGCTCGCCCGAGATTCCCGCCGGTTAAGAATACTGATACACCCATTCCCCGACTCTGTTTTGCTAAACTTGCGGCTTGGGCTGTGCCCAAAGGGTGGAAAGCTGCGACACCGATGCCGCCGAAAATGAGCAGAATGACAAGCACAAAGATGGAGGAGGCAGCGTTTAACAGGCTCAAGCAGAAAGCCGCGCAGGCAATTCCAAGTGTCAGGAAATGAATTGTTCGTATGCGGTCTTGTAACCACCCAAAAAAAACCTGGTTGAGGGCGCTAAAAAAATTGTAGACTGAGATTAATAGACCGGCAAGGCCATACCTTGCGCTGGTCTCAGGAGCGAGCTTACGTATAAGTATGGGCAAGAGATGCGGTAAGAGGGTTGCATAGCTGTCAATTACAGCATGAAGAAAGGTGAGGAAATAAAGCTCTCGATGCGGGGAGGATTTAGATCGATTTGGCATAGATTTTAGTGACGATGGAGAAGTGTGAAATTACGAAATCACGGTATGCCGCCACGTTGGTGTTTCTGTGATGACTAGCAAAAATCATAGTGCGTTCATAGTAAGAATATTGGGGTTGAACATGGATTTCACATCTATATTTAGGAGCCGGACGTCGATTAAAAACCTGTCAAAGGATGTTCCTCTTCTGTAACAATAGCGACACACTCTAGCGTCTCAAATCATGTGATATTGACGTCCGTCTGCTTCACGGTATCCCTCAATTTCCACTGTTATGAAGTTAACTCAATTCGAACGGAACCTTTAGTTCTGGTGTCTGGGTGATATATTGGAGGCTAAAGTTATCATATCAGCTCTTGACCATGCCGCCATCAACATTCAGAGTTTGACCGCTAATATTTCTCGCATCGTCGGAGACCAGATAGACAACAGATCTGCCGACATCTTCAACCGTTTGTTCTCGACGTAATGGCGTTGAACTAAACATGTCCGGGTGTTTACCTTCTGCGATACCCATGAACCATTCTCTGGCATCCTGTTCGCGAAATTCGGGTATTGTTTCAACCATACGTTTTGAGTGGCGCTTCCACGCATCTGTGTAGACTATGCCAGGGCAAACGCAGTTCACGTTAATATTATAAGGACCAAGTCGTTCGGCGAGTGTTTGGGTGTAGCTTATTAAGCCAGCTTTCATTGCACTATAAAATTGCGATACGACGCGGGTTTGAAGTTTTTCGGGGAGGGCAACTCGACCCGCGATTGACGAAATATTGACAATCTTTCCGTTCAGCTTCTCGATAAAATGCGGTGCCACGGCTTCGCTCATTAGCACGGGCGCCCTGAGATTCTGTTCATATGCGCTATCCCAATTGACTCCTATTAGTCCGAGAGGTCCGTCTCCGGGTTCCTTTGGTATCATAGGACGGGCACCTACGTTGTTGACCAGGATGTCAATCCTTCCGAAAGTATCAAGTGTCTCTTGGACTACTTGGCTGATTACACCTGTGGTCGTTATATCGCCTGGCATTGTCAATGCTTGTCGGCCCAGAGCTTCAATTTCCTTAGCAGTACTAGCAGTCGTCTCTTCATGGAAAGAACTTATGACAACATCAGCTCCCTCCTTAGCGAGGCACATTGCAATGGCACGGCCGATTCCTCTCCCAGCGGCAGTTACAATGGCCACCCTGTTTTCTAATTTCATTGCCTTCTCCCATTTAAACAGGTGACTTAGGCTGACGATGTCCTTATCTCATGGAATTGAGGAAGTCGTTGCAGATGCTAGCCTATTGCGTTTGTCCATTGAGTATGGATATCGATATCTTAGGACTTTATCCATCCAGCGCCAATGACCAAATCATCATTATAAAACACCGTTGTCTGTCCCGGCGTTATTGCCCGCCGAGGTGCATCGAATTTGACTGTTGCCTCAGTCTCGCTTAATGGGTGTATTGTTGCGACAGCACCCTTGTCTCGAGATCTGACCTTGACATGGGCTCGAATGGGTTCGGTAAATCGCTCTATGGCAATCAGATTTATTCGCTCGACCTGCATCGTGTCCTGAAGCAAGTCCTCAGCTTGGCCGACAACAACAGTGTTACTTACCGGATCTAAGTCTGTTACATACAATGGGCTACCAAAGGAGATTCCTAATCCCCGACGCTGTCCAATTGTGTAGAATGGTACCCCTTGGTGTGTCCCCAACAGATTACCTTCTTTATCTAGGATGTTGCCTTTGCGAATGTGATCGGGGACTTCATCCTTTAAGAATTGCCGATAATTATCGTCCGCGACAAAGCACAGTTCCTGACTCTCTTCCTTCTTTGCCGTCCGCAATTTTAGCTTTGCGGCCATTTCACGAACCTGTTTTTTCGTGTATGCACCGAGGGGCATGAGTGCGCGGCTCAGTTGCTCTTGTGTAAGCGCGGACAAGAAATAAGACTGATCTTTGTTGGCATCAGTCCCTTTGCGTAAAAGATACCTTCCGGTATCGGATTCTTGTTCAACGCGAGCATAATGGCCAGTAGCAATATAATCACATTCCAACGTGTTAGCCAAAGCTAGAAGTTTGCCAAATTTTAGTTCTCTATTGCAGATCATGCACGGATTTGGCGTGCGCCCATCAAGATATTCATCAACAAAGTAATTGATGATGGATTGACGGAACACTTTTTCATAATTTACGCTGTAGAATGGAATGTTCAACTGTGTCGCGACGCGCCGCGCGTCTTCTATGCCTTCGAGTGAGCAGCAGTTTGGTTTCTCCAACTCGACTTCCATCGTGTTGGGCGCACCGAGTCGCATTGTGATGCCGATTACGTCGTATCCCAACTCCAGCATCAACGCTGCTGTAACTGAACTGTCGACGCCACCGCTCATTGCAACGATAGCTTTTTTCAACGAGATTACCCTAGTAATGTGTTTTGTGGAATAGAATGAGTTAAGTTTCTTTGCCCGTTAGTTGTGGAGGAGTCCACAAATTCCCTATGAAACTAATTACGGCGTTCTGGGTTAAATACTGACCGTCTGAGTCGATAGGGCGGACAATCATTAAAATAACATATTCTCTCGTTATAAGCCACCTTATCTACTGGATCTACTGGGGAATCCATCCTCATAGATGGGGCTTCAGGTTTTTCTGTCCGGCTCTGTTTTGTTAGTAGATTTCTGTAACCCTCTCAAACTACCTCACGTTTGTATAGTATCATCGCTAAACTACATAACTTGTGTATAGTATAATTAACGATTAATAGCTTTTAAGTTGTTCTATTGTGAAACTAAAATAGGAGGGTTTCAATGAAAATTTCAGCCCCGTTTACGGTTACTGACGCGATACGCGTCATCAAGGACCAATGCTGTGAATCATGTGGTAGTCAGGCGAATGGCTTTACCTATCGCAATATGCTTCCCACATACTATTGTCGGAAATGTCTACGTCAGGAATTTAGCGTTAGTGGTTCAGTTATGTATCCTTCCTGATGCCCCACTTTCAGGCTGTGAAGCTGCTGAGTGGCAACGCTACCCTAATTCCCGCTCGGCAGCTTGAGTGATCTCTTTACAATTTAGCAAGATAATATCGAATCAGCTATGATACCATAGTTGTAACAATGTATTCCTGCTGGTAGTAGGGTGCGCTATTATTTCGAGGCGCGTTCCGTTGAAGCACACGGCACCGCGAGTTTTTTCTCCGAAAACTGAATTCGAACCTCTGATGTATCAGGCTGTTCTACCATTCGCTGCAGATTCTTCTGTTGTGCTTAATGAACTTTTGGCGAACAATACCGAGAGCATCACTGATTCTCAGGATGAACATGATGATTGGATTGAACTTCACAATATAAGTGCAGACATTGTCGATTTCTCAGGGATGTATCTTAGCGACAGCCAGGCCAATGTTCGTAAATGGCAGTTTCCCCGGTAAACGGAAATCCGTGCCAAGGTCTATTTGATTGTTTGGGCGTACTTTGATGAGCAGCACTCGGCAGAGCTTCACGCGAACTTCTAACTGTCGAAGCACGGTGGGATTCTCACACTTGTTGACCTGGATGTACGAGGCAATCAGCTAGTGGACTTAATCAGATTTGAACCGCAGCCTCCCAACGCTGCGGTTCGGAGAATTCCTGGTGGTATTGGTGACCATGACACCAGGAACCCGAAATCGATTGGAAAGATGCACAGATAAATGAAGTCATATGGGGCAAGAGAGGATTTCATCGGCATTATTCCGCCGGAAAGAACAATGATAGGCCGCGAACTTTTTCGCTCCTAACCTGTCTAATAAAGAAAATATGGTGAACCTATAGTTGTTTGCCAATACGCTTTCGAGAGACATAACGCGTAGGCCATTGTACAGGAGAAATTGTCTGCTGTGTCGTTCACTACACATGTTGCTGGCGAATTAGCGAGGGAACAAGAAAACGATCTTGTGGTTCGCTGTCAAAATGGTGACAAGAGTGCGATGGAAACGCTCATGTGCCATTATCAACATTGGGTATATAACATTGCCTTCGGAATGCTTGGTAATCCGGAAGATGCTTCTGACATGGCACAGGAGATTTTTCTATGGCTCTGGCAAAATGTTGGGCAGTTTCAGTTTAGGTCGCGTTTTTCAACCTGGCTATATCGTGTTGTGACAAATCGATGTATCAACGTGAAGGTTCAGAAGAAACGTCGAAAAACTGAGCCAACGGAGATTGATGATTCGCGACCTTGGGTCCCTGTCGACACGATAACACCAGAGCAATTGCTGTTGGATGTCGAACAGCGAGAGATTTTGGAAAAAGCACTTTCGAGATTAAGAGATGATTACCGAAAAATCATAATTCTCCGAGAGATGCAAGACCTTTCCTATGAGGAACTGGCAGAAGTGATTGGTTGTTCTGTTGGGCGTGTGAAATCAAAATTATTTGAGGCCAGGAAGCGTTTGAGAAAGTTTGTCACGGAACTGTCGTGACATGAGGGGAAATCTTATGAATCATAATCGGATTCAAAAGCAACTTTCGGCATACTTAGATGACGAATTAAGTCTAGAAAGACGAACAAAGGTTGAAGCGCATTTGAACACGTGTCACGAATGTGTTAGAATGCTCTCAGATTTTCAGCAGAATCGTCGGTCGCTCGGAGCGTGGCGACATCAGGTGCCTTCCATTTCGCATTTGGTCTTGTCCAGATTGCGAGACCGCGGACCAGTTCAGAGAAGGTGTCTTCCGAACGTGGTGGATTTGCGGCGATGGTTCTTCCGTCCTGTGACGGGAGGTGTGTTCGCATTCATTTCGGCATGCATACTATCGGCGCTTGTCTACTTTAATCTGACACCGGCTGCTGATTATTCGCTCGATGTCTACCTCGAAATGCACAACCAAAATTCTGTATATTACTTACCACAATCAATTGACGAAAACGATTCGCTCGATGCGAATAAGACAATATCGTCCGCAATGCCCAATGATGATACGGACTTCTTTCTAGAGGTTTACTTGGGAGACTAGATTATGGCACAATCAGAACAGGCGTTCAAACTTCGATTGTCGAATAAGGCAAAATTCTGTAAAATTGGTATGTTCTGGCAAAGGCGCGCGCGTCGGTTCCAAATTTTGCGTTACGTTCTCCGCAGAACGGTGTGTTTGAGTGTTCACGTCCCCGTTTTTGTACTGCCCCTTTTTCTAGTTTGTTCGTTTCTTCCTACTGTTTTGCCATATGCACTTGCCGGAACAGTGAAGCAACCTCTGGAAATCCTGAACCGTATGAATGCTGCTGAGAACGAGGTCGCTTATACGGGAACGCGGTTAGCTATGTTGCACACTCCAGATGGGATAATTGTTCGTGACGAGTTGGTTATTCATCAGCCACCAAGAGTCCATGTTGTTAAAACGTTATCAGTTTTGGGAAACCACCATCTATTGGAATTACGTAAAAACGAAGATAACAATGTTAGAAACGGGAGACAGCGTCGTTCTGGTTTACGGGAAAGACTTGGTGTTCGAAGACGTGCATTACGATATCGGAAACGGATAAGCACTCTTTCCCGGGAGGAGGCCGAACTGCTTACGCAGAATTACCGAATCGATTTCTCTTTGGGGAACACTATCGCAGGTCAGGAAACAGATTGCGTAAAAATCTCTCCGCGCTTTGAGGGTAGGCCTACAAAATGTCTCTATGTTTCTCATGGTAATGGAATCATACTGCGCACAGAGGATTTTGACCCGGCTGGAAATCTTCGTTTTGTGTCCGTCTACACGCAGATTGAATTTGCTGGGGACAAAGTGACACGGACGTTGGCTGAATTATCGGATAGCGAGAGGACTGATTTCGAGCGTGAATGGCAGCGAAGAAGTCAATGCATCAAGACTATTGAAGCGGAAAGAATTCTTGGCGACCGACTCATACAACCCAGCTACCTCCCAGCTGGATTTCAGCTTCTGGACACACGGTACATCAAAGACAAGCCAGTTACGATATTCCTACGATATAGTGATGGACTGGTGACATTCTCACTATTTGAAAGAAAAGAACGCCGTTTGTTTTATAAGCCTGGGCAACGGCCGGGAAACAAAGAGGGGAAGATAATCGTCCGCCGTGATGTGTTCATTAACATAAAGAAAAAAGGCCAGGCTTTTATCCTCGAATGGTCAGACGATGAGGTGGATTTTACCCTAATTGGGGAATTCGATGTGTCTGAACTGATTAAAGTCGCGGAGTCGACGATTCTCGAATCGCAACAAGACTAAGAGAAAGGCTTCCTATGCGATTTAAGAATTGGCACGGCGGGATTGTGGCTGTGCTCATGCTGCTATGGATCGTTAATTTCGCTGTCCATTCAAACAAAAACGAACTCACAAGTGCCGACTGGCATCAATGGCGCGGACCGAATCGTGATGGAACTTCGCAAGAAACTGGGTTTCTGAAGAATTGGTCCCACGTGGGTCCTAGGGAACTTTGGCGCATTCCACTTGGCTCCGGTTTTTCTGGCGTTTCCGTTTCTGATGGACGTGTCTATACGATGTATGCCAAGGGCGACGATGAGATTGTTGTTTGTCTCGATGCGCAAAGCGGTCACGAGATTTGGCGCTATCTCGATGATTACCTTTTTGAATATCATCAAGGCGGTGACGGTCCTCGTTCGACACCAACGGTCGATGATAGCGTCGTCTATGCATTTAGCGCCTATGGAAGATTGGTTGCGCTAGACGCCCTTACTGGGAAACTGCTGTGGGACAACGACTTCACCGAGACGTTTTCCAGTGAAGTTCCGCAGTATGGATTTGCTGCATCGCCGATTGTTGAAGCTAACCTAATCCTCAGTGAAACTGGCGGCGTTGATGGAAGAGCGATTGTGGCATTTGATAAAGGTAATGGCGATATCGTTTGGCGCAGCGACGATAGTGTAAGCGGATATTCATCGCCTATCACAGTGACGATTCTAGAACGGCGACAAACTATCTTCTTCATGGCTGATGGCCTTGTTTCCATTTCTCCAATGGATGGTGCTATTCAGTGGACGTATGGTTGGAAAACTCCATTTAATGTCAATGCAGCGACACCCGTTTTTATACCCCCAGATAAGATTTTCATTTCGTCTGGATACGATGTAGGTGCTGCTGTTATCCAGATTGGAGAGACTGGTGGTAAACTCATGGCTTCCGAGGTCTGGACCAGCCGCGTGATGAAGAACCATTTCTCCTCGTCGGTGTTCCATTACGGTTATTTGTACGGTTTTGATAATGCTATCCTAAAGTGTATTGACGCGACCACAGGTGAAGAACAATGGTCTGCTCGGGGGTTTGGGAAAGGGTCGCTCATATGTGCGGATGGTCATCTCATTATTCTTGGAGAACGTGGAAACCTAGCGTTAGTTAAGGCAATTCACACGGAATTTAAACGGGTGGCCGAGACACAAGTCTTTACTGGACGATGTTGGACACTTCCAACACTATCAGATGGTAAGCTCTATCTAAGAAACAATCAAGAATTAATTTGTTTTGATTTGTCTGACACGAGTTAGCTGCGCCATGGCAAGTCGGCTAAGAGAGGGCCTCTCCTTCCCGTCATGGTATCTTCAATTTGAGGCTTAGAATCGGATAAAAGTTTCTCTTCGACTAGTTTGGAAATCCTAAAATCATTGCTCTGATAGAATGATGGAGAACTTTCTCACATAGACCGAATGCAGATTGGGTGGGATTTTGTTATTTCTTCTTGACAGCTTAACTTGTGTATAGTATGGTATCTGTTCGTATAGGAAAACGATCTTGTTACCCGAGCACTGATTGCCTGACAGGGAGTGAACGCGGTGCGTAAACCATTGACAAATCGGCAGGAGAACATCTTCAAGTTTATCTGTGATCAGATTCAGAAAATCGGCTATCCGCCAACTGTCCGTGAGATTGGGGCAGCATTCGGTATTTCGGAGAAGGGGGCCCATGATCATCTCAATGCCATCGAGAAAAAGGGCTATATCAGACGCATGCCAGGTAAACCACGGGCCATTGAGATTATCGATTTTTTATCGAAGAAAACATCACAACCGGTAACTGAAGTCCCAATTGTTGGTCGGGTTGCAGCTGGTAAACCACTTCTCGCGTCCCAAAACATAGAGGGGACCCTCCCTCTGCCCAATGAGATGGCGAATGGGGACAGGTGTTTTGCGCTGCGCGTTAGAGGTTCAAGCATGATCGATGCTGGAATTTTAGAGGGTGACTTCGTTGTTGTCAGATCTCAAGAATATGCGGATGCTGGGGATATTGTGGTTGCCTTGCTAGACGATGAAGCGACGGTCAAGCGGTTCTTTGTCGACGGGGATAAGATTCGCCTACAACCCGAGAATGCAACTTTGTCCCCAATTGTTGTCGATAACGCGCAGATTTTAGGAAAGGTTATTGCCCTGTTTCGTCAGATGTAAAGGTGCGATCCACGTGAATACTAGTTGCTTTGGGTCGTTTTTGACTCAGAAACAGCATGTGGTCCACAGAGGGATTCCTCGTCATTCTTTTACATCAAGATACTATAGATCTAAAACAGCCCTTCATCTTTTCAAAGCAGAGATGCAGGGCTGTTTTATTGTTTGCTGAAATGCGTTGACTAATGCGTAGATCTACGGTAAAATCCAGCCTATTTTCCATAATCTTCCATATATCCATGTTGTATTATGTAATGGAATCGAGAGAATAGGTGAAATGAACAATGGAGTTAAGACCTCAATCCGCATTAAGCAGTGAATCGCAGATGGCGATGTTCGTAGATTACTATGAACTCACCATGGAGTAAGCTGATTTTGATGAGCAAAACCACACCATTTGTACGGAAAATTACTTTGTGCGTTCGATTCCGAAGGGACAATGTCTGGTTGCCGCCGGGTTGGAACAAGTTATTCACTACAGTTTAAACCTCCGATTTACCAACGCCGATTTGAAGTGGCTACAAGATAGTAAAACCACGCACGGCATGAGTGACGTTTTTCTTGATTATCTGCGCGATTTCAAGTTTGGTGGTGATGTGTATGCGGTACCTGAAGGGACACCCGTGTTCGCTAACGAACCATTAATAAGCATCACCCGATCGTCCATTGATGTGTAGATCTTTGAGGCATATCTTCTGGATGTTATGAATCTCCAGACGTTGATTGCCACGAAGGCAGCGCGAATGGTTTATGTCGCACGTGGGCGTGCTTGTTTCGATTTCGGCACACGTTGGGCCCACGGACGGCATGCAGGCGTACTCGCGACACGCTCCTCGTTCATCGGTGGAATCAGTGCCAGCGCGCTAGTAATCGCAGGACGATAGTTTGATATACTGCACGTCGGCACCCTCGCGCACAAGTTCACGCAAGACCGTTCCTGCGAGTTAGCGGCATTTACCGCCTATGCCAGGTCGTTTCCCCACAATACCATCCTGATAATCAATACCTACGATACGGTCCAGGGGGCGAAAAATACGTGTATTGTTGGTAAGGAAATGGGCAAAATCAAGATGAACGTGAATACTAATGTCCCAGGCAGAACCCAAGTTCTACTGCATTCCGTCCGCGCGTGGTATTGATTGAGAGCTCATTAATATGAATGCCATTGGAAATTTCGTTTTCCGCGTGCAGGGTGATTTTAGCGTACCGTTTCGCATCAATTGGGTGAACTCAGGGTTAGTCATCTGTATAGGTCTGTCGGGACAGCAGTGGGTACATTTGGAGACTGTTTTAAAATCCAATGCGAAACCAGAGTAACTGTGATAGTCAACGAAGAGACAGAAGAGATTCTACGAATGGAAGTTCAGAGTGTCTGGTAGCTTCCGAACTAGGAATGGTGAAAATCGGGAGTAAGAATGGGATGACTGAACTGACTGACTATGACTTAAACCAGTAGAATAGAACACGATTGTTTACATCGGGTTTATGATGGAAATCAGACACGTTGGCGGAGATATCGTGACTTCCGGGATTGCTATACAAGCTATTGTTGTTAGTGATGGAAAACCCGGACATTATAATCAATCGTTGGGTGTGATCCAGGGCATTCCGAAATGCACCTATCATTGGTTACAGCCCAGATTTCGTAGCAAGCAGCACGACAATCTTCTTCGTTTGTTAGTTTGTCTGTTTGGTCGATTGTCTTTTCCGAAATGGTTTATCAAGAGGCTGCTTCGCATGGTTCTGCGGTCGGGCACGATGGCTGAAATTCTAAAGATTGACCGTGCAGATGTTGTTCTGTCTACGGGTTCGTCTGTTGCGGCAATTAACTTGCTCTTGGGTAGACTTCTGCGCGCGAGAACGGTAACCTGCCGTCGTCCTTCCCCTATTGGCACGGTATACTTTGATTTAGCATTATTGCCCAAAGTAAATTGGCCACGTCGAGAGAAGAGAAACGTGGTGAAGATATTAGGGATTCCGAATGTAATTACGCCGGAGAAATTGGATGCGCGGCGCAATCAGCTGGAGATCGATTTAAAATTACCAAAATGTGTGAGAATCGGTGTTCTAATTGGTGGTGAAGACCGATATCACAGGATTACTGAGCAAACAGCAATTGGCTTAATAAACGTGCTTCAGCGAGTTGCTTTAGCACTCAAAGGTCAGATCTTACTGACCACTTCGCGGCGGACCCCACCCATGATTGCTGAGTTAATCAGCAATCAGTTATCGGATGTCAAAATTTGTCCGATTTTGGTTGTAGCGGGTCGGAAGGCTTCCATTGGCCATCCCACGGAAGCGATTATTGCATTGTCAGACCTGATTCTGGTTACGCAAGATAGCTTTTCAATGGTCTGCGAAGCCGCTAGTAGCGGACGACGAGTTGTTATTCTCGAAACAGATTGGAAAAGGACGCCTTGTCCCAAGCAGGACCGGGCTTATGCGGAGATTATGCGTCGGGCCTCAGTCGATTCTTGCCGAATAGATGGGCTGGAAGCACGCATTCAGTGTGGTTTGTCGGATTGTACACCCATTGCGCCACTGCGCGATACAGAAGTTGCGGTAGAGGCTGTTGTGCGACTTCTTTCTTAACTGGGGCCTAAGGAGGGCAAGCTTGCTTCGCGAGCACATCAGCTTTCTGCGCTAGTTGGAAATCCAGTGTAGTGATTCCGCCCGCATCATGGGTTATTAGGTCGATCGACACTCGGTTATAGACGTTGAACCATTCGGGGTGGTGATTCATTGATTCGGCTATCAGCGCGATGCTTGTCATGAAACCGAATGCTTCGATGAACGATTCGAACTGGAATTGTTTGTGTAACTTTCCATTTTCGATGGTCCAACTTGATAGTTTTGCTAGATTCGTTGCCAACTCGGAATCCGAAGCTTTTTTCGTTCTATCAGTCATTTAGACACCTCCTTAATCTGATTCTTCTATTTTATTCAAATTCAAAGATGGTGTCAAGCAGATATTCTTATTGACCCTATGGGTGAAATCCGCTACAATAGTTCATTAAATTCCTCTGCCACAGCCAATCAATTTGCCAACTCCATTGACGTTTTGTGATGTGTTTCCGACGGGATTTTGGGACACTTCTTCTAAGGAAACTTTGCAACATTGGATTTGGTTCAAACTGTTGTTGTTGTTCCCCTTTTGTTATTGGGTAGAAATCTTAACAACAGAACCACACAGAGTCAACACATACATGTAAGAAATCGCAGGGATTACCAAGTATGCCAGCATCGAGATATGAAACTGTCATCGGTCTAGAAATTCACGCCGAATTAAGTACCCGTAGCAAGCTATTTTGTCATTGTGAAGTCGACTTTGGCGGAGATGCAAACACCCGAACCTGTCCTATCTGTTTGGGAATGCCGGGCGTGCTCCCCGTATTGAACAAGCGCGCGGTCGAGTTTGCTATCCGTGCTGCATTGGCGATGAACTGCGAGATTTCGGCGGTGACCACGTTCGATCGTAAGAATTATTTTTATCCCGATCTTCCCAAGGGGTATCAGATTTCTCAGAAATATATGCCGTTGGCTCGCAATGGCCATGTGGATTTTGATTTCCATGGTGTAAGTCATCGTACCCGAATCCACCAGATTCATCTCGAGGAGGATGCGGGCAAGCTCGTTCATTCCGATGTAACGGGCCATCCCAACCGTAGTTATGTAGATCTAAATCGAGCATGCGTGCCTCTTCTTGAGATAGTTAGCGAGCCTGATTTGAGATCTCCGGAGGAATCTGTGGCTTATTGGCGTGCAGTCAAGGAAATCCTAGAATATATCGAGGTCAGTGATTGCAATATGGAGGAAGGCAGCTTTCGATGTGATGCCAATATCTCTCTGAGACCCAGTGGTAGCGAGGTATTCGGAACTCGCACAGAATTGAAGAACAAGAACTCGTTTCAACATGTGCTAGCAGCTCTGAAATTTGAGGAAAAACGCCAGGCCCGTATCCTAGATGAAGGTGGGGAAATTTCTCAAGAGACTTTGTTGTTTGATTTTGGTACGGGTAAAACTGTGCCGATGCGAAGTAAAGAGGAAGCTCACGATTATCGGTATTTTCCTGAGCCGGATCTTGTTCGTACTAAGATTCAGGACGAATGGATCTTGGAGATTCAATCTGCATTACCTGAGTTACCCGCCGCACGGCGTAAGCGCTTTATGGGAGCGTATAACATTCCTGTTTACGATGCTGAATTTTTAACCACGACGCGCGAGATGGCCGAGTTTTTCGATGAAACCGTTCAACGAAGTGGTGATGCGAAATCCAGTAGCAACTGGATCATGGGGGATTTGTCAGGCCTGTTAAATAGCGCGGGGTTCGATATTCAAGATTGCAGGGTTACACCAGAGCATCTTAGTGAACTCATTAAGCTAATCAAGGATAGGACTATCAGTGGGAAGATTGCGAAATTGGTCCTTCCCGAGGTTTTCGAAACGGGAAAAATGCCGGGCCAGATTGTTGAAAATGAGGGGCTCGCTCAGATTTCTGATGTGTCAGAAGTTGAGGCTATTATAGAACAAGTCATCGTGGAAAATGAGGAATCAACGCAGGATTATCGAAATGGGAAGAAAAAAGCTATCGGTTTTCTGGTCGGTCAGGTGATGAAGGCAACTAAGGGAAAAGCGAATCCGCAGCTGGTCAATCAAATTCTTCATCGCAAGCTGGAGGCGCCCTAGAGACGTGAAAAGTACATTGACGGAAAAAATCAATCTGAAAGGACTGACTAGATCTGAGTTAGAAGAGCTTGTTCTTGGGTGGGGTGAGCCCAAGTATCGGGCTGCTCAGCTAATGTCGTGGATTTATGGCAAGCGCGTGTCGGGATTTTTAGCGATGACCAACCTATCAAAGGCATTCCGCGAGAGGCTGATGTCAATCGCTTCTGTTAGTGAGATACATGCCACTGTTCGTACAGCATCTGATTGTGATGCAGCGACCAAATACCTGTTTGAGCTTGCGAATGGTGATAAAGTAGAAAGTGTTTTGATGCATGACAGAGAGAGAACTACTGTCTGCATATCCTCGCAGGTGGGATGTGCGATGGCGTGTGATTTTTGCGCGACGGGTAAGATGGGATTTTTCCGCAATCTAACGGCAGCCGAGATTTTGGATCAATTTGCTGCTATAGAAATGGAACTAGATTCGGAAGAGCGCGTAACGAATATTGTTTTTATGGGGATGGGAGAACCATTGGCGAATTATAATCAGACATTGAAAGCAGTTCAGCTGTTAGCTAGTCCGGAGGGCTACGGACTAGCTGAGAAGCGAATCACCATTTCCACTGTTGGATTGGCTCCGCAAATGAAGCAATTCGCGCGAGAAGGTTTGAAGTGCAATCTTGCGCTTTCATTAAACGCCACAACGGATGAGGTGCGAACTCGTTTGATGCCTATCAACGCAAAATATTCTATTGATGAAGTTTTCGATGCCGCAAGAGAGTGGGCTACGGCAACGAAGCGAAAAATTACACTTGAATATGTAATCATTCGCGATGTGAACGATACCGCCGCAGATGCCAAACGCTTACGAAAGCTGATGAGTCGTTTGCCCTGCAAGCTTAATCTTATTCCGTTTAATGAGATTGAAGATTCGAGTTTTGGTCGTCCGACATCGCACCGGATTGAGAGTTTTCGCCAGGTAGTAGCAGCCGGAGGCCACGTGGCTCCTATCCGATTGAGCAAAGGACGTGATATCGCTGCTGCTTGCGGTCAACTCCGCACAAGGCATGATCGATATGGAGTTAAGATGCACAAAGTGTCTTAACACCCCCAGAAAATTATAGCGTCAGTTAGCCAAAAGACCATGTTTGAAGCACTGATGGCGGTGGGCCTTGGACGGCGAGAGCAGCAGCATAACCACTAGCAGGTGTTAACGCCTGTATAGACCAGCTTGACGTATCGTGTTGGTCCGTTGCGGTGTGCAACCAGGCCACGGTGTTTTCTGGAGTTATCGAGACATTGAACTGATCTGTCGGCAATGAAAATCCTTCACCTTTTGCTTTGATAAAAGCTTCTTTACGCGTCCAGCAGTCGAAGAATGTCTTAATCTGACGCGTCTGAGGGAGGGATGCGATTTCCGAGAACTCTTGCGTGGAGAAGTGTCGCTTGGCAAGCCTAAGTACATCGAGGTTGTCCCGAATGTACTCTATATCAACCCCAATCTCCCGTCCTTGGGTCACAGCGTATAGAACAAGTCTATTGGAATGCGACAGATTAAAATTGAGTGTTCCTGTTGGAAGGACACCTCGATCCTTTCTTTCCACCAACATTGGTTTGCCATAAGAGTTGTATTGAAAACGCAGCCGATTCGGTGGGATTCCCACATACCTGCTCAGAATCGCTCTAAGTGTCGCTCGGCCGACAATAAAACGCTGGCGGTGTGTGTCGAATCGGAAACACTCGGCTCGTGCCTTCTCGTCGTCGGTAATAGTTTGATGTAGGTTGTCCATTTCTGATCGACGACGATCTATGGAGGCCATCCAGACATGGACTTCACCATGTGAGAGTGTAATCGTTTCTGGCGGCTGTCTCCAGGTAAGAGTCGCAGATGTCATAGATATGATCCCCGAAATCGATAGATTTGTGGTGTGCCTGTATGAGCGGATGGTCTCCTATTTGGTTGCACTGTTTGGAAAATTGCTTAGAGAACGAACGAGCTGTCAATATATTTGAAAAAGTAATAGCTGGGAAAACTATATGGCCAGAAGCGCTTGATTATTAAACTAATCTATCCCCCAAGAATCTCCTGAAATAGGTCTGAATTCTCTGGTCCATCAATGTGAGACACGGATTGTCAGATCGGGGCTTCAGATGAGCCAATTGTAATTTCATCGGTCTCGTAGCCTGATCGTGAGTCTCTCAGTGTTTACTCGAGTATTCCACCGATGAGCGTGACTTCTTTGAAGAATTTGGGTGTGCTACAATTACTCGTTGAATGCCTAGTCTTAGGAGCTGAGAAATTATTGCAACCATAAAGACACGGGAAATCTCAACAAATGTAAACCATATTTCTACGGGGAGAGCGCCAGTAACAGTCAATGGCTAGGCGTATACTACCAATTTGGATATGTAGCCAATGTTACTGATTATGTCGAGACTAGTGGCGAGTGCGACTTGTGATAGAGATTGAAGAATGGTTTTTTTCTGTTCCAGAACCGGATGTTTCGAGGACGGCGCTATGAAAAATTGTTCGCAAATGATACTCCTTCCAAATTGTTACGAAGTGATGAATGTACATATAGAACATTGAAGCTTGCAACTCATTGTATCAGAGCGCTTACGACATTATCAACGAAAATTGGTGTTGTTTCAAGGTGCTAAGCGATCTAAGGTTGACGTCCATGTATTAGATTCCCAGTTTTGCAGCCGAAGTAGCATAGGTGAGAAGCTTCGCAGAGGCCATTGTCTGAATGACATATTGTTGGTGTAACGGTCACGATAGCTTCTCAGTGCCGTCGGTTTAGAGTTGATAAGTCGAATTCGGAACTAGATTTCTGCGAAAGTGGGGATACGTGTGCTGATTACTGATGAATCGTTTCTATTATAGGGATTTGGAGTGCACGTAAATCGCCAGACTGTGTTGAAAAATCAGCCAGTAAGTGCTTTCGTGGGAACCAATCGAATGACAAATTATGAATGGGCCCCGTATTATTGGAGTAATGGATTCTCTTAATAAATACCTTGGATTTGGCCTGTCTGGGTGTCAATAATCGTTGAAACTACGACAACCAGATCGGGCCAAGAGGTAAAGATAGCACGTTGTGGCATGTCCGAGTTCTTGTGAGATATCTCAAATAACCGGGGCTAGACTTCATGCCTGTCAAGTGGATAGGCGAGGTTAAAATCCACGTGAATCCCCACGTTCCTTTTGTGGTGTCTTGGAAAGATGAGCTTGCAGAATTCTCTTGATATATTCGTGCAGATGGTTTAATATATCAGAAGGACAATTCTTGCGGAGGTGGAGATGTTGAACCTTGTATGAGCGCAATCCGTGTCCAATTTTAGGCTATGGTTAATGAGTAGATCGTTTTCATTGGCTCGCGTTTTTAGATTACCGACTTGGAGGAATATAAGATGAAACGCAATGTGTGTTTTTTTTCCTATCTTGCATTTGTGGTCCTCGCTATTATGTTGACCGGCTGCGGTGGGGTTCGGATTATACCGGTTGGTGCGAAAGTTCAGAATGCAGACAGAAAGTTTGACAAAGCTGAAGCGTTTCGCATCATGGCTGATAAAGATACCGACAGAGAGAAGTGGCGAAAGGAAGTGGCGAAAAAGAAATCGCTTTATGATGCCGCACTCAACACCTACCTCGGCGCTATCGAAGCCGCCCCAACAGGAAAATATGCGCAGAGATCGCATTATCAGATTGCTGAAATCTACAAGAAGCGTTATGAGTGGGAAAAAGCAACAGAACATTATGAAGCGATTATCACAGTTGCACCATCGGGTTATTATGGTGGTAAGGCTAAAAGTGGTATTGCCAACATCCGCAAGTATCGACGACTCATCGATGAGAACAGGCGAAGGTATCAAAATTACAAAGCGCTCTATGATGAAAACCAAGATAAGGAACACTATAGTACAGCAGCTCAAGCCCTCTATGACGTTGGAGACAGTTATGAACAGCTAGGTAACTATCCAGAGGCGGTTGCATATTATGTCAGACTTGTTGAAGAGTTTCCGGAGCATGAGAAAGCGCCACCATCATTGTCTAAAATCGGTTATATTTACTTCTATAAGATGTATGATTACGTTTCAGGCTGGCCGTATTACAATAGGGTCATTGAGACGTATCCTGAATCCTACGACGCGACTCAAGCAAGTAGACTCCTGAAAGAAACCAAGACCAGCCTGACTGAAATCGCGCAGTATCAGGCGGAGATTAGACGATTTCGGAGCAAAAAGGCCGCGGAGTATGAAGCGAGTGGACGGGTAATTCTGCCGAACGAAAGATACTCCACCCGTCATGTCGATACCGTGGTCCAAGCTTTTCAGTTTATTGCACGTCGATGGGAAGATCTTAGAAACTTTCCTTATTCCATTAATGCGTACCGCACGCTGGCAGATCAGCTTTCATATAAGAAATTCTCGGCTGCGGATGCACGTTATCACATGGGCCGATTGTATCAATTGAATGGACAACTTGAGCAGGCAATCGACGGTTATCAGGAACTGTTTGACAACAATCCTGAATCCATCTGGCGGGAGGAAGGGGTTTATCAACAATCTGTTTGTTATCGTGGTATTCGCGAATTTTCTAAAGCTTATGAGGGCTTTAAGGCCTATATGAGTCTTGGTCGCGAGATGAGGTATTACCGAGAGGCTGAACAGATTGTTCGTCAGTTTGAAATAGATCAGGATGGGGATGGGTACAAATTCTATGTTGAACAAGAAGCAGGAACTTCGGACCGTGATCCAGAGGATCACCCGGGCGTAACGTCATAATCGAATCGAATGTGTCAGCGTGTGAGAGCAGGGAGTGATTTTCCCTGCTTTTTTCATGATCTCTATTTTCGTCAGTCTAAATGAGTAGTTGAACACGGTCACGGTCTGTAGCTGGAATCACGGTTTGGATGCGCTCTCGAACGAACTCTGCTGTATATCGCTTGGAAAAATGGGTGAGCACGATGTGTTCCCCCTCAAATTCGCTCAACAACGCTGGCAAAGCGTCAAGGTGCAGGTGCATGGTCCTCTTTGCACGTTCGCGATGCTCTGGCACGAGAAACGTACACTCGCAAATCAACACCCTGCACTCGCGCAATAAAGGGTGCATGCCAATGTCAAAGCGTTGAGTGTCTCCTAAATAGGCAATCAGTGGGAGTTCAATCTGCGAGGTTATCTCAACACCCGTTTGGCGTAATTCTGCAAGTCTTTGCCCCGGAAAATCAAGGAACTCGGGTTTTAGCTTGTTGCGTCTCTCACAGATAAGATAACCGACACATGGGACTCTATGGTGTCCCGGTAGGACGTGTGCTACGAGATTTCTTCGGAATGGGATTTTGTCTCCCGCTTGAACAGGGTTGGCTTGATAGCCCCATACCATTCCACAGTCCAGAATTGAGATCTGTTCTAGAATGCTACGTAATTGATCGATTCCAGTCTCAGGGGCATAGATTTGTCCAGGAGGCATCCCGCTAAGCCAGCGCTGGCTGATGTAGATTGGTAAGCCGAAGTAGTGGTCTAGGTGGAAGTGAGAGATGAATACATGTCCAGTTCCGATAAAGCTCATCGGGCATCGACCAAGATCGAAAATAAGGTCTAGCTCTTTTACACGTATGTATGTGGCAACAGCAGAGCCTGATTCACCTTCGATTTCCAAGTTGCCGCATTGTAATGTAACCATTGCTGAGTAAAACCCTTTTTAGAGAACGTTTGGAGGATTTATGAGTATTAAAATTGGAGTGATTGGAGGCAGTGGATTCTACCAGATGGAAGGACTCAGTGATATAGAAGAAATCGACATAGACACGCCTTTCGGAAAGCCCAGTGATTCACTAATTTTGGGTACAACTGAAGGGAAACAAGTGGTATTTCTGCCCCGCCACGGCGTGGGCCACCGCTTCCTGCCTTCGGAGATTAATGTACGTGCCAACATATATGCGTTAAAGAGCTTAGGGGTTGAGTGGATTATCTCTGTGAGCGCTGTCGGAAGCCTTAAAATCGAAATAGAACCTCGCCATTTTGTGGTTCCCGATCAGTTATTTGATTACACAAAAAATCGAATCAACACCTTCTTCGGTGAAGGGCTGGCTGTGCACGTCAGCCTCGCGAATCCATTCTGTCCGGTTCTCGGTGAAATCCTCTATGAAAGTGGTACCGAAGTTGGAGTGACAACTCACAAAGGTGGTACGTATATCTGTATGGAAGGTCCGGCTTTCTCAACCCGGGCCGAATCAAATGTTTATAGGCAGCTTGGATTTGATATTATCGGTATGACGGCAGCCACGGAAGCAAGGCTTGCACGTGAAGCCGAAATCTGCTATGCAACCCTGGCTTGCTCGACGGACTACGATTGCTGGCACCCAGACCACGACAACGTAACAGCCGAAATGATTTTGCAGCATCTGCTTGCAAACGTAGAGATCGCGAAGGAGGCTACCAAAGGCGTCATTCGCAGAATCCCAGAACAACGAAGAGGTTGTCATTGTTCGAATGCACTTGAGAAGTCAATTGCAACGAATCCAGAACAGATTCCTCAAGGGACCCGTCGCAAACTGGATCTGATTATCGGCAAGTACATCAACTAAATCTATTCGAGGGATATATATGCCTCAGCCAATCTGTTTTTCTGCGTTCAATCACTCCGCGGTCAGCTCATCGTAGTCGACTATCTCACCGGTTTCTGGATGAAAAATCGCGCCGTAACTCCCAAGGGGTGCACAATCAACATCAGTCTGCATTGCCAATTTAGAATTTAAATCAACTAAGTAATAGTGTGCAAAGTAGCGATGATCATAGTTGTCAATCCGTTCGACGGAATAGCAATGGTTGTGAAACTGAATGATGTTATCGTAAAATATTATGAACCGATCGCCGAACAAGCTCTGCGATATTTGCGTGACGACAAATGGATCAAGTTGGACGGGCGGTCCCGGATATGACATTAACTTTATCGCTCCGAAGAGGTTGTGGTTTTTTCTGTTTTACTGTCGTGTTAGAATAATTGTGTCAATCCGACGGTTTCTCTCCACACCCCGTTCGTTAGTCTCTGCTGCAATCGGTACGGATTCTCCTAAACCAACGGTTGTTAATCGTTCTCCAGGCGCGTCGCACATGTCTATTAGGTATTGTTTACACGCGCGCGCTCTTTTCTCCGTTAACGCGAGATTGGCGCTTGCACTTCCGCTAGCATCACTGTGCCCTTCGATGCGAACGTAATAGTCGGAAAAATCTTTGATGATCTGAGCAAGCTGTTTAAGATGTGGTAGAAAATCGGTATTCAGTGTTGTGCTTCCGGAGTTGAATAGATTGCCGCTTAATCGGATAAGTATGCCCTGTTCGTTTTGGTCAATTTCTGCCGATGCGATCGAACTAGCAGCTTCAACAATGCGGTTTTCTACGAGTTCGACGCGTTTCGAGTTTGTGATAGCTACATTCAAAACTTCTAGACTCTGTTCAGCAGCGGCCGTGGTAGATTGGAAGTCATCATTTGCGATTGCCAGTCTTGCCTCGACTAATAAGGTTTCTGCCTGTTTATAGAGTATAGGCGCAAGATGCGAAACGTTTGTTTTTCGTTCCTGTTCAATGCGTTCTTCCGCTTTAAAAATCGCATCTTTAGCTTGTGCAAGCTCCTCCTCTATTACTTCCTGAACCCGTCGTTGACGATCGATGGCTTCAGAAGCCGTATAAGCCTCCCGTGCCGCCTGCTCTACTTGTCCTGCCAAACGAACTACTCGATCGTACTGCTCAGCCTTCAGCGCACTAATGGCTTCCTCGAGTGTTGCGGTTCCGAGTTGAAAAAGGTCTGCTGCATGGACTGACGCGTAGACGTTTTCTGCCCGAGCAATTTCCATCTCTGCTTGTGCAATCGAGATTTTTGCTTCGGTATAGGCTTCTACCTTGGTTGATTTTGCGGTACGAATAGCATTCAGCGACGCGATACGAGCTGCGTTGGCCCGGTTTCTCGCTTGGCTTGCCAAGTCCGTTGCTTTATCAAAATTACCGAGGTCGAGGTACGAAATTGCTTCGTCAATCAGCTTTTCTGCCGCCCGATAGTCAGCTGGAGTGTGTGACATGGCGTCGGTTTCCCTAGCAAGATTAAGCAGTTGCTTTGCTTCCGAAATCACTGATTCCGTCTCATTTTGGAGTATAGATCTCTGTGCAGCACTTCTGGCCGCATCTGCTGCAATTTTAGCAGCTATAGCTTCTTCTTGCGCTCGATTGGCTCGGCCTAAAGCACGACGCGTTAATTCTTCCGCAACCGCTTGGCGTGCCTGAGCGGCCTGAATCTCATAATCCATTTCTTGTCTAGTTGCTTGGTGTATGCCCTTGTTGGTTTCATCGATTCGTACTTGGGAGATGTGTTGACGTGCCTGAATTTCTGATATCTTGGCCTGCATCTGTGCCTGAAACGCTAATTCCAAGCTCTGAACCCCGTTGCCAGCACGCTGCGCAATTCGCGCGGCGTCAAGCAGTTTTGCTGCCCGGGAATACCTCTCTTTGGTGTGAGAGTCAGCTTGAAAGCGTTCGGCGTTGAACATCGCGCTCTGTGCATTCTGCAAGGAAGTTTGCAACAAGATTGAATCAACTTTTCCGCCACATCCGATTAGTAGTATTCCTATGGTGAGGAGATTGAGACCCGAGGAAAACCGATAGTTATGCATTTTTGTCCGTTTAGATGAGTGTAAAAAGTTGTGACGTACTGGATAGTTCTGCGTTGAGTTTATGGGGACGTCGATTGCATTTTTTCGAATTCGTTTTTGGCTTCTTCGAATGCACGACGCGCAGTGTCAGCAGCCTGCAATTTTGCTTCTAATTTTTTCGTGGCTGTTGCCACTTGATGATCCTTAAGGTCCATGATAGCAATTGATTCTGCTAACTTAGCTTTGAGATAGGCGCGGATTCCAAATCGATAGGCCAGGTTTCGATGTCCTTGCTTTAGCGCAGTTTCTGCCTGATTAAGCATCTGTTGAGCATCCGATAGTTCCTGACTTGCCAGCGTTTCGGCATTGACTTCTTTGGCAATCGCGATTTGGAAGACGGCGTCGGAGAGAGTTCGCTCAACAAGCTGATTCGATCCACCACAGCCTAGACTCATCCACCCGATTACGGTGCTGAGACCTATAATTAACCATTTCGTCATCGATGTTTCCCTGTTATAGTCCTCTAGACAAGCGGATCAACACCACGATATGCGCAATCGAGAAGATCGATTAAATGCATTGCCTTCATCGGTAAATCATGCTGTCGTATGCCCTGCTGAATTTGTAAGATACAGCCTGGATTTCCGGTCACGATTATTTCGGCATTGGTTTCCGAAATGTGTCTCATCTTGCGTTCCAAGATGTTTCTTGACATCTCTGGTTGAGTGATATTGTAAATGCCAGCACTGCCACAACACCACTCAGATTCACGAAGTTCAATGAGCTCCAAGCCCGGGATTGATTGAAGTATCTTGTTGGGTTGAGACTGAACCCTTTGCCCATGTACAAGATGACATGGTTCGTCGTAGGTGACGCGGCGATTCAGTTCAGCCGTAGGTGTTACGAGTTCTATCTCGGCAAGGAACTCACTTATGTCGCGCATTTTGTCGCTGAACTTACTTGCTCTTTCGGCATATTGCGTGTCGTGCTCCATCAGGACGCTGTATTCTTTGAGCGTTGCCCCACAACCTGCTGAGTTAATAACAATTGCATCCAAATTTTGCACATCAAACGCGTCTATGTTTTGCCGTGCCAAGTCGAGTGCGGTATCACGGATTCCGTTATGAACATGGAGTGCGCCACAACAGTTTTGTTCTCGCGGAGTGACTACATCGCAACCGTTTTCTCGAAGGACACGAATTGTCGCAAGATTGGTTTGCGTAAAGACTTGATTCATTATACAGCCGGATACGAAGCCGACGCGATATTTTGCCTTGCCTGTCGCAGGAGCAGACCTGTTCATGGTATATTTAAGGGAAGGCATCGGAACCTGCGGTAGTAAATATTCCATCTTTCCCATCGTGCCCATTAGCTTCAGGATGCCAGATTTCTGCACCAACCACCGGATCCCTAGTCGTTGATATAGCCATAAAAAATCAAAGATGAAGTTCAGTCTATTCCGCTTGGGCAAAAGCTGTTTAAAAACTAGGTTTGTCCAAAATTTGTGGTCCCACGAATGCTCGGTATTCAACTCATAAATCGCTCGTGCCTCCTCTATTAGTTCTCCAAAATGTACCCCGGAGGGGCAGGCTGTTTCACATGCACGGCAGTCTAAGCAGCGATAGATATATTGTGCCCAATCCTCGTTTAGAGAAATTGGATTGTTATCCCTAAATGCTGCATCTATAAGATAAAGTCTACCACGTGGCGAATCTGTTTCCAATCCCAACGTGCGATAGGTTGGACATGTTGGTAAGCAGAGTCCGCAGTGCGTGCAAGCATCGAGTTTTTTCTGGCTGAAGAGTTCGACACCAATTAGTGGTTTTGGTTGCGAATTTACTTGCGCTTGTTGTCTGAGCATTGTTTCCCTGGTTTCTTAGCATGTATGAGGAAATATCTACTTTGCAAATTCGAAATTCTAGCCGTGCGCCCTGTAGCCCCTATTCCTAGTGGTTCAGTCTTGTGTATAGGGACCAGAAAGAAATCGGCCAAGTACTTTCTTGCTTATGAGGCACTGGCGACTGTTTTAGCTCGACGACGCGTTCAGAAACCGTGATTCCTGTCAGTCGAAACCAGCTCAGAGCGAACTGCGATGGCATCCTAATTCTCATACTTCGAGGCCGTTCTTGGGTGGTAATATTAACCGAAGATGGTCTCAGCAACGCCAGTTGCAATCGCTTATCCTCAAATTGGTTCACGGATTGAGTGGTCGGTCCTGTTAAACACATCGTCGACAGTGTGCAATGCCTTGGAGAATTCGACAAACGGCATGGCACCTCGCTTGGGTGCTATAATCAAGCAAGACGCTCCAGACATTGTGCAAATCTGTACCGCTTACCACCTCCTGGCGTGAATAAGAGGAGTGTACTATTTTCGCATTGCACGACCTTTTGCGATGTCAGAGTCCGAGTGATGGATAATAATCTTGGGCCCATATGGAAGATTATGATCAGATACCGCGATTATCAACATGGCACGCCGTACTTAGATTCTCAGTTCTCGATTGTTGAGTTTTGTGGCTAACTTATACTTTTTCCAAGTTAGGATGTGCTAACCAACATGCCAAATGACAGTAGAAAATTTGGCTGAGCTAATCTCTTATGGGATTATTCTTGCCGTATGACAATTGCGACTGCGCATCCATTGTTAATCCACGAACCGTTGAGCTGCTATAGGAGTTGTGGATAATCTGACATCGTTCCTGCATTAGGAACGAATAGCCTAGGTTCGAAGACTACACGGAGATTTTGAGGACGTCTCCATTCAGATTTCCAGCACGATACCCCTGGAGATCCAGGGTGACGTACTTATAACCGAGCTCTTTAAAATGTTCGTTGATTTGGATTCGAGCGGATTGTGTTGCGACAATCGGAATTTCGTCCGGTTCGAGTTCGATTCGCGCGAGGTCTCCGTGATGGCGTACGCGAAATTGTCGCACACCTAAATCATACAGGAACTGTTCCGCACGATCCACTTGGCGGAGTAGGTCACGTGTAATTCGCATGCCATGTGGGAATCTAGATGACAAGCAAGCAAAAGCAGGTTTATCCCAGGTTGGTAGTCCCCATTGTCTTGAAACTTCGCGAATCTCCGATTTCGTTAGGTTGACATCAATGAGGGGTGCTTTGATTCCCATGCGATCGGCGGCATCCATGCCGGGACGGTAATCACCGATATCATCAGGAATCGCGCCGTACACAATTGCTCCGACTTGATATCTTTCGGCGATAGGCTGGAGTTTGGTGAAAAGCTCAGTTTTGCAGAAATAACAACGGTTCTCGGGATTGCTGGCGTATCCTTCCATGTCGAGCTCGTCTGTGTTGACGGTCTCAAAACGAATTCCAATCTGTTTGGCAATGTCCCTGGCAGCTCGCAGTTCACGTTCGGGATAGGATGCAGAGATTGCTGTGACGGCAACGGATTTTTCTCCCAGAGCACGTCGCGCTGATTCTGCCAAGAAGGTACTATCTACTCCCCCTGAAAAAGCCACTATGACGTTGCCATACGAAACTAAAAGCGCGTCGAATTCCTCTAGCTTCTTATTTGTTTTTGCAGCAGTGTGTTGTTCCATTTTTCTTCTACTCTTCTGATTGTTGCTGAAGCTTGCGCAGCTTCTTACGGAGTAATTGGCGTTTTCGATCGCTAATATAATCAATAAACAACACGCCATCGAGGTGATCTATCTCATGTTGTAGAACACGTGCCACGAATTCTTCACCCTCGACACAAATCTCCTCTCCATCGATGTTTCGAGCAGTGACAACCGCTTTTCTTGCTCGTTTGACGTCCGCCGTTACGTTGGGGATGCTGAGGCATCCCTCCTCATTAACAACTTCCCCTTCAAGGCTTTGAATTTGTGGGTTAACTAGAACTAACGGTTTACTGTCAAGATCGTTACGATTTGAATCAATTACGACTAATCGTTTTAGCACTCCAATTTGGGGTGCGGCCAACCCGACGCCGTTTGGTTCCGCGTACATGGTGGCCAACATCTCTTCCGCGAGTTTTTTTTCAACGGTTGTGATTTTCCTAATTGGAATCGCTTTACGTCGGAGCACCGGATCGCCGTAGATTCTGATGCGGAGAGGATCTCTTTGTGACTTCATTTCCTGGGCTTCCAACGTTTGCATGCAAACGCTCGGTGAATGAGGTAGCGCATGTTTTTTTCTTTTACGCCTTGCCATGTCTCAATAATTCTGTTTGCTGTTGATTGTGACTTTTGTAGATGTCCAGTCTCATGTTGCCAAAGCTCAGGGGTGCTTCTTTCATTTTGGCGTTTGACTTATTTGCGACGCAGTGCCGCGGGGCTCAATTGTATCCATGCGTAAAATCAGACATCCTAATCATATCACCAGGAACTAGCTTGGTCAAGAAAAAACCGTTTAACACGGGGTATTCAACATGCTCAATAAGGCGTAAGATTATGTGAGAAATGATGAGAGCAAACTGATTTGGCTACGGGTTCCGCAGTTTATGTTTGGACTGTTGAACAATTGTTCCCTTGATAAATTCGATTTGACGTTGTGGACATCGAAAAAGAAACAGGAAAGGTTATCTGCGAAAATCAAGGTACTTGTTCAAGTATCAGCCGCACTTAAAGTTTGGTGCTGTGCTTCGACCGAAAAAACCATCTCTAAATAAGCATCCTTCCTCTCTTTGCAGTGCGCTCGAATGTTGGAAAAACCATAGATTCTAGTTGCTGATACCAGGACCTGGTTGGGTAAGCAATCCGTTTTAGATTGAGTTTCCTCTTAACCTTTTGACAGTCTAGAATGCCTAATAATTGGTCTTGGTAAGTCGCCATGATCCCTCCGTTCGGTAAGGAAAGGGGCTCTTCTTGTGCTGCCAGCCATCCGATGCTTCAAGGAAAATCCACTTTACATGCTGGATTCCGTGTAGTAGTATTACTGCTCGTCTATCTATGCAATATGCGCGCTATGTAATATGCGCGAATCTCAGAATTCTTGTGGAGGGAGGCTAAATGGGAATGATGAAAATCCAGCTTCGGAATCTGGCGGTCATTTTATTTGGATTACTGTTTCTGTCCGGCGTAATCTCCTGCGACAAAAAGGCGACAGAAAAAAACTTTAAGGTCGCGCTGCTGGCTCCTGGTTCAATCAGCGACGCAGGTTGGAATGCCTTGGCTTATGATGGTCTCACAGCGATTAAGGAGGAACTTGGGGCCGAGATTAGTCATATTGAGAGTCGAACACCTGCTGACCAGGAGGAGCATTTTAGATCTTATGCTCTAGCCGGTTACGATCTCATATTTGGTCATGGCTACGAATTCCAGGACGCTGCTAAAGTTGTTGCTCAGGAGTTCCCGGACGCAGTATTTATTACTACTTCGGGTAGTACCATACTGAATAATGTGGCACCGATTGTCTTTGAACTAGAGGAGGCCACCTATTTGCTCGGCATTATCGCGGGTATGATGACGAAAACGGACAAAATTGGAGCAGTCGGAGGCCAGAACATTCCATCGATTAACAGTACTTTCATGGCCTTCGAGGGTGGCGTGAAAGCGGCGAATCCGTCCGCGGAAGTGCGGCGTGCCTATGTTGGTGATTGGGAAAACATTGGCAAGGCCAAAGAGATTGCATTAGCTCAGATTAACGAGAAAATTGATTTTATTTTCCACAATGCGGATGCTGCTGGTCGTGGTGTGTTTGAAGCTGTGGAAAAGGCACGTAAGTTGGGAAAAAACATCTATTGCTTCGGTTCTAACCGTGACCAAAGCGAGGTCTCACCGACCACAATTCTTGCCAGTGCGGTGATTTCTTCCGACAGCTTTGTTCGAGTGGCTAAAATGGTTAAAAATGGTACATTTGAGGCAAGGTCGCTCTTTATGAATATGTCGGATAACGAGGCAATCAAGCTGGTTTACAATCCGAGACTATTAGAGCACATACCCGAAGCAGTGAAAAAGAAGGTTCGAGAAATCAGGGAGCAGATTTTAGCCAGGGAACTTGATGTGCCTAGGATTCACTTTGGTGAGGACGATCAGTGACATAGAATATGATATAGGTTTAGCCGTTTCCATGCAGCCTGAACAGCCATATGCTTGTTCTCGATTCATTCGCATTTCTGCGCTCAACCGAAACATCTAATCGTGTGCTGAATTCCAGATGAAAGTACTTGAACTTGAAGGTATCACTAAGAAATTTGGAAATTTAACTGCAGTTGAAGATCTGGATTTCGATCTAGAGTACGGCGAGATTCACGCGTTACTGGGTGAAAACGGTGCTGGCAAATCCACACTGATGAATCTCATTTATGGATTATATAAACCAGATGTGGGACAAATTCGAATTTCTGGAAACCCAGTCGTGCTGAATTCGCCCCGAGATGCCATTTCCTGCGGTATCGGAATGGTCCATCAGCACTTTATGCTTGTGCAGAACCTCACTGTTGCGGAAAACATTGCTTTAGGATTAACTGACCGGGGATTCCGTTTTCGTCGAAATGAAGCATTTGAGAAGGTACGAGATCTGTCCCGACGCTTCGGTTTCGATATCAATCCAGAGGCATATGCCTGGCAATTGTCGGTCGGACTCCAACAGCGTGCAGAAATACTTAAGGCGTTAGCCGCAGAGGCACAAATCTTGATTTTTGATGAACCCACGGCTGTGCTCGCACCCCAGGAAGTTGGCGAACTGTTCTCAACCTTGCGACAACTTGCGGCTGACGGCTGCGCAATCATATTTATTTCGCATAAGTTGAAAGAGGTTATGGAAATAAGCGATCGTGTGACTGTGATGCGGCACGGGCTTAAGACACACATGGATGACACTGCGAATACTTCGATTCAAGTGCTCGCCGATTATCTCATGGGAGATGAATTTCCGATTGATAAAAAGGAAAAAAAACAAGGAACACGAATCACGTCTGATGAAGTTGCATTAAGGGTCGAAGAGCTGGTAGTTCGGGGGGACCGTGGCGAGATTGTTGTACAGGGTGTTTCACTCGAGGTTCGGAGAGGTGAAATCGTAGGGATTGCTGGCGTCGATGGTAATGGTCAGGTCGAACTCGCGGACGCGCTCATGGGACTGCGAAAGGTCGTATCGGGTGAAATCACATTTTGTGATATCCCTATTACGTATAAAACCACTGCTGAGAGACGAGGTTTGGGAGTTGCCTACATTCCGGAGGACAGACAAGCTATCGGTCTAGTGGTTGAGTTCTCGGTAAGTGAAAATCTGATGCTCGATGTTCATCATCTTCGTGCTCACCGGAAACGAGGACTGCTTAATCGGAGCGAAATAGGTGCAACTTCGGAGAGGTTGATTGCGGATTACGACATTCGAACGCCTTCGAAAGAGGTTTCGGCTCGCACGCTTTCGGGTGGCAATCAGCAGAAGATTGTTTTGGCCCGCGAAATGTCTCGCAATCCAGAACTCTTAATTGCCGTGAACCCAACGCGAGGGCTGGACATTAATTCTACGAAGTATGTCCATGAGAACCTGTTAACACAACGGAAACAGTCACAGGCCGTGCTACTGATTTCAACGGATCTGGATGAAGTTCTTGCATTGAGCGATCGCCTTTTTGTGATCTCTGATGGAACTCTCTTGGAGGGAACGTCCAAGAGAAATAATCCGACTGATCTTGGTTTATTGATGACCGGTGTCAAAGCGTACGAATGAATTCGGCACGTAAACAGATGACTCTAAACTGGCGTAAACTTTTGTTTCCTTCTGCAATCCTTCTATCCACGTTTCTCGTGAATGGTGTCATTATTCTCCTTTGTGGCTACGACCCTTGGGGAGCGATGACAGCTGCTGGGACCGGAGCGTTTGGTAATGGTCGACGGATTGCCGAGACTTTCGTCAAAAGTACGCCATTGCTACTCACTGGGCTGGGGGTTGCTCTTGCGTTTCGTTGCGGTATTTGGAACATTGGTGCGGAGGGACAATTTCTGCTAGGAGCCCTTGCATCCACCTGGTGTGGAGTACATATTGCCCCACACCTTTCTCCTGTCATTGGCATTCCATTAGCTTTATGTTTGGGCGGATTGGCGGGCGGAGCCTGGGCCTTGATTTCGGCTATACTCAAGGTGTATCGCGGCGTACAGGAGGTCATCAGCACAATAATGTTGAATTATGTGGCGATGCACCTCGTGAGCTACATGGTCGATGGTGGTCCGTTACAGGAAATTGCCAGACGTGGACCCCAAAGCGATATGATTTCCGAAGCAGCGCATCTACCGCGTCTAGTGCCGCAAACACGATTTCATCTGGGGATTCTGATTGCGCTCACCTTGGCAGTCCTGCTGGAGATTCTCATTTTTCGTTCCGTCTTGGGATATAAGATTCGTGCCGTAGGGGCGAACCCAGAAGCAGCAAGAGCTGCCGGTATCTCCATCCCGAGGAACGTGCTCTTATCATTTTTTATTAGTGGTGTGCTTGCCGGATTGGCAGGTGCTATAGAGCTTACCGCTTTAACTCGCCGGCTCTTTCACAACTTTTCGTCAGGCTACGGATATACGGCAATTGCCGTAGCATTACTAGCCAAACTCCATCCGCTTTGGGTAATTCTATCGTCTTTGTTGTTCGGTGCGTTGAAAACCGGATCACAGTCCATGCAACAGGTAGCTGGAATCTCGGCAAAATTGACATTTGTCATACAGGCGACAATTATTTTCTTTGTGTTGGTTTATGGCATTCTTGATTTCAGCGGTCGACGTCGAGAAATCGAAGTGGACTGAGCCCAATCTAGTTTCAGAAATAGAACATCGGCGATGGGCGCTTTCGAACCGATTGGCTGTCCAACTTCTAGGTAGTTTTGCGGACTCAAATGAGCTAGAACTTGTCTTACATTAGGTGCAAGAGTACGGTCTGAAATTGCTTGGACATTGAGGGGTGAATGTGTTAATCTTAATCATTGGACTTGGCTGGATTCGAAGCTCTTGGAACCAGAGCGGGTAGCTAGATAATTGACCCTATACAGAATTAGGAGATAGAAGAATGAGCCGACTATACGCTCTAAACACGGTAGCAATATTAGTCTTAGTGGTATCTGTAATTTTTCCGTCCATCCACTCATACGGAGAATATGATGGTGAGTGTTGGGTTGTGAGTCGCGGAGATACCATATATAAACTTCTTTCAAACGGAAACGCAGACCCGTCAATCATACCCGGACTCACACAGGCTCAAGCTGCAGAAGTAGATCCCAAGCGCGGTATCGTGTGGATTTCTGTATCTGCGGCGCACGCTGTCTTCAGATACGATCCGGCGTCAGCCGATCCCAATACGGCGTTCAAAACGATTTCGAATATTACAGGTGCTCGTTCTATCTCAATTAACCCTGGTGATGGCACTGCATGGATCGGGGGACTTGATGTCGTCAAGAAGATTTCAGCGGATGGAAATCAGATTCTCGCAACCATTACCGGTGTTCACGAACCTGAAGTTGCCGTGAACCCCTCCAATGGTTCCTGTTGGGTGACCGATTCGAGGGGAACAGTGACCCGATATGATGCCAACGGAGCAGCTGTTGCCACTGGTCAATCGGTGCTTAAAGAGCCAAAATTTGTCGCGGTCAATCCAAAGACAGGCAATGCTTGGGTGGCTGATAGTCAGGCAAGCGTGTTGGTTAAATTGAGCCCTGTTGGTCAAGAACTGCTTCGAATTACGGACATACCTAAGCCCACGTCTCCTGAGGTCCACTATCAGGATGGCAGTGTTTGGTTGGTTTCCAGTGCTTCTATGTTGATTAAGCTCTCACCGGATGGTGAAAAAATCATTGAAGTCCCGGCTGGCATGGCGATTCTCTCGATAAGCGTTGATGGTAGGGATGGCGGCGTTTGGGTTGCCGATCAGCTTGGATCTACTTTCCAGGGCGGCGTCACTAAGTTCTCGGCATCGGGCCAGAAGTTGTTTGAGAACCCGATTCCTATGCCCTCTTATGTATCGGTGGGGAATTGGGCTGGCGAATAGTGTCTCGCCCAAAGAACGTTGGGTCAAGTGATTCGATGTCGCGAGAATCGCGTGATTTCTCGGTGTAACGTTTCCTCTGTTTGGGGTTGTATTATTCGAGTTTCTGGTCCATTTGCTAAGGTCCTCATGTACAAATCCCACATCTTGTTCATGGTCATACTCCTTTTATTCGTGGTCCATCCCCAAGCACAGCCGGCGGTGTACCCTGATTTTACCGTTGATGCTTCGAGTATAACTTTTTCCGAGTCTGAGCCCCTTGAAGGTGAGGAGTTGACGATTCGTGTTCGTGTAAAAAATATTGGGTTGGTTGCACAAACGCTGAATGAAGATCTTGTGGTTCAGCTTTATGAGGGCAATCCGAAAATGAATCCGCTCCAGATTTTGTGTAAGGACGTGATTCTAGATTTGAAACCGGGACAGACTGACGATATAAAGGCACAATGGCGTCCGCCGGCGGGTGCGACAGAGATTTATGTTGTTGTCAACCCACCTGGAAAGAAATACATCCAAGAATCCAATTCAGCCAATAATGTCACCTATAAATCTATTACCGCATTTCACCGCCACTTCCCCGAAGCGACGCCCGAAGCCATCCGAGCGGCCATCCAGAAAGGCGTGGAATGGGTGGAATCCCAGCAGGGTAAGCACAGTCGTGCCTGTTTGCAGTGTGGCACAGCGAATCAGCTTATTTCTATCTGTGTAATTTGTGGTGCAACGCTCAAAGGATTACCTGAAGATTTCATCCCCGGTTCGGCGTGGGATTTTGGCGAGGACAACAAACAAGAGACGGCTCTTGCTCTACAAGCTCTGATTTCCGCGGGATTGGATGAATCCCATCCATCAGTAGCGAAAGGACTTCAATTTTTCATGAAGTCGGACTGGAATCTTTTCGCAGTTTATCATTATGCGGTTATAGTGCCGGTGCTTGCGGCGACAAATGATTCCAGATATCGTAATCGGGCGCAATTTGCTGTGAATAAACTCATAGCGCACCAACTTCCTGTGAAAGGAAGTGAGTTCGCGGATCCCAGGGACGATGGTGGTTGGGGGTACGGATATACTGCAGACGGTGCACATATGAACATGGTAATCTATGCCCTTTACGCTGCTAAGCAGTGGGGATTAAAGATTCCTCGAGAGACTTGGGAACGTGCCGAACGGTGGATTAGGAGAAATCAAACCGATAATGGCGGTTGGCTCTACAACCTTGTTGACAGTGGCTCTCCTTGGGCCATCGGTGTCTACGGTAGCATGACTGCAACAGGGTTATGGGCGCTTCGTGCTTGCGATGTGTCCGTTGAGGATCGACAAATCCAGAAAGGGCTTGAGTGGATAAATGACCATTGGTCGATTACCCGTAATCCTGGATCAAACTCGTGGCTTTACTATTATTTGCTCGCTCTACAGCGGTTCGCCGACATTCCCCCTCAGATAGAAACCTTCGCAGAACATAGATGGTATGACGAAATCTCAGGCATGCTTGTCGCTCGGCAGGAAACGGATGGACGATGGGTCGATCAGGACGGTGATTTTTCCGCAACTTGCTTCGCGCTGATGTTGTTAACGCATGGCCTTCCGAAACCAATCTGGCCGAACCTAGGTATCGCTCCGCATAGTCTGCGATTTTCCCCGCCAGCCCCGCGAGTCGGCGAGCCGATGCGGATTAGTCTGACCATGACTAATACGGGTGCTCCTGTGGAGATCTTTGCGGAGGTCAATTTCTATGACGGAACACCGGGGGATGGTGGAACGAAAATTGCCACGCAGGAAGTAATCGTCATCCCCAACCTGCGTGAAACCACGGTATCTGTGGACTGGACGTCCAAAACAGAGGGAACACGTCAGCTATATGCTGTGGTGGATCCTAATAAGCGAATTGAAGATCTCGATCGAGACGACAATGTTAGTTCACAGGAATTACTCATACACCCTAAGGCGACCGCTGCAACAGATCCTGCCCTTGCGCCGCCGCGCGAGCTTGGTGACGGCCTTTTCCAAATTGGGAATGTTAGGTACAATCTTAACAGACGAGAAGTTGTGCTCACGGGTGAAGTGAATATCATTAACGGCGATACGGTTCTCGAGTTTTTTGCCTGTGGCAGATTGGGTAAGACCCATGAAAGTCTTCTCATGCTCGATTCTGAACCGATTCACCTGTTCCTCGCCTTAGGCGCTGAGATGGGCATGAAACCGGGAATGGATCTCATGATTGAAGGAGACCCACATGCTCCCCAAGGCACTCGCGTGGAAATCTGGGTAGAGTGGAATCAAGGTGAAAAATATGTACGAAGGCGTGCGGAGGACTTGATGTGGAATGCGATGGAGGAGCGTCCAATGCAACGTACGCATTGGGTCTTTACCGGTGGGCGTATCATTAACAACAACCAGTTTACGCCCCAATTACACCATAACATCATTGCAGTTTACCGGGACCCTGACTCAATTTTTAATCACCCATTGTCAGGTGGAACCGACGACCGTACTTATCGTGTTAATACAGACGTTATTCCGGCCAAGGGTACGAAGGTGAAAGTGGTTATTAGGCCTATCGATCTGAGGTCTAAGGAAGATAATCAGGCGAGTTCGACCGGGGAAACGGGAGATTTAGATCGCATGGAGATCGTTGACTAATAACCTGAAGGCCGGCAACCACATAAATCCTAAGAGGTGAAGTACCTTGATAAAAAACCCTCTCAGTGTCCTTCGAAGCCATCTCCAAGGGGATTGTGCAAGATATTTCTCATATTCGTTTGGCTTGCGGAGAAGATCATCATTACGCCAGCCCAATGTCAAGAGTCTGGATTTGCTTTCAAAGATAGGCGTAAATTCAAGGTATCGTCCAGGTTTCCCAGATGCAATGCAGCATCGGTGAGTGCTCCTGTGTTCCAAATTCGGGACGAAAAAACAGAATAATCTAACAGTGTTATGGAGGAAAATCGAAGTGCCACTTTACGAATATCAATGTAGAAAATGTGAATCTAAGTTTGAAGTTCTGGAACGATCTACTGAAACGGAAGTGGATCCTGCATGTCCGAATTGTGATTCGCGCGACACCTCGAAAGTTTTTTCGTCCTTTGCGTCAGTTGGAGGTGGGAATGCAGTTCCATGCGATACCGGTTCGACGTGAGCAATTCCCGGATAAGTTACGTCAGTTGGACGTAAAAGATTGTTTTTTCTCGTGATTTCAGAATGTTCGGACTGCTGTGCCGGTGTGGGTATTTTCCCAATCCTCTGCACAATCTACCACGAGGTTACGCCATGCATTAGAAGGATACGAAAATGATGAGTTGCGTCGAAAGCACGGTGAAAATCGCAGCGGTGCCTTGTTTGCCGATCCGGTGCTCTACTTTCACTTGGTTAATGGAGATCAGTAGGGGACCTATAGTTGAGTTTCTATGGCCCGTTGAACACGCTTGAGTTCAATGTTGGATACCATAATGAGCATCACGATTTTCCTTCAATCCCCTGGCACATAGGTTTCCCGGCGGTAAGAATATCGCTCCAGAACTCTATGTCATGCGAGATTATCACGTGTTCTGGACGAAGCTCTGGTTCCGACTCCTATTTATCCGGGAAAGTTCACTCTTTTCACGGAAGAACTGAGCTGAAAGAGGCGGAGTGAGGCTTGATGATGATGTGACACCTGACAAAGATTTGATCGACGCCAGTATGGACTTGGGCTAGGTGTAGAACAGAGAGGAAGAGATTGAGGTAAAAATCTAGTTGGTAGTGAAATCCCGATATTGGCTTCATAGTCGATCTACTGCTTGGCTTTGTCATGAAAGAATCTACCTATGATGTCTGTGTCAAAATTTCCATCGGTTAACTGGGTGGGGTATTTTGTCTCTTTAGTCTTTGGAGAAATAGAGGTGTTATCCAACTTGTGCGGCGTGGTAGTGGTAAATTTGTTGTCCCGTTCCGCGCGGTCCATCCTTCTATCAGCAATGGCTGGCATTCTCAAGAAAGTTTGGTTGATGTAACATTTCAATTACCAAGCCTGATGTTTTCAACTTAAACAGAATTCTAATTGGGATTTTGGTTTGATTTAGAGCGGATGAGAAGATGTTATTGGTACTAAAGCTCAATCCCACAAATCATCGTTTTTTTTTGCTCTTAGTATATAAGGAAGGAGATGTTCTGAATGTCTTTAACGGAGAGACAGATTTCGGAGTTATCTGAAGCGCTTATGAATGCCCAAGAGACGGCCACACCAATTACCAACGTGGTCGACCAATATCCAGACGTGACAATTGCCGAAGCCTATGCAATTCACAAGAGGACATTTGACACGCGAATTAAAAATGGCGATACTGTGATTGGCCGCAAGATTGGTCTATCCGCAAAGACGATGCAGCAGATGTTCAACACGGATAGTCCAGTTTACGGAAATCTGTTTGCCTCAATGTTAGTTCTAGAGGGTGAACCAATTGCGCTGAAGGGTTTGTGTAAGCCGATGCTGGAGGGAGAGACCGCTTTCGTATTGAAAAACGACCTAAGGGGACCAGGGGCGACGCCGGCGAAGGTTATGGCGTCCATTGCCGGTGTTATGCCGGCTTTTGAGATTGCAGATACCCGTGGAAAAGAAAAACCGAAGGCCGTTCAAGACTTGATTGCGGATAGTTGTGGTGCTGCTAAAGTTATGTTGGGCGGGCAGATTACTCCCATAGATGGGATTGATTTTCGGCACATCGGCGTTGTGCTGGAAAAGGATGGAGAGGTTATTGCGACGGGTGCTACCGCGGCTGTGCTTGGGAATCCCATCCACTCTGTCGTTAACTTGGTCAATAAACTTGCTGAGTTTGACATCGGACTGTCGGCTGGTGAGTTCGTTATACCCGGTACACCACATGCCGCTGTCCCCGTTGAGGCGGGTTCTTGCTACCGAGCCACTTTTGATCGGATAGGGTACGTATCGGCGCGGTTTGTCAGTTAGGATTTAGGCTTCTAATTGATGCTCAATCGAAAAGTCCCCTCTTATGTTTTTTCAAAGCTATGTGGTTGGGGGCTGATTCCTTTTTGCAGATATGAGGCGTCTCAGGTGGAAGTGTTCGAGTGTTGAAGGCGGTCTGGTCTCTAGTAGGCGGCATCACACCGGTCTCCAGTGCGGAATTCTTTCTGGTGTAAAAAACGCTGTCCAAGCTACAACTCGCGTTGCGCCGTATGCTTCCAGTGAGTGCGGATTGCGGAGGTTCCGTCTCCTTCTCTGAAATATTATGCGGGATTGTGATCCATATGTGTTCCAGGTTCATGGCTCGGAACCTGCGCAACCCGGAATACATCGTCGCATCTTGTCATTGTGCTAATTCTATCTGTACACCGTAGAGCGGCTAGAGTGATTGTCGATTGAATCGATGTTCACTTGAGTTTCCGATGTTTCTAATTATCTTTGAGATGCTGTGTTTGTGCGTCAACATTCTACCCTTGAGATTGCTTTACAATTCCATCTTCCACTTACTCATCAATTCCCTAAGTGCTTTCTGGTTATGCTTCTCAGACATGTCCCCGCCGATTCCCTAACAGCGCGATTAATCGGTGTGCGAATCAGAGAAGTGTCCCTGAACCGTACTGGAACTTTAGAATATCCACGTTACGTGCGATGTGGGCAGCCCGTCTATCAAGCTCTTGTTTTGTCAAACCATCTCTACCCTCTCTACGTGTGTTAGGCTTTTCGTTACAACGTTTGCGAAGGGCACAGTGCTGTTAGGTGAAATCATAGCATTCCATGCGGCGAGATGCCGGTGGCGACTTTAATGCCTGTTCCTTCCATCTGCTTCTGCACGTGTGCCACACATTCTTCAATTGACGCGAATGGCGGATTAGGATAGGTTTCCAAGCTAAATTGCAAGTCATTCATGCCCCAGTGAAGCATGGAAATCCCAGTTTTAGCGAGTTTCCGCGCATTGAGCACGGCATCCACAGATTCGATCTGGAAAGTGAGGATGCCGTGCTCGTTCCACCACTTCATGTACGCCTCCCGGTTACAATCACTCGACCAACCCCATCCGTTTGGTGGTGGCCAACTCCGCTCTCCGACCGGTGGGTAATAGAACCTCTTGATGGCTTCATTAGCCTCTGCTTCGGTTTCCATCTGTGGAATAACAATTGCTGCGGGACCGAGATCAAGAAGGTGTCCGAGTAGATAAATATGCCGTGTATGCTTAATTCGAAATTGAACTGGCATTTCTAATTCTCTGGCATTCTTGCAAGTTTTAACAAGCTCGGCCTCGTCGAATGGCGCATGTTGACTATCGACACCGATCATGTCATACCGATCCGCACTGAGAATCTTTTCCATTTCGCTCCTGGATTCTCCCAATGTGATTCCTGCGATGTTAAGTGTTTCGTTGCTTCGCATGCGTTCCCTTAACTTTCGAATGTTTTCCCATGATGGGTTGTCAAATGGCATGAATTGTGTTCTCCTTAGTTGATACTATAAATTATCCGTAGAGACGATTAGTTGTGAATTAAGAACCTACTTAGCATTGATGAGTTTGAGGTGTGTAAGCGTGAGAGAGTACACGCTGTCATAGGAAAAAAGGGTCTTGACTGACGTCTGAAACTCCTCATCTACTGTCTTAGGAATGTTTATGACCAAAAGACTCTTGAATTATTACCCCGAGGGTTTTAGGTCTCGTTTACCCGCGGAAGATTTGAGAAGGGTATTTTCTCGAGATAGAGAGGACCAAGGTCGGAAAGACAATCTGCGCGGTGAAATTTTAGACTATAAGAGTCTCTGCGTCTGATGGAGGGATTCTACCTCAATCCCAATTCCTGTCCATCTTCCAGTAGTGTCTTGAGGTACCCCAGAAACTTCGCAGCAATGACGCCGTCCACAACGCGATGATCGCATGACAGCGTGAGAGACACTCGTTTGCCAGGCACGACCTTTCCTTGCCTGACTACGGGCTTCTCCATTACTGTGCCAACCGCGAGAATGGCGGGTTCGGGTGCGTGAATGATGGCATGAAATGTTTCTATATTGTACATGCCCAGGTTGGTAATACTAAATACGGCACCCGATGCATCATCTCCAGCAAGTTTGCCTGCGCGAGCATTTTCCACTAGTGCACGGGTTTTCTTGGCAATCTCGGAAAGTGAGTAATGATTGGCGTTGCGGACCACAGGCACAACCAGACCATCTGCGACCGTTGTGATTAGTCCGACATGCACCGCATGAGGGATGACAAATTCCTGTCCTTGAAGTTGCGCGCGCATTTGGGGGAATTCGATAAGCGCTAGGGCTGCCGCTTTGACTAAACAGTGAGTGATTGAGACCCCTTCAGGACGGCCCTCCGAGATCCGTTGCGCGTCTGCTTCCAGAGTGAGATAGAAATGTGGTGCTTGCTGAAAACTTGCTTGCGTCATGTTAGCGATAGCCCGACGCATTGAATTCATTGGAACTCGGTCTACGAGTGTATTCCTTGTATTAGCTTCAATCGCCTTCTCTATGTCTACGGTTGTGACGGCGCCGCCAGGACCACTACCGGAAATGTCAGCTAGGTCAAGCCCGCTTTCTGCTGCGAGCTTCCGAGCCGCAGGAGAGGCACGTTGGCGACCACTGGCCGTGTTTCGATGTCGCTGGGGTGCGGAACTCGCTGTGGATTCTCTTTTGTTGGTCTGTGCCCTGGGAACGATTGGATTGTCTTTCACCTCCGGAATCTGTTCATTTTCGTGACCGACCCATCCAAGCGTCATGCCTACTGGCCCAGAGTCGCCGTCGTTGACAAGAATCCTCCGAAGAATTCCAGATACGGGTGCGGCAATCTCGATGGTTGTCTTTTCTGTTTCAATTTCGCACAGTAGCTGACCTTCTTCAACTGAATCTCCTTCCGATGCAGCCCATTGGATAACAGTTCCTTGCTCCGTAATCAAACCAGACTTGGGAAATACAACAGCCTTCATGTGGCCATTACCTCCCGAATTGCCGTTACAACCCGATCTTGTGAAGGGATGTATGCGGATTCCAATACCGGACTAAATGGTACGGGCGTGTGTGGTGGGCAGATTCGCTTAATCGGTGATTCCAGGCTATAGAATGCTTGATCCGCGGCCAGCGCTGCGATGTCTGTAGCGAGATTACACCTTGGTGTATCCTCGTCTACAATCACAAGGCGTCCTGTCTTTTCAACTGAATCGAGAATTTTGCGTTCGTCCAACGGGCTTAACGAGCGTGGATCTATTACCTCGATATTTAAGCCTTCGCCTTCAAGATGTTCTGCTGCACCAAGTGCCAAATCAATCATCTTCGCAATGGCAACAACTGTAACATCTTGTCCTTCTCGTCGCACAGATGCTTCTCCTAAAGGGACGACGTAGGATGCCTCAGGAACGTGTCCCTTCGATCCCATTAACCGCTTGTGTTCGAGGAACAACACCATATCGTCATCGCGAATCGCAGCCGTCATCAGTCCTTTAGCGTCATAAGGCGTTGAAGGAACCACCACCTTAAGGCCCGGGATATGAGTGAAGACAGAGTATAGGCACTGAGAGTGCTGGGCTGCGGCGTTAATTCCGCCTCCAATCGCCGCTCGAATGACGACCGGAACTTTGGCTTTACCGCCAAACATGTAACGAATTTTTGCGCCCTGATTGAAAATCTGGTCCATGGCTATACCAAAAAAATCAACAAACATAAGTGCGGCGACTGGGCGTAGTCCCGTTGCCGCTGCACCAATAGCGGCGCCGACGAACCCCGCTTCACTAATTGGTGTGTCGCGTACACGGTTGCGTCCATACTTGCCCACCAGACCACTGGTGATTCCGAATGGTCCACCCCAGCAATCATCAGCATCTGGCACCTTGGAACCTGCTCCTCCGACGATGTCCTCACCCATAATGATTACTGTTGAATCACGTTCCATTTCGTGATGTAAGGCCTCACGAATCGCTGCCCCCATGGTCAATTTTCGCTCTTCACCCACTATATCATCTCCTTAGTAATTCACGTAAACATCGTCTGTCACTTCATCCAGTTTGGGCCAGGGACTATCGGCTGCGTACTTCACAGCAGCCTCGATGGTGTCAGAAACCTTTTTGTCAATTGCATCTAGCTCGTCGTTAGTCAATAAACTTTCGTGGATTGTGTGTGTGCGGAAATTCTTAATCACGCAATGGTTCTTGCGATACTCCTCGACCTCTTCCTGGGTTCTATATCCCTGTGCGTCTCCCTCGTGGTGACCGTAGAAACGGTAGGTTTTGCACTCCAGAAGCGTGGGGCCTTCGCCTGCCCGTGCTAATGCAATAGCGCTCCCAGCTTTCTCATAAACGTCAAATAGATCGAGACCATCGACAGATACACCGGGCATGCCGTACGCTTGTGCGCGCCCGGCAATGTCCGCGCCTGCAACAGAGTATGCGCTACTGGTCGATTCTGCCCACCCATTGTTTTCAGCAATAAAGATTGCAGGGAGTTGCCATACACCGGCTAAATTGAGCCCTTCGTGAAAGCTACCCTCATTCGCACCACCGTCGCCGAAGAAGCTGACCGCGATATGTTCAGTGTCAAGGACTTGAGCAGTCAGAGCTGCGCCAACTGCGAGTGGAATTCCGCCACCGACAATTCCGTTGGCACCAAGCATGCCGCGGTCGAGGTCGGCAATGTGCATGGAACCTCCCTTTCCCTTGCAGACACCCGTGGCACGTCCGTACAGTTCCGCCATCATCGTTTTAATGTCAACCCCCTTAGCGATGCAGTGCCCGTGACCGCGGTGGGTGCTCGTGATTATGTCTTCGTCAGTCAGATGCGCACAAACACCGACTGCGACCGCCTCTTCGCCTGCATACAGATGGACGAAACCAGGGATGCGGTTCGCAGCGAATTCTTCGCACACCCGTTCTTCAAACTGACGAATGGTGGTCATCCGCTCATAAATCTCAAGTAATTTGTCTTTTGGAAGTTTCATTTAGTCCTCCGTATCCAACCACGACTGAAAAATCGCAAAAATGCAAATCTTGTTGTTTCTGGAAAAAGCTTAAGATGCAAACGGTATTAGATATTCACAGAGATTCGAGTTTTTGTTACAGTTGGCTTATTGTAGATTTAGAGGAAACTCAAAACTAGCCCTAGTGTCTCAGTTAATCTACGAACCGAATCTGTAATCGATTTCTCGACTGCTCCACCGGCATGGGAGGTGCTTGTGGGCGCATCAGAGACCGGTTCGCTGGCTTGGTAATTGTTGTGCATGAGAATTCCTCACTGTTACCACATCTAAATCGTTCATGGTCTACTTAAAACAACTTGTCCTTAGCGTATTCAGCCGCTTTGATCGTTGTCGTGGAGGGGCATCTGCCCAACAGTAGGTTTCTAGGGATATCAAGTTTCAAGGACTCGCTGTCCTTCCCACAATTGAACCGCAAGCTCGCGGTCTAATTTTCGGCCGTCTTCCACAAGCGCGTTGAGGTAGGGAATTCCCTTGGGGTGGACTGGCATCTCACCGAAGGACTGATAACACGGGTGTTTTAGGTCAGTGTGTCTTTTTGATTGAAACGGTTGTCCAAAATTGCTGTGCCCAATCCGGGCGGGTTTTCTCATCCTTTGCTTTGCCTTACCCAGTTAAGATGGAGTTTGGGAAAACGTGGGAGCTCTGGAGTTCAATAATAGCGGCTGCAATCGTCTGCCGTTATGAAGTGTTTCTGGTTGTTGACACTATAGTCTTGTATTTGGCTGGCCTTCGGTGGTGAACGTCAGGGCGTCTAGACAGGCGCGATGCTAACATAGTTTGTTTTTTCTGTCAATCTTTTTTGGAAAACTTTGCCGCCGTGCTCAAGTTTTCCAATATGTTCTTAGACCTTCCTTAGTAATACGGGACGTTTGATTCACAGTGTCCAGCGCGGACCATCAAGATAGGCAAAATCAATGCTCTTTTGCAAGATGTATCGACAGCATTAAAACTGTGAGTTATCGATATCACTCGCCAGGTAATAAGCTTGTGTCTTGCATCGATAAAGGGAGGTCTTTCTATAATTGATGTGCCAGGAGCCATGGCACATCAATATCTAGGTGAACGCGCCCGAATTTCTGGCAAAGCGATGAGCCTGTAGTTTGAACTCAAATTAGTTTAATTATTTACTCTTAGCTTTTCTGGAACGCAGGATGCTACAATTTCTGATGCTGTGCGTATCAGTTATAGTTGGCATCTGAAAGGGGAACACTCCGACCAATTGAGAACATCAGTAATCTCCGTCGATGACATGAGCAATTGGGGAGGTCTGGGCTTATCTAGGGGATAAAACGCCCAATCTCGATAGACTGGCTGAGGGTGTGTCGTGGCCCCCACCAATGCTCAGTGTCTCTAACTGGTGTGTGATTTTTCCCAATGGGCATTTTGTCGCTTGTCGTTGGTCTTACAAAGGGATTGAGAATGACGGAAGACAATCTTGAGCTGAACTATCGGAAGGTGCGATGCCGTGGTATATTTCTTTCTAGTGATTGAGCTTGCCTCATCGTCTATACTGAAAAATAAACTGTAGCAATTTCCCGCTGCCTGTAGGGTATTTTTACCTAGCATTGCCAAATAATGGCAACTGCACAATAACTCTTCCTCTGTGCCGGAACTTGATTGCACGAGGGCGATATTGAAAAAAATCAAAATCTTGTGACTAATGCGTTATTCAATATTCACAAACAATGTTGGCCTCTTGCTACATCGCATTAATCCTGAAGTCTTTTCTAGACCGAGGAGAATAATTCATGTCTACAACTTCACGTTGGCATCTCCGAGTTGAGAACGATTGTTTGTTTATCGATGACATTGCAGTCGGTAAGGTGATTCTGCAACACAACACCCGCGCGGGGATGATGCCTTACATCCATCCACTCCGCATCGGTGATGGTAGGGTATGCATAACCGAGGATAGTCCTTCACATCACCCGCATCAACATGGAATTCAAGTTGCTTTCACGTCGGTGAACGGCTGTGATTTTTGGCATTATCCCGGCCATCATCCCGGCCACGTCGTCGGATTGATTCAACCCAGTTTACCGCGCATTGTGGATACCGATCCGCCGCGCTGGTCCATTGAGACCGTCTGGCGGCATGCGGACGGTAGTCATCTTCTAGCCGAGACACAGGTCTGGTCGCTTACTGCAGCTGAAGACCTGCTGATCCTCGACTTAGATTGGAGGCTTCTTGCGACTAGGGATGCGGTTATCAAACAGTACGCATATGGTGGCCTCTTCATCCGCATGCCGTTCCGTAAGTCTCTCGATGCGAGCGTTTTTAATTCGGTGGGTCTGCGCGATGACGACACTGAGCAACAAGCAGCTGCCTGGGTGGATTTGTTTATGCCCATCGAAGATAGCGAAATGGGTGCTGGCATCACGACCTGCGATCATCCGAACAATCCCGGTCATCCAGCGAGGTGGCGTGTCGACGGGAGCCGCGGCATCAATCCGTCTCCTTGTATTCCCAATGATATTGAGCTGTTAATCGGGGAGTCAATCCGATATCGCTATCGTTTAATCCTGCACAGTGGTCGATTAGCTGTCGAGGAGATTGATAAATTGTGGACAGCGTATGCGCAGGAGAAAGGATAAATTCATGAGATCCGTTATCTGTGTTCACGAACGTTTTGACGCACATTGGCCTTTCTCTGCTGATTATTGGTACGAATGTTGGGGGAAACTTGGTGGTTGTGAGCTCTATCGGAGCGAGGATTCAGAAGCACGATCTCCGCAGCTGGTGCCGGATCCTGCTTCGGTTACTCGACTAGTGTTGCTGGGATTTCCTGCGGATTCTCAAGACCTCGAACCATTTTCCGGGCTTCAAGAGTGCTTTCAGAGCATGAACGGATACACATCGACGGAGGGAATTGAGTCCGCAGTCGCTCGAGGCGTGAGTTTTATTCCGCACCGAGCCGATCTCTATTGGGGACAATCAGTATCCGAATTTGCCCTGGCACTGACACTTTGCGCACTCCGTCGCATACCCCAGACTTATGCGGCCATGATAAAGAACCATGACCCCTGGGGGTATATTCCCGAAGTGGGTAAACCCGGACAGCGTGGTGGACAGTTCGGCGACGATAGCCGGTTTACCAACGGCACGCTCGCGGGGAAGCGCGTGCGCGTGGTCGGTGTGGGTAATATTGGAGCCCGCTATGCATCGTGGTGCGCAGCGTTGGGTGCGGAGGTGGTAATCTGGGATCCTTTTGCACCGGATGCCTCTTTCGTCGTTGCTGGTGCTGAACGATGCTTTCATTTATCTGAGCTGGTGAAGGATGCAGAAATCTTCACACCATTGGTACCGCTCAGCAATGATACACGTGGACTGATTACTGCCGAGTTGATTAACGCTTTGCCGCACGGTAGTTTAGTTGTTCAGGTGACCAGATCTGCTGTCTGCGATACGGATGCGCTTTATCGACGTGTTCTCAAGGATCAACTTGCTCTCGCTGCCGATGTCTTTGCCTCTGAACCAGTTTCCCTAGATTCACCTTTACTGGGTCGTGACAATGTAGTTCATACACCGCACAATGCCGGGCGAACTCGCGATGCGAACCGTGCGTGGGTGGACGACCAGATTGCCCGATTTAGACCTTGTGAGGGAAGGGAGAACTCGAGATGAGTGGTGAAAAACGTCCCAACATACTGTTTGTTTTTTCCGATCAGCAACGCTACAGCGCACTTGGAGCCAACGGAAATAATATTGTTCGCACACCAGTCATTGATAAGCTCGGGTCCCAAGGGATGGTGTGTGACAATGTGTTTTCAAACCATCCTCTGTGCTCGCCTTACCGGGCGATGCTGCTTACCGGTCGCTACGCCTGGCAGAATGGGGTCATCGATAATGAATATCGCCCACGGCGCGACATTCCCACTCTACCGGGTAAGTTGCGAGAGCATGGTTATGCCACGGGCCATGTCGGCACGTTTCATTTGGGCAAAGGTCCTTATCCGGAATCAGAACGTTACGGGTTGGATTATCTCTTTGCACAGCATACTGGTGGATATTTCGATTCCAGCTATTTCGAGAATGAGTCGGGACCTAAAGTTGTTGACGGTTGGGCGCCAGAAGTGGAAACCGATGTGGCAATTCAATTTATGCGCAGGCACTGTGACAAACGACCGGATGATCCGTTTGCGCTATTCGTGTCGTGGCGACCACCCCACTGGCCCTACGAAGATTATCCGAAAGCTTATGGGCGATACGATCCTGCTGATATGGAAGTACCAGGTAATGTGCCGGACGCGATGGTCGATTTCGCGCGCAGGGAAATCTCTCACTATTATGGTTGTTGTACTGGCCTCGATGCGCAAATGGCTCGTCTTGTAGAAGCACTAGAAAGTCTTGGAGTGGATGAAAATACCATTGTGTGCTACACATCAGACCATGGGGACCATCTTTCCAGCCATGGATACGGGAAGCCACGAGATCTCTGGTTGCACGATTCGATGCGCGCTTCTAAAGCTACTCCTTATGAAGAGTCTATTCATGTGCCCTTTGTCCTACGATGGCCGGGAGTGACGGTATCTGGAACTCGTACGAATGCTTTTATGGGAGCAATTGATTTAGCTCCGACGATGCTTGGGGCGTGCGGTGTACCAGTCCCAGGTGGCTTGCAAGGACGCGATTTATCAGGCGTGTGGCGAGGCGAAGAAGTACCACCTGATACCGATCGAACACCGGGTGCGTCCGAATCTGTTTTTCTTCAGAACATGGCGAACGGTTGGCCAGATCGTGATGGCTGGGTGGGGCGTTGGCGCGGCATCCGTACTTCGCGGTGGACCTATGCCCGTTGGTTTTCCAACGAGTACGGTCCGTGGTTGTTTGACCGTTTAGAAGATCCCTTGGAGATGGTAAATCTTGTTGATGCCATAGAGTCTCGGCCTGTTCTCGAAGAGATGGAGGCTCGACTTCACCGGTGGATGGAAGCCACTCATGATCCGTTTGATTATGGAAGAAGGGGACCGCGGGGATTCCTTGAATTGGGACAGCAATTCGCAGCGCCCGAAAAGTATCCCGGTTGGGGTGTTGCTTAATCCTTTGGTGATGTAGAGAGAGCAGGGCGAGTGGTTATGATGGAAAATAAACCCCATATTCTTCTTCTAATTGATGATGAACACCGTGCTGATGTCATGTCAATAGAAGCAAATGTCAAGATTCGAACCCCAACTCTCAATCGGTTAATCAATCAGGGCATCTATTTTCGCAATGCCTATACGCTCTCGCTTATTTGTGTACCGGCGCGACAAAGCTTTCTCTCTGGCTTGTACCCTCGACATAGCGGATGCACAGGTTGCGATTGTCCGCTGCCGAGTGGGGTGTTGACCATTCCCGGACACTTCTCGCGCTACGGTTACCATACGGTTAGTGCTGGAAATATGGACTTTGTTGGCCCCGATCAAATGCACGGTTGGCACGAACGCATTGGCCGAGACGTACGGCGACCGAACGGCTATGTGCTGGCGACTGACCCCGTGTACTGTGCTCAAACCGTTTCCGAAGCCGGTACGGGTAAATGGTCGAGTGCTAAAGAAATTGCCAACGCCCGTGTTGGAAAAGGGGCTTGGATGCAACATGACGAATATTCCGTTGATGGTGCACTGATGTTTCTAGATGAATATTTTGTCGATGAAGTTCACGACCGATCAGGAGATCGACCTCTTCTGATCGGCTGTTAGTCTCAATTGTCCGCATTATCCTTACCAGTGTCCAGAGGATCTTTTCAGCTATTATATGGGTTGTGTGGAGCCGTACGTCGAAGACGTACCTGAGACGTTCGACTGTCATGGCTTTTTCAAAGTGAAGATTGGCGAAGATGTTACGTATCGCGAGGCCCATCGGGCGACGGCGGCATACTACGGTATGATTGAATGGGTGGACAGGCAATATGCGCGGGTCATCTCCAAACTCGAGGAGCTGAGCGTGCTCGACGAATTTGTAATCATATTTCTGAGGGATCACGCCGAGATGTTGGGTCAAAAAGGGCTCTGGGAAAAGCAGCAATATTTTGATGCATCGGTGCGTGTGCCCTTCTTCATCTCGTTGCGGCAACGATTTCCGAATGGTGTCGAAGGTGTTAGTCAGAACGTTTCGCTGGTGGACCTATTTCCGACACTTTGTGAGATTGCGAATGTACCGATACCAGATGGATTGGATGGGCGTTTTCTGGTGCCACTCATGGAAGGTCGAACTGATGGTTGGCTGAATGAAGTATACAGTGAACTCTACCATCCATTCAATGGTCCATCAGCGATGGTCAAGCAGAATCACATGAAGTACTTCCGATTTGAGGGTAAAGGTTGGCCCGAGCAACTCTTCGATCTCGCCGCTGATTCTGGGGAACTTAAGAACCTCATCGGTGACGCGGCGTACGGTGCCGATTTGAAACGTCTACGCGCGAAAGTTGATGCTTTCCTGGCCTAGTTGTGAGGTGAATATCTCTACACTCTTAGCCGAGCCCAGCTGCTGTGCGCGCATAAACCCTTTGCGTGCGGTTCAACTGGAATTATGTATCAGCAGTACAGGAGATTTTGAGAAATATGAATGCGAGAAAGCATTTGTTGGTGGATGAGTGCATCGTCGAAGACGTGTGGAATTTGCGACGTGAGGTAATGAGACCAGCCAAGTGCATGGCCAATCCGTTGGTGGTGGGGGACCGTCCGTGGGAAGACAAAAGTGTCGGGGGAAGTTATGTGATGTTTGACGCGGAGGAGAAACTCTTTAAGATGTGGTATAACGTTTTTAGATATGTCGGTTGGCGGAATGAAGAAGAAAACTGGTACACCTACTCGATATGTTACGCAGAATCGCGGAATGGGTGTAACTGGGATAAACCTGAACTCGGAATTGTCGAATTTGAGGGCTCTAGTAAGAATAATCTGATAATGCAGGGAGAATGGTGGGCTACCCTTGGTACGGTATTGAAGGAGAACAACGAACCGGATCCTGCTAAACGCTACAAGATGTTGTATACCGATGTATTTGATATGCCGACGAGGGAAAAGGTTGTCCGGGATGGAGGTATTGAGGGCGAATGGCCCGGACGCTCTGGGGTTTGCATGGCCTATTCGCCGGATGGCATAAACTGGAAACCGTCTGAACACAATCCGGTTATTGAAGGAGAGAGTGACACGACCAATTGTGTGTTCTGGGATGATGATATTGGTAAGTATGTGTTTTACATGCGACCGAGCGTCTACGCTGGCTATTGGAAGCGTAGAATTGCTAGAGCCGAAAGCCCCGACTTGATTAATTGGAGCGATTCTGAAATGGTCTTGGTACCGGATGAATTGGACCCGAGCGAGTTATACGGGATGCCGGTGTTCAAATATGAAGGGTACTATTTCGGTTTGCTACAGATGTACCATTCTAGCTCCAGCGCCACCATTGAGATTCAATTAGCCTTTAGCCGAGACGGAAAGAGATGGGAGCGTCTTCCGACGCGCGATATTTTTTTGGGCTTGGGTGCGCAGCATGGACAGGGATCGGATTTTGATTCGGGCATGGTGATCTCCGGTAGGCCCGTGTTGGTAGGTGATGAGCTGTGGTTCTATTATACGGGCTACAAATCGGTGCACACCGAAAGTTCAAATACCTCTGCTATAGGTCTCGCAGTCGCAAAGCTTGATCGATTAATCGGACGAGCGACTCCGCCAGGGGAGTGCGGATTGCTCCTGACGCGTCCGATAGTGTGGGACGGGAACACTCTCGAAATCAATGCGTCCAGCGCCAACGGGTCTATTCAGGTGGAGGCACTATCGGCCGAAGGGGAAGTCTTAGGAGGTTATGAGCGCGAGGCGAGTATGATTTTCAGCGGGGATTCGCTGCGCCATGAGATGCTGTGGAAAAATGAGCGCGATCTGGCCGATTTCCGTGGCCAGCGCATTCGTCTAAAGTTTTACCTCAGCAATGCGGTACTCTATTCTTTCCGCGCCAATAATTAAAGAATCATAGATTTCTGAAGAACTAGTCCTGTTGTGGAGCGATGTAGTGTGTTATTAAAGGCATTTGGAGGTGAATTTGATTCTAGATGTCGCAGCTGTCAGCGTGTCTTTGCGAAAAAAGCAAGAGGGGCACGTATCTTGACGACGCCAAGATACAGTTGGGGAGGAAAGATATTGTGACTTCGATGGATAGTTTGATTGCGAGGAATGGAACTACATGGATTCCGTTTTCGGTCAATTGATGAAGAAGTGGCAGGGATATATTAGTACGAGCCTGTCCTTGGATTACATTGTGGACCTAGTTCCGTAGTGCATCCATTCAACAGGTGTTGTGCTTGCTGAAGAGATGCAAGGAAAAGACTTTATTTTGGAGAACGGCGCGGCGATGAAGTGGCGTAAGCGCGGTGTGCCATTTCATTGGGGTGGGCGGTTTCAGGATATTCCAAAGTTGACAGAGTTGCAAGTTTTCTGGACGCCTACAGACTTAACGGTTGACAATGGTGCGACGCAAGTCATACCGATTATATATCATACAGGATGCCAACCTAGACACGAGTCTAATCCGCAAGAAATACCCATCGCTGAAAAAATGGACAGTGTTTATGTATGATTAAGATTTGGCGTCGCATTGGTGCAAACACTACAACGGATTAAGATTGAATGGCAGCGGGTATGATGTGTATGGTCATGTCCCTGTCCACCTCAAGGACGTGCTGGTGAAGCCAGTGGAATTGCCACACACATTGTCATCTGTGGTCCAAGTTTCCGCAATTTGGGTGTTTCGGCCTCGTGACGGAAATCGGGGAAGGGTTTATCCCATAATCCAGAGAAAATAGAAAGTCGCAGAAACACCAGGGTTAAATGTCCGTCGGGTGTCTTAATTGCGTCGCTTCCGATTCGATTGAGTCATCAAAAGTATTATGAGTAAGTGTGTGCATAATCAAATTCAGAAAAGACGTTTTGCCGTGAATCGGACGTAAAATCCAACGAGCGTCCTAACGTCATTCTTAAATGTTAGGACACTGGTTTGAACTAGCCCACAAGTTTACTTGAACGCGCTCAGACGCGGCACTATTAAGTGAAGTGCGAAATTGTGGATTGTTCATCGAACGTTCGCAGCCTGTGAAGTTCTGGCAGGTCAGACGCTCCTTAGTTCAATGAATAACACTTACTCCAAGGAAAATTTGCAAATGGAGACTATTCCTGGTTCAGCGGATAGCGTGTTGAACTATTGTTCTCTGGTGCTAGAGAGTCTGTTGGAGGGACCGGTGAATGGTGGCGCAAAATGCTTTTTCAACGATCCACGGTAAACAGATTGTGGGATTCGAGGATTACGTGTGCCCTTGGAAAATCCCAAGAATCGAAAATCAGTTTACACTAACCGCCGGGTACTTACTTCAATCTTTTTACCAATTGGAACACTGACAGATTCCATGAGTGGATGATCGGTTAAAGCCTGTATATACTGATCAGACCCCTCGTTACCA
>CAYZGU010000010.1:0-173459 GCA_964478165.1 uncultured bacterium | reverse complement strand
ATTGGAAATGCCACTGGCGCCTGGGTCGGCAGCCAATGGGCCGTTGTCAAAGGGGACAAGTGGATTAGGCTTGTTCTTGTTATTACCGTTCTGGTATTTTCAATCCGACTTTTCTGGCAGACTCTTGGATGATAGTTTTGCTGAAAAGATGTACAAACTCATTCCAATACGAGCAAAACATCCTAACCATGATGTGTAGAATAAGGCTTGGGACCCCAACGAAGCTCTGATATCTGTTGCCTAGTTTTTGGCTTTCTTTTGGTAACTAGATTCGAGGTTTCAACCATTCCGACGGTTCTCACAAGTCAAATACCACCTCAAATAATAAAATATCCCCGGTTCAACTTCTCCTGAATTTTCTGCTGCATATCTTGGCGTGCGGATTCAATGGTGTTATACTCCTTAACCATAACATGTCCGCCCCCTTGGCCCACACGACCCCATTCCCTGGTCAACACCCAGCACCCGAACAAATCAGCCTCTATTAACATTCGATAAAACCGATGTAAATTCCGTTTTTGATCATGTTTCTCCAAATAAACCAAATCATTCATGAGAAATATCCGGGGGTTTCTACGTAACACACGGAAAAGGTGGATTAGAGGACACAGCGTTAGCGAACGCGCCATCAATATCCAAGCTCGCATCCAGGTTGACACGTGGTTTCGTTTCCGACCTTTCCGAACAATTGACGACCCGTGCGCGCTTCATACAATCGCTTGAAATCTTTGCTGATGTCCAGATTCACTGACTTCACCTACACAAGATTATGTTGCGCCCCAAGTTTGACCCCAATTCTTTCTTAACTCAGGAGAAACCATCGCCATGCCAACCTTCTTAACCCGTGCCACAGGACGAAAGAGTACAGTTTCACAAAAATCTACGGCTCACCGAGACTGGTTATTTCAATCACGTGAGCTTCAATCTTCCGGTGTGGATTGTCTCTCGTGACATCGCAATAATCCGCCTCCAACACGGTATTGCCAGCAGACTTTGAACCTTTCGTTATTCGGAATATATTCCTTGGTAAACACACAGAGAATCCGTCGAACCATCAAATCATCTCGTGTCTCACCTAGCTGCATCGGTATCGAAACACCAACAATCGCACCATCGAATTGGGCAATCCAGAGCTTCGGGGTCTCCGGGCGCTCTCCAGCAGATAAACCAATACTTAACAATTGGCAAACTAAAGAATCTTCTGGGACTATCATACGCTCAATGCCAGCTTAATCAACAATCGCTTTGCAGCATAACATGTTGGCCTATGTGGTGCAATAGGGAAGTTCATCCCAAGGCTCGATCGGAAGTCATCGAGAGAGGAATTGCAGAGGCGCTGCCAGTCGACAAAGAGAATAAACACTGCCGACAGGATAACCTATGGAATGAGGGGATTCGTCGTTTCGATGTTCTGGTCCGACGTACACCCGAAAACCGGCGCAGTCCCGAGAGCATTCAACAAATTTTGATATCTGCACAAGATGATGTAAAGATTCCGCTTGACGAGTTGACGACGATCGAGGAGATTGTCGGTCCACATCAATCCACAAGAGAGAAGAATCAACAGTTTATCACTGTAGAAACGGACGTTCGCAGCCGAGACATTGGTCCTTTCGTCGAAGAAGCAGAGAACGCTATCAACACCAAAGGTGTCGTTCGCAGTAGTTATGTTAAACATTGGGGAGAACAGTTCGAGCTTCAACGAAAAACCAACAAACGTTTATCCCTCGCTGGTCCGATTATGTTGTTTATCGTTTCTTTCCATTATCTTCAGCTTTGATCCCCCGAAAAAACGCCCCGATAATTTCCCTTAACATACCATTAGCGTTGGTAGGGCAAATCTTGAGCTCTGGCTGAAAGGACAGAATCTCGTCCTATCCGCTTCTATTGAATTCATTGCTCTGTTCGACATAGCGCTTGCGAATGATATGGTATTAGTTATCTATCTCAACAACTCTTGCGACGGAGCACACCTATGAATGAAGCATGTGTAAACCGTGCAGATTTACGTCTGCGCCCAGTGTTGATGCCTGCAATTACCACCGCGTCCTTGGGCTTGGTTCCCCTACTTTTGTCGCGTGGAACGGGTAGTGAAGGCAGCGTCGATTCGCGCCTGTGGTCATAGGCAGTATGATCGCACCAATCATTGCCACGTTGTTGGCCATCCGACGCTTTAGAAATGCTTCTCGGTTCGCATCGATTCAGAAGCTCTAGAGGCCATGTAGATATCCAAGGGCTGAATCCGTGTAGTAAGACGGTTCGGTAACACACGAGGCTAGACATAGTGAGCCTTGCGTTTTAAAGAGATTAACCTATAGATGTTTTGACGGGCTGAAAAAGAACATCAATAGGCTCTTTCCAAATAGGATTGTAGATATCACGTTGGTGCTTATCCGATATTTTTTGTTGACAGTTAATTAAGAAGTGAGCTACTCTTTCCTGCGCTAGCTTTACCTGGATCAGATTCTAACGGATATCCATCATACAACAGGAATGAAAAACAATCTTAGTGGCACCCTTTTGAACAGTGCAAACACATGAGCGATGAAAGCTTTAGTCTCGTAGGGTGAGGGGCATGCCTCGTCTCTAATCACGGTGCTGTAAGACCCTCAGCTGACCTATGTATCATAAAAAGGTCTTGGGTTAACACGCCGCAAGACGTACCGGCTCACGAATTCTTCGATTATGTTCCTTTTAAAGCGGGTGAAGCATGTGGCTACCATTGTACTTAGGCACATCGTGAATGTCAGAAGATACTCGACTGATGGGAAATACGTTCAAGAATGTGGAAGCAAAAGCTTAAAACCCCCACATGCTCTGCAGCTATTCGCTTGTTTGAGGGTAAGTGCATTGAGCAAATAGGTTATCAATCAGTTAAAGCTCTTAAACTTGTCCGAGTCAGAGGAGAATCCACAAGAACAGTAACCATAGCATTAGTCCTTAGTCCCTAAGCTCAACACATCCATTTTCCAAGGCACCTTGTGCAACATAGACCTGCTATACCCCCCCCACATATCGGCGCATCCTGGCGAGCCATCTTGATTGGCGTGCTATTGATTATCCCAAATACATATTGGATAACAGATTCAGCACAACAAGGGGCCCCCACCACTGTCTCCCTCTATTTTAACGTCATTTTCTGCATCTTTATCATCACCATTCTGAATGCTTGTTTCGCACGAATGCAACCCACATTGGCCCTCAAATCGGGCGAACTGGTCACAATCTATGTGATGTTGGCCGTTGCTTCGTCACTGGCAGGCCACGATGTACTGAGCGGCCTTATTCCGATGATTCCGCACGCATTCTGGTTTGCCTCAGAAGAAAACGACTGGGCAGCATTATTTCATAAACACATCCCCGATTGGCTTGCCGTAAAAGATAAAGCGTTCTTAGCAGATTATTATCGTGGTGAATCCAGCTTCTATCGCTGGGAAGTGATGCAAGGATGGTTCAGAACAACGGTGGTTTGGGGAAGTTTCGTATGCGTACTAGCATTCGTAATGGTATGTATCAATAGCGTGATTCGAAAGCAATGGATTGAACATGAGAAACTCTCATATCCCATCATCCAGCTTCCGCTTGCTCTCACGTCTAGACAATACAACTCAAATATCCTAACGAACAAGATGTTGTGGTTCGGAGTCTGTTTAGCTGGCACCATCGATGTTCTCAATGGACTGCATTTCCTTTATCCCGTCGTGCCCTCCTTGGGAGGCAAATTGTACGACATCGGAGAATTGTTCACTCAACGCCCGTGGAGCGCGATTGGACGGACTCCGGTTGCAGTCTATCCATTTGCCATTGGACTGGCATTCTTTATCCCACTGGACCTGTCATTCTCTTGCTGGTTCTTCTTTCTGTTTTGGCGAGTCGTACGAATCTTTGACGACACGACGCGAATCTTACACAGCAATACGCTTACCTATCAGACCTTCGGAGCGTGTATCGGGCTTTCAATCATCGCCCTCTTTGTTACTCGACAACACATCTTACAGGCGATAAAGAAAGCTCTTAGAAATGATACACCACTTGCTGATACTGGTGAGCCGATGTCTTACCGTACCGCAATACTTGGAACCATCACAGGGTTACTATTCATTATTGTATTCTGTAAAGCTGCAGGAATGTCTATTTGGGTTATATTGGTGTTCTTCGGTATCTACTTCGCACTTTCGATGGCTGTAACACGCCTGAGAGCGGAGCTCGGTGCTCCGGTCCATGACTTACTCTACATTGGCCCCGATGAGATGATGCCCGCCATCTTTGGCACGCGCATCCTCGGCCCCAAAAACCTCACCATATCTGCTTTCTTCTATTCCTTCAATCGTGCTCATCGTGGTCATCCTATGCCTCATCAACTTGAGGGATTCAAACTCGCAGAACGAACCGACATGAATAACGGTCGATTACTCATCGCAATGCTAATTGCTATTGTTGTAGGAACGTTTTCCACCTTCTGGGCATTCTACCATGTTTCCTATACAAAAGGGGTTGAGGGGGTACGGAACTGGTTGGCATACGACACCTTTAATCGTCTCCACAGCTGGCTGGGATATTCCTATCAACAACTGCCGGATCTTCCCGCGGCCATCGCAATGAGCATCGGGTCTATCAACACTTTCTTCCTAATGTTCATGCGGATGCGATTTTTTTGGTGGCCGTTCCACCCTGCTGGGTTTGTAATCTCGTATAGTCGGACGATGGAGGCTCTCTGGTTCTCAATCTTTATCAGTTGTGCCATCAAATGGATACTTCTTAAACACGGTGGACGGGGAACGCACCGGAAACTAATTCCCTTTTTTCTCGGATTGATTTTGGGAGAGTTCGTGGTTGGCAGTGTGTGGAGCCTCATCGGTATTAGCGTCGAACGTCCAATGTACCGATTTCTCTACTGAAATATACGTGAACGGCAGTGGCTACATCAGTGGCAATAATAAAGACTTCTTAAGATTAAAATGATTCCGAAATGCAAAACATGAATTTTCCCTTGCCACTGCAACTCCATCATTGTATAATTCTGAACCAATATGTTTATAATCCTATCTGACTTGGCCCTCACAAGCACCAACTAAAATTCGGCGAAAATGGCAGGTGTGAGGAAGCAATAAATTTACGCTGAACCTGGCGCGATTTCCAACGCGCCAGGTGGGCACGTGGTTGCGGGCAAAAGGGGGGAAACAAGAAATGATATGTCAAAAAAAGGTAACAGTAATTCTCAGTGTCGGTTTAGCTCTAACACTGTCCGGTTCAATAGCCTTAGGCTTTGTTCCAGAGGCCCAACTTTGGTTCGATGCAAATGATAATCCGGCCCATCCAGACGGTTGGACGAATCTCGGCACTGCCGGAGGAAGGTTAATCGGGAGTAAAAAAGGCGTCCCAGTGCTTGAACCAAATGCTGGTCCAGACGGCGGGGCCGCATACACGGCAAAAGAAGAGTCCCAGTTCTTCGGTAGGAACGCTCAGGGATTACTGGAGCCCAAGATAACTCCTGCTCCAAGAATCGAAGATTGGACCATTGAAGTCTGGCTGAAACGTAATGGCCCAGCGTTTGATAATTCCGAGCACCAATTCCTCGCTATTATGGATAGTCCACCGCGTGCCAGACAAGGTATTCTCTTTCTGTTTGCGCAACCAAACAACGGAAAGATTTGGTTAAGGCTAATTGGTCGTGAAACGGGCAATAATCCTGACACTGTCTTTCCCCCCGTCGACATTGGCCTGAGAGAATGGCACCACATTGCCTTTACGTACGACAATGACAAGCGCCAATTACAATCATATCTTGACGGTCAGTTGGCTGGGCGCCCGGTAAAACTGGACACAAAATTCAGTCCTGAAAGTGAGATGAAAAATAACGGTCTATTCACAATAGAATTTGGAAAACGCGTTCTCAATGGTTCAATTAGTCTGGTCAGGATGTATGATCGACCGCTGAGCCACGAAGATATTCTCGAAAACTTCGAAAGTCCGAGAACACCCCAGGCTGTCGGACCCGCAGGTAAACTTTCAACAACTTGGAGTAATGTAAAATCGCAGTATTAGTATTGGAGATCTCGAAAACTTCGGTGCTTCTGATTGTGAGGATAGAAGCTCGAATTGCTCAAAAGATCTACAGTTGATAGAAAATAACAGAGAAAGATTCGAGGAGCAGTTCAGTCCTGAAATCAGAAAACGAAATTACCGGTAATTCATACATGAATGTGGTAGGCCTACTTCTGAAAACGTAGTCGGGATTAACGCTTTTGGAACGGATCATTAATGACGTAAAAGATTGACGAGCTGCTTGGCACGGCTGAAATGATTCAAACTGGCAAGAGGGCTGTCGGAAATACAGCTGGGCGGCACTCCGCAGATTAGTAGTTATCGGAACAACACATATTAGTTCGACATATTAGGGTTTTAATCACGACATATAGAGTGTCGGTGCCTATAAGATGGGCACCTACAATTGCCTTGCACACCGTACAGGGCAAAACTATGGCACGTTTGGTGCTATCTACGGCTAATGCTAATGAGCTGATGAAAAGAGCATTAACCATTTTTATGGAGGAACTACCATTGAGAAATATGTCCGCGCTAGGTATTGGAATTCTCTTTCTAGCACTAAGTTTTTCGCCAACGATTGTTCAATCGAGTGACGATGTGGTACTTCACTTCGACGCTTCTAACAATCCCGCCCACCCGGCAGCCTGGACCAACCTCGGAACCGCTGGGGGCGAGCTAATGGGCCATGAACCAGACAACCCACCCGTCCTTGAAGAAGGCGCAATTGAGATCCCGGGCGCCGGAATTTCAATTGCCAATGCAAAGTTTTATTCCGCCAATGCTCAGCATCAGGTTTGGGGTGGTCCGGTAGGAATTAACCCTGAAGTAAAGATTCGAAACTGGACATTCGAGTTCATTGTCAGAATGAATGGCGAAGGACATGGCGAAGAACATCAGTTTTTTGCTTTCCATAGCAGCGAACCGCTTTGGCGCGGTACTTTCATGAGAATTAAGGAAGGGAACAGTTTAGAAATGTCGCACCCACCCGCTGGCGTTGGACCCGCAGTAGAAGACGTGGAAGAATGGTGGAGAGACAATATAGCCACCGGAATCGTTTTTGAACCGGGCGTCTGGACTTGGCTTGTTTTCGCAAACGATGACGACGCGACCACTATCTACCAAGACGGTGTCGAGGTTCACCGGGAAAGTCCCGCAATGCCACTTGATGAAGGGAATGCCATCGACGACATTTGTATTGGTTCCGGAATGTACGATGAACGACATCGCAATTTCAATGGCTCATTTTCTCTCGTACGTGTGTACAATAGAGGCTTGACCGCGAATGAAGTTGCGGGTGGCGCCACTGCCGTAGAACCAGCCGACAAGTTGTCTACAGCTTGGGGCCTAATCAAGACACAGTAAAGATAATAGTTTCACAGTTATCTTTATTCATTACCATAACTCTGCTTGCTGTTGGTCGGTGCGACAATCTTGTCCAACCGGTCAACAGCAATTGCGGGTCCAACCCAAGCTGGAAAAAGGAAGTGTGGGCTACAGATATATTTAATAGGATCCCTAGCCTGGTTACTGGCACTGGATTTCCCCCCATTCTCGTATATTTGCTGTTAGTACCAATCCCCTCGCACTTAAAAAAACAAAATATATCCCCAGCCGCGCAAACTGGCATGCGCTTCTATTTCCACTCCGACATTTGATTTTGGCTAATACATCCGCCCAGGTGTCATGCCGATGGAAAAAGTTCTATAACGAATCATTGATTCGGGTCATGAGACGCACGGCATACCCCTCATTCACTACACGCTGCTTTAATAACCCTATCGACAACGGACCCAGACGCAGTTGGCCCACGCAGATCTCGACTTTCTATGGCGGCTGGCAACGACCACAATATCATGTTCTGGTAGTAGTCGTGACCAATTGAGAAATCTCCAGTATCTTTGTCACCCCGAAGGGTATTGGGCGCATCCCAGGCACATCCCTTTTCACAAATGATGTTGTGCCAATGGCGACGAGCTAGTTCTAGTCCAAATTTAACTTCTCCCGAGTACATGTATGTCATTGCAAGCATGAGCAAATGCGGTGGAAACATGCTGTAGGGCCCGTAACCAACTTCCGCAGCAATGCTCCCATCGACGGTCGCAAAGTTCGTCGCTCCATAACGGCTCAGCGCCACATTTGCACCTTTGACCGTCTCCAGAACCGTGTTAACGCGGTCTGAACGGAAAATATCTGACAATCCATGAAACCTTGCTACCCACTCCCCATCCAATTGATAACCGAAAATCAGATCTGATTTCTGCCCAGACTGGGGATCATAATAATTCAAGTAGTAAGTACCGGTCCACATCTCTGTCTCCATGGCTCGGCTCCCTTCGATGAACCATTCCCTGCATCGCTTAGCAAATATCTCATCGCCGACCTGAACGGACATGCGTTCCATAATTTTTAGCATAGCCAATCTCATCCCACCTAGATGAACGGCCATGCCAAAAAACTGACACGTCTCGAAATCATCTTGCGCAATCCCAGCCGGACTCTCCAAGACACTAATAATACGACCAGGTCCAGCGACTCCGAGTTCATCGACTTGTTTGATATTATGAATTACGGCTTTCTTCACGGATGGGTAGAATTCCTCCAAAAGCGCAGCATCCTGAGTAGCTAAGATCAACCGGTCAATCATTATAACGTACTCCATAGCTAGGTGAGGCCGTTGGTTAGGACGATAGCCCGGGCTTGTCATATCGCATGGACCGCTTCCATCATCATTCCAGATCCAGGCCATTGGTCCGTCGGGATGTTGATATGCCTTGTAACCCCGTAGTGTGGAGAGCGCCAATTCAGGGAAGAAGTACACCAGCGGAAGATTGCCTAGGAAACTGCACGGGTGACATTCTATCTGTGGACAACCTCGAGGGTCCTCATTCATCCCGAAAAGTCCGTCCTCAGGTCGGCACCATTGGCCAACCGGAGGCTCCGCACATGCCCAAAGACCATCCTTGGTGATGAGGTACAGGATGTTTACGAGTGACTCACGTAGCCAGACCGGAAGCTTATTGTCGGTGTAAATGGTTTCCTGCCACGCGAGGATTCGTTTCAACAGTGGTCCATGGTTTTTCGCCAGCACCTGTGCTGCATCCAGCGCATTCGCGTAGCGCGTCGCATACATATGTGAATAGGTGTTGCCGCCGGACATAGGTGTTCCACCGGCAGACCAACGAGGACTGTACCAACTCAGGATGTAGCGCACTTTTTTACTCTCTCTCGGCGCAAGCAAGAAGTCCACGGCAATCGAGGTGCCCGGGTTATGTACCTCTACCTCAGGCAGTGAATCACCAATGTTTGCCCAAGCTGCTCCATCGACGTCAAGCGCAGCACCGAAACGAAGCGTCGTTTCAGCAGGGATATTGGCTACGCCCAGTGCGTAGCCAATATCCCCACCGTTGGTAACCGAGATACCAGAAAAGGCGCCCTCTTGTTTTTCACGCTCAAATTCAGACACACCTTCTGCTTCCTCGCTGGACGGACCCGGAAAGCTGAAAACTATTGTACCCCGTTGAACGCAATCTGTGGCGTTACGCAGGCTTACTTCGAAAACCCCACCAGGAATGAGAGAGGTCTCTACATTGCCCGGTAAAAAGGAGGACCAGGCCCGTAGGCCTACACTTACCGGCGCCGGCGTACGTGTATGACCACGGCCGCTCACCTTCAGCTCATATTCAAGATTAACCACCGGGTAATGCCCCCAATAGAAGATATCAGAGGGTGTGCTGGGCATCTTCTCTGTCCCATGTTTGCACATACGATTCCACAAATCATGAGGCGGTCGAGACAGTACCCACGTGCGTTCTCCCACGCTAATACCTAGGAAAGGTAGATTCAAGGTGCGGCGGGGAACATGTGTATTAAAAATCGTAGAGTATCCGAAAGTACCATCGAGTTCAATATCGATACAGCCCGTGTCAATCGTCCCAATTGGCATCCCATGCGTTGGCTGGTCCTGAAATTTGCGATTAGCATAAGCATGATAAATCACACCACAAGCTGGTTCAGAAAACCCTTCAGCATCAAATTGAATCCATTTGTTAACTGGTAAATCTATCGGAAAGATTCTCTGATTTTCGGCGTGATGTCTTACCCGCCCCGAGTCATGAAAGAAATCTGATGTGTCCTGGTTCGACATTGTCAGTGCTCCATTTTAGTTCGGTTAACTAACAATCAAATAACCGAAATTGCCTGATATCTTACCCACCATTTTACGCCCCGGGTATGACACTTTTCCTATTTCCAACTGTTTATGAAGAATGTTGAAACAAATTCTAACAAGTTCTTCAGCGTGCGTAATGTCCGACTGTTTCACGTTTGAACTGTGTTCAATAGACTGTCTCCAATACACGCAATCGAATACTATCTCTTTCTACGAAGCACAGTGAATTTCTGATTCAGAATTTACACAATAGCGTCCAGCACAGATTGAAATCTTAACAAATGATGAAGATTTTGATTTGTAGGAACAGACAAGAAGTACGGCTGCGGCAATGATATTCCAAATATGATAACTTTTCTCGATGGCTGAAAATCTGGCAAATACAACAGACCCAAGTTCAAGATTTAACAGGATCACGGCCACAAAACAGTCTTTCGCCACTTTGCCTAAAGACTGAAGAACTATCCGGGAATCGTCTCGCCAACGATTATTGACATGACTATGAAGCGAGATAAGGGAACTTAGCAATCGTAACATCGCACCAATGATGATGGTCCAATATGACTATTCACTCATTACATTAATTGGGCTGCAGATTAAGACATAGTTGACCGTCCAAGTCTAGCCAATATTCTTATATAACCGCATTCAGCTTCTACTAGGCTATATAGCCACAATCTTAACGACGAATAAATCCTGAATCACCAGGGCAAGATATTACACCGGAACACACAGCTCTGCATCCGTTAACGGCAGCTCAATCGCAGTCGGAAAGCTACTCTGGCAGACACACGTTCGACCAGAGAGGAATCTCTACTGCTAAACCATTAATCCGCTCCTATTCTTCGATGCAAGCACACAGAGCTCGACAAAATCAGAGAGTCTGCGCCACAACGGACAAACTACGACACGGTCAAACACCAGCCTGAAACGGGCTCCTGGGGATAATAAGACAAAGGAGAACAACTCTTGTTCTTTAGCGTTGATTCTGTTCGCCGAATGTCACGTTCAGAAACTTGGACCATATTGGGAAATGGCTTGGGAAAATCGCATTGAAGGCACGTTCGACTTCTATTATAATCTGGACTTCAATAAGAAAAGCAGTGCCCCGGCTTCTAAGATCCACCTTGACGAACACGGGTTGAAAATGAAAATGTTCGGCATTTTCACCGCATTCGCTCTGCGCATTAGCTTGGTCTACACTACGTTTGAAAACCATCATCAATAGAATATTGTAACCTGAATTTCGGGTTGCTTGCCTATCTGTTGATTGAACCACTAGAAAGCGGCCACACCCACGATGAACAACTGAGTCTTCTCAATAGTGATATCAGATTGTAAATAGGGGCATGTCCACCTACAAAATATCATGGTTGGCGGATGCATCAGGAACCTCTGGAAATCCAGATTTAGGTGAAGCGAGTTGATTCGAAGTGAAAGATGCAGAGCTCTCCAGAAAGCTCGACAGCCTGTTAACATAGGGGCTGTCCAGCAAGAACAGGACAACGCGTTAAGTCCGAGATTCGATAATCTCTCACAGCAGAACGGCATTCCATGGAGTCTGTACTGTGCCCCTTGAAACAACGATTTGAGAGGTGGTTTTCAGAGCGCAGCAACGTATCCTGTAAGATAAGCCTCTCCGCATTTAACAGTACACGATAACCGCGTTCAGAAAGAATCTCATCGAAGGTCCGGTCTCTGTAGCCCGAGCGAAGGATTTTCTGGAACACCACGCAACGCCCGCGGTAGGAAAGGGATGAACAATGCAAGCGGTATTCTTTGATGCAATAGACAAGTTCCGTGTCGGTAGAACGGAGGTCCCCAAGTATCCGGATGATGAGATTCTGCTTAAAATCCACTCAGCAGGCATCTGTGGTACAGATCTCCACATCCTAAAAGGAGAGTATGGTGGTTACTTTCCGATAATCCCTGGTCACGAATTTTCTGGGGAGGTCATTGAAGTTGGAAAAGCCGTTAAAACCCTAGTCCCAGGCTCCCGAGTGACAGTTCACCCTGGAGCCGGCTACGGAGTATACACACCGGGTGGATTCGAAGACTACGCAAGTATTCGAGAATGCGACGCACACGAAATTGGAAATCTCACTTATGAAGAGGGAGCGCTGGTGGAACCTTTAGCCTGTGTTATTAACGGAATCGATACAGTTGGCGTCCATCTAGGCGATGAGTTACTGATTGTAGGGGCTGGACCGATTGGCCTATTGCTCATGCAAGTTGCAAAACTCGCTGGGGCGCAGTCAGTTTCCATGGTAGACACCGCTAAAAACAAATTACATAGAGCAAAGGAATTGGGTGCAGATGAAATCTATGTCGCCGGTCACGACCTCAAGACAGAGCTTCTAGCCACGCACCCGGAAGGGTTCCACCTCACCATCGATGCAACGGGAAATCCTAAGGCCCAACAGCAAATGCTTGGATTCACCAGACGGGCCGGGTCAATCTTACGGGTATCGTTAGCCACCACTTTCCTCTTAATCGTTTTCCAGAGGCACTTAGCCTCATTCGGAGCCCAGCAGCGTCTCTGAAGGTTCTTATACACCCGGGGGGTGATACAGCAGATGTAGAGAACTGACCGAAGCCATGTCGCAATCAGCCGTAGAAGTCAAGAACAGCGGAATACTAGAAATAACACGCGAAAGAAAATCCCGCGCCAATTTATGGTTGTAAACTGCTTTCAATTTCAGCAACTGATAAAAACCTGTGACAAACGACGCGTTCAGGGACGAAAGACATATCCAACTCTCATTCCTGCCTTAGCCCCAGCACGCACTGAGAACGGTTTCACCCATTCTTTTATGAGCGATTTCATATTCGCACAGGCCCCACGAACAATTCTTCCGGGAGAAAGCTCTTCGTCTCAATAGCATGTTTGAAATCAAAGCCATCAGTTGTGACAACCCCCATTGCCGTGGAATATTGGCATTCGCCACTTGCGCCGCTCTTATTCCCTCCGCTGTGACCCCGCAGCCATTCGGGACTAATCACCTGTTCACCCTCCCAGACACCACCTGTCGCATTCAGATGACCAAATCGCGCTAAGTCCGACGCGCTCATCACGACCCATCCTGGACCACTGCGAACCGGGTTTCCGTTAATCTCAAACGGAGGATCCAGGTACGTGTATGAGTCTGGAATCGTGGGATAGAAGTACCGCTTGTCCTTCACATAGCTACCCGTAAGCCAGTCCCAACGTTCGCTTGGAATACCTATTAAATCGAAAAGACGCTCTTGAAGGATATCCCTAAGGTCACGGTCCCAGACATAGGTAAGCGCCTGGCTTAAGCGCCAGAAACCCGCACTACTATAATGGCCAACGGTGCCCGGTTCGATATGGGAATAGAGGTCGAAATACGGGTCACCGCTCCATCTAGACCATTCAGGAACACCCGGCTCAGCATCCCGTGCCTCGAGGCCAGTGGTTTTTTCTGCCCAACGAATGCCAAGTTCCATGGGGAATCCCCCATAGTGAAGGGACTTGTGCTTTGGTCCAATGACATGCCTCCACGTCAGACTCTTGTGATGACCCTGGTCCAGATACTTGTGTCGGTGAGACAGTTGTCGCTCACCGGTCCAGTATTTGTTAATCGGCTGATCCGCATCGATTCTCCCATCCGCGACTGCAAAACCGAGAAGCGCCCACATGAAAGCCTTTCCGACCGAGGCAGTATGATGACAATAATGACGATCTCCCCACATATGGACCAGGTAACCAGCGCGTGTAATTATCGCACCAAACTTGTCTCCGGTGTGATCCTCGCCGCCTACAGACGCTCCCTTGACTTCTAACCCCGCGATGAAATCTTTGAATTTTTCAGAATGAAGTCCCGCTTGCGCAGGTGAGATTTGAATCCAATCTTCTCGGGGAAACGACAACCAATCAGGCAATTGAACAGACATTTGACAACTCCTTCAATAGGATACACCTATAGATAACTTTACTCCGCACTCCAAGTAAACTAAGCAGCGAGTGGGCCGGGAGAACAGCACATTAGCATGAATATGCACTTGCATAAGTGGTTTTTCGCTTGACATTCACTGTACGCCAGTATACCCTTGCACAGCCTGTAGTTCAATCGAAAATGGTTCGTCAACTCAAGGATAGTACTGCCTGGAATCTCCCTGTCCATTCTAGCCAAATCGATGCCAGGTCAAAAAAACAATTCAAATCCAATTTCAAGCCTTCGTGCGCAGAGTCCTCTGGCTGTTTTAAACCTCGTAGCATTCAAAGGAAACACCCACAACAATCAAAAAGGAGCAAAGCGGTTGGCTACCCAAGTCCGAAGCTCAAGACTTCCGCTACGACATTTCTATGAAGTTACTCATAATTCAATCATGGTCAAACGATAGAATTGAGGCTGCAGAGAAAACCTTCCCTCAGGTACAATTCGTTTCTGCCACGGATCGCGACGATATTCTGCGCGAGATTGTCGATACTGAGATTGTTTTCGGAAGTATCAGCCGAGAGGCATTTATAGCAGCTAGAAAATTGAAGTGGATTCAAAGTTCATCTGCCGGCGTAGAACAATTCACACAAATCTCTGAACTGGTTGACAGCGATGTTATCGTTACCAACACTCGCGGTGCCCACGGTGCCACTATCGCCGAGCACGCCTTTGGATTGTTGATTAACCTCACACGCCAATTACCACAGCTATTTGAAGCGCAGGGCAAACACACCTGGATGGAACGATTTGACACGCCTCAGTTGGGGTTAACTGGTTTGACACTGGGAATAATCGGTCTGGGTAACATCGGCCGTGCCATTGCCAAGCGCGGGCACGCCTTTGACATGAATGTCATCGCTATTGACGTTCATAAGGTACCCAAGCCCGATTTTGTAGCTGAGCTGAGGCTCGCAGATGGACTGGACGACCTACTGCAATCCGCTGACGTGGTCGCGGTTACAATCCCGTACACACCCGAAACGGAAGAACTGCTGGGCCAACAACAGCTCAAGCTAATGAAATCGACAGCCTATCTTCTGGTTGTTTCGCGTGGGGGCATTGTAGACGAAGAAGCACTGTCGCAGATGCTCCGCGAGGGCCGGCTCGCCGGTGCTGGACTGGACGTGACCGCCACAGAACCGCTTCCCAAAGACAGTCCTCTGTGGAATACGCCGAACTTACTACTTACACCACACTGCTCTGCACATTCTGCGTTTACCTCCACAACAGGCATTGCCATTTTCCATGAAAATTTGCGTCGATACCTGGCTAGAAAACCTCTTACTAATCTGGTAGATCTGAAACTGGGTTACTAATTGAGTATTATCACATTTGGCACCCAATCCCGAGGTTGCAGGGAAAACCATCCGTCACATACCCTTCGTTAGCATACTCTTACCTACGAGTTCCAACTTCCATGGCCAGGGTTGGGCAGCTCCCTCTTGGCAGCTTTCAGGAATAGACGGGGCCAAACTCTCACATTGGCACAATCTGTGATTTAATTGCGCTAACTAGTTTTCTAGGGCATTTCAGATGGCCAGGGCTTGCAGACCATGGAGCGCATCTAAAAATGGAAGAAATTTATATTGGTTCATGCTGTTGTTGCTTCTATCCTATCCGACGGATACCACCCAGGGGATTAATCGCTCACCGCGGGTGCAGTATCTGGTCTAAACTGATACACATCTAGTAATAAAAACTAGCATCCTTACAAAACGGACAAAAAGTCGACACTATCCTATCAGAGAAAAATATCTCGAACGTCAGTTACACGGCCGCGGGAACATGTTTTGAGCATTAAATTACATTTTCTAATCATCAGAGCTTTGTCTTAGATCAGAAGACAAGCGTTCATTTACCAATCCGCCTTCCCGACATACAAACTCCTATTTTCGAACGGTATGGGTACACGGAGACCTCCATGTCGGTGGGATTCAATCATTCCAAAGATCATCTCTTGGCTACGACGGGCAAGTCGGATGTTTCCCATCGTGTCGCCGTCCGTTTCAATTGCACTAACAAGATCATCAATACAATTGACAGTTGCACTATCGTGAGGAACATCAGGAAATTCAACGGCTTCTAGGAGATTCCACTCCCCACTACTTTTTCGCCATTGACAAGATACGCCGTCGTTCTCGGTACGGAGCTTCCCTTTAGTTCCGCTAATCTCAAATTCATATCCCGTTGCGGCTGTGATGTAACCTCGCACTTCGTTTTTGAACTGTACGTAGCCCATTGCGATTCCCGGATCCGTATTGAGCTGATTGCCTTCCCAATCGGATTCCTTTGCGGTCACGGTGCCTTGTACAAACTCGATTTCGGCATCTCCCGCCATCTGAAGCAAGAGATCGGCTGTGTGTGTATGCCACCACTGAGCAAGCCCGACACCACAGTAAGCCATCACTGCCTGAATCTTACCTAGCTCACCGCTCGAAATCAGTTCACGAATTTTCCAGAATAGACGCGTAAAGCGACGGTTAGTACCATAATTGAATTTAACACCATGCTTCTCTATAACGTCCACCATCGCATCGGCCTCCGCCATTGAACAACAGAGTGGTTTTTCACAGTAGATACCCTTTACTCCTTTTTCTGCGGCGTAAACTGTGATTTCTGCGTGTGTTGCTGGGCGTGTGGCAATACTGATGATATCCGGCTGTTCGACTTCAATCATCTCGCGGTAGTCGGTGTAAGATCGTAGGACATTATACCGCATGCGAACCTGGTCCGCTTTTTCGGCAACCGCGTCACTGACCCCGACCAATGTAGTCCGTTTTGCCGCACAAAAACCACCGGCATGCGCCCAGGGTAACGTGGCCGTACGATAAGGATTTCCACGCAACTGGTCGTCAATGGTCGCACCCATTCGTCCACAACCCACCAAACAAGCTCTGTATTGTTGAGACATGTGTTTCCTCCTACAGCACCTAACTAGAAATCTTCGCACGTTGAGGGAAATCGCATTGAGCTACTTATTTTAGATTACAATTGCTCAGCGAATTTCCCAATCGCATGTGCAACACCGTTCGAAGAATACGCATCACAAATTTTGCTCCGTCGCAGCGAAACGGATACGAGCATGATGCCAACCAACGTCGGGCACTCAACCTCCCTGCAGGTGCATGGAGGAGTTCTGATGCAGCTCACTATTGGAAAAACATTTATCCGTGTACGTGTTACAAACGGAGACCAGCACCTTACAGGCTTCACAATGGTGGGGCTTCTTTGGCGCAACCACGTCTAGGCTTAAATTTTTCTCGGCAAGTTGAATCTTCCCGAACTTCCTTAGAACACCGCCAATCCTCACTCTTCGCGCAACTCATTGGTCCACTTTTCTAATGCTGTTCGGGCGAATCCATTCAACAGATTGTGTAAAAGTAAAAGGACGCGGAAGGAATGTGTGTCCGGTCAGCCCAAGAACGGTCTGATCGTTGCGCAGCGTTGGACTGCAGACTCCGAAGGGGGTGTGTTAACGGGTGTGGGTTTGACGTGATTAGTAAGCTGGAATCAACTGTTTCGAGAAAATCTATCTAATTTGTATCAAAACTGCCGCAAAAATATGACACTGAAAATAAAATGAAAAGTGAGCCGCGGCAACTTCTATTCAGCTGCGGCTCACTATAGTCAAGGAGTTAAAAATTAAGCTATACTCAGGAGAACGTTCCAGTTTCTTAATCGGTTTCATGATGACGGCAACAAGAACGGTCACCCTTTTCTTCATTCAGCCACTCACGAGCATGTGACCGCTCTGCATAGCTTAGATCGCCATCGCCATCTGCATCGAACTTTTCAATGATCCCTTCTTTGGCAAAACAGCCAGATGTTCCAATCAGTGCGGCTTCCGCTCCAAAGCTTGTTTCGCACGTGTCATTGTGTTGTACATCAAAACATGTTGCCGACAAGCATTTCTCAAGATTTCTGCCGTTCCATTTCGTAGTTCTTTAAAAGATCGATGATTTTCTTCTCCATTTCCGCCTCCCCGGGAAAGCCCACATCTCGATCTCGAACAATCCCGTTTTCGTCAAGATAGTAAGTACAGGGAATTCCCCTGACACCGTATCGCAGAAACTCCGAATCTCCATTCAAGAGAACCGTATATGAAATCTCGGCCTGGGAAAAGGTGCGCACCTGCTGGTGATTGGTTTCATTGTTCAAACCTATAACAACTAGGTCCCTACTTTTATACTTCTTTGACAATTTCTCCAAGTGGGGAATTTCCATCCGACACGGTCCACACCACGTCGCCCAAAAATTTATCACGACGGGTTTTCCCTTGAAAGCCCCTAAACTTACCTGATTTCCCGTCAAATCTTGTAATGTGAATAACGGAGCAGGCTGACCGCGCAAAGGGAACTCTTTTCTAGGCGTCTCTGATGAAGGCACATGCGCCGCTAGTTCCTTCTTTCTTCTTTCTTGCCTTCGTTTTTTCGCTTCTTCCAGCGCGGTGCAACTGATGACTGATTCCAAGAGTAAGATTAAAACGAAAGAGGAAACCCATTGTTTGTTAGATCGAGCCAATCGTGCCACGAAACTATCTCCCCCTTTATTTCTTTGTTCGTTGAAACTTTTTCTCTTCCTTAGGTAGAAAATTCATCCCTTTCCCAATCCGAGTGAAAAAGAGAATCTGATACCGCCTTTTTGCTATGAGAGTTCTATGCAATGTGAGGGTTACAACTCGCCAAAACCAACAACTTCACGCTCTGGCCCAACACCAGAGTTTCGTGTGCTCACGTATTCACGACACCGGTTCCTTGATCGAGTTTCGATTATGAAGCCCTGTACAATCCCATTTGGGCACGATAAGTTTTGTCGTAGAAACAAAATCGCACACTTGCAATGTCTGGAAATATAATCCCCTTAAAGTACGATTTCCAATCGTAGGTTTTCAATCCTCAAATCCGTGGCTTCTCCTTATTTCAGCCTGATAATTGGCTGCTTTCCCGTGTCTTATCTGTCTTCCTACGAAGAAAAAAGATGCTGTTCATGTTGTAATCGAAATTTCAGATCTACTCCAGTCGCCAATTGATGAGGCAACCATGTTAGATTCTTTTACACCCCACGTACACCCCACGATTCTATTCCTGTTCTGTGCATATATTGGGCTTTTTCTTTTTCGCCATACGAGTCAAACGCGCTAGCTCTCTATACGCCAGCGCGGGTAGATGTCCATGTACTGTTTTGGACTTGATTGTTGTATCTTTTGGAACCATCGCATAAACGCCCACAACTGAATTATCCTCCATTAACACACCAGGGTGAACATAAGCGTGAGCACCAACCAGGCAATTTCGACCGATTTCAATCCGTTTCAGGACTAATTGACCCCTCTCAAAAGTGTGACATGTCAACGTGGATTTCCCACCGATTACTACATTATCACCCAAGCTTAACATATACGAATCATGCAAGAACGGTGAGTTGATACGGACATTTTTCCCTATCTTGCAACCCACAAGAATGTAGAACATATTCAAGAAGGGGGAAACGGCGATGTGAGGCAAAACCACATCGCAGGCGAAGTTATTGATTCCAGATAAAATGAGCCAGCGGACCATGATCCACGAAAGTTGGTTATGCTTGCCTTCCTTAAATCCCAGAGACAGAATTCTAATGAACAATCCGAAAACGACAATCCCACATGCGATAAAGATAAAAAAGGCAATCATCATCGCCAGACTAAACTGAAAAACACTCGCAACTGAGACACTACCCGCCGGAAAACACCAATGCCAACTCGAGATAAGGAAAAAGATTGCAGGTGTCAAGGCAAGAGCAACGATAACACTGTGCATAAAATATACAAGGATATTCAGTATAAACTGCAAAATCAGTCTATCGGCAAGCCATTTTAGTATTTTCCGCATTCTTCTTTTTGCCCCCCTTTCATGTTTACGGAGTTACGGATTACCCAACAGTAAACTTCCTGTGAGCCATCCAGAATTCTATAGTATTGAGAAATACTCTACAAACCGTTTTTCATTGGAATCTCGCAAGCGACAATTTTCGCATCTAAGCAATCGTTTCACCCGTCGCATGTTACACGTGTGAAAGAGTAGAAAGGTGTCCCGAAATACATAGGCCACCCCAACTCTGCTTTCGAGGGGATGGATGTTAAACAAAATCAACGTTTCCTCTCAAGTTAAGAGAATACCCCTTCTAGATATCCAATCTACTCGCCAAATACCTGTACATGAATCCTTTAAGTGAGAGCGATTATGTTTCATTGTTAAACCACACCGATCCCTGAGCTTCCAACTCAACTCGCAGATTCGCCTCCAAACTCCCGGGCACACTGAGGGGATAGAACGCACAACCACCTCGATCTGCGATGAGATTGTGGCCCGTAATCGCAGTTGATTCATCAGAAGCGAGAAAGAGCATGACGTTAGCTACCTGTTCTGGTTGAGCGGGACTTCCCATAGGATAGATAACTTTCTGTCTTCTGACCTCTGCCGGACTATTTTTGAGCATTTCTAGTTTTTTCTCAGTTAGCATTCGGGCAGGAGTGATTGTATTCGCGCGAATCCCGTAGGGGCCATAGGTAACAGCTAAACTCTGGGTGAAGTTAATCATCCCCGCCTTTGCCGGACCATACGATGAAATATTTGGGCTTCCGAATAAGGCGCTGCTTGACGAGACGTTAATAATACTGCCGCCACCTTGATCGATCATAGAAGGAACAACCGCCTTACAGAATAGAAGTGGTGCTGTCATATGGCAAAAAATCCCATCTTCCCAGTCTTCCACCGTGACATCCTCCAACATCCCACCAGGATTATCGATGATCGCATTATTTGCCATAACATCAACCTTCCCATATCTCTCCAAAGTAAATTCGACAAGGGAGATAATTTCCTCTTTCTTCATGACATCACAGATCTTGTAGACAACTTCGCCGCTGAAACATTCTGCCAATTTGAGGACCTCTTGCGCATTCTCTGGTGTCCTGCCCCGGTCACAAATGACGACCGAAGCACCCTCCTTGGCAAATAGTAATGCTGCTGCTCTTCCAAGTCCCAACGTTGCACCAGTTATAATCGAAACCTTACCTTCTAATCGATTTCCCACGCGTATCTCCTTTGACTTTCGCCTGTTTTTACACTCAAAATTGGTCCTTAGTAGAACACTAAGGACCAACGAAGCCGAATTTGACAATATCTGATAATTGTCTTATTGGACGCCATTTCGCCACCGGTGGGTCCTTCCGGGAATCCGCAGTGCGTGTTTGCAAGGAAGGCCTTCAGAATGACGATAAGGGCAAGAAGCCGCGCCTTGGCTCTTCGTGCCGGTCTCAAGAACGATTAAGATGCGAAGATTCGGACTCGCTGTCATTCAAAAGCCCCCGGATACACATCTGTCATTCCGGTTTCCGGATGTGATAACCCTTCTGTTGGTGATATCCAACCGCCGCTAGTCCAATTCGACACGCCATCAGGTTCTCGATGGTCTAGATTCCACTGTCGTATCCATTCTTCATCACCAATAGCGCTAAGCGTTTCGATGTTTACATCAGCGTAAAAATAAAGATAACGATTCTTATCGTTCTTGTACCAAGGCCGATCATTGATTAATCCTTCTTGAACTTCGTATGTCCCGTCGAAACTTTCCTCAAAGTGCATCGATATTCTTACAGCCTTACTTTCTCCTTCCCCTACTAGCTCCAAGTTCACAGCCATCCCCCCATCGTACACCCAATAGGACACTGCCGACCAAGGTTTAGCACCGGGGGGTGGATGTGGTAACGCCTCTGTTGGTGATATCCAACCACCGCTAGACCAACCCGTGCTGCCATTGGGCTTTCGATGATCTAGACTCCAACTCTTTTCTCCACCTTCAGCTTGATCGTAGAAATAAAGATAACGACGCTCGGAGTACAGACCAGTCGTCTTGTACCAAGGCCAATCATTGATTAATCCTTCTTGAACTTTGTATTCCCCATTGAAACTCTCGTCCGGATGCATTGATATTTTTACAGACATATCTTTCCCTTCCCCTACTATTTCCACCTCTAATTCATTATCAACAGGTAGACCTTGGGGATCATGACCATAAACCCAACTGCTAAAGTCAAGAAAATCGTCTCCTAGCATTTGCTTAATGAAGCCTGCGTGCGCCACTATTGGATGTGACTTACTTATTGTTTTTCCTATCGGGCTTTGATACAAGCTGATCAAAGCTTTCAGTTCTTCCTCGGTATACATATCTGCAAAAAGAATTATTAGAAATGGGTTTACGAGATCGAGTGTAGTTTGAGAAAATGATTGGAAAAATCCGGCATCCATGTAATAACTAAGTTCTAGCATCACGTTTAAACTACGTTCTATTCCATCCGAACCAATCTCCTCCGCAAGCCTCCCTAGATTGCCAACAATGGATTCAGGAAATCCCATTACGAGGTTTACTTTAGCTTCTACTCCATCCGAATCCATCTGCTCCGCAACAAAAGCTTCTACTCCATCCGAACCCATCTGCTCCGCAAGCCCCCCTTGATTGCCAACAATGGATTCAGGAAATCCCATTACTTTGACTAGTTGAGCGGCTAAGCGCAACGCCTCCGTTGGATCCTTACTTTCATTTTGTGAAGCTATCACCATATCCACACAGAAGATTAACAGACTAACTAAGAATAATACGACGACTAACGTTTTTCGAAGCATATTGCCTCCCTATTTACTTGATTTGAGAGGAAGCTGACCAAACTGCAGTCTTCTGGCCACAGAGATTTTGATTTCACCGCCTGCTTCAGTAGCAGGAATATCTTCAGCTCGCCATTAAGATTTATTTAGGCAAACGGAGCAAAGGGGTCGCGAACGTGGAAGGAAATCGGCAGAAACTCCGTCTTCGTAGTCTAAAATTATCATCGCCACTCTAGACGAGGCCTACCGCAGTCGCTTCTTAACTCCACTATTTTCCACCTCGCAAACAGTGTAATCCTTTCGGGTAGAATGTCAACAAAAACCTTGGCCATGCTCGGATTGATTAAGCTACTGATTTTCCACACAGATACGGTTTTAAATATCGAGTGCGGTCTTCAAAAAATTACTATCGAACCGCAGCGCTAGAACGATAATTGTTTTTTGCTCCAATCCACTAGTACGAGAGAAAGGAGCATACAACCATGGGGACGATTCGAACAAATTCCACAACCGCTCGAACTCTCGAATGCCGTGCATTCAAGGAAGGCCTCCTTAGAATGGTTGCCCGAGAAGGTTACACTGGATGCCCCCACAAAATAGGATTAGGATTTCGACTAGAATGACGACACGGGGAAGAGAGAAACAATACATAAATGAAGAAGCCTGTTTATTTATTCTCTACCTGCCGAGAATAGCCCAGTACGCTTCTATCTGTGTATATACCGTTGACATTTCTGGTCACCATATTTATAATTAGACCTGACTTCTTCACGAGTTGATAGAATTAAGATCGCGGTTCTAGTCGCACTGCTGACGAATGTCAAGTGACTCTTAGCTTCGGCGACGTAACTAGAACATAATTCCGCACAAGGGCGTCAGGCCTCTACAACTATAGATGATGAGAGTGGGGATGCGGCAATCGAAAGCGAGTGAAGGACAATCACCTTTGGAACAAGGATCAAAATCGGGCGTATAATCCATTATTCGATCGCGTCCTGGAAAATCCTAACAGTTACAATCTTTGAGAGAAACGCTCAAAAGAAAAAACCGCAATGAAAATTACCCATATTGGCTCCGTTCTTATGTGCCACCCCCACCCTTGGGTCTTCGTCAAGGTTCATACCGACACGGGAATAGTGGGCATCGGTGAAGCCTACCACGGTATCGGCGTTCATCAGGCAATCGTCGACGAGCGCTTCCAGAGCCTACTCATCGGTGAGGACCCGCGTAACGTCGTCAAACTCTTTCATCGCATGATGCGCTGGAAAGCCTCCTATGCCGGAGTTATCATGAAGGCGATCAGTGGCGTAGAGTCAGCCCTTTGGGATATCGTCGGGAAAGCTACCGGCATTCCGATCTGGCAATTACTGGGCGGCAAATTTCGCGATGAAATCCGTCTGTATAATGACTGTAACGCCGGTAAGGAGGAGACGCCTGAAGCATACATCGCCAAGGCGAAAGCTGCAGAAGCGCGCGGATTCACCGCCATCAAGTTCGACATTGATCCACTCCCCTCTCGCCGTGACCACCACAACGGTTGCATTAGCATCGATGACCACAACCATTTCGTAGAAATCGTTACCGCCATCCGGAACGCGCTCGACCCCAACACGGATTTAGCCATAGACGCCCACTGGTCTTATGCACCCGTTGACATCGTCAAAATAGCACAGGCCTTTGAAACACTAAATCTGCTCTGGCTAGAGGATCCGTGCCCACCGGAAAACGTTGAAGCCATGGCCAGAATCACGACTTCAACGCGCACGCCTATATGTACCGGTGAGAACATCTATACCCGTCATGGTTTCCGTGATCTTGTGCAGAAACAGGCAGCGGACATCATTTCCCCGGATCTCGCTAAGGCGGGAGGATTAATGGAGGGAAAGCGCATCTCCGATCTCGCAGATCTTTATTATACCCCAGTTGCGCCCCACAATATTGGCAGTCCGATTCAGACCGTGGGGAACTGTCACGTCATGGCAACAGTGCCCAACTTTCTAGTGCTCGAGTTCCATCATTTGAACGAGCCTATCTGGGATGCTCTTATTCATGAGTCACCCTTAATTGAAAATGGATATATCCGCGTGCCTGAAGGCCCAGGTCTCGGCGTAACCCTGAACGAAGAGGTTGTTCGCGAGCACATGAAGGAAGAACTTGGGTTCTTCAGCAATTGAAAAAATGGCACGTCCCCTTCAATCACGCCAACCAGCATTGCATTTTTTATTCGGAGACGATACCCAATGCAAGAAGATGTCCCAATTACAGAACGGAGAAATTAAGTTGAGAGTGCCACTGCGCGACGAGGGAAAATCGCAGTTCCACGAATTCTCGTGAACAGAATGGATTGAGAACACTACACTATTTCCAGTCTAACAACAAGCGTGAGAGGTGAAACACAACAATGTCAGCGAAATCAGACAACACAACCGAAGCACACTTAAGCCACCTTCGAGAAGAAGGTTGGTGTGTGATAAAAGATGTTATCCCACAAGACCAAGTCGACGGCATACGCCATGCGGCCGAAGCCATCAACGAGGAAGCAACGGAGGCATATAAAAACGAAGATAGGAATGTAATTTCCTATCTTCAGCCTTTCGCACCACATCTAGCAGATGGCCGCGTGCTGGGGATAATCAAAAGAGTGTTCAATCACTCACACGTGCGAATTGCACGAACCCAAATAAGGGTTCTTCCACCATACACTGGTGGCGATGTACATCTCGATGCAGAATCCGCAGGAAAACCCATACGCAGTTACCACTCAGACTGGCCACATGACCTTCACGATTTATCGGGATCCGGACGTATCCATCAACCATTTCCCGATACTGTGATGGCGCTCACCACCTTGTGGATGCTATCATCGTTTACGAACGAAAATGGAGGCACCTGGATCGTACCCCAAAGCCACCACAACACTCGCAATCCTCGAGGAGACGACGGTATAGATCCAGCCCAACCAATTCGAACAGAGAGGCAGGTCACCGGCAGTGCAGGCAGCGTCTTCATGATGGACAGCCGAATCTGGCATACGGTAGCGCCGAATCAGAGCGATTATTCAAGAGTCGCCGTACTCGCGAGTTATATTCCCTGGTGGATGAGCGTCGAACTCGGAAAAGCCAACCAAGTAACAATTCCTGTTGATGTTTTTAATACCTTTCCCGAGAACGTCAAGCCGTTGTTTCAGCACCGCGTGATGGCCTAGCTTGTTCACCGGTTGTTACAGATAGAGACGGCAATTACGATTCAGAGACATTGGACGCAAAAACTAAAGAACACTTGATTCCAACTAGCACCAGAAAAATGCATAAATAGGTATCGAGGCAATCATAGGAAGCCTAGAGTGAGCATTTAATCGTTTTGGAAAACAGCGTGCGTCTCGCGCTGCCGAGACGCTGCAGACTATTCTAGACCTGTCTTCTATGCACAAGACATATATTACAGTCCGACAATCAGATTCAGATATTGGATGCTGACCTGACACCTTTAACTCTAAACAGAACCTCTTCGTTGTCGGCTAACTGTTCCCCCACGTCTCATCTCAGTCTAAAGGATATAACATCCACGAGGGTATCGCAATTCCTCGAAACTGCAGCCAGCCCACCTGATAGCTAAAAATGACAGTAGTTATCGGAAGGCGTAATTGGTATTGACAAGTTCACGAGTCGTTAATCAGCCGAACAAATCAGAGAGCTCCGTAATGGAAGCAACGAAGAGAATCCCAGAAGAGAAGTCGACAATCCGCCCTCACATGCCCATACATTCTACCGGTCCACGGCTTGACCTATCAATTTGATTGCTCCTGAGGAAATTACCAAGGCATGGTGCGTTTGGTATATTTTCGGCCAATCTCGGCCGTTTCTTGACCGCCTCCTGTACCAATCTTAACCCCCTCTTCAATCATGTCAACAACATCATCGGAAACCGTTCTGTTCAGGAAAGCAATTTTTGCTGCATCACACGCTGTCTTAACCCGCAAGCGGGCTTGTTGCATCTTTCCCGCATATGGCGGGGGATGCGGTGGCATAGCGCCAAACGACATCCCCATATCTGTTGGACCCCATTCAGCAAACGCAATGCCGGGAACGCTTGTACTAGCCTCAACATTAGCAAGAGCCCGGTGATTTTCAATCTTCAATCCGAGCATAAGCTCGCCCTTTGGGTTCAGCGGCCAGGCATCAGCTCTCTCTATGTACTCTTCAACCGATAGGCCCCAAATTTCCGCGGCACTTCCCTGTCCACCCGCACCCCGGCGCCCCTGATCTAGACCATCTCCGACGCCAAGCGTCTGGAAGGAATAGCGTGTCGATTCCACAAAAGCCTTAGCCGCTCCTGGCGTTTCAGCGTGGCAGAGCAGAATGCCGTGCACACCTGTCGCAAGCACTTGCTTAATCATCCATGCGTTAGCGCGTACGACGCTCTCGTTTGTACCATCGGGCGGCAGCGTCACAATCACGGCTGGAGTGCGGTGTCCGCTTCGCGTCGGTCCGCCCGCCACTAGACCACGCATAAATGCCTCAAGTACGCCAATATCGTACGTGCCATGTTCCATGTCGTACATGATGTAGTCAGCCCACGTATTCACGGACTTAACACCTCCCGCATAGCTTTGTTCTTCAGGACCAGTGTAATAGATAGGTTGTCCCTGCTCGAGTAACTCAATTGCCCGGTTAATTCTTGCCATCTTTCACCTCAACATGATTGGATTAATTGTTCGACAATCAGGCAAACTGCGGCGATTTTTGTTTTGCGCTGTTTGAAGTAGAGTTGACACACAAAAAGAATTGTAGACCTCCGACCGCGGCGGAATTCTGATTTGAAGTTTTCGTGTAGTGCTTCTCGCCATGCTTTTCGCGAAACGACATAGCATCTCTGTGACAGCTAAAGCAACCAATTCAACCAACGAAACACGCATAGTTTGAAGTACCACTAGCCGCTGCTCAACGGTTGCACCCGCACAATTTGTTCGTGGATATGCCACATCAGATTTTCACGGTAACAGCAGACATTACCATCTTCTGATGTTTGGCGTTGCCCTCTTGACGGGATCGGCAGCGACCCATATTACTGGCTTTCTGTACTTCAGTCAACAGAACCCCAATCGTGGTTGCCTTTTGAGCTTCCTTTGAACACACTCCTCCCTTCCCAAGCTCCTTGTTTTACAGACTGGTTCTGTAAACATCGTCCTTGCCAAAGGCACCGACAATGCCCCGATTCCTACTCGATTCACAACCCAACACCTAGCTCTCCTTCATCACCACGGACTCTGAGTTTGCAACAGGTAATCCCACCAAAGATCGCGCCATGTTCCCACGAAGAAGAAGAAACAAGCTGCTTAGAGAACAGTGCCGCCACATTAGCATCTGATCCTCGATTCGACTAGTTTAAAAACACTTTAAGAACCCCTCTTCTCGACAGAACTTATTTCTAAGGAAAGAACGTTCGTTCTTCCTTCTTATTAGGGAAAATCGTAGGTCACACGCGCCTCTCAATGACATCGTAGAACCGATCATTTCTCAGCCACTCCATTCCCTTTTGAGTATAGATTTCCGGCCTGCGATCCTTGATGTAGATCCAATCGGCGAGAATTCGACACACTACAATCCGAAGAAAGGTGACCGCCTGGGCTGTGCTGAGTACCCAATTCACGGAGCACAGCGATCATTCCGCACTATCCACTTCTTGCTTTGCTGCTGGGTGACCAGAAACCGCCCGGCGTTACTTCCAGCCCAGCGAGCCAGCAAACGTCACGCTGCCGCAGCAATAAGCCGGGTGAGCGCGGCCACGCGCGCGACCTCCTTGGCTCCGACATGACGATTGAGCACAAGTCGCACGCGAGTGGGTAGCCGGGCGATTCCCAGGACGCCCTGAACCGCGTAGCGCGCCAGCAGCTCATCCGACGACCAGCCAAGCCCAGCCGCATCGACCACGACGAAGTTGGTGGGGATTGGAGGAATCACCACATCGATGCCGTCGATGCCGTCGAGCGCAGCGCACAGTTTCGACGCGTTCTCGTTGTCCCTGGCCAGACGTACAACCATCTCCTCCAATGCAACGATTCCGGCGGCGGCGATCACTCCGGCCTGCCGCATCGCCCCGCCATGGATTTTGCGCACTGCGGCCGCCACTTCGATGAAAGCCGTGTCGCCGCATAACACCGAGCCCACCGGCGCGCTCAATCCCTTCGAGATACAGAACATCACCGAGTCGACCTCCCGCACGAGATCGGCCGCCGGAATCGACTGCGCGACGGCCGCGTTGAAGATCCGCGCACCGTCGCAGTGGACACGCATGCCGGCAGCGCGAGCCTCAGCGCACACGGTCCTTACTTGACACGGGGTCAGGGCGCTGCCGCCTCGGTGGTTATGCGAATTCTCGATGCAGAGCAGCCGCGGTATCGTGTCAGAGTGTGCTTCGACGGCCCCGCGGACCTGCTCCGCCGTTATCGCACCCCACTCGGTATCGATTGCCGCCGCCCGGATTTCAAACAGCGCTCGAGCGAACCGATCGCGGTCGGCAGAGAACATATGAGCACGCTCCTCGTATATCACCAACGCCGGTCCCGCCGTCCCCTCGAGGTGAGCGGTTAGGGCCGTACTATTTGCCATCGTGCCCGACGGCAGGTAGATGGCTGCTTCTTTGCCGAGCTTTTCGGCCGCCATCGCTTCGAACCGGGTTACCGTGGGATCTTCTGCGAAGCAGTCGTCACCGACTTCGGCTTCGAGCATAGCCTGGCGCATGCGCGCGGTAGGACGCGTCACCGTGTCGCTCCGCATGTCTATCACACCCGTGGTATTCATCGCATCCCTCCACAGGCCTGAATCAGCATCTCATGTACGATTGCGTCGTGCTCAGGCGAGAACCGCGGCACCCGCTCACCCCGTACTACCTGAACCAGTTCCTCCAGGTCGCCGATGTAGCGGGGTCGGTTTTCAACCTCGATCGATTGCCACCCGGCCCTGAACGGCGGCTTCTCGTCCCGCAAACACAACTCTATATGAGGAGGCTCAATCGGTTCGAGGATGGCGCTGCCCTCCAGGCCGTGGACCTCAACGCGGCGGTGCGGCCCCGCGTCGGTCTCCAGCGAAGTACCCTCTATGACCGCCAGTGCCCCTTGGTCCGGGTAGTCGAAGACTACCACACCCAGGTCAGTACCCTCCGGCATATCGTAGAATCCGCGTGCCACTTGTCGCATGAACGGCCGTACCGCCGCCGCCTTACCAAACATCCAGGCCACCTGGTCGAACAGGTGGCAGTTCTCCTCAATCATTATTCCGCCTTCGTAGCGATAGACATGATTGCGGTGATAGTACTCTGGGGTACTGCCAGCGCGGAATCGGGCGAAATTGACGCGACCCAACAGCCCATCGGCCACCCAACCCTGGATTATCTCGAAGCCGGGATTAAACCGCCACTGGTAGCCCATCTGGATGAACAAGCCTTTCTGCGCAGCCAGTGCGTAGAGATCCTGCAGACCCTCTACCGAAGTTCCCGGAGGCTTGTCCAAATGAACGTGCTTGCCGGCTTCAATCGCCCGCCTCGCCCACTCCAGACAGTCCCAGGGCCAGGTCTCGATGAACACCACTGCAATCGTGTCGTCTCCAAGAATGTCCTGCGCATCTTCGATCCACCGCACGCCCTGCCAAACCTCCCTGCCGCCGCGCTCCTCCAGCATCTCCGGATCCGGCTCGTGAATTCCCACCAACGTCGCATTAAGTCGATCCAGTACCGGCTTCACGTCTTCGGAGACAATCTTGGACGCGTGGGTGTGGGCAATGCCTATCTGCCCGATGCGCATCGCACCTGCCACCGATTTCGAAATATGGTTTCTATTCTGTTCTACTCGTTTACTCATGACAGAGTCCTCTCTTTTCATTGTCATGAATTGGGGCTTAGAATTCATTGACCCCAAACCTTAGGTTTGTCCCAGACGCAGGTTTCCATCGTTCTTAGGTTAATGTCGCTCGGCCATGCCTCCCGACACAGGTGCCTTCGATTAACATCATCACGCGAGTCAAAATCGTGAACCTACCAGCGACCCACTCTGGATTCTCCGCGAATTGGCGCCCACATACGCCACAAAAATCATACTCCTTTCCGCTGTGAATATAGCCATTCTTTTGGTATCTGTTCTGCTGCATGCAGCTAGGCAACATCAGCTCATCGCCAATCCTCTTACGTCTTATTTTCTCGGTCAAAGAGCATAAGCGTGTTTTGCTTTCCTGTCAACCCCATTTGCCAATGTTAGATGTGGCGCGCTATCCCCCGTAAGAACCGCACGTAGAAGCTATATTCGCTCCTTTCTAACTCCGCCATGGTAGCTTATTCTAAAGATAAGGTATGGGTGAGCCGTTGGTAGATCAATGGGTCTGGGATATGGTATCCGGGTTTGATGCATTGGCTCAAAGAGACGATTTAGAGGCCCAAAAACTAATCCTGTGAGGGGAAAATACCACTGCACTGACAATCATTTTTGCAACAGGTTTGGATGAATGTATTTCTAGAGCGATATGCGATAAACCACTGGAACCTTATCACACTACCGCCAGTCTCAGCTTGCCAATCGCGGTATTCATACCACAAACCCTCAATTACGCCGACCGCCCGTAAATCGCTGCCCCCATAGCTCGGCAGTCACTCGCCATCGTCAATCCAGTCAGTGTAGCAGTAGAAAATTTCAATACGGCAACAGCGTATTGAAACGGCTAAACCACTAAGCAATTTCTCTGGACTTGAACAACACAGATATGATACACTTACTCCATTGGATGTTCTAGATTCTTCTCAAAACGCACAGACATAAACAAGGCGAAAAACTGTTGCTCTATCATCGACTGCTTCACCACATCAGGTACCCGCTCTTAGTAGTTTGTGTCTGCTCTTATGTTTTGATGATGATTCTAGCACCCTTAGCGCATCACCACGCTCATCATGCCGAGCACGACGAGCCCTGTACTAGTGTATGTTCCTTTAGGATACATCATGTTGCCGTTTCATCTACCACCACAGTTTTCACCGTTCCCCAGCCGCACAATTGTATACAAGCCGAGATACACCCATTCTTTACTCCAAGCATCTATCGAAATTCAATCCTCAATCGAGCTCCACCGATTCGCCCAATCTAATCGGTTCCAATTCTTCTAAAGACATCCCATTCCTAATTGCATCTGGTCTCTCCAAAACACTGATTCCATTTTCCAGCAGTCAGTAGACCGTGTTTTTCTGCCCAATATTACCTGACTATGTCTTAGTCTGGGCGAAGACCGATTCAAACTTGGCCATTCATACTACCATCTCTATATGGACACGAAACACGTTTAACACTTCAACAATATGGAGAAATATTCATGCCTAACTCAAAAATTTTATTGAAAAGCATAATAGCGTTGGTTGTGTTAGTCGCGCTCGCCAACTCAGCACGATCCACATCATTACAACGGCTAAACCCCGACATTTCACTTAATGGATTATTTGCGGCCGGGTACTTCTCAGAAAAAGACCATCTAAATTTCGGGGGGCACGATCCAAATGAGCGTGGCTTTACCGTACAACAGATTGAGATGAGTCTGAAAAGCATTGTAGACCCATACTTCACGGGTGAAGCTCATATCAACTTCGGGCTGAGTGGTGGCGAATCATTCGTGGAAGCAGAAGAGGCGTTCCTCACTTCTCTTGCCTTACCACTCAACCTCCAACTGAGCGGTGGACAGTTCTTTACCCGATTTGGAAGATTAAATGCGATGCACTCTCATACGCGGCACTTTGCCGACCAACCGATTATTCACAACCGTCTTTTCGGTGGAGACGGTTTACGTCAAGTTGGCACTCAACTTTCTTATCTTTTACCACTGCCAATTTACACGAAACTAGTGCTTAGCATGCAGAATCCGCATGGTCCAACCGCGGTTAGTTTTTTCAACACTGTAGATACCGGTGGCGTTGAGAAAAATGGTCACCACCATGGAAATTTCGCTCCTTCCATCTTCTTTCATGAACACGAAGGCAGTGAACAAGAGCACACCAAGGAAAACGAAGCTCACCATCAAGACGAAGAAGAACCAGGCGTCCAAGATGCAACATATCTTGGACGCCCGTTAATTGGTCGTGATATCGATAGCCTGGCGGATTTTATCTATATGACACGACTACAAGCCTCTATAGATGCTACTGATACGTTAACTTGGATGTGGGGTGGATCCGCGCTATTCGGACCAAATGCAACGGGCGAAGCAACCCGTACAACAATAATGGGTACAGACCTCTACGTCAAATGGCAGCCGTTGTCAAGCATCAAAGGCTGGCCATTCCTTGCATGGCAAAGCGAGTTGATACGGCGAAACTATGAAGCTGATGAATTCATTGACCATGATAATGACATCATTCCTTCCGCAGAAGTGCGAGATTGGGGACTATACTCCCAATTGATTTGGGGATTTCGGCAGAGATGGGTTGCGGGTATGCGCGGTGAATTCACCGACGGAGAGGAAGCAACCGACCCTTTACAAGACAGACGATACCGACTCTCAACGAATCTAACCTTTTACCCAAGTGAGTTCTCAAAGTGGCGACTTCAGTACAACTACGATGTATCTGAAAGCCAAGATGATGTCCCAATCCACGCATTGTTTTTACAGTGGGAATTCCTAATCGGAGCACATAGCGTTCATACATTTTAACGTTGACACAACAGACCTCAAGGAGCTTTACTATGTTCTTCTCTCGCCGATTCATCACAATATCTCTTTACTGTTTTTTGGTATCTCCCTTTGTCGCCCAAGCCAAGATTAACATCGTTGTGACTACAACAGACTTAGCAGCAATTACACAGGAAATTGGTGGGAATAAAGTCAAGGTTAGTGCCTTGGTAAAAGGCAATCAAGATCCTCACTCTATCTCGCCGAAACCATCAATGATTCTCAAAGTCAACAAAGCTGATTTGCTCATCAATATTGGTGCATCGTTGGAAGTTGGCTGGCTGCCAGCACTCATTCAAAATTCACACAACCACAAGATTCTAACTGGCTCAATAGGGCGAATGGATGCGTCACAGAAAATTCGTCTGCTTGAAGTGCCAACGACGAAAATTGACCGCTCAATGGGCGATGTACACCCCCAAGGCAATCCTCATTACTGGCTAGACCCCAACAATGGATTGATGATTGCCAGTACAATCACTGAGAGATTACAGATGCTCGACCCCGAAAACACCAAATATTACGGGTCGAATTTCGAACAATTTCGTCAAGCACTACAAGCCGAACTCCAGTCTTGGGAAGCGCGAATGGAACCATATCGAAACCAAAAGATAGTCGTATATCATAAGCAATGGGAATATCTCATAAATTGGATTCAGTTACAGGCCATCGGAGAAATTGAGCCGAAGGCAGGAATCCCTCCATCACCCAAGCATATTGCTTCTTTAATCCGGCAAATGCAATCAAATCAGGTTCAGGTCATTCTCAGTAGTAGCTTTGTTAGCCCTAGGGTCGCTGAGCAGATTGCCAATAAAACAGGAGCATATATCGCCATGCTCCCCACTTCAGTTGGCGGAGAAAAAGGCGTAAAAACATACATTGACCTGTTTGAACGCATCGTATCCAAGTTGAATTTTGCTTTCGAAAACTAGGAACCACCTTAGTTTCGTGTACAACAAAACGGCGGAGAAAATGGATTTCCTCTCTTTGATGGCAGCCCCGTGCGCAATGTGTCTGGTTCTGGTGGGTATTCACGCCTATCTGGGCATACATGTGCTCGCTCGTGGCGTCATCTTCGTTGATTTATCATTGGCGCAGATTTCAGCCCTAGGTGCAACCGTAGCGCTTCTACTCGGTCATAATTTTGAAAGCACACAAGCCTACCTTTTCTCCCTACTCTTTACTGTCGGCGCTGCAGCAATTTTCTCGTTCACGCGATTTCATCACGAAGACATTTCACAAGAAGCTGTTATTGGGATTACTTATGCCGTTGCTGCTGCGGCAGTTGTCCTCGTGATGGACCGCGCTCCACATGGCGCCGAACATATCAAAACATTGCTCATCGGCTCGATTCTGTTTGTAACATGGACAAAGGTCATTCAAACAGCCGTGATTTATGCGCTGGTTGGCTTATTTCACTGGTTCTTTCGGAAGTATTTTTCGCGAATCTCATTTGAATCGGAGGCAGCCCAGCAAACGACGACTTCCCTCCGTCTATGGGATTTCCTTTTCTATGCGTCGTTGGGCTTTGTTGTCACTAGTTCAGTACAAATTGCAGGCGTCTTGCTTGTCTTTTCGTTCCTGATTGTACCTGCGACCACCAGTTTTCTCTTTGCATCCCGGCTCTCTATCCGACTTGCACTGGGTTGGTCTGTTGGCGCAGGCGTCAGCATCGTTGGTTGTGCGTTATCTTATGCACTGAATTTACCAACAGGAGCAACCATTATTTGTTCATTCGGCACTTTATTGGCACTTCTCACAGCCGGAAAACGATTCGTACGGATTTGAATCGCGGACACGTTAAAGACATCTAGGCCACGCGTTAATTTGTGTCCAAGACACTAGTAACGTGGGTTTCATAAGTACCTACTTGCGAAATCCTCACATTCACCCAGACTTCCCATGCCGTCGGCAATCGCGAAGTCGGACCCAGGTCGATGTTCACCCTGTAGCAAGTGTCCACGAGACTCACACGCGGATTTTATAGTTTCGGTCTATCACTCGTCGTCATCAAGAAGCCCTCATCCGTTACAGCAGCCATCAATAATACATCGACCTTGGTCATGGTTTTGTACACCCCAGATAACAGGTAATTACTGGTTTTCTTAGGTGGGTTGTCCATCCTTCTCGTCTCCACTTTTTCGTATGTTTTTCTACCAGTTCCATACTGTCGAGTGCTGGATATGGCTCCTCAATGATGTCCCACTAAGATTTTGGCTTCAGTTTATGGTCTCTCGTGTTCCAACCCACACAAACTACAAATGCATCTTGATTACGAAACCATTCTCGAACAGTTGCTTTGTGCATAAGAGTACCGCGCCTAGAACGTTGGCCCTGTTTGGTGAAAGCGTCAGCGATAATCTTTGTCCCTTGCGCCCAATGTGGATATCAAACACTAACTTGACCACAGGTATTTCATCAGGACTAATGTCCCGCGTTAATTTTCTTTTTCCAATTCCACCATCATCTATAATCCCTGTCTCTCTACATCGATACCGATAGGTGAGCGCCCCCATTGACGTAGGCCTTTAGTGCGTTTTGACACTGGTGCGTAAGAATCTCCTTGGCTTTGCAGCGGCATTCCAATTCAGCGAACAGGTGGTACATTCTCTCCGTAAACCATTATTCGTCAGAGGCTCGTAGGCCACCATGCGTGACGAGGCAATAGCGGATTTCAATGTCATCGTCACGCCCTCACTCCACTCTTTCTCCTACCTCACATTCATTGCAGAATAGGAGCATAGGATGGTTAGGAATCCCTCGAACCCGCATGACATCTAGACGGATAAATTTCTATTGATGGCGATTGAAAAATACTCGTTTTAAGTTAGATTTGTTGTTACAGCAGGAATAATGCGACGCGGACATGGAGGGATTGTTTCCCGGTCACATCTCTGAGGCAGCAGGCAACGCGAAACAGTTCACCACGTGGACGAGATCTCCAGCAGCCCCTTCTTCGGGTTTATTGACACATGTCCGGTAACCGAAAATCCCGACATCACACTGCACCGCGCAGATGCTTGTCGAGGTCAACCACAGGTTTGTAGTTTTCAACTGATTCGGACGCTTATTTGTGGTTCAGTTGGCAGACCGCGATGATTGATACCTCTGCCAAATTATAACTTCCTTTCGAACGTCATCCACGACACGCCAACAATAACCGAAAAGGAGAACAGGACATCATTGCACCGAACGAAATTATTCGTGAGAAAAATATCGAGGGCGAAATGCCATTGTGAAACCATGCGGGCCTTCGACATCGCTCATCTCCTGTAGCATACCGATCAGTAGTCGCCGTGGGTACTATCCGGCGTACTCAAGGGACACCAGCGCGATTTAGTAAGATGGTCGAGCAAAACATCCTGAGATTGCTGTGTGGCTATGCGACGAAGAGCATGAACCGCATCGCCACGAACGTAACGGTCGCCATCGGAAAGAACGGAGTTCAACGCTTCGATCGCGCCACTGGCATAGCGACCGATCCTAGCTAGCGCGAACACGGATCGTTGGCGAACCCTGAAGCTTTCGTCCTTGAGGGATGCCACAAGTGCTGGTACCGCTGTCGGCTCATTTTGCCCCGTTATTCCCAACGCTTCGGCTGCATAGTTGCGCACCGGCTCTGAGTCATCTTCTGTGGCATTTATAAGTGCGGGTAAAGCGCTTCGAGCCTGAAGGCCGATGTCGCCTAATGTTTCTGCCGCACCGGCGCGAACTTCGGGAGCAGGGTCCCCTAGCGCTCCCATTAACCCTTCAACCGCAGCGCCTCCCGATGCACTTAGGGCATAACGGGCATTTCGACTGATGACCTCAGACCCGTCTCCCAGAATTTTAAGCAATGGAACTACAGCCGCTGTACCCAACGTGCCCAGGGCATATGCAGCGTTTATACCTTCGCGCTCAGAGGCATTTCCCAGGGCCTGGACCAGTTCCGAAATAGGTCGACGCACAGATGGGGTGGGTTTTGATCTTTTTCCATTTCCCACTCCGTAGTGCCAGTCCCAAAGATGTTTGAACACCCTTTGGTGATGAATACGTCCCTCACCATCGTACTCGTTACACCACTCATCCTCGTCGCTGTTCCAAGATGGTGACCGCGGCTCTGACATACGCGCAAAGAGGAACTTCATCATGTAACGCTTCTTAGCGCTACGATTCGGCAGCGCTCTATGCCAGAGGAGTTTGTTTACAAGCGTTACGGTACCAGCTTCCCCGCATAGCGGCATTTCAGCGCTAATATTGGCCCCTTCCGGTGTGTTATAATAGTGGCTTCCTGGCACTATTCCACTGGGACCCATCTCTGCGGTTGTATCTTGAGGATAATAAAAAGCCAAGAGCCGGCGAGTGAGATGTGACCGATCCTTTTCCCCGCTATCCTGATGCAACTTTTGGCCGTTACTCCCAGGCGGATTATGATGGGCATGCCGATGCGGCTGGAGGTAGTAGTCTTCTCCCAGGATGCTGGTCAGGGCTCCATGGACGATTCTTGAATCGAAGACCTCACCAATCTCGGGTATCCTCGGCAACAGATTGTCGCCCGGATTTCCTTCCTTTTCAAAGGCGGTTTCTGTCTGCTGAAGAATCGAACGGTGAAAGCTGGCAGGTAGAGCTGTTTTGAGAATTACGTACCCATTGACGACAAAAAACCTCATCTGTCGGTCGGTGAGGAGATAAGATTTATCTAGCATTCTTGATACCTTTTCGATATTAGCATTCCTATAAACGCTTAGTGGACGAAAACAGAGGGCTTCTTGGGCGCATCGTAGGGAAGAAATCATCGACTTCCCACCTACATATTCTGTAGAGAGGACAGCTCAACAGCGTTTTCCTTCAACACCTACTTCCTAGCGTCGGCATACGCAATGTTCTCCAAATCTACAGCAAACTCAAAGGGTGGAGACGACTCGCCAGAGGCAAATCAACTTTGCGGTCCAAGCGGCATGACTCGAACACGGCCAAAATCATTTCTAACCCACCCCGCGCTTCAACAGCATTATCGAGGGGCTGCCTATCATTCTCGATAGCGTTCAGAAAGTCCTGTATCGCCAAGAAGTATCGCGCCTCGTACTGGTGGCCTGAAAGCGGTTCGCTTTGCCCAATTCCTGCGGATGAGACATCCTGCCACCGGCTCCCGGTGCGCCCGGGAGACCAAGTCGGGTCGTGGAGGTACTTGAGAGACGGAAGAACTCCTTCGCATATCTCAAACATTCCTTCAGTACCATATACCGTCAACGCATAGTGGTTTTGCTCACTTGAAGCGTTTCGTCGCGATGCAAAATAGGCGCAAGATTCATCAGCCATCCCGTAAACCGCGGATACCGCGTCGCCCGCTAGTGGTCCCAATCCCTCGCTTCCCTCGACCACGTCCGCCTTAGTAATAGGCCTTCCATCCTGCGTCACCTCCCCAAAGCACCAGCGTGGGTGTCCGCCTAGAAATCGAATCATATCCATGATATGCGTTCCGAGCACCCACAAGTCCTCAGCACCACCACGATGGTCCTCTTTACCTCGACCACGATATTCGATCACATGCCCTATCCGACCTTCGTCGATCAGGTTCTTGAGAGTTTGTAGTTTTGGACTGTAATGGGTAGGATGACCGATTGCAACCTTCGCTCCTGTACGTTCGCTGGCATCAACGATCTTGTCCGCCTCCTCAAGCGTTCGGCAGAACGGTTTCTCCATAAACACGTGAATTCCACGCTCCATAGCAGCGAGGGTAATCTCACAGTGCCGATCGATCCATCGTTCACAAACGGCAACAATATCGAGCTGCACTTGGTCAAGCATCTTCCGATAATCCAAGAACGTATTAGCCACTCCCAGGCGCTCCGCGGCCGCGGCAAGGCCAGTTTGGTCCCCATCGGCAACAGCTACCACCTCGGTATTCGGAAGATCAAGCCATGCTGAATCCAAGCTGTGACCATAGCCTCCACCTCCGGTTCGTCCTATAACCCCAACCCTATATTTCATGATCTCCACCTCATTTCGATTTTCATAATGGCCTTTCACAAATCGGAATAGGAGCTTAGGATCGTAGAGCATCCCTCGAACCCGAACGAGACTAGGCCGATAAATTTCTATGACACCTTTTGTGATCCTGTAATTTGAGACCAGTTGACGCTTGAGCTCTTGTCCCAGTTGGGTCAACACATAATTGCAAGTTACTTACCTTGGAGCAAGATCAGGAGCTTTTCCTAGGTGCAGCCCTCCGTGCAGAATACTGGGAGACGAATTGCTGCAGTTGCGCCAAACTCGCAACGTTCTCTGGCTGTCGGCTACGGACAGTAATCGGAACTACACGATAGTGCGCATTCAATGTATCGTAGCCTTGCCTCTCTTTTTCTATCAGTGTCTGGGCGTCGGGAGCGGCGACATACCGCAGATCGACGTTCCAGCGTACCCTGCCAGTGGTATTACCCTTGCTGGCATGAAAGGTGAGATTAGAGAAGAAGAGAACATCCCCCCGTCTCATTGGCAGAGCGACTGCGTTACCCCGTTTTTCCACGTTCTCAAACGAGTGCACCATGTCGTCCACAGGATTTCGTTCACCTTTCAGTAAACCCCAGAGGTGACTGCCCGGCATGACATAGAGGCAACCATTATGCTCGTCTACATCAACCAAAGGTATCCATAGGCTTACCACGTGCAGGTGCTGGGTAGGTGCACCGTAGTATTGACTATCCTGGTGCCAGGGAAAAGTAGTTGGCTTCTTCTGTAATAGGCTCGGCCTGGTGACATAACTACCCGTCCAGGCAACTTCAGGTCCTAGTAACGACTCCACACTGTCCAGGATCGCCGGGTGGCATATGAGGTCGAACAGCTCTGGAGTATTGAACGAATGTGTTAGATCCTTCAGGCGCATAACCAACTCGGCTTCCTCATTGATTACGAGCAAACGACGCTCAAACGATTCATCTTCATACAGGGACGATATCTTTCCCGCGCGCTGGAGCTCGCGCGCATGCTTGTCCACGAGTTCCATGAGCAGTGCACGCACAGACGCTAAATCTTCCAACTTAAGAACCTCCCTCAAGACCAGATAGCCTTGTTCGCGGTACAAATCCACCTCTGACGGGGTTAGTTGTGCCATTAGTTCCTCCTTTGGAAATGTCTTGGACCAATTGAGCAATTCCAGAAAAAGCGCATACTTTCACACAACATCAAGCAAGTTAAGACGTTCATGGGGGCCTTTTAACTCCGTCAGAGTCCAATTGGGCATTACGATACCAGATGTCGAAGTTCCGTTTTCTCGCGAGGCTCTCTTATCCCGATATTGGACCTCTAGCCGGTCAATCACAACGGTAGGATCCTCGACCATCTGTGGTAGTTTAGTATTCTCGATTACGAGAAACCCATTCTTCTCGAATTGAAGAGCTTCATCTTCGGTTAGAAAATAATCTATAAGCACGCCGTGTCCATGAGTATCTCCTTCGAGTTATCTCTTTTGGAAAACCTCTTCTAAACTGGGATTGATCATTCCACTATGGTAGGGGCTTTAGATTCTCCCGCTAAATTCTAGAGCTTATTTGTCTCTCCAACTCCATAAATTAAAGTCAAACGCCTGCCGTTGCCCCCTTGGTTTGATAAACGACAACCAATTCTACCGGATGTCTCCGCTTCATTCAACGAAAATCAGGCCTTCTGTCGCTTTTGACTCATCTTTGAACGCACCCCTCCTTCACTGAACTGCCTTACCTTCGTGCTGGGCGCCTGCTCTGCGAGACGTCGTAAGTACCCGTGACTTCACCAAGGTGTGCAAGAAATTCACACCTTTGAGGACATGCCCCCGAATCCTGGACACGGATTACTTGTAGAGATGACTCATCTTCAAGCGGCATTTCATACAACCGATGAGCCACTCTATCTTGGCACGGACGGTATCTTCCAGCTTGAAACAGCAGCTGAAACTGGGGCTGGTCCCAGTCAATCTTGGAGAGCATCGCGCAGAATCCGTGATAGATTCCACCCAATTAATACCAGGAGTAAAAATTGTTGTTGAATCCCATCTCATGGACATCGAGACAGTGGAGTGTAGTGTTCAGCATGAGAAGGACTATAGTGCGGTGAACGCCGGGGACAATGAAAGATAGCATCTAAATTCGATTTCTGGGTTTGATGCATTTGCCAGAACACATACACATGTTTTAGTGGTTTCATCATGTTCTCCGTAGGCATATTCTAGAACTCTTAAGCACCCTGTTGTCTCTAGGTACGTCCTTTAATCCTTCTGCGCGTAGTACATTCCTGTATCGTACTCTTGACAAGATGCGTAAGTATTTGGGTAGGATTCACACTAATTTTCACACTCCGAGGAACTGAGCCGACTGACTGGGGCCTGCTGGAACTGGGGTCCCGAAATAACGGTTGGGCTAACGCCGGAGTTTTCCAGTCCTACAACAAAGGAGTGAACACTTCTGCTACGCCGCTGCGGGTTAGAAGTATCAAAACGGTATAAGATTACCTGGGACAACAGTGGTCAAATGTACACAGTGGACGACTTTCACGCTGATGAAGCAAGGACTGACGAATCGGCTCGAAGGGGCATTGACCTTACAACAAACCCAATGGGGATTTATCATGATTAATGGAGAAATCAGATGACGTCAGAGGAAAAATTCATCTTCGATCTGGAAGGCTACATTGCAATCAGAAACGTGCTGAGCGATAGTGAGGTGGAGCGAATGAATCAAGAAGTTGATGAAGCCTTCCCAGCAAATGGCGATGACTCCAACTTTCGCCGCACCAGCAAGGTCTCTCAGTGGGGACCGTCGTTCCAGGCGCTCATGGATCATCCCAAGATCATGCCCTACCTGCTTGAATTACTGGGTCCAAAAGTGCGCATTGATCATGACTATTGCATCTTTATGACAAAGGGTGGACAAGCCGGCCGTCTGCATGGTGGCGAAACCGATCGGGAGGCAGATCACTGGTACAAATATCGAGACGGCGTCATGCGGAATGGCCTGATGAGCTGTACTTTCTTCTTGACCCATGCAAACGAAGGAGATGGTGGTTTTGCCTGTATTCCAGGCAGCCATAAGTGTAACTTCGTAGATAGTTTGCCAGAAGATGTTCAGTATTATAAGCGAATGCCTCACTATGTGCGGCAACCCGCAGTAGAATCTGGCGATGTGCTTATCTTCACTGAGGCGCTCATCCATGGCACTATACCATGGACTGCCAAACATGAGCGAAGGGCCCTCCTCTACAAATATAGCCCTGGCAACTCGGCCTGGTCTCAGGACTACTATAACGCTGAAGAGTATCCCAATCTAACTGTGCAGCAGCAACGGTTAATTGCATCGCCGTCTGTTGGCAACCGACCAAATACCGTGACAACAGAATAGAGCTCCGCCTCTGCTGTGTGTCACTTCAACCACATTTCCTTCGTTTACCCGCCATGCCACTGGCCTCTCCTCCTAAGCCTCTTCGCGGATCTCGGTCAAGCTCCTTACATAAACTAGAGCGCATAGAGATTCGCGTCGCTCAACACGAAGCGCACCCTGACCGCGCGACCGGCCAACACCTCGATGTCACTCCCACTTCCCAGGACCCTATCCGTTGCAGCTCATCACCCACGATATCGTGTCATTCATCGGGTGAGAGGCCTTCGTATGGATTCCGTTCTGTATCCTGAATCTTGATGCGCACGCTACCATGGGCAGACAGGGCGCGTTGAGAGAGACAAACCCGTCCGCCCATAGTGAGTTGCAGCGGATTGACATGGTGTTGCCACGCCACACACCTTCGCACGCGAACAGCGAGAACTGGGGCGGCTCTCCCTCCAGAACCGAAGGCTTCTCGATTAGTCCCCAGCACTGGTGATTGTGCCCATAGACCCAGTTGTCTTCAAGCTGTGGACCAGGTCGAATGAAGGCTTCTCCCCAACGTTTGAACGTTCGACCGTCCCGACTGCTCGTGAACAGGCCGTTCGTCAACGCTCCACCAAAGCGCTGATTAGCCTATGAGCGGAGCCTTCGGTGTTCGGCCCCCGGCAGAACCTCGACAATAGGCAACCATCTGAACTGTGCATAGCGCAACGGGAATCCAACCAAGACGTGGGACGCGCGGCAATAGGGATTGATCTGGTTGGTGTAGAACTGATCAGCCGGGACACCGGGGTACTTAAGCGAGACCGAATCGGTCCAATTCACAAAGTCTTCGGACATGGCCGTCGCAATGTCTCGACCGTTTGGCCCGCTAGCGCGTAGGTAGATCCGGTATAGACCGCAGACTTCATCCCAAAACGCCACGTTCTGCGAGTCGAAGTGGCCGTGCAGACCCAGATCAGGTACGACTGGAGAAGTCCTTCGCCATCTGACGTAGACTTCTCCAGCTCGAGCTCCCAGCCGCTGTAATACATGCGAAACTAGTTATCATCCTGGAAGACACTGATGTACGTGGACATGCTACCTCCCAGGGACGATCTGTCTCGAGCACAATCTCACGGGGTGCCGGATGGTGTAGGTTGACCGCTACGTCCTGGGTCCACGTCTCGATCAAGTAATCATCCACAAAAAGCTCGCGCCGCGTGCCTAGTTCGATGGTCTCTTCGCGATTAATCATCCGTCCCTGCCCAGTAAGTGTAGAGGTAACCATTTTTTCAATAAAGGGTAAACCGATCGAATTCCCGATTTACGCCAGAAGGCCAGACCAACCGCCGACCCTAGGAGGAAGGTGAGAGGACGAATTAATCGCATCCTCAACACCACATCATATCTAAGTGATTTTGCCATGCCAACACTCATTTACCGTAGCAACACTATTATAAAATACTACAGCAGCAGTAACACTGAATTAGACAACGAGGCACCGCATAGTCTAGAAATTGTCGCTTTACAAATCACGCGGACTGTGATACGGTTTTCCTGTGTAACTTGAACACACATCCGACAGAAGTTGAATTGGGAACCTGTTCTTATGACCACTTTCACTGGAGCATGAATCAATTGCGTAGCGGCAAGACAGCGGTTTCTTCTTATGCCATTGACTCAAATCCACTGCCATACAGCACGCCGGAACGGCTGGTTCAGGACTTCGCTAGCAGGGGAATGGTCATGCTATCCCCAGACAGCCTGGGAATCCCGATTGACATCCACGACCGGATTTACGAACTGGAAAAGCAGGTGGTCGAACCTCCGAAGCGAGCCAAACTTTCACAGGTTCCAGAGGTGCTGAAGGTGATAAACGCACCTGGCGTCGTCGCCGCGTGCAACCAGCTGGTGGGCACGAATTGGGCAATCGTTCCGTTCACTACTACGCCCTTTGCCAGTGGCGGCGGAGATCAGCACTGGCACAAAGACGACAACAGCGCTGGGGGCGGCAGAAAACAGCGCCACCACCAGGCTGTACAAGTTGAGATGTTATACTACCCACAGGCGGTTAGTGAAGAGATGGGCCCAACGGCGACCGTACCATACTCACAGTACTGGACGTTCAATCACGAAGAGAATCATGACAATTTTTCGGGCGCGGACCATCTGGATTTTAACTACCAACTTGAAGGTATGGAAAAGCAACGTGTCAGTGGACCGAACTCAATATACGACGAAGACGACATCATTCATCGTCGCACAGCACATGACATTCGGATGAGACAGGCACTTGTCGATCTAAGATGGCCACTTGTACAACCGTTTGAAGCAGCTCCGCTTCGCGCTGGCACGGTCATTCTATATTCGCACAATCTCTTCCACCGGGGCAACCACCGTCGTGACCATTGGCGCACCTGGAACGATAAGCCGCGCTTCATGTGGCGTTTCTGGTTGTACCGCACCACCGAGCCCACTGCTAACACTGAGGACGGTTCGCCAGCCGAAGTCAATTGGGAGGGGATCGGCGTGGACCCACTAACCCGCACTAATCTGACTGAAGCAGGCGACGACCTAACCGCAATCTGGCGGCATCACTATTATTGGATGCACACCGGTCAGCCACCTCCGCCACGACCGAGTGCCACCACCTTAACGACTGAAAAACAGGAACAACTAGCAACCCAATTATCAGTGCAGCTCCAGTGGAAAGGCGACAAAGCAGAACCAGCCCGAATCGGCGCCGCGTATAGACTTGCCTCCATGGTCGATAATGGCTTGGCACTAGAGCTGCTTACTCAAGCCCTATATAACGAAAGAGAGAGCGTACGACGGGCCGCCACGTATGGGCTAATCGCCGTTGGACCAGACGCTACTAGCGTCTTTCTTGAAGCGACGACATCGCCACGCAAATGGGTCCGCAAGGCGGGGGTCTATGGCCTAGGCGATGCCAGCCTACTCAACTATAAGGTTTTGAAAACCCTCGTAACGCGTCTGGAGGAGGACCCGTCGGTCTATGTCCGTTCGATTGCCGCTGGGAGCTTGGGGTGTTTGGGTCGCCGTGCAGTCGCTACAGGTATCGGAAAATCGCTGATTCCGTCTTGTCTTATGGCGCTGCTAGGGAGCCTAGAGCGTGAGGAGAATCGACTGGCGATGCACCTGGCACAAGATCGGGACGGCAAGTTTGTGCGGCCGACGGATGAGTGTGATGTGCATGAAGGCGGTCGTAAGGACTTTGGTCTCGAGCGTTTTAAGCCCGTCCGTTCAGCCGTTCGGGAAAACGCGCTGTGGTCCCTCGTCATACTCTGTTCACACGAAACTACAATTATGGGTGATGCACTCAAGCCGACGATAAACGCTTTGAAATCCGTGGTCCAGGACGATCTGAACACCATTAGTGTGGGATTCGCTATGGATGCCCTAAACCGCCTTGCCAACCTGCAGCGGGAGGACGAGGCAGTGGTCCCACCAATCCGACTCCTGAAGGCGGAGCTTTTGACCATATTAAGAGCATCACCGATTCAAAGTTGGGACACTCTTGTCCGCGGCGGCCTCGGTTCAACAGCTTTATCTGACTTTGATCAACCGGCTTAATCCGATTCACGTTGGGAGCTGATAATTCGACACCGGACCAGGCCTTACGACCCACTCTAATTTTCTTCAAACTGACGGAGGCGGATATTTCCCTCGCCAGACGTATCCCCTCAGTACAATACTAGAAAATAAACCATAAAGTCACAAGAATCCAAAGAAGAACCTCAGTGTTTTAGCATGTAATGGCCGAACATGCTTGTTGTTTTTATCTTGGCAATAATATATACTACCATCATCAAGGACTTGGATAATACGTATTAGCGAGGAGAGAGCATAGACCACAGAGGACAAACTGTCCTTTTGTATCCGCATGGATTCAACCAAGCACGTCGCTCCTCCTTCGTAGTTTGCTGAAGAACGGGAGGTCGAGGACATCATCGGCTTCCCATTGCGAGGCGTACCATCTTATGCTCATTGACACAGGCGGAAATGGGGCAGTCGATCGGAAAATCGCCTGCTGAAAAAAGGCGGTTGCAGGAGCCTTCGCAGGATAGGCCTGTTTGACGTAGGTACCAAGTCGTCGGTACCTACGTCAAACAGGCCATCCTCGCTAACAGGAATTTGATAGAGAGGTCATATGACTAGCATCCCCGATTCAAACCGGCACATCGACCTGGATGGCGCGGTGAATGTCCGCGACCTTGGCGGCTACCCTACTTCCGATGGCAGGAGCGTCTGCTGGAAGACAATCTTGCGGGCCGACAACGTCGGGCAACTGCCGCCCGAATCTCAAGACATACTGACCACGTACGGCGTGCGCACCGTCATAGATCTAAGGCACAATAGGCAGATCGAGGAAAGGGGCAATGTCTTCTCCGAATCCCCGCATGTGAATTTTTACCACCAGCCGATGCTCTCCGATGAGACACCGGAAGAGATAGCTGCTTCGTCGGAAGTAGCGCGGGACTGGTTTCGGCAAATGGAAGAGCTCGACGGCCACGCGCTCAGGGCTGCCACTTACTGCATGTGGCTCGATACTAGACAGGAAGCGCTGAGGAAGACGTTGTCCACACTCGCAGCTCCAGGTACGTTGCCAGCCCTCTTCCACTGCCACGCGGGAAAGGACCGCACCGGAATCATGGCGATCTTGGTGTTGGGGATAGCCGGCGTCCGAGATGAGACAATCGTGGAGGACTATGAGCTAAGCGCCTACTATCGCTGGCGAGCATCCCTCGAGGAGCGCAGCGTGGGCAAGTTCCACGAGGATGCATCGCCGGAAGATTTGGACGCCACGGGATATGAGGCCCGCCGAAAAGCCAGCCCCGCCGAGTCGATGTGTGCTGTCCTAGAATACCTCAAGGAACACTACGGAGGAATCGAGGACTACGTGCGCGAGATCGGTGTTACAGATGGCGAGAGCGCCGTCCTCCGCACAGCGCTCGTAGAGTGACGAGACGCCTTTTCCTGACTTGGCAGGGCATCTTCTCGTTCACTCGCGAGATCCGGCCGCCCGACACACTCTTCTAGGAGTATACGATCCAAATCGGCAACACATTCACTCAGGTCAGAATCGTGGTGCACGATGGATTTCTGAGATCGAAGTCGTGCATCATTCACAACCTTTAATGACAATTTTCTGCTCACTAATAAGGAAAATCATGACCACCAATCTCGATTGGACCACAATCGACAAATGGCTTACAGGCGAGGCGTTCGTCGGCTCTCGTATAGACGAGCACCTGTACGAAATATGCGAGCGCATCGGCCCGCGTTGGGCTGGTACGCCAGGCGATTTCGCCGCTGGCAGCTATATCAAAAAACGACTAGAGGAGTTCGGTCTGACGAATCCTCGCTCCGAGGAATTTGAGCTGAAGGCCTGGGACTATTCCAGATGTGAAGGCAGGGTGGTAGAGGGCGACCTACCGATTACACTCCTCCCAATGATTCACTGTCCGCCCCTCGATGTTCGCGCTCCACTCGTCGACGTAGGGTTCGGAATGCCACATGAGCTCGAGACTGTGAAAGACAAGCTTTCTGGAAGCGTGGCGCTCATCAGCGTCGCGGATGAGCCGTTCAGTCAACAGATACCGCTGCCCGAGCGTTTGCGCGCTTTGGCGAACGCGGGGTGTGTGGCTTCCGTCGCGGTCGATTCGAGGGCGGGCGGCAACATCGAAACGATTCTCGGAACAGACAAACGCTGGAACGAGAAGGCTGGCGACGTACTCCCCCATCCCTTGCCGGCTGTGCTGACCCACCGTGAAGATGGCAATCGACTCCGCCGAGCACACGGAAAAACAATCGAGATTGAAGTGGAGAGCCGATCCTTTACCGCACCGTGCTACAACACAATGGCCGATCTACCCGGTACGTCGTGGCCTGACGAGTCGCTCGTTCTGGGAGCTCACCAGGACACTTACATGGGCTCACCCGGAGCAGTGGACGACGGTTCCGGACTGGCCGTAGCGCTGGAAATCTCGAGACTGCTTTCGGGTCTGCAGCAAGATCTAGGCATCTCGCCCGGGATGAACATCAGAATCTGCACATGGAGTGGTGAGGAGCAGAATCACCAGGGTTCAGCGGCCTACGTTCGGCAGCACCACGGACCGGAGCCGGAACCCCGGCTAGTCGTGAACCTCGACGAGTTGGCGGCAGGACCTATCAAGGGGATGGTGTTGCAGTTTCCGCACCTGCGGTCGCTCGTGCAGAGCACCCTCGACGAACTCGGAGAAGGATTGAAATGCCACGTCATGCCCATGCTCAATCATACGAACGATGGATTTTCGTTTGCTCGCAGCGCTATTCAGTACGCCATTGTCTGGCGGTGGCAATTTGTCGGGCGACACCCCGAGTCGAACTTCAGAGCCGAGCCGTGGGACACTGTCGACAAGCTGCGAACACGTGAGTTGAAGGACTACGTCGCGTTCCTGTCACGAACTCTTCTCAGGTTATCGTATATCGCCCCGGCGCACTGGCCGGATAACCTCGAGACGGTCGCAGGCGTCGAGGCCAGGTTGAAGAACGAAATCGGTCACGTCGCCAGGACGATGTAGGAGGAGGCGGGGCTATTCCCGGACGTAATCTTCATCGCTTAGCGTAACTGAATAGGGGGGGGAGATGTGAAGGCCTCTGCTGGCCGAAAATACTATCCGTTCTGGGTCGTTCGTCGCATGATACTTGGGACACTAGCGATTGCGTGATAGTATGATGGTCATTCATTTCTCGACAGAAACGTTGACCATGGATTCCTCTTCACGCTAAATAATTGATAGAGACACGCGAGGAACCAGAAACAAAAAAGCCGCCCTCCGCGGATTTCCGATGGGCTTGCATTCGGTGATTGGCCATTCTGACGGATGCGCTGTTGGTCACTCCGGGTACAGCTTCTTGAAGAGTCCAACCAGACCAGCGTCATGGCCACGCACATAAACGGGAATACGCTCAATCGGTGCGTCTGACTCGACAATCTGTCCGCCCGACAGTTTATTTGCGGTCCAGGCACAGGTCCACTCGGTCCCGATTGGAAGGTACACCTCCCGGCTACGCGCCTCATATCTAGTTATGGGTGCCACCAGGAGATCGGGCCCAAAAAGGAACTGGTCTTCCACCTCCGCAGCCTTTGAATCATCTGTAAAATCGAAGAACACCGGACGCATAGGGGGTAAACCCTTTTCGGAAGCCAGCTTCATCTGCACCATGACATAGGGACGCAGGCGCTCTCGAAGCAACAGAGCAGCTCGTATATAGGGATAGGAATCTCCGCCAATATTCCAGGGCTCGTTATTGGGCCGCTGACCGTGAGTACGGAAAACGGGCGTGAAAACCGCATACTGGTACCAACGCACCATCAGTTCGTGAAAGCGCGGAGTGCTATTGTCATGGGTTACAAAACCACCGATGTCACAGCTCCACCATGGAATCCCGCTCATGGCAACATTGAGCCCTACCTTCATGTATTCTTCTAGATGCTCAAATGAAGAGAGGATATCGTGGGGCGCGGGACATGCCCCGTAACGCTGGCTCCCCGCCCAGGCATTGCGGCAAATTGTCACAACCTCTTTCTCACCGGCAGCAATCAATCCTTCATAGACGTTCTTCTGATGGGCCACGGGAAAGTAGGCATGCGTTTCTTTTGCAGAACCAATGTGAAACCGAACTTGATCGTACTCCTGAATATCGTGGAATTCATCGCACGGATCGAGCCAGAATGTGCGTATACCTATGTCGAAGTAATTTTCTTTCCACTTACTCCAGAGAAAACGGGCGGCTTCTGGGTTTGTCGGGTCGTACTGATATTTTGGTCCATCAAAATTGACCGTGTCCTTTCTTCCGCCAATGGAACCAGTGAAGAGACCGTGTTCTTTCATGTATGCAAAATTCTTGCTCTTCTCGTCCACCAAAGTCCATGGCGAAATCATGATTCTTACGCCCATCTCGTCTAATTCCTTGACCATGGCTTCCGGGTTGGGCCAGAACTCGGGGTCCAGCTTCCAGTTTCCAGTGATGTCCCAATGGCGGAAATCAATGACCAGTACCGACACAGGTAGACCGCGCCGTTTGAATTCCCGTGCCACATTCAGAAACTCTTCCTGGGTCTCGTAGCGATTCTTGCACTGCCAGAATCCGGAGGCCCACCACGGAAACTCCGGCGCGTGCCCTGTAACATCGGCGTAATTTTGCATGATTTCAGCATAGGAATCCCCCACGGTGATGTAGTAGTCTATTTGCTTGCTGCCATAGGAAATCCATCGGGTCATGTTATTGCCAAATTCAGCTCTGCCAAGAGAAGGGTTGTTCCAGAGAAATCCATAGCCTTGACTGGAGACAGCAAAGGGCACAACAGCTTTGACATGGCGCTGATAGAGATCTATGACGCAGCCCTTCAGATCAAGTCGGCCAGTGGCGTTCTCTCCCATACCGTAGAAGCGCTCTCCATCACGTGCAGCGAAATGCAGTTCGGACTCGAAAAGATCATCGTCCACGGACTTGAACCTACGTGTGCCAGGGTTGTGAGCATTAACGCGATAGTCGTATTCACTCAGAATGGAAACCGATGTTCCATCGGCGTACTTGAAGAACTCTAAATGACCCTTCTGAGTATGGAGATCACGAATCCGTGCAGATATTTTCCCGTTTCTGATCGTTGCCTCCGTATCGGAGGTGTCGATGTGTGCCTGAGTGTCAACGTGCTCTGTGAGCGCCCACGGCCTGTCGACAATCTCAGGGAGCGGGGTCACACGAACCCGCAATCCATCCCGTCCCCAGGGCTCAATTACAAGAGTCTCACGACCTGACTTGTAGACGAGCCTGTTGTCAATCCTACTGATTCCCTTATCCATTCGCTTCTCCTACCTAGCATGTATTATCCAAGACTTCATCATGGTGGCAGTATATATTATTGCCAAGACGAAAATAACAACATTGGTGAGAAAGTGGTGCTTTGTCACTTGACTGCGGGTATTTGCAACCGCTATCCTTTGGATACTGTACTCTGATATGCAAAGGAATGGACATTGCTTGTCTACCAAAGCTTTTGTTGATATTGTGCGCGCTGCTGATTAGCTCTCTAATCGCCCATCACCATCATCTACGCGCCTGACAAACTTTGTACCCATTACTTTCCCAGAAACGGAGGGTTGTTCGATACATTGCGCGCACCCCAGCCGTGGCCTGTGATGGCGGAAAAGACTAATCAATCCGGGTCATCCGTCGCATGAATCCTCAGTATGCCAGCGATTTTGTAATTGTGTGGTAGTATAATGGTCATTCATTTCTCCACAGAACGGTTGGCATGAATTCCTTATGCACTCTCTGCATTTCACTCTTCCTCTCCTTGGTTCCCTGTTTGTCTGTCCTGTTCCAGCGGTCCCGACACAAATTCCGTGACTCCACCAAACCCCTCAGCCACCTATACACTACTGAATATAGCCATCGACTTCACCCAGACCAAACCGGAGTTGATGATGGAGAATGCAATACTACGTCAGCAACTCATCGTGCTAAAACGCAATGTCAACCGTCCCAATCTCAGCCAGAGAGGCAGGTGATGTCAGTATTGTTGGCCAGCAGCATCTTATCTGTATTCCTCTGATGTCGTCTCCACGACTATCTCACACTGTATCAATCGCGTCAAGTAGACATTAGAGTAACGCTCGTGTACCAGAGGACGTTAAATCAGGGCTTTGCCGTACCAGTATGCCACCGAGCGGTAATGGGCGCGGCAATCATTCGCATGGCCGTGTTCTATAGAGGCGACAATTGACTTTTCAAATGGGATAGGATCGCTGACGTGGAATCGATACATTGAGAATTTTCCATCGATCATATGCGTATCACGGTCAGTTTTCTCGATAACCGGCACACCATATTCGGGGCGACATCCGATCCGGCGGAATCCGTACGCCACATTGAAATAGTCTTCGTGTCCTGTTCCGTGCAGACGGGGTGGCCACGTCTCGCCGTCAATGACGAACATATCGTCGCCTTCCCACCATTTTCCAGGTGCGTCGGGTTTACATTCTATACTTAGCCCTGTACCGACATAGTGACCTTGAAATCCGTCCACATCCAGGAAACGGTAGTTGTCAGCATCGCTCAAGTTTTGTACTTGCGGGTCGCCTCTGCCATGTGAGGAGAGCACTCTACCCTCAGGCGGTTCAGTCAGTTCATCATTAAATCTGGCACGGAAATGCAACACAGACTCGTCAAACTGGCCGTGCTGCTCCCAATCAACGTAGTAATGCAGGTTGAAGGGGCAAGGCCCATCCGAGGTGTTGACGAGACTGATTTCCGCCGATCGGAAAAACGGCATAGGGAAGGTGCAGTTCAACGCGCCCAGGAAAGGCGGCCCGTCGTCCTCGGACGCTTTCCACACCTGAATTGGCATCGAATCAACGTCCACGAGTGTACCGTGACCGAAAAGGAAGAAATCGGAGAGCGGCACATCGACCTGTGGCTCAGACGCACCGTCGAACCGTATGACTAATCGTGTGGCGCGGTACGCATCGACCTGATTAAAGGTCCCGAGCGCAATCCAGATATGTCTTATGATTCCCGGTCCGGTAAGCGAAGGCACAGAAAATCCTTTCAGGGGCGGAATTTTTACAAAATCCGCGCCCCTGCCGCTGCGTTCGTAGCTGCTTTCTCTACATCGCTTGAATTCTTTCGGTTCATGAAGTAAATCGAGCATTTTCGCTTTCCCTTCCCTATTCGTAATTATCAGTTGTTTTGAGAGAGAGATCTTTGCAAGCCCACACGCTTTATCCGCCGATGAAGCACACCCGTCCTAACATTTATGCTTTCGTATAGCCACGCCTCCCTGCTATATAGGCCCATCCAGAGCAAGGTCTCGCCTTTGAGTCACGGGCTTACATGAGGCGAGGATGCAACCGACGAATGGTCTACCTACTCAAGCGATAAGCTTGTTAAAAGACAAGACACAGCTGCGCTGGGGTGAAATGTCTTAGGTGTGACCACAAAGATTTTACGAACAATCGAATATTGTCAACCGTCCAGCCCAATCCACAAAACGGGCACCCACTTTCCAGTAATGTGGGGTGGCTAGGTCTTGCCTGCCACTCATGGTCATCGGTTTTGTCACACTGCCACCAGACTTTCTTCATACTCCCCGCGACCACTTGTTCTAGCGTTAAGTCTTCGTTCTTCGTGGGATGCCACATCGCCACCAATCTGGCGCGAACTTAAGAAAACGGCTTGACACCTTTTGTGACTTCCTGACTTTCTACACCATCACCTGTTTTTTCCCGGCCAACGCTCTAGAAGTTCACGAAGTATCTGATGAGACACTCGCATGCGTGGCCGCGCGGACATGTTTCTAACAATGAATCACACCCTGCTTTTCGAAAAGACAATAGCGATTCTCCGCATATTTGACGAAACCAAAGCACTAGATTATCTCGGGACCCATCCCGTACTTCTAGGAGCATTGTCAACCGTGCCTGGAGGTATCATTCCAAGATTTTCCAAACTCCTCGCAGTTCGCATCTCAATGTGAACCTGACCGATTAGGACGCCTTCTTTGTGAAATATTGCACCTTGTCTTTCACCCTTCCAATTACTTAGCTGATTGAAATCCGCATCCTCCAAAAAGAGCCGCTCGGGAGCACCGCTATGAAGACTCGTCCCGTGACCAACCTGAATTGCCGGAACATCAGCTCCATGTCTTCTGCTATAGAAGTTTCCTGTTTCTGGGTTTACAAGACCTTTTAGAATGTGATTGGGATCGCTGTTTATAATCTCGAGTTGTTCATTTGCCATCCTACTATTGAACCGTCTTGCAGTCTGACTACCAGTTTTCTTTGGTTTTGATGAACCAGTCTGACTACCAGTGTTCTTTGGTTTTGATGGATTGGACGCAACACCTTCAGCATCACGCGGCGGTCTACTGGAACTTCTAATAGCTCCTGGGGTGTTGGCCGAAGGTAGTGGCCTGGAAGAACCACCAGGCTTGGCTGGACCTCCTGCCGCGTCTACCACTACTAGAGCTCCTTGCCCAACCCCGCCTGCGACTCTTGCAAGACCTAAGGCTTTATCTTCGGGCGTCTCGCCATACACGATTCTCGCTGCACCTTCACCGATATCCGTTCCGGCCTCATCAAGTGTTACAAGGGCATTGGGACCCGTCAGAGCAACTTCTCCTACCAAGTCGATTATTGTTGCGGCAGTACCACCCGCGACCACCGCCGAATGCCTAATCCCTGCCTTCACATACTCGTTTTCAATACCCAGCGTGTCGATTGCTAGCTCAGCAGCATCAAAAGCCAGTGCCCCAGTTTCTAACGACATCCGATCCCACGATTCTGCTGCCTTTCGCGCACCTGCGACTGATCTGCCCCACCAGCTGTCTTGCATTCCGTCTAGTTCAATTCTATTAATTGGATTACTATGGACAAAAACGTAGGCATTTATCCCTGCTTGAAGTCCTATTGGATCTGTACTCAACCACCGCCCCAGCCAAGCCGCATAATACCTTGCCCCATAATAGTTCAACCCCGTCTCATCATCCCGCTCTCTACCTGTGTAACGATAACGCTTCAGGCTGACTTCGACATTGCTGCGCGTCGAATGATAGGCGCTGGTGCCATACGGGTAGAATTCCTCGTAAGAGATTGCCGCACCATTTTCATCTAGCTCAAGGCTGGCAGAACCAAGATGATTACCCACCTGATACCGGATGACCGTATCAGGTGAGGAAACCGCCACGCTGGTATTATAGGTTTTTGTCTCCACCAGCGCAACCCGCTTCTGATCGTCCATTGTGTGCAGCGTCTCTCGCTCGAGTGTGAGGTTGTCCCCAGTGCGCTTGCGGTAGATTTCGTATCCACCAAGGTAGATGCGTTCCTCTGTAGCTGTAGGACTCTTTTCTTCCACCTTCCGTACCCGCTCCCCTGCCGCGTCATACACGTAATAGGCTGTCCTCCCCCCGCCAAGGTCTACTTCCTCCATCTGGTCTTTGAAATCCCACGTAATCTCCGGCAGGTGCGGCATCTTCGTCATGTTGCCGTGGACGTCATAGTCGTACTGTGCCGCGTAGGCACCCGGTGAGTTATCTCCCGGCAGATTGGTTGAGAGCAGTCGATTGTTCTCGGAAGCGTATTCGTAGTGGCGTGTCCAGTTACCACCCGCGGCCGTGTGGGCCATTTTCACAATATTACCAACCTTATCATACTCATAGCGTTCGGTATACCGGCGCATAGCCTGCGCGTCGTTGGGATGAGGCAGGGGCATACGCGGAAACTCGGAGTGCTCCGGTTGAGCACCGCTGTTTTGCCCGGCATGTTCACGTCCTTCCGCCTTGACCAACCGGTACAACGCATCGTACTCGTACTTTGAGTTGGGCGAGGCGACAGCATTGTTGAAGAAAACCGTCCGCTGGGCATCGTCATTAATCTCAGTGATATTACCCACTGCATCATATGTGTAGTCCAGATCTTGTAGAGTAACGTTGTCCTCCACACGAGTTGTCAAAAGACGAGTGAGGCGGAAAGTCTCCGGGGCATACGTATACTCGGTTGTCACGCCGTTAGCATATTCAATCTTTTCTCGTTGTCCTTTGGCATTGTAGTCGATGTTGAGCACGAAGGGCGTTGGACTCGCTGCACCCCGGAGATTGACATTCACCGTCTCCAAAAGATTAGCTGCGTTGTAGGTCGGGACAAAGCGGCTGTCATCGGGCATTGCAGATTCTACCACGCGGCCCAAGGCATCGAATACCGTGGAGAATTCAAACGGATCATCATCGGTGAACGAGGGGGTGGGATTCGCATCCCAGTCCATGGGCGTCTTGTAATCATCAAGGAGTTGTCGATGGGTGCCGAGCGGATTCCCTTTGAAATCGTAGGCCTCATAAGTCACCATACCAGCGCCATCATATTGCTGATACACCTGTCCCCGCAAGTTCTGATTTTCCGGATTGACCCGGTTTTCTCCGTAAACTATCTTGTCGGCGAGTCTTTTCGTGTTTGAAATCAACTCGGTCACCCAGAGTTCGACCAGACGGTTAAGCGGATCATATTCCGTTTCCACCAGATGCTCGCGGCTATCCCACGCCTTAATCACTTTCCCTACGGGGTTCAGCAGGATGGTCCTTTCTCCCGAATCCATTTGCCACCCATGAATCGGGTTTTTCAACAGGTCATACTTCTGCTCGATCACCGTGTTCTGTCTTGCATCGATGACCCGAGTCACATTGCCCTGAACATCGAACTCGGTACGCATTTCGTACTTCCCCTCATTTCCGTTGTCAGCCACGCTGAGGAAGCTTCGCCCCAGCGTATCAAGATGCACGACGGTCGGAGTATCTCTGTGAGTCAACGCTTTTTGGGCAGCTTCTTGCTCTTGGGGTGTGCCCGAAGACTTCTCGATATACCATCGGCTGTTTTGAACGTTACCATCGGCATTGATTAGCGCAACCGTATCGTTGCCATCCCAAGTCGTTTGAAGCCACGGGTCGAACTCGACCTTACCGAAGGTACCGTCTGGGCTATCGGTACAAATCGCGCGTCCCAACGGGTCAAAGGCCATCTTAGCCGATACCCCAATCTGCTGCTCATCTTCAAACTCGTGCGTATGCGAAAAGAACGGTTCGTACTGTTCAACGATCCATCCCTTATTGTTATACACCCTCCAACCTGAACCAATCCAACGCGGATTCCCATTCACCGGGTCGCGGTCTGCCTCGATTTTGGTCTGGATTTCACGTCCGAAGCCATCAGAGTACGTGTAGGATTCCTGTTCCCTGGCATTGGCATCGATGGTGTAATGCTCCTCACGCTTGAACGTCTGCACAAAATTCGGCTGATCCTCAGTTCGCCAATAGTTGTAGAAATCGTACTCCATGCGAACCGTGGGATGTTGGATCGTATCGCCCTCATTGCCGCCTTCCACCCCCATCAATGCCGTAGCCGTAACCATGCCGAGGGCGTCAAACGCAATCTGCGTCCGATTCAGATTGGGATCGATCGTCAAATAGGGAAAGAGCGTCCGATAGTCGTTTTCTGCTTTCAGCACGGTGTCCAGCGGCGCAATTGTTTTCATCGGTAGCAGGGAGAAGATGTCATATTCAATAGAGGTAACATTCCCCATCGGGTCCTTCTGAGCGGTCGACAGGAAGAACGTCGAAGGTCCTCCATATCGAATACGGGCCGCCGGTACCCACCATCCTTCTGGCGATTCAATGTAGCCTGCAGCCGTGACATCGTCGCTTTGCACTTTGTCCCCATAAATACCCTCAAGTTGTTCCGCGTTGAGGGCGAGAATTTCGGTTCGCGTGAGCAACCCTTGAGCGCCGACTTCTCCCACGGGTAACCCCTGATATTCAACCCCGTCATAGTAATTGCGGGAATGTGACAAGAGGTTCTGGTCTGAGCTGCCAATTAAAGACTCAACCCCCTCTGGAAGCAACGGGGTATTGGTCAGAGTAGCGACATCTAGTTCCGTCTGTTTAGATTCAGCACTCAAGCCGACGAAATAGGATAGCGCGGAATCATCCTGATTGATGTATGTGTTTTCATCGTAAGTGATATAAAACTGGCTTTGCTCTGGGTAAGCGGGACTGCGCCGCGGATATACAATATTCAGAGATCCTTCAATGTTCCCGTATTCATCGACCTTATGGATAATCTGGTGACTTATCCGTGGGTCCTCGGGGTTTCTCTCATAGTGGAACTGAAATCTCTCTCGGCTAGCCGTAAAGAAAACGCCGTTGTTGTTAGCCCCCTTGGGTTGCAGTAGCTTAACTTGAAAACCGCTTTCCGTCACAGTATACGGTCGGTACTGCTCTGACGTGTCATCTAAGGCATACACCTCTGTTCTGAGGATTGCCCCGTTCAAGGCACGATATGCCTCGAACGGTGTGGCGGTGGCTTGCACATCGGAGTGGGCGGAAAACGCTTCGCTATCCCCACGATAATATTCACGACGGAAGACGTTTAAGTGTTCTGCTTCATCGGCAAAACTCCCCGTATGGAACCAGGACTTTGTCAGGATGGGAGGTACATATGTGGCAGAATCGGTCGTGTTAAACCGCGTGTCATCTCCATGTAAGCTAGAGCTTTGATTATTATAATCGTCAAAGCGCTCGGTATCAAGTTGGTCCACACTACCAAATCCCCTAAACTCCCGTTCCCTTCCGTCGTAATACCCATGGTGATAGGCATATTCCGTGACCAGCTTTGATTTACCGATATGGTCAATCATCTCGGTTTTTGCTAGCACCTGAACTGGGAAGGGAACCGTGCTCACCCAGGGTTTGTGCTGTTTTAAGTCTTCGAGATAAAAGTGGGTCGAAGGTTTGTATTCCGATCGAGTCGTCGCGCCCATGTTGTTAGTGACCTCGTTTAAAACGTAAGGCTTCACTCCACCGGCAAGGTCGAGGAACAGATAGTTGCTCTGTCCCGGTCTCCGATAATCGGTACTCCAGAGGATGCCTGTTGTCCCATTCCCAAACAGGTCCGCCAACAGGACGGCTTCTACATTGCCAACGGACGGGGTTCCGTGAATGGTATTTTCTTGACTCCAACTATTTCCGCACTGATTAAACCAGAACTGGACTTGCCCGGACTCCACGTAGACCATATCGGCAGGACCATCGCCATCAATGTCGGCGATAAACAGGTGATTTGGGTCAAAGTGCGGGCCAAAATGTGGAGCATTTTTCATAGTGATACGTTTGCCGAAGCGTCCATAGCCGAGATTGGGCCAGTAGTCGATACGGCCCGAATGGACAAAGACAATATCTTTCAAGCCATCGCCGGTCATATCCGCTAATTGAACGCGGGGGTCGTTGAAATAAACGTCGGGAAACTCATCGAGGTCGCGGGTACGTCTTATAAACTTTGGTTCATCGAAACCTTCCTCGCCTTTGCACGGGAAGAATCTGAACGCTCTCGCATCTGTCGTTAGGGCATCGGCCTTTCCATCGCCCGTCAAATCGACCATACGTGTGTTAGAATCGTTCAAATTGAAACTCGGAACCGAGCGGTATGGGCGGAAGTTGTTCCATCCGCCCTCATTTGTCGCTTCATAGAATCCCCACGCTCGTCCCGTATGGACGAGAAGATCTGCCTGTCCGTCACCGGCCATGTCACCGAAGCCCACACTGTCTTGAGCCAGTGTAACCCCTGCGGGTAGATTCTTTAGGAGCTGTCGGCGGTCAAACAAACCATCACCAAGGTTCCGCCAGTAGTAATAGCCTTGTGGCGTCGTCTGGAGCACATCAGACAACCCGGTGCCAAACAGATCGACAAGTGCGAAGTTAGGGTCATTTAACCCCCTGGGTGGCAAATCTCCACCTTTCGCTTTGCAGGCTTTGAATCGCTGTTGGTTTGGTTTGAAATCGGTGTAACCGAAATCGAGGCGGGGAATGGACTTAATCTCGTAGAACTCGCTTTTGACGCCCGGCTGGCCGAGGGAAATCTCTTCAGATTGGGAAGTCCCATTTGATTTCTTGTAACCCCTTCGTACCACCCCCATCAGCATGGAGGCATTTGTATCGTCATTCTGCGCGTAGTGGAAGTCTGTGGATTGCACGAGCACCGGATTGGGTTCGCCGGGAATACGGTTGTGAAACATCAAGACCCGTTTGCATCGACGATACGTCCGAATTTCAAAGCCGGCGCGGAAGCTGGAGAAATGGTCCGAACGCACGTCCCATGGCTTGAATTCTTGATCAATATTTTCGGTAATTACCTCATGTCCTGCATTGTCGATCTTGCCGTGTTCTCCATAGTCAAAAACGACAGTGAAGAAGTGGTCCTCATCGGCTAAGGGTGTCATGCAGAGGTTGTTAACGACACCCGAATTGGAAAAAGCAAACGGCGTGAGGTTACCGTAGCGAATTCGTTTGAGGTAAATTTGAGTGGACTCGCGGTTCGCTTCGTAGATTGCATTGAGCATAGCACCCCCGCCGTCGTCCTTGTATTCATAACGGATGTAATTGCCCTTAGCGTCATAAGTGAGTTCCAACAACCACCGGTAAATATGTCGCGGTGCATGGCGATCGGCGAGCGTCGCCTGCGGAGTTTGACCATAGATATTAGTGATGTTGTCCTTGGTGGTAATCTTCCAAAACACATCGTTTAGGCTATCGGTCGGACTTGCGATTTCGCGTTCCCATTTTTCGATTCTGGCGAAGAGCCCCTCGAGCCGTGGACGATATGTAGTCACTTGATAGACGCCTTGCATTCGGTAAGATCGTGGCACCAGATCTTCTGCGCCTGAAAGGAGAAAAGTATCGTCATCGGTGTATCGGGGAAGTCCCTTCTCCGTTTTGCGGCTGACCTGTGGGACAGATAATGCCCACCCCATGCCAAAGGGACCGTTGCCATTGCCTGTACTGTATTGCAGGTTGAGTTCGGGACCGAATCCGTCCCGTCCAGGAGAGGTGGCAATCGGCACGGAGAGATTCCCCGTTCCCGTAAAGAGATTGGGTTTAAAGGTTTCGCCGATTCCACCAACTGCGCCACCCCCTTTTGGGAGCGAAATGACAGCACTGGCGGCTTGTGTTTCAGAGCCACCTTTTTCAGCGGCTTCAGCGAGATCAGAGGAAATCCCGTTGCTACCCAGCGTCCCAGCGGCAACTAGTACGGCCGAATCCTTGATGAATTCCCGCCGAGTCATCTCTGACATTGACCCTTCCTTTCAGGTGTGATGCGTCATGCTCAAAAACTACTGCCTACTTTGGTTTATCATTGTCTTTTGTCTGGCGGATTTAGATCGTCTTCAGGTTCATTGTACAACGCAGATCCAAAATTCAGGATACTTCGGGCCAACCCACGTGCGGGCTCAGGAAAGCGTTTTCCACCAGACAGAAGTGAGTCCAATCAATAGCCCGTTGATTCCAATTCCATCCAACATCGTTACTTCCCTCCATATATCATTTGATGTTGGCCTCATTACCGCTTATAGTGTACCTTTGCCTCGTATTCGACCACCAGCAGAACGTCCTCTAGCCAGGAGACATCTTGGATTACATCGACGATATGACTAGACTCTGAGGGCAGGCTATAATTGACGCTCAGAATCCATCTGCCGTAAGGACGCTTTCCGTTCATGTCACCTGTCTCCGCACTCGTTTCCCCCGCGCTCAGGCTTAAACTGGCATTCGCGCTGGATCCGCTGTCGGGAATGAAGGTCACATCGATTTCGATTGCTGCGTCTTCGTCTTCCAAATTGTCTGACTTGTGAATGGCGAGCATAACATTCTTGATTCTTCTGTTTTTCTCATTCGGGACGAAGTCGCTTGAAACTAGATCAATCACCATTGTATAGGGAAGCAAAGGCCGGCTACCTTCAAGCGACCCCATTGTCTCTGTATTTTGATACTCTGAAAGTTCCAATCCATTGACCGGATTGTGGAAGTAATACCATTGGTCCGCGAATTCAGTCCGAAGGTTGAAGAAACGTAGCGATTCGGTTTCCACATTACCATTTGTGTCCTGTCCCATCTCCGCAAGCACTTTGTCCCGGTAGCTCCTGTCTTCAAGGGCTGTGTAGCGAAGAGTGAAGTATATGTCGAAAATGGTGTTATAATCAAATCGGTTAGCACCCTTGTCCATCTCCAACGCCCAGGTTGTGTGCACGCCGCCACCTTCAAAGGGAAAGAGCATTGGGTCATCTGCTCTTAGCTCGAATAACCCTGTACTAGCCCTAGGGCTACTGATGGCAATCGATTCCGGCAGACGCTGGATAACAGAGCGCTCTTCAAAAGGTGCACCAACCATGACATACGAGATTCCAGGATTGGAGAGTGTAGCATGAATCCCCTCGTTTGGCGGAATTAACGCCAAGACAGAAACGTTCACGTCCCTGATGAGACGCATGTAATGCGCGGGGAAGTCCCTTTCAAACCACTGTGGAATCGTCCCGAAATCCAGCAAGCCCGTTTCCTTAAACCGTTGGAATTCAACGGGTGCGACCGAGGCAAGGGAGATGGTTTTCTCAATCTCTTTCTTTCGTGTCGCGCTGGAGATGCGAAACTGTTCCATTTTCGCCAGGTCTTTGAGCAACTGTTCCGCGCCCAAGAGTCCCTTCTTCTCACTATCCCAGTAATCATATCCGATAAAGTCGAGTGATGTCTGACGCTCAAATTCCAGGGCAGTTTGGGCTACCTTGGCAGTAGCGATGGCCATGTTGAGTTGCTCACGATAAAGCTTCCGTAGGTTCTTGCTCATCCATCGATACAGATACCGATTAGTGAATTTATTTCCCAGGAATTCGACGGTGTCGTTAGCATATTCCATACGGAGGTTGGCGATTTCTCGCTCGTATTCGACTATATCGACACGGTCTTCGGCGAGATCGATGCCTATATCTGCTATGTCCATGTCCTGTGCAGCAAGCGCGCTCTGATATTTCCATTCCTCGAGGCGCCTTTCGTGCGATGCTATGGTAGAATGTATTGACGATTGCGTGGACAAAACTGCCGCCACAGAGGATGACGCCGAAGCTAGGTTTGAAAAGATACTACTGGGGACTACACTACTTGCACCTGCAGCGACAACGCTAAAACCTGCAGCGACACCGTGAGCTATTGTCGAACCCCTCAAGAATGACAACGCAGCCTCTTCTGATCCTAGAAGCCCTGCACTCACCAAATCATCAAAATGCGATTGCTGGAATTCGGCGCGTTCCTTCTGTTTTTCAGCCAGCTTCACCGAATCACTCGCCTCTTTCACCCTTAATCCCTGCAAAGTCACATTTGAACGCTCAAGCCGAATGTCCTGTCTGGCTTTCATCATACTGTAGTCCTCAAAATCTGACTTCTCTAGAACGGAGAGCATCGAGTTTTCAAATTGCTGGGCAACCGACACCAGATATTTTGCACGTTCCAGAAGGAATGAATACCTGTAAACCGGCGGGGGGCTTAACGGTATCAATGGATCGAAATCAATTCCACCGGATGCTGCCTGTTGTACAAGTCTCCTAGGGTCAACCGGCGTCGCATAATGTTGCAGTTCTCGCTTCATACCCGCAAAATTACGATTAGTGCGAATCTTCGCCCGATTGGATTCGATGCGCCAGCGCAGCAGGTTCACCATAGGATTAGTTGGAAGGCAGAAGGGCATCAATGCAGGAATTTCATCTCCAATCGTAATGACGCCTAATTCGTGCAGCGCATTTTCTGGAATAGAGCTCAGCAGCTCATCCTCATCCCAGAGTGAGTCCTCATCAGTAATGGCAATCTCTAGTAATTCTCCAACCGTTGTATCCGTTCCAGTATCTCTATCAGTGCTGAAATCGTGACAGGATTCAGACCACTCGTCTAATCCGAGAATCATCCCTGCGATTTCATAAAGCTCACGCGCACGGTTTACCGATTCACTCGTATCGAGCGTAAATAGCTGATCGGCCCAGTCGAGGAAATTCTTGACGTGAAGGAGTTTGACATTAGTGAGATGCGATTCCTTGTGCAGGTCCGAAAGCAGATACGGGTTGAACGGGTCTTTCAGCCAGATGCCAATTGCACGCAAAGAAGCCTGTGCCATTACGGAATCTGAAAAGTCCGAATAAACGCGTCGTTGCCCTTCGGCGGGCTGGAATGGATCGTATACCTTGCTGAGCCACTCCATGGCTTCGGAGTAACGTTGATTCTCGGTAAGATACGTTGCAATCATGACCGGAAGATGCAAATAGTATTCTTCCAGATAGATGCGGGCATCATCGTTCTCGTTCATCAGAGATAAATGTAATCTCATCGTACTATCGAGATTAATTTCTCCAATATGCAACATATTCATAATCTGCCGATTTACTACTGAGAGAGGCGGTAGCGAAAGATTGCTCTGTTGAAAAGTCCGAAGATTTCTGTAGTACAACGATTGACCGTCCCATTCAGAAGTTGAGAATTTACTTCTGAATGGTCGCATGGTAAATGGAGCAGTGGATTCAGTGATGTTATCACTTCTGAATGAACTCATGGGTTCAGTATTACCATCACTTGGATTGAACAACATATAAATGTTCTCTCCGATTTGTCCCACTTGAAGTGACTCTGTCAATTGCTCTTCTGAGATTTGCTCTTCAAGATGCGACTGTAGGAACGTGTTAGCCTTGTAGAACCGGACAACGACATCCTCGATGTTGATGATGAGCGGCGTGCTGCGTGTTCTTCGATAGTAGAGAATGAAGTCATTCTCCGCTGGACTGAAGCCTCCTCCATAACCTTCCTGTAGAGATTCGTTAATCGGCGGTCCCGAGGGCGCATATTGTGCGCTGGCCGCGTATTGTAGGCTGGGCGCATCAACCTTAACCTCTGTGCCGCCGGGGCCACCCCACAAGTAAAGATCCCCTCCTCTTTCCCAGAGTGCGTAAGGGGAATTCTCGACTGAACCAAGTAAAACATCACCCAACCACTCTACTCCACGTACGGATAATGCTGTCACCTGACGCTTCTCTCCGTGAATCTTGAAATCTCCAACAAAACCTGGATTTTGGGTGATGACCCGGAGCGTCATTGTACTATCCGTTTCATCTTGTTTCTGATACATCACAGCAAATGAGGGCCAAGAATTAGTGTTTGAGTATCCCAGGTCTAATATGTGACTCCATGAACTCTGCGGTGACTGTGTGCCGGATGAATCGCCTTCTGTTGTTTCAAGATCGCTTTCTGACGTCTCAAGACCTCTGAGCTGATTATCGAATACCTCGAGGTGCATGTGATTCAATTGCATTGTTGCAAAATTGTCGAGATCCCCTCCCTTCGCAATAGAAAACAGATGGAGAAACCCGTCGATATTTAGTATCTCAATCGGGCTTCTCCCATGGGGATCGATATCTGCTGGGACATGCTCCCAACCTTTCCACGACTCCATTTCGGTAACGACGCTGTAATAGACCTCACTCTTCCCTGCGGGATATGCAAAAATAAAGATTCTATCGTTCACAGTCACTGTTTTCAGCAGACGCATGTTCCGAAACTCATCAATCGCATCCGCATATTGGCTCACGATGGAGTCCAGATCTGGACTATCGTCGTCCTCAAGGCCATTCATAACCGCCTGAAACTGAGCGGTACGTCCGATACGCCACTCGGGCGTCAGGAAGTTCTCAGGATACGCCGACACCATCATCGCTGCATGCCAGATACCGAAACTCTGCAGCCACCCCCACGAATTTTCGTTAAAGTTCTGCATGCTGTACGCGGTGCTTTCCGTACCGAGTTGAACAGCTTGAACGAAGGAATGGAGGCGATTGATTGCAAGCGAGAGGGGTGTTGTCCTATATGTTTCATCAACCGTCAGGTCGAGGTGGAGATAATCGGCGAGCCGTTCGATATTTGTCTCGTTTGCGAGAGGCAAAGATTCTCCCGCTGCATCCACTGTTTCAAGTCGAATGGGGGAATCTACAGGGTTTTCTTCCATCTTTTTTAATGCCAAAATAATAAGGTTAGTTCGGATTTTGGACAGAAAACCGAGCTCTGCCCTGGAGACCGCCGTTTCCCACTGCCCTTCAACCCGGGACTCGACAACAGTATCAAACGCTGCCTGATAGTCCGTGATATTTTCATCGTATCTGGCAGCGAAGATATATCCCGCCAGTGCGTGAAGTTGAGAATCGAACTCCTCTTCCAATCGAATCCTCTCGTCTGAGAAAGTCTCAGCTTGACTCTTTAAATCCGGGTCTGCGTCTTCCCAATCCTCTTCTAATGACGCCTCCGCCAAAGGCGCAATCCCCTGTTCCTCAGCAAGTTCATTATATTTGTCATATTTAATCACATCATACAGCGAATCAAATCGATCGCGCGCGAATTGCTCAGGATCACTGTAACCCTCCGACGTATAAATCGGATAGTCTTCCGCGTAAGACTTGAACAACTCCCGGATTGCGCTTATAGGATTGCCTTCGTATGGATCCTCCACGGGACAGTCTTGTCCATGCCCAACGCATAAAGCTGCTTGATCCATCAGTTGATTGAAAAGTTCACCATTATCCACTGAAATGCTACCAGTTAGTTCGTCGAAGATTCGTTCAACTTCGTCATTTCTGAGTTGCCGGAAATATGTATCGAATTCACGGCGCACTTCGTCCTCGATATCGGAGATGAATTCCTGAACTACAGTTCCGTCGGGTCTTCCCAGCTTTCGCTGATAAAAAGCGCGCAACCGATTCGCCAAGAGTTCTATGTCATCAAGAGATATAGCTTCATCCTTGACATCAATTACCTTTAGATCTGTTGGATATTGTTCCATATCCAAATTATGTTCGGAAGCAAATTTCTCCTTCAAGTCCTCCGTGCCCTTATTTATGAATCCGACTTCTCGACGCGTGGTGCCAAGCTCACGGACGTATGAATCAAACAAGTTAATCAAAAGATCTCGATTAAATCCCGGCTCATCCAGATAATCCTCGAACTCATCGTAAATGCCCTCAACATTTTCGCTAGGCCATGTTCCATCGTTCAATTCGGTAATCAGATTTTCCAGAATCCCGTTGCTGAGCTGCACATAGCTACCAGTCTGGCTGGGATCAAAGGAGGTGGATAAATCTGCAAAGTTCTGATAGAATCTCTCATTGACATCGTCGAGTGTACCCAGTTCATCGCTGAATGATTCGTTGACAAAATCCAGCAAGTACAGCAGATAAACCGCCGGACTGAACAGGTTGTTCGATTCATCACATTCCTCACAGCCATCTTCCGATTCACTCTCAGTAAGTGGTAATGTCCCGGGTGTCAGAGTATCCAAGTACAATGGACCAGGGTTCGTTCTTTTTGCGTAAGAATTCCAAGCAGCCGAGCTGAACAAATTATGTAACACCTGGATTTTACCCTTGAATTCTATGGCCTGCGTTTCATCGAGTTCTCCCGCCGAGTCTTTAACCAATTCTTCCACGGAGAAATTATGGAGATCCTTTACAGAATCAAATTTCGCTTTAGCCAGTTTTGCATTGAGCCCCGCATCCTGTGATATCAGGGAAAGAATGGCAACTTTTCGGAGCTTATTGAAATCCCGGGATACCCCGTTCATCCCTCTGACCCGCTTTAGATTCTTTCGCAAATCAGAGGAGGTCCCGATACCAGCATCTTTGAGTCTTCTTTGAGCCCCATTCGAGATACCCATCGATTGGATAATTTCGTCAAAGTCCTTTTCCTCTTGAATGCGCTTCTGTCCCAATTTGTCCTGCTTTGGTGGGCTTGGTTTTGTGGGGTCGGTTCTTTGTAGCGATTCTCTCTGCTTAGGTGGAGAGGTTTTCGTCGGTCTAGCTCTATTCTTGCCTGTCATCGGCGATTCCTTCACGGCAACGAAACGAACATCAATCTTCACACGTCTGTCACGAACCTCTTTCGCCTTCAATTGGACCGCACGTGTAGCAAATCTCCCGGTTCGAGATACACTGACACTCACGGCGTCGCCACTCTGGGCGACGGTATTAAGTTGATTGAAGAAGGTCTGGCTGTATTTTCCGTCCGTGGTGGTTGATGCTGTTTTCCGATGTTTGCCGACAACAATTGTCACTCTAACTCCAGTTTCAACAGGGCTGCCGTCTGCATTTTGGACCACACCTTCCACAACAAGCCGATTTGTCTCTGTTACGTTGTTCTCGAACGCATCAGCTAGGGGATTAAGCTGACCATATCCGCGTCCGATAGAGATAAATAGAAGTGACACACACCAGACGACGGAGAGGAGTGATGAAGCTGACTTATGCTTGGTGCATCCTGTTATTCCTGACATGCTATTTTTCTCCTTGTTGATTGAAGCTAACAACGCACCTTTGGTTGTTAGCCAATCGACCCAACTAACGCCTTGCAATGAAGACAGGCGGTTCAGTTTCTTTTGTTATCTTTTTGCGCTAAATCTTGCTGGTCAACTCCGCCCTCAGAGCTGTGACCCACTCTGAGAGAGAATCGATGATTTCAATCAAAATCAAGGTGCTAAGGGAAGATTGATGCAAATCTCCATAGAGTATAATCCTATTGTTGTAACTGAAAACCCTACACACTGTCAAGAGTTTTCCTTGTCCGATACATATTATACGAATGATGTTTATTTCGCCCAATCCGCCGATGACTGCTGAAAGTTCAACTCTAATTCCTATTCCCACAGCCATGAAATCCCAGCACAATGGTGGACACGGCCCTTGCCTCCTGCACGGCTCCGAGCAGCGTAAATGCCGTAAGTGATGGACAGACGTTCACTCGTCCAGAAAGAAGCAACCATCTCGCCTTTGAAATCGTTAAGCCAGTTTGAACTCGCAACGGTTTGCGCGCCCGCGCCGAGTTTAATCCGGAAGCGCTCATTGGCGAGAAACAGTGTGTAAAATGCCGTTCCCCGGAGACCCGGTGGGTCACCAATATTCGACAAATAGAAAATATCCAGGCTGGCGACCAACTGTGCCAGGGCAATGGTCGGTCCACCGCCCACGATAAGTGGCGCTCGCAGTTCAATTTCGGGTGCGATTCCGCTACCCGCGACTTGTCCAACGGACGGCTCGCCGAGGGTGAAATACAGTGCGTTCTGCCCGTACATCGACAGATAGAAATGGCGCGACAACTGCACGGCCGCACCGAGGTCTATTGCAAATGATGTCAAATCTATATCGAAATTGCCAAATTTGGCTCCCTTTCCTGCGTCTTTCCGCTTGAAAGCTAGCCCGGTGATATGGTTGACCTGTTGCCCAACGCCGAAGCGAATCGATTTTGTCACGTCCATGTTGAATCGGGTCGTTAGCTGCAAGAGTTCGCCTATCTGCTGTGAGGGTTCATAGACCTCTTCCAATCTGTCCATTCCAAAATGCACCTTTGCTCGTGCCAATTCTGAACGAACATCCGAAATCGAGAGCCGATTCGTGTTGTACTCGGCACAAAAAGAGCGCATATTGGATTTCGTTGCTTTGCTGACGACACCAAAACCGAGTGATTCTTTTACATACCCGACCGCCGCGGGGTTGACCTTACCACGAAACATTCCATCATAATAGGCACCAATGCCCGCAATACCAGGTGTTGATAGCTCTATGTAATCCTGCGCAAATCCCTCAAAAGTATAGTTAGTGAGAATTAGAAGAAGTACGCATGCGATAATGTAGGACAATGGTTTCCTATTCACGAGTCCTTTCCTTCGGACAATCATTCGAGTTCTTCGAGTTGCAATTGTCGTTTTCATGTTCTTATCCTTGCAATTTATGTATGGGTAATGCATTCATGTATTTAGCCCGTTTTGAATCAGGCAAGAAAACGATTTTGCCCTTCGGAGGATTGTAGCGCAAGAGGTGTGCCAAATAGCTTATTCGCAAACGATTTCAAGTGCCAAGAGCGAAGATCTACAGGGAATGAGGACGGCAAAACACGGCGAGAACACCAGTCGATAATAGCGTTTGGACTGCAGTGCAGTAGGGATTGGGTGACTGCCACTCTTGCTATAACCTGAATACAGTACCACCTTTCCATTGAGATTCCCCCGGGCGGCCTGACGGGGGAAGACGAAGCGTACTCAGCCTGGTCGCCACAAGTATACTATTTTATACATCTGTACAGTAGAGAAACAATCCGCGATTCTTCGCCTCCCGACCCTCTAGAATTTCGCGAACTATTTGATGGGACACTCCACTGTCAGCAAAAAGAAGAACGCTTAGTGTCCCTTACACACGTAGATAGATTGGCCTTCGTTGATAAGTTTGTTGTATCTTCCTCGCATTCCTCCAGCTCGTGGGAGTTCAATTTCAGATTTTTCTTCTTCGGCACCCAACAGCGTTGTTCTTCTAATTTCATCGGTGTGGTTTTTCCTACTCCCGCGCGTGATTAAATCCCAACGCACTTCTGCCATCAAGAAGAAACCACCAGTGTGCTCAGTGTTGATGTTGGAACGTGCATGACAACAACATGAAACGGAAACCTAAAGCAAAAGATGCAAACACGGCGCTAATCACAGAGAAATAGGCCGACCAGGTTTATGAGAAGATGCAAAACAGAAGTAGGGGCAAGAGACTACAGATGACGTCCGCCTATCCACCCACAGTAATACTGGTATACGACCGCTGTGAAGCCGCATTCCAAAGCAGATAAACACAGAAGAAAAAGAGAATCTATTGTATGTAGGTGCGTTTCGCGGTGCAGATGACGCAAGTTCAAACGCGAGAACAAATCCCATCTAAAAGCTACTGCTATCGAAAAACAAACCTTAGACCAAGTCATGGCCGAACTGTTGGAAACAGCGTTTTTCAAGAAGTGGATGGGGGAAGTCAATCGAAAACACTGGGAGAAGAAGAACGGGGCTCAAAGGAGAGGATAAAGCTACACCAGATGGATTAATCAAGCTGAGAATCAACTAGCGGAGATCGTAAGTGCAATTGGCCAGCAGACAATCCCGCTGGAAGTGATAGAACCAAAAAACCCAACAACCCCACCAAGAAAAGAAGCGCCTAGAAGCAGAACTGTTCTCGCTCCGACTTGATTAACCTTCCGTCAAAATCACTTAGGAGTATTGACATTAAAGAGCTGTTCCTTGTCCAATCCATGTGGTCCTCCCAAGTAAAAAAGCCGCCCTACGCGGATTGATTAGACAAATCATTATCCACTTAGATGCGGCCTTAGATACCGAATGCAGTCTTCAAACCTGCTTTCAACCAATAGCGCTACGGGGAATCGAACCCCGGTTTGATGGCTGAGAACCACCCGTCCTAACCCCTAGACGATAGCGCCACAGTGGCTGCCCGGGAAGGACTCGAACCTTCGCAACATGGTCCAGAGCCATGTGTCCTGCCATTAGACGACCGGGCAACGGCGGGAATTATACCAAGAGATCAACTTCTTGTCAAGTTTTTGGGAAACTCGCCCTCATCCCATTATCTTCCCTAGAGAATTCAATGATAACTTATAAAGGGTATTCCAAAAGCCAATAACCACGGTCGGCACGACCAATACAATGAGCAACACGAGGTTCCCGAAGGAAAAAGAGATGGTTTCTGTCTCATCAGAGGGCTCAAGAAACATGGCCTTGACAATACGTGCATAGTAGTAGAGCGAGACAACCGAATTAAGTAGACCGATAACCGCCAACCAGTAGAGCTCTTGCTGAATCACCGCTGTAAAGAGAAGCCATTTACCGAAAAACCCCGCAAATGGTGGAAGCCCCGTCAACGAAAACAGGAAAATAGCCATCGATATCGCCACCAGCGGTGCACGTGACTTAAGATTCCGGTATCCGTCAATGGTTTCACTACCCACCTCGTCCGCAATCAGGATAACCACGAAAAACGCCCCCAGGTTCATAAACAGATAGACAACTAGATAGAATAAGACAGCTTGTAGTCCCTCTGGCGTAAGCAACACTGCTCCCATGAGTAGATATCCCCCGTGAGCAATACTTGAATATGCCAGGAGCCTTTTGACATTCCGTTGTGGAAGTGCAGCAAAGTTACCGATGGTCATTGTCAGAGCGGAGACAATCGCAAGCATGAGAGACCAATTAACGGAGGCAAGTAGATCTGATGATTTAAACGCCGAATTGAACAATCGAATGAACAATGCAAACCCAGCTGCTTTGGATGCGACTGACAAGAACGCAGTAATCGGAATCGGCGCACCCTCATAAACATCCGGAGACCACATGTGGAACGGTACCGAAGCCATCTTATAGCCAACTCCTGCGAGGATAAACGTAATTGACACGAGCACCGTGAGTGAATACACGTTACCGCGTCCGAACATCTCGGCAAGTCGATTACTAATCTCTACCACATCCCCCGTACCCGTGAGCCCAAACAGCATCGATAATCCGAACAGCATTGTGCCAGAAGCCACGGCACCATACGTAATATACTTGAATGCTGCCTCACTCGACCGTGGATTACGTGTCAGGAATCCCGCTAGGATATAAGAGGTCAGACTGACCATTTCCAGTGAAATAAAAATCATCAACAAGTTCGTTGACGATGCCATAAGGAACATACCAAATGTCACAGCGAGCAAAAGCGCATAGTATTCACCGTTCATTCGTGAATCGAGCTCGTTCGATTTGAGTGAAAACAGAATGGTAATCGCAGTAACAACTAGAATGAGGATTTTGAAGAACACAGCGAAACTATCCAGCCGAATCATTCCAAGGAAGAGAGAGCGTTCCGCAGATCCAGTCGTAATCACCGCAATCAGCGACACGGCGACACCGGCAAGAGCCAGGTACGCAACTCTATGATTATCCCTGTTTCTTGTTGTCAGATCCACCAAGATCACTGCCACCGCGAAAAGAACGAGCACCAATTCAGGGATGAAATATGGAATGCTTTGGATGTTTGCTAACGGCAACACGTGTCCTCCCCTGTTTACGGCACAAGCGGCAAAGCGCTAACAGCTCGATTGAACATATTAATGATGAACGACGGCCAAACCCCCAGAACAATAGTGAGGATAGCCAATGGTGCAAGCGTTAGAATCTCCCGCCCATTAATTTCAGAGATGCTTTCATATTTGGGATTCAGCTGTCCAAGGAAAACACGCTGCAGCGTCCAGAGAAAATATGCCGCACCAACGACGATACCGATCGTGGATAGGATCGTCAACATCTTATACTTGCTATAAGCCCCAAGTAGCGCCAATGCCTCACCCACGAATCCACTCAACCCAGGCAATCCAAGTGACGCCATGAACGCTAGCGTTGTAATTCCAGTGTAGATTGGCATTTTAGTTCCTAGTCCACCGAATCCATTAATCTCACGGTGATGTGCGCGGTCATACACGACACCTACGAGTAAAAACAGCATCGCGCTTATAACACCGTGATTGAACATCTGCAGAATCGCTCCCGTCACTCCACTTTCATTACGCGCCGCAAGCCCCAGGATAACAAATCCCATGTGGCCAATACTGGAGTACGCGACCAGCTTCTTGAAATCAGTTTGAGCAAGTGCACACAAAGAACCGTAGACAATGTTAATAAAGCCAAGGATGGCAAGCGCATAGCCCCAGGATTCGGAGCGTCCCATCCCTCTCGCCACGCTGGGATCTGTGAAGAACGCCATTCCCTCTGGAAACATTGCAAAGTTAATGCGAATCAGGCCGTAAGTCCCCATCTTCAGTAGAATAGCCGCAAGAATCACACTTATTGCTGTAGGCGCTTCGACATGTGCATCGGGAAGCCATGTATGGAAGGGAAAGATTGGCACTTTTACCGCGAAACCGATAAAGAAACCCAAGAAAACCCAGATTTGAAATACCGGGTCAGAAAGCGCATGTCCCGACTGTTTTGTTAACTCGATTAACGTTGGAATGTCAAATGTACCCCCCTTGAGATAGACAGCAATCATAGCAATGAGCATTAGCACACTGCCAAACAGGGTGTACAGAAAGAATTTAATGGCCGCATACTCACGCCTGGGGCCACCCCAAACTCCTATCAGGAAATACATCGGCAACAACGTCAACTCGAAGAAAACGTAAAAAAGGAAGAGATCTAACGCCGCAAAGAAGCCAAGCATTCCCGTTTCCAGCAACAAGAACAGGGCCATGTATGCCTTGATACCGTTCTCAATACTCCGCCATGACGCAAGGACACAAATCGGTCCGAGTAGGGTGGTTAAGAGAAGAAGCGTTACACTCAATCCATCTATTCCGACATGATAGTGAATATTGAATGCCTCAATCCACACTACATTCATAGTATGTTGAAGCCCTGCACTAGTCCGATCAAACTGGAGAAACAACACGACACCCAGGAGAAGCGGAATAAGGGTAATCCCAAGTGTTACTCGTTTTATGTGTTCTTCTGCATCTCGCGGTAGACACAAGACAACAACCATGCCTACCAGCGGAACAAAAATCATCAACGTCAATAGCATCTAGCGAATTCCTCCTAATCACATCAACACAGAATAATTGAGACTTACTCCCAAATCAGATCTTGAATTCTAGTTCAACCATTCCAGATGCATCCGATACTATAAAAACTGTCTGAAAATTAGAATCAACAGCACGACACCGCCTAGAATCATCAACAGGTAATTTTGAATGGCTCCTGTTTGAATTCGTCTAACTCTTCCACCGAATCCCCAGATGACTTTGCCAACTGCGTTAACAAGCCCATCAACAAAGGTATTGTCAAACCAACCACTAATCGCCGCGAATACTGCTCGTGTCAAAAAGGCTACTGCGTTGACCACTCCATCAACCACCCATGAGTCGAAAACTTTCAGCACTTTACCCCAACCAATCGTAAATGCTACAAGCACCCCGTTATAGAATTCATCGAAATAGTATTTATTCCAACACATATTGTAGATGGGAAACAAACTGGACTTAGCAGATTCAGGAGAGAATGCCCTCCGATGATAGAATAACCATGATAACAGGATGCCTAAACCCGCGACAACAATCGAGAGCACCATCGCTATGGAATGAGCCGGACTATGGCCATGATGGCCTACCGCCACAATATTACCATCATGGTGGTTGTCATGCGAAACATCTTCGACAACGTGCACGTCGTCAGCACCTGCGTCAACCATTAGAATTGGGTGGCTTTGTCCAGCACGAACATGTTCTGACGCATGAACATGGGGTTGTTTCGGCGCTTTTATATATGTCTCAAAAGACCATTTATTGACAACTGGCATACTGAGAACTGCGAGAAGAATCAATGGAACTGTCATCAAGGCATTGGATTCATGAGCCTGGTCGTACATCTCTTTATTACGAGGCTCACCGAAGAAGGTCATAAAGATCAGGCGGAACATATAGAATGCGGTAAGACCGGCTGCACCTAGTGCCAGGACGAACAAGATGTAATAATGAATGGATCCCCACTCCATTGCCCTTTCGAGCACACCACCCAAGACAGCGTCTTTGCTCCAGAACCCGGAGAAGAGAAAAGGTACGCCCGAGATTGACAACGTGGCAATCAACATAGTTAGAAACGTTATCGGCATTTTATGGCGGAGGCCGCCCATATGACGCATATCCTGTTCCGCTGGGATGCCGAAGCTGTTAAACCCTATAGCGTCATCATCACCTGCCTCTGACTCGTGATTGTGGGAATCGTGGCGGACGTGCAAGGCGTGAATCACGCTACCAGACCCAAGGAACAACAGCGCTTTGAAAAAGGCATGCGTAGTCAAATGGAATAGACCGGCGACATAGCTTCCAGCACCGATTGCCAACATCATGTAACCAAGTTGGCTAATTGTGGAGTATGCGAGTACCCGCTTGATGTCAAATCGAACAATGGCGATTGTCGCTGCCAATAAAGCCGTAACACCGCCCACATAAGCAATCGCTAACGAAGAGCCAGGCGTCAGAATCGGGAACATCCGCGCGGTCAAGTAAACTCCAGCCGCGACCATAGTCGCCGCATGAATCAAGGCGCTAACCGGCGTCGGACCCTCCATGGCATCGGGTAACCAAGTGTGAAGAGGAACCTGTGCAGATTTACCGATAGCCCCGCAGAAAACGAGAATGCCCGCGATTGACAGCCACAGCATATCTCCATCACCCAAGTTTGCAACCAAGGCGAAGATACCACCCTCACCATACAGCGCGAACGTGCCGAATTTCGTGAAAAGCATCATCATCCCCACGAACATTCCCACATCGCCGATTCTCGTCGTCAAGAACGCCTTCTTACAGGCATTCGCCGCAGAATCTTTCTCAAACCAAAACCCAATGAGTAGATAAGAACATAATCCTACAAGTTCCCAACCAATGTAGATGCCCAGTAGGTTATCAGAAACCACTAGGAACAACATCGAAAATGAGAATAACGATAGGAAGGCAAAAAACCGAGGATAGCGGGGGTCGCCATGCATGTAACTCATCGAAAACACATGAACGAGGCTACTGACAATCGTGACAACGAGCAACATAATCGCAGTTACGCTATCAAAATAGAAACCCATTGACAAGCTAATTTCACTGATGTTTATCCACGTTAGGGCAATTGGTTCTGGGTGTGAGGAAATCTGCGAGAGTAGAAGGAAGGAACAAGTGGCTGCGATGAGCATCGCCACAGTTGAAACCAAATCCTGCCGGGCAAAATTTCGTCCTTTAAGCGATAGCAGTCCAAAAAAGGCAAAGGCAGCAAGGGGACTGAGAAGAATTATGCTGATAAGTAATACAACGGCCATTCCACTCTTCCTAACAGTAGGGACTCAAAAAACTAGACTTAACCCGCAAAAAAACAGGACCCGTTATCCTTTCAACGTATCCGTCCGATCGGGTTGAATGGTGCCAAACTCCCTGTAGATCGACAAGATAATGGCCAAAAACACCGCGGCTTCGGCAGCGGCCAGAACAATCCCAAAAATCGAGATAATCTGTCCATTGATATCATCAGGAGGCGTCACAAAGCGCGAGAAGGCTGCGAAGTTAAGATTACAAGAGTTCAGAATCAACTCAATTCCCATGAGGATACTAATGGCATTCCGACGCGTTAAAACAGCAAAAATCCCAAGGGAAAAAAGGATTGAACTGATGACCAAATAGTGTTGCAGCGTCATTCTTCTCCCCTGACCTCCTGACGCGAAATCATAGCAGCCCCGATCAAAGCAACTAGCAGTAGAATTGAGATAACCTCAAACGGCAACAGAAATTCGCCTTTCATAATCATCTCGCCAATATGGTGCGTCGTCGGTTCGAGGATTACACCATCATCCTCAATTCCCTTCCATTGTGGCGTGTTAGAAATCACACTCAACAACAGCAGGAGAATTAGGGCAGCGACCAGTCCACCCCAGACAAGCTGACCACGCTCAATCTGAATCCGCATATCAAGTCGACCACTTGTCATCATAACCCCAAAAAGAATCAAGACCAAAACACCACCAACATAGACGATGACTTGGGTCGCGGCCAGGAAATCAGCTTGCAGAAATACGTACAACCCGGCAACTCCAAATAGCATTATCATCAAAGAGAAGGCCGCGTGAACTATATTCCGCACCGTTACCACGAGGATAGCGGATGCGATTGTAAAAAGCGCAAAAGCATAGAATACTAGTGATTTAATCGCGACAAATTCCATAACTGTTTTGCCATTAAATTGGGAAGCGGGCTAATCGTTAGACTCAGAGGTTGACAGTTGGTCATACATTTCTGGCTTTGCAAACGGGAAAATGAGATCCATTCTATCGAATGTTGAGTACTCGATACCGCTCATATCATCTATCATTATCAGACACTCCGTTGGGCAAACCTCAGTACAAAGGCCACAATACATACACAACGACATATCAATGTCGAATTTATCAAGATAGAAAATGACAGGCTTCCTCTCAACAACACGTGCGATCTCGGCACTTGCGATCTCACGTGTCTCATTATCGCGCATATTAACCACAACCGTAGCGTCCGCGGGAACTTTTTCTTCACCCTCAACGACACCGATGACCTGTGTGTTATCTTTGAGATGGATTACATTCTTGCTATCCCACAGCCGCTCACCTTTGGGAAGTTTTTGGGTTGTAATAGAAATACAATCCACAGGACAGATCATCTCGCATTTCTTGCAACCGATACAATCTTCAATGCGGTTGAACAACTGTCCCCGATACCCTTTTGGAATCTCGCGTACATTACGCTTCTTCTCAAAAGGTCGCTCATAGGGATATTGATGCGTTACAGCATGTCGGAACATCTGTTTGAACGTAATGCGCATACCAATTACCACTGTATACAACGCCTTGTAGATATTGGCAAAATATTGATTCATCATGTTTTTCTTTAGTGTTATACCGAGCTCGGTTGAGGCTTAGAGGATTTGGACAAATTTCTAACGACCACACCATACGCAATAATAATGCCTATAGCGATGAAAACTAAACTAACGAGGATGCTGAATCTCGAGTCTTTTGGAAAAATCAGCCCCCAAATCCCAACACCCAAAATGTTGAAAAATGAGATTGGCAAGAAATATTTCCAGCAGAGATTCATCATTTGATCGACACGGAGCCTTGGTAACGTCCATCTCACCCACATCATGATGAAAACCAGAAAGAGCGTTTTTACCACAAATCCTGGCATACCCCCGAGAAAATCATAGCCTGGTAGAATGCCCTCCCACCCTCCAAGAAACAGTGTCGCAGCGATTGCACTCACAGCAAACATATTGGCATATTCAGCGATAAAGAATAGTGCGAACCGCATACCACTGTATTCTGTGTGAAATCCCGCAACAATTTCTGATTCGGCTTCTGGCAAATCAAAAGGAGTGCGGTTGACTTCGGCAACTGAGGAGATAAAGAAAATAAAGAAAGCGATGAAAGTAAAGGGCGAGCGAAACACCAACCAGGTAAAAACTCCGTTCGACTGAGCCCCAACGATGGCCTGCATATTTAGACTACCAACCAACATGACAACCACGAGAATCGAAAGACCGAGTGGGATTTCATAGCTGACAATCTGCGCGGCAGAACGGAGCGCACCTAAAAGAGACCACTTGCTATTGGACGACCAACCCGCCATTATAACGCCCATGACCACCACAGAGGAAATTGCCATAATGTAAAAAATTCCTATGTTGAAATCACTAATTAACAGGTGCTCACCAAACGGGATGGCAGCGAATGCGGCAAAGGAGCACGAGAAGATAATATATGGTGCCAACACAAAGAGGACCTTATCACCCTCAGGCGGGATGAAATCTTCTTTAAAAATCAACTTAACGCCATCTGCTAATGTTTGAAGCGTTCCCCAGGGTCCAACTCGCATAGGGCCCGTCCGATTCTGAATTTGGGCGGAAACTTTCCGTTCCGCCAACACCAAGACTAATGGAATAAGTGGAACGATTGCTGCGAACACACCACAAGATGCTACCATGACCAATATCGTTCCCAGGGAAACGGGAAATTGCTCGGCCGCACCCTGGGACACAAAGGGTAGATGCTCCAAGAGTGGAATCAATCGATTCTGAACAAATTCTTCTGCCCAATTACCCGTGGCTTGAACCAACCCCTCTGATGAATTTTCAGTAATTTGATGCACAACGTCTGGCATTCCAACCCCTAGCGATCGACCTCTCCCATTACAATATCAATACTGCCAATAATCGCAATAATATCAGCAACCATCAAGCCCCTGCTCAATTCCGTCAGCGCACTCAAGGCACTAAAACCCGGGGACCTTGCTTTTACCCTAACGGGCTTCGGCGTTCCATCACTCACAATGTAGAATCCAAGTTCCCCGCGCGGCGCTTCGCTCCGAAAGAAAATCTCCCCTTTAGGCGGACGCACCGCCTTGAAATCTGCCAAAATTGGCCCATCAGGAATGCCACCTTCAAGAATTTGCCGGATAATGTGCACAGATTCTTTTAACTCATCCATCCGCACTTTGTATCTGGTCCAACAATCTCCAGCAACCACACCAATCTCGGGCACATCCTTGCCATATGGAATTTGAAAGTCAAAGCGATCATAAATTGAATACGGCTCGTCTTTGCGCAAATCCCATTGCATCCCCGCCCCGCGGAGATTCGGCCCTGTCGCTCCGTAACTAATTGCCATCTCTTGCGACATCACCGCCACCCCTGCGGTTCGCTCAATGAAAATACTATTGCCTGTGAGGAGATCGTTATATTCATCAACCTTCGGTTCAAAGTAGTCAATAAACTCTCTGACCTCATCAAGGAATTGTTTCGGGAGATCTCTCGAAACACCGCCAATCCTTACATAGTTATAGGTCAGTCGTGCACCACAGACTTGCTCGAAGAGCAGGAGTATTTTTTCACGATCTCTAAAAGCATACAGAAACGGCGTGAACGCGCCAAGATCCATGCCATAAGTGCCGAAAGCTAGAAGATGGCTTGCAATCCGATTGAGTTCGCAAATTAGCACTCGCAGGTATTCTGCCCGCTCAGGAACTTCAAAGTTCTTCTTTTCATCAGCCTCCATAAGCTTCTCAACAGCCAGGCAAAACCCCCAGTTCTGATTCATCGCCGCAATGTAGTCCATCCGGTCCGTGAACGGGATGATTTGTGGGTACGACAAGTTTTCGGAATGTTTCTCAAAACAACGATGTAGATAACCAATGTGGGGGATTGCTTCGCGGACCACCTCGCCATCAAGCCTCAATTCAAGCCGCAACACGCCGTGGGTACTTGGATGTTGGGGGCCCATATTCACGATCATCTCATCCGCAAATGGCTTCAATTCGATGAACTTGCTTTCAGACTGTGTTGATTCCATAATCTCGATTTTTAACCTAATACGGGACCCTCATTCCTCTATAGAATTCAGGGTCCTTGTAATCTTTGCGCAGTGGGTGGCCTTCCCAATCATCTGGCATCAGTATCCGCCGCAGATCGGTGTGCCCTTCGAACACAATTCCGTACAAATCGTAGGTCTCCCGTTCATGCCAAGTAGCTGTTTTCCAAACATCTTCGACAGTAGGTATGTGCGAATTATCTTTGGGCAGGACGGCTTTAAGGACGATTCTATGCCGGTGAGTCATTGAGAAAAGATGGTACACAACTTCAAAATCCGATTCGTTAACGCCCAGGTCAACACCACTCAAACACATCAACGAATCAAAGACCAAAGTCTCATCTTCCGCGAGATAGCGTGCCACATCAGATATTCCCTCGGGGCTAACCAGAATGTGAGAATCAACAACAGCATCCTGAAGCAATAGAATTACGTCGCCAAATTTATCTTTAAGTTTTGTGTAGATCTCTTTCGATGTCACAAAAAAATGCAACGCAGTTAGAAAAAACCGCCAATGCGCTGCTGGTCTCCTTTTTAACTAAATCGATCGAATCTGTTAGTCCGCAGCTGCCTCACGTTGAACGGGTTGTTCCTTTGTGGGGTCTTCCTCCCTAACTTCCGCGGCTTCCGCAGCTTCTTTTTCCTTGAACTCTGTCTTGGTATAAAGTTTCCGCAAGAATGGGAGATAGGGGCGTTTAGCAACCGTCTGTGTCTTAATCTTCTCCTGCAACTTGAGTAATCCTTCAATTAAGGCCTCAGGTCGAGGCGGGCAACCAGGCACATAAACATCGACAGGAATAATCCGGTCTACCCCTTTTAGGACATGATAACCGTGTTGCCAATATGGCCCACCGCTAGTAGCGCAACTCCCCATAGAAATCACATACTTTGGCTCAGGCATTTGCTCGTAGAGACGTTTAATCCGCGTTGCCATTTTCAACGTAACAGTACCAGAAATCACCATCAAATCGGATTGTCGGGGCGTCGCACGTGGCACACCTGCGCCAAATCGATCTAGATCGTAATTAGACGCCGCGGTCGCCATAAATTCTATGGCACAACACGCCAAGCCAAAAGTCATCGGCCAAAGCGACGAGGCACGTGCCCAATTCGCAACTGCGTCCACTGAAGTTACAATGACATTCTTGTCAAGTTTCTCATCAACAATCATAACAAACCGTTCTTTCCCTTCGCCTTGTCTTCCTCAGAAATGCCATGAATCTCCGGCTGGAGCGAACGAATCCATTCAAGATCGCCCTTCATCCAAACATAGGCCAGTCCAACCAGGAGAATCGAAATAAAGATTAACATCTCCACGAAAGCAAGCACACCAATTTCGCGAAAAACAACAGCCCAGGGAAACAAGAACACCACCTCGACATCGAAGATCAAAAAAATCAACGCGATAACGTAGAAACGCGTGTTGAATTTTATTCGGGAATCACCAACCGGATCTTCACCACACTCATAGGGGATGAACTTCTCTTCCATAAATAGCTTCGTCTGAAGCATCCGAGACACCGCGAGGTTAAGCGCCACAAAAGCACAACCGACGAACAAGAAAATCAACACATTTGCGAAATTGAAAAGCATTGTCCCTACTATCTTTTCGAGTGATTGTGGAGAACTTCACAAAATCAAACCCACTTAGGACAAACCAAAGCAGACTAAATTATATAACAGATCGGAATCGTTTGCAACACAAAAATCAACGACGACACGGATGCCGAATGCATCGCGAATCAGTCTCCCCAAAGCACATCAAACCAATTTCAGTGACGAGGCTGAACCGAGCACGACCTACCAGGATTTTCACCAACACCGGGAAGCCCTCGTTTATCCGTTGCCGCGGACTACATCTTTCCACAGCGGAACCACTCGGCCACAAGCCGGTACGAGCGTCAGCCCTTTAACCGTTGCCATTACACGCCGATCTTTGGTATACTACACTCGATATATTAAAAGTAATATCTAACTGGAGGGCGATTTGAATGGCTGAAATTGCAGAAAACCAAGAATTGGATGATATCCAACTGGATGAAGCGGGAGAAGGGAACGCAGAAGAGAACGCAGAAGAGAACGCAGAAGAAAATTCGGTAGAAGAGGTTCGAGATGAATTAGCTTTTCTTCGCAACAATAGCGACGATCTAAGTCTGTACCTCGCCTTCAAAGCCTATCACGACGACGGAAATTACCAAGAAGCCATCCAGATGTTCGCATCAGCGATTGACTATGAACAAGAACACGGTGCACCCACAGAGAGCGGTCCTGACGGTGAAGAAAAACCGAATGAGGCACTTGTCAGGTCTTTTTATTGGATGGCGGAATCTCATCTAAAGCTTCAACAGGATGTCAAAGCACTGACGATCTTCGAGAAAGTTGCCAGTGATTTTGACAATCATCATCTAGGACAAGCAGCCCAACGACGAATCGATAGGTTAAAGGCCAACGAGTAAGGGTATGAAGAGATGCCAACGACAGTGGTGTGCATTATTGTCTTACTCGTCATCGGCTTAATCATCGCCTTAACAATTGGGACGCTCAAGGTCCCAGATGGCACCCACATGGGCTTTCCGGCGGACAGTGGACCGAATTTTATTGATGTTTCTAACTATGCACCAAAGATGCAAGAATATTACGGGCTTTTCGCCAAAAAATGCAGTCGTTGTCATACACTCGCTAGGCCTATTAACTCGGCATTCCCACCAGATTCTTGGCGGAAATATGTCCAACAAATGATGAGAAAGGCGGGATCGGGGTTGAGAACGAAGGAAGCGGATCAGATTGTCGAATTCCTGGTTTACGACGCTCTAAAGAGAAGAAAGCAATGACAACTGCGTGCTGCACACAGATCTCCGAATAATCCTCTCGGATTTTACCCCGGACTCCGATTCAAACTCTAAAGATCTCCGCCCAGGTTGTTTTACACCGCCGTGTCAAACACGTGAAAACCTTTTGTGTGATATCCCACCAACGACATACGAAGTCTTAGGTTGTAGGCGCCATTGACAGTTTGACGCAACGAACGCGGTGGGCAACTTTGTTCCGCCCCGTATCGCCCCGGATTATCAAGCACATGCTTACCAATGTCGTCAATCACACAATCAACAATGGACTTGCCGATACGCTTCTGTTGACAGGGATCGCACTCAGAGGTGCGAGATTACAGCCAATTTTATGTTTGCGTTTTTCGACTCTCCATCTGAACCGATCGCATTGATTTGACAGATGTATACACCGCCGGAGACCTGATTGCCATGGGAATTTCGGCCTTCCCAGTTAAACGCATCGTTCAACCCCATGCGTCCACCATTAGTTCCCGCTTGGAAAAGTTGTTCATAGATCTTCTCTCCTATTCCGGTATACAGAGCAACAGTTACATCAACATCTCGATCTAGCACATAGGATAAATTTAGAACGGCATCCCTCAGCCCAAAGTTAATCGGGTTTGGATATGCCATGATACTATCAATGGTTAACCTTCCAGCAGTTACGCCCAATTCGGTCTCAATACTGTTGTTTCCAAAATCCGATTCAAACACACGCGTATCATTGTTCACAATCCCACGTAGCGTGAATATCCCTGGCATTGATGCGCTAAAGGCTGTTTCAACCATCTGCGATTCACCTGCATCGAGATCTATATTCTGCTCTGAAATCAAGTCGGTGTCACCATCCGGTCTAATCGCGATGAACTGAACCGTAAGCCCCTCGACACTAACGGGCCCACTATTTCTTAACGTTGCGCTAACTATAATTAGTTCATACTTCGAAGCAACAGTCTGAGAGACATTGATTTCCGCAGGCTCCCAGTAAATATCCGGTGCGCCGTTTATTGCCTGATCTGGACCTAGCATCGGACCAGCAAGTTCAGCAAGGGTTCCCACGGCTAACTGCACAGCCACTTGTCCCAATCGTGGAGTAATTTTCTCAAGCGTATCTTCCTCACTATGAATATAGTCGGTGGACTCAGGTGCATCAAACGTGGATTCTTCCGCTATCATAACCGCTGGAACACCTATCTCCCAGAAAGGCGAATGATCGCTAAAGATAAAACCCGGATCGTTTTTTTTACGCAAATCAACCTCGATACCATAACGTTCTGCGACCGTCGCGAAGGCATTGACCAACCACTGTGACTGCTCATCGCCCAAAACATGTACATCCAGAATACCATCTGCATCATGGCCCAAAAGATCGAAGTTCAAGACGCCCGCAATCGGGTCGCCACGGGCGGCCACAAGCCTGCTATAGTGCTTACTCCCAAAGAGAAATAACTCCTCGCCGGAAAAGGCGACAAATCGGATGGTGAAGTCGAACGCTTGCTGACTCAAGATTCGCGCTGTCTCAAGCAACTCCGCAATTCCTGAAGCATTGTCAGACGCCCCCAGCGCGGGCAACACGCGCCAATTATCGTGCCATCCGGCGGATTTAGAAGAGATGCTATCATAGTGACCAACCATCAAATAGACGCGATCCCTATTTGGTCCTTTCCCCGGTAATGTAGCAACAACATTTCGCATCACGTACTCGCCAAGCAGGTTGCCAAGGGCAGATCGACGACGATGGACAAAGGAATCAAACTCAACAGATAGACCGTAATCCCGGAACTGTTGCGCAATATAATCGGCCGCATTATCACAGGCGTGATCGGGCTCAGGTTTTCCATCGAATTGGACCGCCTCTCGTACACGAAGTGAGTAGCGGCTTCTAAAAAGCTGACCCGGTTGATCGAGGCTTTCATTTTCGGTGAGTGCTGTTATCTGCGCAATCCAACGACTCACGTCAACATCTTGCAGCAGCGACCGAATCGCAACTTGCTGCTGAGGCAACCGTAGAACACTCGGTGCGAAGAACCTTCCATCAGATTGAGGAATGTACACCTCCGTGGGAACTCTAGCACGATTGTGCCCAGGAATTTCGAATAGCTTGCCTTCCAAAGAACCAAGTAATTTAATCAAAAACAATCCGCCAAATTCGTCAACAATTTCGCCATATTTTTCGGCCGTTGTAGGTCCGTCAACCCGAAGCAGATAGTAGTTAAACCGAGGAAGAACGCGATCGAGGACTTCTGCGGTATATAGCGCATGTCGCGCACTCCGATCGCCCTGAACAATCGAAAAATTGGGGGTGCGATAGCGGAGTTTGACGCCGTACCTCTGTCTCAGGCTGTAGAGTTGTTGATCCGAAGTTTCAGGAATTTTAAGCAGAAAAGCATCTTGAGCCAGAAGATAGGATGTAGTAAAAGCAGATAAACAAATAACACAAATTGACAGTTTTCGCATCTAATAATCGATACCTGTTATTTTATAATGAAAGAAAATGTATTAACCGTTCACCCTACGCTTTGCTGACCTTAAAATGCAAGAATTTCAGGGTGAGGACCGCGGCTATTGTACAAAATAGTAGGCCTAACGTCAATCGTCATTTCCACTTAACGGTTTCTGTTCAAGGACACGTCGCAAAACATCATCCTCTGTCTTCAAACGTTCTACTGCTTGTTTGCGATCTACCCCTCGGACGAGCATGACAACTGCAACCTTCACGCTACCATTGGCACAGACCAACGCCTCCTTGGCAGTCTGAAAATCGGTTCCAACAATCGCCATAATAATGCGTGTACCACGGTCAACAAGCTTCGAATTGGATGTTTGAACATCGACCATGAGATTGTCATAGACTTTAGCGATTTTAATCATCGAGATCGTGGAAAGCATGTTAAGCACAAGTTTCGTTGCTGTTCCAGCCTTCAAGCGGGTAGAACCCGTGATAATCTCAGGCCCCACAACTGGGGCAATACAGAGATTGACAAACTCATCTAAGAAATCGGGCGGTGGAACACAGCACAGCAGAATGGTGTTGGCACCAACGCGATGGGCCTCGGTTAAGGCCCCGAGCACATAGGGCGTACGGCCGCTACTGGCAATACCGACGACTACATCGCGATCCGTAACCCCATGCTTACGAATTGCCCGCGCCCCGAGGCAAGGCTCATCCTCAGCGGTTTCCACAGATTGTCTCAGAGCCGTATCGCCTCCCGCGATGACACCCTGTACCATGTCCGGTTCAGTACCGAAAGTGGGCGGGCATTCGGATGCATCCAGCACACCAAGCCTGCCACTCGTTCCAGCACCCACGTAGAAAAGTCTCCCATTTCGTTGAAACGCGGCCGTAATTAGCTCAACACCGCGCACAATTGACATAGATTCTGCTTCTACAGCAGCAATCACATTCCGATTCTCTTCAGCAAATATTGCGACAATCTCTTCGCCTGATTTGAGATCGAGGTCTTTTGAATTCGGATTTCGCTTCTCGGTGATTAGGTCAGCAAGATTAGTTTTCATGGTTTTCACAAAGCCAGACACGACTGTGCCAGACAATAGTATCGTCCCATAAGCCGGTACGTACCCGGGCAGGTGGCGCACCATCTTGAAGCCGAATATAAAAACTTGGCCAAGTGCGGCTGATGTGTTAATATCCCTTCGCTTAGCACAATATCGAACAGTTGCTTCAACCCAAGCTGTTCAATCATAACCTGAGACGTGAGCGCCAGCTCATTGGCGACATTATTAACAATCTCTTCTGCGAACGTATCTCCAGCAGTTGAAGCGCTAAACACTTCTCCAGTAAGCTTTACAACTTCATGCCTATCAGTAGCCCGTGCAACTGCTCCAAGCCCACGCAGTCGGATATCATATCCACACTTCCCTGCGCCACCCGACCAAATGTCCCCAACCGCCAGCGCGGTGCCCTCGTCCTTTAACATTTCTGCCTGACACAATTGAGCCCGTAACTGACATAATGATAAATCCACAGCGCTTGTCGACACTGACAAACAGGCCAATTTCTACGTCATGCGGGATGATACGGTCATCAGAAACACCAATCTCAGCGCAGATTCCCCCGATTATTTTCCTATCAGTAGGGGATTGCAAACCCAGCTAAAGTCCCGTAGAACGCGTCCCGAATTCCACTACCCACGCGAGCAGGAACTCCCACAATTCCACCGGCATCGCGCAATGAGTCGGCGAGTATGTGCGCAAGCAACTTCGCTGTTTGCGTTCCCCCAACAAACAGCATGGTAATTCGACGATTCAGATTTTGCAAGGACAAGCCCATGCTGATTAGCAATCAAACCTACTGCCGCGGTTCCACCGCCATCGATGTCGATGATGTAGTGAATAAGAATAAACGCGATTTTCGTCCTCCCGTCATCCTACGCGCCACCATGTCATGCCATCTACGGTGTGACCGCCAGCACACGCACTTCACCAAACTCGTGCCTGAGCCTACTCCAACAGAACCCATTATCCGTACTTCGGAAAAGCTGTCCGCTGATGCTACACGCAATTATCCAACCTCTAACCGCTGGATGATTCGCGAAACACCAGATTGTGCTATTTGCGGTCACACCAAGATCAGCGCAGGTCCATGACTTGCCGAGATCGTCGGTGCAGAATATACCGCCTTTGTCGCCCGGAGGTCCATTGCCAGCACCGATAAGGACTCGCCCATCACCATCCTCCGGGCAGAGCACCGAACGACAATAGGGCCAAGGATAGTACTCTTTGACACACAGAGGAGTCCAATTGGACATATCAGTTGTGATGCACACATCGTTATTTGTTGCGGCAACGAGTGTCATCGGGGCCCCGGGAACGACAGCTAAATCGTGAATATCCAGACTGCTCAGTCCTTTGATGCCCGTTTTCCATGTTTTACCACCATCTCTACTTATCCGCATCCCGTCGATTTCAATTCCCGCGTAGATTCTCTGAGGATCGATTGGATCAATAATTAAGCAAGTCACCCGCGGGATAATCGGAATCCCAGGACACTCCTTAGCCAGTTCAACATTAAGTTCTTCCCACGTTTTCCCCCCATCTCGCGACTTAAAGATTGCAGACGGGCAAGTGCCTGCGTAGATGATTTCAGTATCGTTCGGTTGAATCGCAATGGACCAGACCTGCATCTTGTCCATTGGTGAAGCAATGTGCTCCCAATTATCCCCAGAGTTTGTACTGCGGAAAATACCGTCCTCTGTACCGACAAAGAGATTCGAAGGGTCTTTTGGATTGGGTGCAATCGCACGAATATCCGCTTCCGGAAATATTCCGTTGCTTGCTCGCTCCCAGAAATCACCCCCGTCTCTACTGCGCCAGACGCTCTGCCCGATTGTACCTGCATAAATCTTTGCTGTGCTTCCCATGTTTGGTCTCCTCAGCATCAAGTGTGACGTGCGGTGGACAATCCCGTACAATCGTTAATTGTCAGTCTCAATCAGTTGTCCTTGGCCAACGACCCTGTCAAACATCGCAACCCGCCATGTAACATCGCGTGCCTTTGTCCCAACGCCCACATAGACCGGATAGGTATATTTTGTCCCGTCTTGCACGGACCTCATGGGTTGGTCAAAAACGATTTCAGTGCTTCCTACAAAAACGGTGATCATCGGCACATTCACGCCTATTTGGTCACTCGGAACCGCTATAATGTCCCAATATCGCGGATGAACAGGATTCGGCAACACCGACGTCTCGAATAGGACCTTGTCTCCCAAACTGGCACGATATTTATAAGAAGAAACGATGCCCTCAAAGAAAAACGGCCCTTCTGGGTGCACGCTCGGCACCAGTACGATCTTCTCAACCTCAAAACCAAAGAGAGAGCTGATTAGGTTCCCTCTGCCGCTGGACGTTAATGGGACATCTTGTACTCGAAACGCGCGTCCTCTCTGAAACTCAATCGCTTTGAGATTGTAGGGTATTTTGCCATCGGCTTCAAAACCAACTTTAAGGCCTTCTTGTTTGTCGTGCGCGCTTAATGTAATATAGTCGGCCGCATAGCTGTTTAGCTGATTACCCTCAACTGTCACCGGATATGAACTGTGGGTCCTGCGAGAGTGAAGACGTAACCTCTGATTTTGATATCCATATCGACCGTCTGCTAATCCACCATCATCTACAAAGTTAGCAATCTTCCAATCGGCAAAAATCGCGGAGAAACTCCGCATGACACCTCGCGACATTAGCCCACTACTAATACCAGCAATCCCATTCTTACGATCCTTCACAATTGTCGCAATTGTCGCCCGGCCACCGTAGTGTTCAGCAAGATAGAGCATCCAGAGGTACGCGGCTCCATAGTGAGCAAGTTCACTCCGACTCGCCTGAGGCCAATCAGTCAAGGATACAGATGGCTGATTTTCAAAGTGCCTGACATGCCCTCTGGGAGGATATCCGCAGAGAAACATCGCATAATCAGAACAGCCTTCGTTAACCCACACCTTTTCATCTCTATCGTGCTGCCAATGAATCAGATGCTGCAACTCGTGGGCGACAACACCCAGTCCCTCTTCCCCGCCTGCATCCAGTGGATCTGTATCCACATACAGCAAATCTCGCTCATTGCTTCTAATTGGCACTCCCAACTCGGGATGCCTTAGTACACCCCGATGCTGATCGACAGGGCTAAAGAACCCAGCGACAAATCCAGAACCGCGCACCGCAGAATCACGGATGTCCAGCAACAGCAGATAAATCTTATCATCACCGTCCACGTCCGGAGGGTTACCAAAGAGTTCTGTTTCTATTTGGTAAATTCCCCGTTTCGGATAAGCCGGGGTCGAATCATCGAATGCACGACGAACCTTGTCGACAGTTTTTCCATTCACCACTCGGTTCCATTGAGAATCCTCGACAAAGACATAACAGAATTCACCAATCGCTCGTAATGTTGCTGACAAGGTATATTGCTCATTCGTCCCAAAGTCCATTGAGAAAAATTCTTGACGGTCTCCAACAACATGTCTCGGCAGATTGGACTGCGCCGGTGCAGCAGGAAGGAGCGGCTGTTCCATGGCCACTGGAAAACGATCAAAAAAATAGGGCGTGCCGTCAACCCATGCGTAGGAAAAGGTTTGCACGCCCAAAGAAAATACAATTACTATCAGCTGAACCCCATGAAAGAAACGCCCCACGTATCGTAGATTCACCAAGAAAGAACTAAGAAGCATGCGTTTCCATTTAGACATCTCTCCATTTCCTCAAGCTATCTTTCTCTTGCCTGATATATACCCAGTTTTTCCTGAATGGTCACATCGTTCGGCTCAAGCTGCATCGCTCGCCGCCACGCAGCCATTGCTTTTTGCCGCAACCCTTTTTTCATATAAGCATCGCCCAGGTGCTCTTGAATTTCGGCGTTTTCGGGCATAAAGTGAGTTGCCATCTCCAGTTGGCGTAACGCTTGATCTAACTTCCCCTGCTTGAAATATGCCCAGCCAAGACTATCAAGATACGCTGCATTTTCAGGCGATTGCATTAGAGCTTTACTAATAAGTTGAACAGCCTCATCCAAATTCACTCCATTCTCAGCGAAGAAATATCCCAACGCATTGTGAGCTGCCTCATGCTCAGGGGCAAGTAAGACGGTTTCTCTCAGGAAGAACTCGGTTTTCTGGAAATCGCCAAGACCTTGATAAGCAAGACCTGTCCAGTAGTTTGCCTCCACATTTTCGGGTTCATCTTCTAGAACACCACTTAGAATATCAATTGCCTCCCTATATCGCTCAAGGGAAAAATAGTATCCAACGACACGCTCGGGTGCTAGTGTAATTGCTTTGTCGAGATACGGTAACGCTCCTTCGAAATTTCCGAGTTTCTGATAGGCAATCCCAATCCAATAATTTGCATCTACATTGTCTGGGTAGACATCGAGAATTCCATTTAGGATTTCAACCGCTTCTTGCTCCAGACCGAGCTCAATACACAGGCTACCAAGACGAACTCGTGATTCCATCAGGAGTGCATCATAACCCAACGCCTGTTTTGGATCGACAAGAACTCGTACCTGCTCATAAGCGACAATCCCATTCTCAAGACTTTCCTTCGCAGATCGCCAGTGTTCTGTCGTTGCCGACGGTTGATTGACGACCCGATCAAACTGTTCGAAGTATAATTCTCCCAGCCGTTCATGCCCTTCTAGAAGGCTACGATCAACCTTCACCGCTCGTTCATATGCAGCAATAGCTTCTTCCCCGTCCCGCAATTGCTCATAGAGGCCCCCAAGTTCCAGATAGAATTGAGGATAATAAGGCATGATTCGGGTAAGTTCTTTGAAGGCGTGAATGGCTCGTTCGTAATCTCTCGTCGCCTTGGCGATCTCCCCAAGATAACGGTGCGCTTCGACGTGATTCGGTTCCAATTCAACAACCTTGAGGAACTCAGCCATTACTTCATCCCAACCATCGTTAGAGCGGCGAGATTGTTGAAGGCGTTGGACCAAGATCTGGCCGAGGAGAAAATGAGGCTTGGGTTTATCGGGCTGAAGCGCAATGGCTCGACGACACTCATCCTCTGCGATATTAAGATTATGAAGCTGTCGACTAAGAAAAGCTAGTTCCGTATGCACAAAAGCAGAGGGTTCATGATCCTGAAGCACACCAAGGTAAATCTTCCTAGCTTCGGACAGCCGTTTTACCGTCTTCAGATAGGTTGCCCATGCCAGACGAGTATACACCCTTTTCACATGCCGATACTCAGGCGTCAAGGATGTTGTATCGCTCAATACAGCTTCCTCTTCAATTACAGCTATCGCCGCGCCAGCACCCGTACGGAACATGACAATCACACAAAGGGAAATAACAATCACACAGAGCTTCATACACTTATATCGCATTCGACTCTCATGGACATCAACTGCCAAAAAAACAATTGGCGCCAATTAGAGGCCATAGGATGTCGCCTTCCTTCTTTGATAGCTTGATTCAAAGCTAAGCCAGGTTCAAGAAATTGGCCTCGCGGGCGCCCATTCCTACTCACATGTCGGATTCGTCGACGGGAAGTTGAAGGTCCGCACATCTTTACGAGTGAATTCCAACGACTCTTCTATAATAATTTTGGTTGTGCGAAAACTTGCTTAGACGCGGCCCATGATGATTCTGAGCGCAAATCCTTACAGCACATCGTCGCCGCCTGTGAAATCACGCTCCATAGACGTCCAAATTCACTTGACTTGCGTACTTTTCGATAAATTTGCGGCGTGGATCGACAGCATCCCCCATAAGCAACGTAAACGTCCGATCCGCTTCAACAGCGTCTTCCAGCTTAACCTGGAGCAGCACTCGTGACTCGATATCCATTGTAGTCTCACGCAACTGTTCCGAATTCATCTCAGCTAGACCTTTGTAGCGTGTGATTGCAAGACCGCGCCGCCCCACATCTAAAACTTCTTTTATTACATCCCAAACCGTGTCCGCATGTCGCACCGCACCTTTCGCCTCATTCACGGTAAACACTGTATTTCCATTACTGCTTGAATGTTCTTTCGTTTGGTCAAAAAAGTCGTGCGGGAGAATATCATATGCTTTTAACTTCTCAATCTCTTCATCTAATCTTCGGAGTTCCAACATGTCCGAAACATCTTCGACAACAACCTCAGTAGTCCCCTCGAATTCATCATGGTCCAACTTATCAAGCTCCAATTGTGGGGTATGATTTTGTTCAATTAGCTGTTCGATTTCTTCGTCTTCAAAACGATAGAAATCGCCCTTTCCAGTCTGAATGAGAAAAAGAGGGAGTTTTTTTTCGCCGCGGAAGTGCTGATCGAAAACGCGCTCACTATCAATCGCTTTACCTTGCAATTCGCTGAGTAAGCTTTCAATGCCGCGAACCAACTCCACAATCTCGTGATATTGATTGGTAGAGTATGGAGCATCCCTACGGGTGTTAATCACTTCGACAGTTTCCATCGCCAGCTCCAGGAGGTAATCGTCCATCTGCTTTTCATCTTGCAGGTATTGAACTCGCCTGCCCTTGCGTACCTGATAGAGTGGCGGCTGGGCAATGTACAAATGCCCCTCCATCACGAGCTCAGGCATCTGACGGAAGAAAAAAGTAAGAAGTAGCGTGCGAATATGTGCGCCATCCACATCAGCATCTGCCATTATAATAATCTTCGAGTAGCGCAACTTCTCAATCGAAAAATCCTCCTGCCCAATTCCGGTTCCAATCGCCGTAACTATATCGATGATTTGGTCATTTTTCAGGATCTTGTCCAGCCGGGCTTTGGCAACATTAATCCCCTTCCCTTTCAAAGGTAATATAGCTTGAAAACGCCTATCGCGACCCTGCTTTGCCGTACCACCCGCAGAATCCCCTTCAACCAGAAGAATCTCACACAGCGCAGGATCGCGTTCCGCACAATCTGCTAATTTCCCCGGCATTGAAGCAGAGTCAAGAATCCCTTTGCGACGAATAACTTCTCTTGCCCTCCGTGCGGCGTCTCGCGCCTGTGCAGCCTGAATACTTTTCTGAATTACTCGCTTTGAAATCGTTGGATTCTCTTCGAGATAATTCCTTAGCTTCTCGTTCAATAGGGTTTGGACAATACCTTCAACCTCAGTATTGCCGAGCTTGCCTTTCGTTTGACCCTCAAATTGCGGATCCGGCACCTTTACGCTCACCACAACCATCAGGCCTTCCCGAATGTCATCGCCAGATAAGTTGATTTTGACGTTTTTTAGGAGATCATTGTCTTTGGCATAGGCGTTGAAGGTTCGAGTTAATGCGCTCTTAAAACCACTTTCGTGGAAACCACCTTCTGCAGTACGAACATTGTTCGCGTAAGAGTAGATGTTTTCGGAGTAGGTGGTGTTATACTGCAGCGCAATCTCCACCCAAACGTCATCTCTCTCCCCTTCAATATAGATCGGATCGTTATGCAGAACCTCTTTATTTTGGTTATGGTACTGGACAAATGACGCGATACCACCTTCGTATTGGAACATACGATCTTCGCGCTGTTTTCCGTCTTCTGCTCGGCGTTCGTCTTTGAAAACAATCCTAACTCCTCGGTTGAGAAAAGCCAACTCTCGAAGCCGTTCTGACAACACATCATGGGAAAATTCAACAACCTCAAAAATCTCCGCATCCGGCATGAACGTAACCGTTGTGCCATTTTTTTTACTTTTCCCAATTGCTTCCACATCAGTTACAGGTATTCCACGCTCGTACTTCTGCTGATAGACCTTTCCGCCCTGTCGTACTTGCACATGTTGCCATGATGACAACGCGTTCACGACGGAAGCACCAACTCCGTGAAGCCCACTTGCGGTCTTGTATCCGACATTTGCTCGTCCATCAAATTTGCCACCGGCATGCAGCGTCGTCATGACAACCTGTAGGGCCGGAACACCAGTCGCGTGTAAATCCACGGGAATCCCACGTCCATCGTCCCGAACCGTTACACTTCCATTGGCATGCACCACTACTTCGATCTCGGATCCAAAACCAGCCGCAAATTCATCAATCGAATTATCAACTAGTTCGCGAATGAGATGATGAAGCCCTGCAGGACCGGTGCTGCCAATGTACATGCCAGGTCGCTTGCGCACTGCCTCCAATCCCTCTAATACCTGTATATCATCTGCGCCATAAGATACTTCCGTTTGCATAGAGTGAATTCCAACTCCTTTTTCAATTGGCTGTTGACGATGGCAATCTCGAATTGCTAGCGTCAATCGCTTCGCGTTGGCTCTGACTGATGAAAAGACGTCTTAAACTTTCTTTTAACTCTGGATCTTCTACATTTACCAGTGCTCGATTAACCTGCTCTAGAACGTCAGCCGAAATCTCCACCGCTGCCAACTTTTTTAGACGAGGAGATTTGTCACTCCGTTGAGTCGGCTGCTGAGTGCTGCGAGCCACGGTCCTAACCTTAAATCGCAGAGCTCTAACCACAATTTTACCAACGGAATCGTTGATTTTCTGAATAATGTGGTTCTGTAGCAAAGACAATTCTGTAACCAATGGGTGCGACAATGTGTAGACAGTGAGTCGACCATTCTCAAGTGCGATCGGCTGGGTGTTACGCGCAATCATGTCACCGACAGCTTGTCTCCATGCAACGAAAACTTTCTGTTCAACAATCTTGGGCTCGAACCCATGGTCTTTGACTAGGTCTTCAAGCACCATATCAATCGAATATGTCTTTTCGCTTGAACCATAAGCTGATTTCATTCTGTTCTCCCGGTATCTCCACTGCATAGTCTCCCACAGATAGATTTAGCCAACCGTCCCATCATCTACCGTCAACACTGAACAATCGGGTAGTTCTCCTGGCAAAACACCTTGCTGAGTCGCGGTGATGAATGTCTGTGCATTCAATCTCTGTAACAAATCCAATAGGAACGCCGTGCGATTTTCATCCAACTCTGAGATCACATCGTCCAGCAGTACAATAGGTGGAGTCCCTGTTGTCTGATGAATTACTTCAAGTTCGCTCAATTTTAGAGTGAGCGCGACTGTTCGCTGTTGTCCCTGTGAGGCATACGGTTTCGCTTCCTCGCGGAACATCACCCCCTGCTTCTTGGTCTCCAACAACAGCTTGATATCATCACGATGAGGACCTATTGAGGTTGTTCCGCGCAATATATCATCACGCCGGGAATCCTCCAATGCCTTCCGAAACCTTGTGATAGCGTCTGACCTGTCCATTACATCCAATCCCTCAAGGACTGGCAACGGGTGATACTTAAGCTCAAGTTGCTCAGAGTTACCAGTCAATGCGGCATGTTTCTCCCTCGCGAAGGCTTGCAAGCGACTGAGGATCTGTGACCGAGTTTGGATAATCGAAATACCATTGTCGACAAGTAACCCATTCCAAGCCTCTAACATATCACTGCTCGCTTGATTTGATCGAATCTGCTTGAGTAGCTCGTTCCGTTGCTTAAGAGCAGACTGGTAGTCTTGAAGCTGGACTAGATAAACTGCATGAATCTGGCAGATTAAGAGGTCAATGAATCGGCGGCGGTCAGCCGGCGTACCTTTTACCAAGAACAATGATTCCGGCGAAAAGAAAACTACTTTGAACTGACCCATCCATTGTGATAGACGTTGTTGGAGATCGCCGTTCATCTTGAATCGCTTCTGCCCCTGTAACTGACTGGACACCTCAAGAGTCATCAAGTCGGGGGACGGATTATTCCTCTTGATATCGGTTGCAATTATACCTTTGAGATAAAACCAGCTTTCATTGTGCCGAATAAGTTCATCGTTGGGGTAGGCGCGGTGAGACTTAGCCGTACTGAGAAAATAAATAGCTTCCAATAGGCTTGTTTTTCCCTGCGCATTTCCACCAGTGATTAAGTTGACTCGATTTGGAAAGTCAATCTCGCAATCAACATAATTCCGAAAATTCCGCAGTACAAGATGATTCAAGTGCATGGAGGTAAAATCGACTGGGCCAATACCCTCTGTCCACTCCTGGTTTACGGCTCAAGCCGCATAGGCATAATTAAACACAGATGATTGTCGTCAGAAACTGGCTTTAGTACTGTCGCACTCTGTGAATCCTTGAATTCTATGGCTACGAATTCGGTGTGAATGTGACGCAGCGCATCCATCAGATAACGTGCATCAAATGCAACCTCTAGACTCCCAGATCCGCTTTCAGTATTAACCGTTTCATAGGCTTCTCCCAATTCTGGCGTCTTTGCGGAGACCCGAATTTGACTCTCGTAAATATCTAAACGAATGGAAAAGGTCTTTGGGTTCGACAGTAACGCGACCCGCCTAATAGCACTCAACAATTTTTCCGCACTGACAATTGTGCGATTTTCATGGTCTTTGGGAATAATTTGATCGTACTTCGGATAATCCCCTTCTACCAATCGAGAGGTGAGCGTTGCTTCACCATCTGCAAAGACAATCTGATTTTCAAGAAGGCAAATCCTCACCTCCACAGATTCCTCAAAAGTCCTTACTATTTCTCTCACAGCTTTCAAAGGAATAATGACACCTATAGACTTTTCTGGGGCAGGTGTAAGCGATTCGCTCGAAGCGACTGCGAGCCGCCGTCCATCCGTTGCTACGACCTGCGATACCTCTGGTGTCATGTACAGATAGAGGCCGTTTAGAAAATACCGAGTCTCTTCAGTCGATGCCGCAAACTCCGTCTTATCGATTGTCGACCGTAAGACTTCTCCATCAACCGTAAAGTAATCCGAACTGATGGAAGGCAGGCTTGGAAATTCTTCATCTGGCAATCCAATTATCTTGTAGACGCCATCTCCACAGGTAATCTCAACGCGATCGGTTGCGGTTGTCTTCAACTTGATTTCTTCTGGTGGAAGCTCACGCACAATCTCACTTAGCTTCCTGGCAGAGACCGTAATAGCACCCTCGTCATGGATTATGCCCGGGACAACGATTTTAATGCCGACTTCCAGGTCTGTCGCCGACATCTCAATCCGATCGTTTACTGCCCGCACCAAAACATTTGAAAGGATTGGTAGAGTATTCCTTCCAGCAGCAACCCCTTGTAAGATTTGTATAGACTTTAATAGTGCTTCTCTCCTAAAGGCTAGCTCCATTTTTTCCTCCTAGAATCCGCCTTAAACAGCATTGAATAGTACCAACTGGTAGTTGAAGATTGCTAATCATAAGCCGTTTCTTGCGAAAAATATTCACCTGGACAAACATTAACGTCTATTTCCCTTGTTCGATGCTAATCCGGATTTAAAGCTTAAATTAATTTTATGTTTAAGAATACTACTTAAATGATTAACATATACATATACTAGTAATAGTAGTAGGGGATGTGGATATGTGGAAAACTTGCCCAAACACTTATGCGACCTGGCATGGCACCTGTGGAAGAAATGTGGACAAACTTTTGGGTTATCCACACTGTTTCCACAATGCCGTACTTATCCACAGTCGTACACAAAAGGAACACACCTTATCCACAAAGTTATCCACATATTATCCACAAAGATGGGACGCGACCTCTTAACTCGTACCCCCGGACTTCCATGGTGATACAAGTTTTTATGTTTGAAACGTGAACACGCTATTTCAGTTCCTCAATCAAGAAATTGATAATGTCGTTTAATTCTGAGTTTTCTCGAAGGCTCTCTTCAATGCGATCGTGTGCGTGGATGACTGTCGTATGGTCGCGTCTTCCGAAAGCTGTTGCAATCTCCGCAAGAGAAAGGCCCGTCAGCGTGCGACAGAGATACATACCAACTTGCCGAGGAAGAACTAGTTGTTTGGTACGCTTTGCGGATTTTAATTCCGAGATTTTTACACGAAAATAACCTGCCACCGATTTTTGAATATCCTCTGCGGTTGTTGCCTTAGGTAGGTTTGAGCGTGGAGCAAATGAGGTTGCATCGTTGTTTAAAATGCGGTAGGCGAAATCGACGGTCAAGTCCTCATCAAATAGACTGGCCTCTGTGACAATGCGAAGCAGTGCTCCTTCGAGTTCGCGAATGTTGGTTTGAACTATTTCTGCAATGCCACTCAAAACGCTATCTGGTACATGATCGAATCCGTGGTCGTCACATTTTTGACGGAGAATAGCTACTCGTGTTTCAAATTGCGGCGTGCTGATTTCTGCTACCATTCCCCATTCAAATCGCGATCTTAATCTTTCTTCAACTGCTTCAAGATTCTTCGGCGGACGATCGCTCGTCATTACGATGTGATTCGAATTTTGGTGTAGTTCGTTAAATGTGTGGAAAAATTCCTCTTGTGTTCCATCCTTACGCTGCAAAAACTGGATGTCGTCAATGAGGAGTACGTCAGCGGTGCGATATTTCGCTCGAAAATCCTGAGATGTGGCGCGAACAATGATGGAATCGATGTATTCATTCATGAAAGTTTCAGATGTCACATAGAGGACTTTGAGTTCGGGGTGAATCTCGTGTACTCGATTCCCAATGGCATGGAGGAGATGGGTTTTGCCGAGACCGACTCCACCGCAAAAGAATAGGGGATTGTAGATGGTTCCAGGATTTTCCGAGACTGCAAGTGCTGCGGCATGACTCAAACGGTTATTTGTGCCGACAACGAATCGCTCAAAAGTGTAACGCGTATTCAAGCGTGCTCCAGTGGAAGGCCTTGCAGGCGTGTCTTTGGAGGCGGATACAGAATCTAGGATTGGTTCGTTGGTTGGTTCAGACGCTGCATTCTGTCGTGCGTCAGGCTGTGCAACAGTGATACGAAGGGTTCGAATTGCACCAGGTTGTTTCTGCAATAGATGGTTGATATCATCGAGAAAACGCATTTCTATCTGATCTTGTGTGATTCCTGCGGGTACGGCAATCGTCAAGTGAGTATCGTCGAGTGCCAGTGGCTTGGCTTGGCGTAGATACACATCTTTTCGGGCTACCTCGCTGAGCCCTGACAGAATCTCTGACCAAATTTCTTCGGGGGTATGCTCCATTGTAGTGGTTCCTACAAATGCTAGTTGTTTGTAACCGCTTTGGCGTAGAATAAAGGGTTGTCTTGGTTAAGTTTTGACACTATCAGCGCATCTGTCGGCAAAACGGGGCGCGGTTTTTAAGGCTGGTTTGCAGTATGTGTTATGCGGAGAAACACGGCAAACCCTTTTACTCGACATTAGTGTGTATTAGCTGGTTGGCCTAGAGGGAACATGGCTACATCCACAATCCATCCACAATTCATCCACAAATCCGTGCCAGTGTTAGTAATACGCCTCGCAGGACAGCAATTCTTAAGGGGGAGCGTGATTCAGCTATATTGCAGAGGCTCATGATGTCTGCCAACATAACAATTGGGGGGCAGAAGCGGAAGATTCCATCGTCAGAATCCAATTTATCCACAAATTGTCCACAATTCATCCACAAATTCTTCACATTGCCTAAACTCGATTCCACCGACTGATGCTAGTATATCATGAAAAGGCAGAGTGCGCAAGCGGAAAAGGACTTGACAAATTTAGCGTGGATGGACTATTATTCGTTGAATTTTCGAGTGTAAAATTTCGGACGGAAGGAGAATCTCGTGAAACGTACATATCAACCCCATCGTCGTAAGCGGAAGAATAAAATGGGATTTCGGAAGAGAATGTCTTCGAGGAATGGTCGAAAGCTGATTGCTCGACGAAGGCTAAAAGGTCGGAGAATTGTCAGCGCATAGTCCTTAATCGGTTCAAGTAATGGATGACATGTGCTTTGTCCTGCCATCGGTTACCCCAACATCATGATGCTGCCACTTGGAAAGCTTAAAATCGATGAATTGGAGGATCTCCTCCCTCAATCACACGATCTGGATGCTCGGGTTGTCGTAGGACCGAGGATTGGGGAGGATGCAGCTGTAATTGATTTTGGCGAAACGTGTCTCGTTGTCAAAAGCGATCCGATCACCTTTGTCACTGATGCAATTGGATGGTATCTTGTTTGTGTCAATAGTAATGACATTGCCTCAATGGGGGCGATTCCGAAATGGTTACTAGTGACAATCCTCTTGCCAGAGAAGCGTGCGAAAACCGAGCTTGTTTCCGACATGATGGGACAGATCGTCGACGCGTGTGCACATTTCAATATCTCTCTCTGTGGGGGACATACCGAGGTTACCCATGGTATAGATCGACCGATTGTTGTCGGACAGATGCTCGGTGAAGTTAAAAAGGAAGACTTAATCCTCTCGTCAGGTGCACGGGCCGGGGATGATCTAATTCTCACAAAGGGACTGGGTATCGAAGCAACGTCAATTATTGCGCGTGAACGCGAATCAACACTTAGGGAAAAATTTCACGATGCCTTTCTCCGGCGAGCTAAGAACTATCTAAAGAGTCCTGGGATTTCTGTTTTGAAGGATGCACGGATTGCGGCTGAAGCAGGGGGGGTTCATGCTATGCACGACCCAACCGAGGGTGGTGTTGCGACCGCTATCCATGAGTTGTGCCATGCGGCATCGCTCGGTGCTGTTGTTTGGCAAGAAAAACTATTCCTATCCGACGAGACAGCACGGCTTTGCGCGGAGTTTTTGTTGAATCCGTTAGGTGTTATTTCGTCAGGAGCACTGCTGATTGCTGCTGCGCCTGAAAGCACGCGCAACATAATAACGATGCTTGGTGCAGAAGGTATTCGCTGTGAAATAATCGGCCGATGTCAGAGTCGGGAAGATGGAATCTGGCTGGAGGACGGTGCCGGGAACCGCCAGGTGCTGGAGATCTTTGAGCGGGATGAAATCACCAAGATTTTCGCCGAATGAACGGCAGCGAAACACACGCCTATGTTGCAGGGCTGCTTGAGGGGTGTCATATCTGCTTTCTTCTTCCGCATAGCGATGAGGCCGGTATCACTGCAGAGATATCTAGAGCTGGCTAGCGCCAAGAGAGGTATTTCTGATGCGGGAACCGGTCCTCTCCGGAAAACTCTTGAGATTAGACCAATTTCGTACAGATGGATAATTGTCTTTCACGTGTCTTCTCTGTGATAAAGCATACGGATTTTGGCTTTCCCATGTATTTTAACTCTAACACTTTCTTAAGAAATCTAGCGCTAGCGCCTGCGCCTTAAGAAAACGAGAAATTGGGACGAAAAACGAATAGCAAGGCCAAGAACTTAGGATAGACGTTTTCTGCCTCGCTGCGGGAGCTATTAGAGACACAAATGCCAAGGGAATTTGATGTTCCAATCTTTTACCGGAGCCCCATTATTTCGGTTGTTAAGGAAGCCAGGCGGATAACCGACCCACGGAAACGCAACCTCGCACCCTCGATTCTGGATTTTGGACCTGCGCGTTTCAAGATTGCACGCCATTTTGGGTTCTGCTATGGAGTTGAGAATGCAATCGAAATTGCGTATCGCGCGCTGGAGGAGAATCCGGAAAAACGCATCTTTCTGTTGTCGGAGATGATTCATAATCCCCATGTTAATAATGATCTCCGCCGGCGTGGTGTCCAATTTCTCTGCGATACTTCAGGAAAGCATCTTATTTCCTTCAACCACTTAACCCCAGATGACATTGTTATTGTACCGGCCTTCGGGACGACACTGGAAATTCAGGAGACATTGGCCCAACTTGGTATAGATCCATATGCTTTCAATGCTACCTGCCCATTTGTGGAAAAAGTGTGGAAGAAAAGCCAGCAGATAGGTGCTCAAAATTATACAATCGTTTTGCATGGAAAGCGTTATCATGAAGAGACACGTGCGACATTCTCTCATGCTAGAATTGAAGCTCCTGTGGTGGTCGTCCGAGATTTGGGGGAAGCAAAGCAACTTGCGCGTGTGATAACTGGTGACGTTCGGAGGGAAGTGTTCTTTGAGCACTTTGGAGATCGGCATTCCCGGGGTTTCGATCCGGGACGACATCTAACGCGTTTGGGTGTCGTAAATCAGACCACAATGCTTGCGACGGAAACCCAATCAATAGCTGATATGCTCCGCGAGGCGATGATCTCGCGATATGGCGTGCGCCGGATCGATGAACACTTTGCCGACACCAAGGATACGCTCTGCTACGCCACCAAAGAGAATCAAGATGCGACCGTTTCCTTGATTGAGCATGGCGGAGATGTTGCTATCGTCCTTGGAGGATATAATTCTTCCAATACAAGCCACCTTGTCGCACTGTGCGAGCAAAGCATGCCAACCTACTTCATCTGTGATGCCGATGAAATGCTCTCGGCGACCCACATCCGCCACATGGATATTCATACAAAAACCATTCGTGAAACTGTTGAGTGGCTCCCAAAGATCTGTCCTGACAATAGACCTACTGATATTGTTCTTACGGCCGGCGCCTCTTGTCCTGATGCGTTGCTAGATGATACTCTCCGTAAGATTGTATCCTGGTTTCCTAATACCCGGCCGATAGCAGCTGTGATGTCACCGTTCAATGGGGAAGATTCTGCACTCTAAGCAGATTGCAACGGGCCTGAGGCAGGGAACACGAAAGCCTATGACTGGATCACGCCAGTTCGCGCAGCGCAGATAACAATTTCGCTGTATGGTTTGGTTTTCCGACGCTGATTCGGATGTAATTGTTCAACCGAGGTGTGCTAAAATGACGCACAAGCACGCCTTTCTCCTCGAGTTCTAGCTTGAGTTGGCGTGCATCTCGTGCTAGTACATGACATAGAATGAAGTTAGCCTGACTAGGGTGTGGTCGTAGAAAGTCGAATCGCGTTAGTTGCTGATATAGTTGTTCTCGTTCTCTTAAGATCTTCGCAACATTCCCCATTAAGTATGCTACATCATTCAATGATGTGGATGCAGCCACAGTGGCTGCAAGATTAACGTTATACGGTTGCTTAATCTTTCGCAGATGAGAGACAATCGCTTTCGGGAACACCCCATATCCAACACGCAAGCCCGCTAGTCCAGCCCACTTACTGAAGGTTCTTAGAACGACCAAATTCTCAAACTCGGTTACCCATTTTGCCCGGCTTGGTCCAAAAAATTCAACATAGGCTTCGTCCAGGATAACAACGACCGGTAAGGTTAATAGACGGCGTAGTTCGCCATCGCTTAAGACGCCACCGTCAGGATTATTTGGACTAGTTACAAATAGTAATTTGGGCCGTGCTGCGTTGGAAATTGCGGTTTGAATCGCTTCGAAATCAACAGAAAAATCAGGATGGCGTGCGATGCTCACAAGCTTTCCATTGTTGAGGTTTGTATCGAAGCTGTACATTCCGAAAGTAGGTGGACAATTTATGACAACATCGCCCGGTTGTATGAGGAGGCGCATGGAAAGATCGATTAGCTCATCGGCGCCGTGTCCTGCCACGATATAGGATTTGTCCATGCCTAAATACCGGCTTATGGCATCCCGGAGTATATTGTTGTCGGGATCCGGGTAAATGTGATAGTGAACTTCGCTTGCGAGCGCTTCATAAATGCGAGGAGATGGACCGTAAGGATTTTCGTTAGCGTCCAGCTTTACAATCTCTTCTGGCGGCCGACCTAGACGAGTACTAAGTACATCAAACGGAAGAATCGGATTGTAGGGCTCCATTGCTGCGATATCTGGGCGAATAAGTTTGGTTAGATCAAACGGCATGGTACTGAATAGCCCTCCCAACGCGAAGTGTTTTGATTCGCATGTTTCGGCAATGCGAATCTACCAACTGATATCGTATCACGGCTTCCGCATGAAGTCACGTTAAAACTTTGAGGCTCGAACGGTAGATCTCGGTGGGGCTCAAGTGCGAAATCTGATATGGCCCGAACTATATGAGTTGGCTGATTCTTTCGAGTGCTAATCGAAGGTTTGTTATCTTGAATCACACTAACTGTGAATTAGGTCAAGGTTCTTGACAAAGAAGTTTGGGATATTGAGCTCACAAGCATTTCGCACAGCGATATTAACTCGTTATCTCTGATGCGATTGATATTTGTGAGATTTGTACACCACATTTTATAAACAGCAGCCCTGGACATTCATAACAGGGTATAGAGAGAATGGTTCTTGTGACGAGTTTGGGGTTTGAACATGTTACTGGCATGGCGTGGGTTTACTTTTACCGATTATCTTCACCCTCCTATTCGAGTCGCCGTGTAAGTCTCAGGGCGTTACAGAACCACAGCTTGAATTCTTTCTGCCTTTTTTGGATTCTGAAAAACACACGGGAGGCAATCTGCTGATTGTCCGAGTCTGCTTGAGTTAAGCACAATATGCCGAGAGAAAACTTCCTTCTCTTTCAGAAAGGGGTAGGATAGACCGGCTATGTTTTGGTTTTGTAGATGATTTGTTTGAGCAGACTGCGTCGTTTTTTTACGTAGGTTTTTACGTAGGAATGATGCTTATTTAGGGCTTGACTTTTTGTGTGGCGATGGATTATTCTGTATCAGGCTAATGATGGACAGATTGAGAGGTCGGCTCATGAGCTCAGATTATCTTTCGATGCAAGTGAATCTCGCGGGCATATGTATGAAAAACCCTGTCATGGTAGCGTCGGGGACCTTTGGCTATGGGAATGAGTACGTCGATTTCATCGATTTAAATCGTCTTGGTGCCATTGTGGTTAAGGGTATTACAAGTGAGCCGTGGCCTGGCAACCCGATGGAGCGGATTATTGAGACGCCATCAGGAATGCTCAATGCGATTGGACTCCAAAACGTCGGCGTAGATCGTTTCATCTCGGAAAAACTGCCCTATCTCCGCGACTTCGACATACCCGTTATCGTTAATGTATGTGGCAAGAGGTTGGAAGAATATCTTGAGGTTACGGAAAAGCTAAGTGCCGAAGCGGCGGCTGACGCTATAGAACTCAATATCTCGTGTCCGAACCTCGATTGTGGTGGAATGAACTTCGGTGTCGATGTAGGATTAGCCTCGCAACTGGTACGAAGGGTAAGAGCGAAGACCGATCTACCGCTATTTGTTAAATTGTCACCAAACATCACAGACATTGCCGTGATTGCTCGTGCGGTTGAACATGCCGGAGCGGATGGGCTTTCTGTAATTAACACCCTGCTTGGGATGGCTATTGATGTAAAAACGCGTCGTCCCAAACTTGCGAATGTCACCGGTGGACTTTCCGGACCCGCCATTAAGCCAGTTGCGTTGCGCATGGTCTGGGAAGTTCACGACGCGGTCAAGATTCCCATTATCGGTATGGGGGGTATCATGACGGGGAACGACGCGATAGAGTTTTTCCTCGCAGGCGCTTCTGCTGTGGCTGTTGGTACGGCGAACTTTGTTAATCCAAGAAGTTCTCTGGATATCATTGATAATATTCGCGCGTATCTCGAAGAACAGGGATCTGCATCCATAAACGAATTGGTTGGAAGCTTAGAAACATAAGTCTGGGAAGGATGTAAGGATTCTGCGGTGTAGATGAGCTTCACGCGGTACGCATCATGTCAAAGCTAGTTTGAGGCCCGAACGATGAGACACCTTATCACACTCGAAGACTTGTCCGATTTTGAGATTGGACAAATCTTTCGACTTGCTGATGAAATGAAGAAGAATTTAGCCACGTGGTCCGGTTTCTGCCAAGGCAAGCTCCTTGCGACACTGTTTTATGAGCCTAGTACGCGGACGCGTTTGTCTTTTGAAAGTGCAATGGAACGGCTGAATGGTCGAACGCTTGGTTTCGCGGATCCGCATGCTTCTTCAGTTGCGAAGGGAGAGACTATCGCCGATACGGCCCGTATGGTTACGAATTACGCGGATCTGATTGTTGTGCGTCACAGTTGTGCAGGTGCGGCGCGGGTGATGGCACAGTATGCGAATGTTCCTGTCATAAATGGGGGAGATGGGACCCACAGCCATCCGACACAGGCTCTCACCGACATGTATACGGTAATTGAGCGCAAGGGCAAGGTGAAGGGCGTAACCGTTGGCATCTGTGGCGATTTACGATATGGGAGAGCGGCACATTCATTTGCTCTGGCTATCGCGCGATTTGGTGGCCGCCTGATTCATATAGCACCCGATGGTTTTCAAATGCCTGACTGGGTGATGAAGCAGATTAAGTATCTCTATAATCAAGATCCGGCCGAATCGGCGCACCTTGCAGAGGTTATTAGGGAGCTCGACGTTATCTATGTGAATCGACTTCAGGAGGAGCGTCTACCAGCTGATATAGATCCAGAGACCGCGCGTGCAAGCTACCTTGTCAACGCAGATGTGATGCGAGATGCCAAAGCAGATGCCATGATTATGCATCCTTTGCCGCGTGTCAACGAGCTCTCCTATGAGTTGGACGAAGATCCACGTGCAGCCTATTTTCAACAGTCAGCGAATGGTATTCCGACACGAATGGCGTTAATCGCGAGCTTAACGGGGCTTGAGGAATTAATCTTAACGCAACCACCCAAACGGGAAATTTCTGTAGGCGCCCAGTTTTGTGATAATTCGAACTGTGTTACGCATTATGAACAGCAATTAGACCCAGAAATTGAGTTGCTCGGTGGCGAAGGAACTAGAAACGCCTGTGCCTACTGTGGTGTGATGGAAGAGAGTTCTAGGAGTCAGAAATAGATTTTGGCTGACGGGGTGAGCATCTAGGAGTGCTATGTTCCCGAAAGTGAAACCCGTTCGACCTACGACCGCTGTCGAGGAGTTTCGGAGGCGCCGTCGAGCCGGCCGCGCGAGATATCACGATTGCTTATTACAATTCGTGTAGCAATGGACATAAGGAGGAAGCAAAAGTTAGATAGTAGACAATTGTTTGGCCCCTGTCGGCTTGGAGAGCTTTGGTCCGTCCGTATAATTAGAACTATGTTTTTGCAGTGTAAGAAGTTCACAACAATCGGACCCGTTGCTATAGTCAAAGAAGTTGGGTAATTCTAGTTGCAACAAAAGCAGTATAACAGAGTAAGGTGATTAGCTTGTGGATTTTTACAAATATCATGCGTTAGGTAATGACTACATTGTGATTGATCCGAACCAGAGTGAACTCCAGCTCACGGAAGCAAATATCCAACGGATTTGCCATCGGAATTTCGGGATTGGTTCGGACGGCATTCTTTACGGACCAATCTTTCGTGAGGGTAAGATCTCGTTGAGGATTCTCAATCCCGATGGCAGTGAAGCTGAGAAAAGTGGCAACGGAATAAGAATTTTTTCGAAGTATTTGTTCGATGAGCGTTATATGAAAGAGCACATCTTTAAGCTTCAGACGCTCGGAGGTGAGGTCGTTGTTGAGATTCTGGATACCGAAGCGCGGCGGATAAAGGTAGATATGGGGACAGTAACCTTTGTTAGTAATGAGATACCAGTGAGCGGTGCTCGCCGCGAGGTGGTGGATGAAAGGTTGACCGTGGACGGTAAGGATCTCCAAGTGACGTGTGTTTCCGTCGGAAACCCCCACTGTGTGATTCCAATGGATGAGATCTCGAAGCAACTTGCAATGGAGCTTGGGCCTGTCGTGGAAAACCATTCTTCCTTCCCAAACAAGATTAATTTACAGTTGTTGAAGGTGATTGATCGTAAGAACATCCAGATTGAGATATGGGAGCGAGGCGCGGGATATACTTTGGCGTCGGGGAGCAGTAGTTGTGCGGCGGCCAGTGTTGCTCATAAGCTGAGCCGAGTCGATTCTGAGCTGACAGTGCACAGTCCCGGAGGACAGATTGAAATCGAGATTGAAAAAGACGGGCATATTTTTATGACGGGGGGCGTAACAGGTGTTTTTTCCGGACAATTCAAACCGGACTTGTGGGGAGAATTGAAATAACGTTGTCAGGGATCGTTCATTCGTTCTCATGGGTGCTGTATTCCGGGTATGACGGGAGGGGTTTCAGCATATTATTTGGCTCAAGTGCGTGGTGTCAATCAATGCATAGCAGGATTCAATGGGGTTTGCCCAACCCCAGAGTTTTGTGAGTGCTGGGATTGAATAGGCGCTAATGCAATAAATAACAACGGTGTGCGATGACAAGTGGTTCATGAAGTTTGGATAGTCCATTGACCGGCATCTTTGCTCCGAGAGAACGCGCTACTCTGCCGAAATGAAATGGTCTTTTACGACGATTGTGGTTTTTAGAGCTTGTTTATCCAGGCACTCCTCGGAGATAATTAAGTGGTCGGATTCGGGTTCTTCGCATAATAGGGAAAGGCAGTCAAATATCTCTACCCAGCTGGGTGGAGCGTACGTTCTTTGATGATGAATGTAAAATCGTCAGAGCTTACGATGTTGGTATGGCGGGCCTAGATGGATAGATGGAAGACATACTTCATTCCTCAATCTCGCAACTTGCAGATCTCTTTCGTACAGGCAAAGTATCCCCTGTCGAACTTATTGAGGCTACCTTTTCGGCAATTAATCATAGCGATGCGCAGCTCAACGCCTTCATTGCATTGTTTGAGGAGGCGGCTCTTGAAGAGGCTAAACAGGCAGAGAAAGAGGTTCGTGGTAGTCGGTCTCGAGGACCGCTACATGGGATTCCGATTGCGCTCAAGGACATTATTCACGTTGCTGAAACGACCACAACGTGCGGCTCAAAATTTTATGCTACAGGCTCTTCACAATTCGATGCGGCTGTCACCGCTAGGCTGAAGGCCGCCGGGGCTATCATCATTGGTAAGACCAATCTACATGAGTTTGCGTTTGGCGTAACTACGGAAAATCCACACTTCGGCGCAACCGCAAATCCGTGGGATCTTCGCTGTATCCCGGGTGGATCAAGTGGCGGCTCAGGGGCAGCTGTTGTCGCGGGTTTTTGCGCAGGCGCCATTGGGACGGATACCGGTGGTTCTATTCGGGTTCCGTCCGCGTTGTGTGGAAATGTGGGATTGAAACCAACGTACGGTCGCGTGAGCGTCCAAGGTATTGTTGAACTTGCGCAATCACTCGACTGTGTTGGCCCCATGTGTCGCTACGTTGAAGATGTCGCGATAATGATGAATGCGCTCGCGGGCTATGATAGGGAGGATGTGCATGCTGAGAATCGTATGGTTCCCAATTACACTGACAATCTGGGGCGACCTATCAGTGGGCTGAAAGCTGGTATTCCAAAACAGCATTTCTTCGATAACCTGGATGCCGACGTGCACAGGCTTGTCGCTGATGCGATTGAAACGTTGGAGGAATTAGGTCTCGAGCTCATAGAATTTGATGTTCCGTTTGTCGCTGATGCGCATGAGGCGGCATTGACGATTTTAATGGCGGAAGCGAGCTGTTTTCACAAGAGTTGGTTTATGGCACATCGAGAGGATTATGGGCGGGATCTACGTGACATTCTCGAAGTAGGCCAGGAGCTGTCTGCTTCGGATTATATTCGAGCAGTCCGTAAGCGAGAAATCGCTCAGCGAAACTTCGTAGAGGTCTTCACACAGCTCGACTTCATACTCTGTCCCACCGTTCCTATTCCTGCACCTCACCGTTCGATGCTGGGCCAGTCCGCCGAAAGTGAGTCCAACAAGATTCGACCACGCTTAACTCAGAACACACGTGTTTTCAATTTGCTTGGTCTTCCGGCACTTTCGGTGCCATGCGGACTCACAAAACAAGGGGTACCGGTTGGACTCCAGATTTCGGGACAATGGTGGTCCGAGAAGAATCTACTTCAAATTGCCCACGCATATGAGCAAACCCGACCTCCAGCCTGGCCGGGACTCGGCGGATAGAGGCATTATTGACGTGTAGCTTTTCGCCAAAATGCAAACGATATTGTAGATGCCTACAGGGTAGCGCTCGAGGTTTCCGGCATTCATAGCGGTTGAGGCATCGATGTCAAAGGCGTCGAGAGCCTGAGTAGGTCTGTCTCTGCACCAAGTGTGGAACATGGATACAATGGATAGAACTCGGAGGCATGTCGACACGGCTCTCCATTGGACAGTTCTGGTGAGTTCACAACTTATATCCGTGATTCCTCATAATCGACAAAGAATTTCCGGTACAAAATTAGACAATATGTCGATTTATTAGAGATGAAAGGGAATTCCACATTATCCCTCTCTCATTTGCTCTGCCCACTCATGCGACGCGCTCACCATCTGTTTTAGTCTTTCTGGCTGTTCTTGCCCTAGGTCATGAAGTTCTGAGCGGTCGGCTTCAAGGTCATAACGCTTCCAATGGTTGGAATCTCCGCGACTGCCCCGCCGAATTAGTTTCCAGTTATCTTGACGAACTGCCCTCCGCTGTTTTTGCTTCCAAACTAACACTTGATGTCCGTCCCGTTGATTGCCTCGGAATACAGGAACAAGACTTTTGCCCTCACAGGGACTTAGTACTTGCCCCTCATATTCCTTTGGATACTCGATACCAGCTAACTCGCAGAGCGTCGGCATAATGTCCATTGCGTGCGCTAATTGGTTGGAGATCGTTCCACGGTTTCTACGAGTTTTCGGCCAGCGAACAATGACCGGAGAAGCAATTCCACCTTCATATAGGGAGCCTTTGTAACCACGGATCGGGGTGTTTTGCAGAAAACCCCAGGCAGCGCCACAGGTACAATATGTATCAATTCCACCGGGTACAATATCGGGTCTATCCCAACCCAATTTCTCCACACCCTCGGCCCCATTGTCTGATAGAAACAGGACAATGCTATTTTTATCCTCATCGATTTCCTTGAGCGCCCGCATAATGCGGCCGATACCATGGTCCATACCATGGTCCATACAATGAATCATGGCTGCATAGATTGCCGCGCGGAGATGCTGCCACTCCTCATATTTCTCCTTGGACCACGGAGACACTTCGGGATTATTGGTCGAGAATTGCCAGCATAATCAGTCCCATGTCGAGGTGTTGTTGATGCCGTTCTTTGCGCAACAAATCCCAACCCGCCATGAATTTTCCTCGGTACCGTTCAATGTCTTGATGCCTGGCCTGTGTTGGATTATGAGTGGCAAAAGAGACACATAAACGAAAAAAGGATTCTCGTCCTGACCAAACTGTTTAATGATTTCCACTGCATGATTGTTGGTTGCATCGGTCATGTAATAATAATCTGGAAATTCCGAAACCACATTACGATTTCGCATCACTGGTTGGCGGAAGCGTGAAATGGGGCGAAGGTGGATGCTGCTGCACCTCCTACCAACTTCAGCAAATTCCGTCGGGTCATCGCGTTTTCCTGTATCTCTTTTTCCCATGTTTGTTCGCCCCTATTCAGATTCGTCAATGCTCTTAATTCTTGGCCTGCTACCCACTGTATCGACGAAACTCGAATACCCGGGACCACCGGCACCTACATAGCCATTGCTGGCACCGTATTTATCTGAACTCACCCAAAACGAATATAGTTCACCCAATCTAAGATTAAAACGGAACCTGACGGGGTTATGTGCCAAGATTGACAAGTCTTCCGATCCTTTCCATTCTATGCGTTGCAACGTCTTATCGACTGTAATAGGCACACAGTTTTCCGCGCTGAAGGGCTCAACAACTTGGCGGTTTCTATCGAGGATTTCGACCCGAAGTTCGCCCTGATCGCAGTCCGTGTTGACGAAGAGTTGATTTCCAGAAAATTGCACCGGCCTTGTCAGAAGTGTGTTCTTGTCTCGCACCGAACCCATGGAGGCAAAGCCATCACGTCTCAGAAATGCTAGACCGGTGTTGACAAACCCGTCCCACATTTTTTCTCTGTCTGGTAGATCTCGTGCAGTGAAATAGAGGTATAATCTGTCTCCAACGACCAGGCAGGCACCACCTGCAGATTGAACATTTCCCCAATTCCATCTGCCAGGTATTTCTGTTGCGTAGAAGGCAGGACGACGATCCGGTCGGTCGTAATGGAACCCGTCACGGCTGTATCCGAGAAGAACCTCATTTCGTTTTTGGAGGTGTTTTTCTCCGCATTCTTGATTGTGAGGTCCCTGCCAGATGGAAAAATATCCAAGCATTAGACTTTCGTACGCGATAGTATCAAAATGATATAATTGGGGATCAATCTCTGCGCGATGCGGATTAGGGTTACGCGGGTCGAGTCTATCAGCTCCTAGCCATGGAACTACCCCGTCACCAGGTTTTATTTGCGCTTGTCGTACAACTTGTGCGGGGTCCCCGGACTCAACATACGCGCGTGCCCGACCGGTTCCTTCGCCACCCCGAATGTTGATAACCCATTTCTCACGGAATGGGTTATAGTGCGCATTGGTGTGGTCTCCGACGATTCCAGAAGTCGCAATAGGTTTATCGGTCCAGTGGATGCCATCTGCTGAGGTCTTGTAGGCTACACAGAAATCATGACCGAGACGATCTGGTTCACCAATGAACCATGTTGTATAAAATATCTTGTAACGGGTATCTGGGTGCGCGTTGCTATAGTCAATCCAAGCGCTCGTGGTATCGATGGGCCGTATCTCATCTTCTTCCGGCGACTCTGATGGCACCGACGGTAAGCCTTTTCCATGATCAATGACGATGTTTGTACCGGTTATGAGGTTCTGCTCAGTTTTATCCCAATGTATCCCATCCTTTGATGTTGCATAGCAAGTGTACTTGATGTAGCCACCGACGTACCACATTTTGAACAACTCGTCCTGAGGGTCATACCAGACGCCTCCGCTGAAAGGACCAGCAAAGGGAGACGGTCCGTGGTTTTCCCATTCTTTGTCCGGCTTGATTATGGGATTCCCTTCGTAATACGTGGGTTGATGGAAGGTTCGTCGTAGGGTGGTTTCCTCGATTAGAAAATCGTCTACGAACAACTGCCTGCCCACATCAATATTGATGACCTCGGGAGGATGATCGAGATACGGTATCGGCATTGGTTCGTACGTCCAACCACCATAATTCGGCGGCCATTCCTCAGGTAGAACAATTCCGTTGTAGAGTTCCTCTCTCGTAGGAGTAGTGGCATTTAGCATGCAGAAAAGAGCTGTTAGTGTCAAAACCATTTCAACGTCTCCATTGTTAATTCTGTAACTTGTTTTCAGGTTCTTGAGTGAATGTTTTGCTTGACGATGCGTACACATTCAAACTTAAGAACAAGCCTCTTTTGTCATTGTATCGAAAACCACGTAGCCCAGTCACAAGGGCTTTAGTTTGCAATGAATTGCACTGGGTGCTGCGGTTGATTCAGATTCTAGCCAACTTCCTACTTGGAAAAAGACAGTTTAATCAAACCATTGGTAATAATAAGGGTGTGATTTCAGGAGCATTGAGATGGTGATTCTACGAGGAGTGTCTGAGAATACGTGGGACCGAGTCCGGCAGACCTAGGATGATTGTGCATCACATAATTCCTTTTCGGGGCTCGCAACGAAATTGTCTTAACAATAGACGTCCGCGCTTATTCAATGAGCATGTGGATGAAGTGTGAACTGTCCGGAGGTCAAGCGAAGCGAAATCCGTAGAGATCTGCGTTTCGTACCGAGATGCGGAGCCGGACTGGCTGTCCTTGTAGATTGGCAACACTGGCTCCTCCTTTCCAGGAGACGTGTTGCTCCACACCTTTGCCAGTCACTGGTACTGCCTCATCGAGTGAGAATCCCTGATGAGTCTCGGGAATCCAGGGATCGATACGGTTGTCTACCACCTCGGCTGGCACAATTTCGACCTTAATCTCACCCCGACTGGCATCTGCGTTGAGATAAAGACTTTGCCCTTTAAAGCTCAGTGGCTTTGTGACGAAGGTTTCGGCCCTAGTTCCGGCTGTAAGACTGACGTATCCATTCCAGCGTTGAGTCGCGAGGGAAATCGTGCTACGGCGTATGCGATCTCGATAGAAAGGCGTCTGTGTCTCATCAACCAAGTGACTAAGATGATCGCCGTCGCATGCCCAGTAATAAAAGAATGTTTCATCACCCATACGTACCGGTCGGCCCACGTATGCCATCCGGTCGAACGCGTCCTCCTCCGTTCCGTGTGGGAGCCATACCTTCCGATCGGCCACACGATTCCATGTTATGCCGCCATCGCGGCTGGTGACGAGTTGGAGGTCAGTTGTTCCCTTGCGCCACCAGGTTCCGGGGAGACCGTAGTCCGGGTTTGTACGGTCGGAGTGCAAGATAGCGATGAATCCTAACCATAATCCTTCCAGCCGAATGACATCAATCTCTACGAATTCGTCGTATCGCTCGAGGGAGTGGGGGTCTTCCGGTGCTGGATACAAGGATGGACAGGCTTTCCAATGAATGAAGTCAGGGGTGGACCATCGGGCAATATCCCGCGATGGCAACCAGTGACCGCGCACACCCTGCATCATGGAAAACCACTCTCCATGGAGTTCGTCATATCCCGCGAGGTTCAGAAATCCACGAGGGGACATGGTCCCGTCTTTGATTAGAGTCAGACTGTCCCGCCAATCTGGGTTATTAACGAAGTCGGGAAAATCAGAAGAGAAATACAGGGGTCCGTGATTCTGATTAAATGCTTGGCGTTCTTCGACGGTTCCGGTGTTCTTGCGTAATCGCAGGAGAAAACGACGATTCGTATCAGAGACGTTTCCGTACGTCCCTAAATCGTAACAGAGATCGAATGGTGTGCCACAGTTGTTCTCAGTCGTGTAACCTATCGGTTCGGGATAAAAAGGGTCGTTATACGACGAAGCAGCGGGGGTCTCTACAAGGTTGAGCCTCGGCTTGTGCCAGTGTATCCCATCTTCGCTGCACGCGTAAGCAATCTCGCGGACCATCCAGTGTGGTTTGTCGTTTTTCGAATGGGCCGGAAGTACCTTGCGCACTGCTGGGTCGTACCAGTCTGCGCGGTAGATTGCATGGAGGCGCCCGTCACTGCTACGATTGATGGACCAGACATTCGCCAGTCGACCCGGGGAGTTGAGGTCTCTCTCCCACGGCTGGTCGGAGAGGATTACCGGACCGCGTTTCGTTGGTCGATGAAGGACGCGGTCGAAGCCAGTGGCGATTTCGATGACGTAGTCGTCCAGGAAAAGTTGCCATTCAGGTCCAAGTGTCAGAGGTTTCATGGAAATTGCTCCTTGGTTTACGATTGCAAGTGTGTGAGCAAGATGGAAGGCCAGTAGTCCAGTTCAATCCATCCGGATCTGTTGACAGTTTCTAGTGGGATTTTAAACTGTGGAGCCCTCAACTCGATGCGGTTTGTCTAAAATTAATGACGACGTGTGCTTTCTGAGAGGTTGGAATGTCCTCTATAATATGCCCTAAAACGCGAAGCATGGCACACGTACAGAGAAAATGTCAGATTGCGGGACCAATCAAAATAGTTCTGGGGTGTCTATAACTCATTTTAAACTATAGGGTGGTGGATCTTTTTTGTATAGGCGGAGCGGGATAATTAGACTCATTTTCTTGTTTTCAAGACAGCCCAGGTCGTTGCGAGTTTGGCAGCAGGGTCAACGGATAAACCAGACCAGAAGTCGATATTTTGCATAATCTCACCTTCATTTAGGCTTTTATCGTAGATGCGTACGAGAGAGAATGAACCGTTGAAGTTCCGACGTCTTTGGTTGGGAGACATTGAGCCGATTGTGATTGTTCTCAGAGCAATATCACCTTGCCAGTCAATGCCAGGGAATTGATTGATTTTGACGCCGTTCTGATATACACAGATACTCTTTTTATCTTCAGCAACAATGGCTACCCACATCCATATGCCTTTTTCGAACATGAGGTTCGTCAGAAGTGTGGTGTCCACACCGCGATGGTAGACGCCGACCTGAAGCTTGTCATCCGCTCCCACTATGAACCGCAAACCCTGTCTGCCCTCGGGAAGTGTATTTACCCCGGCCAACTGATGTTCTTCCTCAAATAGGTTGCCGTTGCGTCTAAGAAGGAACTCGAGGGTCCAATCTTCCAAGTACAGTGGCGGATCCAATGACTTTGTACCAAACATGTGTGCGCTCTTTCTTGCAGTATAGTACTGAATCTTCGGCTCTTTAATGCGAAGGTCTGGAATTCTTATTGGTCCCTCTTCTAGTTCTGGCGCAGTGTGCATCGGCGGTAATTCTCCTCCAGCCGCTCCTAGGTTCGCCCAGGCAGCCGGGTGTGCGGGATTATCGCGGGCGTCTAGATAGAGTAGAGCACCGGGAACCGGAGCAGCAAATCCTACGGCCACAATCATTACTATGAAGAAGGCTATACCGAGTGTTAACATGATTGTCTTCATCATCCTTGTCCCTTATCTGGCTTTGAGGACCTTTGCCCTGGCTGAGGGATTACCCCGGTCTGAAAACGGGAGGCCCCAAAATAATCCTGACATTTCCGCTTCCCCTTGAATCTGAGGTGTTCCTGATCTCTTAACGGGCTGAATGGTGCGTTGTAAAGTCAGTGAAATCGCGCTGTTGTCTGGGATTCGATCTGTATGGCTTGGAATTATGTATGCAAAGTCTTCCCAGTTCTTACGAGGCTGCACGGTTTAATTCTACAATATGTTCAGTGCGAATGAGGCAGCAATCCGTTCATATAATGGTAAGAATTCGTCATAACGGTTCATGGGTGCCCAATACAGCAATCTAAAAATTTCTAACTTTTTTTGTTTTTTCCTGTCGTAAAAGGTATATGCAACTTTTCCACGATCCTTGCTCTGCGTTAATTTCAGCCAGTGTCCAGTAAGAAATTCTTCTGTCTCAACAGTGCCTGTCGAACTCTCTACAATGTGGCTTTTTTTCTGGTCAAGGTATACTGGGATGAACTCGGCCGCTTCGCGCGTTACCACCTGATGTTGGGCTTCCATTGATATATAGATGAATGGGATGTTATGTTCTATTGCATCGCGGTGGTTGCTCTGAAAGTTATCTTCGGTTGCTTGCAGCAATAGTTGGGTTTCACCGAGAGGTGACCTGGCCTGTTTTAAATGTCTCAACAGGGCAACGTCTTCTCCGAAGCCAGCAGCGACTATTTCTTTGTCCCAGATTTCAAGCTTCTCTGCATCTAGTTCTTCTATATCGTTGGGGTTGTCCCTGCCGATGGTTGTCCAGCCATCAACCGGTAGGTTCGAAACCTTAAAGAACTTCGCGCTTCGGTATGTATTGCCGGACAAGCCTGTACGCGGTACAGACTTCGTTCCACTTGTCTGGAGACGGATAGATGGTTCGTTGCCATCATGTCCGCCGCATCCTATTATGGCTATACATAAAGGCCATAGAATTAGAGTAAGATATGGTAAATATCTCATTTCACTTGCCTTTCCTATCTAGTTGCCAACTGTTTATGGCTGGATTCTCAAAGGGTCTCTTGTCATTTTCGAAGGGCCCATGGATCTCATCAGGTTATGTGGTTAGTTCAGTTGTCTTCATCACAGAATGTCTTCCACTATAGATGCACCGCTATTGCCAATCATTTCAGTGGGGTTCTTTCGTCACAGGGACCGTCATGCCACATAGTTTACCCTTCTCCGGCCTGAAGCGTCAACACAAGAATTGCCCGCGGAAATCCGCACATAAAGAAGTTCGTGGACAAGTCGGTGTCCCTGCTACTCTCGCGATCTTGTTTGAGTATTAGTATAGGGAAAGAGAAAGTTGAGAATAATCCGATTGTCGAACCATGGTAATCTGGTAGGATAAAGCAGTTTTCGCACTCTCCGCCTTGACCGTGGTTTTCCGTGCAATTGGGCTCCATTGAAGGCTAAGAACTATGTGGAAAGGCAATGATGTTTCTCCAGCAAAGGTCGAACGGAATGTCTTCCCGTGTTCTTTGAAAAGTATCTGAGTTCAGTAGGCTGGCCTCGATGGGAGAACATTCGCACGGAGGAACGTGGCGGCAGAATGGAGAGGTATATTCGCCTCCAAAAGCAGGCAGAATCCAATAATCGGAGACCGAAATAGAGACTGCGGCGGATTCGTTCATCCAGTGCAAGGACGATCACGAATGTGCTCAAGTTCGAATGTCGTGAAGAAGGCCAGTATGATGGCTAGTTGTAGCGAACTTATTAGGTGATAAACCGGCAGTAACCACTCTGGGTACTAGCAGAACGGAATACATAGCGGTAGCATTGTGAAGTACGCTGTGAATGTTGTACACTGTGAGGCTGGAGCTGATAACGAGGTTCTGTGAGTGCGTTCGCGATGCCATCAAGTCCGTTCAGTTCACGATAAACAATTGCAACAAGTATAGAGCAGCTCCTGTGTTCCCCTTCTTTCTTAGTGCTATTATGTTCACTCTCGACCATATTCAACTGGCCACGAAACAATAAAAAATTGATTGCCATTTCTAGTGTTTTTGCAGATAAAATCTTCTTTGCGGGAAGGCCTTTCTGGGTTTGAGCAGAGCATGGAGCATCAAGAGGTATTGCTTTTATAATAATTATATGGTCAAAACCAAAACTCAGGCGCAACCAAAGATAGTCGCGCGCCGTTATCTTCGAATACTATAAACCATCCCTTCAGAAATCAGCACCGAACAATGGATAAATCTTTCCCCACTGAGAATGGTTGTGTCGATTGTCCCAAGACAACGACCGCACAATTGGGTCACATCCTGGTGTATGAGGTCCCACTTTTGGCTATTGATGCATTGGGTGGACGCCGTGCGCACAATATGTTCGATTCTTTGGTAAGTCTGTTTTACCGGGATCAAAAAAACCGATTTGAAGATTCCTGCGGAAAATTGGGAGCATCCAATGCACCGGGCTAGTGGCCATTAATGATGAAGTTTGATTGGTATGGTGTAAACGTGCAAGAGGCGTGCGCATTTCTATACCTGGATTAGATCATTGAGCGGAGAAATAGATTGTAACAACCGAAGCTACTATTTCCGCAAGTCAGGTTGTGATTTCACATATGGACACTCGAGCAGATCCCTGAATCCTGTCGAGAGGATACGCTAAGCGAATTTCCTCTGCCTGTTCTATCACCTGATTGCGAGGTGCATTATTTGCTCGATATCTTGTGCTTGAATGGGGCGATTCATGATTACCGATGACAGAGACAAACAGCAGAAACAAGAAAGGTGGATTTCCGTGAGATGATACTGACAAACGTAGAATTCCACCAAATCGGCTTTCCGCACATTGAGATTACTACAATGGAGAAGGGTGTAGAGATCGTATGAAACGTAGGTTGCTATTCACTAGCACACTATTTTTTGCAGGGTTCCAACGGTTGTATTGGTCTGTATTCAGTCTGCTATTTTTCACTCAAATGAATTTGGTTGTAAATAAGCGGCTTTATAAAGAACTGCTATTTCGATTCTTCCTCTCCTTTCTTGCTTCGTTGCCGGCGGCCATTATCCTCCATCTATGTTTCTCCCTTGTTCTGCTTCCATTTTTTTATCAGAATCACAGACGCTATGCCGAATACATAGCCTCTCTGTTTACACCACTACTCGCATTTTTAGGCTTTTTTCTGCTCTATTTCAGCAAAGACCATGGAAGAGAATCAGATCGAACCGTGTTTTTTCTGGTTATCTGGTTCTTGGTTTTTCTGTGGGCAGTGTCAAACATTGTGTTTAGAGATAGAATTCTTGAGGGTAGGAGAACAGACGAAGGTTTCCATTTTGGTGGGCTTGTCAAGAAGCTAATAGGGTATTACAAAGATGGGGTGGCATGCTTTATCAAGGACGTGTTCCTGAAGCCACCGATGGTTGCTTCATCCCGCAGGCGCCGAATTTTTCAGCCCGTTCTATATCCCCTGTTGGTTGCGCATTTTTTTCTTATCATTAAATTTGGCGTTTTTATGACTGAACATCTAATCCAGTTTCTGTTGATGTGTGCTTTGGATCTTCTGTCCCTTGTAATTCTAGTCAATTTTGTATATTTTGTGGCGCGAAAAAGCAAGCTGATTTTGGGCTTTTTTATTGCGTTATTATCAATTCTCTATTTTCTTCTTTTTTTCTTCCATTTTAATCAGAGTAGCCCGCTAGATCCTTCACTGATTTTTATGAACAGTACCATTATGTTCAACAAATCAGCTTTTGTTGTTTATAAGTCGAAAATTAACCCTCTGATCTTCTTTAGTTCTCTATGCTTTTTAGGTTGGACCGCGTACCTGATCGTCAGGTTTAAACTATACGCCACACAACTTCAGAAAAATCATACTATAATTTATCCATTGGGTTTTCTCCTCTGGTGGTTTTTTGTTTTGTTCACAAAAATTCCTGTTACGGAAGAACTTGCTGTGGTGTCTAGATCAACGAAGGCATTTTTGGAGGAAAAGGAAAGTCGTAATAGATTGAAAATTGTCTTGAAGGAACCGTATCCTTATTTGCAAAAAGAGGCAGATCAATTTTTCCAATCGGGACATGAAAAAAAACCGGATATTTTCATCGTTCTGCTCGAGTCCTTCAATCAGTTACTAGTGGAGCGACATTCTGAGCATGGAAAAGAGATTACCCCTGTCTTTAATGAGCTCATCAAAGAAGGATTGTATATTGATACCTTTTATGGCAATTCCATTCAGACGTCAAGGGGATTAGTCGCTATTTTTAGCGGGATCTATCCAAGTTTCAGGAACAAGGTCTTTACTTCCCATAGTCATATGAATTACAAGGCCTTTCCCGAGATTCTGAAGGACAATGGATACGGAACGGTCTTCTTTAATGCCCATTACGACAAGAATTTCGACAGAAAGATCGATAATCTCACGAGGATGGGTTTCGAATGGTTTATACCTATGGCGGGAGATCTAATTGAGGACATACCCAGGGATAAATTCTGGAATTGGGGAATTCAGGATGACGAGTTTTACAAGCAGTGTTTTGCCTATCTCGACAGAGAAGAAAAAAAATTACGCGGAAAGGAAAAGAAACCTATATTAGCAGCTTTTCTGTCTTTGACTCAGCATTCTCCACAAACTGGTCTTCCGAAAAAATTCAGACAGATTTATAGACATGTGGAAAAACGAGATACAACAAAACGCTATCTAAATGCCCAACACGTGGCAGATAAATTTCTGAGAGAATTTCTTTTTCAATTTCGTTCTAGGACGCGATACCGGGATGCCGTGTTGATTATTACAGGCGACCATAGCTACCCTTTTGGAGAGCATGTTAACTCTAATGAGCGCGGTGCCTATGAGGAGAACTTTAGAGTACCCTTTCTCATCATCTGGAAAGATGAGATTCATCCTCAGCGCTACAAGCAGATTCCTTTTTCGCAGGTCGACATCGCACCGACGGTTTTGGATATTGTGGACATTAGTGAACCGCATCATTTCATCGGTCGCTCAATTTTTAGCCCTACAGAAATTCGGCCTGTGTGTATGAATCAGCCTTACGACGAGCTCTTTCATGTGGCTGTGATTTACCCCTTTAAGTATGTAAAGAGTGTCTACGGCAATCGGGAACTGCTCTTCAATCTTGAAGTGGACCCTGGGGAAGCCCTAAATCTTGCCCGTAATGCGGATTATGCTGAGCAGATTCTAAGAGGGCGTGAAGCTATCCAGCAGCTTTTGGTAAATCAAATCTTGATTGAGGAGAACAAAATCTGGCCTGCGCCCGATGAAAATGAATCGAACTAACGGTGGGAAAGACTATCAAGATGAATTGCCATGATTTCCCTCAATTTTTCGTTATGTCTGGACAGCCCAATTTTATTCCTATTGCGATTCCATTACGACGTGCCGAGGATATAATTGGGTTAGAAGAGTTCGGAGTTAGGTGGAGGATTCGGCCTGGGCTAGTGCTTTTCCCGCTCTTCGACCTGCCATGGGCGGTGTGCGGGTTCGGCGCGCCTACTTGGAGGTGCGGAGAATACAAGTATGTACGCGCGACGTGGCTTGTGTGTTGTATTTGGACTAGCATAATGCAAGGTTCGACAGTGGTGAAGCGTTGCTCCACCTGCAGGAATAGGGCACGCAACCGCCTGAGAGGAATCGACATCATCGGTGACTAATCCGTGAACCAACGGGTTGTTATTGATGTGGCGATGCCAACGGACTTCGCCTTTGTGTGACCCGGGTATGAATTGCAGACATCCACTCTCTACTTTCGCTGGGTCCAAAGGTAACCACACACTAAGACTGTGTGGTATAATTTCTGGGTTCCAATAGGCTTCGTCTTGATGCCAGGGCGTTTCGCTCCCGTATCCGGCTGGCTTCAAAATCATGTGTCCACCCCCACTGACCTTTTCCGGTTTAACCCCAAGTAGCTTGGAAGCAAGGCTGTGTGCATTTTGGAAATAGAAGCTTTCGCGAAGTTCTGGAAATTGAGCTTCCGGGCCGAGAATTTGTGGAAGGAGTTCGCGTTTCTTATGTGCCCGTGGTCCCGCCAGATCAAAATATCGGCCTTGTTTCTCGCCTGTTCTTTGGTTAAAAAGCCAATCGTAGATCTCCTTAATCCATTCTACTTCCTCGTTTGTAGTAATGCGGTCAGTGCTCAGAAATCCATTTTCATGGAAAGAGGCACACTGTTTCTCAGTGATGTCAGATTGAAAGTCGGGTTCTAGTTTCACCTTTTTCTCCCTAATGGCGTCGATTTGAGAATCACCTGGCGTCTGGTTATTATGTCCATAATTCGGTTCGATGGTAAGATTTCATAAGTCCAACATGTTCCACTGAAGAATATCTTCCGATGACTGTATCACCGATGATTAACGAGACGCAATCAATGATATTCTCCCCGAGGATTAGGCGCAGAAAGAACGGGCGGCTGCAACGCTATCGTCCAATAACTCTGGAATGACTTAAATATTGTTTCCACTTTCGTTGAATGTCAAAGATGGTGCGGTATGGATATCAAGCTAATTTAATCAGTATGTAGTGGCTCCCGACTGATGCGCACTGGTTATGCGTGCGTCACAATTCCCTAGAATAGATGCTTGAGCCTGCCCCAGGTTATGGTCAGTTTGTCGGTAGGGTGAGCCGTTTGCGGAGCACGTGGGTTTCTGTAGTTTTCGCGAATCTCAGTATTATGCAACTTTTTGTCATACATCCGGATGAGGTTTATCGAGCCATTGAGCGTTCGGTTCTCTGGGTCTTCAATGTCCGATCTAAAGACTGTGATACGCTTTAGCTCTATCTCATCATCGAAGCTCTGATTCGTAGCGTTCTTGCTGATAAAGTTTCCATCTAAATAGGATTGTAGTGAATGGGTGTGATTATCAAAGGTCAATGCGATATGATGCCATTTCTTTGCTCCGATGTCCAAACGAGCCGGGGCAATATGATCGGTACCGGCCTTCTCGGTGATGAGTGTTGTCCGGATGCGTCCTGTATCATCATTCCCATCGAAACGTAGCAGAATAGATTGCTTAAAAGGCCAGGGTTTATCCGCCAAACCGAATATTTGGTGTTCGCCATTCCCACCAAATGCTGGCCCGTTTCGCTTTATCCAGATCTCGATGGTCCAATCTTCAAGGAACAGAGATATCCCGTGTTCACCGTACGATTGTCCAGCTTTTCTGGCTGTGTATGTAGGGGTACCACTTGGTCCTGCGTTTGCTTCCAATTGTGGGTTCCTGCCATGATGAGCTAACTGACCACCGGTGGTGCCCCGATTTGTCCAGGAATGTGGGTGTCCGGGGTTGACGGTCGCGTCTAGGTAAAGGATTGGAGCGTCAATGAAACCTAGCGCTATTGGAGTGATGGCTGCCAGAAGAAATCCCGTGAAGCAGGTGGTTGCTTTCTTTGCATTTAACATTTTTACTTTTCTGATTAATGGTTTTTCGAGAACTAGTCCTTAAGGTTATCGTCGGTAGAGACGACTAATTTTGTGCCGTGTACACCCGGGCATCTGCGCATTCTGAAACGAGAGAGAGTCAACTAGAATTACAGTCCCCCAAACGTGTACTAGACAAGAAGTTTCGGTCCTCGAACACATAAGTAAGAAGAACTCCGAAGCCCGGATCTATCGTTACGGTTGAAACTTGGGATAAGAAACTAGACGTCTTGTTAGAGGAGGACAAAGGCGATGAAGTCTCGACACCCCGACTGGGGACTACCCTACCACCCTTAGACGGCTCCAGCTTGTAGCTAGTTTACTACTAGTCTCGAAAGCTGTGGCACCGATCGCGTTCGCCTCAGGCACCTGGTCGCATGTCTTAACCGTAGCGGTTGAGCTGCCAAAACTACGGCAAGGATTATCCCCGGCTATCAGCAAAATGAAAACTCTAATCATGTCAAACGCAACCGTATCCTCGAAGTTTTGAATAGTCTCGAATGCGCTGTGATCCGCGACATCGACTACTGTCCCGTCCTGTGTTAAGCCGAGTTCGAGCGACTAACTTGCAATCAACAGTTCAGGTTGTCCATCCGGCCGTCCGTCGTTCCCGCGAGAAAAATGCTGTCCACCTGGGATTCAGGTTTACGCCGCCAGATTGCCCATTCGAGCACCTCTCTCTCACGATCTGGCTTTCCATCTCCGGTTGGTATGACGCCACCCACCCTCTCCTCATCTGTCCTGTCATCACCTAGATGGTCACAGGGTGTGGATTAAGAAGGAGGATTGGATCCTGGGCTACTAACACTGCAGGGCTGATACGGCTAGGAGGAAAACTATGGGCTAGATTGAGGTTATCCTTAATAGATATCAGAGCAATCTCCTTATTCTGAATTGGTGGTTCCACGTGCGTTCTTTTGGATTTGTTTCTGAGCAAAATGGTCATTCCCTTGATTTAACTCATAGAATGGCATCCGCCCCTCCATATTTCCAGAGTTCTTTAACTATGTAAGAGCTCTTGATTTTTGAGCGATAGTCCTCTATAATAACGAGACTTCGTAGCCTCGAAGGCCATACGCTGAGTCTTTGGTCTCTGTTGTCCGGCAAGGCGCGGTCGATTCCAGGCTTCATGGCGTCGATTGGGTTTCCGCTGATGCGCTCTGAACGGAAGGCTTATTGCCAGTTGGCTGTCGCAGCAGATATGATGCCGACCAGGACCAAGGAGGATTTCTCGTACCATACCACGGTGCCCAGAGGGATTCCGTGGGGCAGCGGCGAATCAATTAATGAGCTTTGTAGAGGACCGTTTGAGTGGTTATCCCTCAGCGGCAACAATCGAAGATGATGTTGATGAGAGTTTGCGGGTTGAACTCCCGGCCACCTAACCTTATTAGAACGGGCATACCACATGTGTTGGCCCAATGTCATCTACATCTTTTAGCGCTCAGTATTTGGAGCATTGACTGTGTAGAGGTCGTCAGTTTTCAAGCTCGTGGAACACAGGTCAGCGAGCATATTCGATCTTTCATCCTCAATAATCACTGATGTTCAGGAGGACTTTATATGACTTTTCGTGCTGGTGCCATTGGCCGAACTGGCCAGGGCGATTATGGTCACTCCCTCGATATAGCGTACGAGGGGATATCAAATGTTGAATTTGTTGCTGTTGCAGACCCTGATTCAGAGGGACGTCAGAGGGCGGTTGAACGTACGGGAGCAACGCAATCTTATGCGGATTACCGGGAAATGTTGGAAAAGGCAAGCCTGGATTTGGTGAGCATTGGCCCGCGTTGGATTGACTGTCATGCTGAGATGGTTGTCGCGTGTGCGGATGCGCAGGTAAAGGGGATTCTTTGCGAAAAGCCCTTGGCGCCGACATTGGTCGAAGCCGACGTCATGATCGATGCATGTGAACGAAATGGCGTAAGAATGGCAGTTGCACATCGTCGGGCAAGCGCTTATGAACAGCATGCCAAGAAACTGGTCGATGCAGGCAAGATCGGAGAGATTCAAGTGATGCGTGGCCACGGTAAGGATGACCACCGTGCTGGCGCGATGGATTTTATGGTGTTGGGAACGCACATCCTGGATAGCATGCGTTACATTGCAGCTTCCGACGTTGCCTGGGCCCACGGTCACGTCACGGAGGATGGCCGCGACGTAACCTGTGAGGATATCCGCGAGGGCAACGAAAAGGTCGGATTATTGGCTGGCAATGGTGTGTCAGGGCATTATGTCTTTAGGAATGGAATTCGGGCGTCCTATGACACGCATCGTGGCGTTCCGTCCGGAAGTATCACGGCTGCCCGATGGTTTGGATTTGAGGTATATGGAACCAAAGGCATAATCTCGGTTCGCAACTCGCCCGGTGGAGAGTTGTACATTTATCCCCACGGCATGTGGACGGGATCGGAAAGGGATGGTAGGTGGGAGCGTGTGATCCTCGATGAGTGGGAAAGTGGGGAACCGACGAGGCGTAGCAACCGAATGATTGTCGAGGAACTCCTATTAGCCATTGAGGAGGACCGCGATGTCGTTGCGTGTTCTAGTGGTCGAGATGCACGCGCTGCTTTGGAGATGATTATGGCAGTACATGAATCAAATCGGCTGGGAACACGCGTGGCGTTTCCGTTAGAGAATCGCGAAAACCCATATGAAGTTTGGCGCAGAGAAGACAAAGGCAGAGAAGACAAAGAATGAGATTTCTAGTGGAGGTTTAATATGGAATCATATCGCGCAGCGGTTATCGGTTGCGGGCGAATTGGAAGTACCATTGACGACGAACAAAAAACTCGTCCCCAGTTTCGTTATCCGTGGGCGCACGCACCTGCCTATATCGAAGCAAAGGGCGTGGAACTGGTTGCGGGTTCAGACTTGGATAGAGAGAGGTTGGACGATTTTAAACGACGATGGAACGTGAGTGCGGTCTACACCGATTATCAGAAAATGCTCGAATTGGAGAAGCCAGATATTGTGAGTGTGACGACTCAAACGGCGGAACGAGCGGAAGTTGTGATAAAAGCGGCAGAAGCAGGCGTCAAAGCAATTTATGCGACCAAACCGATGTGCCACAGCCTTGCCGATGCTGATGCCATGATAGAAGCCTGTAGGAAACACGGTGTTGTCCTAGCAATTGCAAGTCACAAAAACTGGAGCCCATGGTTTCATGCGTGTCTACAAGCGATTAAAGAGGGTGAAATCGGGACATTTTCGTCGATGGTCTGTAACTACAGCTGGTCCTTTTGTGGCGGGCATAGCCACACGCTTGCGCTTTTTCGATTGTTCGCGGGTGCACCGGCACGATGGGTGTTCGGGCATATGGACAGTGACGAAGCAGCGATGACCAACAAAGATTTGCAAGGGACTGGCATGATTCTCTATGAGAATGGAATTCGAGGGTTCTTAAACACGGGAGGCTGGCTAAACATAGATTTCATAGGAAAAGATGGTTGGTTCAGTTGCAGGAACGAACATGCTGACTTCGAAATGTGGGGACGTCATCCGCGTACCAAGGAACCGATTCGCCGGCAGTTCCCGAACCCTAAGCGTCCTAGGAGTTCTCAACAGGCTGCCATTGAGGGTCTAGTAAAAAACCTCCAGGAAGGTACGGCACCGCTTTGTCCGGGGGAGTACGGACGTGAAGCCCTGGAGATTGCTATCGGGTTGCGAGAATCACATCGGCGCGACGGTGTAAAAATACAGCTCCCGTTGGCTGATCGTAGCCTACAGATGGGGAATTCATTCTGAGTAATGAAGTGAGGTATATGTGTATTTCTTCGGTCTCGTTGCCTGGGATGATCGTTGATTGAGATTTTAGCATTGCTGTGGTATAATCCGTGTTCCTGCAACAGAATATTGAAGGAGGGGAAGCAGTCATGTCTACACTACCACTGCATAGCCTGACGGAGTCACAGGTTGAACAGTTCAAGCTTAACGGATTCCTCGTGGTTGAGGATGTGCTGTCGCCAGATGAAATAGAAACTCTTTCAGTCCAAACGGATTTGATTGCTGCCGGTAAAGCAAAACATATTCCAGAGGCAAATATCCAGCTCGAAAAGGACTTTCGCAATGCCGTAAAGTCTGTGGAGAATCCTATGCAGGGGGTCCGAAAGTTGAGTGGATTGGCCAATCGTGATAGCGTTATGTGGCGTCATGCGGATAACCCCAAGATAGTGAATATCATCGCCGATCTGTTGGGTACGAATGACATCAAACTGTTCGGAGATCAGTTGTTTATGAAAGCGCCGGAAGGAGTGGGGACTCAACAGCCTTGGCATCAGGATTCGGCCTCGTGGAAGACGACGTTTCCCATGGATTTGGTCAGTGCGTGGACGGCTATCGATGCTGCGACAGAGGAAAATGGCTGTTTAAACTTTATCCCTGGAACTCATCGCTGGGGTATGGTACAAAAAGATCAACTAACGCACTTCCTGGACGATTTTGGAGGCGCCGAATGGCCTGTTGTTCCGGTTCCTTTGCGTCCGGGGAGCATCAGTTTCCATCACAGTCTTACGTTGCACATGAGTAAGGTCAACCAGTCGAAAAAACGGCGACGGGGCTATGCTGTTCACTACATGCGTGCGATGTCTTGGCAAGATAAGTCGGATTCCAGTTATCGCAATCACTTTGACAAAGCAAGCCGAACAAAAAGGGAATCAGGGTTTAGACAGATACGCGGCCGTTCGTTCCCAGGACGGGTGTAATCTGAACATAACAAATGAGGTTAAAGATGAGACTAGTAGCCCTTTCATATAGTCACCACGGGCGCGGGATGGCCCGGAGTGCCCAAAATCTTGGGCATGAAATCGTCGGTGTGATGGATGCTGCCCAAGGCCCGCGGCTACAGCTTGAGGCGGACTTCGAATGCCGTAGCTTCGACACCGTGGAAGCGTGCTTGGACGTGAGTAAGCCCGATGCGGCACTTGTGTCTGGAAAGCATATCGAGATACCCTCCCATATAGAAGCCTGTGTGAATCGGCGAATTCCATATCTTGTGGACAAGCCTTTCGCGGACTGTGCGGCGCGTCTTCGACCAGTTGCTGAAGCCTCCGAAAAATACGGCGTGTTCAGCGCGCTGACGTTGCCTAATCGCGCGAGTCGTATCATAGGTGTGGTGAAAGAGATGATTGCAAATGGGTCGCTTGGCGAGCTTGTTCTGTATAGTAGCCGTTTGAGTAACGGATCGCCATCTCGCTACGATGCGACGCCGTCATCGTGGCATAATGCTCCCGAGGTTTCAGGTGGGGGTTCTTGGGCAGTCGAAGCTGCTCATGGAATTGATACTTTTCTTCAGTTTGTTGGCCAATCGCCCATCAACGTTGTTGGTGCCGTGATGTCCAACGCCATGCACTCTCGGCTCGTCGAGGATATCGGTGTTGGCATGTTGAGGACGGGAGATGGGGTTACCGGGATTATCGAGTCTGGCTACGCATATCCCTCGGGTGTGCGCGCGGGAGACCATTTCTTTCGATTTGTTGGAACGAAGGCTTCGGTGTTTCAACAGTATGGAAAGAAATATGAGCCGCTGATCGAAGTTCATACTTCTGAGGGCGTTACTTTTAGCGAAGATCTTTCACACGGCGAACGAATGCAGGGCATAATTGGTAAAGCGCTATCTGCGATAGTGGACGGTGATGCTTTCGAGCCCACGATACTAAACGCTGTTCGCATACTTGAAATTCAGGATGCGGTCTATGATCATGCAAGGGCGTCTGCCTTGACCAACGGTCCTCATCCGATGGGATCGGCAGCACCGCGACCATAGTCAATAATAACAAGAGAGAAGGAGGCCAAAAGGTCTTGAGTAACTTAAAGGTTGGAATTATCGGTCTAGGGGGCATTGCACGATCCCACTGTGATGCAATTCAGACGCTGGAGGACGTAGAGATTGTGGGGGTTGCCGATTTCCTTGAAAAAAATCGGCGCGAGTACATGGAGAAATACAATATTCCTAGGGGTTATGCCTCGCACACTGAGCTACTAGCGGATGATGAAGTTGAGGCCGTAGCCGTTACTCTTGGGCATCAACTTCACCATCGTCTCACTGTGGATGCGTGTAGCGCTGGCAAACACGTCTTAGTCGAAAAACCAATGGCGATTAATCTGGAACAATGCGACGAAATGATTGCCGCAGCGGCTGCGAATAATGTCAAGCTCATGATCGGTCATACACAACACTTCTACGGTACGAGTTTGAAGGCAAAACAGATCTTGGATTCAGGCGAGCTTGGCCCGTTGATCACAGCAGTATGCTACATGTCCAAGCACTGGGGTTTCTCGCGGCGTCGCCCCCAATATCGCAGTCGTTACCACGGTGGTGGAATGTGGCTGTCCAATGGAGTTCACGTTGTAGACCGTCTCACATGGGTTATGGCTTCGCAAGCAACGTCGGTTTCCGCGGCTATTGGTACACGAGCACATTACCAAGCGAGTGATGATTCAGCGACAGCATTTATTCGATATAAAAACGGTTTAGCCGGTGTCGCTGTCTCCGTAGGATATGCGGACGGTGCTCCGAGTTATGAGTGCCATGTTATTTGCGCCAACGGGTCTCTGCGATTCAGCCAGCACGGGGAAAAGTTCGTCAAGGTTGGAAAAGACGACAAATGGGAAGATGTACCATTTGACGATCCCCCGGCAGAGTTCCAAAACGAATGGATTGGTTTTGCTGAGTCGATTGAGAAGAACATCGAACCACCAACACCTGGGGAGTGGGGTCGTCACATTATGGAAATTCTTTTCGCTGCCGAGCAGTCGCAGGTGAGTGGTCGAGAGGTGGTGCTCGAAAATGGTTCTGGTTGGAACACACAAGCTTCCGGATTGCCTGTAACGGTTGAGCACGGATGGATCTAGTCGCGAAGCATGTTCATGCCCAATAAGCTCTACAAGGAGTTAGATTAATGTCCAAAGATGTTTTTTTGTTTACACGTGCCCCCAATTTGGAGGCATCTTGGCCTTTCGTCCATGAGCGATTGGTTTCGCGTCTTGACGAATTGGGAACTGTGGTTGTGCTCAATACGGAATATAAGGATCCCATCCATGAGCAAATCGATCTTGAGGGCGTTGTGGGAATAGCTCATTTTGGCGGAACTCTAACAGAGGACTGCGTTGTGGAAGCCTCCAAGCTGAGGGTTGTTGGCTTAATGGATGACAATAGTGGTAAATCGGTGCCATTTGACCTTCTTCAATCGAAAAACATCCCCGTCTTTGATGTGACACGTGCATGGTCGCAATCAGTTGCCGAGTGTGCCTTTGGCCTAGCGTTGTCCGCATTGAGACGTACAGCACAGTGGCATTGTCGAATGGCAAATAGGGAGCCTTTGTGGACCTATGCCTATGGCCAATTCTGCGACGCACCTGATTTCGTTAATGGGGATCTCGGCACTAAACACATTGGTGTGGTTGGATTGGGACAGATTGGGAGTAAAATTGCGCAATGGTGTCGTGCCTTCGGTGCAAGAGTTGACGGTTATGATCCCTTTGTGGATGAATCTCTACTAACGGAATGGGACATACACAAGGTTGACATGGACACGCTTGTTGATGCGGCCGATATTGTGTTCGTTGCAGTACCGCCCACGCCTTCGGCACGACACCTGCTCTCGCGTGAACGGATTTATCGTCTACACAAAGGCGCTCTGGTCGTGGCAATTACCCGTGCACACGCCATAGAAATGGGTGCGTTGCGCGAACGCATTCTGGCTGACGAACTAGCGGGTGCATTCGACGTTTACGACAAGGAGCCGTTACCTGTCGACGATCCACTTCGTGGCCGAGATAACGTAGTGCATACGCCGCATATCGCCGGGAGGACTAAAGATGCGAATCTACGAGTGGCCGATATGATCGCCGACGGTTTTAGCCTTGTTCTCCAAGGAGCTCATCCTCGTGGTGAGCTGACTGCTCAGGCCGCTGCTGTGAGGACCGAAAACATCAAATTGCCGTTTTGAAAATTGAAATCGCGTCCTAATTTGGACACGATTTCGAATAATCATGAACAATCGTGAGGAGAAAATCTATGGGTCAAAAGAAACTCTATCGTGCTGCTGCTATTGGGCACACGGGTGCTGGCAATTATGGGCACGGATTGCACCTGCCGTATAAAGGGATGGACAATGTTGAATTCGTTGCTGTCGCAGATGTAGACGAGAGTGGGCGAGAAAAGGCGATGGCAGAAACGGGGGCACTTCGCGGTTATGCGGATTACCGTCAGATGCTCGCCAAAGAAGAACTGGATATTGTTAGCGTGTGTCCACGCTGGGTTCCGGCGCATCTTGAGATGCTGCCGGCGTGCATCGAGGCGGGCTGTCATGTGTACTGCGAAAAGCCGATGACTGCTAGTCTTGCTGACGGGGACGCAATTGTGAATGCGGCGCGCCAGAAGGGCTTGAAAATTGCCGTTGCGCATCAGGGTGTGTATAGCCCACACACGCAAGCACTTAAAAAAGAGTTGTCCGGAGGCAGGATTGGTGAAGTTCAGGCAATCTACGTACACGGAAAGCAGGATGCGCGCGGGGGTGGTGAGGATATGATTACCCTTGGCACGCATGCGTTCGACATGATGCGGTATCTTTTTGGAAATGTCAAGTGGATGCAAGCCCATATCACTGTCGATGGTAAGGAGGTCTCGCAAGCCGATGCTTGGGAGGGTACCGAGCCAGTTGGTCCCGTAGCTGGTGATTGTGTGAATAGCTACTTTGCCTTTGAAAGCGGTGTTTCGGGCCTGTATGATTCACGCAAAGATCAGTTCGGTCGGGGTCGGGGTGGCATGGAGATTCTTGGCAGCGAGGGTGTTATCTTACCAGGTGGCGGAGGGAAGAATGAGGTTGCAATCTGTCTCGGTGCGGATGCAAGTTGGTCACCACTCCACGCATCGGACAATTGGGAGATTATACAGATTTGTGGTTCCGCTGGTGTTGCCGGGAACGACGGACTCATTGGCGGCAACCAAGGTGCAATCATTGACCTCATTGATGCCATTGAAAAAGATCGGAAGCCAATTTCCAGTGCTGAGGACGCAGTCGCTGCATTAGAGATGATAGTCGGTGCCTATGAATCTCAGCTTACTGGAGCGCGCGTTCATTTTCCGCTCGCAGATCGTGAACATCCGTTAACGCGTAGCTGTTCCACTTAACCGAAGGTCCGCACCGCGAGGACCGAGTACGCCTCTTGACAGAGGTGGAACCTATGGAAAGCACTGAAAGAGCTTTTAACAAGATAAAAATTTCAGTCGGAGGCTTGACCTGTGCGGCCTGTGTTGCGAGGATCGAGAAGGCGTTAAATACCTTATCCGGTGTCACGGATGCGACCGTTAACTTTGCCACGGAGCAGGTAACCGTTAGTTATGATGGAGAAATCGCTGACCAGGGGGCTCTCGAAAAGGCTGTTGTTGACGCGGGCTATACCGTGATGGAGGCAGAATCGACGAAAGATTCTCAGCTTCCAGCGGGGGGACCAGCACATCGGTCCGACGTTGTGCGCTTGAAACGGAAGGTTCTAGCCGCTGCAATCGTATCCATTGGTGCGATGGGATTGATGTTCTACCATCCGGAAACCCCTGTTGCGGTGCGGTTGAAATTGATTTGTCTCTTTTTTCTTGCGACGCCTATCCAGTTCTGGGCAGGCTGGCAGTTTCATCAAGGAGCGTTCTCTGCTTTGAAGCACCGCTCTGCGGATATGAATGTTCTCATTAGTGTTGGTACCTTCGCTGCTTATATATACAGTTTGGCAGTAACACTTGCAGCGCTTTTTTCGTCAATGCCTAGCAGCGTGAACTACTATGAAACGGCTGTAATGATCGTCACGCTTGTTCTGGCCGGCAGATTCCTCGAAATGCGGGCGAAAGCACGCACATCAGAATCGATAAAAAAGCTGATCGGTCTTCAGCCCAAAACCGCTCATGTCCTGCGAGATGACGTGGAGTTTGACGTTCCGATTGAGGCGATTCGGTTGCGAGACCGAGTGGTTGTGCTGCCGGGGGAGACAATACCTGCTGATGGTGTGATTCAAACTGGGCAATCAAGTGTTGATGAATCGATGCTAACTGGCGAGAGTATGCCGATTTACAAAATTGCTGGTGACGAAGTCATTGGTGGGACGATTAACGGTACGGGCAGTTTTGTCTTTCAACCTACCAGAATCGGCGAGAATACCAAGTTGACACAAATCATCGGATTAGTTGAAACAGCACAAGGGTCGAAAGCCCCTGTTCAGCGTCTTGCCGATCGAATTGCTGAAATCTTCGTCCCAATTGTAATGGGGATTGCAGCGATTACCTTCCTTGTATGGGTTGTGGTTGGCCCAGGTTTCACGTTAGCGTTACAGAATTTCATTGCCGTAATGATTATTGCCTGTCCGTGTGCACTTGGCCTAGCAACGCCAACAGCTCTAGTCATTGGTACAGGTCGAGGTGCAGAATTGGGTATCTTAATTAAGAACGGCGAGGCTCTCGAAACTGCTCATCGAATCACGACAGTAATCTTTGACAAAACTGGTACGCTGACGCGAGGCGAACCAATAGTCACGGACATTGTTGCATCTGAAGGGTATAAGGAGGTCGAATTGCTGTCAATCGCAGCTAAAGCAGAGTCTCGGTCTGAACACGTTCTTGGGCAGGCGATTATTCGGGCTTCTATAGCTCGAGGTCTAGGCAGTGAATCAACAAACAAGTGGACAACAGAAGACCTCCAAGACTTTGAAGCAATCTCCGGCCAGGGTATTCGCGCGGCTTTTGACGGTCACATAGTTCATCTTGGGAATCGTCGGCTGATGGAGGAGCTTGGGATTAAATTGTCGTTGGAGCGGATTGAGGTAGAATCGAAACTCGCTGTTGAAGGAAAAACGCCCATCTGGATTGCGATTGACAAAGATATTGGTGGTTTGATTGCGGTTGGAGACTCACTCATGCCGACCGCAGTTGAAGCGATGGAAGGCCTGCAGAATATGGGAATCCAAACCGTGATTTTGACCGGTGACAATGAGCAAACAGCGCGGGCAACTGCAGAATGTCTAGGGATTGATAGATATTTCGCAGAGGTGTTGCCCGAGGATAAAGCGAATTGCGTACGTATGCTGCAAGAACACGGGGAAATAGTTGCATTGGTGGGCGACGGAATTAATGATGCTCCTGCCCTTGCGTGTGCTGATGTGGGAATCGCGATTGGGACGGGGACAGATGTTGCTATTGAGGCCTCAGACATTACGCTTTTAAAAGATGACCTAGTGAATGTAGTCACTGCCATTCAATTGAGCAATCATACTTTCCGGACGATTCAGTGGAATCTCTTTTGGGCGTTCTTCTACAATGCTCTTGGTATTCCGATAGCGTCTGGCGTTCTCTATCCGTTTCTCAGCGGTTTTTTGCTGAGCCCGATGGTTGCTGCGGGAGCGATGGCATGTAGTTCAGTATTTGTCATCACAAATTCTTTGAGACTGAAAAAAGCGCGACTAGTTTAGCTTTGCATTTGTAGTGCTTGTGACTTTGCCATTGCGTCCTCTGCTTCGGTAATCATCCCTTTACGTTGATAACATACGGACAGACTAGTGAATACAAGCGGATCGTTCGGATTGATTGCAATCGCGCCTTCTATAGCTTGGATTGCCTCATCATATCTCCCCATACGTTCGTAGGTATGTCCGAGACCGATATGTCCATCGATGTGGTTGGGATATTGCGCAATTAATTCGTTAAACGCAACCACAGCATCGTCCAGTTTGTTGTTCGCAAAATGGTTTAAGGCGTGATCGTACAGCTCTTCGACTGTTGGCATTTTATTATCCTATCTAGTCTCAAATTATACCATATTTCATGCTCAGATTTCCAGCCAAAACAGCTTAATTACATTGCAAACATCCTCTTTCGTTTTATGCAGAAGCTTGGGTTTGGGAAAACCGAAAAGCGTGTTGGTAAATCTCCTTACCAAAGAACATGTAATTCCTAACCTAGTGCTATGGCATGCGTTTGACATAAGAATTATATAGGTTCGGGAGTTTTCATCCTGGGTGGCGCGTCTATAGTGAAATTCGGCTTAATATGGCTCTCACAGTTTCGGTAAGCCTTTCTGGTTTATAGTAAATGCTTTGCGCACCTATGGGATGATGGGCCCCTCAAAGTGTCGCGAATTCAATTGACTATGCGATGGAAAAATGTTAGCATCACGTCAGAGTATCATAATCCATTTACCACTGAAAATCCATGCAGGTAGTGAAGAATGCGTGCAACAAACCTTATCTTGGGAGTTTTTGTTCTTATTTGCTGTTCGCAATTGAGTGCAGACGCGAAACGTTGGGCTTTGCTTGTTGGAATCAATGATTACAATAGCCCTTTCATTCGTGACTTACGTGGATGTAGGACAGATGTAGAGCTAATGTCCAACGTTCTGATTGATAGGTTTGGTTTTACCCCCGACGATATTAAGGTTCTTCTGGATGGGGAGGCAACGCATCATGGAATCATAGACGCTTTCAATGAGTGGTTAATTGCTAAGCCTACATCACGGGATGCGGTTGTGTTTTATTTCAGTGGGCACGGGAGTCGTGTGGTCGATGAAAGTGGTGATGAACCTGATGGTTGGGATGAGGTGCTTTGTCCAGTGGACCTCACCCCGTCTCCGAATCGAGAGCGATTTCTCAACGCGATACTCGACGATGAATTGGGAACGCTCTTGGACCTCATTCCAACGGACAATGTCACCGTTATTCTAGATAGTTGTAATTCCGGCACTGCTACCAAAGCTTTGGTGGAGGCAGGATTAACGCTTCCGAAGATGGTTAGCAGGGATCTTGTCCTCAAATCTCAATCCCCTCCACTATCACACCGCCGAGATTCCACTGCGGTTGAACATACAAATACAAATCATGTGTTCATTTCCGGAAGCAGCGCAGAGGAAGTATCGCTTGATGCGATGTGGCCGACTCCTGGAGGGCCACCATTTTTTGCGGGAGTATTGACCAAGAATCTGGTCGATTTCCTCCGTCAGGCAAGTACTGATACGCCGTATGCGGACATAGTTCTAGAAGTTTCAAAGGCCGTGAGACGTCGGTCGCATCAGACGCCTCAGTTCGAAGGTAATCTTAATCGCCCGATTTTTGGGACGCAGAATGCTGATGGCACGGTTTCGCCATTAGTTGTCGGTGCTGCCAAGCCTTATGTTTTGGTGACAAGTGTTGATGGGAAAGATGTCAAAATAAACAAAGGAGCACTCCATGGCGTCACCGAGCAATCGGTGTACGACGTGTATTCGCCGACAGAAGTTAGTTTTACGGGTAATCCGATGGCGCTGGTGCGTGTGACCTCGGTAAGTCAAGATTGTGCAGTTGGACGGATTTTGAAAACGGGAATGACAATTATCCCAATGTGCCGCGCCGTGGAATCGAGTCGCTCTTACCCGCCGGACAAGTTGTTCCTTCAGGTTCGGGGAAGTGTCGATGCAGGCCACGAATCTAGACTGAAAATGGCGCTTGCACAGATAACAGAGCTAGAGATCGTTACGTACGGTAGATATGCAGACGCTGTCCTGGAAATTTGTGAGGGAAGTAATCAGTTCAGCGGTCGACTCACGTCTGATGATGGAATCCAATTTGACGAAATTATTGCTCTAGATGTCAGTAGATTGGTAGATGGGGTTCGACCGCAGCTAGAGAATGCGCTTGTTGTCAAGAAGTTGATGCGCCTAAATAATCCTAACCCACCTTTCAAGATTCAACTCTGGATGGAAGATGAAACCGGGCGTTCTAAAGGAGAACGTCCGGTTTATCGCATGGGGGATGTCGCTGTCTTTAAGTTTAGAGCTGAGCAGCAGTGCTATATGACGTTGCTTAGTGTTGATACGAAAGGCGAAATCACGATGCTTTTTCCGAACAGGTATCATCCAAGCAACAAGATCGGCGCGGGTAACATCTATACGATTCCATCTCCCAGCATGGATTTTATTATTCGAGCCCAAGCACCTCGGGGAAAACAATTACTGAAAGTCATCGCAACAACGGTGCCGGCATCAATCCCTGAATTCGATCTAAATCGCACGAAAGAGGTTTTTCTGCCAGTGGGAGGAAAGGTTGAACTGAATAGATTGACCAAGAACCTCGGTAAAGCTTTCGGCTTTGGAGAGACTAATAGAGATCTCGAATGCAACACGTATCTTCCGTCCGCGAAATGGGTGACTAGCGAATTAATCGCTGAAATCCGTTGACTCACTGCTAGGTTCGGTATCCTCACGGTCAAATTTCAGGCAACTAGATGGGTCCTCCGGTCGAATGATTCGAATACAGAGAGGATGTTCTCGAAGTTCTATGCCCGAAGAATTTAATGGAGGGAATTACCGTTTGGCTTAAGGATACTTCCGTACGAGAATTCAATTGGTCGCTGCCTTCTTCGTCAAGAAAAATCATGATTAAGTCTATTGGCCTCAAATTGTGTATGATCTAACAGCGCAGTATTTTCTTTGGTCCGCTGACCCCTTGGTGCTTAAAAGTCTATTTAGATATTGCATTTGACCTCAATCTACGGGCCTAGAAGGAGTAAAGAGGCCTATCACATGGGAATTGGGGCATCTGATATGAGGCTGGGTGGGTTCTAGAGCTGTTGCGGATCTCCACGAAGTAAGGAAATCCTACATGACAACATTCGATCAAGTATTGCGAACGGTGGACAAAAGGTGTCGAGAAGAATGCATCCCAATGTTAGGTCGCGAGAAGGCCGAATTCCTTGCGACGCTTGTTGAGAAGGCGCGCCCAGCTCTGGTTGTTGAATGTGGGACGGCAATTGGGTATTCGGGATTGTTCCTACTTCAGGCGATTTGCGGCATTGATAAGAGCAGGTTAATAACGATTGAGATGGAGGCAGATCGTTCTTGTGAAGCACAAGGACATTTTGGACGCGCTGGGTTCAACCAACTTGTTGACTCACGCGTTGGTGACGCTGTCGAGGTACTGCGTACCATTCATGAACCGGTGGAATTCCTTTTTCTGGACAATAATTTCAGTAATTATTTCCCCTGTTTTCAGGCGATTGAACATTGCATCACGTATGGAGCAACGATCGTTGCGGATAATGTGGGCATTGGTGCAAAGGGCATGGCGGATTATCTTAAGTATGTTCGTTCTCGTTACGACAGCCAAATTTATTGGTTTGATACAGATCTTCCCTGGGTTAAGCGCGATGCCATGGAGGTTACGATCTATCGCTCACATCAGTGAAGGACGGTTGCCAACAGCAATAAGTCGAAATTATTGATCGGAAGAAAGATTAAGAAGTAATTACCCCTGAGTTGAATCGGAAAACATAAACATGCAAAAACGATACAGGTTTGATGAGGTTGCACGGTTACCAGCACCGGGTGATAATGTGGCCATTGTCACAAGAAATCTGGACGCAAATACAGAAATCTATTTTGATGGGGAGCGATTTGCGCTGTCGCATTCGATTCTTGAGGGGCACCGTTTTGCTATTCGCACTATTACCGAAGGCGAATCATTGCTTTCTTGGGGATTACCCTTCGGCTTTGCGATGGCGTTGATTGCACGTGGGGAATATGTGTGCAACCAGAAAATGATCGACTCATTATCTCTCAGAAATCTCAACTTTGAATTGCCGTCGCAGCCTAATTTCAGGGATAAGATCACACCCTACCTGCTTGATGATGCAAAATTTAGGGAGGGAGCTTCACTGCCATCACACAATTGTGATAAGTTTTTCCACGGCTATGAGCGGGAGGGCGGCCGTGGGATTGGTACGCGGAACTACATCGTGGTTATGGGTACGACGTCTCAGACATCGAGCTATGCCAAGGCGCTGGTTAGCCGGCTGGAGCCGATCGTTGCCAGTTACCAGAACATCGATGGTGTTGTCGCTATTACCCACACTGAAGCCGGGGAAGGTAGAACACCTAACAATATCGACATGTTGCTTCGAACGCTCGCCGGTTTTACCGTTCATCCGAATATTGGCGCGATCCTAACTGTGGACTATGGCTCGGAAGTCCTGACGAACGAGATGCTTCAGGACTACATGGTTGAACACGATTATCCGCTTCATGAAGTCCCTTGTGATTTTCTAAGCATACGGGGTGGATTTGACGTCAGCTTGGACAACGGTCTGGCTATCGTAAACCGTTGGCTCAGTCCGGTCAACAGGGCTAAACGAACCCTACAATCGATTGCCAACATCAAGATTGCACTTCAATGCGGTGGCTCGGACGCGTTTTCTGGGGTATCTGGCAACCCGCTTGCTGCTCATGTTGCCAAAGAAGTCATACGCTATGGTGGAATAGCCAACCTTGCAGAAACGGACGAATTAATCGGGGCGGAACACTATCTTCTCGAAAATGTCAAAGATCTTAGGACAGCCAGAAAATTCCTTGATACAATCGAACGTTTCAAAGAACGTGCGAGTTGGCACGGACATTCCGTCGAAGGGAATCCTAGTGGGGGTAATAACTTGCGGGGGTTGTATAACATCACGATAAAATCGATTGGCGCGGCTATGAAACGACATCCAGATGTGCGTCTGGATTATGTAATCGATTATGGTGAAAAGATGTCGAAGCCTGGTTATTATTTTATGGATAGTCCAGGAAATGACCTGGAAAGCATTGCTGGGCAGGTGGCGTCGGGAGCGAACATGATTTTTTTCGTAACCGGCAACGGTTCAATTACCAATTTCCCCTTTGTGCCGACGATAAAGATTGTGACAACTAGCGAACGACATCTCATGTTGGAAAGGGACATGGATGTCAACGCTGGTTCGTATCTTGATGGTATGTCGATGGATGAGTTGGGCGTGCGGACCTTTGACTTGATGGTAGGTGTTGCTTCTGGCGAAAGTTCTGTTGGCGAAAAAGCAGGTCACTCTCAGGTCTCGATCTGGAGAGATTGGAAACAATCCGGTCATGTTGACTTGGAATCGGTTGTCGCAGCTTCTGAGATGCGAAATGGGTCTCCCATTCCTGTGAAAGTCAGTCAATCACGTCAAAGTCCAACCTTCTCCGCAATTCAAAACGGCACCCGCTACTGTAGTGCCCAGATTGGCTTGATTCTTCCAACGAGTTTATGCTCTGGACAAATTGCGCAGATGATTGCCAATGGCTTGACCCAAAGTAAATTAGGGGCTGAAAAGGGAATCTCGCGTTACGTTGCGCTAGCACATACGGAGGGTTGCGGTGCCTCGAGTGGGCAGTCCGAAGAGATTTACATCCGAACATTGATCGGACATCTGACTCATCCAACCGTTGCACTCGGGCTCTTGCTGGAACATGGCTGCGAGAAGACGCACAATGACCACATGGCGCATGCGCTTGAAAAGCGTGGGATTGGGAGCAGTAAGTTCGGCCAGGCAAGTATACAGTTAGATGGTGGAATTGTAGCGGTCACACAGAAGGTGGAGGCTTGGTTTGAGAATGCTTTGGCGGACATGTCTATTCCTCGACATGCAGATGTAGGTCTAGGGCATTTGCGGCTTGGATTAACGTCTGTTGGAAAAGTTCAAGTGGGAGTGGCACAGACTCTCGCGGAATTAGCTCGTGTCTTCGCTGGGGCAGGCGGTACCGTCGTTGTTCCGGCAAACGCTACGGTTTTGAACTCGCCTGATTTTTTGGAAAATGTATTAGCTGACTGCGAACCGGAAAGCACTCTCGCCTACGGTCAAACGGTTGCTGAGAAGGGATTCCACATCATGGAAACGCCCACGGATCATGTGGTTGAGACATTCACAGGGATGGGCGCAACAGGCGTGGACATGATACTTGCGCATGTTGTTGGTCATCCAATCCAGTCACACCGGATGATTCCTCTTATCCAAGTAACGAGTGACGAGATGACACAATCTATTTACCAACAAGACATGGACCTAATCCCGGAGGAGAATTGGGTCCCAGAATCCTTCTCTGTTCAAATGCTTGATATGGTTCTTCAGGTTGCGTCGCGCCAGTATATCCCGAAGCTCTTTGCGAAAGGCAACGTAGATTTCCAATTTACCCGCGGGTTGTTGGGGCTTTCGATGTAGGAATTCCGGGATCGCATGCTATTATAGACCGCGCAAGTCGACCTTTCTATTGTGGAACAGTAGGAAATCATGATTGCACTTCTTGCTCACGTGATTTCCTGTTGTTTGGAGGAAGGTTCTGACTGAATTGCAAATTTGGGGGGCAACGTGAAAATACCGGAACTACCGCGTCAAAATTTGGAACTTAAGGCGAACACAGATTCCCTTGATTTCCTGCGCGAATGTCTGATGACTCTCGGGGCGTGTTATTCACGAACGATGCATCAAGTCGATACCTACTTCAATGCCGCTAATGGTAGGCTAAAACTTCGCGAAATTGAAAACGGTGAAGCAACGCTTGTCTACTATGAACGTCCTGATTTGGCAGAAGCTTGCTATAGCAATTATCAACTGAGTTCTATTCCTGGTCCCGAAACTTTCAAGGGAATGATGTCAGAGGCGCTCGGTGTCAAGGTGGTTGTGGAGAAGAAACGTGAGTTATGGATTTATGGGGACACGCGGGTTCACTTGGATACGATTGCAGATCTCGGTGAGTTTGTCGAGCTGGAAACGGTGATTCAGGATCAGAGCAAGAGCGAGGCGCGAAGCGAACACCGATGTGTAAAGAATGCCCTCCAGATTTCGGAATCAGACCGTATTCCCGTTTCATATAGCGATCTTGTGCTAAGGAGACGGGCACAAGATCGTGATCTGTGACGATTTGAATCTACTCCTACATGGTGGAGGCGCGATATCATGCGGGTTTCTCTCCTTGTTCATGTGAGCAAAAAGGGAACCTAGCATCAGTGGTTCAACCCTTGTCCCTCGGCGACACTAAGTTTTTGCTACATAGGGAATGTTTCTCACGAAGCCGAAGATAGAAGTGGTGTGTGAGTGGGTTCCGGTTTGTTTTTTCAGGACAAGACTGATTTTAGCGTATCCCAGTCTTGTTGGCTAGGAACGCCGAAATGCTGTTCTCTCCGATTTTTAAATTTGTTCAGAGGGAATGTGCACGTGTGGTCTAAGCAATTGCCAATCGAATCCAAGAGGACGTAAGTGAGATCGAGGACGTTGATGGGCCAGGGCATTGGGAGGTCGACTGACGACAGAGATTGCCGATGGCACTCGAAGTCGATGAGCGTCGTCGTCCTTGACGAAGATGTTTACCCGTTTGTGTAAATTGGTTGGCATATCGTGCGATAGTGACGATCAAACTAACTCATGCGCGGGAAATTTTTAGATCTGGATGTACAGAGTCGTAGGCGATCCGACTCCGAATCGGTGTTTCTAAACAATTCCCAGTTTCCAATGGATTTCTCTGACCGTGCTATATGGGTTCTTGCTGCGAGCACAAAAGCAAGTTAGCAATGTTCCTGCGAATGGCTTCAATCTGACGTGGTATGAGCGGTGGTTCAAGATTTCCACCGCCAACAAAGGGTTTATCGCTGCTTCAGGCTAATGAAGTCTTCCTTCAAGACCTTTTCCGCACTGACTACGCTAATAGTGCCGGAGATTCCCTTTCGTCAACTTGCTAAGTTACAATCCCTCGTGCTATAATACGTTCCACGTTGTGTTCACGAATTATCGATTAAACAGGAGTTCCTTGATCTTGCCCATGCAGTCATCTACAAAACTTTGGGGTGGACGATTCAGTTCAGAAATCACAACTGAAACTCAAGATTTTACCCAATCCATCGATATTGATTCTCGCATGGTTGGCTATGACATTTGGGCGAGTCAGGCTCATGCAATTATGCTTGCCCGTTGTGGGATAATCACTGATGAAGATCTGCGTCAAATTCTAAGTTGTCTCTGCAATGCCGAAGAGGATTTCCTTCGCGGTAGTTTCGTCCTTAAGCCTGACAAAGAGGATGTCCATATGAATGTGGAATCCTATCTTATCGATGGTGCCGGTGCGGAGTTCGGTGGAAAACTACATACAGCTCGTTCGCGAAATGATCAGGTTCTGGTTGACTCTCATCTGTACGTCCGCGAGCAGATTCTGGAGACGCAGATGAAGCTATCTCGTCTCTGCCGGGTATTTCTTCAGATCGCGTCTGATCACACCAACACCGTTATGCCAGGATACACACACACTCAGCACGCTCAGCCCATCAGTCTCGGTTTCTGGGCGACCGGCTACGTGAGCATGTTTCTCCGGGATTTCAAACGGTTGGATGCTGCTTATGCGCTTGCCAATGTGAACCCGCTTGGCGCATGTGCTATCGCGGGCACGTCCTTTCCCATTAATCGCGAACTTACGACCAAACTGCTTGGATTTGATGCGGTTCATGAACACGCCCTAGACGTCATAAGCAGTCGCGATTCCATCGCGGAAGCGCTCTTTTCCCTATCCTTGCTGATGACGAATCTCTCAAGATTTGGACAAGAGATTGTGTACTGGACGACGTATGAATTCGCGATCGCAACCCTTGATGATGCTTACTCAATGGGTAGTTCCATCATGCCCCAAAAGAAAAACCCCGATATTGCGGAACTGGTACGGGGGCGTTGTGGACGCGTTTATGGTGAGCTGTTGGATCTCTTGATTAATCTCAAGGGGCTTCCGCTCGGTTACAACCGAGATCTCCAGGAGGATAAACCGCCGCTGTGGGAGGCGTTTGACTTAGTTCAGTCTTGTTTGGGTGTCTTACCGGGTCTGCTTGAAACAATGCAATTCAACGCTGATAGGATGGAGGAACTTGTGAATGCTAATTTTGCAACGGCAACAGAATTGGCAAATTACCTTGCTCAAGAGCGTGGAATTCCATTTCGTGAATGCCACGAGATCGTTGGGGGCGTTGTTGGGGATTTGGTGGAACGGGACAAGACTTTCGCTGATTGGACACAGACGGTAGAACTCCTAAAGAGGAGAGGTATCGATCTTACTGTTCCGCAGATTCAGAAAATTCTCGATGCCAAGCGTGCGCTTCAAAACAATCAGAGTTTGGGCGGAACGTCACCCGCTGAAGTGAAGCGTTTCTCAGCTGAATTCGCGGAAAGGCTGGAAAACTTTGATAAAGGAATCCAAGTACGCCGCGATCGGATTGGTCTTTCACACCAACAAACGCATCACATTATTCAGCTGGTTCTCGCGGGCGGGGCAACAACGGATATTGATCCGTAACGCGATGTAACAAGCCTTGTTTTGGAACGTTGTATTATCTACCAACCCCGAGTCGCCGATGGGCTGAGTTATGAATAGATCTCGTATGTCTCCGGAGTTTTGCGGTTTTGTCATCATCTGTATTTTACTCTGCGGGTGCGCTTTCAGTGCTGACAGCTCGGCGAACCAGAAAGCAGACAATGGATGGGTGAAATGGATTAGCAAATCACTTCAGGGCAAGGTAACTGCCAGTGGCGAACTTTATGACTATAGAGATTTGGTTGGCGCACATCCGTCGCTGCCTTTTGGGACTCATGTCCGTGTTCTCAATCCTAAGAATGGAACGCAGGTAATCGTACGCATTAATGATCGTTGCTTGAGAGAGGCTGAATATATTCTTTTGGTGTCCTGGCGTGCAGCGAGAACTCTTGATTTGTTGGAGAATGGGGGCGGACGGGCTGAAATCCGTCGCATCAGAACACTAACGGGCATCGCATCATGGTACGGCAAAAAATTTCATGGAAGGAAAACAGCAAATGGCGAGATATACAACATGGATGAATTGACCGCCGCACATAAAGAACTTCCTTTTAACACACGGGTACGTGTGGTGAATCTGAACAATAACAAATGTGTTGTTGTCCGTATTAATGATCGGGGGCCGTTTGTTAAGGGACGGATTATCGACCTCTCGCGAAAGGCAGCGGCTGAACTCGGCATGCTCCTGTCGGGTATAGCAAAGGTGCGGGTTGATATTTTGCCACCGCGCCAAAAACCCAACAGCTAAAGAAGATTAGAGATGTCCGAAACCCAGCTGATTGTTGCACTAGACCTCGATACCGTGGAGGAGGCAAGTCAGATTGTCTCCCAGCTCTCCAGTGAGGTGGGATGGTTCAAGATAGGCAAGGAACTTTTCACCGCTGCGGGTCCTTCATCTGTTGACCGGTTCCGTTGTTTTACGGACGGGATTTTCCTCGATCTCAAATTTCATGACATTCCCAATACGGTCGCTGGTGCTGTCGCTTCAGCTACGCAGCTGGGTGCCGGCATGATTAACATGCACGCTTTAGGCGGTTTGAAGATGATGTCCGCGGCGAGAATGGCGGCAGACCAGAAATCCAGTGAGTTAGGGGTTTCTACGCCGAAACTCCTAGGTGTCACAGTGCTTACGAGTATCGACGAATACAGTTTTCAGCGCGACTTCGATACCCGGCGGACGTTAAAGGATCAAGTAGCCTATCTCGCGGAGTTGTCCCAGAAAGCAGGCCTGGACGGGGTCGTTGCGTCGCCGTTGGAGATTGAGCTAATTCGGGATGTTTGTGGCGAGAATTTTCTAATTGTTACCCCGGGCATCCGGCCGAAGTGGGCTGCGGTGGGCGATCAGCGGCGAATTACAACACCGGCAGAAGCAGTTACTGCGGGTGCGGATTACATTGTTGTCGGACGTCCTATCACTCGCGCTGATGTCCCGCATCAAGCGGTCCAGGAAATCCTTCGAGAGATGGGAGATGCGTCACGCAAAATGCATGGCACGTGCGCCACACTAAAGGGTGTTTGATATCTTTGGAACGTGCAGGTGTCCTGTTGACCTGACATCTCAAGGTACTGGTCTCAAATGTATCTCAATTCAGCCGATTTCTCTATTTACGGCGAAAGGCCTTATGAGTGGCCAGCGTCGGGCTGCTGTTTGTTAGAGGATGGCCCAAACTGTCATTCGCCAGATTGGCACTCATTTGATGTACGGGGGACAGTTACTCTGTCGGCAGTTCACAATCGCAAGAATTTCAATGGAAACGCATGAGTAAAGAAACGCGAACGAGAAACTATTGTATCCTTGGTCACATCGATCATGGCAAAAGCACGCTGAGCGATCGACTGCTGGAGTACACGGGTCGATTGACGCAACGCGAAATGCGTGAGCAGGTCCTCGATCAGATGGATCTTGAACGAGAACGTGGTATTACTATTAAAGCCACGGTCGTAAAGCTAGAGTATAAAGCTAATGACGGATACCTATACGAACTCAACCTGATTGATACGCCAGGGCATGTCGACTTCACTTACGAGGTTTCGAGAAGCCTGGCGGCTTGCGAAGGAGCTGTTCTGATTGTTGACGCAGCACAGGGAGTGGAAGCACAAACTCTTGCAAATGCCTATCTCGCTGTAAATCATGATCTTGAGATTCTGCCAGTTATTAATAAAATCGATCTCCCAACTGCTCGTCCAGACGACGTTAAGAATCAAATTGAGGAAATTATTGGGCTTCCTGCAGAAGACGTGCTTCTGGTGAGTGCGAAAGAAGGAATCGGTGTCGATGAAATTCTCGAAGCGATTGTTACTCGCATCCCACCGCCTAGTGGACATCCAAATGCACCACTTAAAGCGCTGGTCATTGATTCCATGTACGACAACTATCGGGGTGTGATTATGTATACCCGGGTCTTTGACAACGTTGTGAAGCCGGGTGATAGAATAAAGCTAATGGCCACAGAAAAGGCCTTTGATGTAGAAGAAGTGGGAGTTTTCCTGCCGGCGATGACACCTGTTCCGCAGCTTGAAACGGGTGCTGTTGGATACCTTGTTGCTGGAGTTAGAGAGATTGCAAGTGCTAAGATTGGTGACACAATTACTCACTACGACAAGCCTACTTCCCAGGCATTGGCGGGTTATCGAGAAATGAAGCCGTTGGTCTTCTGTGGTCTCTATCCGTCGGATACAAGTGACTTTATAACGCTAAGAGAGGCCTTAGAAAAACTGAAATTAAATGATTCATCCTTTACTTTTGAACCAGAAACTTCGGTTGCCCTTGGCTTCGGATTCCGGTGTGGTTTCTTAGGGTTGCTACACATGGAAGTGATTCAGGAGCGTCTTGAGCGAGAATTTGACTTGTCTCTTATTCGCACGGTGCCGAGTGTCAAATACAATATCTTCACAACGGAAGGAAGTTGTCTTGAAGTCGATAATCCTGCACAGATGCCCCCCCGTGATCGGATTGCTCATATTGAAGAACCTCACATCACTGCTGAGATTATTGTGCCTCGAGACTACATCGGAAATGTGATGGACATCTGCCAAAAACGGCGCGGCACATTTATTCGCATGAATCAACTCGATGAGACCCGGGTGCAGGTTTTCTACGATCTCCCCTTAAGCGAGATTCTGATGGATTTTTACGATAAATTAAAATCCGTGACTCGTGGATATGGATCGCTCGAATACGATGTAGGTGAATACAAAACATCAGATCTCGTCAAGTTGGATGTTTTGCTCAATGGCAAAGCGGTCGACGCACTGTCGGCCATTCTCCATCGAGACATGGCATATCAGCGTGGGAAAGCATTTGTTGAAAAACTGCGAGAGTTGATTCCGCGTCAGATGTTCGAGATTCCACTACAAGCTGCGATTGGCAACAAAATCATCGCACGTGAAACCGTGCGCGCGTTGCGAAAGAATGTTACAGGGAAGTGTTACGGCGGGGACATTACTCGAAAACGCAAGCTATTGGAGAAACAAAAAGAGGGAAAAAAACGCATGAAACAAATCGGCAGTGTGGAGGTCCCACAGGAAGCGTTCATGGCAGTTCTGTCGGCAGATGAGTGAGGTATTGCGAATCGTTTTCTTGGCCAAAGATAATTCCTGATGTCTGTCACTCTGGTTTAGGATCTAGCTTTAGTATTGGAGGTACAAAATAAACTGATGCACACGCTGAACGCTGACACAGACAAATATCTGAGTCGCTGGCAAAGATTTCAAACTACTCTTGTCTGGGAATACTTGCAAGTGGCGGTAGTTGCTTTTGTGCTCGTGTTTGGATTTATCCGTCCCTTTGTCATTGAGCCGTTCAAAATTCCATCTGGTTCGATGGAGAACACATTACTCATTGGGGACCGGATTCTCGTCTGTAAATTTATCTACGGGATTAAGCTTCCTGGTACAGATATAAAACTCTTCGACTTTCACCAGCCAACTCGGGGTGATGTGTTTGTGTTCATACCGCCTCATGAGCGGAGCAAGAATTTTATTAAACGGATCGTTGGCATTTCGGGTGACACACTAGAAACCAAGAGAGATGTGCTCTATGTCAATGGCAGGGTGATTGACGACAGTAATTACACTAAGCATATATCCCATCCATATAAATCAAATTTTCCGCCTTTCCTCAAACCACGATATATACCTAAGGGGGAGGCGTTTACTGATTTTACACTTTCGCGGAATCAGTTCCGGAGCAAGTATCCGGACGGTCGTCCGTTTCGCGTGCCAGAGGGTAATCTTTTTGCAATGGGAGATAATCGCGATCAAAGTAGCGATAGTCGAACCTGGGGACCGGCGTCGCTCGATGAGGTTAAAGGCCAGGCCTTTTTAGTCTATTGGTCGTATGACAGCATGTCTAGGCTCAGCGCACCATGGGCGATTTGGGAAATTCTTGGAAAGATTCGATTTAATCGTATCTGCAAGCCGATTCGCGCTGAGTTTGACGGGAAGCAAAAATGAGACATGAAAGGTATTGCTTGAATTGTCACTCGAAGTTCGATTAGATCATATTGTTAAGGCATTTGATACTACGATTGCGGTCAATGATGTCAGCCTTGAGATCAAGGAGGGAGAACTGTTTTTCCTTCTAGGCCCATCTGGGTGCGGGAAAACGACATGTCTGCGTATCATTGCAGGGTTTTATCAGCCCGACGCCGGACGATTAACCTTCGGTGGCCGGCTGATGAATAATGTTCCGCCGCACAAGCGGAATACCGGCATGGTGTTCCAGAATTATGCCTTGTGGCCCCACATGACCGTTTCCGAAAACATTGCATATGGTCTGGCGCTCCGAAAGGTGGATAAGGAAGTACGAGAGAAGCGTGTAGCTGAAGTACTCGAAGTTGTGCAGATGCTAGAATATGCTAATCGTCCTGTGAACAAGCTATCCGGAGGACAGCAACAACGAATCGCGCTGGCCCGAGCATTGGTTATCGAACCAAACGTCTTGCTCCTTGATGAGCCCTTGAGCAATCTGGATGCACAGTTGCGCTTAGAAATGCGTCACGAGATTAAACAGATACATTCACGCGCTCATACGACTGCTGTTTATGTCACACACGATCAAGCCGAAGCACTCTCACTTGCCGACCGGATGGCAATTATGAAAAATGGGACAGTTGTCCAGGTGGGTACACCACGGGACATTTACCGATTTCCTGAAAACCCTTTCGTTGCAAGTTTCGTTGGCGAAACCAATTTCATCAACGGTAAAATCAGACTGCTTTCCAATGGATGTGCCGAGATTGAAAGCCCAGTTGGCTTACTCCACTCTACAAAAGTCTACCATAAATTTACCAATGGTGAAGATATAGTCTGCTCGGTTCGTCCAGAGTCGATTAATGTAACCGACGCGATTCCGTCGGACGTGCCGAATAGGCTAAAGGCACAAGTGCTTGAAGCCATCTATTTGGGACGCGTCGAGGAGTACCAACTTGCAGTTACTGAGGACGTCCGGGTTAAGGCGGTAGTCCATAATCCAGGGGCGCACGGAAAGAAGAGGGAAGAGAGTCTCCAGTTTTGGATTGACCCAGAGGATGTTATCCCATTGCCGGTTGATGGTTCTGTTCTAAGTTAAGGGTTGGACAATCGTATCGCACGGAATAGGGTATGTCGGTTGTCGCTCAGTATTGGAATTGGCTTGTCATCCCACTTTTGTGCTCGAAAGTCGTCCTGTTCCGTCGTTTTTCTCTGTCACAAATCCCTCTACGGTAGGCGGTTTGCATCCGTGAAGTGGTACTCGATTGACCCTATGAGCTTACGAGGGCAATGAAATTCAGGAATTATGATGGCGGAAATGCAAAATGAAAAGGAAGGGTTTCATTAAGTTGCTACATAGAGCCCACTTGGAGAAAGGAGATTAACATGACAGAATTTCTACACACACGAATTCGTGTGAGTGATTTCGAGAGTTCGATTGGATGGTACGCTGATCATCTCGGTTTTGTGGTGAAGGGACGAAGTGACAAATCCCCGGCAGGAAATCAGATCGTGCACATGGAATTGCCAGGCAACAAGCACACGCTCGAGTTGACCTATTCTCCTGATTACGAGGTCAGCGTTCCGGAAGATTTAATGCACTTCGCTCTTGGTGTGCCAGATCTCGTTGGTTTCTGCGATGGCCTTGAAAAGACAGGGCTCGAGATCTGGCCTAATGGTTGGCGCGAACAATTCACGTCAGGTGGACTGAAGATGGCATTTATCACAGATCCAGATGGCTATGAGGTCGAGTTATTGGAAACATGAAGTAGGATGTGAAGCACAAGACACGTATCCGAACTGTCTGCCAAATTCCTGTTGATTGTACGGAGACGTGTCTTGCCTACAGCGAGTACAAGATCGTCGTGAGTGAATTGTGGCAGCGGATTAATCACAATGGGATCGCTAGTGCTTCAATTTGGGTTCGCTTTATGGCCAACAGAATCGCAATTTTGCCTGGTGGAATCCGCAGCACGCTTTGATCGGAGTAGGATCTAAGAGCATTATCGTATTGTAACTGGTGGAACGGCCAGCTGAACTTGCGTTGAGACGCATTGAGGAGTTGCTTGCCATGGGCAAAGCTACTGTACGGTACTGTTCAAGATGGCCATCGATCCCCATTCGCGAAAAAGGGAGTGGACCGAGGAGTCGGAAACCCTGTCGTTTTTTGCACAACTACTGACCTCGCCATGTCCAAGTTTGCACATTCTTTAAATGGAACCTGGATGACTCAAAGAAGGTTTCGACTTATGTATTAATGATAATGCCTTATCCTTATGGCGGTCAATCATAACACGCAGCTAAATACCTTCTTTTACTAAAGTTTCAGCCAGCCATGGGTATGACAAGAAACGAAAATCGCGCATCCCTCCGTAAAGAAGCTCTACAAAGACGAAACAATATTCCCCCTCAGATGCGGTTCGAATTGAGCAAGCGAATCGCTACACAGGTCACTAATTGGATAAAGACGCGTTCGATTGAAAGTGTAATGATTTATCTCGGCATGCGAAGTGAGGTTGATACGCATGACGTGCTCGATTACCTATTTAACCACGGTAAAGTTGCCCTCGCACCGGTGACGGAAATGAAGTGTCGCACACTAATTCCATACCGTATTGAGAATGCCAAGGGGGACCTTGAGCGCCACGGCTACGGTATGCTCCAGCCGAACAAAGAGATTTGCGATAAGTTCCCGATCGACCAGATTGACTTGATTGTTGTGCCTGGCATTGCTTTTGACCTGAAAGGTTATCGCGTTGGCTTTGGCGGTGGGTTTTATGATCGTTTTCTTCCGAATTGTCCAGAAGCAATCTGGATTGGATTGGCTTTTGAGCAACAAATCGTGGCAGACATACAACCACAGCCGTGGGACGTTCCGTTACACTATATCTTCACCGAGAAGGGCAACGTGGTGTGTAGATTGTGAAGAAGGTGTAGAGATGTTTTGTTTGTTGAGCTACATGGGGAACGTGGTAACACCTGATTCGGAGTACGTCAGACTTCTTTCCTGAACTACGCGCTGGAGATGGGCTGGGCGCTAGCGGGAAGGCATGACTACTATAGGACTGAATAATCACGTAGTACGAAGTACTCTGTGCGCACAACAATGTGCTGGTTTAGCGAGTAAGGCTGTTGCTCAACATTCTGCCTTCCAATAAAAGATGTTCTGTGGGGTGGTGTCAAGCCTCCGATATTGAGTTGGTGCCAATCTGGGGACCTAGTCTCGGAATGAGTGAGGACATTAGAGGCTGTCTGCAGATTGATTCACATACTACTATTCTCTGTGACACATGACTTGTGGATTTATTTTGTAGAAGTTTGAAAAGACCATAATGTTGAAAGGATTGGAAGTGCCAGATGAAAATTGGAATTACGCAATTGCTGCTCGGAAACATGTCGCTCGACAGGGTTCTTGAACTGTGCCAGGTGGCAGGATATGAGGCCGTGGAGCTCACCTTCGGTGAAGATAGAAACATGGATGTTAATATGAACCGGTCAGACATAAGACGTGTTGGTGACAAGTGCGCGGCGGCTGGAATCGAAATCAGTAGTATCATAGCTAATTATCATGACGGTGGAAATTTGCTGAGTTTAGACGCTGCGCAACGCGAGAGGGCCAGCAGGTCCGTCACTCGCAGTCTGGAGATTGCCGGCACACTGGGTGTTGGGGCGATTCTCTTGCATCCAGGTCAGCTCAGCGTGGAAGGAACATACCAAGTTGTCTGGGACAATCTTGTGGGTGTTCTGAAGGATCTTGCGCCAGGTGCTGAAGCCAACGGTGCCGTAATTGCCCTCGAAAATGTGTGGAATAGGTTTCTGCTCAGTCCTAAAGAGATGCGAGAGTTCATTGACTGCGTTGGCAGCGAATCGGTTGGTGTCTACCTCGACACTGCGAACATGATGGCGTATGGCTATGCGGAACACTGGATTCGCGGGCTTGGTTCTCGCATAAAGCGTGTGCATTTTAAGGACTTTAAATGTAGAGAGCATCAGTTCGTTAATCTCCTCGATGGAGATACTGACTGGTTAGCCGTTATGCGGGAGCTCAGGGCGATCGACTACTCCGAACCTTTCATCCACGAGGTCGCGGGAGATTGGGAAGCCCAAATCGACATCGCTAAACGTATGCGTCAGATTGTTGCCTTGTGATGTGGTTAGGATGGACGGCCTCCTCGCTGGGAATCTTTTGTTGACATAAGCCTGCGAATTGGTATAATCATCCTTTGGCTTTGGCCGAAGCACCGTGGAATAAATTGGAAACAGCGGAAAGGAGGAAGCGGGTTTGTTGTCCGAATAGCCTAGGGTACACAGTGACCATAACAAGAATGTTTTTTTTAACACCTGTCGTATCATTCTAGGATGGATGGCCTCGAAATTATTTGACTTTAACTGTTCTCGACCGATAATCTCAACGACTCTTTGGAAGGATTTTGCGAAACCGTTGAGCAAGATGAAGCAATAGGATGGGTTTCTTTAGTCACCACGGAACTGTCGTCGCGAATCTCGTTCAGAGTTCTTCTTGTTGACGTCCCGTTGTGGACCACGTGGTGGCCTTTCCAGGGATATTCCCCTCCGTTTTGGTGCAGTGTATCGTTTCTTTTATAGAATTTCAGCCTTAAGAAACTGGTTGACCCCATTTTGACAGAATGATAAGGTCAAAGTCTTCTTTTAGCGTGTTCTTTTCTGAGACCCAAGTCCTGTGAACCAAAAGGGGAATCTGATGACACACACAATCGGTTGTACAACCCGTCCTTACGCGTCTCTTACGTTTTCTGAAGCGTGTGAACATATCGCCGCGGCCGGATATACTGATGTGGCCATTTTTGCCAATGACGGTAGAATTTCAGTACAGGCTGATAGCACGAATACAGAAATCAGCGAAGTTCGTAAGGTTGTAGCCAATGCCGGACTAGTTCCTTCGATGTTACTAGGGAATACGCAGTTAAACCTTGGTTTAGATGCTGCCTTGGATCATTATAGACGATTGCTTGACAAAATTGCATTGCTCGGTGGCAAATGGTTGCTTGATTGCGGGACAGGTGATCCAGCTCGATATTCTGACTACTTGAAATTGATGCGCCTCGCCTCTCCCTATGCGGCTCAAGCAGGAATCAATATAACGATGAAACCACACGGTGGAATCAGCCTTACCGTCGACGATCTGTGTAAGGCGGATAATGAGGTAAATCATACTTCGTTTGGAATCTGTTTTGATCCCGGGAACATCATCTACTATACGAAAGGTAAGCGCCGTCCAGAAAGCGATCTTGCCGCTGTAGCATCTAAAGTGACGACCGCAATTGTCAAGGATTGTGTTTTCACAAATGGCACACCGGATGTTATGGTTACGCCCGGCGAAGGTCTCGTAGATTTCAAGAGGGTACTCGATGGCCTCGTGACCGGTGGTTTTGATGGACCATTATATGTCGAATGTGTTGGCGGACATCAGTTGGATGAAATCGACAGAAATGTCAAATCAACGCTGAGATTTGTGAGCAATATCTTGGCGCGAGGCAGTCAACCGGCCGCACTCATCAATACGTGAATCTATCACACCACCGTCTAGCAATTTCGTGGGAAAAATAAGGGAAGCAATATATCATGGAAGATGAGGCATTAGCGTTCGCTTCAGCGACAACTCTACTAGAACTCATTTCAACGCGGCAAATATCTCCTGTCGAATTGACTGAATTGTACCTTAGCCGGATCGATAGGCTGGATCCGCAGTTGAACGCGTTTCTTCTCTTGAACCGAGAGGAGGCTTTGAAGACGGCAAAAATTGCTGAAGACGTGGTTGTTCGCGGTGGCGAATTGGGGTTACTTCATGGGCTACCTATTCCGATAAAAGACACGCAAATGACCAAGGGCCTGCGGACGACCTCTGGATCTCTCTTGTTCAAGAATCGCGTCCCGGATACGGATGCTGCCATTGTTGAGGACATTCGGGCGGCCGGGGGCATCATCTTGGGCAAAACTAATATCTCAGAGTTTGCTATGGTTGGTACTTGTGAGAACCGGTTGGGCGAGCACGGACGCAATCCTTGGAACACCAATTGCACTCCAGGGGGTTCGAGCGGTGGTGCGGCGGCAGCCGTTGCCGCGTGTTTGTGCCCAATGGCCCACGGCAGCGATGGTGGCGGATCGCTTCGGATTCCCGCCAATTTTTGTGGTATCTACGCCATTAAACCTACGCAAGGACGGGTGTCGGGTTATTCTGGACAGGTCGAAGCCCCAATGCCCAATATCTTTGGACAAAATGGGCCTCTAAGCCGCACTGTTCGAGATTCGGCTGTATTTCTCCAGGCCGTCGCTGGGTATGATTCCAGGGACCCAACCTCGCTCCGAGTGACTCCACCCGATTTCGTGAGCGCATTAGATCGGGGAGTTGATGGTCTGCGGGTCGCGTGGACCCCAGATTTTGGTTTCGCGGACGTTGAAACCGGAGTATTGGAGGTTACCTACGCGGCAACCCAAGTATTCGAGGAACTAGGCTGTAGCGTGGAGGAATCGGATCTTGTGATTGATCCGCCCTACGATACCTTCGGAGCAATTATCGCGGCGAATTCGTACGCGAATCTCGGTGTGTATCTAGAAACTCAGGCCGATCAACTTACCGAAGTCGCTATCTTCTTACTTGAGCAGGGTGCAAAGGTCACAGCAGGCGAGTACGCTAGGGCGCTCGGTCGTATCGACCTATTGAAAGCGTATATGGCAGATCTCTTCGAAGAATACGACCTTTTGCTTTCCCCAACAGCATGCTTCCCGGCCTTTCCCTATAGCAAATTCCCTGGCAAATGGTCGCCTGGAAGAGCTTTCCCAGATCAGTACTGGAATGGTGCGTTCACGTTGCCAATTAATGTAATCGGACACCCGGCAGCAACTGTTCCCGCGGGGTTTTCCGCTGAGGGCCTCCCCATCGGTCTTCAGATTGTGGGAAGGTGGGGGGATGAAGAAACGGTCCTAGCTGCGTCCGCTGCTTTTGAGCGCGTGCGACCGTGGATAGGACATCGACCGCCGGTGTCTTGACAAAGTAAAGAAGAACGCGCTTCCAGTGTAGGAGAGAAAATCTGGTTTTTTCGCTACTCCAGCGACATGTGATTGAGGAAGTTGATGACGGCTGCAGGGCTGTTAGTTCTCCATCCTGAAATCGATGTACTATTATGCTTGGGTGAAGCAAAACACAAGGACCTCTGTTACAGCTCGACGGCAAAATTGCAAATTGTGTTGATTTGTCATGCCATTCTTCAAATCTGTCCGAAATCACTCTTGTTTACTGCCGAGTTGACGAATTCTATGGCCATTTCGTCTTTCCTCAGATCATACAACGCAACGCCGTATAAAATTCTCAACCTGTGGAACTATGGCGATGAACAGATCTCCAAAGCAAGGAAGCTAACTCTCTTAGTATCAAGATGTTTCTGAATTGTGAGCTCATTGCCAAGCCGACTGTTACCGTTTGAACAGGTACTTACCGCACCGCCGTGAAGACGGGCCGCATATAGATTGTTCGTGGAAGGCAGAATCTTGGGATTGCGGACAATGATCATTATAGGATGGTGGGTTTAAAAAGAATCAGACATTATACTGTACAAGCGCGAGGGTTGTGGATTCAAAGGTGGAAACCGGCGAAACCATCTTTATGCGTGAATGATTAATGGAAGAATCGGTGGTCAATCCAAGTAACCTCTTACACTTGCTTTTAGTATCACTGATGTAGCAGGGAGAATAGGTAAATTCAAAGAGGGCGAGATCCTTTCAGTTATTTTTGGGAGAAACGTGCTCTGTTCCCTCTCAGCAGTGTAGTCACGGCTGCAGCGCAAGAATCAGCGGTCACCACGTTCTCCGGCATCCGACCGGAAATAACAGACGATTAAAGGCCAAATGCTCATGCATAGAAACAGCAATTCACGCAATGAGAAACCCGTTGTGTTCGTCAGCGATACTGTCAGCGATAATCAACTTTTCGAACATTTCCACCGTAATGGTTATGTGGTGCTCAGAGATGTTCTCACGCTGGATGAGTTGGGACGTTACGTCAAACTATTCGATGGGGACCGAGCGGCGTTTGGTCCACCGAATTGGTGGCATCCTTTCCAGTATCAAACGAGAAACTGTAACGCACTAGTCACGTCACCGGAATTTGATGGACTGATGCGGCATGTCAAAATCCTACGAGTGATTGAATTTCTGATGAATGGTCCGGTGTGTTTTTCTGAGATGTGTCTTCGCCATATGGCACCCTACGATGGACCGCCACGCCAGAAATTTCATCGAGATCGTCCGCATTGGCAGGAACATCCGCTTCGCATGGATTTCCTACAATTTATGCTTTACCTGACTGACGTTGATAAGGACACTCACTGTTTTTCGATGTCCCCCGAGTCCGTTGACGATCCTATTTTGGATACACAATCTCAGCTTGAGAGAAACGGGATTGTAGATTTTCACGGACCAGCGGGCACAGTGGTGTTATTCAATATTGCTGCGCTCCACACGGCCACCGTTCGTGTCACAACACGGGAGCGAAAAACAGTTCAAGCATATTACGGCCACCGGTCCCGTCCATTTCTGAGTAATTGTTCCGTCATACCGCCGAGATTTTGGCGTCATGATGCGGATCCGGAAGTGCGCGGGTTTTATGGTAATCTCAACGAAACAAGTAAAGTTTTTCTCTCGGCTTGTGAGCCAGCACCTCATTGAGACGCTTGTGGTCATTCAAGCGGAGATTATGATAGCTTTCCCAACACTTGTTCTGCCGAGTGGTGAGAGAGAGCATTCATTATGGCAACAGTCAGTAAGTCACAACGACAATCAGAACTAGATGGGCTTAGTGTTCATGGCGAAACATCGGTTGGGTGGGATGAAAATGTTCCACCCAATGAAATATTAGACCAGCATAGTGGCCTTTCCTCGAGTCATCGTGGCCTAGTTCCAGTACCGGATCCCCAATCCCCAGTCCGTCGAGTTTACGATGACCCCAGCGTCCAAATCTTACGGGAAAAATTAAGATGCCACAAGGGCATTTACGGTCTTGAAATCTGTGCACCCCGGGAAATTGAAAAAGCGGCTCGAATTTTCCATCGCGATGGTTTCGTCGTAGTGCGTGATCTGCTTAATTCCGAATTATTGACACGTTGGCGGGGGAGCTGTACTTCGGTGTTGAGACAGATTCTGGAGATGCGCGGTCGGGGGAATCGAAAATATATGGCTGAAACTGGTCGTTTGCCGCACCGATGTAGTTATGGCATGTGTTCTGCTTCAAGACAAATGCTGCATGATCCGGTTTGGGCGAGCATGATCGCTTTGCCAACGACAACCCCTATTCTCACTGAAATCTTTGGGTCTTCCGATTCCCGTGTTTGGGGTGCGGGCGGAGATCTTTGTCTGCCAGGCGCGATGGAGTATCAGCACTTACACTCGGATGGAGGCGATTCACACCTAGGTGGGAAAGAACTTTGGAACGGGCGTGTGAAACAGGCTCACGACCTTGGCGTTGAACTCAATACACATAAACGATGTGCCGGAGCATTAGACGCGATGACGCAAAAATTGATTATCGAAATGACACCGCCAGTGGTCACCATCAATTTCGTGATGTCGGATCTCACTTGGGAGAATGCCCCCATTCGTCAGATTCCGGGGACGCACGCTGTGGATCATCTGCCCCCGTTGCCTGCCGATGAACCCGATTGGATGCGATTTTCTACGCTGGTTGGTGTGCCGGCGGGTGCCGGTATTTTCCGCGACAACCGGGCGTGGCATGGAGCAACGCCGAATCTATCCAGAGAGGTTAGAGCCCTGCCGAATGTTGAGTATGGTGCTCCGTGGCGGTCTCCACGATGCTTCAGACGGACCATGCCCCATGAAATCTGGGAGACCCTGACCCCTCATGCACAGATGCTTTGTGAACTGGTCAAGGCCGAATCAGGTATCTGGCCACGCGGGGCCGGTGTGATGCATCCGCTGGCAAGTATGCGAGTGGCGGCAGCGGGTGCATGAAATTTTGTTATATATCATTTAAGAATCTTCCGAATAAAGGTCATACTGAGGCGACTTGATGTGCAGCAGTCTGTGCATGGATTCTGCTGCACAAGGTATTGTGTAAACTTTTCTGCGTTGAATGAACTAATGAATTTCCGAATATCTGAACTGGCGTCACATTGAGAAATGGCGCATTTTGGGTGACCGATGTAATCGCTTATAGGAGGCGAGTATATGTTAAACTGGGGTCTCATTGGTGGCGGTGCAATCGCCTATGTGTTTTGCAATAGTATGCGTTTTTCAAGTACAGGGCGGATTCTCGCTGTGGCAAGCTGTACACAATCCAAAGCAGATACGCTTGCTGCCGATTTCGATATTAGCCGGAAATACACGAACTACGAAGATCTATTAACAGATGAGGAAATCGATGCCGTTTATATCTCTACAATTAACCCCCTGCACGCTGAATGGGCAATAAAGTCCGCGGAAGCAAAGAAGCACATTTTGGTCGAAAAACCAATCGGCATGAATTACGCCGAAGCGGAAGCGATGGTTAAAGCAGCTCGAGAAAATGATGTGTTCCTGATGGAGGCCTTTATGTATCGTTGTCATCCGCAAGTAAAGCGGATGGTTGAATTGATACAAGATGGCGTGATAGGTGAGATCCACCTGATTCAAGCGACCTTCGGGATTCAGGCCAAATTCGATCCGAACGCCCGGATATATAGCCATGAGAGAGGTGGCGGCGCTATCCTCGATCTCGGTTGTTATACGGCTTCGATGGCGCGTCTTATCGCTGGGGCGCCGGAGCAGAAACGCTTTTTGGAACCCGTCTTGACAAAAGGTAGTGGAAAGGTCGGTCCCACGGGTGTTGACCACATAGGAGTCGCATCCGTGCAGTTCGAAAATGCCATTATCGCGGAGTTAATCGCCGCGTTTGAAGGTAACATTGGGCAAACGGTATCTATCTTCGGTTCGAACGGCATCATGACTATTCAGGATCCTTGGTTGCCCTCAACTCCTTGTCGCTATCTGACACAACCCTTGCCGCTCGATGCGACCTTTCCCCCATCAAAGATCCGCTTGCAATCGCATCAAGCATCGGAAGCATCTGAGATTATAGTCGAGGTGGACCGAGATCTTTTTACATACGAAGCGGATGTGGTAGCCAGTCATGTTGAAGATCGGCAAGCACCCGTGATGTGTTGGGATGACACACTTGGTAATATGAAGCTATTGGACACTTGGCGAGAAGAGATAGGGGTCATTGTGTAGAGCGAGCATCTAAGAGGAAGGCGAAAACACATGTCAAACCGAGTATCGTTAAAAGAGCGCATTCACAGCGGAGAGACTTTGTACACTATCCGAACGCCAGTGGAGATTGGTCGAAGTGAACTCGAGGGCCTCCTGGGACAAGGGAAATGTGATTTTCTTTCTGTGGATAGTCAGCATGTTGCCTTTAGCGAAGGCCTATTAGTCGAATTTTGCGCTATTGCTGAAGAACTTGACATCCCAGTTCATTTTCGTATTCCGCATACCCGACATGCCTACTTAATTGGTCGCTATCTTGATTTAGGGCCAACTGGAATTCTGGTACCCGAGGTGATTGATGAACTTACTATTCAAGAAGCAATGGCTTCCTTTTACTACCCACAGTTGGGGAAAAGGAGTTGGGGTGGTCTTACCCGCCACGGGGTCAAAGCTCGCGGTGACCAGTTGGACCGTTTGGAGTATGCGGAATGGTGGAACAGGCGGGGTGTCCTATCAATTCAATTGGAATCAGTCGAAGCAATTGTCCATGCCCGGCAACTGGCGAAGCCCGGAATCGACCTGCTCTGTTTTGGTCTAAACGATCTCGCCTTTAGCCTGGAAGGCCATCCCGACCACCCATTTAAAACTGTTGAGGAGTGTATCAGGAATGTTGCTCAGCAAATGAAGGGGAGTACAATCCGGTTGATGACCACTGTCAACACTCCTGCGGAGTGCGATCAATATCTTGACTTGGGAGTTAGTGTGTTGTGCGTGCCCCAGACACTCTTACCCAAACGTTAAATTAAAAAAGGAATCACTCAGAGAACGTATGAAAATCATCGATGTTGTGACAGAAACTTATCGTTGGCCGCGTCCTAAGCCCATATCTAATGGATTGCATACGTACACACATGTAACTTTAGGATTAGTGAAGATTGTGACAGATGTCGAGACTGTGGGGATTGGGCTAGGCAGCGTAGACAATGTGGAAATAGCAGTGATTGAGCGTCTAAGACCCGAACTCATTGGTGAAGACCCGCTCAATGTGGAACGTTTGTGGCATAAGATGTGGGTACCCAAGTTAATTGGTCGACGTGGTTTGACCACGCGAGCAATCAGTGCTATCGATATTGCTCTGTGGGATTTTAGGGCTAAGATCGCGGGAATGCCTCTCTATCAGATGCTTGGCGGTTATCGAAACCGCGTCCCCACCTACATTGCTGGTGGATACTATGAGGATGGTAAAGGCTTGATAGAACTCTCAAAAGAAATGAAAGAAAACGTTGAGATGGGGGCCAAAGCCATTAAAATGAAAGTTGGAGCTGTTTCCATTCGGGAAGATGTCGAGCGTGTGAAGACCGTCCGTGACGCTATCGGACCAGACATAAAATTGATGGTAGATGCGAATGGCGCGTACCGATACTACGAGGCAATCCAGTTGGCAAAGCGAATTGAGGAATGTGATCCCTTCTGGTTCGAAGAACCTGTAGCTCCGGATGATTACGATGGGCACCGAAAGCTGTCAGCGGCCACAACTATTCCCATTGCAACCGGTGAAAATGAATATACGCGTTACGGTTTCCGCGATCTGATTGCCAAAGAGGCGGTGGCAATACTGAATGCTGATGCGATTATCCTGGGCGGTGTGACGGAATTCATGAAAGTGGCTGCTTTGGCGCAGGCCCATGAAATCGATCTTGCGCCGCACGGACCGCAGGAGATTCACGTTCATTTGGTCGCCGCCATTTCTAATGGACTAATTCTAGAGTTTTACCGAGATACAGTGGACCCGATGTGGGGGAAAGTCTACCATCATACCTTGGGCCTGAACGATGATGGCACCGTGAGTCCGCCGGATGTGCCGGGAATCGGAATAGAACCTAATTACGAAACGCTCGAACCCTATCGAGTCGCATAATTTCAAACTGTTAAATCGAAGGACGCCACCATTCTGCAGCAGAAATGAATTGAATGTTGTAATGGGTAGAATCTCAACGATTTGCGGTTGGGTTATCCAGACCGAGACCACAAATGCATAGTTCACGACGGTATTCTTGACAGCATAGGCTCAAGTGTAGAAATTATTACGGAGGTAACGTCCGGCCATTTTAGGCTAAATCTCGAACATCTTGTTCCGGAGGACAGCAAAAGTATGCCGTCGTGGTCGCTACGATCTCCAAACCCTCGTCAGCGTCGAAAAGACCTTCGCATATCTGGATGCGAATCGTGCACTCTAGGATCAGGAGGCTGGAAATTCTGAGGAGGGTGTATCATCTAGCGAGTGGACAACGCTAGCCTCGATACGCCGTGGAATGGTTCTGAATGACTTCTTGAACGGCGTAAGGATGCATGAAAACGTGATAATTGTGGGAATGACAGGAGGTCAGTTCGGTGACGACAATCCGTCGAGCGATCCGTTTTTGTCGCAAGGTGACTATGGCCCCGTTCAATTTCGGGAGGTTTGGATCCGCGAGCTTTAGTCGAAGGAGGGACGATCTGAAATAGGAAGATATCATTATTAGACTGAAACTCGTGAGATTGGGGGCACCTCCACTTGTGCGGTGCTAATTGTTTAGAGATTTCGGCTAGATTCTTAGTTTGAACGGATGAATTTGGCGCTTCAAGGAGTTTTCCATGAAAATTGCAGTGTTGCGTGGACCGAGAGACCTGCGCATTGTAGATCAACACCTCGATACCGACAACCTGAAGCCTGATGAAATCTGGGTTAAGACAGACATCTCCGCTCTGAAAATTGGAACCGATCGCGGTAATTATGAAGGAGCAGAACGTGTTCCAGGTGCGCCCGATTACCCGAGATGGGTTGGTGATAGCAATCTAGGAATCGTGAACGGGTTGGGAAACGCAGTCACTCGTTTTCGGATAGGAGATCGGGTGGTTTCCCAGCAGCCTCATCAATCGGAATATATAATTAATGATGCCTCCAACGTTGTCAAGGTACCAGACCGTGTCCACCCAGAGGATGCGGTCTACACACACCTCTACAATCTTAGCTCTCACTGCTACCGCAAGGCGCATTTTCAACCTGGTGAGAATGTGGCTGTGGTCGGACTGGGCGTGCTGGGATTGGGTGCGGTTGCACTCGGACGACCACTCGGTGCAAGAGTGGTTGGTCTTGGCAATAGCCCGACGCGTCTCGAAATGGCCGACCGCATGGGCGCTCACGCGTCATTTTTATCTGATGACCCCGCCCTTGAAACGAAGCTGGATGAGTTTACGGCTGGTGCTGGCATCGACCTGGTTATCCTAACAGCGAATCCCTGGCCTGCTTATCGAACATCTGTACAAGTTGTGCGGCCGAACGGTCGCATTTCGATTGTGAGCCTTCTAGGTCGCGGCGAACCACCACTCGATCTAAATCCGCTGGCGATGGAATGGTTCTATAACAAAGGAATCTCACTTATCGCGGTTTCAGGTCCTGCAGGGTATTTATTTCCAGATGCCGTAAAACGTACAGCCACGATGACCGATAACCGGTTCGGCGTGAACCGTTCTGCTGCATACATTCTCGATTTGATGGCAGATGGTAGTCTGGAGCCCAAAAAATTAATCACTCATCGCTTCCACTATACCGAGATGGAGAAAGCGTATGAACTCGCTTATCATCGAGAGAAGTCGATGCTGGGTGTAATCTTTAACTGGGGAGATGAGTAGGGTGGTGAATTGGCTGGTGTTCACTTAATGTGTTGTTCGCGGGCTTCCTGAATCATCTGTTTGTGGAATATGATGTGTTAATCTTTCGTTGCGAGCATCGTGGTATTTCATTTGCTTGAGATTAGCTAATTCGTCATTGGAAAATCAACGGAGACTGAAAAATTAGGGTTAGTACGTTACCGATCTACGATTAGATTAAGGATTTGAGATCTCGATGTCTTGACAAGTGTGAGTGTCAATAGCGCGTAGAACGGGAAAGGAAAATATTTAATGAAACGTAAATGGAAAACATCGTTTCTCACAAACATAGGCTACAGTACGATGCCAGCGGTCGATGTCATCGAGTCACTTGGTCGCCTCGGTTACGAAGGAATTGAATGGACGATGAATCCGCATTTCCATCCTGACAAACGCCTTTCAGATTTACGCGAGTTGGTTGACCGCACTCACGATGCCGGGATGGGTGTATCCCAAATTATGGCACATGATGATATGATTTCTCACGATGACGCCGTGCGTAAGGAAAAGATAGATCGAATCGTTCGTTGTATTCACGCTGCGGGTGAGTGTGGGATAAGCGCGGTCAGTGTTGTGACGGGACCAGCTGTCTGGTCTTCAGACCACGTGCGAATTGGCCAAGACATGAGCGAGTCCGCCGCCTGGAATCAAGCAATAGAAGCCTTTGAAGCTTTTGTGAAGGCCGCGGACGATGTGAATATCGTCATCACTTCCGAGGCTGTTTTTGGAATGCTCGCTCACGATCTTTATACGCATAAATGGTTGGTGGAGCAGGTGAGCCATCCAGCGCATAAGGTTAATTTCGATCCCTCCCATCACGTGCTTTACGGTTTGGAAGATATGTCCTGGCTCATCCGGCAATGGGGAAATCGAATTGCGCACGTCCACATCAAGGATGCTGTAGGTGTTCCCGCACTGCAGAAGTTCGTCTTTCCTTTACTGGGAGAAGGACAGGTTGATTGGGAAGGCTTCTTTGAGGGTCTTGAGGAGATCGGTTACCAGGGGTTCTGTAGTATGGAGTTTGAGTCCTTTAGATTTTACCGCCAGATTCTGAAAAATGACCCAGAAGTTGCAGCTCGTATTCTACTTGAACAACTGAACATACTTCTGGATGGTGAATAATTTGAAGAGAGGGTGAAAGATTATGGCTAATTCAGAGATTTGCTTCTTAACTGCTACGGAATTAATACGTTGCATACGTGAAAAAAAACTCTCCGCGAGCGAGGTCATGGAGGCCCATCTGACACAGATAGATCGTGTTAATCCGAAAGTAAATGCGGTCGTAACCGTTCTGCCTGAACAAGCAATGGACGCTGCCAAAGCAGCGGACAAGGCATTGGCGTGTGGTAAAAACGTTGGCGTTCTTCATGGGCTTCCGGTTGCGCATAAGGATCTCGTTCCGACTCGAGGCATCCGCACCACTATGGGCTCTCCTATTTTCAAGGATTTTGTGCCCGAGCGTGATGGACTTATCGTAGAACGTCTGAAGAAGGCCGGAGCCATTACCATTGGTAAAACTAATACGCCGGAGTTTGGTGCCGGAGCGCAAACCTACAATGAGGTGTTTGGTGCAACACTCAACCCTTATGATACTTCCAAGACTTGTGCTGGCAGTAGTGGAGGGGCTGCGGTTTCTTTAGCTAGTGGATTGCAGCCGATAGCTGACGGCAGTGATACTGGGGGCTCACTTCGCTTGCCGGCTAGTTTCTGTAATGTGGTGGGGTTTCGCACGTCGCCCGGCAGGGTACCCGTTTGGCCCAATGAGCTTGGCTGGTTTCCCATCTCGGTGCAAGGGCCCATGGCACGAACGGTACAAGATGCAGCGCTGATGTTGAGCGCAATTGCTGGACCTGACGCCCGGGCACCAATTGCCATTGTGGAACCAGGGAATATGTTCTCACGTCCTCTCGATCGGGATTTTAAGGACGTACGTATTGCCTGGAGCCGTGATTTGGGTGGTCTTCCGGTCGATTCGCGTGTGACGCAAGTCATTGATGGACAACAGCAGGTATTCGAGTCTCTGGGCTGTATTGTTGAGGAAGCTGAACCGAACTTTACCGATGCGGACGAGATTTTTAAAATTTGGCGGGCATGGCGTTTCGAAGTCAACTACGGTAGGCTGCTGAAAGATCATCGAGACCAGATAAAGGACACGGTCATCTGGAATGTCGAGGCGGGTACAGAATTAACAGGCCCGAAGATCGGGGAAGCGGAGCGGAAACGCACCGCCCTTTATCATCGCCTAAGGGAATTCATGGAAAAGCACGAGTTCCTGGTTTTGCCTGTGAGTCAAGTGCCGCCCTTTGATGTGAAACAGCAGTATATTACTGAAATTAACGGAAAAATCATGGAGACGTATATCGACTGGATGAAATCTTGCTACTACATCACTGTAGTCGGTCTGCCCGCCATATCAGTACCTTGTGGTTTCACGCCTGAGGGGCTTCCCATAGGGCTGCAGATTGTTGGACGACATCAGGATGATTTCGGCGTACTCCAATTGGCCCACGCCTTTGAGCGGCAAACAGGTTTCTGGAAAACTCGTCCGTCGGTCGCAGAGTGATAGCTGTCTCAAGAGTTTCAGCGGTTGGTTGCCCAGCCGACATGTAAGGTTTTAGCTTTTCCCAATAGTTAAAGGAATCGACTCATGATAAAATATGATGCGGTCAATCGCAGGTTCGACTGCGATCCTACTTTGACTGACACGCAGGTTCTCGAATTCTGCCGACAAGGTTACTTGTTGTTGCAAGGTGTTGTTCCGTCTGAGATTAACCAGCGAACGTGTGATTATCTAGAAGGTAAAATTTCCGCCAATCCAAGCTACGTTCCGGATGGCAAGACCCACGAAGATTTGGAACGCATTCGCGGGTCCTATGAACCTAGCACTATCTTTCTCGAGGCGTGGTTCGTCGAACATGTGCTGCTTAACCACCAATTGACTGGTGTTATGCGATCTCTGCTTGGTTCTCAGGTTGGTCTGCCGGTGCTCGCAAGCCATCACGGAGTGGAATGTCCGGCTCCTGCACAGGGATGGCATCGCGATGCAGATCACATTTTCGGACCTGAGCTCAATTTTATCGAGGTTTTCTATTTCCCGCAAGATACCCCGCCAGCTTTGGGGCCGACCGAACTGGTTCCTGGAAGTCACATAGGACCGAGTCAGTGTCAGCCAGAGGACAAGGGCGTACTAGCCGGTGGCCCGGCGGGGACACTGGGAATCCATCATCAGAGCATTCTACATCGTCGTGGTGCCTCTAACCTAAAGGGACTTCGGCACATGCTAAAGTACAATTACTGGCGTACTGTACCGCCCAAGAGAGATTGGATGATCGAATCGGATTTTGACTTGCACAATGCTTATTATGGTCATCATAGCGAGGCACGATATATCTCGCATCTTTTCCATTGGTTATGCGGAAAGGGAGATGAATATCGCATTATAGGTGGGCAGGCGTGGCCCTGGTCATCGCCAAACCAAATTGGACCATCTTATGGATTTGGGAGGAGCGAGGGTTACCTTCCAGACTGGCGGGGTAGCACTCCCGACGGTTATACTTGGTGATTTAGGGCTGCTTTTGCGAGAATATTATGTCGCTTGACGAAAAACCCGTAATTTTTCTATGGTATCTGGGGAAAACAGATGACTAATAAGGGCAATCGGAGTTCAGAAAGGGAAATAGGAAGAATAGGATTCCTGATTTCTGAAAATTCGATTCAGGATAATTAAATTGAAAGCCCCTCAAGGGGCCTTTGATTGCTGCACTGCATTGTGAAAATCGGTGTCGCTGAAGTGCGTAAGGGCTGATGAGGTGGCAGTGTGTGTTTGCTCTTGGGTTAGCATACCTCCATGGCGGCTGCGCCGAGGCGCCATGGAGGTCCAATTTTGATTTGTGAAAATCGGACCCCAAATCGTTTTGGTCCGACACAGTTTGTAGCCAGTGCCCATCCCTATGTCCCGCACGACCGGCGTAGGCTTCTGGTATGAACGTATGGTGACTCGGATTAATTCACCTTCCCATGTATGTGTTAAGGTTTCCCCTGAGTTTCTATGAGAGATGAGACCTGCCTTCGCCGGTTGACCGAGAAGAAACGGTCGAAAGACTGTTAAACGCGGCGGTGCGAATCAAATCGATCGGTCGACGCTTTTCCAGATTGGTGACACTGACTTTGTGCGGTACGCCTACCTGCTCTACTTTCTATAAATACATTTCGAAGGGTTTCTGAACAATGGGCTGATAGTATCGAATTCTTGAGCCCCGGAAGTCACATGAACATACTAGAAGAGGGACCTGCAAACCCTCGGGGTTCAGGTCCGTTGGATTGGTGGATCGAAAAACCTACTGGCAAGGAAGATATGTGTAGTGGATCTCCCCCCTATCGATGAGTGCGATCGAATTTGATGGAAGGATTTCCTCAAGTTAGAAGTCAGGGAGGTATTGAACCGTCTCGTCATCTGTCCCGATAAGGCGACGTTCTCCTGGACGGGGAATAGACGCCCTGAAATTGAAATATTACGATATAGGACCCTCTTTCACGCAACCTATTGTCTTGTCCGTTGTGTAAACGTGGTGGTTTTGTCATTATAGTTAAATATGATTCCATCAATAAAGCGTATCCCTATCGGGATCTGGACTCATATGGCTCTTTTTGACCACTATGAGGAGAAGCCCTCTCGTCTCTGGGATGGTGTTGACAGGGTTGGTTGTCGTACGATGGTAGTTGAGTTTTGGACCATGTGTGGTTTTTTGTTGACAGTAAATCTTGTCGTTAGTATATTAGAGGTTTGGGTAAAGTGATTGACGATGTGACATAGAGCTGTAATCGAAGCTTTGTGTACAAAGTTTTCGGACGCTTTGCGAGAAAATTCCATACTCCAGTATAATCAGCGAACCGGAAGGACACATGGTTATGGCTTCTAACAGCTTGGGGTGCATCGGCATTATCGGGGCCGGTTTGATGGGTCATGGCATTGCCCTACAATTTGCCATTGGTGGATATGAGGTTTCGCTCCAGGACACGACAGAAGAGAATCTTGAGCTTGCCCTTCAGAACATTGTTAGTACGCTGAGTCTCCTACAAGATCAGGGTCTTGTAGACGAGGAAACTGCAAAATCCGCTCCGGGACATATCCGCACCAGTACCTCGCTGTCAGGGGCGGTGAGTGATGCTGGATTGGTCGTCGAAGCTGTCTTCGAGAATCTCGAACTTAAACAGCGTATTTTTGTTGACCTCGATCGCCACTGCCCACCGGGTACAATTTTAACAAGCAACACTTCGTCCTACATGACGAGTCAGCTTGCCCCAGTGACGAATCGCGCGGACAAGGTTGTGGTGGCAAACTGGTGGAACCCGCCGTATCTCCTTCCTCTTGTCGAGGTCGTGCGTGGTCCGCAGACCAGTGACGAGACGATTGCGATTACCCGCGATGTGTTAGAGTCTGTTGGAAAGCGGCCAATCGTCTTACAGAAGGAGTCGCTCGGATTCATTGGGAACCGCATGCAGTTCGCTCTGCTCCGCGAGGCACTTTCTATCGTGGAAAAAGGTATTGCAACAGCCGCAGACGTGGATACTGTGGTCAAGACCGGTTTTGGACGTCGACTTGCTGTCGCCGGTCCTCTGGAAGTATTCGATATGGCCGGTTGGGACACAATCTCCCACATTATCGATGAACTTTTCCCCGACCTCGACACCAGTGCTCAGAATTTCAAAGTATTGAAAGACATGGTGGCTCAGGGGAATTTGGGCGTTAAATCTGGACGAGGGTTTTACCGCTGGAATAACGAGGCGGTTCATGCGTTACGTGGACGCATTGCGCACGCGCTTTCGAGCCTTGAACAGATTGCCGAATGAATCTGAGAAATGAACATAAGGTTTCAGCCTCGAATCTACGTGGTGTGTTCTTATCGATAACAGGATTCTGGTTCTGTGGCGTCGTTCTGGTTCAATGTTTAATAGTTTCTTCCTGCCCGTATGGCTCGCCCTATTCGTGTCGTCCGTTTTGATGCATCGTGACCCATGCTGATTCGGGTCATATGGACACCACAATTGTGCCTGGCACATAGCGGTTGTTTTTGCTTCAGTTTGAGCATTAGTAGCAATCCAGCTACAATCTCTACTTGGTCAGAGATCCGTCCGTGGGTGAGTGGCTGTCGAATCCCCCAATTTTCTTGCCGTCTCTTCCTCTTTCTTGCGAAGTCCCCGTCTCCCATGATTTCGATGAACTACTGGTATAGTATTCGCGTGTAGATTCCATCCCCATTTCATCTGTTCTGCGTTCGAGTTTCCGTAACAGGCCTAATACAAAGCTGAAACATTCGTGAAATACATTCGCCCTCCGGGGTATGCGGTCGCGTTATTCACTGTGAATTCAGGAGATTGTCAGACCGGGGCAATAACCCAGGTGATTTCCTGTGCGAATGGCGGGTCCTTCGCGTCAGTAGGTTTTGGTCGAATGGCGTTGTTATTCGTTCAAAAGATGGGTGGTTGGTTCTATCATCGTAACAGAGGTTGCGGCCATTGAGAAAGTCCTTGTTTGCGCTGCGCAGCTGGAATTCAAATGGTCGTTTGAAGTCTTTTCTGTTGCCGGTGCTAGCTCGCTATGCTAGAATAGCCGCGGGATTTCATATCTGTTTCAGTATTGAATTAATCTATCCTTGTTCTTGAAACTAAATGAGCCAAATGCTGATGAGGAGATATGCTTGCGGAGACAACAAGGACGTTAAATCTGAATTCGGCTGTTCGTGAATATAGACAAAATTTTTATTGCAACAATGCTGCGCGTTGATCCCAAAGCTAAGCGCAAAAAGGAATGGAATTATGAAGAAAGAAAAATATTCATTGTTGGTACCAACCAGCATGGGACTGAGATTGACTCCATTGAATCGTCAGCCTGTACATGCAAGTGATTTGTACAAATTACAGATAACGAGTGCAGAGACGAATGTTGCAAGTTTGATAAGTTTTTTGGGTTTGCCCGTCAAAGTTTTGACGGCTTTTGTTAAAGGCCATCCGTTTGCCAAACTGATTAAGGAGGACCTTGCAAGTAGACATATAGATATAGAAGGTAAGGAAGTCGAGCAAGGGGGTCCGCATGGTCATAGGCATCAAATCAATATAGCGGATAGCGGGTTTGGCACCAGAGGTCCTCGCGTTTGGAATGACCGTGCTGGTGAAGTTGCTCTGACGATGTCTGCAAATGATTTTGACCTTGAGAGGATTTTCGGTCATCAGGGAGTTCGAGTTGTTCACTTGTCCGGGTTGTTTGCTGCGTTATCTCCAAGTACGATTAGATTCTGTCTCGAATTGGTGAAGGTGGCCAAGAAATATGAAACGCAGGTCTGTTTTGATCTTAATTACAGGGCATCTTTCTGGGAAGGTAGAGAGACGCAGCTCAGAAACGCGTTCACAGCAATAGCTGAAACAGCCGATTTCTTGTTGGGAAACGAAGAAGATTACCAGCTCTGTCTTGGGATAAGTGGACCTGAAGCAGGCGCTGAAAAAATTAATGATAAAATTGAAAGCTTTAAGCAGATGATTACTCGTGCAATGGAACAGTTTCCGAATGTATCGGTGTTTGCGACTACACTGCGTGAGGTTGTTAATGCGAATCGCCATCGATGGGGTGCGATTATGGCGATGCAGTCTGACTGGTACATTGAAGAACCGCGTGAAATAGAAGTCTTGGATCGCATTGGCGGAGGTGATTCTTTTGTTGCTGGTATGCTTTACGCGTTTTTAAGAGGTTGGAGTGCTGACAAATGGATTCAGTTTGGATGGGCAACAGGGGCATTAACCACAACCTTGGAGACTGATTATGCCAATCCAGCCGATGAGGAGCAGATCTGGGAAATTTACGAAGGAAATGCGCGAGTCAAGCGATGACAATGTTGGTTTAATTGCTATGTGTTTGTGTAAAGGCCTCTCCGATTGAGTCTTGGCCTAGACTCAATCGGAGCATGGAGAACGAACTGGAAGAAGCAGATGTGCGTAATCTACAACAAGCCATCGTCGTCTTAGTTGCGATAAAAGGTAAATCCCCCGGTTCATCTGCCGAGAAGCATCTGACATGCAACAGCTTTCGAATAGCGTTATCTATCAGGCTCATCGGCAACAAGCTCGTAACTGCAACCAGAGCACATTTCGAAGACCCTCGGACACCCTTGGCAGACGACCTCTGCCGCACACGCTTGCGTGGCATGATACTAGGTGTGTTCGATCCAGAAACCCTCGAATGGGAACCGGCATTGGCAATTCCGCACTCCCGCGGTGTCGCTCGACC
>CAYZGU010000009.1:0-28324 GCA_964478165.1 uncultured bacterium | reverse complement strand
GGCAGTTCCATTATTTCCGGGCTAGGCTCCGAATACCCCTGCTGCTTGTCTTCTTGGCGCCTGTCTGGGTGGTGGTGGCGACGGTTAGAGACAGCGATAGCTAGGGCCCTTCCCTGGATAAAAGATTGTAACTTGCCCCTCGAATTGGTAGATACTGCCATGCACATTGGGTCTACCAAGAATCACGCAGGCATCATTAATGAGGTACCGAGTCGGAAAGTTGTCACATCCATCAACAACCACATCATATTGCGCCAGAATATCAAGCGCGTTTCCAGAAGACAAACGCTCTCTATGCTCAATTACGTTTACATCAGGATTAATCTCTGCAATTGTGGATTTGGCAGAAGCAGTCTTTGGGCGTCCAATATCGCTCACGCCGTGTAGGATTTGTCGCTGAAGATTGCTTAAATCAACCACATCATGGTCAATAATGCCCAACGTGCCAATGCCGGCCGCTGCCAGATAAGCCCCAGCAGGTGAACCGAGCCCCCCTGCACCGATGAGAAGGACTTTCGATTCAAGCAGTTTCGTCTGCCCCATCCCACCAACCTCTTTTAGGATAATGTGCCGGCTATATCGCTCAATTTGTTCGTTACTAAAATCATACATCTGAGATTTCCTTAGTCGCAGATCTTGACAGTAAATCTATTTATTTTCCAATTTCTCCAGGAGATTCGAAATCGTACTGCCTGATGTTGCAGAAACCCGAATCGCAAATCGTTCTCGCTCATCCTCATACGCACGTTCGAGAGTGAAGCCACGATCGCCATACATGCAATCAAGAACCGAAATTAGATCTGGCTTAATTTCATCGAACGTTCTCTGGTCATTTCGAGCAATATGTCTGTTGTTGACAAAGAATAGAACCTCGCCACAGTTGAACCGAACCTTACTATCTAACTCTCCTGCATCTTCCAGGCTAGAGCATCGCTTGAGCGTTTCAACAAACGCCTTACGGATTTTTTCGCTATTGCTCCCGTCCATCTTGTGCTTTCGGTTGTACAAAAATCCATGGCAATTATGAGCGTTGTCGATGCTGTAATTTTCCCCTTTTGAAATCAAGAGAACACCAGGACCTGCATGGGTAAAAGAGTAGTCAGCATAGTTCAAATAGTCATCCTGATCAGCCTCCTCTATCCATCGGTTAAAAACCTTGATAAAGTTCTGATAATCGATACGACTGTCTTCTGTCACGAAGACCTTGATATTAATCTGCTGTAGATCCATAATCAGACGCCGAGGGAAGTAGACAATGCGCAAAATAGCAACGCTTTGAACTCTTACGCATCACGCACCACACTTTCCTCATTGCTCTCCCTTCCGAATCAGAAGCCGATAGTGATCCGCAATCTTCTTGGTATCCATAATTTCGTGCCCATCATTCGCCAAGCTAGTCGGTACATTTTCAATGGGTTCCCCATCATCAATCGCCACTTCCAAGAGTTGACCGACCTCCATTTGTTCCAGGCGGACTTTTGTTTGAACATAGTTGAACGGACATGCCACACCTTTGAGATCCAAACTATCAACGATCTCTTCCGCTTCCGCGATTTCTGTCGGCGCTTTAGGGATTCTTGCAGGGCGGGCTTCCCGCTTATTTCCACCAGCCTCTTGCTCTTGCCGAATTTGCATGCGTCCATACACGTTGTGTGCTTCTTCAACAAACAAAGTCGCCTCCTCCACGCGACGGTGGGTTAACTCCCTATCGAAGGCGCTTGTATCTTCTTCAATCGCCTTAAAGAGATGCGCCCCGTAACCTGGAAACACCAGCCCCGGCTCGAAAAATCGATTTCGGAATTCCTTAACCGTCGTTTCCTTGTCAATATGCTGCAACCCTTCGGTTGTCAGCAGTGCATCAGCAGCCTTAATCATAGCCTCGTAAGCTAATTGAGCCGAACCGACGTATTCATTTGCCTCAAGCTGCAACCCCGACTCGTAAATCAACCGGTCGGCCTCTTCGAGCATGAACGACACTAACTCGACGAGTTGCCCCGCGCACTCTCCGACGCCCTTTTTAAGCTTGAACTCTTTTGTATCCCCAGTATCGATATAGTAGCTAGCATCTTCATCAAAAGAGGGGATCTGGTCGTATTGGCGAAGAATCGTTTTGACCTCAACTTTGCCCAATCTTTCGATGTAATTGGTAAAAGACTCATCCTCGTGCCTTTCACTAACATATTTACCGGTCAAGTGCTCGATAAATTGGGGAATGTGCTTACCATGGATTTTTCCTGCAGCAAGTCCATAGGCGTTCGCATTCTCGGTAGAGTGACCGCCCAACATAACCTGGTAGTAGGGCGCGATGTGCTCGCCCATTCGTCTTGACGATCCAAAGAACCCAATGTTGGCAATATGGTGCTGACCGCATGAGTTCGGACAGCCACTGATTTTAATCCGTAGATTTTTAACCTCATCCTTCACACCGCTCTCAGTAAAGTAATTCCTCAGATATGCAGCTAATCCACGTGAAGATGAGATTCCCAACTTGCAGGAGTCAGTTCCAGGACACGCAGTAATGTCGACCGCACTCTCCGCACCGGTTGCACCGAGACCGATGCCCTTAAGATCCTGATAAAGACTGGGCAAGTCACCCATACTCACCCAACGTAGAACGAGGTTCTGGTCAACAGTCGTACGGATGGTATCCCTAACATACTTGCGCGAGATACTTGCCAGTGCCCGTGTTTGGTCCGCAGTAATATCACCCAACGGCAAAACAATATGAACCACTGCAAATCCGGGTTGGCGTTGCGGACGGACATTCGTCCCATACCATTCATCAAAGCCTTCCGGCCTGGTGACACCATTGAGTTGAGTAGGCGCTTTGAGTGGTGTTTCATCATACGCATCCAACGCACTAAGGTGAGCCGTCCATTCAGGATCGTGTCTTAACTCCTCACGTTCCTCTAAAACAAGACGGCGAAACTCTTCAACACCAAGCTTAGAAACAACAAACTTCAGCCGTGCCTTATTACGATTCTTGCGTTCACCGAGACGAGTAAACACCCTCGCAATCGCCTGTGAAATCGGCAATAGTTCCGTTTCAGGAACAAATTCATCAAAAATCTTCGCCTGATGTGGCACAGCACCCAATCCACCACCGACGAGCAATTTAAACCCGCGTTGCATTTTGCCATCGACCTCTTTCACTACTGCAACGGCACCAATATCGTGCATGTATCCAAGCCCACAGGCGTGTTCATGGCAGCCAGAAAAAGCGATTTTGAATTTTCGTCCGAAATCTTGGGCATCTTGATGCCCTAACAGAAATTCTGCTAGCGCTTTTGAGTGCGGCGTTACATCAAATGGTTCATCATTACAGACACCGGACAGTGGGCAGCCCGTAACATTTCGAACGACGTTTCCACACGCCTCCTTGGTGGTAATACCTACAGAAGCCAGTCGTCGCATGAGTTCTGGTGTATTATCAATGTCCACATAGTGATACTGTACATCTTGACGTGTTGTGATGTGAACAATACTATCCGATAACTCCTCAGCAACATCGGCGAGCATTTCGAGTTGCGTTGCGTTCAGGCCACCAAATGGGATTTTCACGCGAATCATCTGAGACCCCTCATCCCGCTGCCCATAAACACCGTGCCGCAGCCTGAATTCAAGGAAAATCTCCTCTGGCATCTTACCCACTTGGACACGACCAAGTTGCATTTCATAAATCTCAATTTCGCGAGCTACGTCCGCGGAAATCGCGTCTGCATTATAGGGTATAGACTGTTCGATTGCCATGACTCTCTCCTTCACACTGGATAATTTTGATATATGTTAACGAACTGTGCAGTTTTCCTTTTCAAACCTTTAAATTCGGGATATTTTGACTGGTAGGCAGACCACTTAACGGATAACCATGGCTGGTCGGACTTGCACATCAAAATCGAGACCAAACATAATTACACCTAAGGACGACAATAGTATAATACAAACGGCCTACCAAATCAAACTTTATTTGCCACGCAAGTTCAACATGACGCATAAAATACAACAGCAACGCTTTGAATTCAGCAATGACATCCGGCACGGGCCACTGTACTTTCACAGATCCTCGTACATAGAACCTATCACTGACTTGTGAGGCTCAATACAAATGGGCTGCGCTTAGGCGTAAAACAGATCGTTCTGAGCACTATTTCTTCCATTTACCACAAATGCTTACAACAATGGCGCACTTGCTCAGAGAAATTTCTTGCGTAACTGCATCAGCTTGTAATTCGTGTCGCGCTTAGTTTTGGCAATCAATAGCATGCCGTAAACAACCAAACGCGCAACGACTCTTTGGACCAATGCGATCGCATCGACGCATTCCTCGAAGTCGTATCATAATACGACAATTAAAATAATCAATCGAGTTTAACAACACTATCTTCTCTAATTTTCCGCAGAACAACCACCAGTGCTCAATGAATCAATAGGCACCTAATACTTTCTCGTTACCAGGTTGCAAAATCATTGAGGAACAAAATAACTTCCTCCACGATCGCATTCAGAAGAGATTCACCCTTTTCCGGCGTCGCGTGTTGAGGCCCTCCCATTGCACCCGTTGGAGTCCAGGTGGCCATCCGTTTTGCGACCTCCACTCGCCCGCGACGTTCACTATGGAAATATGGAGAATCGAGCAGCGGTGGACTTACTTCAACACGGTCCATTCGCACGAGTTCGCCATGAAGGAACACCATCATCGAGGTCTCGTATTCACACGCATGGGAAAGTTGTTCCGTGCGCATCCCGTGACGCTCCGGAGCCATTGCCGGTGCAGCAATTGACCAGTAGGAAGCTAAAGCCATCCAGACACTATTGTACTCGTCGGACTCATTCGCCAGCTCGGTAATTGCCTGTGTTCCAGGCGTGACATTTCCACCATGACCGTTGAGAAAGAATATGCGCTGAAATCCTGATTTGCATATTGATCGAACGATATTTTTAATAACCAAAGTGTAGATATGATTTGGAACACTTGTTGTTCCGGGCATGTCAAGATGATGATCCGACGCTCCAAGCCACAAGGTTGGCAGAAAATAGGCCTCCCCATGAAGACATTGTTCAACACGTTCTGCTACCGCTGAAACCAAGTATGTGTCCGTTAGTAATGGAGCATGGTGCCCATGCTGCTCCATCGAACCGAGGGGAACCACAACAACCTTATCCTTGTCCGCTTGTTCCACGTCCACCCAACAACTATCACCATATTTCACCGTTACTTTCCTCCTCTGGCAAATTACCACACAATGTTAATTCATGTCATCTCTCTGGATTTAGTTTTCAATCTGCACCGTCTGGGCCGTACATGCTCTTAATTTCATTGGCAAAATGTTCATGGATTATGCGTCGCTTGAGTTTAAGAGTCGGTGTCATCTCATCTTGTTCCTGCGTAAACTCGCGATTAAGCACTGTAAACATCTTTGGCCTCTCAAAATCGGCAAAGTCAGCCACTAGGCGGTCAATCTCCCCACGGACAAGCTTACGTATCTCTTTCCTCCCAACCAAGGAAATCATATCCCCCGGGTCCAAGCTCTGATTTTTCGCATACTGTCGGAGCGCATCAAAATTTGGCACAACGAGCGCGGCAATGCTTTTTTGCCTGTCCCCAATCAGCGTAACCTGACTGATATATTCACTGCGCAAAAGCTCATTCTCAATCGGTTGTGGTGCAACATTTTTTCCATTGGAAAGCACTATAATGTCCTTCTTGCGATCCGTAATTTTCAGAAAACCCTCTGCATCGATTCGGCCGATATCGCCAGTATGAAACCAACCATCCTCGCCGACAACCTGCGCCGTATCTTCGGGACGATTGAAATATCCCTGCATGATGTGTGGTCCGCGTGATAGTATCTCCCCATCGTCGGCAACTCTAACCTCGACCCCTGGTATCGCTGAACCCACCGTGCCGAATTTCCACGCCTCCGGTCGATTCACACAGATCACTGGTGAAGTTTCGGTAAGGCCATATCCCTCGAGAATCAGAATCCCAGCGGCATGGAAGAATTCCGCAATCGACTGGGGCAGAGCGGCACCGCCCGAAACGAAAAATCGCAGGCGGCCCCCTGTTACAGAGAGGATCTTGTTGAACACCAGTCTATTAGCAAGCCCCATCTGCAGCATTAGGAACGCAGATGGTTTGGATCTCGACTGTACCGCCTGACTCACCCTACTACCGGTTCGCAAACCCCAGTCGAAAATCTTCTTCTTAAGAGGCGATCCCTCCTGCACAGCGCGGAGAATCTTCTCGTGCATCATCTCATATAAGCGTGGAACGCTCGCCATGACAGTAGGACGCACCTCTCCTAGGTTCTTTGCAACAGTAAATGGGCTTTCCGCATAAGCAACTTTGGAGCCACAAGCAAGCGGTAGATATTGTCCTGCCATTCTCTCAAAGACATGCGACAGGGGTAGAAAAGATAGAAATATGTCTTCGTGCGTCACACCCAAGATTTCAATACAAGCCTGCGCATTCGACATGAAATTGTGGTGTGTAAGCATTACCCCCTTCGGGTTTCCAGTGGTTCCGGAAGTGTAAATAATTGTGGCAAGGTCTTCCGGGCTTGCCGATTCGCTCGCTTCCCGGTAGATGCGATCTCCATCCTCTACATGCCTCCCAAGATCAGAGACCTGGTCAATAGTCACGTTCTGAACAGGTGAATCTGGCTCCATACCATCAAAAACAATAACTTGTTCGAGATGTGATATTCTCCCTCTAAACGACTCCACCTTTCGCAACTGTTCCTCATTAGATACACATACCAATTTCGCTCCTGAATCCTTAACGATATATTCTACCTGGGCAGAGGTCAAGGTTGGGAACATTGGCACATTGACCGCTCCCGCGGCAATGATTGCCAAATCGCTGATTGCCCATTCGGGCCGATTCTCAGACAATAACACCACGCGATCTCCTCTCCGAAGACCGAGTTCGGCCAGCCCCAAAGAGACGTGTTTCACGCAGTTCGCAAGCTCTACATAAGAAATGCCTTGATAATTACCGTCAATCTTGCTAGAAAGCGCAGTTCGTAGCCCATGCTCACGTACTGAATTGGCCAACATTTCATTAATTGTGAGTGTTCGCATAATTTCCTCCCTGCTGATTAAGCAAGAATCGATAAGACATGATAATCCCGCCGTTTCAACTTAACTGCTTAACTGCTAACGCTTTGTTCGCTTGCTCTTTCCCGCAGAAAAAGGCACAGACGCATCTCCTGCTTGCACAAAATTCGCCGACCGGCGCAACACCAAATAGATAAAACAGCTACCTACGATCGCCATCAGAACGCTAAGCAGTTGCGCTGTCGTCAACCCCGTGATGGTGCGCTCATTAGTGCGCCAAAACTCGGCGAGAAACCGTTCGATTCCTAGTAGAATAAGGGCAGCACCAACCAACCACCCGGGGGTATCTTCTTTCCTTTTTCGAATGGACCACAATAGCATAAAGCCAACAAACGACAGTGCTGTTTCATAAAGCGGAGTTGGATGAACGGCAACATTCGTGGGAACTGTGCCTTTGGGAAATGACATCGCCCAAGGAAGATTCGATGGGGGACCATAATCGCCGTCTCCAGCAAGGAAACACCCAATTCGCCCAATCCCATATCCCAGGAGCAGCAATGGAGCAAGAACATCAAACGTTGGAAAGAGGGGATTCGGAGATCGGTAAACCACCCATAGGGCAGCAATTACGCCTCCGATTAAACCACCATACCAGACCAATCCGGTGTTTGAAAACAATTCCCTCATCGAAAGGCTACCATCTTGTAACGCCGAATAAAGCTTTGCACCGATGATGCCACCAAGAGCACCCCAAAGGATAACTGTTGATGAAAGTTTTGGATCTAGGCCTTTTCGTTTGAATTCGCGTTGTCCTAAGAACATACAGGAGAGGAATGCAACTGCCATCATCAGCCCGTAACTATGAATCGCTATGGGCAGATATATTGGACCAAGACGCAAGGTACCAATATCAAAAATAGTTGGATACATGATAAATCCTTCTCGCCACTTCTTATTCGTTAGCCATCTAAGAAACAGAAGTTAGCCATCTAAGAAACAGAAGCGTTCTTCAGAAAATATTTTTTGGGATTTTAGGATTAACGAATTGGCCCACTTCTAGATTTTTACGCCGAATCCAAACACGCTAAGGATATCTCTACTACAGATCGCTTCTGACGGGACTGTCCCCTAGAATCAGCTCGTGCCGTCAGAGAGTTAAACCTTTAAGAAATGAGAATACGGTGTACCTGGGCAATATGCACAAGCGCATTGCTCGTACTGCCAAGCCCTATTAGGACTTGTCGCCATAAGAATATCCGGCCTTTCGTCCAGATTGAACGATTGAGCGTAAGAACCCAATCGACCTCAAACCCTCACTCCATCACCTATGGCAATACAAACACGCTCATCTACAAAAAGAAAATCTTCAATGTAAAGATGGGCAAACCGCCGTCACTAAACTTACATCCGCTTCCAATACACCTCTCCACACATAAGAATATTCCACGTCAGGAGAAATGTCAAGCAGACTTTGGTAAACGACCAAGTCTATTCGCACATTATTCAACAAAAAAGCCTTTGCAATGTTTTCTTAAATGTGCTATACTTGGCGAATCTGACTCCTGGATCCTTTTAGAATAGTCACTCGGGCTGCGCTTCACGGGACTTTCGATCCTCCCAGAAATCAGATCTAAAGACCGTCAGCTGCTCATATCGCTTAGGGAGAATTCTGCTTGGCACTTTCAGCAGTCGAAGGCAGCGGTTCAATTCAGATTAGGCAGTTATTGGATTGGTTTGGAACAGTAGAAAGGGTTTTTGAAGTCGACCGCTGTGAGGCCTCGAGTTTGCCACTTTTCAACCCTGCATTGGCATCACGGGTGCAACTCGTTTCGCCGACGCCTCACGTGGTCAAGAGCCAAGGCATCGAGCTTCTTTGTCCGCAGGGTGCTAACTATCCTGACAAGCAGAGAAATTTCCCGATACGCCCAAAACTCTCTGTAAATAAAGGAAAGTTTGTCAACAATTGCACAAAGCGCGGCGACAGGCTCTTGGTTCAACAAAGCAGCGTTCCTCGTTCGTAACGTTTTCCCTGTCGTCAGCGGGTTGCACAAGGAAATTCCTACTTCTCTTCACGTTGGAGCACTATACGCCCGTGGCATTTCGGTTGGTGTCGCCAAGGGAAGCCTTTTTCAACATATTCAATCGAAAACCCTGTGCGCGCGAAAGAGATTTCTGAATCCGGCCTTTTACTGTCCGAACATCCCTTTCCGGCGCAACCCACACAGGGCGATGTGTTTCTACGCAATCGCATTATTAGCGACTTGTCGATCGCAACAATTTTTGTTGAAACCAAAGGAACCACTGATATAGGCATACGCGGCGCGTGCTCTAGATCAGGTACGTCTGATTTTCACATGCGAATGACAAAAGCGACACCGGCGGAGTGAAGAGCCATGCCGTCTTATCCTAGGGCCTTCCGGTATTACCGAATCCCCTAGTAGATAAGACTTAAGATTTGTTGTTAAACCCAGAGCGATTAGAACTCCACTCCGTCTTAAAGTATCGCCATTTGGAAAGATGGAACTGTTTTAGGAGGTGTTTATAGAGGGAAAAAACCTTGGTTGTTCGAAATTTGGAAAAATTGTGAAGGTTTCTCTTTACAAAAACCAGAAACTCTGGTAGACTATAGGTCTAACTTACTCTAAAAAATAGCGGCAAGACAACGGATGCTTGACTGACTGAAAGCATTACAAAATCAACTTGTTCTCGCGTTTTCAAGTTGGATTAGTTTTCGGATGTACATGTCTGTTAATCCTAATGACGAGAACTGAATTCGGGTTGTTCAGACACGAAAACCCTGGTCGTTTTTATACAAAAATCAAAAAGGAGTGGAAATAATGCACAAGCTCTTTCGGACCGTATCTTTGATGATAGCGGCAATGTTTGTTGTCTACATGATTGGTTGTGGTGGTGGAGATGATGACACTGATGTAGGACCACCAAGCGCGACTACCGTTACTGCTGAACCAGCATCTGGATCTTCTGTGCCTCAAAACGCTACAATCTCACTAACCTTTGACCAATCCGTTTCGGCCGTTGACAACGCGTCCGGAGGGGCAGGGAAAAATTGGAAGATTCCAGTGGCAGCGAATTTACAAATTACCTGGACAAACAAGGACGGTTCTACTGGAGGACCGGTGAGCTTCACTTATACACTGCTCGCGCCTGACACAGAGGCACCACAGATCACTGGTGGCAGTGTGAAAAATGGTGACAAAGATGTTGACCCGTCCCCACTTAATGCGGACAAACTCCAGATCACATTTAATGAAAATGTCAGTGGTACAGCTGAACTTAACTTTGAGGATGGAACAACAGCTGGTTGGCAAGGAGTTGTTTCGGGAAAAACCGCTGATCTCACTCCAGTCGCAGGAAAAGAGCTTGCCAACTCCGTGACCTACATTATCGTTCTCAGCGTTGAGGATGATGCTAGCAATAAAGCATCGTTTAACATTGAGTTTACAACAAAGGCCAAGGAATAGTGTAGAAACAGCCTTTCAGTAATCTAACGAAGACCTCTAGGCAGCGTATCCTAAGGATATGTTGCCTTTTTTTTTTACAGCACCCGAAAACCCATCGCTCAAATCTTGTTGTTTTTCTACTACATCACGGTGGTGCCCAAACTGGCATCACAATTCTGTTCCAATTCAGGAGCACCTGAAGAATAGAACTACTGCTAATCTTGCACCAGCCGCCAAACCTCTTGAACAGAGAATTCCGAATGGCGCGCATCATTCAACAGCTCCTAGCACCGACGCCACACCACCGCTACGGCCACATTGTACACCTGAAACATGGGAGAAACGCATGCACAAATGTGGCTAATTAAGCCGTCTCGACGCAGATACTATCAGACCATTTCAGTAATGACATCACCTCATCGATAATCGATTCAGTTCTGAGCCCGATGAGAACTTCCAATCCCAAGGTGTCAACCAATTTTCACTAATCTTGACCTATAAAACCATAGGCAAGTTCGGCATTTGACAGGCGCACGTCAGAAACTAATTGCACCTTCCGAGTTTTAAACAAAATTTTTCCAATTCTTAGCTGCTCCCTGTAAAAAAAACGAAGTTAGCCACAATTACCACATTCTCTTTAACGATACCCAAGATTCATGGCCACTCAGAAACCAGTCGCTACGAGAAATCGCCAAAGCAATCCACATGCGTAATTCCGATGCTGCAGGAACAGTCCCAAACCGTTGAGTGCTGCGATTACGATTACGCGAAAAACTCTGGACGGACTCGAAATTCTCTCCGAGGGAAGCTCCTAGCAAATCAGTCCACACGTATCAAGCGACGCTAGAACACGGCATCGGCTGGACACTGCGCTTCTATTCTGACAAAAAAACAATGGAGGGATATGAAGCGATTCTTCCTTGAGGAGGGATATGAAGCGATTCTTCCTTGAACAATCTCGACGCATGATTTACTTCTGAGCAAAAGGGCTAGCCAGAGCACCCTCCGTATTCACTACAATTCGGAGAAACAAATGTCGCTAATCTAAGAAGAGCAGCATGGACACACGGCGTGGTTTTCAGTTGTCTTCATTCAACCAGCGTGCCACATTAACCGCACACCACGGATACAACGAAAAAGGGTTTCAATCCCTTTTTAGCGTAGGATTTGCGGCTCGGTTCAGACCCTAATCTTATGGTCAATTTACTAATTACTAGTACAACCACCATCAACTAGTGATAGGGGACATCTACCAAATGCGAATCAAATCAGAGTAAGCCAATCCCGCAAGAGAAAATCCACACGCTGGATTAGTAGGGACACGCGACCCATCACCGTGTTGCCGAACGCTGAACCAAATCCAACCATTAAGAAGATAATACCAAGTTTTGAGACTCCACCAATCGCCCCTCGATGTTCAATCGAGAAGAAAAAGTACGTCAGCGTGCAAATCACACCAACTAGCATTAATATTGTACCCAGAATCTCAAAAGGACTGAATGCCCCAGCATGAATCTGCGCAAATGGAGTTAATGTGCCATGAACCTGACGGAAGATGCTCGCCTCCATGACATTGGGGATGGCAAGTCCTGATCCAATACCAATCAGAATCGCAATTGGATACCGAATGAGCCAGGAATAGCTCGGAATGAAGCGGGCGAAGAAAACCAGACCTATCGCAATCGGAATAAGCTTGAGTAAGCCACTCAACTGGCGTTCTGTAACTGCTTCAACAAACGGATGCCAGGCTAGCGGAATTAGGCCGTGGTGCACCTGCAACACAATTCCATAACCAACCGACAATCCCACGAAAAGATGCTCAGCGAACCGGTAAAATGGGTTGTCACGATATAGGAAACTGTAAATACAGAGCGTGAGAAATGCCGCCACCCAAATTCCAAAACTTTCCACTCGATAACCTCCCTAGGTTCCCACACGCCGTCGAATAAAGAAAGCCAGATTTCCCAAAACCACGAGGCCAACAATCAGCAGGTGAACGAATGATTGGATACTCATTCCCGCTGTGGCATTTTCAGGCGTGCCAATCAACGTTTCATACTCAGCGGCCCCTAGAAGCCCCGGCATCAAACCAACCAATTGTCCTGTTTGCATGTAGGGGTAGAGCTCAGAAACCATAACTCCGGTCACACCCGCTGCAATCTGTTGCTTATATTTTGTGTTCGTATAGGTAATCCACGCCCCCGGTGTGGCCGCTGAAGCAAGATCGAGGACGAGTTGTATCTGATCGTAATTCTTAATCTTCGTCATCATAGGAATCTCAGACAGGATTTTACCCCTGTGATCGGCATGAAAGACACTATCGATTGCGTTACCCATCCCGAGGAGCACTTGCGTAGAACCTGGACGGAAACCCAGGAAAACATAATCCTCTCCCTCGACCGCCTCAAATTCCTTTGCGATTCGATTCACAACCTCGTATCCTAATGTCGCGCCAACATCAAAAAGTGTCATCCCAATCACTCTCACCTTGCGCCTAAAACAATGGCGTAAAACCGCCGCGGCCATTGGCTCCAACTCGGCCATTGACGAAGGGCCGTAGTTAAATGATATCAGAATCGTAGATTGTGGAGAAAGGTTGTCAATGAAATTGTAGACCCTTCGCGTAGGCTGCGAAACGGTAATTGGAAAGCTTACCTTAAGTAAAGTGGGAACAATCACGGCTAGCGCGACCAAGATAAAAACAATGCGCCGGTCCAAATTCATCAATTTTTCGAGCATAGCCTCAATCCCCTCCGCCGAGATGCGATCGTTCAATGCCAAAAATAATTCGGATAGATTGGGAGATTACACCGAGGCTCACACCAAGGATAATTCCACGGCGAGATGAAAGATTCGGGTTATCTAGAATCCACTGCCTCGCGGTGGACGGAAAATTCTCTCTGGCTGGTACTATCTCATTCCAGATAAGATCTCCGATGGGAGCATTACCAACCATTACAATCAGTGCTGCGACTAACAAGAGTGTTGCGTCCAAAGTACGTGCGCGAAAGGCACGATATGAAGCCGATGCAATAAAGAATGCCAGGAGTGAAAACATCGTTGCTTCCATAGGCACCTGGACGTTGTTGAATAGCCATACAAACACTCTATTGTTTGGACCGCTCGGAAGGCCATACGCGAGCATCGCAATCATCCCGAGAAACACGACATAGCTGTACTGCCAGTGCTCAGTACGCCGCCGTATACGTAGCCAATGCGTATGTATAAGCGTTATTACACCTAGGACAAGCGCAAACGGACCTATTATCAAGGCCCAACTGATGACTTCACTCCTAAGTGCTTCAGAGAACGGATGTGGGCTAAATTCGACAAGCATCATCACAATGCCAAACACAAAACAAAGGATTAAAGGAACCTGTCGCCTCATAAGACCTCCGACTTGGGATTCTCGCCTATTGACCGCCCTTGAAGAATGTAGAAATCCAAGTAATTCCGGCCAATTCAAGGACCACGCCAAGAATAATACCGACAAATAACATGATTTTCCCGTAGTCCTGTCCCTTTAAACTGCCCAAAAGCATTGGTTCACGAGATAGATAGGCACTCGCAGCATAAAGTTCTTCGCCGATTAAGGTGTAGTCGCATGCCGTGATGAAAAATGGCAATTGCGAATCCGAGTCGCTGCCGGCAATCTGAATCGCCCCCACAGAATTTCCTGTTTCGGCGAGAATTAGTGACTCGGCATAGAATGTCCCTTGCATAAATACAGCAGCCGGTTGCTCGCGAACCATCATACCATCAACTGCGGCCGCATAAGCAAACTGGCTTTCCGTTACGAAAAATATGTTGTCCTCACTGTAGGCATCCGGCCGTCCTTCGTCAAGATAAGCCGTCTTGACCATTTCACGCACCACATTCAGTACAATGGGGTCGTAACAAGGCACTCGTAGAGGAGTTTCATAGTCGGCCGTCTTTCGTGCGACCTGTCCGAGAATGTTCATGCTCGCAATTGTCGCCACATCGCTTACTCCACCTAATCCCAAGATATACAGAATTGGACGTCCCATCTCTGTAGATCTTCCTATTGCTTCGTCCACCGCTTCCAGACCAGCGATGCGCCGGATAAAAATATCCGCACCACCTCGCGCTCGATAAATTGAGCAGATGACAACAGCTGAGAAAAGAATTACGGACACGAAGATCCCAACTTTCTTTTCACTAAACCATTGGTATTCTGCTGACGCTGTTACCTCCTGTGCGTACGCCATACCATGGAACCCAAACACAAGAATAACCAAATTTAGAAACGGGACTATTTTCTTGAGTGTCATTAACTCTCTAACCTTTCAACTCTGCCGAATCCACGACCAGCCTATCACACTCCGCACGACAACACAAGTGCAAAACACAAAAGCCCCGCGCAATGCACGAGGCAAGTTCACAAGGATGGAAATTTTACTAACTTCAAATCTGCCGCGTTTTTTCGTCTGAATGAAACTTTATCACCATCGCATTGCGGCTTCACGGTATAGGACAATTTGCTGCAAATTTCGCGGAATGGTCAATTGAAACGATTTTCGTTTTCGGTTTGCGTCTTTAAGAACAACAGGAGTACGGAGCATGTTGGCCATAGTCACAAGCTTAGATTGGTAGAACACCCAGAATCTTTGTTCGGCGTAAGGATTGATGATATACTCTTGTCCCGTAAATCGGTCGTGTTTTGGATATTCGACCGGAATTGTCTTGTCGTGTCCCTTCAAGAATAGACATGATGGTGGTTCTTGCGGTGAATAGCCGCTTAACTTGCATTTTTGTACGCGAATAGGACTTCCCGATCTATTTATGACATGCAGTGACACAACAATAGCCAAATGATGGTTGTCATCACGATTGATAAACCAGGTGTCATCGTCGATACCTTCGATAGTAAGACCGGGAATTTGCCGTTTGCGATGATAGGCTACAATCAGAATAGTCAGACACCCAAGTCCGGTTAACGTCCAGGCCCCCGTGGACGTCGAGAGAAATCCGATCAACTCTTTCACTACCTGTTGTAACACATCTCCTCCTTCCAGTCCCAGAAACACCAATGGACTGAAAACACAAGGCTATTGTGTCACAAAATCAGCACGAACGCAAGCAAATTCGTCTTGCAGAACATAATCATTTGTGATATTATTTTGCGGTTCGGTATCCGTCTTGATTCCCGCTAGAAACAGCTCGAAGAACTATTCCAGAATTAAAATCGAGGCCTGTTAAAATGATTGCACGAAATTCTTTAATTCGATTCTGCATGCGACTAGAAGGCCGTTAGATTCGGCCATATAGTCTGCGTCAATCGTCAACCGTTCGCCAACGCGCCTTTCAATTCCCAAAGCGCTAGGCGGCCAACAGCAAACGAAAAACTATAGGCACGGATGCAACAAAAAGACTGCGAAGATAATCACCCGACGTTCAGGAGAATCTGATTTGCATCCTTCCATATCTTTTCGATCCGCTTACCAACCTGTTAGAAATTCAATCTTGGTTTGCTTCGCATTACTAAGCCTAACGGTAAGTGCCGCAACTCGGCTGTCACTGCTCAACGCAAACAATCTTGAACCATTTCCCATTATCGTCGGAGAGATTTTAACTTATAAGATTAGAATAGCAGGCATCTCTGCTGGTAAGCAGATTACAACGGTGTCACAACAGACGACACTTGATGGTCATAATGTCTATCAGCTAACTTCTGAATCAAGAACCAGTTCCTTGTTTTCCAAACTATATCATTTCCGAGATTCACAAGTAAGCTATATCACAACCAATCAACTCTATCCATTACGGTTTACTAAAAACCTGGAAGACCGTAGCTATAGAGCCCATGTTGAAGTTAACTTCTTCGCTGACAGTGGTACTGCGGAGTACTCAAAAAACGAGCATCGAAAGAAAATTGAAGTGCCTAGTGGAACACAAGATGAGTTGTCAATGGTGTACTTCTTGCGATCCAAAGACTTGAAAGTTGGACAGACCTGTTCTTTTCCAGTATTGGTAAGAGACACCGTTCGTGATGTGACTCTCACTCATTACCGGCGCGAGATAATCCAGACGGAAGCCCTCGGACGAGTAGAAACTTTGGCATTGCAAACATCGCACGGCTACTTAATCTGGCTCACCAACGACGAGAATCGGTGGCCCGTGCGGATCGAGGCTGAAACCCGCATCGGTAAATTAGTTGGAACTCTCGAAAGAGTTGATTTTGCAGAGTAGGTCGATGGACGCAATAAATCTCCTACACCAAACTGACACATACCAGAAGCTAATTGGGAAGCTTACAGAAAGCCTCTCGAGCGTCGGAAACGACCCACCACAAAACGGAGCAGGAATTCATGCGCTACCGTGGCTGACAGGCTTGCATAACCCTTCTCTCGCCTACCTGCTAGCGGCATTGGCAAAAGATGTCCCCAACAAATCCTTTCTCATCGTCCTTGCTTCACACGATGAGGCAGAAAAACTCGCTCACGATCTACCTGCGTACGGATTCAAAGATGCGCAATTCTTCCCAGACCTCCAAATTTTCCTGTGCAATGATTTAACACCACCAACGAAAATTGTCGCAGAGCGCGTGAATTGCTTTAACCATCTATTGGAGAATGCGCGTACGGTCACTATTACATCGATTCAAGCATTGATGCGCAGAATCCCTTCAAGACCAGTTCTCCAATTGGGATTCCGAAGATTGAACGTCGGTGACAAAATCGAGCCCGATGAGATTGCGGAGATGTTGGCACGTGGCGGCTATCAACGGGTCAATCTCGTTGAGATTAGAGGGGAATATTCCTCAAGAGGGGACATTCTGGATGTGTATCCGCTTGTTTGTGATAAACCAATTCGCATTGAGTTTTTTGGCGATGAAATTGATACAATTCGTCTGTTCAATCCGGCATCGCAGCGATCTATAACCGCATTAGAATCAGTCATGCTGACCCCGATGTGCGAAGCACTCCTCCTAGACGAAACACTAGAAGCATGGCGAGCACAAGCAGGACAAACTATCGAGACGAACACATCATCGAACTTTCAGAACGCAATTCAGGAAATTACCCACCACCTGGAAAATCGAACAAATCTGGGGGGAATCGAAGCATTGATGCCAATTCTGTATCCGGATGCAAAGCTCTTCACAGATTATTTGTCGAATCAAACCATCACGCTTCTGGTTGAACCAGCGTGGTTGGAACGGGAAGCGGGCCGCATCGTTGAAGAAGCATGGAAGCTCTACGAAAAAACGATCTCGTCAGATCGATTTATGGTGTCACCTGATGAAATGTTCGCCTCCTTTGAAACGGTGATTTCCGCATTGAAAACCCAAATCTCATTGCCAATATCGTCCACCCCCCTCCCCGACACTGAAAATGGGCCGATGAATTTCAACATGCAACCACTCGGCCTTTACCGCGGAAATTATCAAGTCGTTATGGATCAGCTTAAAGAATGGACGGAAGCAGATTACTTCGTCAACATCTTCTGTGAAACTCCCAAACAGGCAGCTCGTATGGAATCAATTTTGGCAGATCGCGGTCTATCCGATAGACAAACCGCAGCTAGAATTGGGAACATTACTGAAGGATTTCTCAATAAACAACTAAAACTCATTGTAGTGTCCGAGGACGAGGTATTTGGACGCGAAGCCCGCCGTTCGCATCCTCATGGGACCTTAAAAGAGGGTGCTCCTATTCTTAGCCTAATAGATCTCAGAGAGGGGGATTTAATTGTTCATGTGTCACACGGAATCGGGACTTACGAAGAAATGTGCCGTCTTGACATTGATGGAAAGTCCCAAGACTTCCTGGTATTGAAATATGCTAACGATGATATACTGTACGTCCCAACCCACCAGATTGACCTCGTCCAAAAATACATCGGCGGTGGTGGAGAAGATGCTCAGCGACCTCCACGCGACAGGCTGGGTGGAACGGCATGGCAGCGGAGAAAGGAACGAGCAAAAGCTTCGATTGAGCTGATGGCAGAAGAACTCCTTCAACTTTACGCAATCCGTGAATCCCGCCAAGGTTATGCATTCTCTGCGGACATTGCCTGGCAGATTGAGTTTGAAGCGATGTTTCCCTTTGAAGAAACTCCGGACCAGTTGAAAGCAATTGAGGAAGTTAAGGCCGATATGGAACTTTCTCGTCCCATGGATCGATTGGTCTGCGGCGATGTGGGGTATGGAAAAACGGAAATAGCGCTTCGATCGGCATTCAAGGCCGTAATGGGTGGCAAGCAGGTTGCCGTCCTCGTTCCCACAACCATTCTCGCCCTGCAGCACTTCAACACTTTTCTAGAGAGATTTGGCCCTTTTCCCATTCAAGTGGAGATGCTCACTCGTTTCCGAACAACAAAGGAATTGGCTTCAGTCAAGAAGGGCTTGGCCGAAGGTACGGTGGATATCGTTATCGGAACCCACAGCCTACTCGCGCATAGCATCAAGCTTCACGATCTCGGATTGCTGGTAATTGATGAAGAACATCGTTTTGGAGTCAAGCACAAAGAAAAAATTAAACACCTCAAAGAATCTGTCGACGTGTTAACGCTAACGGCAACGCCGATTCCACGCACACTGCATATGTCACTCGTTGGAATCCGTGATTTCAGTGTCATTAATACTCCTCCAGAAAATCGACTGCCCATCAAGACCTACGTAATGGAATATGACCCCGCTGTGATACAGGACGCCATCTTGCGCGAAATGGAGCGGGGTGGACAGATTTTTTTCGTTCACAACCGCGTTCAGAGCATTGCAAGCGTTGCAAAGTCTATTCAAAACCTTGTTCCCGCCGCGCGCGTGGCCGTCGGACATGGACAGATGTCGGAACGGCAACTCGAAGAAATTATGATGGATTTCGTTCAATATAAATATGACGTACTTATTTGTACGATGATCATCGAATCAGGGTTGGATATTCCCAATGTCAACACAATTCTGATTGATCGCGCAGATGCCCTGGGCCTTGCACAACTTTATCAGTTACGCGGACGAGTTGGACGCGCGCAGAAACAAGCGTACGGCTATCTTCTCTATCCCCAAGGACGTGTAATTACAGAAGGCGCGCAAAAACGCCTTCGAGTCATTGAGGAATTCACGGATCTGGGATCTGGATTCAAAATCGCCCTTCGCGACCTTGAAATTCGTGGCACCGGAAACATTCTCGGTGCAGAACAACACGGTCACATCGCTACAGTCGGATACGAGATGTACTGCAAATTGCTCGAAGACACCGTGAAGACTCTGAGTGGTGAGAAGGTTGAAGACATCGTTGACACCAGAATTAACCTGCCGATTGAGGCCTATTTACCTGATGACTACGTACCCGACAGCCAACAAAAAGTAGCTCTCTACAAGAAGATTGCTGCGTTAGCCAACAAAGAACATAGATCCGACCTTGAAGCAGAGATGAACGACCGTTTCGGAAAAATCCCTGAGCCAGTTGAGATGTTGCTCGACATCGCTCAGCTAAAGCATCTCTGCAAAGAGTTAGGAATCGAAGGAGTTACAGCCGGTGATGGGCAAATAAAAATTACCTTCGATGAATCGAAGTCAGGGTTAGATCCAATTCAGCTGATTCAGCTAATTCGTCAAGACCGGCGCCTAGTGCTCATGCCACCCGCACGGTTAATGGTCAAAATGAAAGGCCTGGCTGGCAAATCGTTGATATCGGCAGTGAAGGGGATCTTGCAACGACTAATAAACCAACGATAACCGCGGATGCATGCTTAGCTGGACATCCCAATCCAACAACCACTTAACCCTTTCCACGCAAGGGAACTTCAGATCGAGATGGATGGAACTGTACGTCTCAGTGATTTCTAAAGTTTGGGCGTTCGTGGACTGCCCGACGTTAATCCACCCATGATGAAAGGAAAAACATGTCATGCAAAAGGCATACTTGGTTTCAGTTGTAATCTTAGCAGTTTGCTTCATGAGCTGGCAAGCTGCATTTTCCGCGGGCGAAGATTCGACTATCAATTCGATCGATGAAAGCCAGATCGTCATCGCTCAATATACTTGGAACGCTGAACAATACCCATTTTCACTGGCCGATTTCAACGCAGAAATTGAAGGTTTGCCATCTTATCGCCGAGGCAAATTAAAAGACAGAGAGAGCAAAGAACAATACCTAGTTGAGCTCATTGGAGAAAAGCTAAAAATCCTGGCCGCTGAGGAAAGGGGGTTAGGCAAAAATTCAGACTATGTAAAACAAGCGGAGGATTACAAACATCAACTTATGGTGGAAAAACTCTCTAAAGTAGAGGTAGATGAAAAAATCTCCTATACCGAAGAAGAGCTGAAGCAATTCTATGAAGAGCACAAGCACGAATCGTCATATAATGAAGAAGCACAGTGCAAAGCAACCTGTATCTCAGTCGCGGACAAGGAACTAGCACAAGCAACTTTAGATGAGATTAATGACGGTAAAGACATAACCGAATCCGCGCAGGAACTGTCCGAAGCGGGAAAGCTTATTGGACCAGGATCCGGCAATTCGGAACCGGGAGATACTGGCTACTTTACGCAAGATATTTCTGCGGATTGGAAACCATTCCTTGACACAGTCTTCGCACAAGACATTGGCGAAATTGTAGATTCGGTCTTCGAAATCGAAGTTAAGGAAAATGTATATTTCCTGGTTTTTCGTAAAGAAGATTACAAGCCAGCGAGGCAAAAGGGTTTTGATGAAGTTCGGGACAAGATTGTACGGCAGATTGAACGAGACAAGAAACAGGCGCGAATCAATGATTGGATTGAGGAACTTGGTGTTCAGGGAAAACTCAGAACATTTCCAGATCTCATTCCCGAACCACTACCGGGCGAGGAAGAAAGCAGTCCTGACAACGAATAAAATAGCCATAACGACGAGTAGGGATGCGGACCGGAGGCATCAGAAAAAATCGAGCACCCCATAATTCTAAAGGAGCAGAAAATATGCATGGGAAAACGTTGAGGATAGTCAGTTTCATGTTAATGGGTTTCCTGACTACAAGTTTTGTACTAATGATATTTGGTAGCGTTGCAATGGCTGTTGAGAAAACAGTAATTGCGGAATTTGAGTGCAATGGAAAGCACCAAATCACGCTCGAAGAAGTGCTGCAGGAAATTAGTGAATTGCCTGAGTACAAACAGAAGAAATACGCAGACAAAAGCGGAGTGGAAGAGTACATGACTTTGATGTCGGAAAGTCGCTTAATCCTTTGTCTCGCGAAAGAACGAAATCTAGACGAAGATGAAGAAATCTTGAAGAAGGTGAGAAATCATCTCCACAAATTGATGGTCGACAGAATTACTGAGATTGAAATTGAGGAAAAGCTCACGCTGACTGAAGAGGATTATCGGCAATACTACGAAGGGAACAAGGAAGAATATATTGACGCCGAAGGTGTGGAGCTATCGTGTATCACTCTCACCGATGGAGACCGTGCCAAAACAGTGTTTGAGGAAATAAGAAACGGCAAAGACATCATCGAAGCCGCAACGGAGTTATCGGACCATGCGGAATTAGTAGGTCCCGGTTCAGATGGAGAAACTCCTGGACACACCGGAAAAATTCAACGAGGCACTTATCCGAAAGGGACGGAACCTTTCATCGATGCCGCCTTCGCAGCAGAAATCGGGAAACTACATGACAACGTCATTGAGGTGACCGTTCGGAACAAACAATATTTCATGATCTTCCGCAAAGACAAGCACCATCCCGAACGGCAGAAGACGTTCGATGAAGAAGATGTACGTCGGAACGTTGAAAGGGCCGCTGAACGACAAAAGAGAGAAGAACTCATGGAATTATGGCTTGTCCAGCTCCACGAACAAGCCAACGTGAAAATCTACAGCGAGATGATTCCCGATGCCTCGGAGGAAAAAGACACATCGACAGATAAACAGGCCCAATCTACCGAAGAAGGCACGCCTTCGAAATAGAATCTACCACATGTCAGCAACCGCATTTTCCTGCCGATTCAAAGGAACGCAACAAGGCCATCAGGAGAAAGGTGCAGCATTTCAAGCGGTGCTTCACGTCAATAGATAATCGGGCCCTTTTGTAAGCGAAACCATGGACTCGATCAACCTGGGAGGTATAGCTTAATGATGTCCAGAAGTATCTTGTGTCTCACCACCATCCTAATTTCAGTTCTATGTGTATCCGACGTGGTAGAATCCCGTACATTCGACAAGATTATTGCCTACGTCAATGACGAAGTCATCACGAATTGGGAGCTGGAAAACATAGTAAAGCAACGAGCGCTGGAACTAAACCAGATTCATCATTTTAGTGAGCGCGAGGCGGTAGAAAAAGCACGGAAGGAGCGACCTGAACTACTAGATCGATTAATTCGACAAATGCTTCTCGTCGAAACAGCTCTAACTTTAAAGATTGAGATAACAAAACAAGAACTGAATTTGTACGAAGAATCTTTCAAAGAACGAGCACAAATTAAAACAGAAGAAGAGTTCACCAAACAGCTCAAATCGGAGGGTTTTACACTGGCAGCATTTCGGGAAAAATCGAAGCGTAATCTAATGGCGGAACGACTGCTAGAAATGCGAATTTTTCCGAAACTTCAGGTTAGAAACAGGGATGTCTTAGCATTTTTCGCAGAAAATAGGGGGCAATTCACAACCAAATCAGATAGTATCAATCTGAGACACATCCTGATAGCTCCCAAGCCTACGGAAGCAGAATGGGCGTCCGCATTGGGAAGCGCCAATACCGTAGTTCAAAGAGCCGAAGCTGGAGAAGATTTTGAAGCATTGGCAACGCTACATGCGGACAAAGAAGAAGCCGAATCAAATGATGGATCCGCAATTGAATTACCACTCAAAGAGATTGACAAACTCTCTAAGCCGTTTCGTGCACTTGCTACGTTGGCTGAAGGTGAAGTCAGTCAACCCATCCAAGACAATCAGGTAGTCCATGTCCTTAAAGTGGAACGCAAGACTGACCAAGCAATAACATTTCGCCACCTCATTATTAGACCAAATATCAGTGAAGATTCAGCACGCGAAACTCAAAAACGAGCCACGTTTGTGTATCAGAAACTCAAACAGAACGAAGACTTCAAAACCCTCGCAATCCGATATTCTGATGATAGCGAAACGAGCGCAAGTGGCGGAAATCTGGGCACCCGTCTATTAAATGAGTTGACGCCAGAAATTCGAAAGATTGTGGAAGGGCTGGATGCCGGACAATATCACGAACCAGTCAAAATGGGCCAAGCCATCCATATCTTCAAGGTCGACAGCCGCATTCCCCCAGAATTGAACGACCTAGAGAAGAATCAGATCCGTGCTATCCTCCGTCAGCAGAAATTTCAGGAAGAATGGACCGCGTACACAGACCTCCTTCTTGAAAATGCTTATGTAAAAATCAAACCCCTTGATTGAGGTATATGGACAATTCAGATATTGTTGTTGATATGATTTGTCTCGAACTCCCAAGCGCACCGATTTGCTTTGCCACATTAACGAGAGGTCGAAGAAAATAATTAAAACTTGGAACACGTTCAAGCAAATGAATAGGTTAGACATGGGCAAACGAAGAAACGGGAGTCTGACAGATGGCGACGCCAAACGGATGTACGCAGTTGGCGCCGGGTGCCTGCGGCGGCATATTCTCCGAACGTTTCGCTCTGCTCCAATTCACCTCTCACTCAAGACGCTTCACTTCTTCCGATGCACGGTGTATCTCCAGTCTACTACCATTTCAGTTCTCCGAAATAGCAACACTATCGCTCCTCTTCATCTATTAATCTTAGTGATTTGTGCCTACGCATTTTTTCCAATTCGCATTCTCCCCGCACAGGAATCATCAGCCGAAACAACCATAGAAAACGAAGTATTCGTAACACACGTGCAAGGAGAACTCCGACCGCACAACGAACCAACGCCTCCTTTGACGAAAGACAAGAAATCTTCCACCAGCCGACTCGACCCTCGACAAATGTCACCTGAAGAAGGAACGGTCATCGGAGATGGAGACCAAATGATCATGTCGAACAACTTCGTGCAGATTCACGGCAATGCATTGATTAAATCCCAGGAGGTCGTGCTGCATGCCGATCACATCTGGGCCGATTTCAACGACAATGTCATGCGTGCTTCCGGAAACGTGCGACTCATTATCGATGAAGAGGTAACATTTGCCGACGACTTAATCTTCGATTTAGAAACCAAAAAGGGCATCGCACGGGATGGGTTCACGTTTGACGACCCATGGTATTTTAGCGGGTCCGACATTTTTAAGATTGAGGACGACGAATCATATATTCGCGGTGGCCGACTGACAACATGTTCCTTGAAACAACCGCATTTCTATTTTTCGGCATCCCAAATCATCGTCAAACTGAACAAGGAACTAATCGCAAAGAACATCGTGTTGAAAATTGGGGGTGTTCCACTATTTTATTTTCCCGTGATTCGACGTGATCTCCGGAAGGAAGATAAGATGGCAAAAATCATTGTCAAGCTTGGCACCGACAGCTATCAAGGCCCCTTCGCAAGCATCATCCTACCTATTTTCCGTCGATATCGTTATTCTACAGAGCTCCTCTTCGATCAGAGTACCAGACGGGGACGCGGTGGCGGTGCACAAGCTAAATACCGCGTAAACGACGTAAAGTTCCAAGAAATTTTCATTCCGGTCCTGCCAGACGCAACCCCAGCCAAACGCGCCAAACTCAAGGAAAAGGCAGACCAGCTTTCAGACCTATTGCGCGGAGAACATGTCAAGTACACACTACGCCAGATTTTCTTGGAATATCGAATCAAGGACGAAGATGTCGCGCGGGCGCGCGAGGAGGCTGAAATACTCCATGCTCAGCTCAAGGAGAAAGAGATTGGCTTCTCAGAACTCGCTCAGAAGCACTCGGACCACCAAGAAACACGCCACCGCAAGGGCGATCTAGGTTTTCTTGTCCGCGGTGAGCGGAGCAAACGAGGAACCTTAGTACTGGAACCACATCTAGAAGAAGCAGTATTTCATCTTCAACCAGGAGATATTACCCCCATTTTACGGACCAATTTCGCATTTCACATTCTTACAGTGGACCACTTGCTGGATGTTTATGGGGAAAAGGAAATTCAGGTTCGACGCATTGACATCGCTATCGAACCTAATGACGCAACTAGATCCGCACTTCGAAATTTCGGAAATGAAATTCAGAAACGGACAGTAGCTGGAGAGCCTCTAGAGCAACTTGCAACCGAATACGATGGCGCTGAACTCACAACCGTTAACAGCGGAAATGCGCTTTCTTTGAGTAACATGAATCCGCAATGGAAACATTCAGTGCGACGTCTGGAGAAATCTGGTGACATTACACGACCCGTTTATACGGATCGAGGCGTCCACGTATTTCAATTGATAGAAAAAGAATCAGCTCCCACATTCGAAGCGATTGCCCAACAATTTGCAGCAGAATGGGAAGCCATCAAAAAGGAAACAATGGAGCCAAAGAGAGTAGCAGGCCTTAAAACCAACCGAGACAGCGTTGGCAGAGCGACACGCGTGGCAGAGAAAAGGACATCTCCAATCCGCACGGAAACAGAATCGAGCAGCATGGACGCTAGTACAGAAAATGTGGACGTAGAACAAGCAGTCCAGGTCTACAAAAAACACGGTTTCCGAGGCAAGTGGGAAAATTTGCGCCCCATCAGTTCACAAGCACAGCGACTTGATCGCGGAGAAACTAGCCGGGTCATCAAGACACTTGAAGGTTATCACTTAATTAAGGTAGAAAAAAAGCGCACATATCGTGGAGATTTCATTTTCCTATCCCAAGATCAATACTCAACTTCCCGTCGGGAAGCATTCAGCACGGGCCAGCGATGGACAATGCGTTGGGCCCATCACCAGTCAATCTATACTCCGTGGGATAATCGAGAACAAGGACGACGTCCCTTGAGTTTCAATGGGCGCGTGGCATGGCAGGCCAGAAACTTCAAAGAGGGGTATGGAACAACTGAATCAACTGTCAATTCCTTCGGTATCTTTACGTGGGGGTCAGCCCTATCAGCACTTGATCCCGAAGATCTCGACGCGAATGAAAACTTGACGTTTTCTCGCAAGCGTTTCGGAAATTTCCTGGCACGTCTACAAGTGAACCACACATTAGATCTGACAGAGGAAGGAACAACCACTCTACAGAAACTACCGCAAGTCACGGTACAGTTTTCACAGATGCAGTTTAATCAGCTGCCCCTATTCAAAGCCGTTAATTCTGGACTTACAAAGCTTGCTGAGACACTCCATTCGGACGTACCTATCTTGTCAATGCTCGCCTTTCCCACGTTAGAAAATACGCGCTTTGATCTCGACCTTGAATTCGGAAACTTCTTCAAACAGCGATTTCGAGATGAAACAGATGTGTTCTTACAAACCTTGGATATTGGTTTTGATCTTACCAAACAAACAACACTCAAGATATCCCGGCAGCGAGAACTTCGACTTGATTTGAGTTTGGACAGTAGCCTAATCTGGCACGCAAGAGATAGGGAAGGAAACCGGAATATCCTCCTTAGCCTTTATGGGTTGAGCGCAAGGGGAAGCAACACCCTCTTTAGAATTTATGACATCAGTTTTATTCCTGGTGCACGGCGCATGCGACATCAGATTCAATCAAATCTATCATTTGATTATCAGCCACCAGTTGACAGGAACGAAAACTTATATCCGTTCGGACCAAGTACGTACTTTTTTGAAAGGAAAAGACTTACCTATAATTTTCGCACGACATTCGAAGTGAAGACACGCCGCGGTAAGACGGCTTTGTCTCTACTTGACTTTGACACACGGCTGCGATCGGATTTTAGCAAGGATCGTGTGAGCCGGCGCAGATATGAACCAATTGACAGCGATGTAATGATTGTTCCACTGGCAAGCCGTCGACTAAATATCACCTTCAGAATGACGCACGATCCGAACAAAGACAGTGATGGGAAGCGATTCAAAATGGTTGGTTTCCGATCCAACGTGCGCTATGGGCGAAAATCCTGGAACATGAGCATCGGCAGTTCTTTTAGCAAAAGACTCCTATCCAGCCGAACGGCGCGCAATATCACAGCGAGTTGGCGCTTTACGCCTAACCGGTTGTTCAACGTCAGAGCTAGCCTGACCTACGACGCAATTGAGCAACAATTCTACCGCCAGCAGGTATCCATTCAGCGCAATCTTCATGACTGGAATCTACGACTTACCTGGAGTCGTATCGGCATAAAACGCGAGCCCCCATTTGACAATGTACGACAAGATTTCACACTCCAATTGAATCTAATCGCAGATTCCACTGCATCAGTCGGATTGGGTTATGATGCAACAACGGAGACTTGGGGTTTCCGTACCTTGCCGGCCGGCGTACCGTACAATGCCTTCAGTTCAGGAAACTCTCTCGGAAAATCCTACTTCTAGGATGAAAGAGGATTAAGCCCTAAATCGCACAAATCACTCGATTCTAAGGCCCGACTATACCCGGACGTCGTCGCACCTAGATTGGTTTGAAATTCAGACGGAGCCATCGAAAGAAGCGTTTGCATAGATTTGTTCTGTGCCGACAAGGAATCTGAAGCCCAATCGAAAAGGATGAACCGGGAGTTCGATTAACAAACACCGCACACAGAGGTAGTAGTTCGAAATGTCTCTTCAGCTACATGCGCCAGGCCACGCCTAAAATACGCGCAAGACTACTTCCATCTGACTTGACGACTTTTGCAATCAGACTGCTAATGGCATAAGAAGAAGTAGAAGACGGCGCCCAGTTCCAGATACACACACGTGATGAAGTCCAACCATCGGCGCATCTCTAATGACCACGGG
>CAYZGU010000008.1:0-29779 GCA_964478165.1 uncultured bacterium | reverse complement strand
ATTGGAAATGCCACTGGCGCCTGGGTCGGCAGCCAATGGGCCGTTGTCAAAGGGGACAAGTGGATTAGGCTTGTTCTTGTTATTACCGTTCTGGTATTTTCAATCCGACTTTTCTGGCAGACTCTTGGATGATAGTTTTGCGCGTGTGTTTAATTCATCTTTAAAAATTATGGAGATCTCCTGGCATGGCCGAAACGAAAAAAAGAACAGATGGGGAGTGGCGGCAGCGGTTAACGTCCGAACAGTACCACGTTACTCGGGAAAAAGGAACGGAACATGCTTTTACAGGCAAGTACTGTGACTTTAAGGGTAAAGGGGTCTATAAGTGCGTGTGTTGTGGTAATGAATTGTTTCAGTCGGAAGCCAAGTTCGATTCGGGAACCGGATGGCCTAGTTTCTGGAGACCCATTGCGTTAGATAGGATTTCAACCGAGATTGATAAAAGTCATTTTATGATGCGTATTGAAGTGCTTTGTAACAGGTGTGACGCCCACCTAGGACACCTTTTCGAAGACGGTCCACCGCCAACTGGAGAACGCTATTGTGTGAATTCAGTAGCACTTGATTTTGACGAGGAAGAGACGCGTTCGAACATCGAATGATTGGGTTATTGCGATTATTGATTTATATTGATGCTGTGATGAGAACGCGAATTGTTTTTTTTAAACGCAGCGATATTCCGATGGATTTTCTGCGAGATTTGCTCGCTTAAGTCGTACTGTGGAAAACGCTGTTGGAATCCGTATTTTTCCATAAAAAAGAGAAGGCTGTCGTGTCTGAGTGCGTGTTGATTATAGGCAAATACAATGGTCCCGCTCGGTTTGAGTAGGCGTATCCAACTCGGTAACGCTGCATTAAGAAGTTTTTCCACGCCAATTGGTACAAGCTTTTCAGTTCTTGTGCCCGTTCTAACGCCGTAAGGAAGATCTGTCATTAGTGTGTCAAATTGCGCATTTGGGAAATATGCATCGGCTCGGTGTGTATCACCATTGATTATGGAGTAGCGGCGTTGAACGCGACATTGGGTCAAAAAAACATGATTGTTTCCATCGAGATGTTCAGTAAATGGAATTTGTAGGCGTTGTAGAACGGTTCGAAGATTGTGGGTGCTTCGATGTGAAGCAGTCGGCGAGAGTTCCAAAGAGGCTCCATCGATGTTTCTCAAGACGCATTCGAAAAGAGTCTGTCCGTATCCGCCCATGGGATCGAGCACTCCTTGCATCGAATCGGTTTCACCACCTAGATTCAACATGGCACGAATCAGATACGGTGATTGTCGTGCCGGCGATTGATAGCGAAATGCTTGCGGTTCGACATCAGATACCCAGTGTGCGTTGGCAGTGAAAACCCCGGTACGATGGGTAGTGTTTAGAAATGTCTCGAATGTGTTGTAGTCGGTTCTCACTCGTTTGGCAAGTTGTTTAAGTTCGTTGGATGACAAATTCTCCTGAGTGCGATCTAATTTGTAGACGTTCGTGACGAACGTTAGCCATTGACACTTTCGAATTTCCTCTGACATTAGTTTTCCTGAATGCCAGACAATGGTGCCTGGCGGAAAGATCTGTGGAGTTGCGATCGCCAAAACAGTTGGTCCGAGGACATTCAAGATTTCTATCTCTGACAGTTTGCCGATTATGCTTCGATGTTTGTGCAGTTGTCTGAATTCGAAATAGTATGCGGAAGGGATATCCGTCAACATGGCCGAGGTCTCGATATTTAATCGGGAGGTCGAAGTGAAGTGGTATCAAAATCAGGTTTATTCGATTAAATTGGTAATGATTCAATCTAATTGACGAAAAGGTGTCCGTTGATGGCAGAGCGAGTTTCTAAAGGCTAAGATTGGTTGCGATACGGAGCACAGAATGGGTAAGGTTTTTCATGTGTGGTGTTTTGTCAAACGACCGGATTAGTTATCATGACACATCAGCAGTTCGATGTACGTTAGGGACTTCCAGCTTCAGTTAGGCGTTTAACTGGTTCTCCGATGAGATTCTCATGGGCTTCAGCCAGTATATCAGGAATTGACTCTCCAAAAGGATTATCCTTTATTGTCGATGACAAATCCACTTCTCTAATCCGTGAAGCATTGTTTCCAGGAAACCAATGGCTTCCATTTCCTAAAAGATTATACTTCCATTTTGCAAATTCGTACATGTCAAGTGCTTTCGCCAATCCCCAGATTCGAAGGACGTGAATGACGTTTATCTCTCCGGGAATTCGATCGAAGTCAGGAATGCCAATGTGGAAGGTGTCGTACCAGTTGTCTCCCATGACGGAATTGATCTGCTGTTTTAGGCGACTTGCTATGGCCTCCGTCAGTGCAAGTCCTTCCTTTTGATCGAAATGTACTGATAACGTTTCGACGTGGGCATCGAAGTTTCCCGGGCTGTCGGGACCTATACTTAAAGAGTGTACTTCGGGATGAGCAAGGCACCACAATAGATTAAACGCCATTGGTGTAAGTGGTTTGCAGAATTCTAACAGTTTGGCTGAGGGACTGTATAGCCGGCCGCCCTGGTCGTTCGGGCTTATAATATATACACCCATATCGTGTTTTGCGGCCAACTTAATCGCCGGCCAGTTGCGATTGTCGGTGAAATACCAGTGTAGGAAAATATAATCCAAGCGGTCGCTGGAGATGAATTGGCACATTCTTTCTGTAGAACCATGGGTTGAGAATCCAATGTGGTTACAGAGCCCTTCTTTTTTGAGTCGATATGCCCAGTCGAGACAGCCGTTCTTCCTAGTCGACCATTCTACCTGAGCCGCGTTGTTCACACCATGAAGCGTAAGTAAATCAAGGTGGTCAACCTGAAGTCTTTTCAGTGATGAATCAACTGTCGAGAAGAATTCGGATTCGTCCTGGGTAGGTTTAATTTTTGTTTGAAGAATGAACTTGTCTCGTGGTGTCTCTTTCAGTGCTTGTCCCAGTTGTACTTCGCTGGAACCGTAACCATGAGCAGTTTCAAAATGATTGATACCAAGTTTGAGCGCGTGTTTAACAATAGCCACAACGTTCTTTCGAATTTCCTTAGGAAGGTCCACAACAGATACATCGCCTTCCAAAAGTAGATTTCCTGACTCTTTCTGTAGGGTATAGGCATACCGAGTCCCGCCGCAGGAAATGACTGGTAGATTAAGTTCCGTGCGACCAAAGCGCCGTTTAGGAACCTGACTCATCTCTGTCTCCTCTTCGTTGTCAATATGTCGTTCCACCGATTTTCGGTGTAGGACAGAGGTTCAAACCAACGCACGTGTGGTTCTACGTCTTTCCATACGCACTATCTATCCTAGTTCATATCCAGGCCCAGTGATTTCGCCATGTGCACAAGCCGCTTCCACAATGAATCGGCTATGGGGATTCCATTACGCGAACGAATCTCTCTTGTGCGTGTCTCCAGATCTCCTGGAATAAGTACTTCTTCAAAACCCGGGGCCGTTGGGGTTGCCCTCGCTCGATTCGCGAGATCTGCTGCTCGCGCCTCATAGTCCGCGAATGGCTGAAATAAATCTGCCTTCACAACCATCATTGTAGCACCGGAATGTCGAAAAATGGGGCCACCTCGCTCGGCATCTCCAAAGGCATCCGCGCCGGAAAAGATTCGACCGAATAACTCTACTGCCAGCATTAGTGCATATCCTTTGTGGCCCCCGAATGGTAGATGAAATCCTCCATTGAGAAATGCGTCAGGATCGTTGCTAGGCTTTCCGTGCTTATCCACAACGCTGTTCGACGGTAGTGACTGTTCCTTGTCTTTGTAGGATTGAATCTTGCTACCGGCAACGACGGTGGTAGCGTAATCGATAATCATTGGTGAGCCATCGCCAATGGGAAATCCCATTCCTATTGGGTTAGTACTCAAGATAGGTTGACGGCCGCCGAACGGCACAGTTTCGGGTTGTTCTTCGCCGAGGCCGCCTGCCCAGATGATTCCTATCATGTCTTGACATGCCGCCATTTCGGCATATTCCCCGAGTCGACCGATATGATTTGCTTCAACAATGCTTACGATTGCTAAATTGTGGCTTTTTGCCTTTTCTATAGCCACTTCCATAGCGTATTTTGCTGTGACGTGACCAAAGGTCCAATTTCCGCGGATACGTGCGCTGGTGGCGTCTTCTTTGAGGATTTCAGGCCATGCTGCCGGGACAATTTCTCCGGATTGAACGGATTCGACGTATCCTGGTAACTGGTGTATTCCATGTGAATCGACTCCGCATAAGCTCGAAGAAGTCAAGGCTTCTGCAACGCGATTAGCATTGCGTGTGTCAGCTCCAACTGCCATCAGTGCTTTTCGAGTAAGCTTATCAAGGTGATCCGCTGTTTTTGTGAGCATGATGTCTCCTTTCCAGGCTTCTTTGCCTGAGTCAATGGGACGCCAGTGTTTCTCATTTTTGAACGTTTTATGTGCGTGCTTGCAACGCTTCTCGTGCTGCTTTTGCGCTGTCTGATGTGGGGCTGTGTTCGATGAAACGTTCTAGGTGTAATATGGCATTCTTATCGCCTGTTTTTGCGAGAGACAGTGCTTCTTTGAAACCTTGCTCTGAATAGCCATAATCCTTTTGCATTACCGGCGTGTCAGGTGTGCCGACCAGGTCTTTCCAATAATATTTCAGGTGTTCCGATTCCCATTTTCGATAGACTTCATCCCAACTCAGTGGACTGTAACCATGTAGATGCGGCGTGAGCACCTCATTGCATATTGGGTTGCCGATTGCCTGGTAACGATTGTCCAGAGAGACGCGCAGCTTATTTACGGACCGATTGGGCAGGGCCTGGTGTACTGTTAACGCCAAGAAGAACAAAGTATCACCAATCTCGTAGTTTGTGGTATGCCACTCACCCTGAACTTCTCGTTCGTTGATGCGTAAGGCTCCGGCTCCAAGGGAGAAGTGGTGATCGATGACACGGTCGATCTTGTGTGAGCCGGGCACTACTGTCAATCCGCCTAACTCGATTGGGCAATCACCGACCGGCGTCCAGCAGGTATATGTGTCAAAGTTGCCCTGAAAATGGACAAAATCCTGGTGTATCGGTGTCGTATGCTCTGTGTACTTCGGGAACCAGAGTCGAGCGATTTTCTGAGGGTGTGGAAGAACCGGTTTGTCGGTTAGTTTTTCCAAGATGCTCAGAACTTCGGACCAGTGTCCTGATTGATGAAATGCCTGTAGCTTGTAGATTGCGTGATAGACGCTTGTATAGCTAGAATCTCCTTCGGTGCAGCGCTGCGAAAGGTCTGCGATTCCGTCCATCGGGTTCGTTCCAGAAACAAGCCAGCCACCCTTCCTAATGACGTTCATCATCTGTTTACGGAGATTCTGCAAGTTGTCGGGATTCTGGAGTTTCTTGAAAAATAGATAGCCGTCATCTTGGATTCGCTGACGCAATTCTTGAGCGTCGTGCATTGCATCGTTTGACACCTTCAATTCTTTGAATTTGTTCAGCATGTCATCCCCTCGGTGGCTCGACACGAAAGTTTGCTTGGAGTTGATTGAATTGAATACAATGCTTGGCCTTGTTCATCGTCTGTTCGGAGTCTGTAATTCCAAAGGACCTACGACTGCTGTGGTAATCGAACTGGCTAGAGTTGTTCGTAATATCAAGCTTAGAATAAAATTAGGAAGATCGTTCGATTTCAGCGTTGCTATTTGCATTTGGTCCCGTGTTGCGGACGACGATTCCGGGATTGGAATCGAGGAATCGCGCGAAAGGCTTGCTTGCGCCCATGGAAAATGTAACAATTTTGGTGACTACTGTGGATTTGATACGTGACTATATACATACCCGACTTTGAGATACAGTTGGAATTGTGTCAAAGTTGTGGTCGGGAATTCACGTCGTCGACCATCTAAGCACATAATCCCGCTGCAAAGGATGTCACAGGATCCTTGTTTTGTCAATGACTAACTCTGGAGTTGAATGGCATGTTGCTTAGGCTTCTGACTGAAAATGTTCAAGGATGTTATTCATTTACATAATTGTGGCCAGCGACCAAAAGTTCTGGTTCAATCTTAAAGAGATGCGCACCCTTGGCTTGGTGGCACTGACTGGAGGCGTAGTGATATTGCATTGAACGCCGCCGTTTATGAGTAATATTTGGAGGAGTGTAGTGGAAGATTTCACCATGGAAAACTAGCGCGTCACCGGAATTCAAGGGAATTGGTACAGCGTCTTCAGAGGCTGGTGGGTCTACAAGTCCGTATTCGTCGTCCGTCCCTCCATGTTCAATTATTCCCCGAGTGTGTGACCCTGGAATGACGTGCATACAACCATTCTCAGTGGTGGCCTGGTCGCATGCGATCCAGAATCCAAGAACGTCGTTCGGTACGAGCCGAAAGTAAGCATTATCTTGATGCCAGATTTTCTCGCCTCCAAAGTGGGGTGGTTTCATGAGCAATTGGCCCTGGTGTAGGACAATATCTGGACCAAGTATGCTTGTTGCAATCTCGACCATTTTGGGGTGGAACGCTAGGTCCCGAAAGAACGTATTGTATTTTGCCATTCGCGAGAGTTTGCGAACACCAAGTTCGAAAGTCTTAGATGTGTTCTTCCCACTAGCAACTGCAGGTTCAATCTGTACTAATTCTTCAGGAACGTTCGGATAGCGTGCGATAATCTTGGATATCTCGGTTCGCACGGCCTCAACTTCCTCATTTGTGAACAAAGCCTCGATGGTGAAATATCCGTAGTCGCGATATTGTTCTAGTAGCTGCTCATTGATAAGATTAGATTCAGTCATGTTTGGTTACTCCTGATGATGAGTCTTGTATAAAGGCATTCCGAGACTGTCAATTTGAGTGGTTGACTTTAGCGAGTTTCCTTTCCACGATTGAACGCCTAGGTTCGAACCGGGTTACAAATGTGACTGTGAGACCGCGTTAATTGCGCTTATGCTGAATCTACGGGCTGTCTAGAGTTTTGGGTGTTTTCATGACGGCTACATTGAATGACGCAATAAAAATCGCATGATGGGAACTCAATCGCCGTCATTGGAGGTCAAAGTTTCCAATGAGCTAATTCGGGTATTGCCTGTATGAGTCCGTTTGCTTTTGGGCCTTGGGAACGATGTTCTTAGAAATCACTCTGACTAGCTCCTGTGAAAAATTCCGACGGTTTTTACAGGTATTTTCTCTATAGTTTTGAGTGTGCGACAAATCGCAAACTTTATCTTGCTTTCTCGCTGTGTCCGACCTCTATCTGTACTGCCTCAGCGATATTAATTCCGGTTGTCCAGTTTTCTCGGCTTGCCCAAAACACAGGGTTGCCCGGGACTCCGAGTGGACGCCACCCAAGAATCCATACGCCATCAGTAATTGGATGATCTAGGACAGTACGGAGCTGGTTGCGGATGTCAACATGCTTGGGCCCCGAGTCAATTTTTAGAGCGCTTCCTTGAATAATTGGTTGAACACGAAGCGTGGGGCAGTAGGAATGCTTGAGTATACGGAGCTCATCTAACCCTTCTTTCCACCACTTATATTGTCCAGGCCGAGGACGTTTGTCCCACTTGCTCGACGCCCAAGGATAGTATTGCGGAACAAAGACGGGAATTGCAGGGATTTCGTTGAAGACCTTCAACCACTTTCGAAATTTCCGGAGTCTGTACCCACGTGGCAAACGGTTAGACCAAATGTCGTCTGCAAATATCTGATTGGTGAAGTAGAATGGTTTGTTGAGTTGCCGTTTCTGCTGTTGTTCGTGAATAATTTTGACAATCTTGTCCCAATCCGTATGATAAGGATAGTCGGTAAAGTCGTCCCCGAGTAGCCAACCAGCGACTGAATCGAGTGTTCCAGTGTGGGCACTCATCTCTAGAAATAACGCAGTCATCGACTCAATTTCAGATAACGACCAATCTCGTGCTTTTCGGAGACCCCAGAGCGGACGGAAGACTAATGACTTGATAGATCTCCCGTCCGAATTTGCCTGGTGTAAACGGCGCAGCCATTCGTTGTAGCCGTGTGCCTCACGTTTAGCGCGCGGCTGTCCTGGCAAATAACCCCAATGTTCGCCGCCACCTCCCGTTTGGACTAGATTACAGGCGCGTACCGGGTGTTCCGGGTGCCCATCCCAGAGACGTTTTAGGTCCGGAATACTGTTATTCAAAGTCGCGTCGGGATTGCCGTGATTATAGGTGTTTACGTACCACATTCCTACGTCAACATCACAATTGGTCTTATAAGCGGATTTAGATTTCGGTTCTGGTTTTTCGACGGTTGACAGGGGGGGACGCGGATCTTCTTGATGCCCGTATATTCGATTTGAGATCCAGTTGCGCAGGATCTCAAACTCAGGTGCAGTGGGAGGCGATACCTCGGAATAGAAACTGAAAGGTGAGCTAGAATGCGTCACGAGAATTAACAGCATTAGGCATAGCATCACATGCACTACTGCTTTGACCTGCATCTTACTTTTCCTTGCCTTGTTACCGGAGAATTTGCGAGTAGGCTTGTCGCCGTTTTTCGCCAACTAATGTATCTCAGAAAATGCCTACAGCTACTCTTCACGGGCGTACTTGTTGAACAGTGCAACGTAATCTTCACGCACAGGACTGAAGATGTCCAGTAAGGTTGCCGGACCATCCACAGATTTGGCTTTGTGGATGGTGTTAGGCGGAATTATGAACATATCGCCCGGCGCACACACGCACGTTTCGGACCCAATTGTCAACTCCATCTTGCCGGTCAGCAGTATACCTGCTTGTTCGTGTGGGTGTCTGTGTAGGGGGACTACAGATCCCTCCTCCATTTCCAAGTATGAAAGCATAATGTTTTCGCCGTGCGGTGTGCGCGCTTTTGTTCCTGGTACCAACTCGATTGGTTTATAATCTTTGATGTTAATGAATGGCATAGATATGGCTCCGTCAGCTGTGGGCGAGATTCAAGCCTTGTTGCAATGCTGTTGGGTTTTCACTCTGATAAACCGTGTTGCTGTGCGGTGTTTGAGAGGAAACTTTACTTTACTAATGTTAATGCCGAGGAATGTCGGTATTGCGCAGGTTAACTCGATTAGTGTCAACAGGCATATTATTTATGCGCTCGTTAGGTTCATGTTCCGAATGTGTTTCCGCGCAACCCAGTTAAAAGACTGTGAATAGGACTGCAGAAAGAACAGAATCGTTAAGCGTAGCAGATGAAGCATCCAGAGCCGACCTAATGTTTTGTCCGGTTGAACCTCATCCTAGGAAGTATGCCGTGCAGATGCTACGACAGCTCCTCTGTCTACGATTGTTTTTTTCAAAGAGTTGTGGCCTCACAGTCCCACGCGGTTTTCCTTAGTTGTGATGAAAGTGTGTTCAAGAATGAGCCGCTTTCGGATAAACATCCTGTATTTCCAACCCCAGACCTAGGGCTGAATAAGAGTTCACTGTTGTGGATTTGTGGTCTGATTCTTGCCCGGATTACGGGGACAAACAGTTCTCTATCTTCGCGTGGCGTGTCCATACGTTCTGACGACAGATTTCACTGCGGATGCGGCGATCTGAATTTGCAAATTATAGCGAGGCATGTTTCTGAGTAGATCTCGCTTGATTTCGTCGACGCTTCACACTTTTTTGTTGAGACTGTCAGCTGCAGACCAATCTGGCTTGAGAGCAGGACCGACAGCCTCACAACCGAAAAATCGCGGCGAAGCTTAGTTCGGAGTCCTATGACTAACTAATTCAGAAATTCTACTGGCATTGGGCTGGCACAATTTCATAATCGGAGCGACCTCAAAAATCAATCTTTGCCCATGTTTCACATGTGGCATCTGGTTCTAGGCCGGTTTCAGTGGCGGCCTAGAAAGAACATAACGATCTTCCTCCGGTCGATAGTAGCCCTTAACAAACTTTCGTTCTGTGAACCCCCACTTTTCATAGAGAGTGATTGCCGCTTTATTCGCAGGGTCGACAGTTAGGAAGCATGCAAGATTTTCCTTGTCAAGATCCTTCAGCAAGAGTTCGAAAAGCTGGCTCCCTAGCCCTTTGCCCCTGAATTCCTCTTTTATGAAAACCTTATGTATGCAATAAGAACCGTTTGCGCAGGGAAATGCCAATATCGCTCCCACTATTCGTGAGTCCACCTCAGCACAAGATACCACTGCATGCTCTGTCCAGAGTCGCCACACATGCTCTCCATCTGGAATAAATTCAAAGTTTTGCCAGACCTCTCTGTCCAGAGCTGCAAGTTCAGAAAAGTCCGCGGGAACAGCTCTCCTTATTTTCATGCATCTAGTTTCCTCAATTGTCGTGGTTTGATAACGCAACCGTGCAATTCACAATTCATAGACTGTTCTGCTACGAGCTGAGACAAGATATGCCATTTTGGAGTCTTAAGCCTGAGCATTTCGATTCAGCCACCAATTAATTGTTCCTCTTCCAGGAAATCCGAAGCCAACAATCTTCCTCCCTCACTTTTGGATTATGCCGTGCATGGTGTTTTTGGTTTTTGCCAGTGACGTGAATTTTTAACAAGATCTTCTTGCTTTTGGCAGTTGTGACTTGTCTTCGGGATGTGAACCGGTTGTAGTATTGCCAACCCGAGGTGAATATATAATGAATGCTTCAGTGTGAGGCTTGCTCCTCATGTATAGACGCCTTAAGACATCTTCCTATGCTAGGACACGACTCACGTGCCTCTGTTTTGGACAAGCCTGAAGGGCCCCATTGCTGTTTCAAGTTTGCTTTAATGCAAGAACGGCGCGCTTCTCCGATTGGAGATGCTTTTCCAGCGCACTGTTGTGGAGAATCGCGATACATGGTGTTGGAATCATCTGGCTCGTTCTAGGCTAGGCAGGCAAACATATACCCATGGGTTCTGTGCACCTAAATCGATTTGAAATCTCCGCTCAACGATAAACGCTGGTTGCGATTTTATTAGATTGTCAAGTACAAATCGCTGTGTTGTGAGAAGCACCATTCGCCCAGTGGGTTTCAGGGCGCGTTCACACTCGGAAATAAATTCCCAATAGAGTTCGGCAATGTCAGACTCACCATCCGTTTTCTTCCCAAATGGGAGGCCGCAAACGATTTTGTCCACGCTATTTCGGGCAAGTGGTAGGGATTGTGTGTTCCAATCAAAAAGTTGTCGTGGTCGATGTTTTCTTCCTATGTTTTTCTGTGCAGCTTCCAGCGCTTCGGGTGATATGTCGCCGCCAAGAAGATAGCGATAGCGTTCTGAGTGTGCTCGCTCGATGAGAATGGTTCCAGCACCGCACATCGGATCTAAAAATACATCCTCCGGCTGTGGATCGGAGAGTTGGACAAGGCCGTATGCCACTGTAGGCCTCAGAGAAGTTGGAATGTGGGCCTGTTTGTAGGTTCGCTGGGCCATTTCGAGCGGAGAAAGTCTGATGCTGATATGGCCTTCGTCCTGTTGTACCTCGACCCAGATGTCAAGAGCGGGCTTCTCTTCGGTCAAACGCCAACCATAGGTCCTGAATACACGTTCAACGCTGCGCTGGAGGTCGATGCGTCGAAAATTCCGAAGCCCGCTCATGCGGCTTGTTACACGAAAAGTAACCCGCTTACGTAGTCGAATTCCTGCCCGTCGACAAATCTCGAAGTAGGGTTGAAAGTCAATTCGGGCAATCGATTTTTCTAAATTCGTCAAGGAGTGGCGTGAACGTGTCATGCTCGGTAGCATCTTGATAACCAGGAATACATGTTCCGCGGATCGGAGTAGCAGCTATTCTCGTGGATCTCCAGAATAGCGCAGCCTGACGCGGGCCAGATCTTTATCAACGACCTCAAACCTACCTTTCCCGATTAGGTGACGTTGAATCTCATTCTGTGCAATTTTCTCGAGTCCACCACAAACTGAAATTGAATACAGAGGGTGCATCTGGTTCTCCCATACCTCTGAAAGTCAAGGTTGATAAGATACTTTGCGATGAGTCACACGACTTTCTCTCGTTCTAGTTCGTCAACCATTTCCTGGGACATGCCCAACACTTCTCTTAAGATTTCTGTTGTATGTTCCCCAAGTTTTGGCGCTGGTATACCCACCTCGCCGGGTGTACTTGATAACTTAATCGGTAACCCCGGGATTTCCACGCGTCCGGTGGTTTCATGCATGACTTCTGTAATCATTTTCCGTGCAAGCACTTGAGGGTCACACACAACCTCTCTGATAGTGTTAATAGGGCCACAGGGCACGCCGATTGCGTCGAGTTCCGAAATCCATTGGTTCGTCGTTTTGCCCTTCATAATTTCAGAAAGGATAGTGAAGAGTTGTTCGTGATTTTCCGTGCGCAGTGCATTTGTAGAGAATCGGTCATCCGTGACCAACTCGGATTGGTTTACGTGTTCGCAGTACTTCTTCCACAACACATCATTGCCTATTGCGATAATCACGTGTCCATCGGACGATTCAAACGCCTCAAATGGTGTTATGGCCGGATGCCGACCGCCCAACGGTTGTGGGTTTTCACCAGTAGCGCAGTAGCGCACAATCGCGTTCTCCAAGATTGCGACTAGGCCGTCCAACATTGCAACATCAACAAGTTGGCCTTCTCCTGTTCGCTCTCGATGACGGAGCGCTGCGAGACTACCAATTGCTGTGAATAAGGCTGCCGTAATGTCACTAATTGAGGTGCCGACACGAACGGGCGGGCGCTGCGGTTCGCCCGTAATGCTGATAATGCCTCCCATCCCCTGAATGATCATGTCATACGCCCCTCTTTGAGCATAAGGTCCGGTTTGACCAAAACCCGAGCATGCTGCATAAATTAACGAGGGGTTAGACTTCTTGAGAGTTTGATAATCGAGGCCAAGCTTTGTCATTACGCCGGGTCGAAAATTTTCTACGAGAATGTCACTACGGTTGACTAGGTCCATGAAAATTTCTTTGCCTCTTGGCGTTCGCAGGTTGAGTGTTAAACTCTTTTTTCCTCGATTAACGCTCATAAAATAGAGGCTGAACCCGTTTTTGAAAGGGCCAAAGTTCCTGGATTCATCGCCTGTTTCGGGTTGTTCCAGTTTAATAACTTCTGCGCCAAGATCTCCTAAGACCATTGTGGCGTAAGGTCCTGCTAAGACTCTAGTCAAATCAAGTACAGTTATCCCGTCTAGTGGACCTACCATGGAGTCACCTTCACTCTTTGTAGTGCTATGCAGCCCTTTGCATGTCAGGGAGTAAAACAAAAAAGAAGCCCATCGGCATTTCTCCCTGGGCTTCGCATTGTCAAATCATAGCAGAACGCGGTGTCTGTGTCAAGGGATTTCTCAGGCTGTGTGAACATTCTTTCTCATTGAAATTGCCAGGCTAATGGGGTATAAATGAAGCAGGCATTGCGAAAACTGAAGTCAAATAAATGACCTGCTATTTGTGAATTTCGTTGCCTGGGAAGGGCACGGTGGGGACTTGCCCACGGAATTGGATTCGTAGCGGCTGCAGTGAGGAAAATGTTCTTCTCAACTCGAGTCTGTGTGTGGACAGGTGAGAGCAGGCCATCGTAGCGAACCTTGATTGGCTTCTCATTAGTCCGTGCCGAACTATGATTGGCGGTCAAGTGGTATATGTTAGGTTCGATTCTCGTAACGGCGGAAGTAGCGAGGGTGGTACCGGTAATAGCCACAGAGAAGCGATTCTGTTCGTTATCAAGCGTTGCGACTGTAGATGGTTTTTATATCGGTTCTATCACGGCGGACCATCCAAAAACTGTGGGATAATTGCGCACTAGATCTTTCCAATCGTGGCGTCCACAGGCGTTCGAGGTGTGGTTGAGGGAGCGCATACAGAGAAACATATAAGCACGGAATTCATCCTTTTACCGCTGAAACTCTGGTCTGACACACAAGGCGTTTGGATTTTCAGTGGCGGTAAAATTGACTGCGAACCAGTTTGCGAATGGGTTGGAAACGCTCTGAATCGGAGCGACGTTGAATCTAGGGCATCGAATTACTAGCTTTAGAAGAACAATATGTAGGCACAATCTTATAGAGGATTACTATAAAATTAGGAACGAGGATGCATGTACAATACCGTTAATCGACCGATTAATCATGGATTTAGGCATGGACGCATCGTTGATTTGCAATTGATGATGGGGAGTCTGTTCCTCTTTCTTCCATTCACCTCCTCAAAGTATTAACTTATTTTGAAATGGTCTTGATTCGCAGGTAATCTGTCAGGCAAATTGGAATCTCTATTGTGTGACACAGAGAAAGGTGCCATGAACCATTCTATCGTAGTATTCGTAGTTTTTCTTTCAATCGCTGTGTTGCTAGCATGTTCGAACGAGCAAGATATTGCTACTGACGCTGCACATAAACATCAAACTAATGGTTGGACTGCATATAATCAGAAAGATTTTTCGGGAGCGCAATTGAGTTTTGAACGCGCAATTGCCCTCGATTCAAATCTAGCAGATGCTCATAATGGTTTGGGCTGGAGCCAACTGAGCGTTTCGCAGGCAGCCACAGCCAATTCACAAATTATTGGAATAGCCAAAAGGGAGTTTGAAATAGCAATCCGCATCGATTCAACCAACGCGGATGCCTGGGTAGGCTTGGCGAATACGCTTTTTTTGCGACGGGCGCTTGACTCAGATTTTCAGACAGCGCTTCGAGCGATTGACAATGCTTTTGATGCCAATCACCGATTTCTCTTCCGTCATGATTATCAATCTGCCGGAAATCTTCACCTGTTGAAAGCTGCGTGCTATTACTACCTCGGAAAAATCGACTTGGCCAAAACAGCGCTGGAAACCGCGGTCAGATTCGATTCGCAGAATCTCTCAGCTCTGTCGCTTAATCGACTATTGAAATGACCTACGACTGCGTGGAGAGCGATGAGAGGTGTTATCTGTTATTCAAAAGGGACTTTACCCCCCCCCCACTCAGTTGCTTAGAATCACGACGTTCAAAGTAGGCCTTATGTTGAAGAGAGGTGAGATTGATGGGGGAAACTAAACGATTTCAGCAGCCAGAGAGGGGGGTGAAACTAATAAGGGTTGATTAGCCATGAGGAATAGCGTTGATTGAATCCCTGAAATGAAACCGCGTACCGCTCCTTTCGCTTCAAGGCAGTTCGCTTGATTTTCTAGCTTTCCGTCGTCCTAGAGTTAGATTGCCAGATCTATTACGCGTTATTCCTCATCGAAGTGAATCCGCTCCATCCGTCAGCCATTGTAAGTCAAAACGCGCGAACGAGATGTCACCGCTGTACGTGCTGATTCCTTCGCGAGAGCTGTTTCCTTTTTCATAGAGACAGCAAATCGTGCCATCCCCTGCGATGCAGAGATCTGAATAGGACGAGGGGCCTTCGCAAATTACCTTCGATATAGGCCACGTTCGGCACTCATCATAGCTCAGGCGTATCGTGAGGTGGTTTCTTTCGTGCTGTTGTGGAGGGCCGGGATTCGAGAAGAGTACGCGGTTTTTGCCCTGCCCCGGAGGTCCATCTGCCGCCAGCGTGTACCGGCAAACATTTGCTTGACATCTGGGTTCTGGAAGACCCGCGTCACTGATACTGGGCGAAAAACTGCCACCCCCGTCCTTGCTCCAAGCCACTCTACGGTAGTAGGTCACATGCTCCCTGGAAGAGTATTGGTTGCGCGAGTTGATGTAGAGCCACCCATCGTTGGTTTCCAATATCGTTGATTCGTTAGTATGCCTATCGGCACTTGCTCCTAATTTCCAGTTCTTGCCGTGGTCGTCACTGTAGATGATGTGCGAGAAGTCGTGGTCATCCTCTTCGTCCGCGTTCTGTTTTACCTCCCTGTGATTGGCGGGAATCACTATGCGTCCGTTTCGCATTTGAATGCCGTGGCACGGTCCCGTGGCGTACCATGCGGCCCAGTCAGAAGGCTTGACCGAAGCGGTGATTTCTTTCGGTTCATTCCACGTTCCGCCGTCATCATTGCTGCTTGTTACCCATACAGAGCGCGGAACTTCGAGCGTGGATATTTTTTCTCTTTCATTCCTACAGAACAACAGCCATATCGTGCCGGTGGCTCTATCCTGAACCGGCACTGGATTTCCGGAGACCCAACCGTTCTTGGTGGTCACAACCTGAACATCCCTAAAGCTCCTGCCGCCATCAAAACTGCGCCGAAGAAAGAGGTCTATCTGATCTGAATCACTTCCCGTAAACTTCCTTGCTTCATTGAAGGCCAGAATCGTTCCTTTTGCCGTTGTAAGCAGTGCCGGAATTCTACACTCATGGTATCCAAAGTCTCCGGCTTGATACAGATCGAATTCCTCAAAAAACATTTGTTCCTCCGTGCTAGCGCAGGACGGGCGCCGCCCATGAATATTGTTAGACTGAGCAGAGGGTATGGCCAGGGCGACAGGAAACAGGTATATTAAGAACTCTTATACCGTTAGCTCGGGTTACGGAATCAGTCAACGGGTTCTATCAAGTCTCCAAGGAGAAATCCTTCTGCCTGTGAACTACTTTTCTTCACGAACATGGCCAATCTGACAACGTGTGTACGAGGGTGTATTGGGTAGGCGGCCGCTGATTTATAGAAAACCTTCAAATGCCAATTTTCACAATTTCTAAAATCCCTTGCGCAAATTCCCAACGACATCTTCGCCTGCTAATATTTGAACGACCTCTGAGCTATTCATTCCCCTTCAATCAACTCTCCACCTTTTTTCACGAACGCAATTGCGCTCCTTGAAACCTCAACCTTGACATGCAGATCTCCGACTTCGGAAATCGATATCACAGCAAGGTCCTTGTCCACGCCGACAACCTTTCCATGAAGTCCGCCGTTTGTTACGACCTCATCCGATTTTGACAGATTGTCTAGCATAGCTTGATGTTTCTTTCGTTTAACCTGCTCAGGACGCCACAATAGAAAATAGAAAATAGCGAACATTGGGATGAGCATAAAAAGCGTTCCAGTAATTCCTTCCATCTGTTGTATCCTCCAAAATTAAAGAATTAGCATCGCATCGCCATAGCTGTAGAATCTATATTTCCGTTTAATTGCCTCGTTGTAGGCCGTAAGGATTAGCTCACGGCCAGCGAAGGCACTGACAAGCATTACTAGGGTAGACTTAGGCAAATGAAAATTAGTGATTAGCCCATCAACTACGTTGAACTGGTAACCCGGATAGATGAAAATATCAGTGTCGCCAGTATAGGGTGTAACGCCTTCTCCTGAAGTGCCAGTTTCAAGAGCACGCACGGAGGTTGTACCGACAGTGATAATTTTTCTTCGTTCTCGTTTTGCGGTATTGATTGTATCCGCGGCCGCTTGCGAACGTTCAAGATGTTCTGCATGCATCTTGTGTCTTTCAACATTTCTTGTTTTAATCGGTTGGAACGTGCCAAGTCCGACATGCAATGTCAGCGTCACAAAATTGAAACCTTGTTGCGTCAATTTTTTCATCAGTGGTTGGGTGAAATGCAATCCCGCGGTTGGTGCCGCAATTGCCCCTGGTTTGGTTGCATAAACGCACTGATACCGATTCTCATCGGCAGGCTTGGCTGGACGTTTGATATATGGTGGCAAGGGCACCTTCCCGATTTTCGTGAGGATTTTGTGAAACTCTCCGCTGTGTTCGAAGCGAACAATGCGGGTGCCGCTCTTTTCTTGAGCAAGAACGTGCGCCATCAAGTCACCGCTTCCGAATTCGACTCGAGTGCCTTGGGCAACACTTTTTCCTGGTTTTGCAAGAACCTCCCAAGTGTGTTTCCCTTTTTGGCGAACGAGCAAGAACTCGACTTTTCCTCCTGTAAGAAGCTTTCGACCTATGAGGCGGGCTGGAATAACTCTGGAATTGTTGAGGACTAGAAGCGATTCTTTAGGTAGAAAGTCACCAATTTGAGAGAATTGGGTGTGTCGGATGGTTCCTGTATCTCGATCTATAATCATCAACCGGGAAGTGTCGCGTCGTTGAACTGGGGCTTGCGCGATTAACTGTTCAGGAAGTTTGTAGTCGAAATCAGTGAGTTTCATGTGCCCTATCTTGTACTGTCAGAGGTGTTGAGAAGGGTGCGAGCTAATGCAACCATTATAGCCAATCTCAGTACTTTAGAAAAAATTGGGCTGCTCTTCGTCAGGAGATTCATAGCCCAAGTGTTCGTGAGCAGCGCTTGTTGCCACGCGTCCGGTTGGAGACAGTGTAAGGAAACCGAGCTTAATGTAGTAGGGTTCATAAACTTCGGAAACAGTCCGTTCATCCTCAGTCAGTGCAACGGAGAGCGATTTAAGTCCCGCGCGTCCTTTAAAATTTTCAATCAAAGTTCGAAAATAAAGTCTGTCTGAATCGTCCAGGCCCAGGTCGTCAATGCCGAAGAATTCTAGAGCTTCTTCAGCAATGTCCAAGGTAATAACGCCATCACCCTTCACTGTTGCGTAATCTCGTATATTTGCCAATAGCTTGTTGGCAATCCGCATTGTACCCCGAGATCGGCGACTCAGTTCCTTTTCTGCTGCCTCGTCCATTCCAATTCCCATTTTTTCGCTATTTCGTCGAACAGCGATCTGGATTTCCCCCGGCGTGTAATAGTCTAGATGCAAACGAATGCCAAAGCGATCCCTGAATGGTCCAGCCAGCAATCCTTCGCGAGTCGTTGCTCCGACCAAGGTGAAGCGGGACAATGGTACTTGAACAATCTCTGCTGATGGTCCTTGCCCAATCGGCAAGTCGAGTGTATAGTCCTCCATTGCTGGATATAATGATTCCTGAACGTGTCCTTTGATGCGATGGATTTCATCAATGAAGAGAACATCTCCGACTTCTAGGTTTGTGAGCATTGATGCAAGATCGATTCTCTCCATCACTGCTCCGATGCCCTGCTTGAAGTTGCTTGCCATCTCGTTTGAGATAATCTTGGCCAGCGTTGTTTTACCTAGGCCGGGTGGTCCAACGAGGATTACATGCTCAAGCGCCTCTTTCCGCCGCTTAGCGGCTTCAATGTGTATGCGCAATTGCTCTTTGACTTTTTCTTGACCAATGAATTCTCGCAGTGATTCAGGTCTGAGGTTATACTCTAGGCCTTCGTCTGCCTGGTTCAGAGATTCCATCGGCTTACTGAGCGTTGCGTCATGCTCATTCATTCAACACACTCATTCATTAAAGATATCGAAGTGCTAATCGCATGAGATCGGCCAATTTGGCTCCACTCCCTAAAACTTTCTGCGCTTCGATTAATGCTTGCTCGGCATCAGCCTCAGAAGCACCTAATCCCATTAATGCTTGGAGGCCTTCCTGAGAATCTATGCGAGGCTTGGATTGCTCGGTGTTTTTCTCGAACTCCACTCGTCCAATCGTGTTTTTCAACTTGATAATAAAGAGCTGAGCTAGTTCCTTGTTAAGACGTGGAACGCGAATCAGCGTTGCGGAATCACCACTGAGAACGGCCCGTTGAAAGTCGGACGGCGAAAGTTTTGAGACGATATTTTGTGCTAAAGCAGGGCCTACACCTTTCACCGTGAGCGATAGCTCAAAAACCTTGAGATCGTCGCGCGAAGTGAAACCGTAAAGTTTGACCTCATTTTCCCGGTTCTGATGATAATGGGTGTAGAACGTGACCTCAGATCCGAGTGCTGGCAGTTCCTTAGCGGCGCGGGGTGGAATATCAACGGTGTAGCCAATCCCATTGACATCGACAATCGCCTGCTTTTCCTCCTGTGATGCTAGAATGCCCTTAATGAACGAGATCCAGGTCATGAGATGTGCCTTTCAGACTGCTCGCGCAATTGGAGTATCTTGTGAGAACGGGCGTGACAAATCGCCAATGCAAGCGCATCGGCGGCATGATCGGGGCGAGGAGGCGCGTCTAACTTGAGAAGGACCTGGACCATCTTCTGTACTTGGAATTTGCTTGCTTTTCCATATCCAACCACGGCCTGTTTGACCTGAGCTGGAGTATAGGTGAAGACCTCAATATCGTTGTCTGCGGCAGCCAATTTGACAATTCCTTTTACTTCGCCTACAGCAAATGCGCTACTGACATTCTTGCTAAAAAAAACGTCCTCTAGAACTAAAAAATCCGGCTGGTACCGTGCGATTAGGTGGATTATCTGATTGTAGATTTCCCTCAATCGGTGGGACGATTTGGTTGTGCTTTTTGTTTCGATGTTCCCAAAATCAAGCAGCTGAGATCTGCCGTGATTAGCTTCAACAAGTCCATATCCAGTGTTCGCAATGCCGAGGTCTATTCCAAATATTCTCAAGTTAGTTTTTGACTAGCCGCTTGTGCGCAAAATTTCAGTTGTATTGTGATATGGAAAGATTGCGTAAAAAACTGAGGACGTCCTTAATTATTGAGGGTGATTTAGGCCGCAGCCTCCAAAACGTCGTCGGGAATGTCAAAATTCGCGTAGACTTTCTGGACGTCGTCACTGTCCTCCAAAGCCTCCATCAATCGTATCACGCGTTCGGCTTCCTTGCCTTCAAGGCCTATCCTGTTTGTGGGGATCATGCTTATCTCAGCAACCTCAATCCGGCTCCCTGCTTCTTCAAGCGCAGTCCGAATACTATCGAATGCATCAAATGGAGTGATAATTTCGATAGTATCCGTCAATGGCATTATGTCGTCTGCACCAGCTTCTGCGGCAATCATAAAGAGCTCATCTTCATCAGAGTGTTCTTTTGTAACGGCGATTAAACCTCGCTTCTCGAACATCCATGAAACACAACCGCGTTCCCCCATACTCCCGCCGTTTTTGGTCAAGGCATGCCTCACTTCTGCGACCGCTCGATTTCGGTTGTCTGTCAAAACCTCAATTATAAGCGCAATCCCGCCAGGTCCGTATCCCTCGTAAGTAATCTCTTCATAGTTAATATCTTCAAGTGCGCCTGCTCCACGTAAAATTGCCTTTTCGATGTTGTCGTTCGGCACATTACTGGAACGTGCAGTTGTTATCGCAGTTCGCAAACGCGGATTCATTTCAGGATCGGAGCCTCCAGCACGAGCTGCAACGGTAATCTCTTTAACTAATTTAGAAAAAAGTTTGCCGCGTTTCGAATCATTAGCGGCCTTTTTGTGTTTAATCGTCGACCATTTTGAGTGTCCTGACATAGTTTTGCCCCCCTCTCAGATGATACGAGCCTATTTTAGCACACGGTGAAAACAGATGCAAGGAAATTGTATGGTACCTTTCCTCATAAGGCCCCGGCCATTTTAACGAAAAAAATTTTCTAATAGATTCTTCACGAATCAAGATTGGCAACAGTTCCAAAATCCCATGGTATTGGACGAAAGCAGAGGTATAATTTATGTTGTTGCGCATGACTTGTCGGTTCGACGTATTCAAATGTGGATTCGGAAAATGTATCCGGCAGGTTAGATTTCTGGGTGTCGGGGGTGTATGCGAAACGGGAATGTCGCAAACGCTTGAACGGACAGAACTCTCAATACAACCCAGTGTGTTGCAATGATTTCACGAGTCCTCGGTGTAATTTTCCTTTTGAGTAATGTGCATGTGTTAGTGGCTATTGAGGTGAACACGAAAATTGGCCTAATGCAGGCTAACCGGCTAACTTGGCTTTTGCTTTTTTGTTTTTAAGATTAGTTGTTTGTTGTGCGGGGTCGTCTGTACAGAAGGCTCTGGCGATCAGGCCAAATATGCTATGTTGTGCCACGAGGGAGTCAAATTTCTATTGCAGGTATATCAAGGTTGTGATAAAATGTCGAATAACGTTAGATTATGGAGGCCTTCGTTTGAAAGAGACAAATCATCAACAGTCCGGATTGACGTCCACCCAGATACTCATCATCATCGTTGTAATCGGGATTGTGGCAGCTTTTGTCGTCGCACCTCGCATCCTTGGACAAGCTGGTAAGGCACAGCAAGCCCAGGCGGTTGAAGAGATTGAACACATTAGTATCGCTCTCGATCGATACGCTAAAGACAACGGGGATTATCCATCAACGGTGCAAGGACTGGCAGCGCTGTGGGAAAAGCCCGATAAGCCTCCCGTTCCGATAAATTGGAGAGGACCGTATCTACAGATTCCAATTCCGAAGGATCCCTGGGGAAATGCCTATGTGTACATTCGTCCGGGGATTCATGATAGATATGGATGCGATCTAATTTCTTTAGGTAGTGACGGGCGCGAGGGGGGTACTGGTGATGCTGAGGAAATTGTGAATTGGATTCGTCCTGACCAATAATTCCCTTGAGTTGTCAATGGTCGACTATTTGGTTTCTGGGGGCTAAGTTTAGCAAGCGTCAGTAAGCGAGTGAAAACAGTTTTACATGGCTCGTTCTGACTGGTGGAGGCTAAACCATTCTTGCTTCCACGTTGCCGAAGGTTTATTTATTTCTCACTAATAAGATTTAACCGTCGATATTTAATCCAACACGGTTGCGATTGCTGATTGTAGCTCAAGGTCACCGGTGTAGATTGCCCGCCCGATGATCGCGCCACTTGCACCAATTGACTTGAGAGCTTTTATATCGGTCAGTGATGTGACTCCGCCCGAAGCAATTACGTTAATTTCTACGGTGTCAATGATTGCCTTCGTGGCATCCACGTTCGGACCCATTAGCATGCCGTCGCGTCTGATGTCTGTGTAGATAATTGTCTGTACGCCGCAGTCTGCGATTTCTCTAGCGAACTCAATGGCCGGTTTTTCAGAAACGTCTAGCCATCCTGCAGTTGCCACCAAACCGTCACGCGCATCAATGCCGACTGCAATTTGGGAATTATAACTACGGCACGCAGTTATAACCAGGTCCGTGTTTTTCAGGGCAGCGGTGCCGAGAATAGCCCTTGCAATTCCGAGTTCCAAAACCTCGTTTAGTTTCTCAAGTGTTCGAATTCCTCCTCCTAATTGGACCGGAATGTCAATCGTTTCGACGATTTCTTTGACAATCTGGAGGTTTTTCGAGGTGCCATGGAATGCACCGTCAAGGTCTACGAGATGAAGATATTTGGCTCCCTTTGCTTCCCATCGTTCTGCCATTTCTACAGGGTGATCTGAGAAAATAGTTTCATTATCCGCGCGGCCTTGAATAAGGTTGACGCAGTTTCCATTTCGTAAGTCAATCGCGGGTAAAATGATCATTTTTTTAGGACTTACCCTCCTCAATTCAGCTTGACATGTAATCTGTTCATCGTTAAAATATATCAAATTCCCCGGATTTCCGCAACAGAATATTTAATTTGAGAGCCCACTGGCAATGAGGAGGAAGGGAATCAAATGCCAACGTATGATTATAAGTGTCTTGAATGTGACACGAAGTTTGAGTTGTTTCAGAGCATGACAGAGGACCCGATTCAAGAATGTCCTGATTGCAGTGGCAAGGTCAAGCGGCTAATTGGTGCAGGTGCAGCGCTAATCTTCAAAGGATCGGGCTTCTACATCACTGACTATCGTGACGATGGGTATAAAGAGGCGGCCAAGAAAGACAAATCTCCTTCTTCCGGTGAGGGCGAAAAGAGCAAGAACGGCGAGAGCAAATCAGATGGGGACAAGAAATCGGTTGCCGCGGAGGCTAGCAAGAGTAGTGACTCCAAGAGTGGTGACTCCAAGAGTGGTACGGTGGCTAGTAGTGATGCCTAACATAATGATCGAGATTTCGGGGAGATGAACTTGTCTGCCTGAATCGTATCTAACGCGCCAAGGCCTCGGCACATGCTGAGGTGCACATTACCAGTGTTATGGAACGCAGTTGAATAGGGGACACTTATTGTGAGAACAGCTAACCCTGCGCTTAACGAAAAGACATTTACTCGGATTGATCGTAGGTATGTGGATGCCGGTGTTATGTCCATTCAGGGAACAGTGAACAAGATAGGACTATTACTTGTGTTAGCTATTGCCACGGCAACCTGGACGTGGACGCTAGTATCGGTCCAGTCGGGTGCAGCATTCTATTTGATAGCAGTGGGGGGCATTGGTGGATTAGTCGTCGCCATCGTCACGGTATCCAAACATACCTGGGCTCCCGTAACCGCTCCTATCTACTGTTTACTCAAGGGGCTTGTGTTGGGTGGAATCTCAGCAATTTTTGAGGTGATGTACCCTGGAGTCGTTTTCCAGGCGGTGTGCCTGACGTTTGGAACTCTATTCTGCGTGCTCGTAGCATACAGAACAGGGCTCATCAAAGCAACAGAAAACTTCAAACTTGGAATTGCTGCGGCCACGGGAGGAATCATGCTAGTCTATTTGGTGACGTTTCTCCTTGGCCTTCTTGGTATTCATCAATTGACATTTATTCACGCTTCCGGCCCGATTGGTATCGGTTTTAGTCTATTTGTGGTGGTCATTGCAGCACTGAATCTTGTGCTCGATTTCGATTTTATCGAAAGTGGCGCTGCGAGAGGTGCTCCGAAGTACATGGAATGGTATGCGGCCTTCGGTTTAATGGTGACATTAGTCTGGCTTTACATTGAGATTCTGAGGCTTCTAGCGAAGCTAGCAGCGAACCGTGATTAATTGAGTTCTACCGTTTTCGCTGTGAGTATTTTTAGACGAGCGCTCGGTTTTTGCCGCCTGCGTATCCAGAAAGTTTTGAGTTTCGAATGAAACAGATTAGGTTCGAATCCTTTCATTGTGTGGCTGTAATTCGTGATTTTGAAACCTTGATTGCACGTTAGAATGTACCTGTTCCCGGTTGTGAGATTTAATCGCGTAGTCTTTGTGCTCAATCACTGTCGACGAGACCAATGCAACATATTTGTCGTTTCAGGTTGGCGCAATGTTCCAGCAGGAGTTTCCACGAGATTAAGATTGTTTGCATTCTCAAAGACAGGCTGCAGTGTTTCTTCGCTTCAACTGATAAAGACCTGCGACTGTGTTGTAGTTTGTCACATTGGCGCAAATGGCAAGCTCAGGGTCCAAGCGACGTTCCCACTTGCGGTATTGTCGGTTGACCTGGATATCCCTATCCTGTTAGTGTTTGATATCTAAAAGGGCCAATTTTACTGAGATTTTCCTCGTCCAGCAACCTTCCAAACTGATTCAACGATTCCGTTGCGAATGCCAAAGTAGCGGTCGTGCAGATTAATTGTTGTGCAACAATGTGTCGGCAAAATCTCAATTTTATCACCAGGCTTGAGATTCACGTTTGGCATCGCTTCCATCGTGCCGTGTTCTTCTGACAACGCAAGCATTTCTAATCCCTCAGCAATCGGTTGCGGGATTCCAAACTCTTTTGTTAGAACTTTCAATCCAGTATCGACAATAATACGTGTTGGCTCCGGGTGACTTACGACTGTTGCCAACAGCGTAAGTGCACACGGAAATCGCTCCCCAACACCTTCGACACGGTGATACATGCTATCCATGAAAACGTAGGATCCTGCTTGGATTTCCGTCATTTCGGGGTAAGAACCGGTGATGGCGTGGGTTCCTGTTCCACCACCACTCATAATTTTAACGGATATGCCATTTTTCTCGAGAACATGTTTGGAATCAATTAAGAGCTCGACAGCCTTCCCCGTTTCTATTTTTCGTTCAGCTAAAGTGGGTTTGGCAACCGTGTGTCCCTCATAGCCCATCAACCCTTCAAACTTGAGGCCTTTCGATTTTACGATGTGCTGTGCTAGGTCCAGTGTTGGTCGGCGCGGCTCCGTTCCACAACGTCCCATACCGGTGTTGACTTCAATTAAAACACGTAATTGAATTCCCTTTGCTTGGGCGGCATCAGAAAGTTGATGCACGTTTTGTACGTCATCGACTGCGACCATGATATCGGAGTGTTTTGCAAGGTTGATTAGGCGTGCAATTTTTTGAGCCCCAACAATCTGGTTTGCAATGAGCACGTCGCGGATCCCAGCGTGCACCATTGCTTCTGCCTCGCCGAGCTTGGCACAAGTAATGCCGATAGCTCCTGCCTCAATCTGTTTGTGTGCAATGATTGGCGTTTTGTGTGTTTTTGCATGCGGGCGCAGATCCGCGCTTACGGTCTTGAAAAAATCTGCCATTGTCTGAATATTTGTCTCGAATATATCCAGATCAATCAGCAACGCAGGTGTGTCAAGTTCTTCCTTAGAAATACCGATGAAAACATCTGGGTGATCGTTGGACATTGGATTGGCTCCTTAGGTTCATATGTGTTAACAGTTTTTCCTGCGATTCTAAAGTTGTTTTACAGGATTAGATAGTACACCCAGTCCATCGATTTCGATTTGTACGACATCACCAGCAGCAAGCGGCAGATCATTCGGAACAATGATACCGGTGCCAGTGGATATGACGGTTCCAATCGGAACAGGGTTATCTCGACAGAGAAATTCAGTAAGTTCTTCAAATTTCCAATTAATTTGGGACGTGTTGACGTTGCCTTCGTATAGCAGTTTTTCATTCCGCGAAACTGTGCATTTCACGTTGAGCTCGTACGGATTGTCGACCTCAGAAGGAGTCACGAACATAGGGCCAAGAGCACAGCATCCGTAAAATACCTTTGACTGTGGGAGATAAAGTGGGTTTTCTCGTTCAATGTCCCACGCAGAGACATCATTGCATATGGTGTATCCGACAATCTCTCTGTTAGCGCCGAGCACATATGCTAATTCTGGTTCTGTTGCCGTTAGCGTGGAATCGCTTCGAATACAGATGAAGCCGTTCGGTCCAGTACACCGTGGAGATGTTCCCTTGTAGAATATCTCAGGACGATCGGCGTTGTAAACGCGGCTATAGATATCCTGTGCGCTGTCCTCATCACGCATATCCGCGCTCCGTTTGTAGGTTACGCCACATCCCCACACTTCAGGTGGATGGAGTGGTAGAAGTAGGTGCGGATTTTCAGGATTGGGGGGGACGTTGAGATCGCTGAGTCTTAATTTGTCATCTCGCGGTTCGCCCGATTGGTGCGGGTGTAGTGGAGGTCCGGCAGGTGGGTTTGAAACACGCTCTTGAATATCGGCTAGGAGAACCCCAATACTTATTCCTTCTGTCTGTGCTAGCTCAAGAACTTCGAGAACTCCTGGAGTCTCTTCGCTGGTAACATCGAGAATCTCATCATCGCGAGTAACTATGCCGACACGTTTTCCCATGTTAGGAAGATGAAATTGTATGAGTTTCATGTTTTCTCCTGTTTAGGTTGCTTTTTATAACAGCCTAGGAACAAACTATTTGACTTGTGCGTTCGCGATCTGGTTTGTTGGTGGTGGGAGTAGGAATCAAAGAGGTGGGATTTATTATTGACAAAAGAAAAAACGTTAATTTTGTGTGTAACGCAGTGCCACTTAAACGCCTCAACAAATAAGCTAAAGAGAACGCTTTCACAGATACATACCTTTAGGAGTAATCCGGGGGACACCAATTCAGTTTTGTTCGGACGTTCTAGATTGTGGGAGAGTGCGGAGGTTCCTGGAAGATCACTTAGCAATCAAATCACAAGAAGCTCTAATTTGAAGTGCTAAAGCATTGATTAAGGTTAAGCATACTCGAAGTCATTCCCAGGCTTAAACTACAATTCCGCTGGCTCATAAGCACAAAGTACGACGGAGTGATTGTTCTTCGCGGCGCTTTCCCGGATGGCAACGAACGTTTGCGGCAAACAGTCCTTTGTACTTAACTGCACACCACAGCGCTGCTTAGAAAAAATGGTTCAGGTATTAGGAACAATCACGGTGACAGCATCCGCTTTACTTCCTAATACCTAAAAAACTTAGTGAGTATTAATGTCTAACGGGTGTAGGTTGTGCATGCCGGATTGATTCACTATGTACGAAAGGGAAATGAAAGTCAATTGTTTGAAACCGCTGTGTCGTATTCTCTGGAGGGGCTTTGACAATCGGTATCATCACGGTCATTGCTCTAGCGTTTAGTTTTGTCTGATAAAACGGTAGGAAACCCTCGATACTTTCCCCTGCTGGTATACCGTGATCGAGTTTTCCGATCTGTTTTTCGAGAAGAATCTGGCGCGCTATTGCCAATCCATTTCTTACGTGGAGCCCGCTAACACGACTCATTAAACCGAAGCGCTCCTCTAGGTCACTATAATCCAATGCGCCATACCAATTCTCCCCTTGATCCTCAATTTTGCACTTCCTTACATCAAATAGAATCTTCTGTGGGCGGTTGTTGGTAATCTTGACATAAAATACGTCTGTTTTCTCGCCTTGGTGGAGCGCTTCCGATGCATAAAATGGAGATACCGCATTGCCCCGATGATACTTCCGATTTAGGTCGTAGTGGCGCCAGTAAGCGATAGCAACTTCAATATCATCCTGTGTTTTAATGAGGATTGCTGTCTTTGGCCCGATTTTGAATTGTTTTGGATTGCTTGCATCAAGTACGGTGAGCTCATCCAATTGTTCTGCAGGGTGAATTGGTGGCAGGTTTTTCAGTGCGTTGCCCCCCGCACAGCCCAAAGCCGATAAAAGCAGTATACATAACCCGGCGGAGCTCGGCCAGGTATAGCTGTCAAAGCTCTTCATTAGCAACATTGCCTCCCTTTTTTGTTAATGGATTGTGGGCATCCGAGTCGGACTAGCACTACAAAATCCGGACGCTAGTATAGCACAATGCTATTGGTGTTTTCAACAAAATACTTTAGCATTTCTCCCTATTCAAGAGATGCGAAACAGATGGAAAAGTCGGTACTTGTTATGATGACTAACACTGGGAGCGGCCATTCACGTGGGATTTTATGGAAACTAGTATCCTCAAATTATGGGTGTTTTGATTACCAATCTTCAATGTTTTTCGAGCGATCGTCCGATAAAGAATATCAGAACGCCTACTGCCAAAGATCCCATTTCAATTCCCATGGACTGACCCTCGCTCAGCCCGTAAGGGTTGGCGAAACCCAGGTACAATCCGACCGCTAGCAAAGCTATTGCCACAAGTTCCAAAGTTTTGCCGACCAAAAACACGAAGCATCCCCCTTGCAAATTAATTATAAAGGCTCTTAACTCGTCCCCATTGGAGGACCTTGTGGTTTGCTCCTGCATTGATATTTGTTGCAAATACGAGATCGGGTAAGAATTCCTCGTCGACTGTATGTCCCGGAGGTCCCCAGCTAACCTGCTGGCGGATACGGCCTGCATCTACATCATTATAATACAGCCAGAACCCGATTGCGTTTCCTTTACGTGCAATATGTCCGAGGTTAAACATTAGTTCACAGGACTCTCCATCATTTCCCCACGCGATTGCTGTTAGAGGAGTGGAAGGAAAGGTTTGGTTATTCTGACCCACAGGAAGATTGTATCGATACTGCTCACTCTTGTGTCCATTATGATCGGAATCAAGATAGATGACCAAATGATCCTGGTACGAGAGTTTGGTCTTGTGAGTGTCAATGTTGTTATCAGTCAACCGGACAGCGATGTATAGGAAACCGTTCCGCCACACGCCAATAAAAGAACCATTGAAGTCGCTGGTGTTTTGCCACTTTCTATTCTCCATAGACTCCTGTTCCATTTCCGCTTCCTCAACGTTCTGCCATGGCGTGTCGTTGAGGAAGCCATCAATAAGTGGGGCTACTTCCACCAATTCGGCGTTATATTGGAAGTTGGACCCAGTCTCGAGGTTTACAATGTGAGAAGAGCTGGAACTTACTGCAACGGCCAAAAGAACGGCTATTGTAGAAATCTGCCTCCCGAATTTCATGCATTGCCCTCCATTATCGTAAAGGCACAACAATTGATGTCGCTGAAAACAGCTACTCTCGTGTTTCTGCTGTGGAAACTTGGGGGTGCCAAGTGCGTTCTTGAATTCAGAAACGCCGAACGGCGAATTTAGGATTAGCACAAAATTATGTGCCAAGGAAGGTTTTTCAACACCATCCTGCGCTATTCTAACAACTCATACCATTTGTGGTCACTCCTTAATGGGGCGTGACTATCACAAGAGCTACGAACCAAAGTCTCCAACTTAAACTTAGCCCCTCTGAGATTCTGCCAGTTCCAGAATCTCTCAGAACACGAGG
>CAYZGU010000007.1:0-123854 GCA_964478165.1 uncultured bacterium | reverse complement strand
TATTCGATGTCCGTGGTATTAATATTTGCTTCCCAATACCCATCTGGTTTGGCGATGTTAGTCTGTTTGTCAGTTCAATCGATCGTACCGGTACTCCGTGCTTTTTAGCTAGCGCCCAGAGTGTGTCTCCACGCCGAACTTCATGCCAGATTCCTTCAGCCTGCTGTAGATTCGATGTCCGTGGAATTAGTATTTTCTTCCCAATACTCAATTGGTTTGGCGAAGTTAGTTTGTTTGTGTGTACAATCGATTTTACTGATACGCTATACTCCTTTGCCAAATCCCACAGAGTGTCGCCTCTCTGAACCTTGTGCCAAACGTCAGTAGCATTTTGCAAACCGAAAGCCATTGTTGAAAAAACGAGATTAAGTACTATAACGCTACCAATAGATGAGAACCTCCATCGCCGCTGGCGCGGCATAAGATTCGCCAGACAAAATCCCATCTGTCACGACCTCGATTAACTTGCCACAACCGTTAGAAAAACAGTTCTTGTTTCTGTAGAAACATGGGTATCCGTATCAACTCCCGATTCCCCGACGGCAACGAACCGGCGAAGAACTGTAACGACAAATTGGATAACTTCGAGTCGCACATCATCAGCGCCCAAAATCTGAGGCGCCACCCACGTTGCACTATTCGGACTCATGACCGACAGCGAACCGTGTTCCGTTACATTAATCCAATCCAATAAAATACGGACGCCCTCAACTCCCTCAACAGTCGCAGTCAGTTGGACACTTTCTCCCGATTGAACAATTGTCTCACTAACATCTATTTTTACATTTAGAGGCTCCGTTTCTACAGACTCTAGCCAGGCATTCTTATCCCGATCCCAATCAGCGTCTTGAACCGGGTTTTCAATACCGCTACCGCCACAACCAGGCATCCACATAGCACCGCTTACTAGAATAACTAGCAACGGAACGATCAAATGGGGAAGTTTAGTCATGATGCCTCCCTCGGGGTGTATCAAAAAAGTCGTAGGAAAATCCCACTGAACACAACGCGGTTGCGATTAGACGGTTTCAACAAATCGACTGCAAAAGTCCACCTGAGACCAGTCCTATGACTGAGCGACCGAATGAGCGGACCTCTAGCCGGATCGCTCATTCACAATATTGACACAAGACTGACTGATAACCGGCTTGCCAGACATCAATCTGTTCCCAGAAATCCTTTGTAATAATCCTAACCAGCTCAGAAGGCATTTCCATAAAAATCGCCACCATGATTGAATCGTTGATGATTATCCACAATCCGCAACTTCACGGCGGGTGTTCGTCGTGTATTGCGATTTCTACGCAAAGGTCAGTTGGAAAAGGAATCCTAACGCCACATCAAGAATCAGGCCCAAAGTAGGATTAGACCGGTTGTGCGATGATTGTCATATGGTGTTTAGTAGGTTTCGGGCTTTACTCAACATAATAAGCCTCTCGAAACCAATGACAAGGACACCGAAAAGGGAGCTCAATTCCAGCAAGGGAACTACGATAATCGCAGCATTTTCACCAATGCGGTTAACACACCTTCGCCTACCCATTAGCAAAGGCACGTTAGCATCCACCTACAACGAGCTTTTCCGTCTCCATGACGATGCCCAGTGCCGTCTTCCAACACGAAAGATTAGCTCCACAGGCGTACTAACCAATCCACACAGCGTGCAAGAATCCAACCGGAAAGTTCTAGGCGACTTTAGGTTTCAAGTGGCAATGAACAAACGTGCTGAAAGGTAGGCGAAAACAATTTCTACCTAACGACAAACACAGAGTCACGATGCCCAAAAAGGCCTACGAACAGTTCAACCTAACTGTTTGCAGGCAAATGATATAGCGCCCAATAGTTGTTTGCCGGCGGTGTGCAATGCGGAAATCGGTAAGGGAAATCGAACGCAATACCGGAACGAACTAGTGACGCGTCACGCTACACTCGCATAAAGCAAAGAAGCCAGACCCAACGAAAGTCCTGACCAGCTGTAGAAACCACTCTCAGATCAAGAACACACCTCAGAAGGTAAAGTCTCTTAATGGACGTAATTAACCCATGTGTAACCTGTATATGCGAGCTAACAATGCTCGCCCCCATCTTCGACATCAAACCTGGTTTTTGAGGCATTTGTTGAACTTGTTCATTCTACGGCAAGCAAACGCTGCGCTCTCACCATACGCCTTACAATGCCAAGGAACCGACTGTAAGGCACTGAGACACAACTCCGCGGAGCACAATTGACAATGGATGAAAGTTTTGCTATACTCGACATCTAACAGGTAGAATACGAGGGTACTCTAAATAGCCATAGCACCACCTCAAGCTGTCCTAATCTATCGATGGAAGATTTAAGAAGGCTTCGTTATAGATTCGAGGGAGAACGGATTCACGGTAAAGAAAATATTGAGTGTAGCTGTCGGACTGGATTTGACTCGACACTACGCAATTTCAATCGAAGCATCGACGGCCCCTGGACAATTCAAATGTTTTTCAGTTAATGATCCGAAGAACTCAGTGGTTACAAAGATTCAAGCGACTCTATTTCTCCAGAATGGAAATGGTACTCGGATGCTCGAACGTGAAACGCATTCTTTAACGGCTTATCGGAGATGCGATTGGATTCTTGCTTATGCCCTATGGCTCCCATTTAGTTTGATTTGCTGTGTTCCTAACCGCTCTATTATTTTTGACTCTGGCCTTGACATGGTCGAACCGAGTAAGAATCGCATTCAACGGCAGCCCAATGCTTAAGAAAGAACCACAAAACATGAGCATGCACACTGGATGTCCATGTTTCCCATTTCAGACTTAAAGCAAGTAACTCTAGTTGTTCATTAACACCGACCAAGAGACTACCAATCGCAAAATGCGTGTGGACGTGCGCTTGTCTTTCTTCGACAACCTTCAAGGCATGCCTCTAATCCGAACACTAAGCAGTGCTTGCGTTCGTGAAACCCGCAACATATTACGCAGTGCTCAAGATTCCTCACGTTCTCCGTTTAACCTTCTATTCAAGAACGGCGCTGTGCCATCACTTGTCAAATTCTTTTTTTAATGTAAGAGGGGAACACATGAAAATTGCATTTTTTGATTGCTTCTCAGGAATCAGCGGCGATATGATACTTGGGGCGTTGATCGATGCGGGCGTCAAACCGGAAACACTCAAGACAGAGTTATCGAAATTAAAACTTGATAGCGAGTTCACTCTTAGTGTTGAGAGATGTAGCCGGCACAACATCACCGGTACACAGGTGATTGTTGAGAAACACGATATCAAGAATGCAAGTACAGACCAGCCAACGACGTCAGCGGAAAAATCCGACGAGCAGTCTAGCTCAGATGGGGACACGCACGACGCACAGCATCGTGTCTGTGCTGAGCGTGGGCACGCTCCAAGCCGGAATCTCTCAGACATCTTTGCAATTCTAGACAATAGCGATCTAGAGGGCTCCATCGTGAATCAAGCGAAGCGCATTTTTGATGCATTGGCAGAAGCAGAATCGAAGATCCATAACACTTCTAAAGATGCGGTTCATCTACATGAAGTAAGTGGCATAGATTCAATCGTTGACGTTGTTGCTACTGTAGTTGCACTCCATTTGCTTGGGATTGAAGAAATTTACGCCTCACCACTTGCCCTCGGAAGCGGATTTGTTCGATGCTCTCACGGTTCAATGCCTGTACCAGCACCGGGTACAATGGAATTACTCAAAGGGGTTGAAGTCCGCCAAACACAGATTCGGAAAGAATTGGTAACCCCGACAGGGGCAGCGATTATCACTACACTTGCACGAAGGTTTGGTCCTATGCCAGAGATGGTTATTGACCAAATTGGATACGGTGCTGGTGCGCGCAATCTTGACGAGCAACCCAATTTATTGCGAATCTGCGTCGGAAAACACAAAAGACAAAATCTCGAGAGCGATGAGGTCTATATGATTGAAACAAATCTCGACGACATGTCACCAGAGGTCGCGGGCTACTTAATGGAAAAATTATTTGCGAGTCGTGCTCTCGATGTCTTTTTGACACCTGTTTTCATGAAGAAAGGACGTGCCGCCACAAAATTGAGCATCCTAGCTGAGACGGATCTTCGTGAAACAATGATTCACATCGTCCTTACCGAAACTACAACATTCGGGGTTAGATGTTACAAGGTGCAGAGATCTAAATTGGCGCGCGACTCCGTCGAAATCAACACGAAGTGGGGGCCTGTTGGCACAAAACGCGGATTTATAGGAGATCAGTTAGTCAAAACCGTTCCAGAATATGAGGATTGTAAGCGCATTGCTGAACGTCATAGCGTACCCCTCCGAAAGGTATACGACGAAGTGCTCAAAAACATTCCCGAAGTGCAAAACGCGACTTAACTTATAAGGGGTCCCCTCACCCACTACGCCCCCCGATTCTCGTTTTGCTCGGCGTTTACTATTTGAGAACCGAACTCCACTCTGATAGCAAGAAAGTAGGGCACACATAACTCATTAAGGAACTCGTGGTCGATTTTCCAACCGAACATTTCTCGTCTAGCTGTGCTTTGTTATGAGGCGTCAAACCCTATGAAATGCGGCAATCAACACTCCATTGTAGAGTGATTGTAAAACCCCAACTTCGCAAGAACTCTCCAATATGGAGTGTCAGATCCGTGAAGTGCTGCCAAACCCATTTCTCAGATGCAATCACGACTAGTAGAAATTGTTCTGAGGTGCTAGTGCAAAAATCTAGAACTGCTGAGGTTTTAGCACAGACGATTGGTCGCAAGAAATATACACTCCGGAGCTCGCGCTGCGGAAGCAGGTCTACAAATTTTGAAACAGTTGAAGGTATCCCGTTGATCTAGAGGTCATATGGATCGACGAGGTGTTCGTAACCTCACAACTCAAGGAGCAAGATTGACAGTAAATTAACGATGTCTGTTGGAAAAGGGATGGCAAGGAAAAACAGGTGCACACGAGCATCCCAAAACAGTCTACTTAAGTCTGGCATGCAGAAGTCTATAATCCGGATTACACAAATCGCAGCTGCCACAGCGATAATTACTATCAACCGATTCACCAAAATACTGACGGACCAATCGGCCTCGACATCCTTCTTCCAGTGCATAGAGAACGGTCTGATCGATTTGTTGCCGTTTACGACGCACGTAGTCTTCAAATCCCATCTGGTCTTCAGAGATAGTCGCGAACAGATCGCTGCCTTCAAGCAACTCAATGAGTAAAAGATCCTCCGCGCCCCAATACGTTAGGTAGCCATCGCCCTGCAGATCTATTAACTGTTCCATAAGATTGTCCGGACGCCAATTGAATTCCCGACAGAAATCCAGAACATTTATAGTCGATTTCTGCCGAAGGCATTGCAGCAGCAAGGAGTGTGAATCATCGAAAGAATTTGCTTCTCGACTAGGCAATGATTTTATCCGCACCGAAAGCGTTGAGGGAACATTATATCGTCTCCTGAGGAATCCAAGTTTTTCGAGATAACTTATCCCAACTCGGATTTTCGTCTCCTGATAACTGCTTAACCACTCCAACTCCTCAGCAGCGACCAATCGAAACGTTCCCACGGACGAGAACGTTTCAAGCAATCTCAAGAGACGCAATAGATCGCGCTTATTCGGTGCACTCTTCCTGATGAACCATTCTTGTAGCTTCCGATCTTCGGGACAATACAGAAGTACACAGTGAGCAGCTCTTTCATCACGCCCTGCACGCCCTGCCTCCTGATAGTAATCTTCTAGCGTCCCAGTCATTGTCCAATGAATGACATACCGAATGTTGGGCTTGTCAATTCCCATGCCAAATGCATTTGTGGCGACCACAAGCTTTAGTCCACTTTCGCCATCATCGAAGAACTGGTCTTGCACCTGCTTCCGTTCTTCTACAGTCCGCCCGGCATGATAGAAATCGGCTCTATACCCGTGGCTTCTGAGGTGTTGTGCGATTTCCTCTGTCTCACGCCGACGACCGGCATAGATGATGCCATCTCCGTCAAGTCGCTCAAGACAAGCTTGAAGACAAGCGTATTTTTCCGATGCATCCGCAACTTCATGCACGCTGAATTTTAGATTCGGACGTTCAATGCTATGGGAAAACATCTGGCATGATTCAATGCCTAACGCACTGAGAATGTCACCACGAACGACAGGAGTCGCTGTTGCAGTAAACAACGCAATTGTAGGTGGGTGCAGCGCGCGGATTGCGTCACGGAGCGATAGATAGGCCGGACGAAAATCATGTCCCCACTGGGAGATGCAGTGTGCTTCGTCAATTACAAGGAGGGAAATCGAAGACGAACCCAGTAAATCTAGAAAGCGATGGCTGCGAAGTCGCTCTGGTGAAACATATAGCAGCTTGACCTCTCCTCTTGTCAAACGACCTAATTCCCATCGGTACTCGTCCAAGCTCAGACTGCTGTTAATGAGAGACACGCCCTCGATACTGCGCTGATTCAGTCCATCGACCTGATCTTTCATCAAGGAAATCAAAGGCGACACAACTACGGTCGCACCGGGCAGCATGAGCGCTGGCAACTGATAACAGAGAGATTTTCCGTACCCCGTTGGGAACGCCGCAAGCACGTTGTCTCCCTTCAGAATCGCTTCGATAACTTCACGTTGTCCTATCCGAAAAGCTGTGTGGCCGAAATGTCGTGTTAAGGCAGCCACTAACGCTGCCTCTTTGGCAGCCGTAGCGGACGTAGCGTGAACGTCCTCTGAAACACAACCTGACTCGGATGTGATCCCCGCAGAATCAAGCAACTGATCAATATCTTGAAGGAGCGACTTCGGGTTTTTCATCGGGACGAACTACAAAGGTTGGAAAGAAACCGCTTTAGAAATGGCACAGACCGTTAACGACATCGAATGTCACAAGATGTTTTGGCCTGTACCAGAGGGCTATCACCGAAGGAATTCAGAGGAGTTACAACCTCAAACAATCGCACACATTGCCATTCTCCTGAGCCATAAGCTCTACATCTGACATTCGTTGTCGTGGCAGACATGCAGATTCCTCCAGTCACAATCCGCCAATCCACCCCTTGCCAACTCAGACCTCAAATCGAAATAGAATAAGAAATGCCAGCAACAACAGCTTTCCAATGGAGACATCTTGTCGACATCAATCTCATCCACGATGTCAATCCATAACTCGGCAAATATCCTCGCAGGGACAACTCTTGAGAAATCATCCAGAAGGATCTCGGTCTTTCATTCTATGGCAATATCCATTACCTAGCATTCGCTATGAATCCATTCAATCCTGCAATTTCTGTTGTTCGAATAACACATTCGAGAGCTCGTATCCCAGTTGAGATTAGCATCCTTCGAAACAATGAGTTTGCATCACTAGCAGGGAGAACACCAACCTGGGAAAGGATAACACATCTACTACTTCGAATCAAGTTCTTTGATTTCTCCAAAATTACTCCTGCAGAGGGACTAACTCAGTCGCTGAATCCCGATTTGATTTATGCATCTTGGCACTGCAATGCCATCCCCCTCAGAGCAGAAACACACCTGGTTTACTTTGGAAAAGACTGTCACTTATTCAAACCGCCCTAGGCGAGAGGATGTCAGCGGGCATCAGGCGAACACATAGGTACACTAGTGAGCAAAGTTGAAAGTGGCGCCCGGGTTGACAGCACTGTAACCTCACATGTAATCAAAGACAGGCTTTTGGGTTTGTAAAGGTGTGTTATGGATGAAAAAGCAATAATTTTCGCAATTTTTCACATGGGGAGGTCCGAAATGATATTCCACCAATATTTAACGCCTCAGCCGATAGAGACACCGAACAATTGCTCCGTACGAATGTTCGACGGGTCTACATACGATTTTCTGTTGTTTTTTTCCTTGCGATACTATATAGTGGAGGCAAGCACTCCTGTAGAACAGATTCTAAATCTTGTTGTCGCGCCGCACAACTGGCATCTCCGACAACATAGTCGGACAAGATCGCAGTCACCAGGGCAAACGATAGCCTTGAAATACTATGGAACCCAACATCAGACCCCAACCGTTCACAGCTCCGCATACCTCCGCTGAACACCATCTGTGCGGGGCCCCTTGGGAAACAGAATCACAATTCTCACTGTGACGTATCATTCAGCGACTGTGTACTTGACAACTTTCCGATTGCCTATTCGAGGAGAAAAGCCCCTTCGAAATGCTGATGCCCTTCAAAAACCACCAGCGTCGATGTCTTTCATGTCATCTCCGCGTTCTTCGCCAGAGAAGGCATACTACAAATACATGAGCGCTCAGCACAGCCAGAAGGAGCACGGCTAAGATTTTGGCTGTCCCCTCTTGGACGGCGGCATCGAATAAACAGACCTCGGTCGAACTTAGTGGTAGCTTACAAGATGTATCGTTGATGACCGCGATCTAGTGGGAAAATCATGCTGACACACCGGTGTCGACACGCGAATTATGCCCTCTGTAGGTCGTTTGTCGAAGGCGTCTGCTCCACGAACAACGATTGAAGCTTCAGACTTAGCTTGCAATTGGCAGCGAGTCCAGCAAATCGGTCAATTGAATTTGCTTGACCTAAACCCAGGAGAATCAAATCAAATAGTCGTCGGCTAAAAAGTCGAGCTTTCATCTTGGCTAAAATCTTTTCCACGAGTCGGTCCACCGGTTCGGAGGATGCGCTACTATGAACCTGAGAAATCAACTACTCAGCGAAGGCTACTGCATTATACCCAACATACTGGGTTCTGCGTTCATCTCCAAACTGCGTGACAGCACGAATCTCCTTATTGACGCGATGACGGAGAATGAGCAGACAGATCACCGCTCAACGGGAAGCCTAATCCCATCGATTAGATGTGAGGCCTGTGGAGAGCTAATCGGACATGCCGATTTACACCAGGCCATCGAGGCTCTTGGCTTTTCCGATTGGCGTTATTCAGGCGGATACATCATCAGCAAACCCCCACATAGCCCACCTCTATTCTGGCATTTCGATTGGGCCGGGTGGGATCATTCCTTCAGTTACTGCTCGACCCCTACCCAGTTGTTCATCATGGTTTACCTCGTTGATACTTCGTCTCATAACGGGTGCTTGCGTGTTATACCACGATCGCATATTGAGGATCATCCATTGCATAATCTAATGGGACAGGCACACACTGATGAGATTCGCCGGGCATCAAATTTGTCAGCAATTGAGTTTCAGTCGCACCCTGATGAGGTGAACGTGGCAGTCAAGGCCGGAGATCTTGTAATTGGGGATTCGAGGCTCATACACAGCGCCCACGCAAATAACAGTAACGTCCGACGTACTGTCATTACTTTGTGGTTCCATCCCAACTACAATTCATTGCCCGAATCAATCCAAGGATATATCGCTCGGTTGTTCCAGGATGCCCCGGATGAAGTCTCTTCATGGGATTCAAAGATACGCCAGCGATTCTACAATCTGCGTCCGGTGTACGCCGGAACGGAGATGGCGCTTCCTTTCAACCGAAATCGATTGAGTCGAAAGGCGTCTTGTGCCAAAAAGCGAGTCGGCGACATCTGAACGTGAGATAGAGAGAATCTTCGTCAGATATTAATTTCAGAAATGTCAATTCCCAACAAGAATGGAGCCAAAATGACCAACCAATATCTGGTTTTCATTACTTCGTGCGCTACTGGTGGAGACAGCGCAATCACTACCTTCAGCCTGGATACCGGAAGCGGCACGCTGACGCAGTTAAATCGTTGCACTGACATAGGCAGCCCTTTCTTTATCGCATTGTCAAACAACAGAAAGTTTCTTTATTCCACCCATACACCGGACGAGTTTGAAAGTGGTTCCGGCTATGTTGTTTCTTTTGAGATCAGAGGTACGTCCGGTGAGTTACACAGGCTGAATGAGCAACGCACAAACGGTCTCACTACCTGCTACGTCGACATTGATTCGAGTGGTAAAGCCATCGTTTTTGCCAATTATTCATCGGGTAGCGTTGGTTCGTATCCAGTAAAATCGGACGGTTCTCTTGGCACGATGGCCTCCTTTTCACAGCACCATGGAGCAAGCATGGTTGATACTGAACGACAAGAAGCACCACACGCGCACTGTGCGAAAATCAGCCCGAGCGGCGAGCACATGTATGCATGCGATCTCGGCCTGGACCAGATTATTGGATACACCCTTGATGCGAAGTCCGCACTGCTAACTCCGCTCACTCAGCCTTATGTGCGAACACTTGCCGGTGGAGGTCCGCGCCACTTCACCTATCATCCACAAGGCAAATATGTCTATGCAAACAATGAGCTTGCCAACTCAGTCAATGTCTACAATTACAACGAAACCACGGGTATGCTAGTTGAGTCCCAGGTAATTTCAACATTGCCCGATGACTTTGATGGTGATAGCTATACTGCCGATGTCAAGATCACTCCAGACGGTCGATATCTGTATTGTACAAATCGCGGACACGACAGCATTGCGATTTTTCGCATCAGTGGTGACGGAGCCCTCGAATTAGTTGAGATACAGTCAAGTTTTGGAAATTTTCCCCAGAATTTGGCAGTTACTCCGGACGGCAACCTGCTGTTATGCGCCAACATGAACGGCAATAATACAGGCTGCGATGGCGAAAATGTAGTGGTATTTCGAATCGATAGGACAAGCGGGAAATTGAGCGTAGTGAACGAACCGATGAAACTTGTCCAACCATCTTGCATAATGATTGCGTAGGCATCCCAGACTTCCAGCAAGAACGCGGTGCCAAGACCGGACAAATTATCTAAGAACTACCGGCAGTGAGGTAGAAAAAGGATGCTGCGGTGAGGCCATGTCCTTCCCTTACTTTCTAGAATCACAGGATTGAAGGGCGGTAGAAGAGAACATTCATTCTGAAGAATTATTCCCTCACAATCTTGAGGAACACATGGTACGGCACACAAAACACGCTGTGGGCAGCGTTCCTGGAGTATCGCGAAACCTGAGGTATTAGAAGTAATTATTCGGGCTCTAGCTGGTGCCTGTTAAACGAGATTCTGCCAGTAGATCACGCATGCAAAACAACCATGTTAGCGCAACGATGGCATATTCTTACGGCTACATCAAGAAAACTCTTAATCCCGAACTCATCCTAGCAAACCCGAACCAATGGGACTGCAGGAATCAGCACCAACGATTCATGGAATACGGTGGTTGAATTGTGAGGCGTTGGCCTAATCCGCTGCCAAACTAGGTGAGAGGGCATCATGAGAAAACACCTGAAAAATGTCCTGAAATTACCAATCACCGGAGCCCACTATGGAACCGCACATTAAAACTATGACAACCGTAAGCGACCATGATATTTTCTTTTTCGATTTACAGGGATTTTTGCTGCTACAGCAAGTACTTTCGACCAAAGAAGTCACTGAACTAAATGCTATTCTAGATGAGATTCCGATCCTAGAAACTGGTGAGTGGTGGCGGCACGTACAAGCTCATTCTTACAATGACAACGATGGTTTGAATCTTCAGCAGATCTACGAAGCAGGTGAACCGTTCGAAAGACTTATTGACCACCCAGCGTGGATTGACAAGGTTAAAACTTTCGTCGGAGGTGAGGGTACGTTCGACTGGCATCATGGACCGCTATTTATCGACGAAAACTTTGCTAACTTTCGCAGTCCAGGCGAGGCAATTGGTATGCACTCGGGCGGTCACATTGGCCAACAACGCAACCAATTTCGCGTTCTCAATGGCAAGTTTCATTGTGGCCAAATCAATGTGCTTGTGGCCCTTTCGAAAATAGGCCTCGGGGATGGTGGTACGCTAATTATACCGGGTTCGCACAAATCTAACTTTGTTCATCCCGACATGGAAAGATACAAGATGCGCAGCGAAGGCGCTGGCGAGATACCAGATGGTGCCATCGAAGTTCATATGGATGTCGGCGATGCACTCCTCTTTGCGGATGCCATCTGTCATGGTTCGACAAAACGGACGAATGCGGGCCAGCGACGGACATTGGTCTATCGCTACGGCCCGTCGTGGGGCAATTTTCGACACAACTACGAAGTATCGGAAGAACTACTGGCGCGTCTTACGCCTGTACGACGACAGATTGTGCATCCACGTTCAAAGTAATTACTGCATCAAGTATCAATCTAAATTGTGCTAGACACAAAGCCGGCACTGCGGTGTTTAACCGCGACAAAACGATCTGATGCCTGCGCAACGTGGCTGATGAATAACTAACTGGCATCCAAATGAGAGCGATACACCAGATTACATTTTTAGCCTACCTAGTCCAAGAATCACTGACCACTACAACGAGTTAAGTACTGGCAAAACTACGAGATAATCTATCACTTATGCCCCAATTAGATTGATTCAAGAGATGCTAAAGATGATTTGAACCCATAATCGCTCTATACCCCTTAGAATTAACGTAGGCAATCCCACATATAAGGCAGAGGTTAACTTTTCATCTAAGTACAGAAAGACTTTGAATTCACAAGATGACAGATCGAGAGATTAAGAACACATATGAGCGGAATGGCTACGTGGTGGTTAAGAATTTCATCAATGACAGCGACTTGAATCCAATACGTGGCTTCATCAAGGCACGTGTTGACGAGTATGCCCATCAGCAATATATCGAAGATAAACTTTCATCACCGTATGGAGACAAATCCTTTGGCCGCCGCTATGCTGACATTTGTGAGGAACAAGGCCTCGTAACACGTGGCTGGGGCTTGGGTTCCTTCGGCCGTGAATTTTATGACCTGTACAACCTTCCGGAAATCCTTCACGTTCTCAGCCTTATACTCGGACCAGAAGTCTCCAGCATCGGAAGCGCACAAATAAGGCCCAAACTTCCCGGCAGCGTAATAACCTCGTTCCCATGGCATCAAGATAGCCAATATATTGATCAGTCGAAGAAGGGTAAGAAGGAAAAGCACACCGGGTGCTTACACATGATTACAGTTTGGATACCACTGGTCGAAGCTACGATTGAAAACGGATGTTGTTGGGTCATTCCTGGTAGCCAGCGCTGGGGGTTGTTGGATGGCGCTCGAGGCAAAGATTCGAATGTGCATATGGAGGTAGACGTCGAATCTCGGGGTACGCCAGTTCCAGTTCCTCTCAAACCCGGTGGGGCCTTGTTCATGTCGAATCTTACCGTGCACTCAAGTAAACTCAACAGGACTAACGAATGTCGGTGGAGCATCGACTTCCGCTACTTTCCGACATCTAATCGGGCCGACTTAACCGCTGAGCAACATCAGGCAGCTGAATTCGTGCGCAATAAGACCCGACCACACATCGTTCTCTCTGAGGGGAACAAAACCACATGGGAGGCTTGGGAGGCCTCGATTCCCACGTAGCATCCGGACGTGGAGAACATTCTCTTTTTACTAATGGATCAGGCCGATTACTCCCACCATATTAAAACTTACGCTTGAAAATCGTCGTTACTGTCTCGGTAAAGTTGTAAAGCCCCAACTCCTTCACGACTAGATTGCTGCATGCACCTCGAAAACAAACATTTCATTGGTAATGTGTTGAGGGTGAACAGATAACGAAAAAGAGCATGCTAATACCGAAACATTATTGTGAGACGCGGCAACAAAGTGCGCATTAGAGGATAGGTTCTACCAAGTTGCCTCGATGAAACCACTCGAACGCAGCTTGAAGCCTCAGACATAGCCCTTGCACCAGATTCCATAATGCGGAGTGAATCTTTAAAGGTTTTTTCTGCAACAACGATCGTGAGAAATTATTACTGGCTAATGAATTCTTCACACTAGTAGCCATTCACTTCGTGGACACACATAGCCTTTTACTAGTCCACAAGACGCAGAAACTTTTGCTCGCTCCTTTGGCAAGTTAGATTAAATTGGTACAGCAACCACCCATGTCAAAAAAGACAGGGCACCTTCTATGAATGATTCTGAAAATTATCTATTGAATCTGCAGGGGTTTCTTCATATTCCTGAACTGCTCTTACCTGATGAAGCACATCGCCTATTTTCAGCAGCGACCGAACTCGAAGAACACGCATTAGCCTGCCAACATTGTTCACCACAATGGAAGGCACTTTGGGGTACGGAGTATTGGCAGAACCGCCGACACTCGTATTTTGCAACATGACGTGGCCCCAAAGGTGATCAAACCTTAATGGTAGAGGACTTCTGGCTATCTCCCAGTGCGTTCGACTTTCTGATTGGTCCCGCACGAACAATGTCATATGTGCGCCAAATGATCCAGGGGCCTATCAGCATCAATAATTCCGAGTTGCGAATGCAATATAGTAACAACTTTACTGCAATGCATATGGGTTACCCACAGGGGAACACAGCGAAGTACCGCTACGAGGTCATCAATGGGGGATTCAGGCTACAATGGTCCGAACGATTTATTTTCTGCACGATGTCACCATAAACGACGGGGCTACTTGATTCGTTCCTGGTTCGCACCGAAACGCATTTCCTGCACCCCAAAAGAACGGGACTGTGCGCGATGAACCGGGCGTGATAGGTATACCGGTCAAAGCGGGCGATGGCATACTATTCACTGAGACCTGTCGCCACGGTGGCTTACCCAACTCGAACGACCAAACCCGACACACCGTGCACGTCGGCTACAGAGCACACTTTCTCAAATTACAGATTTCAACCATGGACGAACCGGTACACGTGACCAACGAACTAGTAGAACGCTTAACAGAGCAGCAGAGACTACTTGTTCCCACCGAGAGCGCACCGCCATAAATGCGACTCCATAAGCTGACACGCCGAACTCATCGCTAGACTCCGCCTTATCAACAATCTAGAGAACTCGGCGTACCAGAAAGTCCTATGGCATGGGCAGTTGTCAACCATGCGCGAGTGGATATTTTGTAAGATTACTTTCAGCGGTACTATGGACCGATGGATACACAAGTCCATTGGACACCGTCTTATTGCTGTGCACGCTCAAATCCAGGTGCTCGGTGGGGTTTCTTACATTTTAAAGCAAACAGGAATCTGAGTCTCCTTTATCCCAGTTCGGACGTCAACATGCTGTACTTGAACCACTACTTTAAACTCCACGTTCTTGGATTACAGTCGTTCCTCAATCCCCATAGCATAATCCAAGAACCGCAGACCTTCATCGAGCTCGATGAAGTAACCATCCGAAAATGGTTTGATGTAATCATAGGCATGGGAGTAACAGTCCCCTTTGTTGACAAAGAGAATGCGCTTGTTGAGAGCACTCGCGTAACCAACTGCAAGAGGAAGGTTGAAAAGCCTACCTTCACCGCTTGTTCGACAGGCGAACAAAAGATCGCTGCGAGAAAGCACGCTCAAATCCACACTGTCAATGAGCTTAACGGCTCTGTTTTGACGGTATCGCGCGCGAACAGAATCCAACCATGTCGAATCGTTGCTCCCTGATAAAATGACCTTGTGTTCAAGTATGCCGGGGGTAACAGATCTGTGCTCGACTTCGGGCACGGGCATACTACTGGTTCGGGAAATTAATCCCTCTGATCCCGTAATGTACTCATGAAGACGGTCCAATCCAGCTGTTAACGAATCAAATGATTCATCGACATAGGGTTGTACACATTTCAACTCACCGTTCAGACTTCTCGCCTCATTGACAAGGAGGATTCTTCGGCCCCAAGCACGTGCGATGCCAATCTCTAGCATGACATTGAACGAACGATAGTGGTCATCAGGAATGTAACAGAATAAGATGTCACTTTTGCTAAGCATCTGCGTTATGCGAAGTTTATGTCCAGATTTTAAATCCCCAGGCGAACCCATTGCATCACTAAGACCATGCTGTTCACAAGGACCGACAAAGACAGCACGGACGTCATCGCGATATTGTGTTTTCACTGGTTCTCGCCATTCACTATGCGCACTACTGGATAGATATATGACCTGAGACATTATACCGTTCATCTCTTTTCCTTATTTATTTTCGAAACTTTCCCTGCATATCCCCAATAGACAGCTTAGCTGGGGGCGTACTCGCAATGACTTTTTGTCCAACGGACGCGGTCACTACAACATCGTACGGGAGGACATCGAGTTCACGCCCGATGAAGGGATTTTGTCGCTCCTCCGTTCTTCCACTGCCAACAATGTTTGGCAAAAGGACAATTGTGGCTTCCGTCTGATCTCGGTCAAGGATTGTGTTCTGACTTTGTGTAAGAACTCCCGGTGGCAACCCGAGTAGAGAAAGCGTCAGAATCTGTTGTAAGCCGGGCTTGCGATAAGCAGTGATTTTGAGTGCCACCGGGGTCTCGGGCTTAATCGTGACAACTTGCGGAAAGACCGAGAGTATAACATTTGGTGTTTCAGTAACACTAACCACGACACTCGAGCGCTGTACCGACATATCTCGGTCGGCAAGGCGATAAACCTCAACAGGTTTGGCTGTGCGTTTAACCAACTCCCCAGTCAGTGGCTTGACGAATCCAACTATCTGAACTACCCGGTGCTCCAACGGTGCGTCAGCCGCAGCAGTCAACGCGATAAGACCCTTCTGCATCTCTTTAGGAATTCCACTCGAACTAGACGTTATCCCAGGAGGTAAATTCTCGGCTTGAAGGGCAATTTCACCACTAAATCCCACCTTTCGACTCACAGTCACAGCTAAAACGGCAGTCCCTCCTCTCCCGATGTTTGGGTTATCCGGGGTCACAGTAATGTTGAAATCGGGACGCGTCGGTGCGACACTCAAATGGTAGATGTAGCTATCGCCTCCATTCCCTGTTACATCTTCAACTCGCAGGATATAACTTCCCGGTTCGGAAAAACTGTGATCAATCCGAGCATCACGTCCACCACCAATCCCAGCATTATTCGATAAAATCTCTCCCTCCACATTAAGCAGGGTGAGGGCTGGGCTCAAGACTGAACCAAGCCGTTCCGCAGAAAGATCTATTGAATACCCGCCGAGCGTCGCCAAGAATCCCCAAGGTCCATAGCCATTTTCGATCTTTATAAGAATCTTGTTGCGACCCTTGACAAGCGGCAAAGCGATTACATCCTCAGCAGATCGCACAGGCCGATGTACATGATGACTCCATATCAGTCGATCGTTGACCCAAACCTTGATCCCATCATCAGAACCGAGCGACAAGATCTCAGTACGTTCACGATCGGCATCGATGTAAGTCAGCGCGTAGCCCACGACATCATCTTCCGGAACATTTGAAAAGACAGTGTTACCTGTTCCAGCCGACTGGTACCAACCAATCGTCCGTCCACGTTTCCCCATATATTCTTTTTTAAGATCGATTTCCACTTCGGGCGGGTAAACGACATCAAATCCAGTTTCGTCAAAATTGTCGAATGGCTGAATTACCCACCACGGTCCAAGCATTTGGGCCTCGCTAACCGTGAACTTGTAATAATCCACATCACCCGCTTGGGAAATCCGACCGCTTACACCACCCGGAATTCCAATTTCCTGGGCGCCCTGAATGCGTTCAGCCATCAGTTCAGACAAGCGTTCCAGCTCGACTTGCACAAAAGCAGTAATATCCTTTTCGTCCTGCGCTGAGATATTCGAATCCACCTTTTCCTTCATACGCGTAATTGTTGCCTGCCACTCTTCAGCAGTAAGCGCTTGATCACTCGGAGATCGAAGCTCATGACACTGGGCGCATTTCACTTGAAAGAGGAACTCTCCCTCCAAATCAATCGGTACAGTAACATTAGAATTAGAATGAGACGATTTGCTTATTTCTATTTCTAACGTCTCAGGTGCGCCGCTGGCAATAAAGGAAAAATCTCCGTAAGGTGTGCGAACGCGCTTTAAACCGGGCTTTCGATCCGCCTGCAAATCTATCGTCGTATTGGGTTGGTTTCGCGAATCTACCGAGGAGATGTCGGGTACATTCTCACCACCAATGCAGCCTTGAACCAACGTCCCAATCTGACCAGCAGGTGGAAAAAGATAAGTATTATAGGCAGTAGCCCCAATTGACAGACGGTAGACCGAGGCAGAACTGCCACGATAGAGCAGATCTCGTATGCAAAGATAGTACGTGCCGTCATTTTCAAAGGTGTAATCGATTAACGGATCAAGACTGTAGAAGCCGTTACTGCGCGCCAGTTCCTCGGCCCCAGCATCGAGAAGCGATATCGTCGGGTGAAAAAACTGCTGGCTGGCGTTGTTAAGCCGAAATGCTTTGACCTCGAAGATAATCCGCGCTCCAGCGTATACATGGAACTGAAAAACATCCTCGTCCGCATTAGTGCCAATTGAGCCATTTATCACAAGAGGTGGTTCGACAAATGTTGGCTGCGTAATCGAATTATTTGGTTCAACCTCAGTTTTCTCCCCTTGTTGGCTAATTTCAAAAGGCCAAGCGGTTGAGCTCCCATATTTCCCAACAACACGCATCTCACGAACACCAAATGGCACATTAGGGGGAATCGTCACACGGGCCATTAACTTCCCGCTCTCTTCAATCACCGACTTCAGATATAACACAATTTTGTCCCGATCGTCGCGTGAAATTCCCGCATTCTCCTCGTTAATCATTCGGTCTACGATTGCTTCCCATTGTCCAGCAGTCATAGATCGATTGCTCGGAGATCGCAATTCGTGGCATTGAGTACACGCTTGCTCGAACAATTCTTGATGGGTTCTGTCGATTTCACCACCTTCATTAAATAGTTCACCCACAATTCCCGATTCACCTTCTATGATCAATGTATGCGCGCCATCAAGATCAGCCCCCTGAATAGAAACATCAACACTAGTTCCTACTTGTCCACCAGCGGGGAATAGAGCACTAATGCGTGGCGTTCCCTGCGCGAATGCCGGAATTTTGTGGCCAAAGCAGAGACAATCCACAATTACCAACACTACTAATCGAATAAAAATTAATGTTCTCATTGCATGACGTTCTCCACGGAAGCAACGGCTAACTAGATTCATTTTTTCTCGTCCGTCGATGCCATTATTCCAGACATCCTGCTACCGGTTCACCATTTACCAAATCCCAGAGTCGGATCTTTCCATCCCGTCCTCCGGCGGTGAGGAAGCGGCCATTGGGACCAAGATCAACCGCATACACTTCATCCGTCGACTGCCGAAATCTGTAGATCTGGTTTCCTGATCGCAGATTCCACACGATTACCGATTTATCGGCACTCCCAGAGACAACAATAACGTGGTTATTACGCACACCACAATCAATTGCGTAAACAGGTGCCCGATGCCCGTTATAAACACGGACAAGCGATCCATCGGTTTCAATTCGTCCCGATTCAGCGCGCGATTCATCGACACGCCATGAACGCAAAACATTATCGGCCGAAGCGGAAACAATGATATTACCGGCCGGCGCAAAAGAAACCGCATACACCGGAGCATCATTCTGATCGAAGTTGACCAAGACCTCGTACGTCTGAGTATCCCATACCTTCACCGTTTTGTCCTTACCACCTGTAACAAAGTATTTCCCATCCGCGCTATAATCAACTGCCAATACGCGATCTACATGTTGCGTTAAAGTTCGCTCAATTTTTGCATTAGGAAAGGAGATTACAGAAACCCGTTCATCCATGCTTGCCGTGAAAATCTTTGAGCTATCAGCATTCACAGCGATAGCCTCAATACTGTCCGCATGAGGTTCCAATGCCTCGATGCGTTCACCCGATTCCACGTCCCAGATTTGAAATTCGCCACTTTCTGCAGGCAACCCACCACCTGTGAATAGCATTTTGCCATCGGCCGAAAACTTTAGACACCGTACAGCATCAGCATGGGGTTCAAAAACCCGAATTACCTTGCGAGCCTTGACATCCCAAAGTTGTACCCATTGGTAACGCCCTGCCGCAATGTATTTGCCATCCGGACTGAACTGAATCGACCAAATTGGCGAAGTGACAACATCCGCCTGAATCGGGACTGTGAAGACAAGAAAACATGAAACTGCTAGGGCCTGAAATCTCTTCATCACACAAAGTCGGACCATGAAAGAACCAAAGGATGTGATTGGTAGTGGAAGATTTGAGAGAACCTATGGATAACTCGAAACACTTGGCCTGGCATTAGGACGCTTCCCATTGGAACTCACCTGCATGTTCAACCAACGCTTCGAAGCCTTTTGTACACCTCATCTCAGTATACCATTAAAACATACTCAAGATCGGATTTTTATTGATTCGGCAGTGAAATGGGGATAGAATACTGATCATTGACGCCATTTTGTGACCAATGGGATGTCCAAGCAACTGGCTTCTGATTCTGAGATACAAATTGCCGAGCTCTTAGGCCATTTGTTCAACGCAAACAGATGGAACAAATGGTAGTACCTGGGAATCAAGGTCTCAGACCAATGTTACAAATCACATGGAACAAATCCTGTTCTGTACTTCGGACCATCCCACCAATCTGGATACATCGTAAGTCTGCGATGCTTTCGGAGAAATTCCGGGCTACTGAGAAATTCGCATGTTATCTTTTCAAATCCACGGGCGGGGACAAATGCTTGCGCTCTGGATGGCAGTCCAACTCGGCGCCCATGTGTTTTCGAAGTCAACCGTGACAGCAACTTGTCGGTGAAGCACCCAGAACCCATGTAGGGTATCGAAATCGCAACCTGCGACAGCGGCCAAAGCATAGAACAAGGGTTGAGTTGGGATAATCCCGAATGGAATCCTCAATGGAAATTCCGCTCGGAAAATCGGTCTATTTACACTGCTAAACAGGGGAGCAACTCCATGAAACCAGTCGGCCAACTTCAGTACTTTAAATCTAATGTTGATGGTAAAACACACCCCTGCGCCGTCTGTACCACCGGCACCAGTGACGCGCCTATGCCGTTAGTTGTGGAGGTGAGTCCCGGTGCCTTAGAAGATCTAGATGGTGCAGTCCGATTGACCGAAGAAATGGTTGACATCGCAGCGAAACATGACGTCCAATGTATTGTGCTCCGCCCGACGGGGCGAGGCGGTGGTTCTGTCTATCAGAATTACGGTGAAGTCGATGTTCTAGAAGCTATCAATCATGTCGCGGCAAACTATCCAGTTGACCATAACCGAATCACAATCACTGGCGCGTCCATGGGCGGGGCGGCAACTTGGTATCTCATTTCTCATTACCCCGACCTTTTTGCGGCTGCTGCACCATTCTGTGGTTATTGTGACTATCGATTGTGGGAAAAACCAAATGGGTACACATTCCATCTTCAGGAGTGGGAGGAATCGTCATGGCAAGCTAGATCGGCAGCCTTCTTGGTTGACAACCTTGCCCATACTCCTATCTGGATAGTTCACGGCGCGTGGGATCGGGGTGTCGGTGGCGGCGTCCCAGTCACGCATTCCCGTCGGATGGCTAAGGAAATGGCAGCGCGCGGATTTGCGCACAAATATACGGAGGTCCCCAATACGGGTCACGACTGTCGCACCTCCGATATTTGGGAGAGAGTGATACTCTGGCTACTCCAACAACGAAAGCAACGCTGCCCAAATCACGTTTGCCTGGCGACATATAGCCTGCGGCACAACCGTTCGCACTGGATCGCCATTGACCAGATTGCCAACTACGGTAAGCGGAGCAGCCTGGATGCACGCTTTTCCGAGGAAAACCACGTTGTCATTCGCACAGAAAACATCCGTACTTTCTCCATTGGACCTCATGAGAAAAGCAAATCAACACATGTAACAATTGACAAGCAGCGATGTGAACCGGTAGATCTAGGCTACCCAGTTCAGTTCCAAAAGTCTATGCTTGGAGATTGGAAGCGCGGAAAATTCAACCTTGCTGGCCAGAAACACCACCGTGTATCAGGCCCCATCAGCGATCTGTTTTTTGATGGACTTCTACTTGTTCCCGGTAGCACTGGAACGAATGAGGAGACGTTCTTTAACCGATGGCTGGCGGAGAATGCCGTTGAATACTTTCGCAGTCGGAACGGTGGCGTAAATCGTGGTGGCATCCTAGGGAGTAATTCCGTTGAGCTTCCGGTAATTTTGGATACTGAACTCTCTGAACGCGACATAACGGCTAGCAACCTGTTGTTATATGGAACATTCGCGTCTAACGCAATTCTGTCACGGTTCGAACGACACCTTCCTTTGGCATTTGGGGAACAGACTATCCAGATTTCTGACAAATCGTGGCAAGCCAAGGATATAGCGATCTTCGCCGTATTCCCTCACCCCGAGAATTCTAAACTCTATATTGCCATCCACGGTGGCACGACGCCTGACGCAATTTGCTGGGGTAGCCATCTCGACATGCAACTCTTGCCCGACTACCTAGTATACGCTGGCGGAAGACTGCTGGATTGGGGTTTCTGGGGAAATGATTGGAGGACCCAATCCACTATCCACGACAATCTGACATCAAATCGTAATTGTTGAGAGGTCCAAGTCCAAATTCTAGCCCATACAGTCGCCTAAGTCTATCCGGGGTGCGAGTCTTAGCAAACCATTGCCTATCTGCCAAATAGCGCGCTTCAACCATGGCTTCGTGGACGACAAAACGCTATTCACTCTTCTATGCTGAAGGCGTTATCATGTCCGAATCCTTGGGAAGCATCTAAGATGCACAATCCGTTGACAAATGGAGTCACTCGCTTTAGTGCTTGCAAGAACCTTGTCACCCTGAAGACCGTATTTTCTGTTGACGAATTAACTCGGTTCTGCTAGAATTCAGCTCGACCCTCTTGAAAATTCGTTGTGCACATCTAGCGTGGCGCACTAGACTAACTTCCTCAAAGAAGTGGATTTTAGATTTGTTATAAGCTTCGGTAAACTTATGCGCCATGTAGTAATCGGATACGGAGAACCATTAGTAGAAGTAAGATTAAGCCGTCCGCCCAGAACAATGATTCTTGACACACCGTTGCAGCCGGGAACTCTCGATACTGGGGTAGAAACACTGATTGGTGGACCGTACATTGGATTTTCTGGAGACATTCTTAATGCAATCAATGCCGCCAAGCACATCTTGGCTCATCACGCTGCTGATAATCTAACGACGCTGGTGACAGCAGTTGGAGATAGCAATTGTGATTGCTCCGAGCACTTCATAGAGTGGTTGGCGACACACAAGATCGACACTAGAGCGATACGTCGCATGCGTCACGGGCATATGGGCGCATACGTTGAAGGATATCGAGACAATCTTGGTTCGTTTCCCTATGCCAGGATTGGAGCGGCATTTGAAGATTTAACTCAGCATCATGTCACGGACGTTATAAAGGAGTATGATACTGATTCGACAGGTATAATCCTAAGTGGAATCACCCACGCCAGGACTCATGAACTACACAGTCTCATCGATATTCTAGAGGTTGCACAACAAAAACGGACCGTGACATTCTACTGTGTGAATTTCAGAATGTCTCTTTGGGGTAAAACAGCCCGCGAGTCAACACAGAGGGCAAGAGATAGTTTTAGAATGATTGCAGAGCACCTCGATTTTTGCTCTCTAGGAAAAGACGAAGCCGAGATTGTATTGCGCAGTAGAATCGCTAACCGATCCCAAGCCAAGCGAGATGCAGTGAAGTCTATTCTCAATATGGGTATCCGATGCGGCGTGGTCTTGACGGGATACCCAGATGCGTATATTGGGTTTCGCGATAGGGGTAGTGTGCGTATCATCAATCATGTCGCCGACAAAACAGCACTCATGGGAACAAACACCACCGGTGCCGGAGACAATTTCACGGGTGCACTAGCTGCACTCTATTTGATATGCCGAGACATCCCAGTTGCTTTTGCTGGGGCTTGTCAGATCGCCGAATCAAGTACTACCGTGGAAGGCGGAATCTACCACCCGCGTGAATCTGAAATCACGGAGATCATTAGTGAACACCATAAGCGTTTCGACAGTTGATGGTCCAGGCGAGCGGCCCCACATCCACAGAGTGCCACGAGCTCAGGTCCCGAAGCGAGGGGCGCTAATCCGTATCGAAGCATGCGGCGTTTATGGTACAAATCTTCGCATCCTTCGGGGCCATTGGCCGCAACCACTTCCCTGGCCACTCACATTGGGCCACGAACTTGCCGGGATTATCGAAGAAAAGGAATCCGAGCTGAACACTGACTTCATGGGAGAAACGTTGGCGGAAGGGGATAAGGTAATGCTTCCTCCCTTAATGTCGTGCGGTAAATGCTATTATTGTATTCACTATCCGAAGCATGCCAACCGCTGCCTGGACCCAACCTAACTATGGCCGATATATCCCCTTTGAAACACCGCCGCACCTCTGGGGAGGCTGGGCAGAAATGGTTTATGTTGACTTAGAAATGCTTCGGCGACGAAAATCTACCGTCTGCCTGACGACATGACGCCTCTGCGAGGCAGCCTTTCCGAGCCATTGACGTGTTACATTCGTGGTCTTAACCGTGCCAGTTCCGCAGATGGATTTCATGTTGGAGACACCGTCGTAATCCAGGGTTCAGGACCAATCGGCGTGTTAATGTTAGTCGTAGCTCTGGAGATGGGTGCAGGTCGTGTTGTGATCGTCGGTGCACCGGTCGAGCCACGTCTGACCCTCTGCGACTCCTTCGGAGCATCTGGCACTGTGTCAATTGATGAGTATTCAACACCACAGTCACGTATTGACAAAATCCAGGAGATCGTCGGCGGCTTCGGAGCGGACGTTGTTATCGATTGTTCGGGACATCCTTCAGATGGACCCGAAGGCATCGAGATGCTTCGCGATGGGGCACCTATGTTGAGATGGGGCAGTTTACTGATGCCGGATCTATGGAAACCAACTGGCACCGCATCTGTGCTAAGGACACCAATCTCCTTGGAAGCTGGACATTTACCCCGAATGATATACCCCTGGGAATTCAGATACTTGCTCGAACTGGCAATCGCTACCCCTGACACCTTATGCAAGAAATATTTTCATTCAGTGCAAAAGGCATTGCTACTGCTACTGAAGCCGCGATGAAAATGCATTGTGTCAAAGCTACCATTGTACCGAGAAATCACCTCGGAATGAGTGAAGCACCATGAACCCCATCGTAACAGACAAGGGGTTCCGCTAACTCTTACGCATTTTACCTCAAGCATGTGCGGAAGTGCATAAGACCATGGAAAATAGAATGTTACAAAGTCCCAAGACAGCCTCTACTCAGATTCTAAACCTTTCCACAAACGAGAAGGAACTTGTCGATGTGAATTAGAGAACCTCGAGAATTTTAAACCCCTAAATCTACAGACCAGATGAACACGCCAGCATAGATAAACAACATGTGTAGTATCAGAAGAAATCTACAGTAACCTTCGACATGCCGTCAAAATGTTGTAGAATCGGAATGAACCATTGCGAGTTCATGTATCATTATCCCACACAAATAAGGAGCAAGAATTGATGCCAACCGTAAATCCAGAGATCATTCAAAACCTCAAATCTTTTGATTCTCCCACTGTATTCAACGCTATGGTTAAAAAGTTGGGATTACCTAACGAAGAATACACTAGCCGCGACATCCGCTATCTGCTACCCGAGCTCGGAACCGTGGTCGGTTACGCCGTTACGGCGGAAGTGACAACCAATGATTCTGATTCCCCAGCCATAGAGTGGCTCGACTTCTATGAATATATGGAACAGCATTCTGGTCCCATAGTTGCCGTTGTCAAAGATGTGGATTCGCGGCCAGGGCGAGGCGCGAGTTTCGGAGACGGTATGGCTAGATTGTTCAAACGGTTAGGTGCGGTTGGCGCGATTGTAGATGGAAGTGTACGAGATCTAGCTGGAATTCGAACTGCCGGATTACCGATCTGGGGTTGGGGCACCGTTTCGGGCCATGGCGTCTTTAATTTAACCCGATTTAACGCTTCTGTTACTGTTGGTCAAGTGCGCATCCATCCCGATGACCTAATCTTCGCAGACGGTGATGGTTGTGTTCGCATTCCAACAGAACATGCTGAAGATATTCTGCGGCTGGCTGGTGAGATTTCAGATTCGGAGGCTCGCGCGTTTGAATTCTTCGACTCTCCTGACTTTACCGTAGCCGAATTACGTGAACAGCGCAAAAAGAAACTCTAGTAGTAGTTCCAAGTGTTCGAAGGTTCTGGCGGATGATTCACGCAAGTGTGTCTGTACATTCGACAACATAAAGGTCCGCCACAACCTTTACGTTGTCCACAAAGGCGAGCATCCTTGAGTCGATGCATCCAGAGGTTTACAATGTGGGCACAAAATTTTGGTGCCAAGACCTTCCCAGAGATGAACTTTGATGACATCATTCACTAAGGAGGTGTCACACTCGTCAATCCCAATTCAGTTGGTAGAGTGTCCTACCGTCTCTATTGGGTCCTGGCAACGCGATGACAACAAGAACACATAAAAGTTGCATGAGAAAAATCAAATTCCGAACACGTTTTTGGAAATTCCGTATGGTACGCACCCTAACAACCCTCACTCTAATGATAAGCTTGGCCGGGACCAGTCACAGCCAAATCAAAGATATTCTATGGACGATTGGCCCGAATATGCCTGAATTTAGAAAAGGGGGCTGTGCAGTAGCACTTGGAGGAAAGATAATCAGTGTTTTTGGCATGCGACAACCATGGGGAGAAATGGACACGATGTACATCTACAATCCTCAACGAGGTTGGTGGTCACGCGGACCGAACGCTCCTGTCGGCCAGGCCTACGTCCAGGGCACGGTTTGCCAGGGCGCGTTCTATGCTATTGGTGGTCGTATGCGCGGCGTACGCGATCACTGCTACCGCCTTGAAGACAAAGGGAATGAGAATTACCAATGGACACAAATGCCCCATCTAAACCAAGCAAAAGCATGGGCACCCAGTGTTACTATTGGTTCGAAAGTCTATGTACTAGGAGGTTCAGTCGGAGGCCATGGACCAACCTCAAATGATGTCGAGATGATGGATACTAGTGATTCACGTCCGCAGTGGAAAATCCTATCCACAATTCCCGGAAAATCGCGCGGCTGGTCGGGAGCGGCCGCCGTTAATGGAAAGATTTATCTAATCGGTGGGAACCATTTTTCTTCCCTTAAACCCAAAAGAAGCAATGATAGAAAACGTCTTAGCGAGGTCCTTGTCTACAACACGGAAACGGGGAATTGGACTAATAAAACTCCGCTGCCCTACCCACTCGCCGGAATGGATTGTGTCGCGTATGAAGATCGGTACATCATCGTGGTTGGAGGGGCTGCTCTGGTCTCCTCGTATTCTGAAGAGCTGAAGACACTCCATCGAAACGTCAGGGGACACGAGTATTACTACTGCCCTTTTGTTCTCGTGTATGATACCGAGACTGACCATTGGAAACGGCTACCAAGCCTACTTCCCGTCCCGACGAACGACATTCGCATTGTATTACTTGACAAGAAACTCTACGCCCTAGGGGGCGAGAACATTGAACGTGCAACCAGCAACACCACACCCTGGTTCCGAATCGGGCACATCATTGTCGAATGACCCGGAGGATAGTCCAGATGAGGCAGACTTTGCAAACACTCGCTTTGATAATAAGCATAGTCAATACTAGCAATAGCGGAATCAGAGATATCCACTGGACTATTGGTCCCAACATGCCAGAATTCAGAAAGGCTGGTTGTGCGACGGTATTCGACGGAAAGGTAATTAGCGTATTTGGGATGCGCCAACCATGGGGCGAAATGGAAACAATGTATATCTACGATCCCAAACAGGATTGGTGGCTTCGAGGACCGAACGCCCCTATCGGCCAATCCTACGTTCAGGGGACGACCTGCCAGGGCGCATTCTATGCCATTGGTGGCCGCACCCGTCGGGTGCATGCTCACTGCTACCGTCTTGAAACCAATATGGACGAAACTTTTGTCTGGACGCAGATGCCCGATATGAACGAGGCGAAGGCATGGGCGCCCAGTGTTGCAATCGATGCGAAAATCTATGTTCTGGGAGGCTCAGCAGGAACTCATGGGCCGACGTTGAACACCGTCGAAATGCTAGATACCAGTAAATCAAGTCCTGAGTGGAAGATAGTATCTTCGATTCCAGGCGAATCCCGTGGTTGGTCGGCAGCAGCCGCTGTAAACGGAAAGATTTATCTAATCGGAGGGAAACACTTTTTCTGGCCCAAGCCGAAGAAAGGCGACGACAGAAAATTTTTCGGAGACGTATTAGTTTATGACCCCGCAACACGAGAATGGGATTCCAAAAACCCGCTGCCCTATCTCCTCGGTGGAATGGATTGTGTTGTATACAAAAATCGCTTCATCATCGTATTGGGCGGCGCTGCGCTCATCTCGTCATATTCTGTCGAAATGAGTAAAGTATACAGGCGAATCGAAGGGCACGAGTCCTACTATTCTCCTTTTGTTTTGGTGTATGACACACTTTCTGACAATTGGACGCGTTTGCCGAGCATACTTCCTGTACCAACGCACGACATTCGTGTTGCATTGCTGGAGGACAAAGTCTACGCGTTGGGAGGCGAGAATATCGAGCCCGCGAACAGTAACACGACACCCTGGCTACGCATAGGCCAGATAGTCGAAAACTGAGTGGTCATCTTTTGAGGAATGGCTCTGTCACAGCCGTAAATAGAAAGTAAACCGAGTGATTCACGTTCTCAGATTGGAAGATTATGCTACAAATACAAACAAAACTAATGAGTCACAATTTTGAACTGTTTAATCTCTTTGTCAAACAGGTGTCAGAGTCCACGTTAATCATGAGATACGCCTGAAGGATGCCGGCGAGAAAGTGCTCACCGTTCCACACGCGACATGCGGTCGGCGATATAGTTATTGCATGAGGACACCTCCACTCACATCCCAATGATGTCTCCGTCAAAAAAAGGACGCGCTTCTACTACTTCTACACAAGCCACCGCTTGGACAGCATCATCAGGAACGCAAAAGAGCCATACTTGTAGTTCTTTTCTGGGGAATATAGGGCATAGTCGGATGTCTAATGATGTAGATGCGCAGTAGAAGAGTGTTGGCTTAGTACCCTACGATACATTCCCCGATCTTGGGTCAAATTGGGCGCCGATCTCAGAATCAGTACTATAGATCAACGTCCCGTCGACGCCTTCGATGACTTGAACGATGTAAATAGAACGGACCTCGTCCGTGACTAGAAAACTAATTATCCTGGAATTGAATCGGTTTATCAGACGCAGAACATGGCATACGTCGAGGGGACGATTGGACTGGTTCTCCACGCGCCCAAACATTTCCATCAAATGCGTCCAAGAGAATGCCGAAGTGTCTCGTTACTGGAACCCTGACTGACGATCTCTTATCAAAAACCGTTTTGTTAGCGCTCGCGAAAATGCCGTTCATCGAGAGAAAATAGCTGCTAAGCTCTTATAACATATCCTGGGACCGACTCTTCAGTGTATTGTTGAAGTGAGAATGACATGGACATTTCGCAATGCGATCGGCCACGAGGTAGTGGAAGAATCGAAGAACCCTCAGGACTTTTTTGTCAGAATCAAACAGGAGGACAGAATGATAATTACAAATATTGAAGCTTTTCCAATTTGGAACAGTACCTGGAACTTCGTCTTTGTGGTGGTTGATACCGATGAGGGAATTTATGGTGTTGGCGAAGCCGGGAGTACGGGACGTGAACAAGCAATAATCGGAATCATTGAACACTTCAAGCCTATGCTCATTGGTCAAGATCCGAGCAGAATCGAGCATATCTGGCAAATGCTCTTTCGGGGCCTATTCTTTCCCGCTCAGCGACTCGAGAGCGCCGCGATTGCGGCCATAGACATGGCATTGTGGGACATAAAAGGAAAGGCCCTTGATGTACCCGTGTATGAATTACTCGGTGGTCGTGTGCGAGACAAAGTCGTCTGTTATCCCCATAATGTTGGGCACCAGATGGAAATTACGCCTTTGGTTGAATCATGCATAAAGACCAAAGAGGCTGGCTGGAAGTTTGTACGCTTCGGTCTGCCAAATGATGGAGAAACGCTTGAGCCTCGCGCGGTTATACTTGCGTCCATCAAACAATTTGAGGCAGTTCGTGAAGCTGTCGGCGATGACATCGAGATCTGTTTTGATATCCATACGCGCCTGGACTTAGCTGATGCGCTTTGGCTTTGTCAAGAGGTTGAGACGTTCCGGCCGTTCTTCATTGAAGATCCTCTTCGAGCGGAGAATCCCGACTCGTTTAAAAATCTACGTCCCCGAACAACGGTTCCTCTTGCCGCTGGGGAACAGTTTTGCTCCAAGTGGGAGTTTCGCCAGCTTATAGAAGAGGAATGGATTGACTACGCGCGTATCGATCTTTGTCATGCCGGTGGACTAACCGAAGCAAAAAAGATTGCTGGCTGGTGTGAGACACACTATATTAAGCTGGCTGTTCACAACCCAATGGGCCCAATCTCAACAGCAGCTTGTTTACACCTGAACTTAGCTTGTCCCAATTTTGGTGTTCAGGAGCAACCTATTCGACCTGGAACAATCCTCACAGATCTGATACCGGGACAGCCCTTGTGGAAGGACGGTTATCTGTTTCCCCCGACAGCGCCGGGCTTAGGCATTGAGTTCGTCCGCGAACTAGCCTCGAAACAAGTATGGCAGATGAGCGAATTGCCAAAGCTTCGTCGACTCGATGGCTCATTTACCAACTGGTAAAAGTCAGCGTTGAACAGGCAGAACGACTAAAACAGCCTGGTAAGAATTTCTCCGGAAAGAGAAAACGGCAGGAGACATCCACGGCACCTAGTGTGATTTTGCGCGAACCCACCTGGGGTTGAGTTCCAATCTTAGTACGGTCAATACATGAATTCAGCATGACACCGAATCAATAGTACAGAAAGCGAGCGAAAGATGGTCCAAGAAAATCGAGTCATTTCCTGTCAAATTGAGACTGATCGGACTCTTGTTTGCGGTGAGATGGTAACTTTCATTCTTACCATCTCTGTAGAAGAAGAGATTTCTTCTGGCGGCTGCATCCGGGTCTATTTCTCACAATCACCCTTTTATCGAACTCCGCCACACTACGGATTAGCATCCAAAGGATTTGTGTTTTTCGCCCGCCTCCAATTCCAGACGGATAACCCCCAGCAAGTGGGTTACATGACCACCGATACGCACAATGGGAAACCGGTGGAACTCCAATCGGATGCGGGGCGTTCCTCCTTCACGCTCCTCTGCGAACAAGGAATGGAGGCCGGTGACACACTAATTGTGACTATTGGCGATAGACGTGCTGGAGGCCCTGGAATTGAAGTGGCGCACCATCCGACCTATGGTGATTGGCAATTGGTATGCAATGTCGACCGTCATGGTAATGGTAGTTTTGTCGAACAAGAATTAATGCCTCACCTGAAAGTTGTCACGGCTTCCCCTAGCCAAGTTCTGGTACGGACTCATCCAGAAACACAGCCGAGAGTAACTAAGGACCTGCAGATTACGGTAACAGACCAATTTGGAAACCATGTAGAAGGCTTCCACGGCGCTTTTAATGTGTCAACTGGCGAAACGGGCGATGTGAGCAAAACGGACTTTGTCCTAAAACCTGACGATCTTGGCTCAAGGCGTTTTCCAGATAGCGTCGTCTTTCAGGAGGAAGGAACCTACCGCGTCAAGGTGAAGTCGGTTAACATCGATGGCGTAAGACCTCTATGCGGTGTGGGTCCCCCGGTGGTTTGTAGACGGAAATCAGATGAGTTGAACGTACTTTGGGGAGATCTTCATGGTCATTCATATTGCTCGGACGGTACGCACACGCCTGAGTTCTATTACAATTACGCACGAAACATTGGCTATCTCGACTTCTGCGCGCTAACAGACCACGATACGTTTAGTGATGGAGTATGGCAGGATCTAATGCACACGGCTGATAGGGCAAATGAACACGGTCAATTCACAACATTTCTGGGCTATGAGTGGTCTGGAGACTGGGAGCAATCGATTGGCGTTCTCTACAAGAATGCCGCTGGGGGTTATTATCCGGGAAACTCAGAAACCAGTAAACAGCCACAGGATCTGCTGAATCTAATCAAGGACGAACAGGTCATGATTGTTCGACATGACATGCCACCGATGGGAAAACGCTGGCAAGAATTGGATATATCGGGGCATTTCGAACGACTAGTCGAAATTTACTCGCCGTTTCATTGTAGCGAGACCGTCCACAGTCCCAAGGCCCGTGGTCCATTGGATGAAGGCAACAGCGTTCAGGCGGCGCTAGTTGATGGTTTGCGCTTTGGTTTTATCGCCTGTTCTGACTCACACCTCTCAATGCCTGGACGTCGCCAGGGAGCGAGTAAAGGATCTCCTGGTTATATGGCCGGCATCTACGGATTAACTGCTGTATACGCATCAGAAAACACGCGAGCAGCGATTTTCGACGCGCTCTTCGCTCGACGCTGTTACGCTGCAACTGATCGTATCTGGCTCGATTTTCAGGTGAATGGTCACAGAATGGGATCTGAACTACGACTTCGCGAACAACGACACATTGAGGTGCAAGCCGCAGGAACAGCGCCCTTTGCCATGGTGGAAATCATTAAGAATAATAAGCTCCTTCACAGTAGCACCCATGGACCGTTGGAAACCACATTCGAATATGTAGACAAGACTGAAATTTGTCCGGGCGACTATTACTACCTGAGGATCACTCAAAAAGACGGCAATATGGCCTGGGCTAGTCCAGTTTGGGTTGATCCCTTGTAAGACGCTACTGGGAAAAGAAAAAGGAGAGGTAATGAGGCTGATATTAATCGGCTGTGAATACGTCGGTAAGACAACACTAGCTAACAAGATTACAAAATGGCTAAAAGAAACAACGGGCGGTGGTCGAACCTTCCATGATCACTTCACAATTCCTCCGTCTGAATTATCCGCAGACGAGCAGATGGAGTTCTTGAGGATGTCTCCAGAACTTCAAGCAATGTTCCAGCGCTATGCGCAGGCGTATCATCTCAATGCGCCGTTTTACAGCGATTCCGATCACCTGCTTGTTGGCTTTCACATCGAAGAGGCCATTTATGCACCACTGTACTACAGCTACAACGTCTCATGCAATCCGCACCCATCTACGTGGTCAGTCGAGAAGCGAATTCTAGAACAGGCACCGGATACCGTACTTATTTTGCTAAGGGCTTCACCCGAAGTAATCTCGACACGGATGCGAGAACACCCCCATCAATATGCACTCGTGCAGGAAGAGGACATTGAATTCGTTCTTCAACGGTTTGAGATGGAATACGAACGATCGCTTCTGTTCAGAAAGTTTACGCTAGATACTACATCAGCGACAATAGAGCAAACTCTTACAAATTTCGTTGCGCGCATCGACCCGCATCTGACGGAGACCGATCGACTGCGAATGATGACTCACCATGCCCTAAAACAGGGTGAGGAATTCCATAAAGCACACACTGGAGGCTGATTGTTTTGCAATGCAACAATCTTTTCCATGCTGCGTGATACAAAACTATTGAGACTCTCTCGCACATTACCAACTAACACTTAGGCACAAGAAGCGTAACTTAAAGGAGTGAGTGCTATGCATAATCAACGTATAGACGACCGTGATTGGTCAAAATTGACACTCGGTGAAAGAATACGTCAAATCGAAGTAGAGGGTTATCTTCTATTGCCCGATTTGCTGACCCCTGAACACGTGATACGCTTAAAGGCCGAGACTGCGAAACTGAAAACGCGGCCTGTTGACTACAGTGCGCACCAAAGGAGCTGCCCCGGCATCCAGTTCATCGGCGGCGCAATCACCCAACTAGCAGCTCATCCTCCAACCCTTTCCTTCCTGAGAAAACTTTTCGGCAAGGAGCTCCTCGTTATGGCATACGCATATGCACGTTCTGAACCGGGCCACCCAGGGATTAGTCTACATACCGATGGACAGCCTTACGGGTCTGCCATTTTTGGTTATGAGGGCAGCGTTCCTGTAATGGTTCGGGTCCTCTACTATCTTGATGATCTTACACCTCAGGTTTCTCCTTTCCGGGTTGTACCGCGATCCCACCTCTCCATGCACGCCGATGGTAACCCATATACACGTTACGAATCTCATACTGAGGAGGTCGTAGTTACGGCAAAGGCTGGATCGGCGGTGTTAATCAATCACAAGGTGTTTCACGGAAACTGTCCCAACACTGGCAATTGGGCACGAGAAATGCTGGCGATAGCTTACCGCCCAGCGTGGGGAAGCCCCACAAGAGATGTCCCGACTTGGGATGAGGCAGATGTGGCGAAATTGTCCGACAATCTTCGTCCCTTGTATGTGGATTGTAACACTCGACATTGGGATTTTCATGGTGCTAACAAGCCCCCCGACATGACTAGCGAAGCTCCGGGCATAAACCCAAGTCGCTGGGAACAAGTGTAATGGTCCAGATTCTCTTCCGCATCACACTAACTTGAGGGAAAAACATGAAACTTATTCTCGTTGGCTGTGAATATGTGGGCAAAACAACGCTTCAGCTCCTAATCACAGAATGGCTCCAGCGCAACACCGGTTCACATCGCCCGTTTTTCCACGATCATTTCAACCTTCCATCTGGAGAAAGCCCCCCCATCAATTCTCAACTCTCAGTTAAAATACAGGAGGAACTGATGGGGTTGAGTCCGAAACTGAAAGAAATGTTCCAGCGCTACGCACTTGAGTATCATCTCAGCCCGTCCTTTTATGCTCATAGCGACCATGGTCTGATTGGTTTTCATGTTGAGGAAGCGGTGTATGCGCCGTTATACTACGGTTACGGTAAACCGGGAGCATATGCAGATCGCCAGGTGCTAGCCCGATCTATCGAAGCAGAGATTATGAAGAAAGCGCCTGAGACAGTACTTATCCTGATGAAAGCCTCACCCGGTGTTATTGTGAAACGCATGCGGAAAAACCCACGTCCTAAAGGACCCGTAAAGGAGGGGGACATTGAATACCTCCTTAAGCGATTCCAGGAAGAATATGATCGTACGCTTATTCGCAAACGGTTCGTGCTTGATACCACAACGGCAACTATACCAGAAACATTCGCAGAATTTACAACCAGTATTCAACCGCACCTAACGGATGAAGACCGTCTGCGACTATTGAGTCAGTCGCTCCCAACTCGGCGTGCGGCCCAAGATGCTGAGATACAGTACTTTCCCCAAGATGATTTGCGTCTCGTGGGTTCTCATCATCCCGATAAAGACCCAGTACATGGCTGTAATGATTCTTAAACGAAACAGGCCCCCAGACGCAAGCACAAATCGTCACAGATAACAAAGTAACGAAAGTTTCAGTTGACCGAAATCCCAAGAACGAGTACACTGGTGTCTGTCCATTTCTGACATCGGATTCAACGCACTGTTCTTTTTTCTGAGCCATTTCTAGATTGGACAGTCCTTTGAATTTACGTCTGAAGTTTATTTATCAAGTGAATCTGGATGCAGTTCACGAATTCGGATCGAAGCGGAAAATAGAAACATCTGCGACTTCAATGCACGCTTGAACTCCAGGAGTTCAAGACGTTATGTTTTTCTTTCGACGAGGAGCCTTTCCATGGCGTCCAGTCCGCCCAACATCCTGTGGATATGTACCGATCAGCAACGCTACGATACAATCCACGCTCTGGGAAATTCGCACATCCATACCCCGACTCTGGATAGACTTGTCGCGGAGGGTGTCGCCTTTACTTCTGCCTATTGCCAAAGTCCAGTCTGCACGCCTAGCCGGGCGTCTTTCCTAACTGGTCGCTATCCGAGCCAGATTCACGTTACTCGAAACGGTAACGCCTACTTCCCAGAGAACGCACAACTAGTTACTCGCATGCTGGCCGATGCAGGATACGACTGCGGCCTGGTAGGCAAGCTACACTTATCCGCAGTCACGGGAAGAGTAGAACCGAGACCTAACGATGGCTACCGCGTTTTTCGCTGGTCGCATCACCCCCGACCCGAATCCTATTGGCCAATACAGTACCACGCTTATCATCAATGGCTGGAAAATCATGGCATAGACTGGTTCAATTCCTATCCAAAAAGCCAACCCTGGCGTAAGAAGGTGCACGCGACAGCGGGCGTCGCCATCGAGACGCGTTATCATCAAACCACATGGTGTGCGAACGAAGCAATAGATTTCATCCGTGAAGCACGTGATGCGCCATGGTTGATGAGCTTAAATCCATTTGATCCCCATCCATTTGGTCCATTCTATAGCGCACCGCAGGAATACCTAGACAGATACAATCCTGCCGCCCTACCAGGACCACTCTTCCGAGAGACTGACTTAACACATCAGGAGCGATTGAACAACATCGACTTCCAGTCCAGGGCGACACGACCAGAAGAGTTCCGAGCCCGCGAGGTTCAAGCGGCCTACTATGCATCAGTCGAGCTAATTGACGCACAATTGGCGCGTATTCTAGAAGTCCTAGATAGAAGTGGTCAGCGAGCAAACACAGTAATCATTTTCATGAGCGACCATGGCGAAATGCTGGGAGATCACGGTTTGACGCGCAAGGGCTGTCGCTTCTACGAAGGAGCGGCACATGTGCCACTCATTATTTCTTGGCCAGAGCAGTTTCAGCAAGGATTCATTAGCAACGCACTGGTAGAATTGATTGATATTGTCCCTACGTTGCTTGAGCTTGCTGACCTCAGTGTTCCCGAAAATCTGCAGGGACAGTCGTTAATACCAATCTTGACCGGGGAATCAGCGTCAGCCACGCACCGTGATTTCGTCCGTTGCGAATATCACGATGCACTGGATCTGCCCAATGCCAGTCATGCCAATATGATCTTTGATGGCCGGCACAAGTTGACAGTTTACCACGATACGCAACAAGGAGAGCTCTTCAACCTAGAGGTAGATCCACACGAGTTTGAAAACTTGTGGGACAACGACGCAACGACAGCAACAAAACAGGAGTTGCTACGATGTCTATTCGATGCCGTGATGTTAGCAACTGATGAAGGACAGCCTCGCATCGCCGGAGGGTAAGGTACACTGCGTACAACAACGCCACATGAGTCGCTAACATAAGTTCAACATGAGAACGGAGAAAGACTATGAGCAAATCACTGCGCATTCTTTCAATCGGAGCACACCCTGCGGATGTTTTTGACCAATCCGGGGGAACCATGGTCCACCACACCCAGCGAGGTGATTATGTTTCTTGCGTTGTGTTGACACACGGAGCCCGTGTACACGACGTCGTAATTTGCGACAATATGTTTCATCGTAAAAAGGTTCCGGATGAACCCGAGTTGTTGAAACTGATGGAAGAGCGGTCAGCTGTCAAGTCAAATGAGGTTCGCACCGCTTGCAAAATCTTAGGTGTCGAGGACATCCATTTCTTCGGAGAGGATGACGCAGTCCTCCTGGTACGGAAAGAGACCGTTAGGCGTCTCGCAGAACTATTACGCGAGCTGAAACCCGACGTAGTCTTGACCCATTTCCCGAAAGAGAATGATGCACTAACAAATGCACACGCCATTACCGGACAAATAGTCATGCACGCCATTTCCTTGGCCGCGAGCGTGGATCCGGGAGATCGACACCCACCACACCGAGTGGCGGCGGTCTACTTCTTCGGTACAGGTGCGGCAGGCGTACCTGCGAACGTATGGCGATCCGAGGGCGGCTATTACAACAACGTCTTTGTCGACATCACAGATGTCGTAGACAAGAAGCTAGCGGCGCTCGATTGCTTAGTCAGCCAGGGATACGGGGGCGACTACGCTCGAAAGCGGATTGAAACCAATGACGGCGCTTTCGGTAATGCCAGCGGTTGCGCCTACGCAGAAGGATTCATTTCTTTAAAAGCCGAAACCCATTACTATTTGCCCGTTACAGACCACGCGCTGGAAATGTCTGGCTTATCGGACCATGAAACGATGAAGCGCTACTCTTACCGCTTTCCAGCGGACTAATAGATCGATATGAATTCGCTGACCAACCTCTTCAATCGCGCGTCCGCCGAGATTTGTCAGAGCTCCCACGCTTCAAACTGATGCCAGTCGAGTTGAGGCTCCCAGTTCAGTAAAGTCTTAGCTTTTCGGATGTCGAAGATAGAGGCGTAGGGAGTGTTTTCAAAGTAGGCCTTGTCCTTAACTGGAGGACACTGTTCATAGATGTCCTCGAGGATTTTCAGCGTTGGAATGGAGTAGAAAGTGTGTTTTGCGGCGAGAAAAAAGGCCTCGAAGCAAACCTGCGTGGTCGGTTCAAAGTCAAAGATAGCCGCAGCAACACAGGCACGTGCAACATCACGAATGCCGATATGACTGCCGAACCAAAGTTTACCGCCCATCTCGTCGATCTCCGTGCCTGCGCGAGCGCGAGCCACAATTTTTCTAATGGACGTCTCGGTACGTTTCATCCAAACCCACATGTACCGCAGCGAAATCACCTCAAGACCATACGCCTTGGCATAATTAGCGCCGATGCATTCGCCGAAATACTTAGACAAACTATAGGTCTCGTGGGGCCAGAGCGGATGGTGTTCGTCAATAGGTACGTACTTGGGCACAAGCTTAACATTGTGAATGCCGAAACCGGTACTTGAATCACTGCAACCGTATATCACGCGTTTTACATTCTTAAGACGAGCAGCTTCGAAAACGTTAAAAGAGATAGCTGTGTTGACACGGATTAGTTCCTCTGGCAACTCATGGCCGTAGGGATCGGGGATTGCTGCCAAGTGGACGATCTGATCGAAACCATCGAAACATTCGCAGGTTTCTGCAAGATTCGTAAGATCAACGCATTGAAATGCCACATCGGCTTTCGGTGGATTGACATCAAGCGATGTAACGTCGTGACTGTCATCGGCAAACTCACTAGAGACGTAGGTACCGATGGCACCACTACCGCCCGTGACTGCAATTTTCATAAGCACATCCTCCTCTCAAGAGCCATCCTGTATTCTAACATACGTCCCGTTGGAGTGAAAACCTGGCATATCAACAATGAAATTAATTGAACGAAAGAAGTAAAAGTGCAATGAAGGGTACCGGGGCAAATTGATCATGTCACCTCTCGACGAAAATTTTTCGAGAGAATGATATAAGCTATCAATAGGCAACCATTATCCAATAGCTACGGGCTCCTGAGGCAACAGGCAACCCGAAATCCAATCCGCCCGTAGAGCTAATCACAAATTGTGTCAACAAAGGCCTATTTGTTCCGTTATGCATCAATCTCATGCCCGATTAAGACTCTGATCCTGTTGTACCTGAATTTAGCGGTCCATCATGTAGCGTCGAGTCACAACTGATTAAACATTGGATGCGAGATACGCTCCTCCCCAGCGAACAGTTTTCCAACAAAGTTCTTGGACCCATGGGGAATTATGGCTCTGACTACCGCATAGGGGGCAATAAGTTCCACCACACACACGTCCAACTAATAGAGCTGGAGATTGGGGATTTCTCACTGATTCCTAGCGGTGCAACTAGAATACTTCTCGACTGAGAGACAAACTTGGAACATCGATAGGCTCCATAACAAGCTTGAACTCGTTATGTCCTGAGACCTTACAGCGCCTTTGACCATCCCGGATAACACACAATATTCCAGCAAACGGAATTTTCCACCAATGGGGGCTGCAGAAAATCGATCATGTAGATGCCTGCGTGCTATCCCCCAGATTGTCTCCGATGTCTCAACTATTATCATATTGTAGACCAAACAGAGTTTGTTCAATAGTGAGCTATTGAGTGTTTAGCTCGTCAACTCCTTCGCAATTTGTTTTCTTTGTCAAGCGGTGAATTTTTCTTCCAATCGCAGGTCCACGGCTACGTGAAACAATTCTTCTTCACAACCTTAGAAGAAGGCGGGCGACAGCACCCATCACAAAACCATGCAACGTATTCTTATAGATACCGACATTGGCGTCGATGACGCACTAGCAGTCATGTTAGCACTAAAGTCTCAAGAACTTAAAGTGGAAGCAATCACTACTGTTAGCGGAAACGTCCATGTTGATCTCTGCACTCGGAACCTATACATCACACTAGCAGCCATGGGCTTAGAAGAATTCCCGCTTCTTGCAAAAGGCGAAGCACACCCATTGATCAATCCTCTTGTTACAGCAGAGCTAGTCCATGGGACTGATGGACTAGGAGGTATAACACGACAGCTAAACCGCGATGGTGAGAGGGTTTATCAGATTCCAAAACACCCACCATTACGACAAGCCGCCGTAGATGTGATCATCGATAAAGTCAGCCAATATCCCAATGAGCTGATATTAGTTCCCATCGGACCCCTTACGAATATCGCCAAGGCAATGCTAAAAAACCCTTCCCAGATGCGTAAAGTCCATAAGATTGTACTGATGGGTGGCGTATTTGAAAACTACGGGAATGTGACATCGCAAGCAGAATTCAACATGTTTGTTGACCCACACGCTGCACAGTTGGTTTTCAATTTTGGTGTTCCGATTATTATGACGCCACTTGATGTGACACACCAAGCAATCCTAAGCAGTCAACGTTTGCTTGAAGAGGCAAAGAAGTGTGCTACCCCAACAGCCCAGTTTCTCAGAGATGCAACACACGCTTGCATGGAATATCATCAAGAACGAGATCTGTTTAAAGGCATGTTCCTTCACGATCCGCTGGCCATCGCATTCTTAACCCACCCAACCTTGTTTGAAGTTGTAGATGCATTTGTACAGGTGGAAACATCGGGCGATTTAACTCGAGGCACAACCGTAGCCGATCTAAGAGGAAAACGATCTCCACACATCCCAAATGCTCAAATCTGTATTGGAGTAGATTCGAAGTCTTTTTTGAAGATCTTCTTTGACCGTGTTCTAGAGGGATAGTTGGCTAGAAGTCGTTGCGGGCTGGTCTTTGCACTCCAGGAACGAACATGAAATTGGTATACGACCGACTTCTAAGCATTTCAGGAAGCCTCAGTTTCGGCAACGCAATCTCTCTAAACAATCCGAGCTGATAAGGGGTGAGCTTTTCTCTTATTTGATTAAGAAGATCCCCAATCTCCTTGACATACTTCTGACGCTGCTTGACGAAACTTTTTATCGTTGTTCTCAATTCGTTCTGTTCACGAAAGCTTTGGCGCCTTGCTATCCTTCCCCCACCTTCGTACCGCCTTAATCTCGGAAGACTGGACTTCGTGCGATATCGTTCATAGAACACCTTGAACTCTTCTTTTTCGAAGTCATAATCCTCAACGATATCGCCGATGAACCCTATTTTAGGCTCAATAAATTCTTGTTGCTCAGTTGAAAGCTTGAGAACAGCCGTACTCGACACAACATCTGTAAGTTTCACGCCCCCACAAGCGATAAACCCAGTTGCGCAACTGAATAGAAGGAACAAATCTACCAGCCGTTTCATCTTCAAATCCTTTCTCGGGAGAAGAATTCAGATTGATTAATGCAAGTTTATGTCACTCACTCAGTCGTCGAGTAACGACCTGATTCAGTTGGATTATTGAGTAGCTATGCCATACAGTGCGCCGTATTTTCCCCGCAGGTACTCGAGATACGGTTCAATGCTTAGCGAACCACCTGTGACGAGCTGAATAAGTTCAGTAGCAGCAAATTTTCTACCATGTTGGTAGATATTTTCCGTGAGCCATTGGTGAAGTGTACCAAATTTCCCCACTTCAATTTCAGCAGAGATTTCCGGACAATTGCCCAGCATCCTCTGGAAAAACTGTGCCGCAAGAATGTTTCCCAGTGTATATCCTTGAAACTCCCCTCCAATTGTTCCACTATACCAATGGACGTCTTGCAGCACACCTTGTCGGTCGTCCGGTGGAGCAACGCCAAAATCGGATTGAAACCGCTCGTTCCACACTTCAGGCAGGTCTGATATCTCCAGCTCACCGTTCAGCAAATCTAATTCAAGATCGAATCGCAGCATTACATGCAGGTTGTAGGTCACTTCATCCGATTCGGTCCGAATGAGGGATTTTTGGACTTTGTTGATTGCGTGATAGAACTCCTCGAGCGAAATCGAGCCTAGTTGCTCCGTGAACATCGACTGAAGTTCAGGATAAAAACAGCTCCAAAAACCCCAACTGCGTCCCACCATATTCTCCCATAGGCGAGACTGACTTTCGTGGATGCCGGACGACGCTCCATTGGCAAGTGGTGTTCCTTCAAAGTCCCTGCGGATTCCTTGCTCGTACATCGCGTGTCCGGCCTCATGCATTGTGCTGAATAGCGCATCGCTGACATTGTTCTCGCTAGATCGTGTTGTAATACGGACATCACCGAGCGAGAATTTCGTCATAAATGGATGATGCGTCCGATCTTGCCGCCCACGTTCAAGATCGTACCCGAAGCCTTTGATAATCTCTAGACCAAATTCGAATTGAGATTTTTCGGGAAAGACTTGGTGTAGAAACGTATCATCCGGTTGAAGCTGAGCGGAAATCGCTTCGACAAGGGGAACAAGTTGTTCACGTAATTCAAAAAAAACACTTTGTATGCCTGAAGCCTTCATGCCAGGGTCACCGAAGTCAATCAGCGGATCTGCAATGTGCTCGTAACCAGGAAAGAAGTTGGCCAGCTGACGACTCATGGCAAGAGTTTTTTCAAGATAAGGCTTTACCATGTTGAAGTCATTCGCCGGACGAGCCACACTCCACGCTTGATATGATTCGGAGCTATGCGCGTGAAGGTCCGCTAGGAACGATGGTGGAATCCTTATTGCTTTCTCGAACATACGACGAGTCACACGAATCAGACTAGCATCATCCGAATCGTACGGGAGGGAATCCGCATAAGATTGAAGCCTGTCCAAAAGTCGACCAAGTGACAAATCTGTGGATTTCTGATGAGCAAGGCGACTTAGGGTTGCAATTTGGCGCGCTCGTGCAACAGCACCTCCTGCTGGCATATAGGTAGACTGATCCCAACTTAGCAAGGCTGCAGCGGATTCAAGATCGGAAATCTGGGCAAGGTATGCCTTTAGTTTCTGTAGGTTTTCCTTCAAAACGCTCTATTCTCTGCCTCCGTAACTAATTGGAGCTCTTGCCGAGCCCGGGAGGGCATTCTATCAGAAAAACGACGTACAATCAAGAGAAATTTTATTCCCCAACGATGACTTAGCCAAACCGTGTACACACCACTACATAGGGTGCTCCATTGCGCGAGTATCTGTTCGTCTAAAACAACAGTCGACATCATTAATCGCACAGCCTTATTAGGAGTTTAGTAGCCTAAAACCTCTTGACAAGACTGGGTTCAGATGCTATTCTTTGTCTTTAATAGAATGGCAGCCAATCAGAACATCCCAAGAATCACGTATCTGATGTTCCACATCATGTAACATGTTCCTCTTGAGAATTTAAAATGGGCTGGGACGTTTGCACAACATTAGCTGTGGTGGGTCTGGTCATAAGTTTACTCGTTTTTACCCGAATTGGACCTGATCTAATCCTGCTTGGTGGGCTAATCCTGTTGTTAACAGTGGGGATCCTCACACCAGAAGAAGCCTTTGCAGGTTTGGCCAATCCAGGCATGATTACGGTGGGCGTTCTTTTCGTTGTCTCCGCTGCCTTGCACGAGACGGGCGTCATTAATCTCATCGTCCGCTATCTATTGGGACGGCCTAAGTCGCTGTCTGCGGCTCTTCTACGTGTTATGCTCCCTGTCGCTGTCACGAGTGCGTTCCTGAACAATACCCCTGTGGTTGCCACACTGCTTCCGGCGATTGATGAATGGACGAAACGAAATCGCCTATCCGTTTCGAAATTACTAATACCACTTAGCTACGCTGCGATTCTAGGAGGTATGTGTACGTTGATAGGCACGAGCACCAATCTGGTAGTCAATGGCCTACTGGTGGACGCGGGCAAGCGTAGTTTGGGCATGTTTGACATCACGCAGGTTGGACTGCCCTGTGCTCTGATTGGCATATGCTATACGCTAATATCTAGCCGCTGGCTGCTTCCTGAACGCCGCCCAGCGTTCCGCCGTACGGATGATCCACGAGAGTACACGGTAGAGATGCTTGTGCAACACGGTAGTTCCCTGGTTGGACAGACCATCGAACAAGCTGGGCTGCGACATCTAGAAGAACTTTACTTGATGGAAATTGACCGTGACGACCAACTGATCGCCGCAGTCTCACCACGAGAGCGACTTCGAGCACACGACCGTCTCATTTTTGTCGGCATTGTTGATTCTGTGGTTGATTTGCAGAAGATACCAGGACTAACCCCCGCAACCGATCAGATTTTCAAATTGGACACACCAAGATCGGAGCGATGTCTGGTTGAAGCCGTTGTATCGGACAGCTGTCCGCTTGTAAGACAGACTATCCGCGAGGGACAGTTCCGGTCCACATATAATGCAGTAGTAATTGCGGTCGCGCGGAACGGAGAACGCATTCGAAGAAAAGTAGGCGATATTGCATTACAGGCGGGTGATACGTTGCTGCTCGAAACCCATCCATCATTTGGCGAACAGCAACGCAACTCACGTGATTTCTTCTTAGTGAGTCAGCTGGAGAATTCTAATCCACCACGATACGATCGTACTTTGATTGCGTTAACACTCTTGATGGGGATGATTGTTATGGTGGTAATGCAGCCCAGTCTGATGCTCCAGGCCGCGCTTCTGACGGCTGGACTTATGCTCCTGACTCGTTGCTGTTCAGCAGCAACCGCAAGGCGTAGCATCAATTTTCAAGTGTTATTGGTTATCGCAGCATCTATAGGCATCGGAGAAGCCATTCAGAAAAGCGGCGCAGCTGGCCTAATTGCACAAACACTGATTTCAGCAGCTGGACAAAATCCATTGTTCGTGCTCGCTGCCATATATTTTGTCACCATACTGTTTACTGAAACACTAACCAATATGGCCGCAGCTGTTCTTGTTTTTCCAATTGCAGTGGCAACAGCCGAAGCTCTCGGGGTAAATTTCATGCCATTCGTCATCGTGACAATGGTAGCAGCCTCGGCAAGCTTTGCCACGCCGCTTGGTTACCAGACCAATTTGATGGTCTATGGGCCAGGTGGTTATCATTTTAGCGATTATCTGCGTATTGGCATGCCGTTGGATTTGCTAATCGGAATTACTGCGATACTAATTACACCAAATGTATGGCCATTTTGATGTCGTTCGCAAAGACAAGGTTGGGATTTTATTGAGAACAGAGGAACGCAGCAAGCGGAGTTAATTCCAATGCTAAATTTTCGGTCTGTCGATCTACTTATCGAACTTGCGCTCACAGAGGATCTTGGCATCGGCGACATAACAACAGAGTCTACGATTCTCGAGGGGCAAACCGCAATTGGAAAAATCGTCGTCGAGAGCGACGGAGTGATTGCTGGATTACCGATTGCCGAACGAGTGTTTAAGCAAGTTGACCCATCTCTCCAATTCCGGGCATCTGTCACCGACGGCCAATCGGTGAAGGGCGTAACTTCCATTGCCACAGTAGCGGGAAGAGTGGGGGCAATATTAACTGCTGAACGTGTCGCGCTCAATTTTCTGCAACGCCTCTCAGGAACCGCAACTTTAACATCCCAATTCGTCGCTGCCGTTGCTGAATACAATGTCAAGATTCTCGATACCCGCAAAACTACAGCCGGTTGGCGGGCAATCCAAAAATATGCAGTTCGACTCGGCGGTGGACACAACCATCGCTTCGGACTTTACGACGGTGTTCTGATTAAAGATAACCACATTCTTGCTAGCGGGGGAGTTTGCCAAGCTATTCAACGGGCTCGGTCAGCCGTGCCTCATACTGCAAAAATTGAGGTTGAAGTTGAAACACTCAATCAAGTTAATCAAGCCATTGAAGCCAAGGCCGACATCTTGTTATTGGACAACATGCCGGTCGACTTGATGAAAGATGCAGTTGCGAAAATTGCTGGCAAAGCCATCACCGAGGCATCCGGAGGAATCACATTAGATCAGGTCGAAACCATTGCTGCGACTGGTGTAGATCTTATCTCTATTGGGGCGTTAACACATTCAGCAATGCCTCTAGACATTAGTCTGGATCTAGCAATTGATTAGCAAAGCATAGAATCTTTCCCAAATCGACTTTTTTTAGAGTCACTTGTTGGCACTGGGTTGACTCGTTAAAGCACGTCAGGCTTCCCACGCAGGAGGAATCCACAGAGGAGATTAACACGTCATCAATGCAAGCATTTTTGAATCGGTCCCTAAATCGCAGAAACGTCGTACGCGGTTTTCTTTTTTTCTTATTTTGCACGGTAGTTGGCTTATACATCAGTTTCCTATGGAGTGGCACCCAAGACATCGGTCTTGTACTCCGTTCAATGCGCGGAAAATTCCTTCTCCTAGCCGTCCTATGTATGTTCTCCGATTGGCTGTGTGGAGCTGCGCGTTTTCACATCTTCGTACGGAAAATGGCGCCAGGGTTGACGTTTCTTGACAGCCTGCGCGCAAATCTAGCAACGCTCTGCGCCGGTGGCATCACGCCATTTCAGACGGGCGGTTTTGGACACATGTATATCTACAACCGCGTTGGCGTACCACTTTCTGGCTGCATTACGACGGGCATCATCAGTTTTATTGGAACCCTAGTGTTCCTACTCCTTTTTGCAGGCTATATAATCTGGCAATCTCCCAATTTTTTGCCTAAGGGAATTACATTCATTAGTCGATATAGCTTGTTAATGTTTGTGATCTTCCTTTCGTTTTTTCTCCTTATGGCCTTCAGGCCTGGCATTTTTCTTCGCCCGCTGACACGACTTCGATTGCCAAAAAGGCGCGGACTTCATGCCATCAGTAAACTCTTGGATCGTCTCATCTCGAATCTTGACAGGCTGATCACAGAACATAAGGCTTTCACACAGATGTTCATTTCGAACCATAAGGGCATCTGTATCCTGAACTTCGTACTTACAGCCGGAATCTACACCAGTCGATTTGTGGGTGGATATCTAGTCGCTCGGGCATTGAATGGAGAGGTCCTCTTCGAGGATGTTGTGGCAGCACAAGCAATTCTTCACTTTGTCATTCTGTTCGCCCCCAGTCCAGGTGCCAGTGGGATTGCAGAGTTCCTAACAGTAGCCTTAATGCGAAATTTAATCAGCTCGAATTCGCTCGGATTATTTTCGCTATTGACGCGTTTCTTTACCTCCTATTGTGCTGTAGCGATCGGAGGAGTGGTTTTGCTTTCCCAACTGGCGAAGGACCTTGATTGGAGAACGAATTAGTGGCCTGTAAAGGTCACAAGCTCTGAGGTCAGACACATTTCCGAATCCTCTGAAACTAACTAGTGTTGCTGTTGAGGCAGGTTTCGAACAACAGGGATAGGGTTCTACATTCCAATGTTAACAACCATCAATGAGTACTTCACCTGGTTGGTCGCAAATAACGAAACATCTCCTGTACGAACATAAGCTATCGCAGATGTTTCGCGAAAGTTATACCAGTTTGTACCACAAGCGATACTAAAGAATTAACTGAGACTGCGTCTGTTGACAAACCAAGGAAGGGTTTTTCGCGATACAACGTGTTCGAAGTTAGGTCATCCTCTATGATGCACCAACCCTCGCAAGGAATCTAAGGGTGAACTGCTTCTAGCAGATAGATGCGTAGAATCTCAGCTTACCCCATCTCCATACCACCATTCCACCAAGACGAATCGAAAGGACGGAAGATATTCATAAGATCCACACCAACTATTACTGGCTGAAACATCGTTCGAAAACGTCCCAATTTCCACCCTTTACGTGGAGGATTTCGAATTCCCCATCATTTACATATATCGCCTACATGCATCTTGGAGGAACGGCATACGCAACCACAATGCACTCGTCTTTTCGGCGAACGACGGTCATGTTCCTCTAGAGTAGGTTCTGGTGGCGCCTCTAGTTTTGACCTTCTTATTCAACCATTATTCGGCGGTAAGTTTTGGCAAACACACATCTTTTTGGCTCAAACACCGCGTCGCAAAACAAGCACTCGCTCATAGCTCGAAAGGACAGAGCTTTTACATTGCAAGACGGCACGAACTAAAACCCGGCGTGTACTTCAGTCAAACCACACTTAATTCAACTCGATTTTCATCCCAGGGATTAAACGAATCGCAAAGAGAAACAAAACTAAACCCATCAGGCGATGCTTTTTCTGAAGTGGAATCGCCAAGTGTTTGTACCAGCAAGAGGGCTGAACAACAACTTTTTTCAACACATAAGTCCGATTATTTCTGAAGCATTGCCTATTTTTCACATGTTCTAACTACACTATCCGAGTGTCACTATGAAAGCTTTTGTTACCGGAGCTACTGGTTTCATCGGCAGTCATCTGGTCGAATCACTAGTAAATCGAGGGTATCATGTTACTTGTACGGCTCGCGAAACAAGCGATCTACGGTGGCTTCAACCGCTGCTTAAAGAAAGATTGCCAGCCATTCAGCTTGTAACAGCGGACCTACGCGATTCAGAATCGTTAGTTTCGTCCCTACACAATGTGAACCTAGTTTTCCACCTTGCTGGACTAACCAAAGCGCGTAACGCCGATGCCTACGATGAAGCAAACGCAGTGGCGACAGAACGCTTGATTCAGGCATGTTTGGCGGCAAATGGCAACTTGGTTCGTTTTCTCTACTGCAGTAGTCTCGCGGCCAGTGGTCCAAGCCTAGATGGATCGGAAATCTCTGAAGATATCACTCCACACCCAGTAACGGATTATGGAAGAAGCAAACTCAAGGGAGAGTTAGTTACCAAAAAGTATGCAAATCAGTTACCGACCACAATAATCCGTCCCCCCGCTGTCTACGGCCCCAGGGACGCAGATATTTTTCTGTTTTTCAAATGTGTAAAAAGAGGAATAATGCCACTCATCGGCAATACTCAACGAAAATTAAGCCTTGTTCACGTCAAGGATCTAATAGAGGGAATCTGCACCTCCGCGACTGCTGATTGCGCCGTGGGCGAGACCTACTTCCTAACGGACGGCCTCATTCACTCTTGGCTGGATGTGGCGGAGGCAATCGCAAGTGGATTGGGCACGTATCCGTTAAAGCTAAGGGTGCCATTTGTCTTATTGGACATGGTTTCCGTGTTCACAGAAACCGCCGCTAAACTAACACACCGATCTGCCGTCTTGAATCGTCAGAAGATGATCGATTTGAAACAGCCATTCTGGATCTGCGATACTAGAAAAGCGGTAAAGCAGATTAAGTACCACCCTGTATATCCTCTTGAAGTGGGAATCGAAGAGACAGCCATCTGGTATCTAGAAAATGGGTGGCTCTGATTTTGTATGCGCATTGTTAGTTGCGCCTCAAACCTAAAAATTGCACATAATAAGGAGACAATTATGGATATGACAGTAGCACCTGGAAAAACAAGAATTGGCTGGATTGGTACCGGTGTCATGGGACGGTGGATGTGCCAGCACCTGATGAATCTCGGTTACTCGGCAACTGTCTTCAACCGAACGAAGGCGAAAACACAACCATTGCTTGACGCCGGTGCCATTGGGGCAGATTCTTCACGTGAAGTTGCAGCCAATTCAGACGTAATTTTCACAATTGTCGGCTTTCCACCAGATGTTCGCGATGTCTATCTGGGCGACCAGGGAATTTTAAAAGGCGCCAATGACGGTTCTATTGTCGTCGATATGACGACCACAGAACCGTCATTGGCAAAGGAGATCTACAATTGTGCCAAGGCGCAGGGAATCGACTCTATCGATGCTCCAGTTTCAGGAGGGGATGTCGGCGCAAGGGAAGCAAGGCTATCCATCATGGTAGGTGGTGATAAAGGAGCAGTCACCACCGTCATGCCGCTCTTCGAAGCGATGGGAAAGAACATCGTCCACCAGGGCAATGCCGGAGCGGGCCAACACACAAAAATGTGCAATCAAATCACAATCGCTGGAACAATGATTGGGGTCTGTGAAGCGCTCATTTATGGTCACAAAGCCGGTTTAGAACTAGAAACCATGCTGTCATCAATCGGCGGAGGCGCGGCGGCATGTTGGACACTTGACAATCTAGCACCTCGCGTCTTGAAACGGAACTTTGATCCCGGATTTTTCGTCGAACATTTTATCAAAGACATGGGAATAGCACTTGATGAAGCCAAAAACATGGGACTAAGCCTTCCAGGCCTTGCGCTTGTGCATCAGCTTTACATTGCTGTACAAGCTCAGGGGCATGGCCGTTTGGGCACACACGCACTAACACTTGCGTTAGAACAAATGTCAGGCACAAGAGTGGGGTAGCCCTTGGTAGAAGGCAGATATCCGTGTCATTTTTCTAAGTCTTGATGATGCCTTTGCGCCATTGATTTTGCATAGCTGGTTCAGATCCATGGGCTAGGACTGAACCAGCTATCTCAAGATCTTACCTGTCCATTTCCCCGAACCACGTATTTGTAACTTGTCAACCCCTCAAGCCCCATCGGTCCTCGGCAGTGCAGCTTTTGCGTGCTAATGCCCACCTCGGCTCCAAGACCAAACTCATAGCCATCGGTGAAACAGGTACTGGCATTGACATATACCACCGCAGAATCTACATCCCTAAGAAAGCGTTGCGCATTTGAATAGCTCTCGGTAATGATTGCATCCGAATGGTGGGAACCGTAAGTTTCTATGTGCTCGACCGCTTGGTTAAAATCAGCCACTACCCTCACCGACAAAATCTTATCGAGATACTCGGTCTCCCAATCACTCGTGTTTGCTGGAATAGCGTCAGTACAAATCTTCTGCGTTTTCTCACACCCACGAAGTTCCACGTCCTTCTCGAGAAACTGTTTGCACATTCCCGGAAGAAATCTCGGTGCAATGGCTTCATGAACAAGTAGCGTTTCCATCGCATTGCACACGGCCACTTTATATCCCAGCTTTGCATTCATACAGATTTTCTCTGCCATCTCAAGTTCTGCAGCATCATCAACATACACATGACAAATTCCATCCGCATGTCCAACAACTGGAATATCAGATGCCTTCATAATGTGGCGGATGAACTCCTGGCTTCCACGAGGCACAATGAGGTCAATCATCCCTGACATTGAAATCATCGCCTGTACCGCCTGCCTATCGGTAATATCAACACACTGTACCACATGACCGATATCGCGACTTTCCGCCGCCTCAATCAATATTCGTGCCAGAGTATTGTTTGAATGAATTGCTTCCGATCCGCCTCGCAAGATAACAGCGTTGCCAGACTTGATGCACAAAGCCGACACCTCAACAGTGACATCTGGTCGTGACTCATAAATAACACCGACAACCCCAATAGGAACGCGAACAGTCCCAATCTGAAGCCCATTTGGACGCTCACCCATATGTAGGACTTCCCCTATTGGATCGGGTAGAGCAGCGACTTCCCTTAGGTTGTTCGCCATCCGTTCAATCTTCGCATCATCAAGCGCGAGCCGACTCATCAATGGTTCAGCAAGCCCTGATTTGCGACCATGTTGCAAATCAATCTCGTTCGCTTCCCGAATCTCGTCTTTGAATGTCAAAACGCAATCTGCCATGGCTAGAAGCGCACTATTCCGAACTTCCGAAGAACTTTTCGAGATTCTACGCATCGCCGATTTTGCAGCCAGGGCTTTCGATTTAATCATTTCATGGATTGTTTGATTCACACGTCGATCTCCTTCTGATTGAGTTAACCCATTGTTCTCTGCTCTTGGGGGTCAGCTCTTTGCACAACATGCTCGTCTAAGCGACGCAAAATTTTCGTTTCATCTCGCTCACTACGCATCACACGCAGGACTTTATTTCTTTTGCATTAAGACCAAATTATCTCGGTGAATTACCTCGTCGTAATAGCGTGCGCCGAGAATCTCTTCAATCTCAGCTGTCTGTTTTCCCACAATCTTCACTATGTCCTTCGTGTTGTAATTTACCAATCCACGACCAAATTCCTGACGATTCTCACCGAGGCACGAGACGGTATCCCCATATTCAAAATCACCTTCGACACTCCGCAAGCCTGATGGAAGCAGGCTTTTCCCGCGACATGTCAGGGCGCGTCGAGCACCATCATCCACAAGTAAGCGCCCCTTCGGCGGACGAGAATAAGCAATCCACCGTTTCCGCGAAGATATGCGCATTTGTGGCAAGAATAGTGTACCAATGGATTCGCCGTCAAGAATCCGACTGACAACTTCAGGTTCTTTTCCACTCGCAAGGACCATCATTTCGCCTGAGCCCGTTACAATTTCGGCGGCACGTAGCTTGGTTACCATTCCACCCGTACCATATCCAGTTCCAGCCTTGCCGGCAGCCTGCCTAACACTCTCGGTAATCGCTGGAACAACGTCGATTAACTCCGTATTCACATGTTTGCGCGGATCTGCCGTATAGAATCCGGCCTGATCGGTTAAAACAATAAGCAGATCCGCGTCGGCGAGGTTGGTAACGTGTGCAGAAAGTGTATCATTGTCCCCGACCTTAATCTCCTCCACTGCAACCGTATCATTTTCGTTGATGATTGGAATTGTCCCAAGTTGTAACAGCGTATTTAAGGTATTACTAATATTAATATAACGTTTGCGATCATTAAAGTCTTCCTGGGTGAGAAGCATCATTGCCGTCATCTCACGATACTCCTGGAAGCGATTCTTGTAAGCGTGCATCAGCCGACTTTGTCCCACCGCGGCCGCTGCCTGAAGGCCAGGTATGGTCTGTGGACGAGTTGATAGACCCAGGGTTCCTACGCCGGCGGCAATCGCACCCGAAGTCACAAGAATCACTTCTTTTCCCGCGGTCTTGACGGCTGCCAAATCCTTTACTAGACAATCTAGAGCGGTCTCATTCAGTTTGAACCTTCGCGAGATCGTGCTACTACCCACCTTTACAACGACACGCTTGACAGCTGAAAGTAAGACACATCGATCAGCCGGTGTCAATTCCACTGTTGCTGTATGCGAACTCGAGTTCATCAATTCGGACTGTATCTCCCTCTTTGATTCCGGCCTTATTGAGAGCGTTGATGAGCCCCATTCGTTTGAACTTACGATGGAGCAGGATAAGCGCCTGATCGTTTTCCATGTCCGTCATCTGCACCGCACGACGAACTTCGTCACCAACCACCACAAAACAATCGCCGTGTTTGCTAAACTCGAATCGACTGCGTGGGATTGGAGCCTGGGCCACTGAACTTTCAACTAACGGATCATAGTCGACATGTTCAGCATTAATCTGTTGTAGACGTCGATATGTAGCACGGACTAACGCTCCAACGCCTTGGCCGGTTAACCCCGAGATGGGGAAAACCTGTTGATTTCCGAAGTAATCACGAATACAAGACAGGTTCGTCTGGGCGTCAGGCATGTCCATCTTGTTCAACGCAATTAACTGTGGCAATCCGATTACACGCGGATCATGTCCCTTAAGTTCTTGATTGACTTTTTCGTAATCCTCGATGGGATTACGGCCATCAATAGCCGCAACATCAATCACGTGAATGAGCAACTTTGTCCGCTCGATATGGCGAAGGAAGTCATGTCCGAGTCCAGCACCTGCGTGGGCACCTTCTATTAAGCCGGGAATGTCCGCAAGGACAAAGTTTTGTTCTGAGTCAATTCGTACAACACCAAGATTAGGGGCAAGTGTCGTGAACGGATACGGCGCAATCTTTGGCCTCGCCGACGAAGTTCGTTGAAGTAATGTTGATTTTCCCGCATTCGGATATCCAATGAGTCCAACATCCGCAATGACCTTCACCTCTAGTGCAATTGTACGCTCTTCACCAAGTTCCCCCTTTTCGGCCACGCGAGGTGTCTGAAACGTGCTACTCTTAAAGTGGTTGTTTCCCTTCCCACCGATTCCTCCTCTAGCGACTATGACGCGCTGATTGCTCGAAGTGAGATCGGCGAGAGTTTTCAAACTTACGGCATCGCGTACGATTGTGCCGCCCGGAACTCGGACTACACAATCTACAGCATCCGCCCCGTGCATCAGTTTTCCCATGCCGTGCTTGCCATCGTCAGCAATCTGTTGAGGATTATGCCTCAAATCAATGAGAGTACTCAGCCCTTCACTTGCTTGTAGGATGACGCTACCACCGTGTCCTCCGTCTCCACCGTTTGGACCGCCACGCGGGACATACTTCTCACGGCGAAAGCTGATACACCCATTTCCACCCCTTCCACCTTTTACAAATATCTTCGCTGTGTCAACGTTCACGGCATCGCTCCAGACACCCGAATGCTTGGTGCATTATACCAGAGTTTGAATAGGTGTTCGAACAAATAAAAAAGCCCCGCTAGGTCGCGAGGCTTTGCATTTAACAGAAAACTTATCGAAAGAACTAGAAGTCGGGACGGTCTGAATAGACACTAATCTTCCGTCGGAATTTGCCTTTCTGTTCAAACCAGACATAGCCATCAATCTTTGAAAAAATTGTGTAGTCCCTTCCAAGCCCAACATTCTTTCCGGGATGGAGGCTTGTACCGCGTTGCCGAACGAGTATACTCCCAGCCGTCACGTAATTCCCAGAAAATTTCTTAATGCCGAGTCGTTTTCCAATAGTGTCACGCCCGTTGCCGGTACTACCGCCGCCTTTCTTATGCGCCATCTCCTACCTCCTTATCCAATTTGGAACTGGAAAGCTGAATGTCCGTGATTTTTAGCCGTGAAAACCGCTGACGATGTCCTAACTTTCGCTTATAACCTTTGCGTCTTTTGGATTTGAAAACAATTATCTTCTTTTCCTTGCCCTGTTGTACGACTTCGCCGACGACTGCACTATTCTCTACATGTGGCTGACCGACTCGAAGGTTTCCGTCGTCGTCTTCTACCGCTAGGACTTCCGTAAACGTAACTTCCTCACCCACAGGTACTTCAACCTTTTCAACATCGATTAACGAACCCACCTCAACACGATGTTGCTTTCCGCCCGTGGCAAATACTGCGTTCATTTTTTCTCCTCTTGATGATAAACAGTGCCGATGCCTCCGGTCTAACATCGTCGACACCACCAGATAACACGAGTGATAAGAACCAGTGCAAGACCTTTTCCACGAGGGGCTTGCGAAATCTGTTACGGTGCTGTAACAAAGGCGTCGATTCTACCTGAACAACGAATGGAGATAAGCTTGTAACATGCCGATTCAGAAAAGCACAACCAACAAATATCCATATTGTAAAAACATACTAGATGCACTAGATTTTTCCATAGCGATTAAGCTTCCAAAGAGCAAACAGAGCTGATGACTAATGAATCGTCAGCGATCCTACGCTTGGTCCTAACGCCGACGAAACGCGGGACATTCCAAAGGACACGCAGACATATTTCGAACGTACCATCCGAACTCGATTTAACTCACGGGGCCAACAGGGTTAAATTGTAACATAGTTGATGGTTTGCGTCAACTTCTTATCGACTAATACAAAGCTAAAAATGTTGGAGTACAACACAAAAAGAAGCTGGGCAATACACCATGGACGCTCAGCAGAGGCGCGTCACGTATCCGAAGTCACTAATCGAGATGAATTTCGCGATTCGTATCGGCGGCAAGAATTCGATAGTCCTCAAGATGTAGGTCCGCGTCCTCATCAATCTTAATCTTTAGGTTCATCGCTTTTTCTAATTGACGTAGCTTTGTCGATTCTCCATCAAGGAGATGGGATACTATTAGTTCATTAGCAACAACACGTAGCCTTTTCTTTCGAGATTTCCAATAAGCTTTCTTTACTGAACGAAGTAGATTGATGGTAATCGTGTCAACAGAGAGAATACGACCATGACCATCGCAATAAGGGCAAGATTCTGTCAACAATGACGAAAGGCTTGGACGCGTACGTTGTCGGGTCATTTCGACAAGCCCGAGATCTGAAACGTGGAGGATATTCGTTCTAGAACGATCTTCTTTCAGTGCCTCTTGCAATGCTTTAAAAACCATCTTTCGATGTTCCATACGATCCATGTCGATGAAGTCGACAACGATAATTCCCCCAAGGTCTCTCAATCGTGCTTGCCGAACAATTTCGTCAACAGCCTCAAGATTTGCACTTAGGATGGTACTATCTGGATCCTTTTTCCCGACGAATCTTCCGGTGTTGACATCAATGGAAACCATGGCTTCCGTTTGCTGAATAATAATATGCCCACCGCATTTAAGCCAAATCTTCTCGCTGAGTGCTTTCTTAAGCTCTTTTTCTACTCCGTTTGTCTCAAAAAGTGGAACGGTCTTTTCATACAACTCAACACGAGAACGGAGCTCCGGCAGCGCGGATGCAAGGTAGTCGACAGTCTCCTGGTACCGCGTCTTGGAATCGAAAACCAATTTCGTTACATCGTTTGTGAAATAGTCGCGAATAATTCGACCAACGAACCCAAGGTCCTCTCGAATGAGACTCCGCACCGGCATTTTTTTCCCGCGTTCACCAAGTTCTTTCCACAGATCTAACAGATATTGAATTTCCGTTGAGAATTCTTCCTCACTTCTCCCTTCAGCCGCTGTGCGAATAATGAAACCACCTTCCACGCCGGAGCGGAGCTTCTGGGCAATATCTCGGAGCCGTTGCCTCTCCGCTGCGGATTCTATTCGGCGCGAAACACCTATGTTTGATGAAGTTGGAAGATATACAACATAGCGACCTGGGAGGGTAATACAGCTTGTAACACGCGGTCCTTTGGTTCCTAAAGGTTCCTTGACAACCTGTACAAGTATTTCCTGATTCTTGTGAACTAAATCGCTGATTGAGTACGAAGATGCTCTTCCATTTCTCCGAGGAGTTGGTTTGTCGGACCCTAAATCAAGTTTTGCCGCCGTCTTATCCTCCACATCTTCCACTTCGTCAAAATCGTAGTTGATGTCCGAAATATGAAGGAACGCGTGTTTCTCCAACCCTATTTCCACGAAAGCGCTCTGCATACCCGGAAGAACGTTTTCAACTCGACCTTTATATATATTTCCTAAGATGTGTTCATCCTCTTCGCGCTCAACATAGATTTCACTCAAATCGCCATCTTGAATGATGGCACACCTACACTCATACTCATCATAGGAGATGAGAATTTCTCTTGGCATTGTCGCCTCCTAAAAACTAATGTGGAATGGAAACATCCCATTGAACAATCTCCGACCGACCTATCAGTGAGGCAACGCATAAAACCATCCGGATAAACGAAGGTAAACCAACACTTTACCACTGCGCAACACATTCCCAGAACATGAAAACTTACGACTCGTCACAGCAGTACACCAAAGCATTTTTTTCCCTATCTAACTCCACAACAGCCAGCACACGGCATTATCAAGGGTTCTTCGTTTTGTCTACAGTCCTGCCATAATTTCACAGGTAAAGCCTTCGTTCTGAAACCATGGACACGGTCCAAGATACAATTCCTTCTCAGCAACAGCTTCGATCGGTTCACTGAACACATGATTCGCCGCAAAACAATCGCACTCACAACCAGTTGGACAATTTGAAATGTCAAGAAAACAACAGATCAAGTGCTGAATCCCAGCTCCAGCGGAAGTCAAGGAGCTAGGCTCCTAGTTTCACTGCGAACTCACCAAACATTTAGTGACAGTCTGTGTCTTATCCAAAATATTAAGGAAGGCGACTGCACATAGCATAAGTCCAACGCGCTTTTCCTCAACGGGATGTCATTGTAATTACCGGTACGATTAACTCCCCCATCGAGATGCCTCCATGCTGGAAGCCACCCCGAAATTGTCGAGTATACTCGTGGAACTGATTTGGATAAACGAAATAGTAGTCGTCCTTCGCAATAATATAGTTCTTTTTTGAACTTTCTGCCGGCAGTTTATATGTTTCTGGCTGCTTGATGTGGACAGCTTGGGAATTATCACACTTTAGATCTGTGCCGACTTTAAATCGAAGACTCGTAGAAGTCTCTCTGTTACCGAATGCCTTAGTCGGACGGTTACAGACTACAGAACCGTGATCAGTGGTTAGCACAACAACTGCATCTCGAGGAGCAATGATTTTTAAAATCTCGAACAAAGCAGAGTGCGCGAACCACGTTTTCGCCATAGAGCGAAACGCAGATTCATCTGGAGCCATCTGTTGCAACACGTCTGACTGGGAACGTTGATGTGTCAATATGTCCAAAAAATTGACAATCAGCGCCGAGAGACTAATCCGCTCAAAAGAAGAAACCTGTCGGATGTATTCGTTGCCTCCTTTGCTATCAAAAATTTTGAAATACTTCAAACTTGGTTTGAGGGTCAGTTCAGCATTACGTAGCTTCAGCTGCAATAACTCTTTCTCAAACCGATTACTACCCGTTTGAGCTCCAGAACCTTCCTGCCAGTATTGAGGAAGGTTTTCTGCGAGCTCCTGTGGAAAAAGCCCACTGAAAATGGCATTCCGCGCATAGAGTGTCGCGCTGGGTAAAATTGAGAAATAGTAGTTTCGATCAATGTGAAAATATGGCTCCACCAAGGGTTCAATAGACAACCAATGATCTAGCCGCAAACAATCAACAACAATAAAATACACCTGCTTTCCCGCGCGGAGGTGCGGGATAACAAAACGATCCAAGACATCAACCGACAGGATTGGGGAATTTTCTCCCCGTACCCACCCGGCATAATTCCGGGCAACATAATCAGAAAATTGCGAGTTGCACTCTTTTTTCTGTTCCAAGTGCGCTTCATCAAGCCCAGTTTCGGCGAGAAGATCGAATTCGAGATCCCACTCTACTAATTTTAGATAGATTTCAATCCATTTCTGCCAATCAGGATTTGATTCTTTAGCCTCTCGAATCTGGTTAAAGGCCTCTGTATACTTATTTGGAACCTGTTCCTCGATAATCTTCGCTTCATCTAGCACACGCTTTAATGTGGAAGCAATCTGCGCACCCCCAATAGGTTTCACCAGAAAATCACTAACCCGTTTCCCGAGCGCTTCATTTACTAATGAGTCATCGCTGCATTGTGTCACCATGATGAGTGGTACAGTGCGATCGAACTTTCGAACGCGATCGAGGATTGACATTCCATCTTGGCCCGGCATCATCTGATCCAGCAATATGGCATCGTATCGAGACGCTTTAAGTAATGAAATAGCGTCAGCACCATTGGACACGGGAGTAACGTCATAAGACCTCTCATGCAGAAAAAGGATATGAGGTTTCAGGGCGTCAATCTCATCATCGATCCAGAGCACTCTCCGCACGAGGCGATTCTTAGACATTGACTCCTTCATCCTCACGCTGGTCCACTTTTAACCCCGCGATCTCTCCCAAAGCAATTGCCTTATCTCTCCCTGCAATGTCCTCAGACCGAAGTAGCTCTAGCGGCAGAGCTACTTCGAAAACCGTACCGGACGAATTACTCTTGACCAGTCGGATCTTTCCATGGTGATATTCTTCGATTATTCGCCGAGAAAGTGTCAAACCAAGGCCCCAGCCGTGCTTTTTCGTCGTCATACCCGGTCGGAAAATCTTCCGACGGTTTCTCGGTTCAATCCCGGTCCCGTTGTCACTGTAATTGACAATAATTTGCCCCTTCGCTTTGTCGCACCTAGGAGAAATTTCAACGAGGCCAATGCGTTTATTCATAGCATCGAGTGAATTCCGTATCAGGTTCTCAAATACCCACTGCAATAAGTCGGCATTGGCTAAAACACCGGGGAGATCCTGCCGAATTACACGAATCTCAATCTGTTTACTGCGATTAGGAAGGCGCTTGCGAAAATATGAAACAACAACGTCAATAACGGAATTGATGTCAACTTCTGTTTTCGAAGGATAAGTCCCAATCGTTCCAAGACGATCGGTAATCTTCCTCAAACGAAGAAGATCTTTTTGCATATCAGCATACACATCAGCAGTTGCTTCATCTAATTTTCCTCGACCGCGTTCATCTAGCAGTTCAGTCCAACCCATCAGAGAAGATATTGGTGTTCCCAATTGATGGGCCGTTTCTTTGGCCAACCCGCCCCAGATTGCAGCCTGTTCAAAAGACTGAATCCGCCGATAACTGTAGAACCCCACCGCCAAAAAAGTAAGAAAAACGAGAACGAGAACTACGGGCATCACTATGAGACCGTAATAGGGTGTTTTCCCATAAAAAAAATATCCTTTTCGCAGGTCGGGATGTGTTTGAAGCGGTACATAGAGATTGAGCGCTTTCGAGTTTTGGACAAGCATCTGAGCATTCGAATACTCATCTGAATTTGCATTCTCAGCCGTTCTCCACTCTCCCCAGATTTCCCATTTTTGTGGTTTATCATTCACGTCCGTAAGAACAAAAGGAATCTGGTGAACTGCTGTTCCATCCCCTTCACCGTAATACAGATATGCATATAGCACGTGGTCTTCGCGACTGTACATGATTTCTTTTGGAACATCGGTGTTCTTTTTCATTCTCTCAAGAATGTTTTTGAGGGTCATGGTTTCGACAAGCGACAACGACATTGGATTGTCGGAATTAATCTTCCGCGCAATTGATTCTTGAACTCCATGCGCAATGATAACTTCATCCGTTTCTGCATCAGTGATGATGAAAGAAAGTCGACTTGCCGACAGGGATGCTTTAAGAATCTGTGTCAGCTTGTTTGCTAGTCTCATATCGTTGATACTGGGGATTTCAGATGCCAGATCTGCTAGCGGGGGCACTTGCTCATTGAGATCCCGATTCAAACGGAGAATCTGTTTGGTATAGTAAACAAACGCAAGCGAAAGAATGAGAAGCCCAATGATGAAGTAGGTGAGCAGAAAATTTGAAGCAGTATAACTGGTTGGGATATTCCTTTTACGCCTGAGAAACATATGCTTCCCTCAAATCGAAAACAAAACCTACCCAGGTATTGTATCAGACGCTGCTTCGAAAGTCAAGAGCTCGTTTAACCTGGCTCAAAAACAGGCTTGTTATCACATGTAATTTCTTCCGTGAGTTTTGTGCCACAACGAGAATGACAACCAGTGTTGATTCAGAACTCCTCTCTCAAAAACCCTTCTCTACACAGGCGCATCAACTTAAACACTAACAGAAAACCACGCTGTTGACAGTCAGTCACGTGTTGCCTAACGAATTCCTGACCACCTCCTATTCTAAAGGAACAGTGACACCACGCCAAAGATGGAGTATGTCCTGCCTACAAATTCCATTGTAAAATCCTCCGTTTACTGAACGCGAGTTTCTAATTAAGCTAACTTCAATTAGGAATATAGCCTACGCAGGACTTAGCTCATACCCAACACCTAACTTAAGATAGATACATCGCCAGAACATGCGGTTTACACCGATGAACAACTTGTACATGCAATTGAAGTGTCGCGAACAACTACTGAAGAATTCAAGCATTCACTGTTGTAACAGTATTCCGGACGCGACCTTACACTATTGGCTTGATGTCCACCAGTAGATGCCGTTCCACGGAAACGATTTTCTACATCCAATTCCATATGCTCCGAACCGAATGTTCTTTAACGCGTGAGTTCTACTCATCTCTCATAAACATGCGCATTTATTCTCCACAGGAGCTCGCAGTAGGAACTTCTGGACCGCTACTACTATTCTAGTCGGTTCCGATTTTTTGCTGAAGTCCTCTGATTGTGCAGCTAAACGCCCAGTAGCGCCATTCATCACCGCGGAACCTGCTTTTCGCTCAACGATGGTCGAAGAACTCGGTACTACTTTAAAGCGCTATAAAGGAAATTTGGAACGAGATCCGTTACGTCCACAGCTTAATCATGATGAACCGTCGTGGGATTTGAACGCATCTGGATTGCAGGCAGATTACCTTAGATTCAATTTGCAACCGAAGAACGGAATGAACTACATTCCTTGGTTAGCGCTTCTTTCTCTTGATAGCACTGTCAAAAGGATGCATAACATCGTTTAGCCCAGGAATCTTGTGCCGGAATTCGTTCTCAAATAGCACCTTCCGTACTACATCATAGTCCTTCGGATTCCGCGATCGCCATCAAATCGATACGCTTGTATTGCTTAAATTGTGCCTCATCGCACCCTCTTTCAAAACGCAAGAAATGGGCTTCATCAACACCTGTATCGATCGCAATATCAATACTCATTGGTTTTGCTGTCACGAAGATTCTTAATCTGAACCTTCGTGACAAAATATGGAGAATCAACTTAACACATCCAGACGGAAAGCAAGGGCGCTGACGAGTAGACCCAGTCAAACGAGGCACACGCATCTTAGGAAGCCGCGCACACCAATTACAAACGTAAGCCTCCTGTTCTCACCAAGGAATTAACGACCCGCCGTCGAGAAATCTGCCGAACATCATACCACTCCACTCAATCGACGCCACTGCTCCGGAAGCTATAGAGATGAGAGTCTCGCATGAAGAAGACCAGTCGCACATCGCGCCCGGCGAGCTCCTTCATGCTCCCATCGTCCGGCCAACGCATCACAGCAGCTTCTGCGTCCCCACGCGCAGGATGGTTTCCCTCGAAAAAAGCCCGTTTATCTCCCGAAAATGCGGCCAGAGGCTCCCCTTTCGCGTCCCACACTTCGATGCCCATCTCACCTCCGGAAAGGCGCGGATCAGCATCGAGCTCCCTCGTTGTTGAGGCATTGAGGACGAGATCTCCCCCCGGCCAACGCATCGGCTTCGTAACCAGACATGCGTCCATGTATCCTGCGGTAATGGAAGCAAAACGGTCAACAGTGATTTCAGCGAGGCCGATATGACCGACTTTGTGGGGACCCTTCTTCACATGAATGTGCGACCCACTCTGACCGCCAAAGTATATCCGTAGCTGGTTTCCACTTTGCACGGGCCCACCTGTCGAGCACGTTGTCCAGCCTGCATTCCACGGGAAAGTTGGAGCGATGAAGGGCTCGCGCTTCGGCGGCATATGCCAGGTATCGAGATCATGACTCCACACCAACATGATTTCGAAGTGGGTAGGCGCTCCGAACCAACGTTCGGCGAAACCGATGTAGGCGTCCCCGTAGGGAAAGCCTACCATACCGTGATATTGTACATCGGGTGGATCGCCGAGATCTGACTGGAGGATGATTCGCGTGTCGCTGAAACTCCTAAAGTCGGAACCGCGGGACAATCCAACCCGACGTCGGGCGAGGCTCAAGTCTTCCTTGTATGTCACGACAAACTCGCCGTTGACCTTTTGCCTCCACAAGTAGTATACATCGGTTCCGGCCAGCGCTCTTGTTCCCTCGCGTCCATCTTTAAATGTGTGCACATGCGGTGCTTGAGGATATGGAACAACGACATCACCCTCGGTCCAGTGGTAACCATCCTGGCTGAACGCTTCGTACATGCCATAGACTGGGTGCCCGGTTTTGCTGGGACCACGATGAACCATGGTGCGGAAGGGATAATCGCCGTCCTCTGAGTCGTAGTAGACGGAAACACAACGGCAATTGGGAATTGCAATGTTGTTCTCTTTACTACCACGGAAATCGTGGCGCCCCAGAACAGGCCGCGTCCAATGCAAACCATCTTCACTATCGGCCACGCACATGGCCGCACGAAAGTCGGGCGAAGATGTAGTGTAGTACATCCGCCACGCCTTTCCAATCTTGAGCACCGTGCCATAGAAGGCCAGGTTCCTACCCTCCCACGGCTCCTCCGCACGCATGACCGGCTCTGGATAGAGATGCGGTTTGTGCCAAATGCGGGTGAGCATCGACTGCTCTTCAATCCATGTATCATCAAGGAACAACTGGCTCTTTGTCAAATCAGGCTGGCGGTCGCCCATCATCGAACCTCCGTGGTGTGCACTGCGGAATTTAACCGTCGCTAGAAACGAAGTCAGTTGGGCACAGAGCCCGACACAATAACCGAAAGGCTGACAAATCTAATGCCCGGTTTAACCCGTTCACTAGTCCGATGTCAAGAATTAACCTCAATAAGTCGCAAAGCAAATGGATACAGGATGAACGAAGTTCTACGAAGCAAGAGCAACTATAGGCACATTACCATGGGGTTTACGCGAGAACTATAGCTGTGTAAGATTTTACATAGCTCAGGTCGGAAGAATCTTGCCACACGAATTCAGCATATTTCTCTCGATCCTGACATTACTACATCTAGACAATCTCAGCTGCTGTCGAATGCGGCTAAATCCGAAGCTCTCGGCGACACCATGATATTATAATGAAAGAAACCAACACTTCACGCTTGAGCATACCGCAACAACTTCGCAAAAACTTATTGACTATCATCAGAATTAGAAACCCACGATAAAAATCAGAAATTGCCAACGGAATCGCAGGAGATTGATGGGAACCAACAGCCGTCAACGATACGCAAACAGCATGACTGTTTTCACTTTTGGTGCAACGTCAATCTAACGTAAGGCGCATAGAGTGCTTCATCAATAAGCACAGCACCACTATTGCGCAATACTGAGAACTTTCGCCACTCGAGGTATTGAGAAAAAACACTTCCTTCAGAACAGGCTTACATCCGTCACACACAACCTGGAAACTCTTTGCCACGTAGAAGAAGATAATTAGGACTGGCGCCGTCGCCCAAATACCTTGTTCGCGCACTCATATAGTGGGTAGCATAGCCACGCCGGCGATTCGACGAGCGATTGGCACCACTCCTATGAAGCAGAAGGCTATGATGAAAACTACAATCGCCCGCTTTCAACTCAATTGGCACCTCATCTTCTAACGGTTGCGCAAGCGACTGTCGTTCAATTTCTTGTTCACGTTCTGTACCAATGAGGCCCCATTTGTGGCTGCCCGGGATAAACCACAGACAGCCGTTCTCGACGGTCGCATCATCTAATGCAGCCCAACAACTCACGTGATTGTCCGGCGCAACGTGTTGCCACGACTGCGAATCCTGATGATAGCACTTGCGCGAACCATGAACAGACGACTTCATAAACAACTGATCCCCTAGCAGCTTAATGTCTGGTCCAATCAAGTCTGCCAGGATGTCTATAACCTTCGGATTCGTACCGTGTGCATTCATAATGGGATCGGTACGAACTAACCCACCCAACTTTCGGATAGACTCAACGCGCGATTTTGCAGTCACTTCGCCCCTCTGAATAGATGGCTCCACTTGGATTCTGCATCCCTCCTTAGCAGAAATCTGGCCCGAAGCAATCGAATCAGCTCTTTGTCCAACAGCTTCCACCTCTTCGTCCGTCATCAGGTTGGGAACGATTAGGTACCCATCTTCCTCATATTTCTGCTTCTGCTCATCGCTCAACGCCATAGTCTTTAACTCCTTTAAGTCTCTGGTTGTAGGATGGAGCACATCTCGTGCCTCACACCAAATTCTTCAGACAGCATTTGAAACGTAATTGGGCCAGTTGCCAATGTAACCACGCGAATTCCTGCCGACAGGAATGATAAAGCGCGCATCACCGGAACCAACATAGCTGTCACTGACGCTCTATGCCTCCCGACTCACAAGGAATCCAATGCCAACTCACATCCCAGCATCTTTAATTTCCTATAAATCTAATGTGTTTGATTGAAACACATGTACTGGCTCCTGCGCGGAGGGACTTAATCAAAAGGGCGTGTTTGGCATTCGACAGTCCGCTCCTCTCCAAACGGACACAGAATCTCAGGTTGACACCCATACTTGGTCAAGGCTGATCGGCTGACAACCTGGATTGGCTTGGTTTTTCGCGCTTTGCAACGGTGCCGAGCGCCCATACGTTCCAGATACGACGTGGGCACAGAGAATCGTATAACACTACTCAATCAAAAATTTCTCGGGAGTCTCCGGAACCCCTTACAGACGCGGTTGCGAGTTTTCTGAGAAATGAGTTGCTTGCAGGTGGATTTTCCAAACTCCTGAACGACAAATATAAATCTATGAATGGTTGCAGAGTATTTCCCACTCTGACTCCTGTCGATTCCACTGAACCACACGTTCGTGACTTAATGTAGAACTGTGGTTGCACTAAAAAAGAATGTCACGTTCAGCGTACCCCATCTATGTGACGGCAGTGAGAGGAAGGAGTTTTCAATGATGAATAGCTTCGACCTACCCATCATTTCTCAACGCTACGATACTTGGGGAACACCTGCGGAAAACGCTTGCCGCAAGTAAGGCTATAGGCATCTGCATGAATATACGCGACGCTCAAGGCGCGGCGTGGAAAATCTGTGGTATTCGCGAGAGAAGAGTGCAACAATTTGTTTTTGAAAAGAATGACTTCACCCCTCTCCATCTCGAGGCAAATGCACTTCTCTTCCGGGGCGTACTTCTTAATGTCTGCTTCTCTACTGACCGAGGCAATTGGAGATTCTTTGTGTGAGTACGGAATCACTCTTAGGCAACCATTCTTTGATGTCTGCGGATCCAGGGCAGTGTAGACCGTTATTTCTTCGGGAACGCTTAGGTCCCAGTCTCCTCCATCTTGATGCCAATTCTTCGGTATCCCACCTCCAGATGGTTTGTTAAAAAACATAGACCGAAACACACCCACTTCACCGCCAATCTTTTTTCGCGTGATGTCCCTGAAAAGTGGATGCTGGATGTAGCTCAGGAACAATGGATCCATCTCTAAATCCTGAATTTTTCGATACTTCAGAGAGCTGCCTTTGTGGACAGCTGACATAGTAATTAACTCCTTGTTGCTGGACGCGGAAGGGCAGAGCTGCATATCCATTCCATCGTAGTAAACTTCGCCAAGCATAATTTGGTCAATACGTTCACAAAGTTGGTCAATCTCAGAATCTGCTAACACCCGGCCAAGACGAACATAACCAACCTCCTCTAAATCTCTCCATTCACTTGTGGCCATCTCGGTGTTGTTTCTGAGGCTCTTACTTGTTTTCGTCATACTCCCCCCTTGTTGCGCACGGCGACTTCTTACCAAACGAAGCCCCTGAAAAGCTTCGCTCAGCTTAAATCGCTTTTCGGATCTTGTTCGTTTCAGATGAAATACAACTGTGGTATCAACCACACATTTATCTTAAAATAATCCACAATATCTATGCATGGGATTATACCGAAATGGTGTTGTATTACATATTGACCAGCATTTATGATGACTGCACCTAATCATCTGCAGAGTTTTCTAAACATTACCGTGCAAATGGTATCAATCACAAATAGCGCTGAACAGTTCTCTGGTCTATTATCACCCAGACCAAGTCCACATACTCATGATTACGATAAAATCGCAAGACATGGCGCAGAAACTGCGCACATGATGATAGCCAAGAAAAGCACCCCTCTCACCCGTTATAAGCCTGCCATAAAAAAACACCGAACCGCTTAGAATGGAAGTCCAAACGGCTATTGCCAACTTGGTTGGAATACCGTATGCCCAATTCGCCACGCCACAACCTTTTCTCTAGTAGCCTTAGCACTCTTGAACAAGACACATAGCGCATCGAGAACATCGGTATTCTGACAAACATTGAACGGTTAATCAACCCTTGATTCAAACCAATCCAAGCTTCTGACAGTCACTTTTTAATGCACTTCACCCGCGTAAAATATACTATCATTTTCGCGCCGACATCAGGTATACTGTACCATCGATTGGGAGATGGGTTCAACAAACATAACAACCTGGCCATATGTCAGGGGGTCTCACAATATCGAATCAATATAAGCATAGTATCAGCACCACCATTCTATCAGACATGCCAAGCGAAATCAATAGGAATCGTCGAAAGAGATTCATCATCAGTCTATAGGAGAACCTTAACAAAAGCGCGGAGGTGTAAATCCCGTAATGACCAAGTTAGCCTTTATTGGCGGTGAAGAACATGCCGCTTTGTATAGCACAGTGATGTCACGTTTGTCTAGTGTGGATTTTGCCGCCGTAGTCCATGCTGATTCCCAGATTGCACATCGCATTGCGGACACACTGAGTGCATCGATTACGGCAAATTCACTTGATGACTTGATAAATCATCATATAGACGAGTTCGATGCTGTCTTAATCCTGGAGCACAATGATTCCCGAACACGGCTGGCCATAAAAGCTGCCGAAACGGGAAAGCATGTTTTGGTGGCATCAATGCTTGCACCCTCCGTCCAAAGCGCGTCGACCGTGATTAGCGCTTGTCAATCCGTGGATGTACGACTTATGGCCGGCAACCCATTGCGATTCATGCCGTCTCAACAAGCAGTAAAAGCTGCGCTAACTGACCAACAATTAGGAGAACCTGGCCTACTTCGAATCCACAACTGGAGCGCATGCACGAATCAGAATAACGCCAATGAAATAATAATGCTACACACAGTCCATAGCATTGATGTTGCAATGTGGCTGTTTGGTGGGATGGCGACTAACGTCTATGCAGTGAGCCGTCCCGGTTACGTCCAAGTCCACCTTGGATTTCCCCACGGAGGAATGGCCTTGCTGGATGATGCACAAACCCTCCCTAAGGGGGACGGGTACTTCTCGCTGTCAATGATTGGATCCACGGGTGCTGCCTATGCAGACGATCATCACAATCGCAACCTTCTATTTCAAGGAGGTAATCCAAACGCCATTGAAGCAGGTCAAGGAAACTCTGCCATAACTGCTCAGCTTCAAGAATTTGTGACAGCGATTGAGGAAGGACGAGAACCATCTGCTAGCGGTGCTGATAGTAGGGCGGCTCTCCAAGTGGCTGAAGCCGCAGTGGCTTCACTCCAGTCCCAACAGGCTTTACGATTAATCGGAGGTGCTTATGAAGTCGGCTAGTTTTCGATTTGTTGCCCTAAGCGTCGTCAAGCATGCCTACGTGCCAGTGGCAATGGCGGCACATCCCCGTTTTGAACCGGCAGTCGTCGCTGACGATGCGGACCAACCCGATTGGGTGCATGAGCGAAACGAGAAATTTGCCCGCGAATACAATATCCCGTATGTTCGTGATGTTGAACGCGCCTTGTCAGATTTCAACGTCCAGGTAGCCGTCGTGAGTTCGGAAGCAGAGCGCCATTGCGACTTGAGCACTCGAGCTGCTAATGCAGGATTACACATTGTGCAAGACAAGCCAATGTCAAATCGAGTTTCCGAATGTGACCGGGTGGTAGAGGCTGTAGAACGGAACGGCGTAAGATTCTTGCTCTGGAACCGAAATTATCTGCCGGCTTTAGTCCAAGCTCGCCAAGCACTGGAAAGTGGAAAAATCGGCCACCCATATGCCATCCACGTAGATTTCTATTTCGCTAAGGATGCCGGACCACCAAAGACCACGGCCAAACCCCAAACCAAACCAATCAACTGGTTGCAACGGCAGATTGAAGCACATTCAGACGGATCTGACGGCGGAGTAGGTCACGATCCAATGGGTGAGCTTAAAATCGAAGGAATTTATCCCCTTGGCTACATACGGATGCTAACTGGAATTGATGTTCAGAGGGTGTTCGCTCGTACCTCAGCCCACTTTCATCAAGCGTGTGTTGACAGCAACGTCGAAGATCTTGCAACCGTGACACTTGAAATGGAGGAGGGCGTCGTTGGAACGCTCTGCATTGGTCGCATAGGCGCAGCGAGTCATCCCGATATTGGGGAGATTAAAATCCACGTACTCGGATCAGAAGGCGCGCTCGTCATTAATGAAGCTCGTCCTGAAGTGAGCATCTATTATCGAGGCCAAGAGGCAAACGAATATCCCCATCTGCGAATCGCCGATGACAATAACTACCACCTTGCCGAAAACTTCGCTAAGGCAATCGACACGGGATCTGACACCATCCTCAATGCCCGGGCGGGGCGCGCCATCTGTGCGACTGTTCAAGCAGCTATCGATTCAGGACGTTTAGGCAAGCCGGTTGAAGTCAGCTAACTCACAAACACAAAATAGTCTCATTGGGTGCTAGGCTGACTCTGGGTCCAGTTCTGCTAACTCAACCCAGGTACCACGCTGTGCCGCTAGTGCCGCAGCATCTGTAAAAATCTGCACACGCCAGCCATCTTCTAAGCTTGGATGGTCAGACAACTGGCCTGAGATGTGACGCCGCATGGACGGGAAGACAAAGTTCGCAAATCGGTTTCCGGGGCCAGCGGAATCAACGTTCTCAACCTCAGGAACATCATTCCCAGAAGAAATGATTGCAACCGTGTTAGCAATTCGGTCCAGTGCCAGGGAGGCCTGCGTTCCATGTAGCTCAAGCTCGGGCGCAAACCCTTTTCTCAGAATTGGAGCATGAGAGAGTGTAATCGAACCGAGCGCTCCGTTTTCGAATTCCCATGCAATCGTTGCATAGTCATAGGTGGTACCTTTACGCTTTGCGCCGCTTTCAGCTGCAGTATGCGATCCCCCCCATTCGATCGCATCATTGAGGTAGACACTACCCAGGTCTGGTTTGGGAGGGGTAATGATATCGGCATGAGCTAGCACGCGCTTTGCTTCGGATCCGACAATCCACCGCACAGCGTCATACGCATGTGAACCCACATCGGCAATGCTTCCTCCGGCTGACAATGTCGCATCGTCTCGCCAAGTAAAGGGCATGGCAGCAGGCCGGTTGTTTTGCCATCGATACATTATAGCCTTAATCTCACCAAGTAATCCCCCGTCGACAATTTCCTTAGCCCGTAGAAACAGTGGCTCGCATCGAGCCCAAAATGGCACAAAGTGACTTAATCCCTTATCTCGATAAGCCCGCCTCATTTCATATGCCTGATTCGCGTTTAACCCTATTGGTTTATCGCAGAACAGGTGTTTTCCGCTCTCTGCACTGGCCAAGACCGCTTCACGGTGCAACGCGTCCGGAGTTGTTACGATAATGAAATTGACCTCAGGATGATTAACAACTTGACGCCAATCGTCTGTGACAAAATCACAGTTATCCTCCTCAGCTGCCGCTTCTAACCGATGCCGGTTTCGCGCACAGAGTGCAACGATTTTTGCGTCATCTTTCGCTTCGCGTATCTCATTGCGATACGCTGATCCGATAAAACCAGTTGCCCCAATCACTCCAACCTGAAACTTCATAGAAACTCCTTCAGTTATTGTTTTCTCAAACGCGGCTTAAACCGCCCGTTCTCCAGATTCCCATCACGCCATCTTTCCAGACGGAACTAGCCACTCCTTCAACACCCGATATGAAGAAAGCGATTCTTTCTCGGATAAATCATGCAGAATTACAAGCGATTTTACGCTACAACTAAACGGCTCGCATGCATAATATTGTTGTTCCATGCGACAGCCAGTGAGGATTTTCCGTCAATCGCAGGCGGATGAACACCTCTCGAAGTCGAATCCTAAGTCATGGTGAATCTTCGCACTCGCGGCGCAGATTACAAATCCAGCCCCTAGTCCGCAGATAGCCACTCAACCAACCATTTCCATACTACCTGTTCAGAGGTCATCATTTGGTGACACGCCCAAATCCCAAACTCTTTCGATGCAGTAATACCGAAATCACCGGACAACGAGTGGAATAACAGACATTCGTCATCCTCGAGAAACTCGTAAACACTCTCGTCCCAATCCATTCGGCCAACATAAGTGCCCATCCTCAAATCATCATAATAAGGTATGCACACACCGTCTTGCTTCTAGAAGAACCAGTCGCTGACGACACAACCTCACCTTCGACAATTGAGGCATCTATCATGTAATCCATCTCTGTTTCGAAAATATTCGAATCTTTCGTCGACACCAATCCGGGTTCACCCCTATCGTCTCAGATTACTAGGCCGCATCAGAAAGCCCGCACGATTGGATTTCGAAGCATTTGCTATCAACTCTCTCCCGGAGCCCTTCGAGACAGAGATCCCATCTCGCATTGCAGCGAATCACGTTGGCAGTCCCCAGGCGGCTCAATCTATGCTCCTTCAGCATACCAGTCTCGGTTTGTGATAACGTATCACAGTACTCGCATTCTCTGACTGGGACAAACGAGTAGCGGGTCCGCTCCACTCCTTGTGAACCCGTCTATGAAAAGTACGGACTAGTGCATGCCCGTGGAAGAAACACCGATTCGAACTAGCGATCCAGTTAATTCAATAATTGTCTGTCAGTAGAATTCCCCATGCTATGTAATGCCATCTTCAAAATGGCAGTCCACGATACAAATGGCCGGTGCAATCACTTTCGTTCCGAAAACGGTGTCCAACCACGACCGGGTTTGTAAGGGCGAGTCTGCTCATATTTCTCCCTAATCTCGTTAAACCTCTTCGCTGTTTTCACCTCCCGTTCCGGGGCCTTTGTATCTCGAATCACGAAATCCGCTTCGGTAGGCGCGCAGGCCATGGTCACTGGTTCACGTTCGGGCGTATACGACTCGGGTTCTTCATTGACATTGTTCGGCGCATCCATCCCCTGATACCGGAGATCTAGACTCCAGCGAACCTCAGCGGTAGTGTTCTCGAAGGATGCGTGCGGCGTAAGGTTCGTCATAAAGAGGACGCTTCCGGCCTCCATCTCAATGGGAATTGGTTCAGACGACGGCATTACTTCTCTCGGCACCTCTAGATACCCCGAGTGTCCGCCAGTATAATGGCGCATAACTCCCACTTTGTGAAGTCCGGGCAACACGTAGAGACAACCGTTTCCGAGGTTTGCATCGACCAGAGGAATCCAACAGGTTACTATCAGATATCTGTCGCAGTGCGGAAGGAGATAGCCAGAGTCCTGATGCCACGGAACTTCTCCGTGGGACCACTGCGGCAACTTCGGGCGGATACGATAGATTGAAGAACCGATAATGTCAGGCCCTATAAGGCTTTCAACGCAAGAGATCAGAGGTCGATGTCGGAGAAATGGTAACATTGCTCTCCCGCTGTAGCCGCCGCCACCTTTACCCATGATGCACCGGTAGATAATTTGACAGGCTTCAGGATTGGCATACCGAATACGAGCTAGGCGAGTTTGAAACGGTTGATTTTCGTAAATCTCATCTAATGTTCCTGCATCTTTCAAGGCCAGAGCCTCTTTGTGGACAATCGCGGTGAGGGCATCCTTCATCGGCCGCATGTCCTTCTGCGAATAAACTCCGGGCCTTACAACATAACCTTCATCTTCAAACTGATTAACTTCCGTCTTTGTCAGGCTCATTCAGCCCTCACATTTCTCCACAGTTAGTTATTCTAACAAAGCACATGGATAGGCAAGACCGTGTTGAAAAGCGAAACCCCGCGCCTCTATGTCGCTCCTAAACATCATGTGCCTAATCCAAAGCTTCGAAACTACACAAAACACACGCACAAGAAACAAAGTCAGTATACCAGAAATACTAAATTAACATCAATCACAAAGCCTCACTAGACCGGATGAGTTTGGGAAATTAGCAGTTCCATCAACACTTCCGCATCAAGGGAAAAATCGATAACTAGCCTAGAATCAGAAACTGGATTGTAGCACATCTTTCTAGACATTCTCAAAGCTCGTCGGCATAACGAATCGTATAGCGATAACCTTGCTCTGTCAAAAACAGTTGCCGATTGATGGCGAACTCCTCATCGCGCGATTCACGTGTAACGATTGAGTAGAAGCGTGCGATTAATCCGTCCCGTTTAGGCCGGAGAATGCGCCCAAGACGCTGAGCTTCCTCCTGACGTGAGCCGAACGTACCAGAAATCTGTATTGCTACGCTGGCATCAGGAAGATCGATAGCGAAATTTGCAACCTTAGAAACAACCAGAAGCTTGATATGCCCTTCGCGAAATTGCTCATAGAGCGTAGCACGTTCCCGATTGGTTGTTTTTCCTACAATTAACGGTGCATTCAACTCGGCGGAGATTTTTTTTAGTTGTCCGATGTATTGTCCAATAACCAGAACCTGTTCACTTCTATGCTGTTCGATGAGTTCGTGTACAATCTGAAACTTACTCGGATTCTCAGAAGCAACACGAAATTTCTGCCTGGCATTGGCAACCGCATACTCCATACGCAAGTGCTCTGGCAGAGAAACGCGAATCTCAGTACACTCAGCCGTAGCAATCCAGCCCTTTGCCTCCAATTCTCTCCAGGGAACATCGTATTTCTTCGGTCCAATCAAGCTAAAAACATCTGCTTCTCGACCATCTTCGCGGACAAGCGTCGCGGTCAGACCAAGCCGCCGCCGTGCCTGAATCTCGGCCGTCATTCGGAAAACGGGTGCCGGCAAAAGGTGGACTTCATCATAGATAATTAGACCCCAATCCATCTCTGAGAACAGGCCAAGATGCACAAAATTCTGAGCCTTGCTTTTGCGATAGGTGAGAATCTGATAGTTCGTCACGGTGATGGGGCGAATTTCCTTCCGATCTCCAGTATACTCACCAACATCGTCGGGGGAAATGGTCGTTTTGTCGAGCAGCTCGTCAATCCATTGGCGTACCGCGATTGTGGTGGTTGAAAGAATTAGTGTATAACACTTGGTTCTGAACATGCTTCCGAGCCCAACAATGGTTTTACCCGCGCCACACGGTAATACAATCACACCGCTGCCACCTCGCGTATCGCCTCCTGCGTAGAAAACATTCACGGCCTCGTCCTGATAGTCACGGAGATTAAATGGAATTCCAGATTGAGCGACTGAACGCGGCATTATCTCAAGTTCTTTTCCGCTGACGTAACCCGCAAGATCTTCTACAGGAAAACCAATTTTGATTAAGGCCTGTTTGAGATGCCCGCGGAGGTGACTTGGAACACAGATGGAATGGGGATCGAGTTGGTCACCCAAGAGGCTTTTTACAGACGCACTATGCTTAATCTCAGTAATGAGTGCTGGTTCATCCGCAGTTAACACCAATCCTGAACCCTGATCTATCAATTTAATCCGACCATAACGGGATACATAATCCCCAATCTCCGTGATGATATTCTGCGGCAGATCGTACTTTGTGTATCGTTTCAGTGAAGCGACGATGTCCTCCGGTCGCATTCCCGAAGCAGCTGCATTCCACAACGACAGAGTAGTGATGCGATAAGTGTGGACATACTCAGGGCTCTTCTCCAATTCTGCAAATCGCGCCAGTTCATCACGCGCAGATGCGTAATATGGGCTGTCAACTTCTACGAGAATACTACGATCACTCTGAACAATCAGCGGATTCTGAGGATTATATGCCATTGGTTCGTTCCTTTGTTTCACGTAGTGGAGACGGGGCAATTTTTCGAACCAACTTGTCATCGACCAGCTGACGGAGCAAAGTTTGGATTGTTTCTCGAAAAACGGGGTGCAAGGTATTTGGCGCAATTTCCTCGAAAGGAACGAGCACAAATCGGCGTTTGTGCATGTCGCGGTGAGGAACCATCAGTGTTGAAGTGTTGATACAAAGCTGATTATAGATGAGAAGATCCAGATCGATCTCGCGTGGGCCCCAACGTATCCGTGCGCGTCGCCCAACTTGTACTTCCACTCTTTTTAAGAAACCTAATAACTGTTCTGGTGACAGGTTGGTTTCAACTTCGATGACACCATTTAGGAACCAATCTTGTTCATCATACCCGATTGGCTGAGTCTCGTAAATAGACGAAACCTGAAGCAACGACGTGCTTTCTGCCTCTGACAGGCAGCAGATGGCTTGACCAATATGCGCACGACGATCGCCGATATTCGATCCGAAACCGATGTATGCGTATGGCATCACATGAATTGGAAGCGTAAAGCGTACCCTCAGAAAAGATTGAGTTGATAGAACAATGGGAAAATGCGGAAGGAACCGCAAATAATGATTGGAGAAAAGGCAGTCCGCAGATGAGGTTTTTTGTAGATTAAAAGTTTAGTATCAAGTTCACCGGAATTTTCGGATGGCAATTGAGGTGTTATGCCCACCAAAGCCAAAAGCATTTGATAGCGCAACTTGAAGATCGGCAGGCCGCCCTTCATTAGGAACATAATCTAAGTCGCACAAAGGGTCAGGACATTGTTGGTTTATCGTAGGCGGAATGTAATTGTTTTCGAGTGCACACACACTAGCAATTAGCTCAACAGCACCAGCAGCACCAAGCAGATGTCCGGTCATCGACTTAGTCGAACTCACGGCAATTCGTTGCGCATGGGAACCAAACAAGCTTTTGATGGCAGTTGTTTCAGCAACATCACCCGCCGGCGTCGACGTACCGTGCGCATTGATGTAATCAACCTCTTCTAGAGAGATTTCGGCGTCCTGCAAAGCAAACTCCATTGCCTTCGCAGCTCCCTCCCCGTCTTCAGCCGGATGCACCATATCGTGCGCATCAGAGCTCATGCCATAGCCAACAATTTCAGCATAAATATGTGCATTTCGATTCAGAGCATGGGTCAGAGACTCCAGAACTAAAACTCCTGCACCCTCGCCCATAACAAAACCGTCACGTTCCTTATCAAACGGACGACTTGCATGTTTCGGATCGTCGTTGCGCGTTGACATCGCGCGCATCTTACAAAAACCTGCATAGCTCAGAGGTGTGATAGCCGCTTCAGTTCCCCCGGAGAACATGACATCCACAACTCCGCGTTGAATCAACCGGAACGCTTCTCCAATGGAATTATTCGAAGTTGCACAAGCCGTCACCGATGCAAAGTTGGGACCCTTTAGTTTTAGGTGAATGGAAATTTGCCCCGCAGCCATATTTATGATTTCATAAGGCACAAAGAAAGGGCTCACTCGTTTGGGACCTTTTTCCATTAGGACGCGCGCATTTTCCTCAAGAACACTGATACCGCCAATACCTGACCCCACGCCAACGCCAGCGCGGTAAGGATCCGTCTCAGACAAATCAATTCGGGCATCTCGTTCCGCCATAATCGCCGCAGCAAGTGCGTACTGGATTACTGAAGGGAACCGCGCTGCAGCCTTGGGTGGAAGAAATGCTTTCGGATCAAAGCCTTTGACCTCTCCCCCAATCTGCGTACGGAAGTCATCTAGATTAAAATAGGTTACTCGCTCTATTCCATTCTTACCCGCTACAAGCGATGCCCAAAATTCGTCTTTTGAGTTACCAATAGGACTTATAACACCTAGTCCGGTAATAACTGCTCGCTCCACAGACTACACCTTTCCCGTATCAACAAGTGGTAATTCAGCATTCCATCTTCAAACGGCTGTGCACCAAGAACGAATTCACTGCTTTTTTAAGCGTGCGCGTTCATATAATCTATAGCATCTTGGACTGTTCTTATTTTTTCAGCATCGCTGTCAGGGATCTCAATGTCGAATTCCTCTTCAAGCGCCATAATCAGTTCCACCGTATCCAGAGAATCAGCGCCCAAGTCATCCATGAACGACGCATCGGGCGTCACCTGGTCGGCATCAATCTGTAACTGACTCGCGATAATGCCCAGTACTTTATCTTTGTCTGCTGCCATTGCCTTAATCTAACCTCCTCGTAGTTTATTAAGAGTAGATAAAACTCGATTTTTCGTCCTTCAATAGTCAAACATCTACTGTGGATCTACATCGCCATTCCGCCATCAACATGAATGGCTTGACCTGTAATATATCGAGCTGCACCAGAAGCCAAAAACATGGTCAATTCTGCCACATCTTCAGGAATTCCGAATGAGCCCAGTGGGATTAATCCGAGCATTCGTTCCCTATCCGATGACGATAAATCTGCGGTCATATCTGTTGTAACAAACCCGGGAACGATTGCATTAACAGTAATGCCACGACGCCCAACCTCTTGGGCCACTGATTTTGTGAATCCGATTATGCCGGCCTTGGAAGCGGCATAATTGGCCTGTCCGGCATTTCCCGATACTCCAACAACAGAGGACTGGTTGATAATTCTTCCGCTTTTCTGACGAATCATCGTACGTAGCACCGCACGCGTACAGTACATTGTACCTGTAAGATTGGACTGCAAGACTGCTTCCCAGTCCTCATCCTTCATCCTCATCAGCAGCGCATCTCGTGTAATTCCAGCATTATTTACTAAGATATCTATTCTCGAGAATTCCTTAAGTGTCAAATTCACTAGAGCTTCCACATCGTCTTTTCTGGACACATCAGCCTGCATCGATGATGCGGTATATCCTTCGGCTACCAACGTTCCAGCAATCTCAGCCACCCCGTCTGCTGACCGCGAACAGAGCATTACACTTGCCCCTTCCTCGCAAAATTTCCGGGCAATTGCAGCACCAATCCCACGTGAAGCCCCCGTAACAATCGCAATTTGTTTTCTGAGTCTCATGGCACTAGATTAGTATTCAATGATTTTATGGTTTTCTCGAGAGTTCCTACATCCTCGACACTTTCACAGATGGCATCTCCAAGTATGCGGCGTATCATCCCGCACAAGAGACTCCCAGGCCCAATCTCCACAAAATGCGAGACGCCAGCGTCACTAATGACGCGAATCGATTTTTCCCACTGAACAGCGGCCACAACCTGATTAATCAATAATTCGCGTATCTCCTCAGGCGCAGACACAAAGTCACCCGTTAGATTCGCAACGAACTCTGTCTCGGGCGTTCCAAAATTAAACTCCCCAATCACAGATCGGAGCTGAATCCGGGCCGGTTCCATCAATGAAGAATGAAATGCGCCGCTTACAGGAAGCCGACGGCACCGTTTCGAACCAATCTCCCCCTTCGCACTTTCAACAACCTGTTCAACCGCAGCAGCATCACCCGAGACAATTAGTTGTCCCGGACAGTTGTAGTTTGCAATTTGCACGACTCCGACCGACTGAGCATCCTCGCAGAAGCCTTTGAGTATGTTCTCGTCAAGTCCGAGAATAGCCGCCATTGCACAATCTTGGCGTCCCGACGCCTCAGCCATGAAACGCGATCGATGTTGAACAAGTTTCAATGCATCAGGAAAATCAAGTACCTTGGCAGCCACAAGCGCCGAGTACTCACCCAAGCTATGTCCCGCTACAACGCGTGGAGCGAGTTCCCATTCGCACACCAGGCGCAGCGCCGCGACGCTACAGGTCAAGACGGCCAGTTGAGTGTTTTCGGTCTGCCGAAGAGCTTCCTCAGGGCCATCAAAACACAGTTGACTCAGACTCCGGCCTAGCACTTCATCTGCCTCATCAAAAGTAGCGCGTGCTATAGGATACGCTTGAGCCAGTTCCAGGCCCATCCCTACTTGTTGAGATCCTTGGCCTGGAAAGATAAAAGCAAGCTCCGTCATTTTAGAGATAGACCTAGGGGAAAATTCGTTTTTTTCCAAATAGAGATTGTGCCATTAGGCCCCACGTCGCGGACTCTTACAAACGTAGCAGGGTGCTACCCCATGTTAGCCCCGCTCCAAATGTCACTAGAAGGATTACATCTCCTGGCTTTGCCCGTCCTTCGCGGATGGCTTCGTCAAGCGCAATAATTACTGTTGCCGCGGAGGTGTTTCCGTATTTGTCAACGTTCGTGTATACTTTATCACGAGAAATGCCTAGACGGTCTCCAACAGCTTCAATAATTCGTAGATTCGCCTGGTGCGGAATCAGAAGATCGATATCATCAATGGTCAGCCCCTCCTGCTCTAGAACGCGCTGCGCTGCTGCCGGCATGATACGTACACCAAGTTTGAAAACTTCACGACCACTCATCTTTATAGAGTGCAGTTTTTGATCTACGGTTTCATGGGTAGCGGGAAGACGAGACCCACCGGCTGGCAAACCGAGCAGATTGATATCTGCGTTATCACCATCAGATCCAATGTACGACGCCATTATACCTCGTACCTCGTCAGTTCCACGCAAAACCGCAGCCCCTGCACCATCACCAAAAAGCACACAAGTACCTCGATCCGTCCAATCAAGAATCTTATTGAAAACCTCTCCGCCGATAACCAAGATAGTTTCGTAACGCCCCGATTTAATCATACCATCGGCGAGATCAAGTCCATAAAGAAAACCAGCGCATGCTGCGGAAATGTCGAAAGCGCACGCGTTCTTGGCACCGATGCCTTTCTGGACGTAGCAACTCGTCGCAGGGAATAACGTATCCGGAGTGACGGTCCCGACGATAATCATGTCAATGTCCAAGGGATCGGTTTCAGCCATTTTCATGGCCTGCAGGGCAGCCCTCACGGCTAGATCGGAAGTAGCCATGTCGTCACCAGCGATACGCCGCTCAACAATGCCGGTTCGTTTCCTAATCCATTCGTCACTCGTATCGACCATCTTTTCGAGATCGAGATTGGTCAATACTGTTTCTGGGACATATGAGCCGGTTCCCGCGATTGCTGCATATCGAGCCATTATGCTGGTTCCTTGGGTTGTTTTTGTAGTTCGTTGCTCATAGACAATTAGAATGCGGATACTACGGCCGGGGCCACACCGATTTCACGTGTTGTCTGTAAAACACTAGCACAAAATTCCCATAAGGTTTCTGTTACGTGAACCACGGTGAGATTCGCCTCTATTCTCCACTTATGTTGGAGATTCCTCGACCGATTGCTCAACTATTGATCGACCTTTATAGTAGCCACAATGCGGACACATCCGATGGGGTACAACCGTCTCTGCACAGTTTGGACATGTCGGAAAATTGAAGAATGGGAACCCCTGCAGCCCGTGGTGACTCCTCCTCATTCTTTTCTTGGATTTTGAAGTTCGACGCTTTGGGTGTGCCATATTTTCTTTTTGGTTCAACACTGAACCAAATCTACCTCCTTGATTAAGGTGATTTTCTAAGTGTCTGGATTCCTGCCAAAACAAATGAAGATAACCTGCACCTAGCAATAAATCGGAGCGAGCGATGTCAGCCTATCAGAGCCGACCACCTCTTCACCCCGCCCCGACAGATTCCGAAACCCAATTAGGAAGGCTCCCGGCGATTCGCATTCTCTTTCCTCAAAACCGACAACCCCATAAAGGGGGAAAACGATTCTATAACTTCGTCACAACTGCATTTAGAGAGATTAAGATTCTCACCGCAGTTACAGCATAAACCTTCACAGAGATCTGAACATAGGGGCCAAATGGGAATTTCAAGAACAATCGCCTGACGAACATCTTCAGATAAGTCCATTATTCCCCCTGCATAATGGCGCTCACCAACGTCAAGCAAGTTAGAATCATTTTTTTCAGATTCCTCAACCTGGCAGAACTGTAACTCTAGATCCGAGAAGAGATTAGATTGGACTGGTTCCAAACAACGTCGGCAATAAACGACAACTGGAACCGAGACGTTGGCTTTTACATATATATCTTGCTCGTTACGCAAGAGCTGGATACGGCTACAAACCGGCCCAGGAAACTTGACATCTTGCATCTCCAAATCAATCTCTGAGGGTGAAACTTCAATCTCCCGATTTTTCTTGCCTCCTTGAGGGATGTCGTTCACAGAAAATTCTAACCTCTTCATCACGCAATATTCCCCAGATTAAATTGATTGTGAACAGCGCGGACCGCTCGTTCTGTATCCCGTTGATCAATCGCACACGATATCTTAATCTCTGAGGTGCTAATCATCTGAATATTAATACCTTCCTTACCAAGTGCATCGAACATGTGGGCAGCAATTCCAACATGGCTTTGCATACCAATTCCGATTGCGGATACCTTCGCGATGGTTTTATCAGTACGAATACTTGGATATCCAATGTCATGCTTAAGGTTTTCCACAATTTCAAGAGTTGTCTCAAAATGTTTCTCCGCAATTGTGAATGAAATGTCGGCTGTTTCGTCCTGACCGGCATTTTGAATAATCATGTCGATGTTGATCTTGGCAATTGCAACCTCTTGAAAAACTCGCGCGGCAACCCCCGGAGAATCTGGTAAGCCAATCAGCGAAATTTTCGCTTGATCCTTGTCTGACGTAACACCACTAATGACTACTTCCTCTATCATGTCATTATCCTTTACGATCGCCGTGCCCTCATCTTCACAGAAACTAGAGCGAACATGTAGAAGGACATCGAATTTCTTCGCAATCTCAACAGATCGAGAATGTAGGACTTTCGCGCCAAGCTGCGCCATCTCAAACATTTCATCATAAGTAATCCGATCTAGCTTCCTTGCGTTAGGAACGACACGTGGATCGGCAGTGTAAACACCATCTACATCCGTGTAAATCTCGCAACGATCTGCGCCAAGCGTCGCCGCTACTGCAGTTGCGGTGGTGTCGGAGGCACCTCGTCCGAGCGTAGTAATCTCGTTATCGATGCTCACGCCCTGAAAACCCGCCAGGATTACAATACTTCCCCGGTCTAATTCTGAAAGAATGCGCTTTTCATTGATATGCCGAATTCGTGCTTCGCTATAAAACCCACCCGTAACGATCCCGACTTGAGTTCCTGTAAGCGAAATTGCCTGATATCCGAGCTCTGAAACCGCCATGGCAAGTAAGGCAATCGAAACCTGCTCTCCCGTCGACAGAAGCATTGCAAGTTCACGATCGGAAGGATCGACGGAAATCTGATGAGCCAAGCGCATCAATCGGTCAGTCGCATCACCCATTGCTGAAACCACGACAACCACACGACTACCCTTCTCGTGTTCTAATATCACGCGTCTTGCAACATTCTGAATTTTTGTTGCATCGGCAACGGAAGTCCCACCAAATTTCTGAACGATGATGCCCACGCCCGTATCTCTCTTCTTCTGTATACCCGTGTATCCAATCGTTTTCGCGATCTAACAGTTGCCGAAGCTTCAAAAGGCAACCTCTTCTTCAATGCGAACAAGTTGACTCGAACCGCTTACAACAGTGAGTGCATCAATCTCATTTACAGCGAGTCGCATGTCCTTCTCACATGCCATGTGCGTCACGATTACAAGCGAGGCCGTTTCATCAGCTTCATGACTCTCCTTTTGAATAACTGACGCAATACCGATACGATGCCCCCCCAAAACACTGCTAATCCGTGCTAAAACCCCTGGCCTATCTGTCACAGTCAAGCGAATGTAGTAACGCGTCTCGACGTCAGCCATAGGACACAGCGAAACCTCAGGGTTTTCATCAGCGAGCCAAGCGCGAGAAACGAGCGGCTGTTTCTCACCTAAAATAGATTTCCCCGCATCAATAATATCCGCTACAACAGAACTGGCCGTTGGCATTTCGCCAGCTCCTTGTCCACAAAACAAGGCAGGTCCAACGGCGTCGCCAATCACGCAGACAGCATTAAACGCACCCCCAACATTTGCTAGCATGCTTTGTGTCGGCAACAATGTCGGGTGGATTCGAACCTCAATTCCGTGTTCCAAATTCAGTTTTGCAATAGCAAGGAGTTTGATGACATATCCAAGTTCATGCGCATACTGAATGTCTTGCTGCGTGATTTTCCTAATGCCTTCAACGTGGACTTGATCTGGGCGTGCAATCACACCATAGGAAAGCGCCGTGAGGATGATAAGCTTCTGAGAAGCGTCAATGCCATCAACATCAAGTGTTGGATCTGCTTCAGCATATCCTTTAGCTTGTGCTTCCTCGAGAACCGTTTCGAAATCAACTGAATTCTCATGCATTTGACTCAGAATATAGTTGCACGTACCATTTATTATGCCGTAGAGCGAATGGATTCGATTTGCAGCAAAACTTTCACGTAGCATCTTTATAATAGGAATACCCCCTGCTGTACTTGCCTCAAAATTAAGGCTTACGTTGTTTTCGTTGGCAAGTTGAAATAATTCAAGGCCATGCTCGGCGAGCAAAGCCTTATTCGCAGTCACTACGTGTTTTCCATTTCGAATGGATCTCCTAACAAGATCACGAGAATAGGTCACGCCCCCAATTAGTTCAACAACAACATCAATTTCGGGATTGTCAACGACCTCGAGAGGGTCATCGGTAAGACAATCGTCGGGGAGCTCAACACCCCGACGCGATGCGGGAAGTGTCCGTTTCGCAACTTTTTTGATGCTTAACCGAATGCCTGTATTCTGAAAAATCAGATTGCCTTGATTTATGCAGATTCTAGAAACTCCGGTACCAACAGTTCCCCAGCCAAGGAGTCCAAGATTGATATTGGATTCGTCCACGATTTGTCCCCTTTCTACCCCGTGCTGACAGGCCCTGCAGTTGCCGAAAAACCACGGGCTTACCACACTCACTACGCCAAGTATAACGCACGAAATCACGAAATGTGGATAATTCTCTTTACAAGAAAATCGGCTGTGTAAATCAATCCCTTGAATCAATTACGGTGGGGTTGGCATTAAAACACCCGCCACACTCGTGGCGGACATTGGCAGATTCATCCAAGCGGACAAGCAATTAGTATAGGACGGAAGATGCTAGGACAGGGAGTTTGTCATAATGAAACGTTGGAGGCAACACAACTGTCATTCCAATTTAATCGGTTATCCGCCGCAAAAGTCGGGGCGACTGGATTCGAACCAGCGACCTCTTGAACCCCATTCAAGCGCGCTTCCGGACTGCGCCACGCCCCGTCCAAGCTTAAGCTCAGAAAAGCTCGTAAATATTAGCATTCACACGCATACATGTCAAGAAAAAACGACCTGCCGATGCGTCGCAACCCAGTGCGATTTCACGAAATTCTGAAACTCATTCGGAAGAAGATACCAGGTTCATCCCAATTCGAACGTGTAAATCAACACGCAGTCGTTAAACTACACCCACGATAGGCAACCCAATTTCAGTGCAATTGATTCTATTCATAACAACGTGAACCACACATAAACGTCCATTATCTTTAGGTTCACAACTCACGCTCCCATTCGACAGTACAGATCTTAAATAACCTTAATCATCGCACGAACGGTAATGGCAACAACCTTGCCATGTCTCCAGAACCCCCAAATTCGTCGCCTCTACTTAGTTTGCGTTGGCAACTTCTATTCCAACTGATTTCAATCCGTTTAACTACCTCCTGCGTGTTTTCTATTATTGCTCTTTCGGCCGACGCATGCTACACTTAATGAATATGTTTAGCATACTTTTGCAAGCCAAACTGCAAAACCACCTTAGTTCTTCTCCGGATTCTAAAAACAAGGCACTATTGGATAGTACGAGTATACTTACTATTCAAGACGGTAAAAGAATAAACTTAACAAAAACTCACTGATAACTATCTTTTGCGATTACCATGTCAATGCAGAGATTCTCCGGCACCAAAGAACCGAAGATTGACCATTAGAATTAAGATAGGCCATTCTCGCGCCGTTGTTCTGACTACATCGAAAAAACTGGCACTCAACAGAAAGTGAAAATCTAAATCCCATTCTATTCCTAATTTGCTAAAAATCCAATTTGAGATCCTGCAGATGGAAGAAAACCTGAAGGGCCTCAAAACATCAGAGATATTCGAATGTGAAACAAAGATGCAATGTCGCACCGACTGGAAACGATATGAGGGAAAACGTCGCCAGTGACCCTAATTTACTACGAGGTGTTCCTATCAGAATGATGTTGATGTATCCATAAGCGCTGACTTATTGCATGTTTAAACCACATGTTGCCGAGCGCACTAGAGCATTAGTCCAGACGAGTCATTTCGCGTGCTACAAAAACGCCGTTCGATGGAGATTCCAGGTTAATAGCGCGCAGCACAATGGCGGCCTGCATGAAACCTATCACCTTTATCTTTGCACCGAACGCGTTGGAATCATCGAAAATGGCGTTTGTTAGAACATTAGCGCCCACAAACACCCGGTACTGCTGAAGGTACCAAGTGACTGTTGTTCCCGTGCGCTCAACAATGGACAGAAAATGGTATGTTACAAAGCTCAAATCCCTGTGATTCGTGCCACTTGTAGGGAGCATTATGCCGCATCGAGAATTGTCGACCGTCCAAGCTAGAATCGGGCAAAACTCTAATTCAGATTTGTAACCCGGTTGCACAAATAGGTAAGCGATGTCCCGACAAACCTTGAATCACCGCGGATTTCCTGTACACTACAAATATGTTTCAGATCGAACCACGAAACCACAACGCACCACAGTCCTACTTGCTCAGACTCTGGCTTGCAGAATGTGCGAATGGAACGTGTTCGGTAAGTGCCAAGTTTATTGAGCAATTCTTGCGACTCTCGTACTAATGTGATAGTGGTGACTAGTCTATGAATTATCCGCATGCAGTTGAGTCCAAACAATCCTCGGCCTCCTGCCTTCGATTCTCAGATATTTGTAGACGCATACCCACCGTCACATTGATTGTTTAATGGCTCACTGAGCGCGGCTTAAACGCTCTCTTCCAGCCCCCATTGGTATGCGTAACGCTATTTAGCTAGACACGTTCCAACTATTTAAATTGGCATGCCACTGCCCCAGATTCAGGATGTTTGGAATGAAACGTTTCTCGTAGAAAATCAATGTTCTTATCCTCCTTTGAATCAACTCAACAGGACAGCTTGGGGCATAATCTAGTATTGAACCTTTCATAACCATCAGGAGATGCCGGATGCTAACTACGACGGAAATCAAAGCTTATCATGAAGATGGTTTTCTCAAAGTCAACCGACTCTTCACGCCTGAAGAAACTGAGGACCTTGGGACCGACATGATTCGAATCATAAGCGAATGGGGCCAGGAAGCTTTAGGATGGCCCGGTCCGTGGCGCACCCGATACTTAGCCGAAGAAGATCGACAGACAACAAAGGCAGTGTTAATGCATAATCCCCATTTCTATTCAGCAACCTGGGGTCGAGTAATTTTCCATCCCCGTCTGGTTGAAGCAGTGAAAGGCTTCATAGGCCCGAATGTTCAATGGCACCATAGCGTTCTGCACGCAAAAGCTCCAGAGAAGGGGACCCCATTTCCGATGCATCAAGATTATCCATTCTATCCACATCACGGACTCGACTTCGTCGACTGCCTCGTTCACTTGGATGACACACCGCTTGAAAGCGGTCCACTGTGTGTTGTACCAGGCAGCCACAAAGCGGGGCCACTTGAGCATGTCACGGGAAGTGACACCGCGCCACATCTCCCCGTGGACAAATACCACCCCGATTTTACACCCTCGATTCCAATACCCGCGAAGGCAGGCGATGTTATCTTCTTCAGCTACTGCCTAATCCACTGGTCGGATGTGAACAAAACGAGCGAATGGCGCAGATCGGTACGCTTTGGCTACCACAAACCAAACATGCAACCAGTAGGACAAGCAGCTGACATATACAACAACATTGTCGTTAGCGGCTTTAAGGAAAATCCATCAGTAGGAGAATAGTGTTGATTCTCCTACCAAAAGCACTCGGTAGCAATTCATGCGCATTGGCTTACTCTATAATCCCACTTATTGGCCGCTGTTGGAAGATCTGATTGTAGACTTAGAGCGTGAAATACGCCTAGTTGGTGGAGAGAGTTTTCGGCTTAGCCCGTCAGGCCTAAGTGCTTGTGACGTGGATATCATCTATTCCTTGCCATGTGATTGTACAAAAGCTCTTAAGCTAGCTGAAAAAAGGTTATCCGTCATTAATTCAACGTGGTCACAAGAAATCGCGATGGACAAAGTCGCGACTTCTCGGCGGCTGCTGAAGGCCCGTATGCCCACGCCTGAAACCATCATATCGCAGACACCTGATGCTATTCTAGAAGCGTTGGAATCTTATGGCATCCTCCTATTGAAATCAACCAATTCATGTGGCGGTGCCGGACATCGAGTCTTGAAATTTTGTGGCAGGAAAATCGTTACGATCTCTCGGTCACGCAAGTATCAAGTGATTTTCGGCGACCAAAATCGCATTCGAAATGGGATGATTACACTTGCCCCACCTTACTACGCCCAACAATTCATTGGAGCGCTAACAGAACGGACGAATAATCGAGTGTTCCGGATGTACGTCGTTGGGAAACAGGTGGTCATGGGAACAATCCGCGCAAAATGGAACGTGGAAACACCAGAGGCATCGATTGTGAATGCAGCCACCGGCGCATCCTACGAATTCCTGCCGACGCTGGATAACGAAATGGAGAGCCTTGCTTTGCAAGTATCAGACTTGATTGGGTTTGAGATCGGCGCTGTCGATTTCCTAAAAGATCGTGCTGGTCGCACGTTAATAATCGAAGCGGATTGTGATGGAAGTTACCTCTTCATTTGTCGAAAATTCCAAGAAGCTTTCGGATACAATAATGCTCGCAACTTTAACGGTCACGTGGCTCGACACCTGAAAACACTTGTGAAACGCGGCATTGAAAAAGCAGAATCCTCTTGAGATTAAGATTTGTAGAATTCCACACGTGGTCCGGCCAAATCTGCAACCTTTGCGATTAATGACTGCCGCTCCGATTCGTCCATTCCCACGAATGATTTCGCCAAAGCCACTTTCTCTTTCAACTGTTCTATGTTGTCAGGCCCCGTAATAAGAACACTCACCGGCAACGACCAAACAAAGTGGATTGCCTCTGATATGCTGACAAGATTGGGTACAACCTTCGCATTATCCCCGTGTTCCCCGTGACTAGACCCACCGAAAAACCCACCATTTCCCAGGGTTTTCATCGCCAAAACGCCGATGTTCCGCTTGGTCAGCTGCGGCAACACACCCGTGATGAAGCTATCGTAGCTTGGATCTACAAGGTTGATGGGCATTTGGCAGGTGTCAAAGATATCAACCTCTTCCAGAATCCGTTGATGTGCGTTAGATCTGCTATGCCCGGTAAAACCGATGTAGCGCGTTTTACCTGAATCTTTTGCCTCTAACATTACTTCGAAAACACCGTGCCTAATGCGATGATCGACATCGTCTACGCTCTCCAGTGCATGAACTTGCCACAAATCTAGATAATCCGTTTTTAATCGATTCAGAGATTCTTCGAGATGAAGCCTCGCTCCTGCGGCATCGCGAGCACCTGTTTTGGTCATGAGGAACACATCATCACGGTACTTTGGAATGAGGAACTTACCTAGACGACTCTCACTAGTGCCCGCCTGATAACTTTCTGCACTGTCGAAGAATCTGAGACCACCATCTAGGGCGGTTTCAATTGTCCTCTGCGCTTCACCTTCACTCATCCGTCCGAGATGCCAACCACCAATACCGAGCATTGTTACAGCTTCGTCCGTCCGGCCCAACCTTCGTCTCGGCAGCAACTCACCAAGCCTATCTACCACTTTGAGAGCTCCGTGCTCACTATCCTCAGGGGATAGCAACATGCCATTTTGCAACCGGGGAAAACTCAATGCCCACCGACCTCACCAACCTCAATGTCAATTTCATCTCGATTTCTAATTCGTTCTACCAAACCATCGCGAATATCAACAATTCGATCGGAAACATCAAGCATCTTTAGGTCATGTGTTGCTGAGATAACAGTTACATCCTTATCCTGGTTAAGCTCCTTGATAAGGTCAATAATTTCTCGTCCGGTGATGGTATCGAGATTAGCTGTTGGTTCATCTGCTAGAATAATTGTTGGGTCATTCGCAAATGCCCGCGCAATAGCAACGCGTTGTCGTTGGCCACCGGACAGCTCATCTGGACGGTGATGAATTCGATCTCCTAGGCCAACCAAATTTAACAACTCCGCTCCCTTTTCGTTCCGTTCGGTCGCGGACAATCCCGCGAAAATCATCGGCAACGTCACATTTTCCAATCCAGTCATAACATGCAACAAATTGTAGCTCTGGAAAATGTAGCCGACTCTGTGACAGCGAAACCATGCAATCTGGGACTGCGACAGCTGCGACATATCCTGGCCATCAATGTAGACCCTACCCCCCGTAGGACGATCTAAGGCACCGATCATGTTGAAAAGGGTTGATTTGCCAGAACCAGAAGGGCCCATCAATGAAATATATTCGCCACGCGCAATCTCAATATTTATTCCATCAAGCGCCCGGAGAACACTCGTACCCATTCGATACTCTTTGACAACATTTTCAGTTTTCACGACAGTTTCTGGCACTGACTCCTCCTTGGACCATCACGGCCCATCAATATACCCACAATCTCCACAATCGCCCATCACGCATCGTGTCCTTCTGCTCTCCAAGCTTTGTTGACCGCGCCACCTAGACGCCGAATCCATTATACGACAAGCGATGTAGTCCCCCGCAAAATCAACATTTTGCGCAGGAGCTGTATCACCCTCGAATGCACATCATACTTCCGTGCGCATTGCTTCGGCGGGAGGCAGCTGTGCGGCACGCCAAGCTGGAAAAGCTGCGCCAATAACCGACAAGATCATGCCGAGCAAGCAGCCAATCACGATAATCAAAATAACTCCAAGCCTCATAGGTGCATCTTCAGGAGTCGTCGGTAGAAGTGGAAAATAGAAGAAAAGGTCGAGTCCGTGAGTCTTGAGACCCAACAAGATTGACCCCATGGTCCCAATCAGCGCACCGATGAGCGCCCCAGACAAGCCCTGGAAACCTGATTCTAAGAGGAATAGGCGTACGACAAATCGATCCAAAGCGCCCAAACACTTCATTGTACCGATCTCTTGGAATCTCTCGGTAACCGCCATAAGCATGGAGTTAGCAATCCCAACCACGCAAACAATCAGCGACATGATGATTAGCCACATGTCTTTCGTAGATATACCTTGACGCTGTTCTTCTCCTAGACTTGTAATCTGTTCAGTTCTTCCGCTCTCCTGCATCGCTAGATCGATTTCGTTATTTGTACAAACCGAGACCAGGAATGCAATCCCCAGCGAAATGCCGGCCGTTGTAATAATGGACCTACCAAACCGAATTTTCAGACTCTGAAAACTGATACGCAATGATTCAGCAAACGGGAGTTCGATCTGTTGCTGAATCTGTGGCTGTCTTTGCAAATTGTACCCCCCCCATATTCATGAATAGATGGCTACAGTTTATCATTTTACAGAAACAAAGTCAAGCTTCGGAATCAGCTCATAGTCGATTCATGGGTGCTCTAGACCTACGAATTACATGCGGGTTATCGCAGTCTCCCAACGCTTAAGGGGCACAGAACAGAAAAAGGAAGATAGGCACACTATATCGCTCACAATTCCTCAAATCGCGATTACACAAAACCCACCGGCGCGAAAGAAGCCACGAGAAGTAGTCCGCATGTTCAGTAATCTGCTTGCGACTTTCGCGTACATCACTCCTAAGTCCATCGTTTTTTGAACCGAGCATTTTACAGATTATCCCCAATCCACTAAATTTGTCAATGGAAAAGTGACTATTGACGAACGTACGCAAATAGGACGCGCTTGACCATTTACGTTTGTTGTGAACCGCCTTCACTTGTATTCAGTCATCCACTGTGCTATTATTACAGTATCTGGAAGGTTCGAATTTCTCAATTGACTGGTAAACACCTTGTGAATTCGCAGCACATAAACCAGCCGGACGCGGAAAGGAACGTATGAGCAAATCGATTTATAAGAAACGCTATCCAGGTCCCAACGAGGATTTGCTGGAAGCACAATCTAGGGTCTGTACCGGGCCCCATCAGACGCGTCCATTGGGTGCAAAGCCTTGGGATTCAATTCGACCGGACGTAATACTTGAAATCATACTCAAATCAGTACGAGGCGAACTCCCCTGGGAAAGTATGGCTTCCGAAGCACAAATGGGAGCGTTTTTCGCTGCGATGACAATCCGAAAAACCTTCCCAGCAGAAACAAAGTGGAGCACACAAGAGATCGACGCATTTGAAAAATTCAGACCTCAACTTAAAACAGAACTGCCCGCCGTATTACAATTCATTATGGATCCCGATTGCGGCTACAGACCCGTCAACACGCACGAAGAGATTGTTCTCGGAACAACCGAGAAAATCTTGCACGGAAAGCATCTGAGTTACGTTGAAACGCGCAGAATGGCGGAAGCAATACTGAACCACGATATAAGTCCTGCCTTAAAGGCAGCTGCGTTAATTGGACAGCGAATGAATCGCGAAACCTATGATGAAATCCGTGGCCATCTGGATTCGTTTCTGGACCCAGAGAAAGTGCACGAGATTCCTGTGACTTCATTGACACACTTCGGCCAGCCGTTTGACGGAGCAACCCGCTACTTTCGGCCGACGCTTTTTGTGGCTGCCGTACGAGCGGCTCTAGGTGAAGCGTCAGTCTTGCACGGTGTCGACCAAATGCCACCAAAGAGCGGAGTTACCGAAGAAGCAATTTTGCACGCGCTTGACGCTCGAACGGACCTTTCTCTTGAGGAAGCCGCAGAGCTCATCAAGGACCAGCAGGTCGGATTTGCCTACGTAAGCCAACGCGAATATTCTCCGGGCGCTTATGAGGCGCGTGAACTACGTGTTCACATTAAGAAGCGTCCATCCTGGTCGGCTACAGAAAAGGCCCAGAAACTCTTCGCATCACCTCATGCCAACTATCTCGTAATTGGTTATTATCATCCCGGATATGAAAAACCCCTGTTGCAACTAGCATGGGATCGCGGATGTCAAGCAGCACTGGCAGTAAAAGGAGAGGAAGGAACAAGCCATTACACCCTGCGCGCGGGTAAACCCTCCACAGCAAATCATATGGCGGTTAATTACTCGTTCGGATTTCGACGATTCAACGGACGGCGGGAGGATTTCGAGGTCGATCTTGACCCACGAATTCTTGGATTTGAGTATAAACGCAATCCTCGAATCAAAGACGTGAATGCTGAAAACTTTGCGAAAGCCGGACTGGCAGCGTTAGCTGGAGAAAAGGGACATATCTACGACCGAATCATATTAAATGCAGGGATGACCGATTATCTGCTCGGCATCCGTTCCAACACAGATGAAGCCATCCAGCGCGCAAAACACGCCATTGATAGTGGCCACGCACTATCACACTTGAATGCCTACATTGCGAAAAGCAGGGCTGTGTGAGTAACACATCTGCTAATCAAAAACCTCAAATTTACTTAAAGCCCTTGAATTCAAAAAACCCAACAGACATGCCAAGATTCATCTATTTCCAGGAACGGCATGCTGCGGGTCAACGATTTTATAAATAATTTCGCCAGGTTTCACGTAACCCAGGCGCCGCGCGAGTCGTTCCTTTGTTAATTCATCGGTTCTAAGCTTCTCAACATGGATTTGCATACGGTCTCGCTGGACATTTAGCTCGCTTAAATCGTTCAAGGACTGCTGTCGAAGCTGCCGAGCTTCACGCCAATCCCAAAGTTCGCCGCACAACCGAACAACGTTTATTAGTAGTACCACACCAGCGCAAATAAATAAAACCGATTGAACATAGCGCATGAAATGCCTTCCACAATGGGCTCGAATTGAGGGCTAATCGATGCATGGATACTACAGTCTAGCTTACCACTATCTTGGAACTACTTCACGTTATCATAAAACAGGTCCATACCGCGAAAGATTGCTTCTGCACCCAACTCTTCTTCAATCCGCAACAGTTGGTTGTACTTGCAGACTCGATCCGTCCGACAAAGAGATCCTGTCTTGATTTGTCCCGCGTTGACAGCAACAACAATATCTGCAATTGTTGTATCTTCTGTTTCACCAGACCGGTGTGATACGACCGATGTATAGTTGGACTGCGTGGCAAGCTCAATTGCATTAAGGGTTTCAGTCAAAGTTCCAACTTGATTTACCTTAATTAGAATAGAGTTACCCACGCCACGATTAATCCCTTGTTGCAACCTCTTAGTGTTTGTCACAAAAAGATCGTCACCGACAAGCTGGACTTTGTCACCAAGAGCCTGTGTTAACATTTCCCAACCATTCCAGTCGTCTTCAGCCAAACCGTCTTCAATAGACTTGATTGGATATCTCTCGATCAGATCGGCATAGAATTCAACCATTTCTTCAGAAGTTTTATGTGGTTTCGCTTCCGCACGAAGCTCATAAATTCCGTTCTCATAGAATTCACTAGATGCTGGGTCAAGTGCCAGCAAAACATCCTCACCGGGCACATATTTTGTACGCTCAATTCCCTCGATGATTACTTGGAGCGCTTCTTCGTTCGATTTGAGATCTGGCGCAAATCCTCCTTCGTCGCCAACGGCCGTGTTGTATTTCCGATTCTTCAACACGCTTTTCAGGTTATGGAAAATCTCTGTGCCCATGCGAAGTGCTTCGGCAAAAGACTCCGCTCCCACTGGCATGATCATGAATTCTTGCACATCCACATTGTTGTCTGCATGGGAACCTCCATTCAAGATATTCATCATCGGCAGCGGAAGGACCCTGGCATTTGAACCTCCGATGTAGCGATAGAGGGGTAACCCAAAATGGTTGGCAGCGGCTCTAGCGGAGGAAAGGGAAACACCCAGTATCGCGTTTGCACCAAGTCTTCCTTTATTTTCCGTACCATCGAGCTGAATCATTGCGCAGTCTATTTCGGCCTGCTCGGAAACGTCGAATCCGACCAGCGCCTCCGCAATAACAGCATTGACATTTTCAACAGCCTGCGTCACACCCTTTCCGAGATAACGGGTGGAATCTGCGTCCCGAAGTTCAACCGCCTCATGTTCACCGGTTGAAGCACCCGACGGAACAGCTGAACGCCCCATTGCACCTGAGTCTAGTTTAACGTCGACTTCGACGGTTGGGTTTCCCCTTGAATCCAATATTTCTCGCGCGTGAACACTCTCAATCGTTGCCAATTAAACCTCCGAACAAATACGGGCAAAAATCCTGAAAAATTGCTGCTATCAGTCTTCGATGACGAACTCAAAGAGCAGGTATGAACTCGCCAAGAATACCAGACTATAGAATATTAGAATCGAGATCCAAAAACCCCCTTGGAGCTCGCCAGTTGTCAGCAACGACAAGGTACACTTCGATCCTGCCATGATAACGGGAACGGTTAGCGGTAGCAGGATAACAGAGAGAAGACTTTCCTTGCCATGTGTGCTGGTAGAAATTCCTGAGAGGACTACACCGACAGCGCAAAAACCTAGTGTCCCCGTGCTGAGCACACCGATTAACTTCAACATCGTTTGCAAGCTTATACGATCGAGCGCTTCCAAGAATTGCAGTGTGATGGGTGTAAGAAGCACCTCTAAAAAGGCCAAGAAAATCGTATTGCTCACAACCTTGGACAGATAGACACTGCCTGGGTCAACCCCAGTCAATCTCACTCCATGAAATCCCCCACTAATCCGTTCGACTTCGAAGGAACGGTTTAGTGTGATGATGCCCGCGAAAGCAAGTGCCGTCCATAACACGCTCGCTGCAAGTTTGCCACGTTCTTCAAAATCTTGAGGGAATATTGGCCCAAACGCGAAGGCGAAAATGAGTGCGACGAGTACACTAAACACAAAGACTAAAACCAACGTGTCCTTCGCACGAAAGGAGAGCAGTAAATCTTTCCGAAGCAGGAAAATAAATTGACGAAATTCACTCATGTAATCTGGAGATTCATCAGGCTTTTCTCGTAACGGCGGGACAATTCATCGGCCTTAATTTCGTCTTTTGTGGCAACTGTCTCAATTGTCCCATTAATCAGAAAGAGGAACCGTGATCCTGTGACATAGCCCAATTCTGTGTCATGCGTTGTGAGAACGATTCCCTTGCCATGAGAACGTTCGAACTCAATCCGTTTTAATAAGAGGCGCTTTGCGTTAGCATCAAGTCCGGAAAAAGGCTCATCGAAAAAAAGAAGTAGCGGATCATGAATCAGGGCCTTCGCAATCATAAATCGTTGCGTCATGCCACGCGAAAAAAACTTCATTTGTTCATGCGTGAATTGTGTCAGGCCAACGACGTTAAGAAGAGCTGTAATGCGCTGGTGTAGAGCATCAACACCATAGAGCTTCCCAAAAAACCTCAAATTCTCATAGGGAGTCAATTCTAGATAGGCCAGTGGTTCATGGACCATCACTCCCAATGTCGGACGAACGTGCGTTGCGTTCGAAACCGCGTCAACGCCTCCAACCTGCAAACCACCTGATGTGGGTCTGACCAACGTGGAAAGAATCTTGATGAGCGTTGTTTTACCAGCACCATTGGGGCCGAAGATGCAAACAACTTGGCCAGCATGAACTTCCAGATTGATACCATTCAGCACTGTTCGGTGACCAAATCGCTTTGTTATTTCGGTTGCTTGGAGCAACATAGCAGACGGAGTACGACGGTTTGACTGGCTTACTTCACCATTATCCCTGTCCGGAATCTCTTGGTACGATAGGCCCACGTTCATGCACTAAAGATCGCATCAGCGGATTAAATGATACCTAACACAACCTCGGCTGTGTAGGACGGGCCCACTGGATATGCGACACACGAGCCTTCCCTCTCAATCCCCAGTGCCACTTGAGAACTATGGTCCACTACGCATCTCCGCAGCAAAACATCCGTTGTGAAGATTCGGACTGGTGACTAGCCACAAACGTGGCACATTCACTTACAGATAGTGTGGTCGTTCCGAGAGATACCCCTATTAAAGACGGGATTGCTTCACTTGATTCAGTTCAGATTAAGGAGAATTCCTTCCTACCAACAGCTTTCACAATCATTGCTCTCCGCATGAGAAAACAACCCAGAATAATTGTGCAGATTCCAGACTGTTCTCCGCAAAGAAAGCAGAAAAAAACTCAGCCACTTGTTAAGATTTCCGATGTTCAGGAAAGGCCGTTTACATCATCCTTTGAATTATCGCCGCGCCTTGCTCCTTCGTTACCCCAAGTTTCCGATGCGCGAGCGGTCCACCCTGCTTGAGCACTGGTTCTGCTTCATCCAGCGATGAACGACCTGTGTCTTCATAAAACAAGCCGATAGGAATCTCCTCATCCCATACCATCGACTCTTCAATGGCAGCCTTCCAGTCCGTCGGATCATGGCCGGACTCTTCGAGTTTCCTGACATTCTGCTTAAAAAACGCGAAGGTATTATCTTTATTATAGGTGATGCATGGACTGAAAACATCGACTAACGCAAATCCCTTATGCTCCATACCTCTGTAGATTAGTTCTGCGAGATGCTTGGTATCCCCACTAAAACCTCTGGCAACATAGGTTGCACCGGTTACAATTGCCATCGCAAGCGGATTGACAGGACCTTCAATACTGCCGAATGGAGTGCTCTTTGTCTTCATGCCTATCCTGCTAGTCGGAGAAACCTGTCCCGTGGTCAACCCATAGATCTGATTGTTCATCACGACATATAGCAAGTCAACATTTCGTCGTATAGTATGAACAAAATGATTCCCTCCAATACCATATCCATCGCCATCACCACCGGTCGCAATTACCGTCAATTCATGGTTGGCAAGTTTCACACCCGTTGCCACCGCCAACGCGCGACCGTGAAGAGTGTGCATCCCGTAAGTGTTGATATAGCCCGGCATATTCGAAGAACAGCCGATTCCACTGACTGTTACAAACTCGTGCGGTTCACGCCCCATCTTCGCACACGCCATCTCGAGCGATCGAAGAACACCGAAATCGCCACATCCCGGACACCAATCAGGTGCAACGTCCCCTCTAAAATCCTTCGCCGTTGGGGCTACTTTAATGGATTCATCTGATGCCATACTTATTCCTCCTTACGATTTTACACTACAATTTCTTGATATGGGACGGACACAGAAGTTTTACCCGCTAACTGTTCTTTTACACCACCCACAATGTGGTGTGGCATAAATGGCTCGCCATCATATTTACGAATATGTCCGTCGGCATTAAAGCCAGTTTCACCACGTAGGTAACGAGAAAATTGCCCCGAAACATTATTCTCGACGATAATTGTTCGCTTGGATTTTGAGAGCGCCAGCGTAATCGCTTCTTCGTGCAGCGGCACAATCCACTTTATCGCAAGTTGATTGGTAGGAATACCCTCCTCCGTCAAAATGCTAGCGGCTTCCTGAATTACTCCCTTTGTAGCGCCCCAACCGATTAGTGTCACTTCCGCATTTTCAGGTCCCTCTAGATTGGGGGGCTCGATGAGAGAAACCGCGGCTTCCATTTTGCGCAGCCGTTTTTCGACCATCGCGCGTCGTTTATGTGGATTGGTAAATTCGTCACTGATTAAACCACCGTCTTCATCATGCTCGTCAGTCGCAACAACATGTAGATGTCCTGGCGTACCCGGCAAGGCCCGTGGTGAAATACCACTTTCCGTAATCTTGTAGCGAAGATACTCTTCACCCGTGTCATTGGATTCAGTGATTACCTCTCCGCGTTCAATGGGCTGATCCCAACCAATTTCATCTGGATCGACAGTCGCAAATCCCTCCGAAACGAACAGGTCCGTAATGACAAGACCAGGGCACTGGAATTTGTCGACCAAGTTAAATAACTCCGGAATCGTATTAAAACAATCCAAGATACTGGTAACAGCAACGATAATCTTTGGGAAATCCCCTTGACTGGCACCTAACATCTGCCAGAGGTCTCCTTGCTCGGTCTTCGTCGGAACACCGGTAGACGGACCGGCACGTTGAACGTTAATTGCCACCATGGGAATTTCCATCATTCCCGCACTACCAACGGCTTCGGTCATAAGAGCAAAGCCACCACCAGAAGTTGCGCACATCGCTCGACAGCCAGAATGGGCGGCACCGATCACCATGTTAATTACGCCGATTTCGTCCTCCACTTGCCGTACCATAATTCCCAGATCGCGTGCATTCTGGGCCATCCAGTGTAGAACACCTGTGGACGGGCTCATGGGATAGGCACAGTAGAAGTTTACCCCTGCCGCAGCACCTCCCATGGCGAGGGCCTCATTCCCGCCCAACTGCGCCAACGGCTTGTCTTTTTGAGGGAGCGGTGTCACATAAGGGGTGAAGTGTTCTTCAGCATATTCGTAGGCCGCACGAGCTACGCCGACATTCTCATCGACAACGGCTTGCCCTTTTCTCTTGAATTGGAAAGTTAAGATTTCCTCAAGCAACTTGAACTCTAGCCCGAGCAACCTGAGCACGGCCGAAACTGCCACCGTATTCTGGACAAGCTTGTTGCGATTGTTGTTGCTGAGCTCTTTTACGGGCATCGGGCAAAGCTGCACACCTTCTGGCACAGCGCCCGCATTAATAGCGTCACTATTGAAGATAGCGATGCCACCCGTTACAACGTGTTGAAGGTGTCGATCCATCGTATCTTGGTTCAAGCAGATTAACAAATCAATCTTATCTCCATGGCTCGTCACTTCTTCTGTACTGATGCGCGTTGTAAGAAAGATGTGGCCACCACGAATAATAGATTGATAAGAGTTATAAGAAAAGAACCAGAGACCGCGCCGCGCGCAAATCCTTGCCAGGACATTCCCTGGCGTAGCGATTCCTTGACCGGCTTCGCCGCCGATAGCAATCGCAAAGTCAAATTCTGCCATCTTTAATCCTTTCATGCTAGACGCATCCCACTCTGTTTTAAAATGAGCACAAACCGACGACTTTATCTCAACATCACTTAGCTTTTTACACACTACTTCAGATAGGTTTGAATTGTCAGATATATTCAAATTGGTGGGAAACCTGGTAGCACACGAGCATAAGAATACCACATTCGCCCTTATGATTTCAAATGAATTCTGTGATTTTGAACAACAGAATAGCTGAAGTTTGCATTCGATTGACAACAATCGCACGACTGAGCGGAAGATGTCAATGCTTCATGACCTATTCAACCCGCTTTCTGCTTCTGCCGTTCCTATCTTTTCCAATGCAAACACGGCATGTTCACGGACCCGCTCAGACTTGTCACAAAGTAATGCTATCAGCGCAGGAACAGCGTCAGACGCTGATTTTCCAAGATGCGCTAATGCAACCGCCACATTGGTACGAACCTCAACATCCTCATCACGCAAGGCATTAATCAAAAACGGGACTGACGCTAAGGCCGATTCACGCATTATTGCCAACGCACGTGCAGCATTCTCGCGCACTGGCTGATAGGAATCACCTAATGCGTCGATTAATGCGGGCACTGCGATTTCACGCAGACGCCCCAACGCATCAGCCGCATTAAGCCTGCGGTGCTTTATATCATCTCCCAATGCTTCGATTAATTGGGGAATCGCGGGTTCGCCTATCTGAGCTAGCACATCGGCCGCGCCATCACAGACATCCCAGATAACATTGCCCAGTGCCTGAATGAGCGATGGAACAGCGGGTTCACCAATCTCAACCAATGTCACAATCGCGGCAGCATGAACCTCTGAATCTTCATCTCCCAGCTGTTCGGTCAATGCTTCTATGTCGTAATATTTACTCATTATCGGTAATTGACTCAACGGCTCTTTTCAAGAATGTTTTCAAGCCGATCCACTTGTTCTTTACGCAGATGATTGTAGACCTTCTCTGAGATCTCCTTTTTTTCGCACATTTTGTCCAAATGTGTAATCATCTCAAGCCGTCCAATTCGTGCGTGTGCTAGTTCCTCCATATCGAGTCTGTTTACCCAGCTTGCATCGACAACGTCTTGGCCAACTCTCGATTGAGTGGATTGATCGGCACCAGATCTAACCAAAAAGATTGCTGCGACCAAAAAACCACCTGCAGCAGCTGCAGCCACAGCAATTAGGAGAATAGTCCAAGGACTCGAGGCCTGCAAACTACTATTAGCAATATTGTTCTGTGATGAGCTGTTTGCTCTCCGTCCTGAAAACTTAAAACTAAGTTCAGGCGTTTGACCACTGGATAGTGACTTCTCGAAATTGGTGGCGTAAATCGTATAGGTCATTTCGTGTATCTGTTCTCGACGACCGCCACCAAAAATGGGAGACTGGGGAATGAATGACATGCCGTCTGCAACAAACACATAGATTTTATTAGTCGCAAAGGTCAGCACTCGTGATAAATCTAAAACGGAATTCTCAACGTGCATGATGTACGAGAAACCCGTATTAACAGACCCTGAGGCCAAGGGTTGGTTGGAGACTAACTGATTAGACTTGACCATGGGATGCTTCGTGAACATGGGGTCGAACTGAAGCCCTTCATGCCCTTTTGGTAGATTCACATGTAATCCAACAGTTTGACCGTTAACAACTGTTTGAAAGTCCAAATTATTCACATTCTCGATCTGAACCATTTCCATGACTGAAACGGCACCGTCAGACGCATGGTCTATGGGGGGTGGCGTAATGATTATCGTATGCTGGCGAATAACGATCTGTGACGCATCGTCTGTTGATTGTGAAATTTCGATATTTATTTTGAGTAGAGGAACCCACTCCGATAGAACCAAATCCGTCTCGATATATTCTTTGCCCTCATGGGTCGTTGTCACAGAATAATGCGTATCAACTCCAATCAATAGGTCATCAAAAACGTATCTCCCTTCGCCGCTTGTAACCGTTTCGCGCTTTTGCGTTTCTTCTCCTCTGTGGATTGTTAGGTAGACATTCTGTTCCACAAGTGGTTGGCTGTTTTTTTTGTCAATAACCGTCCCTTGTATCTGCCCCATGCGATTTTGTCCCAGCACGGAAGATAAACAGGGGAAAAAGCATCCCGAACAAATCAGGACAATATACCAGAGCAAACAATGCCTGACCGGTGATATATTATACTTGACTTGAGAGCCCCAGACGACAGTTGCCGTTTTTGGAATCTTTCGCATGGCCAATCTAAGTTTCTTGTTTCCTCTTTTTATAGTTTTCAATTTCTTCCTTGAGAGAGGTCCCCTCCGCCGTTTCAATCTCCGCTATCACCGCTGCTATTTCCTCAAAGAGTTGCCGGCGCAGAGTTTGATAATCTTCCTGGGATAGTTTTCCGGTTTCATAATCTTCATCCAGATCTAGGAGCGCTGAGTAGTTTTGTTCGCGCTCAAGAATTAGAACCCGCAAGCGCGATTCCGCCACATCAACCACTCGTGTTTGAATCTGCCGCGACCAAAGCGGTAGAGCAAGATAAACTGAAAGAGGCAGTCCGAGTAAAACAACCCATAAGATTGTAAAAAACATGACCATCTGTTCCTAAGTTTAAACTTTCGGGCATCTACTTATAACATATGAGTGTCATAGTAGATGTTTGACATCACCCCTGTTGTTTGACGCGCTCAAGTTCCGCTTCAATCTGTCCACGCACGTCCTCGGTCATACATTGACCTTTTTGGAAAGATACAGGCCCGTCTGTGCGCAAAGATCTCACCTTGGACTTTATGACTCCAAAAACGATCAATCCGAGTAGAACAATAATTAACACAGGCACCGCATAGGCAACGAGATTGAAGCCTTTAGCAGGCATTATAGCAAGATACTGCGTGCCATGTGTCGCAATATACTCGTCGCGAATCTGTTCAACCGTATCACCTAATCCAAGACGGTGAAGGAAATCAGCCTCCACCTGTTGCGCCGTCCCACACACACAATGTCGGATGGTTTCGCGTGTACAACCACAATAACAGTAAACAGTCGTTGTTGCTTGTTCTAATAGATTCTCGATAGAAGAGTCCGGACTGTGGGTTACTTGGTCGGCATAAACGTTCGTGAGAGCAGAACATGCAACCAATAGAAAACCAGAAAGAATCGATAGAACCTTCAGCGTATCCACCTCAGTCGTATATAGATTCAAAGGAACAGATTACGCATCACGCGTCACATGCTGGAACGTTTTTCCCGTGCTTTTCAGCTAACGCAATGACACCGCCAATCATCATGATGCCAACCCCAAACCAAACAAGGTTGATGAGTGGATTGTGATAAACTTGCACGGGGACCAACGCACCCGAACCTACAAAGGATGGCACATCCTCAGGTACAGGGCCAAGAGCCACATACAGATCATTCAGTCCGAAGTGATGGATAGCTGACTCAATCGTATCTTGATCTCCTTGACCAGCTCTGTCATAGAATCCGCGTGCTGGAAGCATTGTTCCAATCGGTTTTTCACCTTTTTTCACACTCAGAACTACTCCACCACGTGAGTGATTTGCATGCCTCTCCCGAAATGAGTCGCGCATCGTCAGCGTGTAATTGCCAATATTTATCGATTCTCCAAGCCTCAAGCTCTTCGATTCTAGGAGAAAATATCCTTTCGACCCCATAATCCCAATGTAAACAACCACAATGCCAATGTGAACGATGTAGCCACCATATCGGCGTTTATTACGCTGAATGAGACGCGAAAGCCCAAGAAAAAAGGACGTTTCCTGCCGTCTGGCTCTCAACTTGGCCCCACGATAGAATTGGTCAACAATAGCCACAAACGAGAAAACGGCGGTGAAAACACACAATACAGAAAAAATCCGGTTCGTATGTCCTTTGGTAGCGAGATAGCCCCAGCTCAAAGCACCAATGAGAAAACCAAAGAGCATCGGTTTGAGAAATATCCGTTTAAAATTACTCGGAGTTAGTTTTTTCCACGAGATAATCGGCCCAGCACCTGTCAAGAAGAGCAGAACAATGCCAGGAACAATAACAACTTTGTTGAAGAAGGCTTCCGGCACGGCCGATTTTTCTCCGGTAACACCTTCTGTGATAATCGGCCACAACGTTCCCCAGAGAATGATGAGCGTCAAACCTACGAACATCCAGTTATTAAGGAGGAATGCGCTTTCACGAGAGAGGAGCGATTCGAGACGATTCTTACTCTTTAGCTCATTCCATCGATAGCAAATCAGGGCAGCAACGCCAAGACTGGAGCAGATGATAAAACCCAGGAAATAACCGCCGATATCCGACTGAGCGAATGCATGAACGGAAGATATAATTCCGCTTCGGGTGATAAACGTACCTAAAATCGTAAATTCAAACGCCAGAGTGATCAGAACAACATTCCAAAGCTTGAGCATGTTTCGCTTCTCTTGAATCATCACTGAATGAAGAAAAGCGGTACCCAGAAGCCAAGGCATAAAGGAAGCGTTCTCAACAGGATCCCACGCCCAGTAGCCACCCCAACCAAGTTCGCGATATGCCCAATTTCCACCAAGGGCAATACCAAGCGTTAGCACCAACCATGAAGCTATCATCCAGCGACGCGAACGAAAGATCCACGCGCTATCAATCTTGCCAGCTGCTAATGCGCCAATGGCAAAGGAGAACGGCACCGTTAAGCTAACAAAGCCCACGTAGAGCGATGGCGGGTGAAATGCCATACTCGGCGTCTGAAGTAAGGGGTTCATTCCGGCGCCGTCTAGGGGCAGCGAACCATGCGGAAATCGCGCGAGTGGGTTGTAGACACCCTCTATTAATCCAGTGACCAAAACAATGAAGAAAAGTTGAACAACCGAGACTGTGACTAGGGCATAATCGCCGATATTGTCCACTACTCGCCCGTTCTGCCAGGCAACCATAGCTCCGAAAACCGTTACAAGCCATAGCCAAAACAGAAGAGATCCAGACATACCTCCCCAGAGCGCGGTAAACTTGTATAATAAGGGTTGACTCTGGCTAGACACCTCTGCGACGTATTTCATCGAAAAATCGTTCGTCACAAAGCCATAAATCAAGGCTCCCGTAGCAACACTAATAAGAAGGAAAGTACCAACCACTCCATTCCGTCCACTGAGAATGGCGTTGTAGTTCTTATAGCGGAGCCCTGAAAGAAGTAGGGCGATGGCCCACAAACAGGAGAATACCGAAAGCCAGATTCCAGCACGGCCTATCTCTGCTACCATAATTCTTTATATTAACTCCTCCACAAATTACGTCCTCAATAATCAGCCTTGATCGACGCGCTTTCAGCCGCCTCATACTTGGAAGCGCACTTTGTCTTCAGTTTCGAAGCCTTGATTAGGTTTCGCTTTGCGTCATACTTCCCCTCGACAAATACGTTACCACCTTCCTTGAAATTGTCAGGTTTGAGTCGGTTGGAGTAGAGCACATTGACCTTTGCGCTTCCACTCCGATCTCGTATTACAAACGTCAACTCAAAGCTTGCTGAATTCCACTTCGAACTACCTTCTGCAATGAGTCCATCCACTTGAACACCTTTTTTGTCAACCTCGATAGCATTCGCGATTAGAAGATCGGGTGTAAAGTGTCGCATGCTCGTGTTTTTGACACCCATAGCAACTAGGCACGCCATTCCAACGAACAAAATAGTGCTTGCGGAAATTATTTTAATCCTTCGACGACCCATTTTGACACCCCTTAGTAGGCCAAGATTTTGTTTGACAACATTTCCAAAACAAACCCATGTATGAGCGGCTGTGAAGTGAATGCTGTCCGAAGCAGCCACGGCTTACGGCTAATGAACAGCTCGATGAGTTGCAAAAAACCACAGCGAAAACGAAAAAGCCGCAATTAACCCCCGGATGTGGGCCTTAATTCTCATCAATGAGAAAAATGCTCGCACCCGAAAAAAAGCTCTTAGATTAATTCAGGCACGAGCCGTGCCATCAGGAAAGCTCGATAACGCAAGTCGAAACAATGAATTTCAGTTGTCCGTCGTAGGTAACGTCCATTCTCAATGATAGCATTCGTCGGCCTAAAACGCCTAAAACATGGAGGCTTCAAGCACGCGAATCTAAAGTCACACCCAGCTCCACAATTCGTCCATTGGGCACGATTCGACAAAATCCCTTCTCAAATCGTTCCCAATCGGCTTAAAAACACCCTCTAGATTCCAAGCATACAGCCCGAACAAGAAATGCGGAACCGAGACATAATCCATCAAGAAATCGGACAAAAAAATTCAAAACAGTTTGTTGATACTCCCAGAAAACACCGTATAAATACCACCAGCTCCACTAGGATCAGAGCCCAACCGCATAGGCTAATCGTAACGACCTATCAAAGCAAGCGCTCACTTGGCTCGATGAACAACACAGAAAACACTTACCACAGCGTCTGAAAACACATTGAATTTGCAACGCAGATAATGTCGCCGTTAACACTATTTCCAGAATACTTACACTGCCGATCTTCCAAATACGTCTTCTATGCACAATCAGACTATTGAATTGCTATTAGAGAAGCCTCTAAATATTACCCTGGTCTTGACCGGAATAACAAATGAAAATATCGCCTGGGGATTCCAGCTAATAAGTGTTGCGGAACCAAACTAAGATTTTCACCAAGAAGCCCCACAAAGTTCGTGCTAATTTAAGCTAGAGGACTGAACTTTTATAGCTCACGATCCCGGGAATCAACTTGACAGCGATTCGGACACAAAGTAAAATATGCTAGGCTGGCGCATTAGTTCGCCAGAATTATAACACAATTCAAAAACCTATCAAGACAAGGCAGAATGGTAATGACAGGGAGTACAGCACACTCATCTCGCATTGTTTCCGCAATGATGCTATCTTTCCTATGCTTAATGTTGCTTCATCCCCCGGAGAGCTTTGCAACACCCAAGCGCATCGCAGTTTTATATTTCGACGATCACAGTCAATTCGATTCGCCAACGGGCTGTGGTTGCATCCCAAGCGTCATCGGCAAAATTTTCAGTGGAAAAGGTAGGTTGTGGGAGCTCAAATCGGGATTCAGGGAGTTACTCAACCGAAAGCTTGACGCAACAGGAGTTTATGAGTCCATTCCTCAAGATGAAATCCTCAACGCCATGGCTAGCCTACAACTGTCACGGAAGGACATAAGAAAGAATATTGAAAAGCGGAGATTACTCGCGAAACAGTTAAGTGCTGATGCCCTCGTGGCGGGTGATGTGCGAAACTTTGGCCAAGAGAGAGCCCGGGCAAATGCCTCCCGATCGCTACAAGAAGGAAGTAGTCACCGGGGAGGTAGAACAACCAGTTTTGTGACAGGCCTCCAAGTTTTGGGATACGTCTACACCGCGCGCATCAAGCTCGAAATGCAATTCTATGGCCTGTCGGGAAAAATGGTCGCAACACCGACGCTTTCCGCAAGCAAACGACATCAACTCGGAGGCACACAGATAGCTGCGTTTCGGGCAACAGTCACAGAGGAAGGCACGGAATTAAACTTTGGACAGTCACCTCGTGCCAAGGAAAAATTTCGTCCCATCGTGCGTCCTGCCAGGCTCAGTAGTATCAGGTTTGGTAGCCCAGAATATGACCAAACGCTATTCGGCATTGTCACTGACGATCTGATGTTACAGATTGTGAAAAAGCTGCGCATGCATATTGGTCCTGATTTCACTCTACCATCCGAGACGGCACAAAACGTAAAGCGCTCGCAAACTCAATCGATACCGTCATCAATCCCCACTACAGGAACAGTGATACATGTAGACACTGAAAAGCAAGACAATTCCTACATCAACCTGGGTTCGGGCGCAGGGGTAAAAGCCCAACAGCAATTCGATGTCTATGCTAAAGGCGAACCGCTCACGGACCCGGACACGGGGGAAGTGTTAGATTACATCCCGGTTAAGGTGGGCCGAATCGAAATCGTCGAAGTGCGGAGCGATCGCGTGTCTCGGGTTAGAATCATCGATGGGTTAGGTGAGATTAAAAGGGGTAACAAGGTTCGAAAAATCCAGACCATGAAAACACAAACTGTCGACAAGTGACCCTGGTGCCTGAATCTGAGTACTATCGTTCCACGCCATTTCTGGCATGTGTTTCGGGGCTAACAACCTCCAACCCTCACCAGAATCCAACTGCCCCAGCATCGTGACAAGTCTAGAGTTGTCCGAAATATTGAATCTCTAGGCCTGTGTCAGAACACCATTTCGTAGAATCTCACGCCAGCCAAAGCTCCATCGACATCATTCTTGTAAGCAAAAATCCGAAGCAACAAGTGTCGATTCCGGCTTAGTGGCTATTAACTAGGCCAAAATCTAATGACTGGTCCAAGTGTTGGCTTCGAATTGCGTACGGCAGGAAATGTCTAGTTCGCTAACCTAATGGCCTAACCTGAGGTTCCGGGACACACCACCATCTGTTACTCCAAACCATTGTGGGCACATCTATCGTTCTTTCTTAGTGTGAAAGAAGGTGCGAATGTGCACACAACGGAGCTCGACATGTCGGTCTACACATAATCTTCCCGGAACCCGATCTTCTGCCGATTTTCCATGCTGTTGTTGAACTTCTGCCCGCCACCGATTGGCGTCTTCCAATACCGGACACGACGGAATAGCGCTGATTCGAAACGATGGGAACAAGTTGAACTAAACGCCCCGCTCATCAAACCTGGCAAATTGAATTTGCGCACAATGCGATGCACATCGCGTTAATCTCAGTAAGGCTTTCGATTCAGTAGACCAGGTCCGACGAATACATTGTGGAGCGAGCTTCAAATCGGCATCGAATCCACAAAAGCAAGCTGGGACAATATGAGCAATACAGTTCGTCTGGGAATGATAAGAGATTCTGTAATACGATGGAATGCAGTAGCTGATTCTTTTTCATTCCCTCCAGTGTAACCCAAAAACTTTGAGCTGAGATTGGTGATGTGCTAGACTCAAAATTACAGAAGAGTGTGAAGCCTGTCCACCTAACCAGAATGCGGTTTACTCAAATTCTTTCTCATCGGCGAGTTCAATCAGATCGAAAAAAGTCTGAATATCTGTTCGATTCGGATCAAGTCTATTGATCTCCTTTGCGAAAAGATTTCGCTGTCGCTCGTCAGCAGGGCCACGCTTTACCGTTTCTTTGTTAAAGACATAAATCTCGAGTCTCTTTCCCCGGTTTCGCATCTCGATCCAGTCTGCGGCGTCTTTATCTGTAGGCAACGCTTTCATAGCATCGGCAAACTCCTGCGAAGCAATACCTAAAAACCCAAGAACGTGTCGGTCATGGCCTGAATTGAAACCGTACCGATAAACACCAAGTGTATTGCTATTAAACGCTTTGGCCTTGTCAAGTGTTCTCGCCAAACCCATAATTCCCAAGATGTCAGTGTTATACGGACTTCGGGGTGCATGACGCGCGAGCTCGATGATGCCAAAGGTCAACTCATCGTCAAGGTCTTGGAGTTGCGTCCATGTTGTAATGTCTGTGCGACTCGAATCAATCCCTTCAATACGCGAGTTAAAGAGTGCTTGTGCTTCTTCATCCTCGGGTTCTCTAGCCAACATCATGTGGTTAAAGTCGACAATTTTCCCGAACCGGTTTCCACCGCGTTCCGACACCCATGCGCCCAATTCACTATCATTCGGATTATTCACAGCTGCTTCCTGAAACTCTTCAGGAGATATCTTGAGAAAATTCAGAATAAGTCGGTCTTGTCCAGAATCATTTCCGTATCGATAATCCCCATTCTTCCCAGCCCGTTCTGACCGGGCTTTATCGGCCATTCGAGCCACGCCAAAAACCCCTGAAACCGCCTTGGAATTTGCGCTCCGTGGCGGTCCCTTGGTCAAATCTGTCTGCCAAAAATTTCCCCAGTCGTCTAATTCCACAGACTGTAATACGGTTCTAATGTCCGTTCTGCCAGGTGCATATTTAGCGAGGCGATCCTTCAATCGCTGCACATATTCTTCGGTCTCCGGTAACCGTTCCAATTCGGTCTTGTTAAATCCCTCAATCGCGCCTCGTGTTATTCCAGATTTGTCTAGTAACCAGTTGCCCAATGTTTCGTCATCATCTGCATCAGCTGCTTCGGCGAACGCGTCTGCCGAGATTCCGAGCAACGCTAGAACTTTGCGATCCAGCCCGGAATTGTCTCCATAAAGGTAATCGCCCAGTGTTCCATTATTGTGCGCCCGTGCCTTATCCACCATACGCGCTGCTCCAACAATACCTGCAATGCCGAGATTTGACGGTCGACGAGGTGGTTGTTGTGTTAGATTCATGAATTGGCTCTCCCTACTGTTTTTAAGAAAAAACTAAGATTCTGAGCTGCAACGAAGCCCAACTGAACTATTTTATGATACCTTGTATATGACGACTTACGCAAGCGATATAACGCTTTGAACTTGCACCAACAATCTATTTATGCTATAATTTTGTTCATGATGAGTGCCAGTGCTACTAACCCCGCTAAGCTCGTTACGGTTAATCGAAAAGCACGCCGTGATTACCATCTGCACGATCGTTATGAAGCAGGTCTTGCGCTACGAGGCACTGAGGTCAAATCGATACGGGCAGGAAAATTGAACTTGGCAGATAGTTACGCGCGGATTCAGGATGGAGAAATCTTCTTAATCGACGCCCATATTGGTCTCTACGAGCAAGGAACCGGAGACCAAGAGAGCAAACGACGACGCAAATTGTTATTGCGGCGACAAGAAATTAATAAGATTGAGAGTAAGACTCGATCCGCCGGCATGACGATCGTGCCGACGAAAGCGTATTTCAGCAACGGCAAGGTCAAACTTGAAATTGCAGTGGCATCTGGCAAACGTGAGTATGATAAGCGTGATATCATTGAGAAAGAGGAAGCCCGGCGTGCCATCCGTTCTCATTTATGATAGTGAAACTAACGCTCTACAGACTCGCGCACATGGGCAAAAATAGCGATTCTTCATTAATATGATTGTGGGGGTGAAAAGGTTTCGACGGGAGTCAATGAGATAAAGGTTGCATGCCGAGGTCTCCGCAGGCCTCGTAAAATAGGCGGAAAAATCTAACTGCTGACTACGAAGAGTTAGCTCTAGCTGCTTAAAGCAGCTACGTTCGGCTGATTTGCAGCCCGTCGAATCAGTCAAACGCCAGAAAACGGGCTCTGTGGCATATCTGTTCTCCAGGGATAGGTCACGAGACTTTACTTGAGATAGCCCACGCGAATCCTGCATAAGGGAGTCATAACGGCGAAAATCAAAGCTTATGCTAAGCATGTAGGAGCCTCTATTAAACTGCTCTCGGACACGGGTTCGATCAATTTGGTCGACTTGGAGGGTAATCTCCTCGATTAAATCTAGCTTACATCGGTGAAACCTGCGAGATGGCCATACCACCTGATGGCAACACCGAGGGATTGATGCATGGTCCTGTAGAGACTGCAATGATAGGAGATTTTACCGTTTGGCCAACACCGAACAAACTTATCGCGGTGGTGCAAGCATAATAATGCCCAACCATTTGAACGAGAAACATCTGTCCAAAAACCTTGGGTGAGCAAAGCCCAGGGTTCCAGGGGTTTTTGAAGTATAAGTCGACACAGTGCTACTTCGAACCTCTGCGAGCGAGAAGAAACTGCCAATCAAATGATTACTCCTTTTGGAATTGGCAAAAACGCGTTCGGTTAATCAGGACTTCCGCGCTGTTACGTTGAGATTTGGAATCCTGCGTTTTCAAGGTCAATAGACTCGATCCGTTCTCAATCTTGACAGGGAATTTCGTCGGCATAGAGGTACAGGGTCTTGTTCACGGCAAATCTACGTCTCCTATAATACGCTAGACTCCATCTTTGTTAGATGGATGAAGATATAGTCCACGCCTCCAGGAAACTGGGGGGAAGCGTGTCCCGTCACCTCCATTCCATTTCGATTTTGCCCATGTTGTTCCTAGGTATAGGCATCAATCTGCATGATTGATACCTATACCATTTTTTCCGTTCCCCGCATATCTACCCGCCACACGCCCTCCGGCGCGCATGCTAAAAACTTAAAGACAAGTTTTTTAACTGCCCACCAATCGGTTTGTCAAACTCCCTTCAGACACATGGCGGAACTTTCCCTGTCAACTTTGGTGTCCACAAACTCGACAGGGAAGTTCAATTCGCCAATCTTCTAAAAAAAATAGAGAACGGCTACATCTCAGCCAACTACACGTTAGAAAAGATGTTCGAAGAACACTACACGACAATATCTCGGCCCGCAGACACGACCGCTCATCTCAAACTCAATGAAGCTAAGGTGATGAAAGATAGTGCACGGCAGAGAAATCCAAACAAACTAATATTTTACATTAATTGAACCGAGGCAAAGAAGATATAGAGCAATACGCACGTACGCGTAAGAATGCAAGAACCCAGAAAGTGAAACTCTCTCTTTAACGATTTCCCGAATAATGGGAAATCACTGCCACACTTAAACACTTATGCTGGCTGAATTGATATCCAATAAGCTCGAACGCACCACTCAAGTTGATTAACTTCCAATTTCGAGAATAACGTCACTCTCAACGGATGGATTAGGAAAATCCTCCGACGTAGCACGGTAGATTCTCATTATTCGACCACTCCACAGAATTGTCCCCTTTCGCGTGGAACGCTTCCATTTCAAACACTGATTGCGCACACTCAAAGCACATGAGAGATTTCGGATTGCTGCGCATCAAAATCAATTTTGGGTTGAAATTCGTTCCGTGCCGCGTTACAATTCAAGGCACGCTTGGTTCATCAATGGTATGGGATATGGCGGAAGATTTCTTGTGTCATGGCAAAAGCAATCCGAGTTTAACTCTATTAGGCGATTAAAAGGAGAACAAACATGGTTGAAGTTGATGTGGCATTCATTTCTTTTGACCAGCAGATGGGAACGCCAATAGTTGTGCTGAAGGAAAAGGAAACAGAAGCTGAACGGATGTTACTCATTTGGATTGCACCAGCAGAAGCGTCAGCGATTCAGCTACAGCTCAAGGGCGAAACGGCTGCGCGCCCTATGACACATGATTTAATAAAAGATATCATCCAACACCTCGAAGCAAGCGTGACTTCTGTTTGTGTTCTCTCGATGAAAGACTCGACTTTCTTTGGTCAGATTGCGCTAAACACCAAAGACCAGACGCTCGAAATTGATGCGCGTCCAAGTGACGCAATTGCGCTCGCATTGCGCTTTGAGGCACCCATCTACGTTGCCGATGAGGTCATCGAGGAGCATGGGTTCTCCGAAAGCGACTTAAAAGAAGCACAGGAGCAACAAACGAAGGACGTTCTGGAAAACCTGGATGATGAAACCCTAGGAGAGTTCACGGTCTGACCATTGGCTCTGAAGAAGTAGCCGCCAACACCGGCTGCCGAAAAATTCGAACAAAAAGCGCATGTGGACTGACTTCAGTGACAAAGTCTACTACTGTTGCACGGTGAGCATGGTGTTAGTTCGCAAATTTTCCCACAGCACATTTACCGTGCACGGATTCGAAGACACACTTTCCATCGCCCTGATAGCTTCACCTTAGTATTTCGCCCTAAACCCCACCCTTGTTGGATTAATTTTGCTCGCTTTCCAAAAGGCTTGTTCAATGTCGCATAGATGCCTTGTACGGAGCTATGTGTTGATTACACATGTAAGATTTCCATGGTGATGGCCATCTTGGTTCAAACTGTGTCAAAATGGAGATGTGGATCTAACTTGAACAAACAGATCAATAATCAAATGTAGTGGGATTAGCGGTTCTCCTGGTAAGTTCATCAATAGGCCAGCAGGTCTCCCTGCACAAAGACTTGAAATAATGTTGCCGTATGCGAGTTCACCAAAATCTTGAGTCTGACTGCGGGCATATATTCGTTTGCGGCGCACTTTCCTTCTGCTTGGAGGAACCTCTGTGACATGGTTCTAGCTTGTCACAAAACCTCCATGAAGAACTGCTGTTCTTCCCAATGTTCTGAATCTATTTGTGCCCTGTCGTCCCGAAACCAGATTGTTCTTTGCACCGGATTGTGGCTTTTTCATCCTAATTAATCACGCTTCGAACTGAACAGCCAGCACTCCACCACGTTTCAAAGAAAAAGGGGTGGAACACACCTTCTTCACACTTTCCCAAATTCATTCTTCATGCCTGGTTGGCACTCTGACGCACGAACCACAGAATTTCTTATCGTTTCGATCTTGCGCCTATGAAACAGGGGCTAGATTTGCATCATCCGGATGTATTTGTCCACAGCTATCACATAAAATCCCATATAGTTCGGGCCGTCTATGGTGCTTCCCATAAATCCCTTTTTGCCTTGCATTTTGCAAAGCATCGAAATCTAAATCGCAGAAAAGAATGCCCTCATTCTCGCCGAGTTCCCTCGAAATGTTACCATCATAATCCAACACCATGCTATGTCCATTCTGACTCGGCAAAGCGTGATTCACTACAAAAATGCAAACCTCATTTTCAAATTCCCTGGTTCGGAGAAGGCACCTATGGATATCGTCTGTAAGACAACAGCATGCCAATGGATTGAAAATCACGTCAACACCCTTCAACATCAACAAGCGTGCGCTTTCAGGTAGTTCTCGATCGTAACAAACCATAATTCCACCACAACACCTACTAGTTTGCGTTTCAAAATTCCAGACTGGGAACTCTGACCCGTTTCTCCAGTTTCCTGGTATCTCATATTTGTTCAGATGGACTTTTCGCATGACACTGGTGAGCCTACCTTTTCTGTCAAGAACAGCCATTGCATTATACACTTGTCCCGCGATGAACTCAGAAAGCCCCAATAGAATGTAAACACCAAGCTCCTTGGCCAACTGTCCGATTCTACGCGTAGTTTCACCCGGAACAGACTCTGCGAGTTTTTTTGAGGATCATCAGCAACGAAACCGGTCAATCCAGCCTCTGGGGGCACAATTATTTGAGCTCCTTTAGATTCAGCCTTCCGTATCAAGCGAATAATTGTATCCAAGTTTTTCTCTTTCTGGTCTGGAATGCCGGCAAATTGAATCCCAGCAATTCTTGCTGTCCCATTGCTCATTTTTGGAAGTTCCTTTGTGTAATTCGAATGGTCGAATGTCTAACAGAAATGGTTATCGACATCTACAAGAAAGCTAGCAGAACCGACCGTTGTTAACGCGCACTTACGGCTAACACCTTCGACCGCATGCAGTAATCAAACAGAAGTCGGTTGGGGGCGTCTGGCCAAATGTCGTCTTGTAATCCAAATGTGGATTACGGTCTCTTTAAAGCAAGAACAATGACAAATTAAGTTGGAGAACTCCGGATGAACTCGGTCTTTTTTCCCTTCGGGCGCGAGAAAGCCAAAACACGCCTCAAGACGACAGTAGTTTCAGAAATTCAGTCGTGGTTGAAATCATTGAAAGCGTCATTTGGGCCTTTCGCTTTCCAAAAGCGTCTTAGATCCGGATTCTTAGAAAATTCACTGAGTGCCTGGGATTAATAGATCGAGTCCTCAAATGCTTCCGCGCCGATTCATGTGCATCGCTACATCGAATCTTTCCAATCTGCTAAATCAAGGAAAAGGTTAAAAGTTACCTCCTTTTGAGACAACGCTCGTCGATCGAATCTAGCATGGCGAAATACTGCGCTCAGTTGGACACGCCAAGCGTACCTTTTTTTACAAAGCGCCAAACTTTTTCGCTTTTCACCTGTCTAACCCTGATGGGCGCATGTTTTAGTTAGAGCTCTACTTCTACGAATCAGAAAAGGAGATTCCAGTATGACACGCAAATGGTTATTCATGTTCACGATGTTCGTCATCGTGAACGTTGCTATTTTTGTTTCAAGTCAGATGACTCAGGCCCAGCGGCCTGACCGAAGCGAATTACGAAATAGGGAGGGAGGAGACAGACGTCGTGGGAATGCTGTACGATTCTCTCCTACAAATCTAATCGATAGTTCGTGGGCCGACCTCAGCTTCGGTGTCAAAGTCGAGGATGAAACGCTGTTGAAAGCCCGCCTGATATATCAGAAACATCGTGATAGACTCGAAAAATCTGCGGAGGAAGCGCGACAATCGGGGGATTTTCAATCGATTCGGAACGCGATAATGGAAATCCGCGAGAGCTTGACCAAAGAACGTAATGCCATCTTGACTCGCAAGCAGGCAAAAGCGATTGAGGTAATCGAACGTGAGCGGATGCAGCAGATGATGCGGCGTAGTAGCGGATCTGGCAATGGTAGACGCGGCAATAGTAGTGGCCGTTCTCGTTAAGCCTGTAGGGATGACAGGTGAGACAGGGAGGAGAGCTGCAGCCCCTTTCTCACTGTCTCACCTGCACCGTCGAAGATAAGCTAGCGCGCATTCTGTAATTGAAAATCAACTGATGATTCCGTAGCGAACTTTACAGGAGGCCTGAGTTTCGCTTCCTCATCTGCGGGAGAAATTAACACGGGAAAACAAAGGTCAAGGCGGCAATTATTGAGCGCACAACTGTGCATACAAACTGTCACCACAATCCGGGAAGCTACAGAAACAGAGTGTCATCTTTTCACAAATACCTACGAATTTCCAATTCAATTAAAAAACCAATTCCATTGGAAGCTCAGTGAGCAAAAAAGGTGCGCGATTCTATACGCTGCGCGTAATTAGAACGTCAGCACTCAACACTTGTTGTAGATTGTCGACTCACACGCATGGTTCTTGTGATCGCGATTCCGAGATTAGTCGTCGGTGGAACCAGGGTAAATGCATTGTATGATTCTGAGTCACAAAAAGAACGAGAGCGACAATAGGGAGATTCAACAAACTCCGTTAATGAAATAACGAAACAATGCCAGTCAGTGTATAATCTTTTATGACGCGCTGGCATGATGAAGTGGCTAAGAGCAACTTATTGGCAATAGAAACCACCTGCTCTCTTCTAGCAACATGCTTAATGCCTTTGGATCGAATCTCGAGCACATCACAACTGCATCGATAAGCTTGGGTTACACACGAACCTCGTAGTAAAACTTCTCTCAATCTACTCAGGCAGGAGTATCTTCTTTTTGCTTCACACCGAAGCACAGCTCGTGGTTAAGATAGGCTCAATCGAACTGCCGATGTTGAATCCATGAAAAATCTCTAATGGAACCCCACGTTTCGCCATTCTAGAAACTGAGTTCAATGCCTGTCAGCCGAGAAGGAATGCCCGCCAGCAGACTAGGATTTCTTGCTAACAACACTAAAAGAAGGCGGAAACGCGTTCTTCCATCTAAGTAGATCTTCTTTTTTTAGCACATTGTAGAGTCGATTACGTGTGGGAACCAACTAAGGCGAGACTTGGAACGACATAGTCCTTCAACTAACAATCAAACATCTATGAACCCTATCAGCGGAACTCCAGCATGAGCAATTCGATCTCGCGTTGAACGTAAAGACTGCCGTGTGGTCGTTACCAGGTTAATCACCAAAGCCACGGCATCAGCGTGAACCCCCAGAGCAAGACCATCTGGAGCACCGAGGATAGGTGCAGAATCAAGCAGTATAAGCTCATAATGTCCACGGAGCTTCTCAAAAAGCGATTCGAGACGCGATGAGTGCAGAATCTCGATCGGTGTGGACGCAAATGCGTTAATGCTTAGGAGATCGAGATTCGCAATATGGGTCTTTTGAATCACCTGTTGCCAGTTCTGCACATCTGTCACTTCCACTTCCTCGTGAGCTCGCTGGGCAATTCCAAAGATTTCATGCTGGTTTGGCAACCTCAAATTACAGTCAAGAATCAAGACATTCTCGCTTACCGATGCCAGCGTAGCGCCTAAGTTCGCTGTAACAACAGAAATTGCTTCATTCCGATTACATCCAGTTAGCATCAAGACCTGTCTATTTTGCTCGGAATTTGAAAGATTGATGTTTGCCGCAATTGCCTGGTAGTCTTCCAATCCCGAAACCAATGGACCAACTCTGCCCAGATTTGACGCATGTCCCAAGGAAAAGGAATGCAGATCAAACCCTACCTCTTCCGCCGAAGAGTAGACATTGCTAAAGTACGTCATAAAAAGGGCGATAGAAATTCCAACCGCTAGACCAACGATTCCGCCGATAGCGACAATGAATTTGATTCGCGGGCTAGTGGGAATCTTCCGCGGCACAGCGATATCAACAACCTCAATTCCTCCGATGGTATGCCCATTAGTTGATTTTGTATTCCAGCGATTGGATTCGGCGAGGAGCATTTCCGTTTGCAAAATACGCGTATATGTCTCTTTGGTTAGCTCATGCAGGAAACCAATTTCTCTTTTTAATCTGTCAAGCTCCAACTGATCTTCAGGGATATCTTTAAGCAATCGGCCTAGCTGTCTCTCTACTTTTTCAAGCTTTGGCTCGATTTGCAGGAGACTATGTTTTCCTCGAAGATTGCCAGTCTTTAAGTTCATCAACCGTTCCTCTATAACGCTATAAAGTGGATTTACGCCTTGGGCAACCGAGGTCACGGATGTATCCACTCCAAGATTCGACAACCTCTCTTGAAGTTTTTCTATCTGCGCATCAAGTGACTGGACCATGGGGGCCTTCTCCGCCATCCCTTGGGCAATGAGTCCAGCTTTCTCACCCTCAAGACCAATAAGCGTTTCCATCTGCGACAACCATATAGGATCATGTCCTACCGTCTCCGTCTGCTTTATATACTGCTGCAGGTTTCCTATTTCTGAACGGAGATGCTTCAGTTCCAAGCTAGATGACTCAATCGCCATTTCTATTCCTTCACGCTGTCCACGTAACGCTGCGCGTCGCGTAAACGCATGGGTAAGTTCTTGCTGCCATGTACCGGGACCACCCTTTTCGCGAACGAATTTCCGTGCTTGTCCCTCATTGAACCGCACGTTTTCAAGCAATTCCTCCCATTTTTCATTCAACAACTCCAGCCGATGTGCTACAGTATCGGCTTCTTTCTGACTGCGTAAAGTTTGCATCTCTGAAACCAATTGATTTGTCAAGAGTGCGGCATTTCGCTCACCACCCTCTGCTTCGGAGAGCTGCAGTGATAGTTCGATATACTGAGAATCTGGACGGCTCCTTGCATTCAGATTTCGCCGCAATTTCCCAGTTGACGGAAGATAGTGGACACCATCAATTTGCGCATCCTCTAGTCTCTCGATAGCTGAAATTAGTATGGACTCTGAGAGGAACCGTTGACCGATTGTTTCCATCTCGCTACGGTCAACGCCACCCGATAGGACATTCTGAAACACGTTGGCAGACGATACAGGCGGGTTGGACGCGGGTTGGTCGAATAAGAGGAGGGTAGAGGCCTGATAAATTTTAGGCAGTCGAACACTAACGACAAGAGCACTCCCCAAAAGCAGCAAAACACTCAGGCAGATAACAAAATCATACTTTTGCAAGACAGCAAGATAGTCGCGTAAGTGAACCTCCCTTTCAGACATTGAGAGTTTTTCTTCCCGCTCAATTTAGTGAGCTGAGAATTGTTGCTCCTTTCGTATTATTTATTAGGAACCAAATCACTGGCCGAAAACACCGTGCGTAGCGGCCGGAACAGCAGCATCCACAAGAAATCACGAATACTTGATAGACCGATTCAGAAATGTGTTGGAGAATTGCTTATAGAGACAACTGAATCTTCTCTTCGCTAAATGCTTCATCAATCCATTCCGTAATACGCCACTCACCATCTCTGGACTCAAATATGAACACGTTGTCACCTTCGGCAAACCATCCTGTGAATCCGCCTTCCAGAGACTCACCATCAGCAACAAACCCCTGAATCCTATAATGGTTTCGGACCTCAGCTCTATCACGTTCGGTATTCAACGTCACTTCGGGAGGATCCGAGAGCTCAATCTCGATGTCCTGAAACCGGGAGAAAACTCGAATTGCCGAATCCCTTTCATCACGAATGTCATCAAACTCGACATCATCGGTTTTGTCATCAGGTGTTCCCATGTCTGAGATATAACGGAATCCTTCCTCCCAAAAGGCACTAATATATGCATCGACATCTTCATTTTCATACCCCGTACGCCACTCTTTCAGAACTGCGATAATCGAACTAAGTTCTCGGGGTTGAGGATTACCAATCTTATCAACGTCTCCGCAACTGAGAAAAGTTGCAATTGCGAAACTCACAAGCAGTAGATTACCCTTTTTGGCGAAAGACTTAAACATAATTAAGATTCCTCCATAAAGCTCTGATTCTTAAGGAAATTGAGAATACCAAAAAGCACAGGGAGATGTTAGCCCATCAGACTTCGACGTGAATGCTTTAGACACCCGCTTCTCATCCGAAGATGTTTTTCACACTACCGTCCGAACTCCCTGCCGGGACACAACGAAAGTCTAGTGCAGGACGGCGCGCCCGAGAGAACACTGGTGAGGGCTGCACTGGTAGTACTTGAGGACGGGACAACAAGCCTTAACCACAATTATTGGTAATACCAAAAACTTGTCTTTCCAAACCAAGAGAAATATAGCTAATTCAGATTCCGAATTGCTGAAACAGAATCAACCTCATTTGAAGCGATTAGCGGGGAAACCAATCTCTCATCAGAATGATTTACTAATGCTCAAATCGAGTTGCGTAGGGGCCAGTCCCACGCTCACGCCCAATTTCTCCATTTGCTCAGCTTCGTCACTAAGAGAAGCGGCTTTCATCGTTGCATTATAAAAGCTTGCACCAACATAAGAATCAATGACGCTATATACCCACACGCCAATGGCGGTGTACAAGAAAAATTGCCTCAGTTTAAACCGTTCGTTTGCTCGACGATAGTTTGCGGCTGCTTCCTCGGATTTCGGATGTATGAGCTTATCTTCAATCGGTTTCAGATAATCATTCTCGTAAGTGTCTTGAAATGCTTGGTGTGCGGCTAACGCCCCACCAAGCGATACGCTTACTCCGACTAACGATAGCACACCGCGAATTGGACTGTGTGCGTAGAACTGCCCCCAACCTGGGACAATTGCAGAACGAGTAACAGAACCAATCGGAGAAATAAACACAACTTCTTCTTGTTGTGCAAATCCAATCCGAGCTAAAATTAATAAAGGTATTATACCAGTTAGAATCTTCAACGGGAATCAGTCTAGCTCCTAACGCTAATGACACTCTAGCGACGAAACACACGGTTCGCATGTTAGCAACATTCGAGGGCCTTGTCAACCTAAAAATCAACACTTTTAGGCACACAACCGAGTAAAAGGAGCATATCTAACCGACCTTTGATTTGCACTACGGCTATTTTCTTCGACGTTTTATACGCTCTGAGTTGTTCGCCCGTCCGCTACTCCGCCCCTCTCGCTGATCGTCATCATCACTGGATTTCGTCTTTGTTGAGCGAGCGCCCTTACCGCCCGAGGCCTGAGGCTGTGAAGATGAATTCGGTTTAACAGCTTCGGACCGTGAGGCACTTGGCAAATCAGACCCTTCTCTCCTTGCGGCTGAACGACGACTATGAGCCTGCGAGGATGCCGCATCAGATCGCCGCAGATAAGTTTGAGAGCGATTATGGAGCTGACTACGGCTTTCAGAATTCGAGCGCACCTGACCCCTCTGGGAGCGCTCTCCAAGCCGTGAATCAGAAGAATAAGCTTGTCTATTCGACTTACTCGTAGAATCAGGTTTCCCCGGTGCACTCCGGGATCGGAAGGTACGTTCTCGTCCGTTTGTCAAGAAATTTGAACGCGTTCGGTTGCCGGTCGGTTCACGTTCAGAAGCAACCGTTCCGCCATGCTCGATTTGACTAGCCACAATCGGCTGCTCAGCACGGTGTTTTTCAATAACAGATCGGACTTTGGTTTGAATACCTGTTTGTTTTTTTTCTTTGTCTTGTGCAGCGAATCGACTTCTGGCATATTGACGGCGCACCGTTTCATGTTCTTGACTCCATCGATGGAGCCTTCTTCGTTTTTTTGCCAAGGGTTTGGAATCCGAGAAACCATCTCGATAATTTGAATATGTCCTCCGATAGTAGTGTGGATAGTGCGTGTAGTAGCGAGACAAATAATTACCATAGGAATAGCGAATAGCGGAGTAGTGATGGTCGTATATCGGATAACTCCATCGGATATAGTAGCTCTGATTCGTAGGGTAGTAACATGGACCATCGTAAAAATATAGGTACGTATAGCGATGCCACGGGGCCCAGTGAAAGCTTCGGGCATAACGATGGTGTTTGTCAATATGACGTAGCTTACGGTAAACAGAGATATCAACGTATTCTATGTCAATCTGTTCACCATCCTGGGCAACAACGTGCATTTCCAGAAATCCATCGTCAACATGTCCTGCAGCAGCAATCTTGATTGTCTCCGAACGTCGCTTTGACCGCAAAGCAAAAGTATCACCATAACGGGTTTCATCGGCATGTTTATCATCATAGCCTCGACGTGCCCTGTCACGTCGGGTGTTACGAATCCAAACCCGGCCTGCTACTGATTCATAATCTTCAATATACGACTCATGAGGTTCGCCACGATAGCGCACCAAGATCTCAATATATTGGGCTTCTGCTGGAATCTCGAACAAGTAAACCGCGCTTGCTATCGCGAACTCATAATCGTCTTCTTTAACATACTCTCCTGCCCAAGCAGTTAATCGGGCTCCTTGCTCAAAATGAGGACTGGCGTTTACGGTCGCACTGCCTCGTTCAACCCACTCATCCACATCGTTTCCTGCGCGGTGTTCCCGAGTTAGCCGATCGACAAAATGACTATACTCCCAATCAGCTTGGGCAAGCATTACGAAAACATGGAGAAGGCAAAAACTAAACACTGTCAATGATACCAAAATAGCATTTCGGTCTTTCATAAAGATCTCTCCTTGGCAAAAGCGCGATATAGCTCCAGGCGAGAGCGATTTAGATACCATAACCGATTTGGGCAAATCCGAATTCTAGAAACCGAGAGTATTTCACACAAATCCATGGGCCACGACTCCAGATAAACGTCCGATTGAAAAAAACCACTAGCTGTCGCAAAGACCACAAATCCCACCAGAACCGGAAAGCTCCTCATCGTTGGCAATCACGTCAATCTTACGACTCAGTTTTGGCAACCAGTTTAATCCCCCTCTGATGCGCCAAGTCCCGAGCCAGTGGTGTGATAACAGCCGAATTTACATGTATAAGCTCCCGAACCGTCGGCGCTAGATCATCGATAAACGATGCGCTGATTACCTCTGTACCGCAGGCAGCATCACCATTATGAATCCTCAGAGATTCATAGCCGCAAATAGCCTGGGATATGTCTTCCGTCCTTACAAATTGAATCCCAAAATCTGATAGCTCTTTTATGTAACGCCCTGAAAGTTCTAAGAGTGAGGCAGCGCTTGCAACTCCTGCACTCTTCTGGTCCAGATCCGAGACAGCGATGACTGTGTCTCCCCGAAGAATTGCTTGGAGGATTAGGAATGGACAAACCGTGTCTGTTATGCCCAAGACGAGCTTTGAAGCAAGGGGAGCAGACAGGACAGGAATAACAAGCACACGGAATCCATCTATGAAAAATCGCAAGTTATTGATTTCACTGCTTGTCAGTACATTCGCAGCACCACACACAGCCTTAATGCGGTCGACATCCAAAAGCTTGTAGGCAAGGTCCGAAAGAATTACCTTAATCAAGTAACCATTCCGCACACAGCTACCAAGCTGTTGGAGTGAAGGTTCCAAGTTTGCCAGTGTTGCATCAAATATCGCCAGTACGTGCTTATCGGACGCTGCAAGTTGGGAGGACATCGATTGTTGTCGCCGTGATTTTTCGACAGCCCGTTCAATCTGTCGGATAATCTCACGGCCCATTCTTATTGAGTAATATACTAATCGTGCAACAATTCCACGGCTTCACCGCCACGCAATCCTGCGGCATTTGAATCGTCAGTATCAAGATGCATCTGAAGGACATAGGACGATGAAATCTTCGGTCGAATGTTCTCAAGAATCAAAGCTCGTTCGCCCGGCACTCGAACCTTCAAACGGCTAGTCGAATGAACAGACAAAGAAGAAGCAGTCTCCAGATTCATATGAATATGGCGCGTCGCGCAGATTGCCCCCTCCTTCAAAAAAACAGAACCCGCGGGCCCAATCAGACTAATTGGTTCAGAATCTTCGAGATCGCCAGAATCCCGAATAGGTGGATGCAACCCTAAGCGAATCGCGTCGGTCTGTGAAAGTTCCACCTGTGAATACTCTCTCACCGGACCAAGGATTCGAACGCCCTCAATGGATCGCATACGTCGCCCAACAACTGTTAAGGTTTCTTTCGCCGCAAATGCATCAGGCTGGTACAGAGGCGCGTGAATGCTTAATTCGTAACCTTGACCGTAAAGGGCTTCGAGATCTTTCTGGGTAACATGTACATGCCTGGCTGAAACACCAATCGGAATTTTCTCTTGACGAATAGCTGCATCACAGGCACGCAAATCTGCCCGGCAACTTCGTAACGCGCAACCACTGCAGGGTGGTTCGTCTTCAATGCGTTCCACTATCCTGCGCGTAATTAGCTGAATTAGCGCCCGATCTTCCATGCGTATGTGACCTTAACCTTCAATTCGATGAATTGGTGTCATCCAAATCAATAGTCAACGCGGGACCGGTGTGTGCATTCACAGGCAGAATCGCTTCAACATCTGCATGAGGCCTTGGAATTACATGCACAGATACGACTTCTCCAACACGTGCAGCAGCCTCTGCCCCAACATCAGTGGCTGCTTTAACTGCACCGACATCACCGCGCACCATAACTGTTACGTACCCACCCCCGATTTGTTCGTAACCTACGAGTTCCACATTTGCGGCTTTTACCATGGCATCCGCAGCTTCAACACTACCAACTAAGCCTCTCGTTTCAACTAAGCCCAAAGCATCTCCAGCCATACCTTTTGTCATTACCTCCTCAAAGCCCCACACCCAGTTGTGAAAACGCCGTTAGATTGTTAAGATGGAAAGATTCCGGTAGAATCAGAGAGTTTGCCAATTCCTGTCCAGAAATCGTGAAGCGTTCTCGCTCGACCAATAACATCAGGTCCGCTAAATGCTCGCAAATCGCACATCCAACACGAGCCCGTGTAGCAGTATATCACAATCTTAGCCCTGATTCAACAGAATTTTCGAATGCTCCTAGTTGCACTGTAAATCTGACTTATTTCCAGTTTGTCGTGACGACAGGTAACAGATAATTTAGACATGATGAGATTTGAGAATATGTGGTGAGATATGATAACCTCTCTGAGTTCGGAAACCCAGAGAGGCTCAATAGTGAGGGAATTTAAAATA
>CAYZGU010000006.1:0-13724 GCA_964478165.1 uncultured bacterium | reverse complement strand
TGAAGAAAAACCGCATGACTGTGGCTATCCAGGGCTAGAGTTGTTACCGGACGACACGATGGTAGCTACCACGTATGTCAAGTACAGGCCTGGTCCGGAAAAACAGTCGGTGGTCAGCGTCCGGTTCAAACTGGATCAATTTGACCAACTAATACAGTGAACGAATGCGAACAGCAGGCGCTACATTACTTATTAATAAGATAGTGGGTGTTAGGCGGTAAAGTGTGTCTTGGGTGTACTATTGAAATTGTCTTGAGACGACGAAGTACATGCGCGTTACTCATTGTAGGGTGAAGAATCGTACGCCTCGCAAGTCAGTTTAACAATCAATAATCGATGAGTAGGTTGTGGTAGACGTCCGGAGGGGTCTGTTTGAGGGCCTAAATCGCAAAGCCTAGTCAGTGTGGATAGCGGTTTTTTTAATCTTTTCATTCTTTCTCATTTCTGATTTTTCGGCCGCTCACATGTTTACATATAGTTGCTGACCTCGTAAGACAAATCGGTATCAGGATATGTGGTAAATTCTTTGGAACCCCCAAACTAATCTAATGATAGTCCCTCTCAACATTCGAACTTATCTTAATGGTTTTGCCAAGATAACAATATTAGAATCTTTCGTGAGCAAGAAAAAATCAAATAGAACGCATTAGGTAGAGGATTTGCAGTATAGGGAGCGAAAAATGACCGAATCATACGGCTGTGAAGCCTCTGATTTTCGCTAGAAGATGCTATAATCCCAGCCGTTCAGAAAAACGTAGGGTTAAGATAGTGCTGCATTATGTCTCGTTTGGAGCGGATGTTTCAGTAGTTTTCGTCGAACTCTTATTACATCCTATCGTCCCCGTTACGCCTCTTTCTCCTACGTCGTGCCTCCGACGCAATGCGCACGGAATCAGTCCTAATATACCATTGAGTGTTTTTCTTGGAACATAGTAGATACCAAACATCCACTAAGAAAGTACTAGAATGTCGTTTTTCCCCGAACACTTTTCTTGATTGGTTGCCAAAGGAAGTAGTAAGGAGTCAAGCATATGAACTTAGCCCTCAAAAGTGAAAGGATATGAAAATGAAAACTCAAACCGTTATCATGACAGGTATCGCATTCCTGGCTGTTGGCATCATCACTTCGAATGCGTTTTCGCGTGCCCATGATAAACATGGAAACTTCGATAGTCTTCACCGACGAGCTAAGCTGATAGAGCAATTGTCCGGGGAACAGGTTGGGAAATTGAAGTCATTGGACGTTAATTATAAAAAGCAGCTCCTACTATTGAAGGCAGAAATTCAGGTCAAACACCTGGAAATCAAACAGCTATGGGATGCAGAGACGCTGGATGCAGACGCGATTCTGTCCAAGAGCGACGAAGTATCTGAGACGGAAAAACAGATTCATCAAGCTACAACTCGCCATCGCCTCGAAGTTGCCAAACTACTGACTAAAGAGCAACGGGAAGAATTGATTAAATCTCGCGATCCGAAAAAGAATCGTCATGGAAAAAGGCGAGGATTTCGAGAGATGCGGCACGGTAGAAATGGCTATGGCCGTGATGGTGATGTGCCACTGAAAGTCCGGCTCGAAGAACAGCGAATGCGCCATGGAAAGGGCCACAAGATTCGGGATATGCGATGCGGTAAAGGTAAAGATGACGATTTTTTTTCGGATCGCGAAGGACACCATAATGGCGATAAATTCTCTGGGTGCGAACACAAAAAGGGAGATGATCGTCATCGTTTTTGCACAGAAGAAATCATTGAACAGTGCGATGCAGATGGTGATGGCGATTTAAGCTATGAAGAGCGGACAAATGCTCATGAGTGGTTGAGTAAAAAAAAGGGTGACCGTTCTTGTTGCCGTCATCATGAAACCGATTAAGAAGCTGGAACGTTTTGTTGGGTATAGCGTAATTTTTTAACTCCTTGACTATAGTGGGCCGCAGCTGAATAGAGGTTGCCGCGGCTCACTTTTTGTTTTTAATGTTATATTTTTGCGGCAGTTTTGATGCAAATTAGATAGATTTTTTCGAAACAGTTAATTCCAACTTACCTCGAGTCAAACCCACACCCGTTAATACACGCCCCCTTCGGAGACTACAACCCAACGTTGCGCAACGGCCAGATATTCTTAGGCTGAACGGGCAAACATTACTTCCACGTCCTTTTGCCATTTACGCAATCTGTTGAATGGATGCGCCCGAAACAGGATTAAGAATCTGAAAGCTCAGCAAAACTCAGAAACCTCGGTGTTTTGTGCTTCATCGTAGTTTTCTGGACTGTGCTATTATCCGCTATAGGTGATTCCTCGCATATCACGTGGATTGCAAGTGTTAAGGAGTTTTTCTCCGGCAAACCTTCGCAAGAAAAAACGGAAGATTCGACTTCCAGGTACTTTACCATTGTGGATGGATTGGGTGCGAAGCACATAGCGTTCAGGCTTCTTCACCTCTTCTCCTAACCGAAAAATTGCTACTGATGTAAATAGGGATGATTCCGGGTAAGAGGTGGTTCAGAATGGGGAAATTAAAGGGTACAAAACTCAGAGATCCTGTGTTGTACTAATTAAAGCCGAATCTAACAAGTTTCGATTCTGTAGCGAACGGCTAGACACATGCTGATGTACTACTTACTTGTCTACCGAAGGTCCTTCCTCAGAGGGGATAGTATCGGAACAGGCAATCGCAATGTTGCGATTCGACGTGAATAATAAGAGCATAATTCTAATAAAGAGTAGGCTACGAGCTTGTACATTCACCATAGATAGAAAAATCTACATGGCGCTAAATGGTTTATTGACGTCTTCTCAAGCTGTGATCTGGACTGGTAATCTGGTGATGGGGAGGAACACATGAAGATCTATCGTGTTGCGATCGTGGGCTGTCGGGGTCGCGGAACATTTGCTGCAAGAGCGTATCACGCGCATCCCAGAACCGAGTTAGTTGGACTTTGCGATCTTGTTGAAGAACTTGTGAATAACCTCGGAGACGAAGTTAGCGTATCTACTCGTTTCAAGAATCTGGACGACATGATTCTCCGAACTGTTCCAGACATCGTTGTCATCTCGACGGGGACAAAATTTCATTATGACTTGAGTATGCGCGTTTTGGAACATGGTGTTCACATTGAAGTCGAGAAGCCAATGTGTGTGGACCTTTTGCAAGCCGATGCTGTGATTGAGAAGGCAAATGAAAAAAAATCGCGAGGTGCCGTGCATCATCAAGGCCGAGTTGGTGTGGCCATGCAGTCGATTGAACGGGCACTGCTGGCGGGAAAAATCGGAAATTTACGATATATCTGTACCACAAACAAAGGCTATTATGGAGGTTTCGGCTTGATGAACATTGGCTGTCACAAAATCAATGACATGCTCAAGTTCGCGGGACACTGCCGAAGCATTGTCGCTCATGCTATGACCAATGGTCACATCATCACGTCGAACGATGTGCTACAAGCTCCCGCTGGAATGGGGACTATTGCGGGCGAGCATATCATATAACCGCACTGCAGTTTGATGATGACGTAACAGGCACACTACTACATGATCAATGTGATCCAATTGATTTCACCGGATCTGTTATGGAATTCTACGGAAGCAAGGGGCGCTTTTTCCGACATGGTGAAAAGGCATCGTGGTTGCCACAACCTCATTTCGTTCCTGGCGAGGGGCTGGACAGATGGGAAAACTTGGCGCCTACCTATTCGGAACACTATGACTCGAAGGTGAACGCGTCAGCGGATGACTATTGGTTTGTCGATGAATACGTTCGTGCGCTTGACGAGGGAAGGGAGCACGAATGCAGTGGTTTCGAGGCCCGTCATGTCGTTGAGGTTATGACGGGGGATCTTCGAGAGTCAGCCGCCTACGGTATCCGTGTCAATCTCCCACAAAGGAATCGTGAACATCCGCTGCTTCGGTGGCGCTCGGAATCGGGTCTATCAGACCCGCCACGCCATCTTCAGCAGGGGACAGGTGCAGAAGGAACGTAGAATGATTTTATACAGTATCATAATTTTAGAAGTATTCGATCTTATGCGCGCTCTCCGCTGCTGAAGATTAGGGGTCTATGATAAGCTGTCTCCTCCTAGGGGAGAGTCTCGATTGGCAGAGAGTCGATAACGCCAATCGTATCAACGAGCATGGTCGTACCAGTGTCGTTTGCATTTATTGGCAACTCCGAGAAGTCTTTTAGGATAGAAATGGTGAAGTGCTGGAATGACTTGACCTTGCTGGACTTGTAGAGTACGCAACGTGAGGCAGAAGTCTAGGAGACTGTTCAATCATATTTGTCTCGCATTAATCATTAACCTAATGCATTAAAGTTGGATTTGGGCAATGGCTTGGGAGGTAATCTGCGCGGATACAGGTGGAAAAATGGTTAGTGCATAGTATAGACTTTGACGAACTGGAAGATTTCAGAAGAAGTTCTAATGGAAAGAGAACGTAGATCTTCGTACGTTTATTCTTCTCAGTTTTGTATTCGGTCTCCATTTCTAACGCCATATGGCCAGATGGCTTGAGTTTGCTTTCTGTCCTTTCCACTTGGATTTCAGGGTCTTAACGCTGGCTACTCTGTCCTCACTCCCTTCGCGATGAAAACGAGTGGTGTTTTCATTTGACGGATGGGGCCTCAACTGTTAGACTAGGCAGAGTTGAGACAATAGCGGGCGCGGAGCGAAAAACCTGTTGACGGCTATATTCCTATGCGCATTCCTAAAATGGCAGAATTGAGCTGAGGGGAAGTCAGGAGCGTTTCCAATTAACCCAGAAACTGTCGGTCAGAAAGCCACATGGGATTGCATCCGGTGTGGCTTTTGTTGCGATTAGGTTACAAGTGCGGAGGAGGGCGGCGTTTTTCAAGAAAAAGGTTCAGATGGCGATTGGAAGAGCGATGTGTGGTGTAAAGTGTTAACAAAGCAGACAGGATTGGGTCTACGACTATGACAAGCTATATCACCGAAGCGCAGTGGGAACATTTCGAGGAAGAAGGGTATGTCCGAGTCGGACGGGTGGCTACTGATCGAGAGCTTGCGGCGCTCCGGAGGCGGATCGACGACATCATGCTCGGTAAAGCGCCGTTGGACTATGACCGCATGCTGATGCAACTGGATCGTGAGCACGGTACTGTTGTGCCAGGACCACAAACCAAGGGGCATAAAGGGCCCACGTTGCTGTATCGGAAAATCCAGGATCTTGAATTGGACCCATTTTCCTGTCGTACATGCAAAAACCAGTTTTCCAAGCGGCGTGTGCAACGGTTTATGGTGAAGAAACAGCGGTCACATGTTACCGTGCGATGTTCATGAACAAACCAGCGCAAAAAGGTACTAATTTAGGTTGGCACCAAGATCGCTTTCCGGCACTTGATCGTGAACCTCGGATTACGTTCTATACGCCGCTCGATCCAGCAACATTAGAAAACGGCTGTGTGTGGGTTATCCCGAAATCCCATCGCAGTTGCGCTAGTTTCCTGAGTGGCGACGAGTTCAGCCAGCAGGTCGAGAAAAATCTGAAGCGATATGGATCGATCTCGCTTGAATTGGACTGTGGAGAAGTTGTACTACTGCACAATTGGTTGCTTCACACTTCCGGGGTCAACCAAACCGACATGCCGCGCCGTGCGTTCAGCGTCTGCTACATGGATGCCGCCACAAGATTGGTGGAAGATTGCTTTCTTAACAGAATAGATTCCTGTTGGGACGGGAGTTTTTCGCTTATCTTTGGGAAAGGGGCGTTGTCTGTTGACAGACTGCGAGTCCGATAGGATGGCGGATTTTATCGTAAGCTGGTTAATTATGTTAGAGCTGAAAAGATGCTCGTGGCAGTGGCACTGCGGAAATTGTGACTTGAATCTTCGGTTAGCGAAATGCGGAATGTTTGTATCTGCAATAGTGTTGTTTGGGGGATAAAGTTACGTCATGAGGACGGATGTCCATTGATAATTGTTGAACCTGAGATAGAAAATGTCGCACTGCAGCGGGTGGTAATGAGGGGCCCGTTGTTGCTGGTGCGGAAGCCGGGAGCTATGTATCGCAGGGAGGTCTATGGTCCGGAATCTAGATGAAGCCGATGCGATGGTTGCAGCGGTTCGCAGAGCAGGGCGCAATGCCACTCACAGGCGATGATATGTACCCATGTAGATGGGATCGCTGGCACTTCGAGCTGTGGAAAAGGGTCCTTGGTACATTGAGTAGTGCGAACTTGGAGGATTGTGAAAGATAGCATTGTCTAACGTACTGTCGCGACTACTACAGGGAAGGCGGGGGAGTTGTCTCCTGTCAGGGCAGATGCGTTAAAGATTCTTTTCGGTGGCTGGTTGATTTCGTGTCTGCGATGTTTGTCCGCCTTGGTTCCATGCTCTGTCAAATTGCACATAATCGTCTGAGTCAAGCTGTTGTGATGTGTGACAATGGTGCAATGGGGTGATTAACCATGTTTCTCTGATTAGCTCTGTAGTTCATCAGGAGCACGGGTTGCGCGGGTGAATCAAGATCTTGGGCAACGAAGCTGATCTGGTGTTGGGGCAGGGAATTACCCAAATGAGGGTATTGCATCCGATTTCATTTTCGTATCCGTTGACAAGCCGGAGGCACTAGAAATTCTAGGCTTACTCAGGGCAGAATTGGCGGATACTCGCGGGCATGTAACTCAACAAGAACAACCCCGTTTGTTTTTGGAAAGCATCGTAAAGGATACCGAGTCGATCGTTCCTATCGAAGTGCTATACTGCCATGTGGAAGTGAAGTAGATTCATGAGTCTCCGGAGGAGCATCAGTCGGTGGTGATTCTGTCACTGGACAAAGACGATTCCTTCTACGGTCCGGCAGGGCGTTTTAGCGGTGGAATCATGAGCGCTTCATGAGTCCTAATCTCAACGTAAATGAAGGAGAAGAAATAAATGAGTCAAGAAATCTATCGGGCTGCTGCTATCGGACACACTGGTGCCGGGAACTATGGTCACGGGCTTCACCTCGGATACAAGAGTCTGCAGAACGTCAAATTCATTGCCATTGCTGATTCGGATGAGGCCGGACGACAAGCGGCGATAAAGGAAACGGGGGCGGTTCGCGGTTATGCCGATTACCATGACATGTTGGAAAAAGAGGAGCTAGACATCGTTAGCGTTTGTCCACGCTGGATGATTGAACACGTTGATATGGTAATGGCGTGCCTCGATGCCAATTGTCATGTCTACTGCGAAAAGCCGATAGCTGCTAGTCTGAGTGATGGAGATGGCATCGTTAAGTCTGCTGACGAGAAGGGTTTAAAACTGGCCGTTGCGCACGGGGGCGTTTATCGTCCAAAAACGCAGTCTGTTAAGGAAATGTTAGAGAATGGCAGAATTGGAAATATCCAGAAAGTCCATATACGTGGTTTGCAGGATAGACGCGGTGGGGGTGAGGATATGCTCACACTTGGCACCCATGTCTTCAACACGGCACGCTATTTTTTTGGAGCAGTGGAATGGATGCATGCTCATGTAACCGTAAACGGTAGGCCAATAACAATAGCTGATGCATGTGATGCCACGGAGCCTGTCGGTCCAATCGCGGGTGATTGCGTCAACAGCTACTTCGCCTTCAAGAATGGAGTTACTGGCTTCTTTGATTCGCGGAAAGACCAGATCGATGCCAGAGGTGGATATGGGATGCAGATCTTCGGCAGCGAAGGGATACTCTCCTTCGGTGCAACGGGCGATAATGACCTGTCGATCTATCCGTATCCTTGCTGGGTGCCAACCGATATGTCGCGGAAGTGGGAGACTGTACCCATAACTAATCCAGCATCGCCTTCTGTCAATCAACTGGCGATTATGGATCTGATTGATGCCATCGAACATGATAGAAAACCTCTGTGCAGTGGGGAGGACGCAGTTGCAGCACTAGAGATGGTCCTCGGTGCTTATGAATCACAACTCACTGAAAGGCGCATATATTTTCCTATGCAGAATCGTGAACATCCTCTGAAGTCAGACTGAGGGGAGGACTATGGTCTACCAGATAGAAATGACCCTAAGGGAATATCACCGAGGGTTTCATCTGATTACACGCAATGTTCTTGAACCGCTCGGTGATTTGCCAGAAACTGGAATCTTAAACGTATTCATCAAGCATACTTCCGCTGGATTAACCATAAATGAGAATGCAGATATCACCGTGCGGCAGGATTTTGAAAGCAGTTTTAACCGTCTGATTCCAGAAAATTCCCCCTATTTGCACACATTAGAGGGCAGTGATGACATGCCAGCTCACATAAAATCAGCTCTTATCGGTTCTTCAGTAAGTATTCCGATCACAAATCATGCTCTAAATCTCGGTATTTGGCAGGGGATTTATCTATGTGAGTTCAGGAATTGCGGCGGTAGGAGGCAGTTGATCGCAACTGTTTATGCTTAACGTGAGCGATTGAGAGGCAGGCTAGGCCAAGCCGGTATCGTGGGGGCATAGGTGCTGATGTGGTCTGTCTATTGTGGAAAATTGTTGGGTACCGGAAGGCTCGGAACAGGGTGACCTTCAGCTTTGGCAGCATCACGGTGCCGGTGTCCAACACGGCCACCGGCCGGTGTGGTACCCTCAAAATAGAACGCTTCTAGATCTTCATAGACTTCGATGATGTCATGTTCGTCGCCTGCCTGGGTGCAGACAATGTCCCCAGCTCCCACATAGAAGGTCTGATCTTCTGTCATGATTTTGGCCTTGCCGCGGAAAACCAACCAATACTCGTCGCAGTCGTGGTAATGGCAGTCCGCACGACCGTTTTTTGTCGGAATACTGAACATGCCAGCATTGGTTACGTTGCACCACTCTGGTCGGTTGTCCTGCCCCATTTTTTTCTTATTAGTTCTAATTACCGGCATGTAGATTGCTCCGTTCTTGTTGTATTGTGATTTTAAGTGACGTTTTTCTCCTACTTGACCCTCAATGCTGGGGTGTTGTAGTTGGATTTCCGGGCTCACTTGCGATCGATAATCCATCGACGGTGTTTCCGCTTAGTGGATTTATGGTGTCGGAAAGTTGGCAAGCGATTCTTATCATCAATCGCACGCAGCGATGCGATTCCATGTCGAATCGGATTTCCCTGAAGTCACGGTGCCAATTGGTTGACGGCTCGGTCTTCGGAGGATCGGAGTGTTTGTAGATGAGTTGTCGTTTTTCCAGTCGGAGATTGAAGCTCAACAACTGAATCACCAGCGGCACCGTCGTTTCCGAAGTAAGTAATGGGATGAAATTTTCGTCTTCGGACAGCGAGTTCACCAAGCTGGTTCGACCACTGGGCTCATAATATTGCCGTTCGACGATTCTATCACATGCCGCGGTGACGAGTTTCAACATGTCGGAATCCAACGCATTGCGTACTACGAGATATCCGTTCCGATCAAAGAACTCCCTCTGTTTATCTTCGAGTTTGGTGAATTTCATGCATGTCTCCATCTTAGCAAAAGCACGTCAGGAAAGTTTCCAGGTTGGATATTTGTTTATATCTGCTAGAGATTATCGCGTTGTATGGTTACGCCTGAAGCACCGCTGTTGATCTCAATACGGCAATGTCCTCAGGCGTAGTATCTTTCCGATATGGTGTGAGTTGTGCGTCTGCATCCAGGAGTGGCTATTGTTATTCGCATGTGTGTGGATATGAATAGCGCTAGCGCAGAACATTTTTAGCATCACCAATGCGCGAGGAATACTAGGAATCGCAAAGTGCCTGAAACAACTTTAACAATTTAGTCAGTGCCGAATCATGGTTTTTCTTCATCTGATTCGGAATACATCTAGCAGACACGGGCGAACTTGTGCAGCAGGTTCTCAACGCCTACCTCGCCCACATATATGTCCCCATGTCGGTCTACCCAAATTCCATGAGCGCCGTGCAGGGTGTTGTCTGGTCCACCTAACACGTTCCAGCAGGAAAGCAACTTTCCCTCCCGACTAAAGATACTGACGCCCCCACCTTCAGCGATGTATACTGTATCGTCTGCGTCAATGTACAATCCGCAGGGCATAAGACGTCCCGGCCATTCGGAGAGGAAGTTTCCTTCTGCACCAAAGATTTGGATACGGTTATTCGGCTCACGATCCGCTACCAGAACCCTTCCTTCCCGATTGATGAAAACATTGTGAGGAAGGGTGAATTGTCCTGGCGCTGCCCCCAATGTTCCCCAAGATTGCAACAACGCTCCGTCAGGTGAAAACCGATGTACTTGGTGCTGTCCGTACCCGTCTGAGACGTAAATGTGACCTGAGGGGGCAACCGCAGCCCGTGTCGGCTTGTTGAATGGCTTTCCAGGTGTTCCAATGGTTCCAGGTGTTCCCAGCGTCTGTAACACTTCACCTTCCGTTGTGCAAATGCGTACCGTGTGGTCGTCACAGTCGGCAATGTAGAGACGATCGTGCGCATCGATAAAAATGTCGTGGGGCAAACTAAAAATGTCTTCTCCCCACGATGTGAGACGGTGTCCATTTCGGTCAAAAACCACAATGGCGGCCACTGGTTCCCGGTCGATAACGTAGACACGATCCTGCGAGTCAACGGCGACGCCTGATGCGACGCCCAATTTCCGGACGGAAGAATCACGTCCCCATCCTTCTACAATCTGATAGGTATATGGTGCTGTTCCTAATATCATTAGTTCATGCCTCCATGTTCAGTTGGTTGGCCTTGCTTGCCGCAGGAGAGCGATGGCCTGAACGTGACTTACCTAGTGCAAAATCAAGTGTGAGATGTGAACAAGCAATGGATTCGTAACCGTTGTTCCGAGTGGATAGTTCACCTATAGTAACGTGTTCGCCCGGAAGTAGATCTGGTGTTTGCTCGTAATTGTGTTCCGACTCGTGCCACTGAGACTTCAACCATCCATCTAATCAGTGACCAGAGGTGGATTCTAGAGTGTCTGAAGTCATTTGTCGTGCGGTAAGCGATAAAATAACCATCGTTGGTGTGTGACCATGGCAAACAGTTTGCCATGTCGTTGAATGCAAAGGGAAGTACGGCGGTCAAGTCGAGATAGGTAATTTATCCGAGAATTTGTCCGCCATGGACAGTGATGTGACTACTCAGTGGAGCTATCATTCCAAGATATGCTCGATAGTGAGAGGGCTTTTGCTCGCTGTCGAAATGGATATGCCCTGGTAGCCTGTCTGTTTGATGCACAAATTGTTCTTGGATTGTTATGAGACCTCCACCCATATGTCAAACACTAACTTGAGGCACTTGGCTGCCTCGGCTGTTGAAAACCCTCACTCTCTCTGCACCGTACTTGTATTGAAGAATAGACTACGCCACCGTTCTTCCTATGGTAGTTGCATAGCCACAGTTCTTATCTGAAGTGCCCAATGGGAAAAGGGGTATTGTGTCCTTTTCATCAACAAACTCCAATCCACGGGACTGCAACTACATTACCATACATACTTGTATTTGTCTACTACAGGGAATAGATAATTCCTTAAGGCAATCTGCTTGTTTCATTCCTGCCATTTCTGTAAAACCGGAGAAAGTAAGGATGTGGACTGGTGATTGAAACAAATAGGAGGACGAAGCGTTCCATGAGGTACACCTGTAACACTGAAACATAATGTATCTCAAACAGAAACTGTAATGGAGTGTTGGTAGATTTTTATTCGAAGTCGACGCCCAAGGGATAAGCCATCCGTGGTTGCATACCTCTAACAGAAAGTTGTCCGTATCCAGAACCTGGTTGTGCAGAGTGGTAAACACATGGCTTGACACTACTAAAGCAGAGGTTGTTGGCCTTACACATGCCGAGGATTGCAATGAAGGGAAAAGATCCCCGTATTGTCTTCAGTTATTTCCTTGGTTGTTCCATACGCCCATTTCTACGCTGCATTTTTTCAGTCCATTATGGGAGTGCTGATTGAGATTCAATCTCTAGATAATCTGAGTGCTGGTGAGGAAGAGAGATGGTGTTCTGAGTTCTTTGTGCTTCTCTTGCCGGTGCGAATGATTTTGTCCAACTCTACAAGAGGGAATACCGAAAAAAAGTAGGATTGTTGGTCTGATTTGCGCTAGTGATGCGATTGTCAAATTCTCGCTTTTCGGGGGAATAGATCATAGGGCTATGTGGCGGGCGCGATGGAAGGTTGTAGTAATCTGTTGGCGTTGGATCTAAATCGATTTACTGCATATTGGCAGTTATCGAGGCTTACGCTCTACAAAGTGATTAAATGAACAAACATAGCTCCATGACTGTCAAATCGAATATGTGTAATACTCTGTCGAACCTTTTAGTCATAGTGTGGTTTCTAGAAGAAAAAGTGATTGGCACTAATAAGCCGTGTGGCATGATTTGATTGTGAATCCCACATGGCCTCACGCCTCTTGCCGCAGAGACCATAGCATTTGTTTAACCTACTGCCTCAGCGAGAAAACGACTTTTTTGAAATGAGGACCGAAGAACTCAAGGGAGAAGGATGGCCCCCAAACAATGGGTGAAAAATCTAGATCTGGAGTGTCAATGGTTCCACAGGTTCTTGTGGGAAGACTCTGAAAAGGGTGTTGGAAACAACTTTTCAACTAAAGATGTCTGTGAGATGGGAATTAGGAAGGAGAAACACTATGAGGGAAATCCTTGAAGGTGTCTATCACTGGACGGCTCACCATGAAGAGATCCACACCGACGTTCATTCCTACTACATTGAGACTGCCGAACCAGCGATTTTGATTGATCCAATGACTTCGGCTGCAGGTATGACTTGGTTTTCAAATCATAAATTACCTCAGCACGTCTACTTGACCAATCGGCTTCATTATCGGCATTGCCAGCAGTTTATCAAAGCCTTCGGCACAAAAATTTGGTGTCACGAGGCAGGATTGCGCGATTTTGGTGAAAATGAGCCAGTACAAGGGTTTGCGCACGGAGATGAACTGCCCGGTGGGATTCTGGCATTGGAAGTAGGGGTCCTCTGTCCTGAAGAAACAGCGTTATACATTTCTCACGCGGGTGGGATGCTTGCCATCGGCGATGCGCTTGTGCGATTCGATGGCAAGCTCGGGTTTGTGCCAGACTACCTGATGGGCAGCGACCCAGAAGGAATCAAACGGGGATTACGACGAGTGTTTTCACAACACTTGCAACGAGATTTCGACCACCTGTTGTTTGCACATGGTCAGCCATGGATTGGTGGTGCAAAGGCCGGATTGCGTGCCTTCTTGAAAGGACTATAGATGTCAGCATTAGCCCCAACTCTGGTTCGAGTCGGTTTGTAGATTGGCCATGTTACTAAAGGTTCGCTTCTGATACCTAATTGACTTGTGTAAAAAGCCGCATAGATCGAAGATGTCAAGGGTCTATTTTCTTAACGCGGTTCAAGAGACTATTCGCACTGCATGGACCTAGTATGCCTCAGTATCCCATTAATAGGAGTCTGTGTTTTTCACCACATCTTTCTGATTTAGACACGTACAAAATTCCTAGGACGAAACGAATGTTTAGATGGAAAACGCAGAACTTCCGGAATTCGAACGGGCAAAGGTGTCTCATGCTATTTTCTTGCGACGTTTGTGGTGAAAGTACGATGCAAAGCGGTTGAAATCAACGTGTCGTTCCTCATGATTTAGTTTCTCTCTCAATTCATTGAGCGTGTTATTCTCTCCGCCTTCCTCCCTAAAATAAAAAATTCCCCCGGCTGATTCTGAAAAGCGAGAGTGTCATACATCAGTCCTACAGAATTCCCAAGGACAATGCCAAAAAGGCACTTGTTGTCAAAATCGCCTTCCA
>CAYZGU010000005.1:0-46680 GCA_964478165.1 uncultured bacterium | reverse complement strand
TGGAAGGCGATTTTGACAACAAGTGCCTTTTTGGCATTGTCCTTGGGAATTCTGTAGGACTGATGTATGACACTCTCGCTTTTCAGAATCAGCCGGGGGAATTTTTTATTTTAGGGAGGAAGGCGGAGAGAATAACACGCTTCTGCGCCGGAATTTCACTTACGTCTCGAAATGCATTCGACGTGTTCGCGGACAACGTCTTCGGGGGAAAGTTTAATGAACAGCCATGCACCGGGAATTGTGACTACCATAAGGCCAATGATTAGGTCATCCACTTTTCCAAGAATGGGAATGAAATCCAGATCAAGGGGATTGATGAAGTAAAGAATAGCAAATCCGACAGCAGCTATCTCGAACAAAACGAGCACCGCTTTTCGGTGGACAGGCACACGCCTATCCAAAAAAAGACGCCACGCGAGTTTTAGAAAGTTCGGCAGGTGATATAGGAGGCGCATGAGACGAAGTGATTTGGGAATCTTTCCGCCCATGAATGAAAAATTCATAGCTCTACGTCACCCATCGAAATTGGAAGGCATTCCTAAATGGCAGAAATTCATCTTGCGGTCACAACAAATTTCGCGGAAACAGCGCAATATGGCATTACTAGTTGGAGTTAATTGATAACACGTGTTTTCGCTAAAGCGCACAGGCGAATTAACATTATAACTAAAAAGGCTGAGCTTGGCAATCAAAATCGGCAACCTGCTCACGAACCCGATAGTTCGGAAACTATAGAAAACCAACAACAAAACTGAGAACACATGCGGAATGAGGCAACGATTTCGAAAGTACTTGCGCGATTGTCACGCTTCTGATAGACTCTCTATACTCTTCGCTTTCTCTGACAATCCAGACTTCGGACCGACGACAGGCCTGAAAGCGGACATAATGTGAGCCAATAAGAGCACGCAGGTCCTTCCATGTGATTTAGACTGCAACCGGTCACTGATTTCACTTCTCCCTCCATGAGGAGCTGACTTCTTAACTGCATTGTACAATTCTTATAGCTCTCAACTTCCAGATGATGATGTTGTAAACATCTCATTCGTAGATTCGAACTGACACTTGACTCGGAACTTTACACATCCTCGACAGTTACCGGACGGTGCTCAGCAACGGAGGCCACATTCTATGCCTGAAGGCGCACAGGACCAACGAACCCTTGCTGTGTTTCTCGATTTCGAAAACTTGGCCTTGGGTTTTCAGGATGCAAAAAAGAAGTCCGCAAAGGCGAGCAATCAGCCGGTCGAGTTTGACAATCAGAAGGTTTTGGGTCGGCTGGTCGAAAAGGGGAAAGTGGTCGTTAAGACGGCCTATGCTGACTGGCGTCGATTTTCCAAAGATCGGACTAAACTCCATGAGTCCGGGATGGCACCGATCGAAATTCCAAAGCGCTCACAATCTGGTAAGAACTGGGCGGACATCCGTCTCTGTGTCGATGCCATGGATCTCTGCTACTCGAAAGAACACATAGACACATTTGTCGTAATTTCAGGTGACAGTGATTTCATGCCACTTGTTTCTAAACTCAAAGAGAACGGCAAGTAGGTAATCGGTTTAGGCATGAAAGTGTCGACCTCGGAACTCCTCAGCCAAAATTGCGACGAGTTCATCTACTACGACGAGCTCGACAAAGAAGATAGTGCTGACTCGCAAGTTGCAGAAGGCATCCCTAAACAACTGCGAGGCGCGTTTGACCTGTTATTTGATTCAATGCGTGCTCTCATCCGGGAGAACCACGAGATTCTATGGTCTTCGATGGTTAAAGATACCATGAAGCGCAAAAATCCTTCTTTCAGTGAGTCTCTTTATGGATACAAGTCGTTTAGCGAGCTTTTGGAAGACGCCGAGCGTCGCGCTTTTATCGAGATTCGAAAAAACCCGCGCAGTGGTACATATGTGGTCGTCGGATCTAGAGAAGAGATGAGGTAGCAACATAGGTCCTACACTTAACGGACGGCACCGCACTAGCGGGCCCCTCTGAAACCTTATTATGCTTGCGGTCGAGAATTCGAAGCAAATACGGCGAGAATATCGACCGTTTTTGGAGGTTTTATGAAACTAGGGTTTCTAACAAACTATTCTGAGAACATTGTTCGATTTGCCGCTAAGGACGAATCATTTGAATGCCTAGAGATATTCGGCCCACCAGATTCATGGGTCGGAGACACAGGCAAATCCAAGGCCAACCGAAGTCACGCCAAGGCTCTTCTCACAGAGAACGAATTGACAATCGCCTCGTTCTTATCGACCAAGCTCCCGCAGCTTCAGGAATCAGGTCGCAGACTGTCCACAAAACTCGATTATCTGGATCGCCTCATGACTGTGTGCAATGATATGGATGTAAACATTCTAACCGGCCCAGGACCGATGGGTTACGATCCAAAACACAGCCTCACTGAGAACATCACGCTTTATCGCAAAGTCTATTCTCGAGTCACGAAGGTCTGTGAAGCCAATGGAGTCAGAATCGCTTTTGAAAATTGGCCTGGCCACGGCCCTTTCGCCGAAGGCGGAAACCTTTCAATTACACCTGAGGCATGGGCATTGATGTTCAACGCGGTGCCATCAGAGTATATTGGCCTCGAATTTGATCCATCGCATTTAATCTGGCAGCAAATCGATCCGATTGCAGCTTTTGATGAGTTTTCTGACCGAGTCTATGTTTTACACGCCAAAGACACTGAAATCCATGAAGACCGGCTCAGGCGCACCGGTGTTTTTGGCAGTTCCTGGTGGCGCTATCGTCTCCCGGGGTTCGCAGATTTTGACTGGCCCCGTCTCTTTGCCATGGCCCACGAACATGGATATCACGACGCCGTCATAATTGAACATGAGGACGCTGTCTTCGATGGCGCACGACGACTTGAGGGCCTCCACCGCTGCGGGCGTTTTCTGAATCGCTGCATAATGGGTTAGAACTACTTGCTATGTGATTGACGATTTCGTCCGCCATTACGCTCGCTTTCGGCTAACGATTCATAATGAAAAAAACTGTTTATGCTCCATGACGGGCTGTTAGAGTGAGAACAATCCCCGTTGTGCTCACTCGTGCTCTATAGAATCATCACCCCTTTCGACCCAATCCGATTAGGTCATTTGATGCCAATCGTTCGATCGGTGCCCAAACATGCTGGCTATCGCCCAGAAATCTAGCTCCCGATTAACAACTGATAGTGGAGACACATACAGAATTTTCTGCGCTTCAGAATTAAACCTTGACAGGCCTGATTCCTCAAACGCTGGCCTACCACCCATTACGTTATAAATTTCCTAGAAGTGAAATGACCGAAAACAAAACACCCGATCAAGATTGGTCATGGAATTGCATGATCGAACAAGCCCTTCTATGCGTCGGATTCTTATCGGCATATTTCCCCTACAATGCTACTCATTCTAATAAAATTTGGATTGCTACTACAAGCCGAGCACAACGACTGTGCATCACCGAATGCTCACTTGCTTCACACATTTGTCAATGGGCAACATCGGTTTCTTACTAGAACAATCCCATAGCTGTGAGCTATTTTACTTGACGTACCTCAATACAAGAGTGTACTATCTCTTTTGTAAGTGAATTACACTCTCAATTTCCCGGACTCTACGAAATGCTAGGTCCTGGATACGCTCAAACACGGGTCCACCCACTGGAGGATATCTAATGCAGATTAGACCAAATCGAGTCAAACGAAAACTGGATCGCGGCGAGGTTGCCTACGTGGCCGGCGGTTTTACTCATCCCGATGACATTGATGCATTTGGGCCTCTTGGATTTGATGGAATATGGCTTGAGGGCGAACACGGTGGGGTCGACCCGGCTGAACTCGGAAATCTCACGCGCGCCTGCGATGTCTGGGGCTTGACTTCAGTTGTCAGGGTCAATCAAAACAACCAGGGTATTATCTACCGCACCTTGGATCGTGGTGCGCAAGGCGTTGTTGTTCCGCATGTCAATACAAAGCAAGAAGCACAGAACGTGGTGGATGGTGGCATGTTCGCACCGCTTGGTTATCGTGGTATGTTTGGAAGCCGGCAGAGCTACGCAGTACCTAACTATTTCGACGTTGCCAATGATGAGACGCTACTAATGGTGCTGATTGAAGATATCATAGCTGTCAGGAATCTAGATGAAATCCTGACAGTAGACAATGTCGACGTGTTCTTCGTGGCGCCGTCTGACCTCGCCACGTCAATGGGGCATATCGGGAATGTAGGCCACCCCGAGGTGCAGCATACGATTGATGACACTCACCGACGTATTCGCGCTGCTGGCCGCACCGCGGGAGCTCTCGTTAACAATCAGACCGTTGAGAAATACATTGATGCGGGCGTCCGATTCGTTTTCACAAGCGCCGGTCCGTGGCTCGCGGCTGGGGCGGCTGATTTCATACAACGGGTAGAGAACGCCCAGAAGTGAATCAGTAATCCAATCACGCGCCCGATCCTTGATTATGAAAATCTATACGAAGACCGGGGATACTGGAGAAACCGGTTTATATGGTGGAACACGGCGCCCTAAGGACGACGTCCGCCTCGAAACCATAGGGACGATTGACGAACTGAATGCGTCCATTGGCAATGCAAGGGCAGTAATTGAGGATCTAGAGATCGACCAGATACTGCATCGGGTCCAAAATGAACTTTTCGATATTGGCGCAGATCTCGCGACCCTCGAAACACACCAGGCATCTTCCTCCCTGCGAATCTCCGCAGATTACGCATGTGCCTTAGAGCATGATATTGATCGCGCTCAAAATCAACTACCGCCAATGACGCACTTTGTGCTCCCTGGCGGCAGCATAGGAGGATCGGCTCTGCATCTTTCGCGTACCGTATGTCGGCGTGGTGAGCGATGTGCGGTCCGACTTGCCAGAAAAGAATCTATCAATGTGGAGGTCCCGCGCTATCTGAATCGCCTTTCTGACCTACTGTTTGTCCTAGCACGTTTGGTCAATCATCGGGCGGTCCACCCAGAACCGTTCTGGCGCTCTCCATTACAGCGCACAAGCTCAGAGTCAAAGGCCGAGGATGAGACTAACCAATCCAAATAGGCACGCACGCTAATCGATCCATGCAATTTTCTGTCTCTGACTATCCTATAGGAGTCCACATCTGAGCCATCTCCGAAGATGCATACTTGCGAACGCCATACATGTGAAGATGCGTTAATCGAACGAATTACGGCCCCTTATGAATTACCCAAAGAATCTATCCTGTACTGACATTCAGCTCCTCTTCTTCAGAATTACCGTTGGTGGGATGATGTGCCTGGCTCACGGATGGCCTAAACTCGCACATTTTCAAGAAACCGCTACTGTCTTTCCTAACGTATTTGGGTTAGGAAGCTTGACCAGCTTAGCCCTTACCGTATTCGCCGAATTCTTCTGCGCGCTTGCTGTCGTCCTGGGTCTCGCAACACGTCTCGCTCTGATTCCATTGGTAATCACTATGTCTACAGCAGCATTTGTCGTTCATGGTCCGGATTCCTTTCAAAAAAAGGAACTGGCATTGGTTTATTTATGCGCATTTATCTTCTTGTTCTTTTCAGGTTCCGGACGCTATACAGTTGGTCGGCTGATTACCAATATCTGGCGCTCTGCAGATCACTAACATGATAAGGTTGCATTCCGTTACTTTTGGTCCTTCGTTCAGACGAGATTGGATCAAGTTTCTCGTAACGTCTCTACATTATTACAGACCGCAAGCGTTGTGTGTCGCGCTTCTATCTGAGGGCATTAATCTTGCGCTGACTTTACACTATCCGCTAATGGGGTGAAGCATCGCCGAAGAGCCCTCACGTTAATCCCATTGAATTCCGCAGGCCACGAACACGCTCATAGTTTGGTATTAGTTGTCACGAAACTGTCAGAGGTTGAGACATGAAAAGATAATGCCCAGTTCACTCCCTTTCATATGGACAAAACAAAAGATTGCGCCATCGACAATGCACGCGTTTCAAAACTTTCGGATTTGATTGATGGAAAGCACTTAAAAACTAAACCACTGACCAAGAATCAAGAACGCTGGCTTTAGTTTGCAGTAACTTCCAATCAAGTATCGGCTCTGCCGAACATTTCCCACGCGACACTAGAGGACTAATCTTTTCGACGCTTTCACACAAAGAGGAACATATCGAACAGCAAAACTACAAAATCAAACAGAGAGGGGTTCGGCCACCGAGAACTTCCCTATAACACGCCGCACTGAGTTTTCCAGACACGCAGCCTAGGTGTACAAGCCACACATCTCAATCGAATGGATAGGCAGAGTGAGATGAAGGCATTTCAAAAATTCCTTATTTTTGGATTTTCCTTATCTTCGCCACTTTGAAATCGATCGCATGACAGAAGACAACTACCATGAACACATGGACGAACACGGCCGACAATTAACGCCCACGACCGAAGACATCGACCAAAAGAAGAACGCGCAACTAGAAAAGAAGTCCTTCCCCACCAGAGAACTCCGGCGAAGCATCAAGGATCAGAAGGCAGGGACAGAGCGCACTGCGTCAAACAAACCGATTGCCTACCGTCGAAATCTTCCGCAGCGTTATTCTACCCCTACTTCACAGCCTCTTGAGCGCGACCTTACGCCACCCCTTGATACCCCCCCCCTAAACGGGGTTCCTATTGACTGTGCGCGGGGCCCCCTACTCTTAATCAACACCCAGGCTGCCGATGTTCAAAATTCTCCGCATTTATACAAAGCCTTTTCCGGCGCCGTCGACAAAGGAAATTCACTGCTCTATCGACGCATCGCAGCTGCCTGTCACACAGAACTTCCCGAACTCGCGGATTTGCTTTTCATGGATATCGAGACCACAGGGCTTAGCAACTCGCCCCTATTCCTAATCGGCATCATGCGATGGGAGACAGGTGGTTTTAAGCTCAGTCAATACCTAGCACGAAACTATGCCGAAGAAGCTGCTGTCATCTCCTCCTTCATCGAAGCATGTGAACGAAAGACACTCCTAATTACATTCAACGGAAAGACTTTCGATGTGCCATATATCCGAGCCCGCGCCGCCGCGACTGGAATTTCATGTGAGATTAACCTTCCCCACTTCGATCTATTACACGAAGCCCGACGAATTTGGAAAGACGTGTTACCAGATTGTAGATTACAAACGCTTGAACGACACATCTGCAACCGTCCACGCAAGGACGATGTCCCAGGAGAAATCATTCCCGAGGTCTATCATGAATACGTTCGAAGTGGAAATACTGCCTTAATGACGAAGGTTCTTAGGCATAATCGATTAGATCTCATTACAATGGCTGATCTCATGACTCGATTTCCCGAACAGTGACATTCACCGATCGAACTGGCCAGTCCTCTCTTACAGACTCTTCTTTATTTGAGCATGTCTATGTCGCCACACCACTTTCACAGAAACGTCGTCCCAGCGCGCTGGCTATACCGTGAGGCGTTCTGGAACGCTCAAGTAAACCTAGCCCACATGCCCATTAGAGTACTGTACTAAGTTCATGTAAAATCGGTGATACTAATGTGTCAACACGGTCTCCGGCATTCCATAAAATACAACACATATCCTTCTAAGGCGGCACCCAAAGTGGGCAGGTGAAGTCCTTCCAGAACGCAACAAGAGTCTTAAGCAACAGCAACACCGGCGTTAACAACTGGTAATGCCAGCACGATGAGCACTTCGAAAGACATTCGAACGCTGCAGTCTACTCGCGCGTTAGATTTCAACGCCGCCCATGTGTAATATGTAGACGAGACTGCGATATTAAGGACCGTGACAAAGGAAGGAATCAAACATGCGCAACAAAGGTGCCATTGTGAATCGAAGACCAATATGCGTCCTGCAAGCACTTCCGTTCGGAAAGGTTTTCGTCCAGAAAAAAGGATTCGTAGACGATCGAATTAATCCATACTAAGTAAGACCCTATACACCCATCATATCTCCCTGAAAACACTTCGGTTTTTTCAACCATTTCGCACCAAATGAAGGGAACCTCTAAGTACTCCAAATTCGAGACAGCGCTGGACAACGCCGTCAAATACAAAGAGAGTTCTCAAATACCTAACACAGGGAAGGAAGACACTGTTCCCTCTCCTTCAGATCGTCAAGAAGGGTCGCCATAACCGTGGATGCTAGAAGCTTTTTACAAAAACTCAGACAACAGAGTTTCTTTGTCGAACAGATTGTACACAGCGAAAAGCTACCAGAGCGCACTGCAATCTATGCGAACCTGTCATGTGGATTACCTGAACCTCTTGAAAAAGCCCTGTGTCGTTTGGGAATTGAGCGCCTATACTCACACCAGGTAACTGCAATTGACAGAATCCGCGACGGAGACAACGTCGTCATTGTCACCAGTACGGCAAGCGGCAAGACATTTTGCTATACGATTCCAATCGTTGAGACTTGGCTCAAATCGAGAGAAACCACAGCAGTATGCATCTATCCCACAAAAGCGCTAGCGCAAGACCAGCTCCGGGGCTTTAATGCATTTCAATTTTCAGATATCGATATCCCATTCTCTGCCGCAACCTATGACGGTGACACACCCACACATCTTCGGCGTAGGGTACGGGAGACCACAAGCATTTTACTGACAAATCCGGATATGCTTCACCAATCGATATTACCGCACCATGCCCGTTGGAACCGTTTCTTCGCTCTCCTCCGCTATATTGTAATCGACGAAGTCCATGCCTACCGAGGTATTTTCGGGTCTCATCTGGCGAACGTACTAAGACGAATGATCCGTATCTGTGAACATTACGGGAGTGCCCCACAGTTTATCTGCTCCTCGGCAACCATTGCTAATCCGAAAGAACACGCTGAAATCATCTGTGGGGCTCCGATGGAATTGGTTGATAACGATGGAGCACCGCACGGGACAAAATATTTTGTTCTGTGGAACCCACCAGCGTTGAAATCGGAAACGAGTGGTAAGGACCATGACTGCCAGACAGGAGGCGCCCGTCGAAACCCTGTTGCTGAAGCGGTCGAACTCATGACACATATGGTCAAAGAGGGAATACAGACCATTACATTTTCCCGTACACGGCTCGCGGCAGAACTTATCCTAAAGAACTGTCGTGAGATGCTCTCGCCGATGTCATGTGGCCTTGCCAATTTTGTCCAGGCATATCGAGGCGGTTACCTTCCGGAAGAGCGTCGCACGATCCAAAGCAAACTCGTCAATAAAGAACTTTTGGGCATTTCAAGCACAAATGCACTCGAACTTGGCATCGACATCGGTAGCCTGGACGCCTGTATCCTAGTCGGCTATCCAGGTACCATTGCAAGCCTATGGCAACAAGCTGGGAGGGCGGGGCGCGGCACAGAGCAATCGATTATATTCCTAATCGCTCGAAATACACCAATGGATCAGTACCTCATGGCGAATACTGACTACCTATTCGTGCAAAGTCCAGAACAGGCGATTATCGATCCAGACAACCCACATATCTCGGTAGGCCATCTGAAGTGCGCATCCAGCGAACTACCTCTCAATAGCTCTAAATTAGATGTTTTTGGACCTTACTCAGAATCGGTGCTCGAACTACTTGAAGAGCATGGTGATGTTCGGCATATCGGGGACAACTGGTACTGGGCAAGTACTGAATACCCAGCAGCTCAGGTCAATCTAAGAAATATCACTGGAGAAGTTTACACCATTCAGGACGACACTGAGACGGGACGCGTAATCGGCACTATGGACGCGATTAGCGCTCTTTCACAACTTCATACGCACGCAGTGTACGTTCACGGTGCAGAGACCTTCTTTGTACAGCGGTTAGATTTAGAGCAAAACACGGCATTTGTGCAGCGACGCAAACTTGATTACTACACGCAATCAGTCCAAAACACGCAAATCCAGATTGACGACACAGTACTCACAAAGGAAATACATAGCGGCCTTTTGGCGTATGGAGATGTAACTGTGACAACGGCGATTTCGATGTTCAAAAAGATTGCATTCGATTCACGCGAGAACATGGGCTTTGAAAAATTAGATCTACCAGCCCAACTTCTGGAAACAGTTGCCTTTTGGTTTTCGCCATCACAGACAATCGTTCGGAAAATGGCGGAAAACAATCTGCCCACTAGTGAGGCGTTGCTCGGTATCGCGAATGTGCTTGTTGAAGTAGTCCCGCTCTTTGTCATGTGCGATAATGCAGATGTGGGAATCGCCGTAGACCGAAACAGTCTAGGTCGCGAGGCAATCTTTCTTCATGACCGATGCCCAGGCGGAATGGGGTACGCCCGTCGCTGTCTCGAATCTTTCCACCAGATTATGAACACCGTCCGCGACGTTATCACACACTGCGTTTGCTCCGTCGGATGTCCCTCTTGTGTCGGACACGGCGGAACGTCATCCGGAATGAACAACCTGGACAACGGAAACCACGGAACAACCCCGAACAAAGAGGGTGCAAAGTTCTTGATGGAAAGGCTTCAAGCTTGAGATTCAAAGCACTTTATTGGTCCGTGAAGATGTGCCAGCAGAGTTTCTCTAGAACCCAAGCTCGAAAACAGCTTATGTCTTAATGCCTGCTCCGGACGTAATTTTCAATGCGAGGTACTTCGCCGAAATCTTTCCTCCGAGGCCCACGTCCAATTGGGCGCAACGCAATCCGCAAAACATATTAATTTCCGTGCTTGACAATCAATGTGAAAGATAATACAATATTGGCCATCAAAACCGATTCTAGAGAAACGTCGTTCACAGAGTAATCTGTCTCTGAGACTCCGCTTACCGGTTCTCTTCAAGATCAGCGTTGCGGTCGACAAACGAATCAATTATGTCCGCGTATACGGTTGTACCGGGCCTTGGAAGCGGAACGGAAGTGCATTCGTTCTACTCCAAAACTAAATATCTCGGGTGTGTTGTGAGAGGTGTCTCAGACGCTGATTCGTCCTGTAAACCCCTGATTACTTCGTGATGAACGACCTAATTTCTGAGTGCATCGCGCCTTCATACAACTGGAGACAACTTTCGCTGGCGCTGCATCGAATCAGTCGGAGAGATCTAGCACCGAACGCTTCCACTAAATTCTTTCCGCGAGCGATCTTAAACTTTTTCGACCGTTAGTTCTCCGATCCATTCACACACAGACATGAGCAGTCCGGAGTAATCATGAAGATTATAGTCACAGACACCCATTATAGCCGAGAACTCTGCCAACTGATCCGCAATACTGCAGGTGACAACGAGGTTGTGTTCCCCGCATCCCAAGAGGAACTCACCGAAGCAGCGGACGCAGATGTAGAAGTCGTCTTCGGCAAGTGCAAGAAAGAATTGCTATCGCATTTACCAAATCTGAAATGGATTCAAGCCAATTCCGCAGGAATGGACGAGTTTCTATACCCAGAGCTCAGGAAGAGTGACGTTGTAGTCACCAACGCTGCCCGCCTATATGGCCCCAATGTTGCGGACCAAGGCTTTGCACTTTTACTTGCGTTAACCCGTGGTATCCATCAGTTTGCACGACGTCAGGCCGATCATAATTGGGACCGCAACTTACCTACACCGATTATTGAGCTTACAGGGTCTACGATTGGAATTGTCGGAATGGGGGGAATTGGCGAATTCATGGCAAACCGGGCGAAAGGATTTGATACCCATGTGATAGCGGTCGACGCATTCCGCACCGACGCGCCTGATAACGTCGATGAGCTCATGGGTATTGACCAACTCTCGGATCTTATGCGCCGGTCCGATGTCGTCATGATTGCATGTCCTCTGACAGACGACACTCGTGGTCTGATTAACGCACAGAACCTAACTCTCATGAAACCTAACGCTTATCTCATCAATGTTGCTCGTGGTCCCATCGTTAATCAAGCTGCACTTGTCGAAGTGCTGACGCAGGGCAAAATTGCGGGTGCAGGCTTGGACGTTACTGAAGTTGAGCCCTTGGAAAAAGAAAGCCCTCTTTGGGATATGCAAAATGTTATTATTTCTCCCCATGTTGCCGGGGTCTCACAGGCACGTTTACCCCGCTTGGTCAGCTTATTCTGTGAAAATCTAATTAAATACATTTCAGGGGATCCCATGACGAACGTGGTCCAGAAAGACCGCGGATTTTGAGCTGGAAAAGCAGTCTGATACACCCAGGATATGGAATGGATAGATTAAATCGGAAACTATTGACATTCAACAACAGAACGTACAGTGACTGACCGGACTAGTTCCCATCGCCCCGGAGCAGGCACGCGGAACACCGCTGCTAATGCACTGGACAAGAAACAGCTGCGCTCTTTGCCAAGAACGGTCGAAATTTTTACTCATTGACATCGACGCAGCCAACGCAGAGAGAACCCTCAACACTACCTCCCTAGGAGGAGGAGAAGCATCGGTCTCTTCATCGGTGATGTCAAAAAGAACAATGCGTGTAAAGCAATAATTGAACCAACTGTGAATGCGTTCGGAACCCTGGACATACTATTCGACAACGTCGGCATAAGCGGATTTCAGACACCTCGATCCGTTCTTGACATCGGCTAAGAATATTGGGACAACATGATCCCGATCTATCTGAAAAGTGTGATCTTTACAAGCAAACACTCCATTCTCTGCATGATGGAAACCGGAGCCGGTTCTATAATCAACAACTCCTCAATTACTCCTTTGCGATCGCCGAACACAGCACCTGAGATTGCGTATGCCGCCTCGAAGGGTGAGATGATTTTGCTCACTCGAATCATGGCGGTACACCACGGCAGAAACGGCATGCGTGTTGACTCTATCGTTTCCGAATGCCTATACGCTTCTATGGTGACGAAAGTCACTGAAGAATAAAGGCATCTCCGACGCCGAACGGCGTCGTTGGGTACCGAGGACACCGCCTTGGACATGGCGCGGCGGCAGTGTTCCTTGCATGCGACAAGCTCCGATGAATCTCCGGAATTGAGTCGCCGCTCGATGCCGGCCTGCTCGCGGCGACTCAACTTTCAATATTGGCACATCTACGCTAAATCGCAAACACTGGATGATTCTCGCCCAGATCGGACGTAATGCGTATTTTCCCTATGTCATTTCGCGCTATCAACTGCGCACTAGAACAATCATGAGCGTTCACTAGAATGAGAGCAAATCTTACGTATTTATCATTCCATTCTCAAGCCTTCGCGCGGGCAGCCTCCCAATCGATTAGCCATCTACAGGAGACGGCGTTAATCACGCTAATAATTGTCCAGACGTTATAGAACGGGAGTATTCTGATCTACGCCAAAGCTTGGCGCAGATTTTGAGAACTCCAAAGGTCAGTTTAACACATGAGTCATCATCAACAAAGGAAGCTGTTCGCTCCGGCTGGTTGGGTTCTATGGACTAACGCCTGACTGAAAAATACCAAGGCACTAGCCGTCTCTTATCCTTTCGCATAAGAGCAGAATGCGGACATACCAGCTTTGCTTGTTAAGGAGACGTTTTGTTTAGCCAGCGTCCTTCCCATTCAGAGGAGTCGCACAGGATATACTAGCGCGTTATTACATCTTTCACCCAGATACCGGCAGTTGGCCAATAGACGAAATTCATCCTAAATACCGTCGAAGTTTTCGACTCGTTCAACCTACAATAGGGTATGGCGCGGGACCAGCCGCCATGTCCCGCGCCAACCCAAATCGCATTGTAGCACGATGATCAATACGGGAAGTGGCTTCAGAGTTAGGATGCGAACACGGAAGGAATGCCAACCGCCAGGGCCTCATTTGAGTACCCCAAGATTTACAAGACTGAAATGAGAACTCATTAGGTACTCCTACATGCACAGCTCTAGACTCCGCGGAAGCGATTTCGAAATCTCAGTGAATGGCCATCATCAGGAGCACGCGGATTATTTCCGAGAATGGTCCAATACCGATCGCCTCGGCGTCGTCGCGCCAGAACAAATTGATGCAGCGGGCGCTGTCACGCTGATTATGGCTCACGTGACGGCCTTTTATGATTCTTATCGCAGAGCCGGGGAAGAGTTTCTGGCATATCCGGATTTCTACTCATTTCAAAGTAGCGGTCCAATGGCAAATTATGGCTCGTTTGACATCTGGCCCGAGCACAAATCAGTGAGCCTAGGAACCACACCCACTGAGAAACTCACCTCGATTACAGACCGTAGCATCAATGTACTGCTCGTACCTGAAGGCACACCAAAGGAGAAAGAGTACACTCAAGTAGAAATCGCAAGCGCACGCCGGAACGTCGACTCCTGCTATGTCTACGCATTTAATGGCCGCGTCGCACAAGCTGACATGACCATCCGGTGTCGTATTGATCCGATGGCCAAGTGGGTCAGAAGCGCGTTCGATACCCAAGCACTTTCGGATAATTCTACAGTTCTACACCGCAAATCTGAATGGTTTGCACTTCAGAAGGGCAAGTCCTTTCTCGAGCAATCGTTTCGACGCACCACTCTCGATGAAGCTTTATACTTGCTATGACGAATCTGCGCATCGAATTTGCGCGTTTTACCGCAACTGTTTCACGTGCAAACCATATCTAAATCTAACAAATGATTATCTTGTGAAAGCTAGAACCGGCTCTAAGAAGAACGGATGTTCTCCGGGTCCGCCACAACTGCATGACCTTTAATTCCAATCCCTGCGCATCGATGTTCAGAGTAAAACAATCGCAGCTTTTTGCCGGTGATTCACAAACTCTTCCTTGAGGGAAATGACTATGATTGAATTGTACGATACAACCCTTCGGGACGGAAACCAGGCCGAAGGGGTTGCTTTTTCAGTCGAAGACAAACTTCTAATCGTCGAACAGCTCGATCGACTAGGAATCCGTTACATCGAAGGCGGTTATCCAGCTTCGAATCCGACAGACGTTGAATTCTTTAGACGAGCGAAACAATTGCGACTTCAACACGCAGAGATTATTCCATTTGGAAGCACCCGTTATCCACACTATCATGCAACCGAAGACCCTGGTTTACTAGCCTTACTTGAAACCGAGACGCGCACCGTAACAATCTTCGGTAAAACTTGGCGACTTCATGCTACCGATGTGCTTCAGATTACACCAGAAGAGAATATCGAATTAATCGAGAGTACAGTTCGCTTCCTAGTTCAAAACGGGCGAGAAGTTCTCTATGATGCCGAACATTTTTTTGACGGCTACAGCGACGACCCTGAATACGCGCTTAAAACACTTGAGGCTGCAGCTCTAGGTGGTGCCAAACGCCTTATACTGTGTGACACGAACGGAGGACGACTTCCATTAGAAATCGAAAAGGCGGTCCAGGCAGTTCTGGCACAGATCGATCTGCCAATCGGCATTCACACCCATGATGATATCGGAATGGGGGTCGCTAATGCCATATTAGCAGTACAATCAGGTGCAACCCACGTCCAAGGAACATTTAACGGCTACGGCGAACGTTGCGGCAACGCAAATCTCTCCTCAATCATTCCCACGCTCAAACTCAAACTCGGAATTGACTGTGTAACAGATGCGCAGCTTGAACGGCTATCCGACGTATCTCGTATCATAAGCGAGCTGGCGAATTTGCCACATGATGAACGTCAGCCATTTGTCGGAAGATCGGCATTTGCCCACAAAGGTGGTTTGCACACAGATGCCATGCGTAAAAACCTGATGAGCTATGAGCATATTCAACCTGAGCTTGTGGGGAATGAGCGCCGCATCTTAATCTCCAATCAGGCAGGCAGAAGTGCCGTCCTAAAAAAGATTGAACGGCACTATCCAAATTGTGACAAGAACTCGCGCAAGGTCATGACATTGTTTAATCGCCTCAAGGAGGCGGAAAGGAACGGTTACCAATACGAAGCCGCTGATGCATCGTTCGAAATATTAACACACAAGGTCTTTGGACAATATCGCCCATTCTTCAAGCTACTCGGATTTCGAGTCATCGTTGAGAAACTTAGCGATCGCAACTTGCATTCTGAGGCAACTATTAAAATAGCCGAACCTAATGGTGAAGAGGAGCACACGACATCCGATGGAGACGGTCCAGTAAACGCCCTTGACGCAGCGCTGCGAAAAGCACTAGAACGTATTTATCCGTCTCTGCGAGACGTTCATCTGGTTGACTACAAGGTGAGAGTACTGGAGACAAAGAGGGGTACTGATGCAAAAGTACGTGTTCTCATTGAATCAAGCGATGGGCGGGATTACTGGAGAACGGTCGGCGTCTCGGAGAACATCCTACAAGCAAGTTGGGAGGCACTAGCGGAAAGCCTTGAATATAAACTACATAAAGACAGACACAATCGTTAGTTCGCCATGCTCTCAATTGACCTACGGCTGGCTAATCGAAGTGCAGTGGTCCTTGCGAGAGAGACATCACCAAGCACCACATCTACCAAACGTAATACGAAGCTCAAGTGGCATATCCCGCTCGGAAAAAACAAACACTGCCCACTTCTGCAATCATCGACAGTTGTGGGCTTCTTGCAAACGGACAGGGTAATCCAGGCGCAAGAAAAGCGATTCATTCTCCTGCACGTGTATTACCCCGAGCAAAACTCCGAACACACAAAACCGCAAGCAGACGCAGAGGACGGGTTAACGCCGTCAGGTGTCTCACCGATAGCGCAAATACGCTGACAGCTGAGCGAAGAATCTGTTAATCGCGCGTTGCCCCAATGGATCGCAATACTCCTTAATCTCCAAATCATGGAAGGCATTAAGAATGTTGTACTGTGTAGGAAGGTCATCCCACCTAGATTTATGGAACTCAACGATACCTTCACCAATCTATAATTCGGTCGTCCTAGAATTGGCACCTTCAGATGGGGTTAGCACGGCGTCCGCCATATCCGAAGTTCGTCAGTCTCCGCCTGGCGCCATGTACTTATAGTGCAAGATCCCGGTTAGCTTACAATTCTTGTTTCGGTTGATGGATTGGATGCTGATGGCCACAGCAAACATTCAACCCCATTCAGATTAGTAAGCTTCATGTCCAGAATTTTAAAGCCAACTTGCAATCGAATACGTTTCCCCGCAAAGAACACCAGGCTCAGGGAGTTCACAATAAATTTTGGAAAGCCCTTGCTAATCACGCCCTGTTAGAACTGAACCCACAGATTCTGTAAGGCACGGTCAGAGGATCGCCTCAGGCGCAATCTTGCTCACAATTGAACACGACCGGAAAACTAACCCCGAGAACCTTATAGCCTCGCCCAGCCAACCACTCAATCTGCGTCATGTAGCTAGCTCTGACAGTAGCAACCGGACCCACTCCCAATTCAAAACCTCCAGGAGGTAGAAATTGGGCCAACTGCTCAGAATTCGTCAATAAACTGACCAACAAAATCCTAGATTAGGGTTGTCTTCGCATTCAAACTCTTTGGTCCAAACGTGGACGCCTATCTGGGTTCCACATTTGGACCAAAGTAAGTCGGCATCACATATATCTTCTCTGGGCTCAGTCTATAAGCCATAACAAACCCAGTTCTAATTTATCGGGACCCATCAAAATCGAGACTGAATGCCATCTCAAGATCTATGAACCACGGCGTACATTTAAGCGTCCAGCATGAAATCCAGCGGCGACAACCATCTTTTCATTCGCAGTTCAATATGACATTGCTACGGGCATTCAATCTTTACAAGGTGGCAGGACGCACACTTTCGATGGAACACTTACGAATGCTAGTAATACTGCGACCAGCGAGACTCTAATTCGTCTTTCAGCGCATTGCCCGTTGTTCTCCATCCGTCCGACAGTGTGCTCCGATCCCACATCGCGCAATAATCCTTTACACCCAGCTCCGTATAGTAGTCCAATATCTCAGAAGTTGGAAATGCGAGCTCGACACGAGGTCGAATTCCGTTGGCGAGGGCTGTCTTGATGACCTGCTTCTCGAAACCCTTAATCTCCTCGCTCGTCGGAGTCGTCGGCCGACTGAAACCGAAGTCTGACGGACCCCACTGTATCATGTCAACCCCCAACTCTGCGGCAGACGTACAGATTTTATCAAGGTTCTGAACGGCTATGTCTTTTTCAATCATAATCATGAACCCAGTATCTGCAATCTGTTGTACATAGGTGTCACTACGGTATCCATCAAGGGCATTTCGACGAATTTTGACGCCCATCGTCCCGTCAATTCCGGGTTTATCAGCTCGAAGTGCCTTATGACACGCGGCAATATCGTCAGGCGTCCGAATATCTGTAAAAAGTACTGCATGAAATCCCGCGCCTATTGCAACCTGTGCCCAAAAACCCTGACTGTATTGGTCAAGCTTAATAATCAATGACGTGTCATAAAGCTCGGCGGCACGGGCCATATTATTGAGTAGCCGCATGTCGAACATGCTGTATTCTGCGCTAAATTCGATGGTATCGTAGAGCCTCGTCGCCGCTGCAACTTCTATGAGGTCCTCATGAGCAGTCATGACGTGCGTTCCAGTAAGCGGTGCGCCTGAGTCCATTCTTTCCCTAAAACGATTCAATGCCATTATCGAAATCTCCTTGTGTAATGTGCTACTAGCCCGTAAAACCAACACTTTGGATGAAGCAGAAAACAAGCATAGACTTCTCGAGATGGGTTCACGAGAAATGAGAAAATATCTTTCCAAACAGTCCCCAGCCACTTATTCCGGCAAAGACAATGAGAATCGCGCTGCAAATAATCGCGCCAATCAACATTGGAAATCGTGTTCGATAAGCAGCGGGAAGTTTAAAGTTCAAGTACAGCGCCGCAAGCATCATCAACGCAATCGCTAAGTTGGCAATAATGAATCCTGCAATCTGTGTAAGAATGGCAAATGGGACATTGGCCCAAATAATGATTGCTGTCACGATAAACAGATACGCACAAATAAAGCGTTGAATCTTGCGATATTCCCATTCGCGCTTGGGCCAAATTGCCTGAAGGAATTCCTGCGAGACACGAGCGTAAACTTCTGGAAGCGCTTGCAATGTGCCCCAGAGCGCAGCAATAATGCAAATGTAATACAGCCACACCAGCGAATCGTGGATGTTACTCCAAACATGGGCTTGTTCTGTAAGCAGGCTCCAGCCCTTAAACTCCGTCTGCAGTGGGTACAGAACAGCAGCCCCCGAAATCATGAACGCTCCCGTAACAATGAACAGAACGATTGCACCCATACCAACATCCCAGCGAAGCGGGGCGGTAATTTTTCGCAAACGAACAACCTGGTCACGGTCCTCAGGAAGATAATCTACTGAATCGCGAGTGAAAGCGTGTCGACGAATCGCATCAATGTCCTCATGCCCCGACACACCCCAACGGTGAAGCCCAACCCAGTTGGCATAAACGATGTAACCCATTACTGAACCACCGACATACGCGAACGCTGTTGCCATCGTCAGGAGTGGATTTTTAACGGCATCGTCGGGCGCCCAAGATGGGGGAGGAGGGAGATTTCCTAGATTCACACTACCCAGGAAGGCCTTTCCAAAATCAGGTCGCACCATCAGTGTGCCGATGATTGTACCTGAGACCAGAATTCCGCAGATAATCAACTGCTGTTTCTCCAGCTTTTCATACGAAAGACGGAGCCCAAATGTCAAAGCGAGAGCGATAAACACGGTGGTGAAGATATTCTCCCAATGGGGTTCGGAAATTGACTGTGGCACACCATCAAGGAAGTAATGAAATAAATCCCCACACGGTTTAGCAATGGGAACCCACGCCAGGGGTGCACCAATCATCTCCATCCCAAGAATGGCGAGTAACAGCCATCCTCGCGGTCCAGGCAACCGGACCAAACGATGACCGATATGTTCTCCACTAACAGCAGTATAGCGGCCAAGGAGATAAGTAACAAAAACCGCTTTAACTACGCAGCTTAAAAGCACGAGCCACAGCAACCCATAATTTGCCCACGCACCTGCGCTAACAACAACGATGGTCTCCCCTGCGCCAATGCTCGCAGACGCAACAATCGCGGCTGGTCCGAATACAGCCAACAGCCCGAAAAGTTTCTTCCTTGACCATGGTTCCCCAAACACTCCACGGGGTTCTGGAATTTCAATTTTATCTATGGTTTCTTCGGCCACTTCACTTTTTTGAGCGCTATTCATGATACTTCGACACACTAACCCTGATTCGTCTACCAACAAAACAACTTCTTCCAAACACTCACGGCTTCAACACACCGGATAAGACAATTTAATGAGAGATGCGTACTTGATGGAACATGGGAACCCGGGGTTCAGGGCATCCAAACCAGCTAATCTCGCCCTCTAGAGCCATTTACTGCCAAGTTGAGTATCTTAATCCACAGTATCATTATATGGCGAGGCTGCGATCCTGTCAACCCTTGAATTTCAGAACGCATGCAGCGCATTTCGCAACCCCTCTCTCTTTACATGAACACATTTATTAGACACCTGTGTCGCTCTTGCAAAGAGGCTGAAGCACGAAATGGAAGCACGTAATCGTAAAGCTTCAAACTCTTCACCGGCTAAAACTGCCACATGTACTCAAGCCACGGAATCACGATCGCATTGCCATCAGTAAAGTTGGTTACGAAGCCAAAGTCCCAGGCGTTTCTTTCCCCCAATCTTCGAATGGCAAACCCATGTAAGCTGAAGACTCCCCAACCCGAACCAGGCGTCCTCCAACCAGGGAAAAAGAGGTTCTCGGTTACTAGTCCAAAGGTTTTTGTTACACGTATCATCCCGGAAATTGAAAACATGGGAGTTACACCGTCATGAATGTCATCATACCAATCGCCGTTATCATCATAGTCAAAACAATCCTCATAATCCCGACCATGCTCCATCGGTGCTAATGGCCCACCACTGGACAAATCGTCACAGTACTCGTCATCGTCAGGTAAAATGCCTCTATGGAACGCGGCTCCAAGATTTACGGAAAATTGCCGATCGGGTTCTCCGACTGTAAAACCCACAAATGGAAGCGCAACTGCAGCCTTATCACTGAACGAACTGCTCATCCCCACGACTAATACTTCGGCACCGGCTGACACGTGGACATTTTCGGTCACTTTATCTGCGATCTTTACAGCGCCGGCCAAGTTAAACCAGTCGGCACCAGCGAGAAGTGCCGGAAGCACGGAGGCCGCCATCACTCCTATATTGTCGGTTAAACCGCTAGCGTAGATAGTAGTAGCAATCTGTTTTTGGGAGAGATAACTTTCTCCTTTCATCAAGGGAAACGATGAAGGCGACCAAAAATGACGCGTTCGGTTCGCATTCTTTCCCCAAATTTCTCCGCGAACAACGCGATAGGTATCTTTAGCAACAATTGAATCCGCATCATTTTGCGACAAAATGTCTTGGGCAAAGACTGCGCGAATCTCCCCGTTTAGCGTCAAAACCTGTAACTGGTCGCCATCCTGTTTGAGAACCCGACCTATCAGTTCTGAGCCATCGATAAGGACAAATCTTCGCACAGGATCTTGCCCCGTAGGGATGTCAACATTGTCCGCCAAAAGAGCGTGGCCGGCTAACACATTCAACGCTAGAACTACCACTATAATACGTATCACAATTCGTCCTCCAAGGGACCACTGCGGAGCTATTGCGTCAGCGCCAGACGTGATTCTCATACAAAATCCTCGTTGACCACTCTTGTCACTACATCGACGCATTAGCAACCAAGTCGCAAATCCGACAATTAAGCAACGCGAGAGAAGGATTGATAGACGAAGATGCCGCCATTGTCCCGGCTAAAACCCGATGCCATCTGTTCTCACGGAGCGCTACCTCAAGAAGCTCCTTCACATCGCAATCGGACATCCTACAGCCTAAGCGAGACAACCTACTTAATTCTCCGACAAGTGTGCTCGACCCATTTGAACCCATGCGTGAAAGTCGCTGCGGATTCGATTCTTCTGACACATTGCCTTTTGGACGAAAGAGTAGTAAGCCGGGAGACAAAGCCCATGTAAACATGAGCAGACACGATGTGTTAGCAAGGCTGTTGTGTTGATTTTATCACCATTTCAAAGGGCGTGTCAATCGGCGAAAATGAATCTTCGACGTGAGTCATCGCAACCACTGCCTCAGAAACGTCCCAGTATGTGATTCATTCTTGGCAGCCACAACCTCAGGTGTGCCCATGGCAACAATTTCGCCACCATCATCCCCACCCTCTGGGCCAAGATCTATTACCCAATCGGCACACTTGATTACGTCCAGATTGTGTTCAATCACAATAATAGTGTTCCCCTTTTCGACCAACCGATTGAGTACGCTTAGGAGTTTCTGTACATCTGCGAAGTGCAGACCTGTCGTGGGTTCATCCATGATATAAATCGTTCTTCCAGTACTGCGTTTGGCTAGTTCACGCGCCAATTTGACACGTTGTGCTTCACCGCCCGAGAGCGTCGTTGCGGCCTGTCCAAGTTGTATATACTCCAAACCCACATCATGGAGCATCTGCAGCCGTTTGGCAATACTCGCGACATTTTTGAAGTGATTGAGAGCTTCCTCAACCGTCATCTCTAACACCTCAGCGATGTTCTTCCCTCTATAACGGATCTGCAGGGTTTCATGGTTGTAGGCACTACCATTGCACATCTCGCATTTTACCCACACATCAGCAAGAAAGTGCATTTCCACGCGGTTATATCCGTAGCCTTGACAGTTTTCACACTGACCAACCTTGAGGTTGAAGCTGAATCTACGCGAGTCGAAACCTCGAATTTTAGCTTCCGGAAGCTCGGCAAAAAGATAACGAACCTTGGTGAAGATATCCGTATAGGTGGCGGGATTAGACCTGGGCGTCTCGCCAATTGGATGTTGATCAATATTGATTAGTTTGTCAAGATGTTCACTGCCATCGATCCGTTTGTACCTGCCACCCCGCTCATTCGTGTGATTTAATTGCGCGGCGAGTGCCGGATAAAGGGTCCCCGAAATAAGCGAGCTTTTCCCTGAACCAGAAACGCCCGTCACGCATGTAAGAGTGCCCAGCGGAACAGTAGCAGTAACGCACTTAAGATTGTTCGTGGAAGCCCCTCCAATTTCAAGCCACTCACCCTTCCCACTTCGTCGGCTCGAGGGAACTTCGATACTTAGTTCGCCGGACAAATACTTTCCTGTTAACGACTTCGCGTCTTGTTGAACTTCAATCGGCGAACCCGTGCTGACCACTTCTCCACCTAGTTTACCAGCGCCGGGCCCAAAATCAACGATGTAGTCTGCTGCCAACATCGTGTCTACATCGTGCTCCACCACCAATACACTGTTATCCAAATCTCGTAGGCGCTCTAGAGCTCTCAGAAGTCGGGCCTGATCCCGCTTGTGTAAACCAATGCTAGGTTCGTCGAGAACATAGGTCACGCCTGTTAGCCCACTACCGAGCTGGCTTGCAAGCCGAATACGTTCCATCTCACCGCCCGAGATGGTGGGAGCTGATCGGTCTAGTGTAAGATAATGAAGACCTACGTCCATCAGAAATTGAATACGGTTTTGAATCTCGTTCAGAAGGTTATGCGCAATTTCTATCTGGTGAGGCTGCATTGCCAGTGTAGGATGCCCGCCTTCTGTGTTTTTTCGATCCGAAGCCCCAGAAAAAAACTCGCTTGCCTCACCGATTGACATGGCCGTTACCATCGCGATTGTTTTCCGACCAAGTCGTACCGCACGGGGAAAGGCTTGGATTCGTGTCCCCTCACATTCTTTACAAATGCGACGTCCATTGTAAGTCGTACCAATTCCCTCACAAACTGAGCACTGCCCTAACGGACTATTGAATGAAAAGTGGCGAGGTGTCAATTCGACAAAACTTATATCACACACAAGACACGCAGAATGCTGGCTAAAGAAAAGAACGCGAGACTCGTCATCAGTAATCCTGACAGCGACTACCCCTTTGCTCTGATTGAGCGCGATTTCAACAGCCTCCGATAAGCGCCCCGTTTCCGCGCGAACCAACACCAGACGATCTATCACAATGTTCACGTCATGTCGGATGTTCTTGCTGATATTCGGCGCCTTATCAAGCAGAATGATTTCGCCGTTAATCTCAAGACGCGCATAGCCCTCTTTCCGAAGACGGAGAAATGACGCAGGGTAATCCTCATTGTTTTGCAAAATTAAGGGCGACAGAATATGCACCCGTGATCCAATCGACAGGCTAGCGATTTTATCAACAATTTGCTGCAAAGTCTGGGCACCAACTTCTGTGCCGCATTCGGGACAATGTGGCGTACCAGCCCTCGCATAGAGAACGCGCAAATAATCATAGATCTCCGTCAATGTTGCAACCGTAGATCTTGGATTCTGGGTCGGTGGTTTCTGCTCAATCGCAATTGCGGGTGATAGACCTTCAATCTTCTCGACCTTTGGTTTTTCGAGCTGACCCAAGAATTGACGAGCGTATGCCGAAAGAGACTCAACATAACGCCTCTGGCCTTCGGCATAAATAGTATCAAGGGCCAACGAAGTTTTGCCCGAACCACTTACACCGGTGAGCGCAGTCAGTTTTCCATGCGGTATGTCGACGTTTACATCTTTCAAATTATGTTCTTTCGCCCCGTGAACAGATATGGACCGATAACTGTTAATGCCGCCGGCATTAATCCGCTCGTCACGGTCAGCAAGTGCCTTGGCAAACTCGTCCCCCTGTCCGTCGGCCACCCGTCGATGCTCCCCTTCCTTTCTTCCCCCCGATAGCACCTTGCTCAAGGCCTGTCCCGTAAACGATTGCTCCACATCTGCCACATCCTCGGGCCGACCACAAGCGACAACATAGCCCCCTTCTTCCCCACCTTCGGGTCCCAAATCTATCAGATAATCAGCCGTTTTCACAACCTCCAGGTTATGCTCAACCACGACAACCGTATTACCTTTGTCAACCAGCCGATGCAAGACCTCCAACAGTTTTTTGACATCATCGAAATGCAACCCAGTTGTGGGCTCATCAAGAATGTAAAGAGTCGTTCCAATGCTGCGTTTTGCAAGCTCGCGGGCCAGCTTGATTCGTTGTGCTTCGCCGCCGGAAAGTGTCGGTGCCGGTTGACCGAGCTTAATGTAATCTAACCCAACATCATGCAATGTCTGCAAAATGTGCGCAATCGCATGCACATTTGAAAAATGATCTAGTGCCTCTTGCACATCCATGTTCAATACATCGGTGATTGTTTTTCCTCGATATTTGACCTCCAACGTCTCATCATTGTACCGACGCCCGCGACAAACATTGCATTCCACCCATATGTCCGCAAGTAAGTGCATTTCAACGCGCTTTGCCCCGTTCCCCGCACAGGCTTCACAACGACCACCACTGACATTAAAGCTGAATCTGCCGGGCCGATAACCTCGTAACTTTGAGTCGGCGAGTTCGGAGTAGAAAGACCGAATCTGATCAAATACCTTAGTGTAAGTGGCAGGATTCGACCTGGGAGTGCGCCCGATCGGCGCTTGGTCGATGTTAATCACCTTATCAACCACGTTCGTAACTGGCACCTGTACAACGGAAAGCGGCAATGGAGACGATACCAAGCCAATTGCCTCGATCTGTCTGTCTACAACGCCATTCAAGTCGTAAGCGCCACTATCGGATTCACGCGTTTGCATCTCGGTATTCTCCGCAACGATAGCCCGTATCGCCTTGTACTGACCAGGTTGACCATGTGCTTTCATTAAATCACGGGAGAGCGCCTCAAATAGTATGTCGTTGATAAGCGAGCTCTTACCTGAACCACTGACTCCTGTCACACAGGTGAAGGCCCCGACGGGGATTCGCGCAGTAATATTCTTGAGATTGTTCTGGCGTGCGCCGTCTATTTCAAGCCATCGTTCAGTGATTAATCGACGTTCAACCGGAATTTCGATTTCTTTTTCACCTCGCAGGTACTGTGCGGTCAGTGTCTGAGATTTACCGATGAATTCCTGCGGTACGCCTATTCCAGCAATCTCTCCACCTTTAACACCAGGCCCAGGGCCGAAATCCACGATTAGATCGCCGGCCCACATCGTATCCTCATCATGTTCAACAACAATCACGGTATTTCCCTGATTACGAAGGTGTTTGAGCGTAGTAAGCAAGTGGGTATTATCCCGAGGATGGAGACCAATACTTGGTTCATCGAGCACATAGATTACGCCACGCAAGCCAGCCCCTACTTGACTAGCTAACCGCATGCGCTGTGCTTCCCCGCCGGAAAGCGAAGGAGCGCCGCGATTAAGCGTTAAATAATGCAGGCCGACACTTATCAAAAACCCAATGCGTCCCTTAATCTCCTTCAACAAATCCGTCGCAACAAAGGAATCGCGCTCACCCAGATGAAGGTTCTGAAAAAATACAAGGCTCTCGCTAATGGTCATCCCGATCACATCAAGAATCGATTTTCCGCCAATCGTAACTCCCTCGACCTCTGGTTTCAATCGTCCCCCGTGGCACTCTGGACACGTGCCTGAGACCATATATTTCCCGAGATAGCGTTTATGTAACTCTGAAGACGTTTGAAAAAACTTCCGCTCTTCAGGGGGAATGACTCCTTCAAAGACCGATGTGTAGGTGTAACGTCGATTTCGGCGAGAGCGATAGACGAACGGAATTTTCTCTTTTCCGCTGCCGTATAAAATGATTTGTCGATGTGACGCAGTAAGGTCTTCCCACGGTGTATCGATACTAAAGCCGAGATGGTTTGCCAGACTCAGCGCACGGTGACGAGTTTGAAGCGTCTCAAGTGTTCCCCAAAAGGCAATCGCTCCCTCGCTGATAGACTTACTTGGGTCGGATACAACTAAATCGACTGACATCTCCGTGATACTGCCCAGTCCTTTGCATGAAAGACACATGCCCGCCGGACTGTTGAACGAGAAATGACGGGGTGCCGGTGGATCATAACTAATATTACAGTGAACACAAGTGTAATCCTTACTAAATAAAAGATCTCCAGGAGTCGGTCCGCTATCCTTACTCGCGGCACCGACTGACCGCGGATTTTCCACAACGTGAACGATTAGTTGACCATTACCTAATCTCAGCGACGTTTCAACGGCCTCAGCAACGCGGGCCCGAATTTCTGGTTTAATAACGACACGATCAACCACAAGCTCAATGTCGTGTCGTTGGTTACGATCCAGCTGGATATCCTCCATTAAATCGTAGACCTCTCCATCAATTCTGACCCGAACGAACCCAGCTTTCCGAGCATCTGAAAGCTCCTCGCGATACTCGCCACGCCGTCCACTCACAATTGGGGCTAGGATCAAAATCTTTGACGCCACAGGCAAACCCACAATTTGGTCAACAATCGCATCTGCAGTTTGCGCACCTACAACTCGCCCACATTGAAGACAATGCGGAGTACCGACACGGGCAAAGAGCACACGTAAATAGTCGTAAATCTCTGTAACCGTTGCTACGGTTGAACGCGGATTGTGCGCCGTTGACTTTTGGTCAATGGAGATTGACGGGGCAAGACCGTCAATGAAGTCAACATCAGGCTTTTCAAGTTGACCGAGGAATTGGCGCGCATACGTGGAAAGAGATTGGATATAGCGACGCTGTCCTTCCGCATATATCGTGTCAAACGCTAGGGACGATTTGCCAGAACCACTGACCCCGGTGAAAACTATAAGCTTGTCTTTGGGCAACCGGAGATTGATGTTTTTGAGATTATGCTCCCGCGCGCCGCCAATGTTGATGTGTTCCTGAGCCATGTATTCTCCTTAGATTGTATCGCACGACCCTTCTCGTTCTCTAGCAACCTGAGAACGAGCATCATAGCAAACACCTATACAAGCGTCAAGTGTGTTTTATTCTCTATTTTTTTTCGTCCGATAAAAAACAGGCCCTGCTCGAAAGTCAGAACAGGGCCTGTCGCATTTACCACGCGGAAGCTTGTGAAACACGGGCCGGAAACCTTATGATTATTCCTTTGCTTCTCGTACCCTCATTCCTGCCGATACGCATCACACAAGGTAGCATAACGCCAGCCGTATGTCAGAAGAAACGCGGACATCTACATGCATTGCAAACCCGTAAGCTGACATCGGATGCGGCATCCGACACTGCGAGTATAACTTCAAGTGCCTTCAATCTTCCGACGTGCGAGGACAGATGCTCCGATGGCACCGGCATTTCCACCCAATTCTGCGGCGACCACTTCGATATCATTCATACTCTTGGGCAGACTATGCACTGCTGCCACCGCTCGCACCTCACCCACAAATTTGTCTCCCATCGCATCCACAACGCCACCACCTAGAACAACGATTTCAGGATTCAGGAAATTGACAACCAGTGCCACACCCATGCCGAGATAGCGTTGTGCCTTTTCCAGCACCCTGATTGTCACCTCATCACCCGCCTCTACCGCCTGCGCCAAGACCTTACTGCGCACAAGATCGATATTTCCACCATTCAACTCTGTAACAAGGCTCTTTTTGCCATGTTTAAGGACAGCTTTGCGAATCTCACGCGTAATCGCCGTTCGACTCGCGAGCACTTCAAGACAGCCTCGGTTTCCGCATGTGCATTTCGGTCCATTCGCTTTGATAATCACATGGCCGATCTCGCCCGCAGTGCCATTGACACCGCGAAATGGTACACCGTTCAGCATTATTGCGCCACCCACCCCTGTTCCCGCAAAAATCCCAACCAAATTCTGATAACCTCTGGCGGCACCTAACGCCTGCTCTGCAAGTGTGGCTAGAGTCACATCATTATCTATCCAAATCGGCCTTTTAAGGACATCTTCAATCCTAGCTTTCAACGGTATGTTCGACCAACAAAGGTTAGGAGCGAAAACAACAACCCCAGATTGCGAATCAATGACACCTGGAGCACCAATCCCCATTGCACGCACCTGCGAGATGTCAAGGTTAGCACGCTCTATTGCCTTACAGATACACTTCACAATCCGAGCGATGACCTCGTTCACGCCTCTCTCCGGTTTGGTGAGTATTTTGCACCTCGAAATAATACAGCCAGTTGGATCGACAACAGCAGATAGGATTTTCGTACCACCCAAGTCAACACCCACAATATAATTCGCCTCAATCAGTCGGCTATGTGTCGAATTTCGAGTCCATGCGCTTCCCATAACATTGAAGGACCGGTCTTGAGGCTAGATAATTGTGGGGCCGACTCTCACTTAGGGAAAAGCCTGGATTTTCCCCAAGTGCTGGCTTCAATTAACCCACACACAACACTTGATTTCTGGGCAGAAGCGGTGGTACATCACACCGTACCGCAGACCATGTGTATTTGCTCGAATCTGTGAAGCCCCGACATGACCGAGAAAGCTCTGCAGAATCATTGCTCCAGCAATGATAGACTCTGCACGTTGTTTCTCCAATCCCCGAAGCTCTTTTCTTGCCGCCAAAGTCACCGCACAAAACCGCTCAATCTGACGCATAATTTCCACTCTATCTATAACGGCACCGTGCAGTCGCTCTGCGTCAAATCGATTCAATCGAAGTTTGACACTGGCAAGATTCACGATAGTGCCACCGACACCTACGAGGGCTGTTGACGAGTGATCAACATTTGAAAGTATACGCTTACTTTGCCAAGCATCCTGGAGAAAGTCATCCAACGCCTCGAGCTCTTCAAGAGTTGGCGGGTCATGTTTGAGAAAAGACTCCGTGAGATAGACCGATCCAGCATTGACACTAAGCACAGATGTGATATCCTGTGCACCAAACGCAACCTCAGTACTTCCACCTCCGATATCAACAACCATTAATCCTGACACATCGTCCCTCCAGAAATCCGGAGTATCTCGAATAGCTAGATACGAACAACGCGCCTCGGTCTCTCCTGAGAGCGTTTCGATCTCAATATTACAACAATCTCTAACACGACGCAAAAAGTGGGAAGCATTCGCTGCCTCTCGAAGTGCACTCGTTCCAACAGCCAGAAGTTTCTGAACCCCAAGGAGTTTTGATTCCCTTACGTACTCGCGAATCGCCACGCAAGTGCGCTCCATCGCTTCGGCCTGCAACTCTTTTTTGTCCGCCAATCCCTGTCCCAGACGTGTAATTTTTTTGCTGTCTAGAACAACCTCACAGGCCCCTGTCGTCGCACCTACATCGCAGACAAGCATCAGGACCGAATGCGTGCCGACATCGATGACGGCGTAGCGTTCTGAAAAGCTTACGTGCATGAGTTTACGTACGGACAAAACAGCATCAAATACAAAAGATTCTTCGTATCCCTACGAGCAACCCTTCTTAAGACTCCTAAAAAGTTCACTTCGCGCATTGGCGAAGTAGGTGGTCAACCAAAACCAGCGCCGTCATAGCCTCAACAATCGCAGGAGCACGGGGCAACACGCATGGATCATGCCTACCATGAGCGGCCAGGGTCACCGGATTGCCCTCGGTATCAACTGTTTTCTGCTCTTTTCGAATTGTCGCCGTGGGCTTGAAGGCAACTTGGAACAAGATGTTCTCACCATTAGAAATACCGCCCTGCGTTCCTCCAGAGTTGTTTGTCCGGGTGCGAACACGTCCCTCATCGTTATAGAACTCATCGTTATGCTGTGCACCGGTCAACCCGATTCCGGAAAAACCGGAGCCAATCTGAAATCCCATTGTTGCAGGAAGCGACATCATCGCCTTAGCCAGATCGGCCTTCAACTTGTCAAACACGGGTTCACCAAGTCCGGCAGGGACACGGCGAGCAACGGATTCAATAATTCCGCCAAGAGAGTCACCGTCGCGCCTAATTCGGTTGATAGATTCTACCATTTTTTCGCTCGCAATCGGATCGGGGCATCGTACAGGACTCGCCTCGATATCTTCCAACTTGACCGTTTCAGAATCGATTTCGGCTACGATAGTATGAATCTGTTTGACATATGCAAAAACTTCGGTGCTACAACGTTCTCTCAGAATTTGCTTCGCAATTGCCCCCCCAGCAACACGGCCAATTGTTTCACGAGCGCTAGCCCGTCCACCACCTTGCCAGTCTCTAACCCCATATTTCTTCTGATAGGTAAAATCAGCGTGGGATGGACGATAAAGGTCCTTAAGATGGTTATAGGCGGAAGGCTTGGCATCCTTATTGCGCACTAGCATTGAGATTGGTGTTCCGAGGGTCTGTCCTTCAAACACGCCAGAAAGAATCTCGAGTCGATCTCCTTCTTGACGCGGGGTTGTCAGGTGACTCTGCCCTGGACGACGTCTATCCAGTTCAAACTGAATCGCGTCAACATCAATACTTAGTCTGGGTGGACAGCCATCAACCACGACACCAACGGCATCCCCATGAGACTCGCCCCAGGTCGTGATACGAAATAGATGACCGAATGAGTTCATGTTCGTCTCCAAAAATTGAACACATAGATATGTGCTTGACAAACTAACAAAACCAAATTATTATCAGACGAATTCACCGCCAAATATAGCATATCATGAGCCGAATGGCAACAGAAACTTTCTCTCTTGCATGATTCCCAAAAAGCGCTTGCCTAACGAATAGGAATTTGGTATCATATCCGTCTCCAACCAGAATAGAAGGCATTTCTGGTGAGCGCGCACATTGACGCTACCCAGCACATTCTCATGACGCAGCCTATTGCCTCAAAATCACAAGAACTGCGTTCCATAAGGCCACGACGGATTATCTTGAAACACCTCGAAAGACTTCTTGACAGCGGAATACACCATGAATGCCCATGGCAGTGAGTTTTTTCCTCTTAGTGCAATTCCAAACACCAAATTAATTTCGGCGCTAATTGTCCTTGAGATCTGATTTCACACCTACAAACTTCTTCTCGTTCTCGGATAGATTCTTGAAACTATGGAATCTCTTAATCTATCCATTCTAAGCACATGAGCAAGGACCATGAAAGCAAGAGATGAGAAGGATAGTTAAAAAGAGGTGGAGCCAAACATCTTGATTAAGCAATTCTTTAAACAACCACATCTTGGCATAATCCTGATTTTAATCGCCGTAGCTGTGCTGTGGAATACAGTCGTTGTATATCCGCTGAAGATTTTCGTGGTCTTCATGCACGAGATCAGTCACGGGCTCGCGGCAGTCGCAACAGGAGGACAAATCCAAGAGATTGTTGTTGTCGCACAGGAAGGCGGTCACGCCGTAACACTCGGAGGATCGCCATTCTGGACACTCAGCGCTGGTTATCTCGGCAGTGTCGGATGGGGGGGACTGATTCTCATCCTCGCTCTACGCGCCCACCTAGACAAGAGTTTGAGTATTCTTATAGGTGTGGGCATGGTTCTCATGTCCTTATTTTACGTACGAAACTCGTTTGGCCTCTTCTTTGGCATCGGATTCGGCGGAATAATCATTGTAATTGGCATCGTTCTCAACAAAGCAATAAACAGTTACATCGTCCAAATCATTGGGCTAACAAGCTGTCTGTACGCCATTCTCGACATCAAGAGCGACATTCTGGATCGTACGCATCTCCGTTCAGATGCGCGTATGTTGGCGGAAATGACAAACATCCCAACAATTGTATGGGGTATTCTATGGATTATCATCGCAATAACCGCCACGGTCTTCTTTGTGAACTTCGCTGGAAAACGCCGAAGCAAACCGACCAAAGCACCAAATGTCACCCGACTTCAATAGACTACGCTCCTTCCCACTACGAAAATCAATCAACACCCTAAAGCATCCAGAGGCCTAGAACCCACCTCTTCGCGGGAACGCGAAGGTTTTAAGAATCACGGATAAAAACGGTAACACAATTATGCCAAACCAACCATTATCGATCTCCTTCAGGCCCCCATTATTCTGCACTATGCCTTCTCGCGATTCCGAAAGGCACGCGAGAAACACACGAGCAAAAATCGTTTCGAAGAGTGGGTACCCGGAGATTAACCAAATTCAGCGCATGAATCTATGACGAAACCTGTCATGATGCCGACCTTCCATAATATAGACGAATCAACTAAGACATCTGTTGGTTCGCCTATATTATATAAGGAGCCGTTTCGAACAATGTCAGATAGCATGACGCCCAGCAACAATCATGCACCTAGCCGATGAAGATGTGGAACTCTCTTTTCAAACCAATCTTCCCCGGACCGCGTATTTTCGGAATTGAGATTAAGCCAATCGCCGACGCTGTCAACCACATTCCGGAACACAATAATACAACACTCGTAAGCATAACTCGTCTCTGCTATTTACTCAGGCTTTCCAGTACTGACGTTAATTCAACACAGAACAAGGCAACTCACGCTCGTATTTTTTTGAATATGTACCGACCAGGATCGAACGGAGAACCCGGTCTCAAAGTTTTTAAACTATTGTGTGATGTTCATGCGCTATACAAGTACGCGAACCACTCCTTACTAAAGTCAACGCGACAGCCGGTTTTTATCATGTACACACTCTCGTATAGTGCTTTACGATTCAATCCAGCGAACTCATCACCTAGCTTCTCATAAACCCAGTGGGCTGACATTACATTGGGTTAGTTCTCACTCTGTCCTTCGCTATGTATTCTCATGGAAAGTGTGATTACCACTTCACATAAAGGTTGCTAGCTCTGCTAGTCAACATCGAGACACGCGACCTCCGTTCGCCTGGATTGGTCGTACTTCACGCTTTTATTTGCTAAGCACGTATAGCCCCTAGCCTCTATTTTTAGTTTTGCATTTGCTATCACAAAAAGGAAGACAAACAAACTACACACGGGAGGAACCGTCATGTTGCCCATCATAGATACCCACCAACATCTCTGGGACTTGAATCAATTTAACCTGCCATGGCTAAATTCAGTGCCAGAGTTGAACCGCAGCTTTCGCATCGACGACTACGTTGCGGAAATTGTCGAATCGAATGTCCTCAAAGCAATCTACATGGAAGTCGACGTTCATCCGTCACAACACGTAGCCGAAGCAAACTATCTCATCGACATATGTCAAAAGGCGGACACAGTGACAGTCGGCGCCGTGATTTCGGGTCGCCCCGCATCATCTCAATTTCGCTCCTATATTGATAACTTCAAGCGGCACCGATATATCAAGGGAATCCGTCAGGTATTACATGGTCCCGAGACACCTGCCGAATTTTGCTTGGAGCAAGGTTTCGTTCGAGGCGTTCAATACCTAGGTGAAGTGGGATTGAGTTTTGACCTCTGCTTACGTCCAAGCGAACTCATGGATGCGGTGACGTTGGCCAAACAATGCCCAGACACACAGTTCATCATCGACCATTGCGGAAATGCGGATCCATACATAGTCAATGGAACTCTACAGGCACAAAACGATGGCAGTCCCTACTGGCATGACCGTCACGCGTGGATGGACGCTATGTCAACCCTTTCAGAGTTACCTGCCGTCGTTTGCAAAATTTCGGGTGTGGTCGCGCGAGCTAAAGTCGGATGGACACCTGAGGATTTGGCTCCAACTATCAATCATTGTCTGGACGCGTTTGGCACTGACCGAGTCGTATTTGGGGGTGATTGGCCGGTCTGTACACTCGGAGCCACCTACGAAGCGTGGGGCAAAGCGCTCAGACACATCATATCCACGCGAAAACAGGAGGACCAGCGCAAACTGTTATACGATAATGCAGAACGCCTTTATCGGCTGAATGAATAATGAGGAGGACGAGCAGTTAGTTTAGGCTCATGATGTGTAAGTTACCTGATTGTTCATCCGTCAAATAAGACAATTCATTTGGTCTAACGATTTAAGTAAGTCCGTGAACAGTACCATTCGCATTGGTATGAATTTCGAGCATCTTCGTATGACAAGACATCCGTCAATATGCGGACGCGGCATGGCAACCAGTTCAGAGGAGGAATCAAATGAGCACGAAGAACCAAGAATCCATTCGGACGCCTGACGTCCCAGCTCCGGACCCACAAATCTGCACTCCCGAATCTGCGCCCAGAGTAACAGCAATTCAGGGTTTCGAGCAGGCAGTCACCGACAAGAAGGCCTGGAAGAACTGGAGCCCCGTTTCCGACCGCAAAATCCAGGTGGGAATCGCCGGGTATGGCGTCTGCTCCTTCGGTGCGGCGTTCCAGTTTCAAGATCACCCGAATGTGACCGTAGCCGCCGTTGCCGATCTAAATCCCGATAAACGCGCCAAACTGGCCAAACTATGCCGCTGCACGACTACGTATTCGTCGTGCGAAGAGTTGATTAGGAACGATTCGCTTGAGGCGATCTTCATTGCTACCGACGCGCCGAGTCACGCTCGCCTAGCCATCGCTGCAGTCAAGGCCGGCAAGCATGTCGCGTCCGCCGTTCCTGCTGTCTTCGGTTCATTGGAACAGGCGGACGCGCTTTTTGCGGCCGTCAAGACGACCGGCCGCAAGTATATGATGTTCGAAACGTCCTATTTCCACGAAGATCTCTATTGCATGCGAGAACTGTATAGGACCGGATCCTTAGGGAAGGTCGTCTACGCCGAAGGCGAATACTGGCACTACCACTGCACATCCTTGTCCGCGCACAAGGGATGGCGCACAGGCTTGCCCCCGCAGTGGTATCCAACCCATTCGAACGCCTATTACGTGGGCGTAACCGGCGGGAGCTTTACCGAAGTCTCATGTATGGGCATGCCCAGCTCTCTCAATTACCTGAAACCAGACAACAATCCGTACAGCAATCCGTTCGGCACCGAAATCGCGTTATTCCGCACCAGCGAAGGCGGCATGGCCCGGATGGCGGTCAGTTGGGATACACCGGGCGCGGCTGGAGAGCGAGGCCGAATTCGAACGCAGAAGGGGACCTACTACGGTGAATTTCAGAGCGATCAGAGAAATGCGGTGCCGCCGGCGATCAGACGTCCACCGCTTCCCCCAGGGATCGACGCTGGAAGCCACGGCGGTTCGCACGGCTACCTAATGTGCGAGTTCGTTGAGGCAATCCTAATGGACCGCCAACCCCTCGTGGACGTGGCTCAATCCCTAAATATGACGGTCAGCGGTATCGTCGCGCATCAATCGGCGCTCAATGACGGTGAGCTGATGAGGATTCCGCAATACACTCTGTAGCAGACTGTGTCCCGGAAATTGGCCGGACAATCGTGTCGCCATGTAAACAGCAGCCGCCGTTGTCCAACGAGCGGCACCGGTCCCATCAGGAATGGCGGGTCCGTTAACAACAATTGGTCGTGTGTATCTGACAGTCACGAACCTAAAACCGTGAAAATAATTGTACGCAGCAATCCTCGAATCTGACCCCACAAAGCGTTCCGATGCTGAAATAATATCCATCGCCGAGGTTGGGTATCACCATCACCGCTTTATTGACATATGTAAGTGCAAATGCGTAATGCCCCGTCGTCCGAGATGATGCTATCCTGGTATTCCGGAATGTTACTCACAAACCAATGTTACTCGCAATCCACGTGGAATTGGAAAAAGTAGTCAAACGCCTGTTTGAGAACGACATCAACATTGATGAAGCGTCACGTTCTACCGTCATCAATGCTGACTACCCCCACGAACTAGAATGAAGTGGGACTAGGTTCTGCGCTATGGCCAATCGTTGTAAATAGTAAGAGCGTAATAGCACAATTCAGAAAGCGACGGAATCCCTGGAGTTGCGCACATTGTTGAACAGTTTGGAGTCGGCAGAATGAAAGAACACCGGTGGTCCATTCCGTTTACGATAGTCATGTGTGGCGCGAAGCTAGAAAATGCGCTTGGCTATGTCCAGATTCAGCATACAAAAAACGGATTCTATACAACACCCACCTTGAAAATGGCCTTCTTTCACAACCTCTGAAGCCTGCAAATTTGGGCAAACATCTAGTTTATTTCGCATCCACAAATTCACGTCGTCCCTTCATATGGTCGTAGGATAACACATTGTGCATGGTTCCTCTACGGGTTGCTGCCGTTAATCCTCGTGTGTCTCTAGAGACTGTTGCAACCGATAACTGCGCACAGTGACAATTGGATAGGGACCATCAAATCCGGCAATTACGCCATTAACCTCCACCTCGTGATCGGCCTGACCAGCGTACTGCCGTAGTTGGTCAAACCGATCACTGTCACTGAAGACGATCTTTTGAACGCCCGATGCCGAAAACATTACGTGGTTAACAACTGATGTATCAGCGCGCCAACGCCGCCAGAACGGGACATTTCGAATGTAGCTTCGCGCCCAACCCCGATGGGTAAAAAGCTCTCCGCTCACTGTTAGTTCAGACTTGAGAACCCAAGGCTGGCTAGCAGCTTGTCGCCCTCGAAATCGAGAATCTCTTAACTGTTGCAACATCTGGTAAACCTGCAAGGTATGCGATTCCCTGTATTTGTCATCTGTTCTTGGAACAATTCTGACCAACGTGGTAAATAGACGTTGTTTCCCATATTTGTCAAAAGTTGCATGGAAGGTCACGTCTTCCGCTTCGGCCCAGGGGCTTAGCAACCTCCTAATCTGTCGCGCATCATGCGCATCGACAAATCCGAATAGTTCACACTGCAAACGTTCAATCTTCGCGTTGCCGGAAGTACTGAACGCGCCAAGCGCCCAAACTGCCAGAAAAAGAATCTGCCTCGAGTTCGGACATTCTATTTTCTCAGCACAAATCGGCAGCCTCATGGAATATTCGTCAAGCTTCAACAGTTTCAAAACGCCATTGCAACTCACAAAACCCACCTCCAAGGACTAAACATTAGCAAACAGAAATATTAATTAATCGACTAGCAATCGGATGTTTTGGATTTCAGATTCTATCGCAAGAAGCCAGCTCAGCTCTTAATATCCCTTCTCACGTTCTACATGTTTTCATTTTCTGACAAACCGACCTATTATGCCCACACTAAGCACACTATTACCTAATCGCGTATACCACGTTTACAGATACTGTCACTCGCAATTGACCGGACTCAATGGGGGTTTCGGCAAGCACTTCAGCCCCATCGAAACTTCTCCCGTAAATCGGCGACGGAATGGAACCGCTGGCTTCCGAAATAGCGATTGGCCTGCCCAATTCTACCGCGCCCGCAGCAGCTAGAACCTTCGCCTTATCCAGGGCATTTTCCATCGCTGCTATCCGGGCTACTTCCTTTAAATCGTCAGAGTTCTCAATTCCAAACTGGATGGACTGCACTTGTACCATCTGTGCACCTCCTTTCGTAGCATCGTCAATCGCATTAGGAACTCGATCTATCTCACGTAAGATGGCCGAAACAATATTCGTAACGTTATAACCACGGAACACCCTGCGATTGTTAATGTAATCAAATTGCTGCTGGATGCTGTACTGCTTAGTTTGCATGTCGGAATCCGCAACACCATTAGCTTCTAATGAATCAATGACTTTTTTCATGGCTTCGGCTGCTGTCTTACGTGCTTCTGTTACTGTTTTTTTTTCAACGGAAACACCAAGAACAAAAGTGACAATATCTGGCTCTCCCATGGCAGATCCCAGCCCTGTAACTTGAATAGTGTTGTCATTGTCATTCACAACGGTTACGGTTTGAATTTCGCCGGACCCAACTATAATTTCTAGGTGATCACCTAGATGCTCCACGAACAGCACCAAATCGGACGTATTTATTTCCCTATCGTTGTTTACGTCCCACGGCGCTTGAGCAAACTTCCGTCCGGCCGCGGAATTTAGAAGGGACCTGAGTTCAACGGACGTGATATCGAAATCGATTTCAGATTGGGTCGGGCTCACACCACCACATCCGAGATGACACAGTAAGACGGGCAAAAACAAGTATGGAAATATGAGTTTCATGGTTAATCTCCTTTCTAATCATAGCCGATATTTTGAAGCGCAACACACCTGGTCAGAGTGCTAATCCACTCGCGTGTTTCGATTGCTAGTCGACACCTGTCTTTCTTCGCAGCTGAATGGCTCCATAGAACCAACATCTTTTACAAATCCGCTCCTTTTCACCCCTCGCGAGAAAAAAATGGAAGGGCAAATCGGGATCCAATACCCAACTTTGGATGCCGACAAAGCATGAATCCAGCTCACATTAGTTATCCTTTGCTTGAGATTGGCAAATCTTTAACTTCACGTACTCAAAACTTGACAAAAAAAAAGGGAAATCAGGAACGATGTTTCTTCCCAATTTCCCTCTTCACAGCTAAGACAGCGAGTTACATGCCAGGAGGCATTGTACCAGGAGGATAAACAGTGACATCGGCACGGCGATTCGCTGCCCGTCCCGACTTAGTCTTAACACTGCCAACTGGTGCAACATGCCCACGCGCAATAGTGTGAACATCATTACTTACGCCCTGCGCTTTGAGGTATTTTGCGACAGAATCAGCACGTGCTTGCGAGAGATCCCAATTACTCCGATATCTTCCGCCCAAGACCGGACTGCCATCGGCGTGTCCAGACACCACAACAATAGCGCTCGGTTGTCCCTTTATTACGGTGACCGCTTTGTTTAGTTCGCCCTTCGCTGCGTCACTCAGACCGACGTTTCCACTGGCAAATTGGACTGTAGCAGCATTCATAGGCTTGGTAGCCATTGCCTTTTCCAAGTCCTTCTGAGCAGTCATCAGTCCACCCTCTAGGCTTGATACGCTCTCTGCCGTTGAATTCGCCTGCACCGCCAAATCTCGAATGGTTTCATGCAACTTTGCATCCTCAGTCCTAGCAAATTTCTGTGCACTCTCACCTACGGCATTCGCAGCCTGGGTGAGTTCCTCACGTAACTTGGCATCTTCACTCTTCGAAAAGTCCTCAGACCTCTTAATCGTATCCGCATCCCCCAGTTGGGAAGCGGCAATAGCATCATCCTTTGCATCACCAATCGATTGGCTCAAGTCAGCGCTCTGTTGCTCTAACCCAGTTTCCAGGGTCGAAGCGCGGTCGCCGAGATTGGAAAATGCTTTATCGTTTGCCTCCACGTAGTCGTTTTTCCAGCCTTCAAATTCCTCACTACTGAGCTTACCACATCCGCACAAAACAGTACTGCAAACAAAAATGCCAGCAATCGCCAGCACGGTCATGTTTCTCATGGTTTCCTCCTGAAAAAGATCTTAACATCCTTCCGATACACGAAGTATATGTCGATAGACATCTTGTCTCGTTGATTATTTGTAGCTTAATTTTAGCACAAACCACCTCCTAATACAAGAAAAATCTGGACTCCGCGCAGCAAAACCCCAAATTGACTAATTTACCAATTTAATTTAGACCTCTCCCGAGGAGGGCAAGAAATCAGGCACCTTAAGCGTTTCAATTAAAAAGACGCTGTTCTAAGGCAGAGTATGCCCGATTCCTTGCACACCGTTTGGCGGCTACTAAGCGCGCCTTCATTCTGATCGATTTCGCGTGAGAGAGCTGTGCGTTCGCGTACCATCTAGCCCGTTACCTCGAGACTAACTACTAACTAGCCTACTGTGACTCAGTGTGCGCGGCAGAGACGGCCCACAAGACCTCGTTAACTCTACTCAGCTCGCGCGCGCGCAACATAATACCTGAATGACATCACCAGCGCAAACGCTGAAAGACGTGACCCAATGCCAAAAACATTAGGCTCCCTCACAATTGGCTCTGTCACCGACTTCTCAATGATTTCGATAAATCCTATTCGTTTTCTCCAGCAGCCAAAAGGCTCCTCCGTCACCTCATGATGAGATTTTGAAACGTCAGTGGGACAGCAATGTGTCTCATGTCTTTTGTCAGACTATCCCTAACCGGCTGCATATGAAGCGCAACACGGCGGATGCCCACCGGACAACTAAGAAATCAACGTCGCTACCGGCTGCAGTAGACTTCCTATGAGCGCTATCCGCCCACGCCAAGGAGGAACACGTTTTCTTAAACTCTTGATGAGTCTGAGGTGGGCTCACGGTCGAACCATTAGCGGCCTACGTGCAGACACAAATAGCCCGTTTCGCTACCAGTGTTACGAGTGAATCATCAATGTGCTGAACTGAACTAAATGCGAGTACCGTTCGCCGATGAAGCGTCTACAACATCTGTTTATTTGCCGAGGCCCATACTCAAACGAACCGCGGCGACTTTCTAATCGCCCACCCTAAGCGCCTATAATCTACAACATCTACAATCCACAGATTGCATTGCAGTGTTTTGCCATGGCAGAACGTAATTACTGCACTGGAACCTTTGATTTCTCTTCCAAAACGAGGCGCTCTCTGCCCTGATCTAAGCAGGGAATCGGCCGTCCGGCGTGCAACAGGTTTCTGAATAGCAAATTCACAGCTCACGGATACCCGTGTTTACGCCATAGTATGACACATTCCGGAAGGACAGTGTCCATTAACGATGCCGTGAACACAACAAATGAAAACCATTCTGAGATGCCGAAAGCTCTCTAACCTTCTAAATGCATCCTGACTTCTTTAATTCGCGGACCGAGGCGTGCGCGCACCCACCGTTCATTCAAGCTGAGGTCTTTTCAGTGCATTCAGAACCAACTTCCACGGAACACGTCCGGACCACAGATGCTGTATCCCCGCTGCCAAGGTTGTAAAACCCACAAGGTTTCTCTTTCCCCGTTGTTCGATTTTACAGACTTAGCGCAAGCGTAGCACTCAGAAAACCCACAACTCTTAACACACTCCTCAGTCCGCTTCTGAACATGTCTTCCGAGGAATAGGACACGTGCTCCAGTTTTTCGGTTGACAGTCATGCTTGAATTGGGTATGATTACTTCATGTCCAGCATGGAGATACTACTAAGACCTAGCTTCATATGAGTGTGCCTCTATGCTTAACACTAATCAATGTAAGTCTTGATTCAGTCGGAGAATATTGCTAATTGCCTTTCCGTCTTGCATTTGGAGTGGGGAATGCTATAAGGGAAACGCGGGACAACGCCCCACATAATACGGCCGGACATCTCCGAAGAGCTCTCTCGTGCTATCACTGAAATTCAGCTAATCAATGTGCCACAAACCCTTGACACGAGCGAACGCAAAATCGTACGTCTCCCCGTCCAATCACTTCGTTGGATTTAACCTTGCGATGATGGACGGGGCGGACTTGAAGAACATTCGAGAAGTAAGGAGATCGAGACACAGAAACCCTCTTCCAACAGCTATTTCACGCACCAAAACACCTATCGAGTGTCCATTTTCTTGAATGCGCAGCACAGTCTTATTAGATTGTTATCATTAGATTGCAGTTTAGTCAAAAGTAAATACTCTTCTTTAACAAGAGCTACCGGGGGAGAAATATAAATGAATAAGGCCTACATTTTGACATTCAGCGTAGGATTACTTTGTGCGGGCACAATATTGGGTGGATGCGGTGAACCAACCGGGGGGAGCGGTTCAAGCGAAGTTCTCAGAAACGAGCCTATCATTCTGGAATCGGTGCTAGCACTGAGCGTTTCAGACGACCGGCCTGACGGGATTACAGACGTAATTGTGTCAGACTTAGACGACAGGGTTTACCTATGGATGTTTTGGACAGATGTTAAGGGTCGCCACACCGCTCAGGTTAGATGGTTTTCACCGGACGCGAGTCGGGACGACCCATTGCTAAAAGAGGACCGGGTGTTTTCTTCGGCAAGCGGGGAGCACATCACATGGTTCTTTATTGACCGTCCTCTCGGTGGCTTCGAGAAAGGCGAGTGGTCCGTTGAAATCCGCTTAGATGGTCTTTTCGAGAGAAGTCATCTGTTCCTTGTGCAATAGGCCCCGCGTCATAGCACATCGGGCGTCTCGGGACAAATAGAGATTACATCCGGTAGGCGGCTGCCAGTCTATTTACGGCAACTCAATAGAAAGAACGCAGTACATCAACACCCGAGCGTAATTTTTTTAGTTGTACGCGGCAGCCTGCAGAAGTGTTTCACGAGTCTTGACCGAGCCAACCTATAGCAACTCCCGTCCAGCAATTAATCGATAGGCTTCCAAATACTTCTCGCTGGTTTTCTGTACCACATCGCTAGGTAATGGCGGAACAGGTGGTTCCTTATTCCACCCGACATCAACAAGGTAATCTCGAACGTACTGCTTGTCAAAGCTGCTTTGAGAGCTGCCGGGCTGGTAATCATCTTTCGGCCAAAAACGGGACGAGTCGGGCGTAAACACCTCGTCAATCAGAATTAGTCTATCATCGATTAAACCGAACTCAAACTTTGTATCGCAAAGGATTATTCCAACTTGCTCCGCATGTTCACTCGCCGCTTCAAACAGCGCAAAGCTCACCTGCATAATTCGCTCGGCTAGATCTCCCCCGATTAACTCCTGCATACGAACAATCGAGATGTTCTCATCATGCTCCCCTTGCTCGGCCTTCGTAGCAGGGGTAAAGATGAGCTGGGGCAGACGTTCAGACTCCCTTAGCCCTCGCGGCAACCTCTCACCACAAACCGTTCCATCCGCTTGGTACTCGCTCCACGCAGATCCCGCGATATAACCGCGCACGACACACTCAACGTCGATTCGCTCGGCTTTTCGAACAAGCATCGACCTGCCATTCAGCGAGTTACTGTACGGTTTCAGCACGTCAGGATAGCTCTCAATATCCGTAGTGATAAGATGGTTTTCGACAATCGATTTCGTGTACTGAAACCAAAATTCAGACAGTGCGGTTAACACGTCGCCCTTACGCGGAATTCCGTCAGGAAGCACATAATCAAACGCCGAAATCCGATCCGTTGAAATAATTAACAGTTGATCATCAAGGTCATAAAGATCCCGCACTTTTCCTTTGTTGAAGAGGGGCACATTTGTCAAATTTGTCTCTGTAACCACACTTCGTGTCATAATACCTCCACCTGTTTGTCGTTGCGCGACACGTAACCAGTTTTCCCTCGATTTACTTTGTCGAGCTCAACTAATAATGTCATAAAAGAAATTTCGGCGTTTTGGAACTAATCCTAAATCGACAATCTTATGCTCAATCTCGTCAATAGGCATAGAGTAGACGGTCCCTGCTTGGCTCACGACGTTCTCCTCGATCATGGTGCCACCCATGTCGTTTGCACCAAATTTGAGTGACAACTGTCCAATCTCTGGCCCTTGTGTAATCCATGATGACTGAAAGTTGTCGAAATTATCAAGCATGAGCCTGGAAATCGCCAACGTCTTAAGATACTCGAAACTCCCCGCCGCCGGAATGTGTTCAACCAACGTGTTATTGGGTTGAAGCGACCAACAAATAAATGCAGTAAAGCCGGCGGTCTCATCCTGCAATTCGCGAAGCCTAAGAAGGTGCTGTACTCGCTCTGCGTAACTTTCGACATGTCCGTACATCATAGTGGCACTGGACTTTAGCCCAACATAATGTCCTTGTCGCATAACTTCTAGCCACTCATCTGCAGTACATTTCTTGGGGCTGATTTCAGTCCTCGCATGGTCTGTCAAAATTTCCGCCCCTCCTCCTGGAATGGAATCCAATCCAGCATCTCGAAGGCGCATCAAGGTTTCTTTGAGCGAAAGACGGTTAATCTTCGCAAACCAGTCCAATTCAGGGGGGGAAAATCCATGAATGTGAATTTTGTAGTTAGCCTTAATCCAACGGAGAAGACTTTCATACCAATCAAGCTTCAACTTTGGGTGCAAACCACCCTGCATCAATATCTGAACGCCCCCTAAGTCGATGGTTTCCTGAATTTTCTGAGCCAGTTCATCTCGCGCCATAACGTATGCGTCAGAGTCGCTTTTGTGTCGGTAGAAGGCACAAAACTCGCAGTCCACGTAGCACCAATTTGTATAGTTTATGTTGCGATCCACGATATAAGTGATGTAACCCTCTGGATGTTTGCGCTGGCGAATCACGTCAGCAGCACTGCCAATCGACAGAAGATCGGAACTTTTGAAAAGGGTTAGACCATCATCAAAATCTAACCGCTCTCCAGCTAATGATTTCTCGAGAATTAACTGAATCGCTCTATCCATAGCATCTAATTGTTTTTAAGGTTAACAATCGAAGAGAAAATTCGAATCACAAGGAGCGCCTGATAGAATTCAAAGGCAATAACGGTACAATTATACACGGCTTATAGAAGCCCGTCAACCCAAATCTAAGTGGAATCATTCAAGTCTAATGCTTCTCACGGCGCTTCTCCGCCACAATCGCGACAGCCAACACTTAAACAACCAATGTTCGGAAGTTAACAGTCCATATCTCGAGCACGGCGAAATCCTATGTCATCGAATCAAAATCGAGGGCAAACCAATTCCGATTGGCGGACCGCAGACAGTCAAGATTGTGTGGTACTCTCTGTGAGCCAGCACGACCGACTCTAAATCAGTCGTGGTGGAGTTCAAAGAAGTAGGGACAAGGTTCACTATGGCAAGCGCTAATTAGCTTCTCCCCGTCTCTACATTGCTTCGCTTACAGGATCTAATCTCATGATTTTCTTCAAGCTCCCTGAAAATCTCACTCAGGATAGCCTTCGCATCTCCTTCACGTTCTCGCTTCTCTGTCCACTCCCACTGATCAAGATATTCATCACTTCCTGCTAGCCCCTCTCTCATTGCAACTCTATCGATTTCGTGCTGGAAACAATCGGGCATTTGCTTCGAAAGAGCCCTCTTTCCTTTTTCAAACACTCTAACCTGAGCAGGAATATGCTTCCAATATAAGATTTGATATGTTGGCATTGTAGTTCAGGTGTTCAACTCGCCTTTGCGATACGCGCGCAAGAAGTTCTTGCAAAACAAATCTCGACCCATTAACAAGTCTTCAGTGAGTTTATAGGCCGGAGATTCCCGGTTCTGCGAAAGTGCTTTCTCGGGATGACTTGTAACAGGATCAACAATACCACTATCGGCACCAGCATCAATGGCTAGGGCTGTAAAAACATCGTTGATAATCCGGCGACACGGTAATCCGAAAGATACATTACTAAATCCACCTGTAATGTGGATTTCCATCCCATAGTTTTCACGCAGTCGCCGGATTGTATCAAAGGCGTGAATTCCAAAGGCACTGTCAACCGAGATGGGGAATATTAGGATGTCGACGAAAATGTCGGCCATTTCAATTCCTTTTTCCAAAGCAGCTGCGACCATGCGAGAGACGTTACTTATCCGTTCCTCGTCATCTTGAGGCATGCCAGATTCTCCCGCTGCGGTCACAATCACTTTTGCCATATGCTGTTTGGCAAGGTTCAGCGCCTCTAGCCGTTCTAATGATGCAGAGTTTAACAACATCCGGCCCGAGGAGGGGGTGTCTCCCGCTTCCAGGCCCGCTTGGATTATTTCACTATTTGACGAATCCACGGACACGGGGACCGACGAAATCTGCTGTACTGTGTTTACCAGCCATTCCATGGCTTTCTTTTGCTCGTCCAGACGTAGAGAAACTTCATCGACATTCAAATCAATGAAGTCGGCACCGGCATCAACTTGCCGCTGTACGAGCCTATGTATATAATCAAATCCGTCGTGCGCATTGCAATCATTCTCACCCATCGCGGTCTGGATGGCAATCTTAACGTGCTTAATCCGCCCTTCCTCATAATCCTGAGTTTTCTTAAAACCTTCTGGAATGGTTAGATATCGGCGCTTTTTTTTCGTATCTAAATAACGCACAGATTCGACGCCTTGAGGGTTGTCAGAAACGAATTTTCCTTTTCTCAGCATTACGCGCGTAGTGTGGATGTTCTCTCCGATAACGAAAAACTGTCGGCTCTCTAGCTTCATATTCTACTCCGATTTGGGCCTTAGACTTCGCCGTTCTTCTTGGCGGGTTTCCCACGATTATCTCGACCGAGAAACGCGTTCGCCCATGCACTTGTTCCCTTTAACGCACCGTTTCTGAATATGACCGGTCCGCCCAACATTTCTTCTTCGTTCCCGTATGCTTTGAGCCTGTCGTAGGCGCGCGCCCAAATACAATCCTTTTCTCCGATTTCGCATTTGCCCTGGCGTGTACCACCGCATGGTCCGTTACGCTGATTCTTTAAACATTGAGACTCAGGGC
>CAYZGU010000004.1:0-151658 GCA_964478165.1 uncultured bacterium | reverse complement strand
CAACATCACAACATCACAACATCACAACATCACAACATCACAACATCACAACATCACAACATCACAACATCACATATTAAACTCACTCACCACATCAACTGTCAACTCTATTTTTCCAACTTTACCGAATGGAGGCATCCGTTAATCTCAACACTTAATTGTAACAAACGTGTCAAGGATGGTTGAAGTTTCGACATCAAGAAACGCCTGAGCGATTCAGCAATCAAACAGAATATATGGTTGTCAAGCAGACAGAAACAACATCTCAACCGCTTCTCACAAGTCGTTCACATCTCCTAACAACACGCGTTGAAGCGGTTTTCTTGGAAAGCTGTTTCCATATTCCGAGTTCCCTTATGACAAAGCTCCTAATAGAATTCGAAACAAAACTTGACAACAATGCAGACATAGATGTAAACTCTAGTGCGTTTGTGAGAAACTCTCGTCGACACCTGTCCTCCGAGAGAAACAGCTAAATCGGGTGATGACGGCAGAGCCATACATCTAGGAATTAGGGACTTCCGCCACGTAGTAGAACCTCAAAGGCAACAACGAAATCCATGAGCACAAGAACAACAGATTCTGATTTTGAACGAATTAAAGAAGCGCTATATGAGAGAAATCACCCTAGCCTTACACCAGTCGATATTGAAGCACATGCAAAAACAGTGCACAGAATATTGACTCTCAAGAAAAAGCATCGCGTCGTTATGCTCGGCCATAACTACATGGAACCGTTAGTATTTGGCCTTTCGACGAGAAAAGAACAGGGTGACTCTCTTGGCTTAAGCATGCACGCCGCTGAAACCGATGCACATTACATCATCTTTAATGGCGTTCCGTTCATGGCGGAAACGGCTAAGATCCTAAATCCTTCAAAGACCGTACTTGTGGCAGATAAGACGGCTGGCTGTTCTCTAGCAGATAATTTTGATTCGGAAGATGTGAAGAAGCTCAAGGCCCTTTATCCCGGAATCCCAGTAATGATCTATATTAATAGTTACGCGGATGCAAAGGCAGAATCTGATGTCTGTTGCACATCCGCGAATGCGGCAAAGATAGCACGGGAGATGCCCGGAAATCAGATTATCTTCGTACCCGATATTTTCTTCGCTCAGAACTTAGAAGACGAGCTCGCTAACGAGAAAACCGTGATTTATCCAGGGAAAGAGAATCAGCAAAAAGGCACGGTCTGTGAGGTTCATGAGGAATTCACTCTTACAGATCTCCTTTCAATTCGACAGTCTTTTGAAATCCCAAAATCGCACTCGGACCGACTGGTATATGCCCATTGGGAATGCAGACGCGAGGTCCTCCGCGAAGCTGATTTTTATGGAAGCACAAGTCAGATTATGACAGACATCGCCAAACGAGTCGCGGAAAACCGGTTGTCGCGTGCCTTCGTCGCATCGGAATGCGAGTTGACTTCCAACCTAGCTCAAGAATTCCCTTCTGTGCGTTTTTGGACTGCCTGCTCTGTCCGTTGCTCACATATGGCAAAAGTAAGTCTACAGAAAGTTCTCAAGATTCTTGAGGCTTTAGATGCGGGAGAGGATTTGAGAAGGTTTGAAGTGTCTCCCGCTCCTGACGTGATTGAACGGGCGCGGACTCCCATCGAACGGATGCTCGAAATGAGCAAACCATCTATCAAAGAACCCATCTAGATAGTTACCGCCTGTCACTTTCAACGAACTAAACTAGGACAGAACACAGTGAAAGCGCAACTAGAAACTTCGTCTAAGCCATTAACACCGAAAGCAATCGAAGATCCAGTTCATTAAAGAAACAGGCCCAGTGGCTCTGCCATTAAGTACTGACCGCGAATCTACTGTACATCAAATGTGTCCCAAACGAGGGCAATGGAAGATAGCTGATATCTCCGGGAATGAAGCTAATTACACACGCTCTAAGTGCCACTGCCAGAACGGGAGCGGAAAGATTGAGCTGCCAAAACTCACGACCCGCTCGGGACCAAAGAAAAGTTTGGTCAATTGGGATCTAGACAACGTAACCTCGTCCCGATCGTGATTTACGGTGAAGTTAGGGCCCTCCGACACCAGCGAGACGTCGCTGTAGCCGAAAGCATCGAGCACACGCCGAGGATTTATTAGATACATCATTCCAAGATAGTCGGAAAAACAGGGAATTCTCAGCATATCTAACCTATCTACTAGGGCATGCCCACTTCGCGGAGCAACAACTGTAAGTCGATCCTCTAAAATTCGTTTGCCTGCTATATCGCGTGCTGAGGTGCTCATGCGCCGATCATCAATACTCTCGAACCACGCCCTGATTAGTCCACCCAAAATGTCAGCAGGACCACCCCATTCAATCACAGCCTCACCTTTGACCAGAAGATAAGCCACGGCCCGGCCGCCACTTCTTGCAACGATGATGGGGTTGCTGGCACGGGCGCTAAATATCTGACGGAAAACGGTAACGTTTCGAATTCCGCCCAGGTGTTCAGCATGATGCAATCGTATGAGATCCTCAATGGCTTCTTCTCCCGCACAATCGATTTGCACATCGTTCGGCAGTCGGGGCAATAGCACAATATTCGAACGGTCAAAATGGTAAGTGCAGCTACTTCCTGCGCGTTCCCATCCCAGACGACGATACCAATTCGTAATATTTGTAGCCAACAGACCTACCTCACACCCGAGGTCCTCCATGTGATGATGCGCAGCCCGCATAGTCCGTGAAGCGAGGTTCTTCCTCCGGAATTCAGGCAATGTTGCGACGCAGTTAATCCCACCAACCCTCAAATCGACAGAGCCAAGTTGAATGTCATTCGTCCAAATGCCCGCCATACTCACAACCAATTCACCCGCCGTTACAATCATGACATTCTCAATATTGGCGTAATCGTAGACGTGCGACCAATCCCGGGCAATCGTTGGCGGTTTACCAACCTCGGTGCGCATCACACGATTCGCCGTTAAAAAAATTGCATCACGGTCGTCAGGCGTAGCCTGACGGGGACCTGCGATTCCCATCGCGTCCGTAGAATTGTTCTTACGTTTCCTCAGATGACTTCTACATTTTATCATTGTTTGCCCATCACTCCACTGTTCAAAGATTAAGAAAATCAGGAATTCCGATTAATCTTGGCTCATTTGATGCCATCAGGGGGGATTCATCTTCATGGCTCGCAGGTGCATCTAGCATCTTAAACTATATCACCGAAAGGAAACATGTACAACAAGCATTTGCCCCAATTTCGATTTGCATCGGGAAAACCGTGTACACCGATAATGCACAGATTTTTGTGGATTTCAAGATGATAACTTGGTATAATTTTCGTGTCCAGTTCAGCATCTGATGGCCATTATACAGTTTCCCTATGAACCTTCTAGAACACAAGACAGAATCGCATTCTTGGGCAAAACCACTCCCCCAGACTTGACGAGGAAAATAGCAACGCATGAAACGCATGGCGTTGACTACTTGGTTGTTGATGAATGCTCAGTTCGCCCATGTGCCGGACACCAAAGACTAAGCTATACGCGTCGGACTTAAAAGGCAAGACTGGGAATCTACGAAGCATTACCGGTTTTCGTCCAAGCACGGCATCAGGTTTCCTGCGCCTTGGTCAGGAGTGGGTGAGAGGCAAACTCAATTAAGCCTTTCTCGTTATAGGCTTTAGTCAAAAACCTCTCAAGAAATACAACCTTAATTTGGTCCTTCCCTTCCACATAGGTAGTTGGACCATCAATTCACCGCTATCTTAAGAAACTTGGAGAATCGTACATGAGTAGTGGAACATGGACAACTCGCGGTTTTGATGATTTTAGGCGCGGTCGCTTCGGTAACGCTGGACACAATCTCTACGTTTCGCGAGCTGGTATACTCCAACGCATCCACCAATTCGACTTAAACCGAAACGGATATTTCGACCTGGTTTTCAGTAATAGTCAATCCCACCTAGAAATGGCGCCCATAGGCGTGTATCGCGATCCATTAGGCACTGCCGACTACTTGGAACTACCCGGAGACGGCGCCTGGTCGGGAGCCGTTCTTGACCTTAACGGCAACGGCTACGACGATTTAGTCCTGGGCAACTGGAACAACGGTATCGGTCCCTACATGAACGCCTTCATCTATTACGGCTCTCCTGAAGGCTGGAGCGAGCGTGCCCATCAGCGTCTACCGGCGCCTCGCTGCACCTCAGTAGCCGACGGTGATTTTAACGGCGATGGTCGACCTGATCTTGCCTTTCTAACCGAGAACCAGGTACGTCTTTTCTATCAAACAGATCTTGGATTTGAACCCAAGCGTTATACCGACACGAAGATCTACGGTGAACAGCTAGGCGCTTGTGATTTGGACGGTGATGGCTACAGTGACCTGGTTGTGCGTCACTCAGACGGTAGCGTTCTGATCCACTGGGGCTCCTCCAAAGGTATCAACGCAGGCTCCTATAGCCCTGTTCCTGTTGAACTAGATGGGGAAGAAAGTGATGGAATTACTGCAGCCGACCGCAGCACAGCCGAATACATCCAGGACGCAAAACCGCTGGTGCAGTTTGTCCATCTAAACGAGCTCCCTCACATCTTCGTCGCCCGAAACAATCGCACGGAATTGGTACCAGTATATCCCGACAGATCTTTCGGAACCAGTACAATTTTCAAGTGCGAACAAGCACTGGCTGTAGCTCAAGGAGACATCAATGGCAACGATATGCTGGACCTAGTTTTCGCCTGCCGTGAGCCCCGAGACGAAGCTGAAAGCTCGTGGATATACTGGGGTAACGATCAAGGTTACAACGAAGAGAACAAGATTCCGCTCAAAAGCTACCGAGCCTGCGACGTGGTGCTCGGAGATCTTGATGGAGATGGCTGCGACGAGGTTATTCTTTGCCAGGGCCACACGCCGGACTGGTTCACCCATGAAGGACTGATCTACCACGGAGGAGCAGAAGCTAATTTTAAGCATCCAATTCGTCTTAAGAGCCACGACGCGCGACGCGTGTTCCTTGCACATTCGTCGCACGGGAATCTGCCTGAAATCGTATTCGTGAACACGCGCGCCCGTAACAAAACCGAAGCAGTGGATGTCTCCATCTACTTTGGCACAGCCAACGGTTACAGTCCAGATCGACGCCAAGACCTGCCGGGATGGGGCGCAATTGGTGCCCTCTGCTGTGATTTCAATGACAATGGACACGTCGATATAGTTCTGGTGAACTCATCGCACAACACTCCGTCACGCGATCCCGGGTCATACGTATACCTAAATGGTCCGCATGGATTTTCAGACGAACCCACGTGGCGACTACCTACCAGGCTCGCCCACGGCGGCTGCTGTGCAGACCTTAATCGAGATGGCTATCTGGACCTGGTCTTCGCGGGACACACCAGCCCAGAAATCCTGATTTTTCACGGAACCGCCGATGGATTTGACACCGATCATCCGGAACGGATTCTCATGACATGTGAAGATACCCATTGTGCTGGTCCCCTCTGGATTTACCTGGCCGATTTGAATAACAATGGTTGGCTCGATCTGGTAGTCCCACAGAGCCGCGGCGATCGTAGTTTTATCCTCTGGGGGGGACCAGAAGGGTTTAGCATGAAACGCTCACAATGCCTCTCAATCTGGAAGGGAGTCTGCGCCAGGGCAGCGGATCTGACCGGTAACGGCTATCTCGACCTACTAGTGGGTGGCGGTCCGCCCTCCGTGGATGCGCCGGACGACAGTTTCCTCTACATATACTGGAACGGACCAGACGGACTCTGCGAGAGCCGCCGCACGCTACTCCCCGCCAATGACGTGCTATCAATCGCAGTGGCCGACTTCGACAACGATGGGCTGCTTGATTTATTTGTACCCTGCTATCGCAACAGTCGAACACGCGACATTGAGTCATACATATACTGGAACCGTCCGGAGCGAGGCTTCTCAGCAACTGACTTCACTCGTTTGTTCACACACTCAGCTTCTGGATGCATTGCGGCCGACTTCAACGCAAATGGTTGGATCGATTTGGCTATTGCCAACCACAAGGTCGAGGGGGATCATGTAGGCTGGTCCGCCGTCTGGTGGAACGGTCCCGATGGGTTCTCCGAAAACCGACAGACCCGATTACCGACCGCCGGGCCCCACGGTATGATCTGTGTTGATCCGGGAAACATTGTGGACCGAGGACACGAAGAGTACTACATCTCGGAAGCATTTCAACTCCCACCTGGGAGCCGACCGCTCTCGGTCCAGTGGGAGGGACAGATTCCACCCAAGACTTGGGTAAAAACCGAATTACGGCACGCCCCGAATCGTGAGGCACTGGAGACGACACCCTGGATGAGCGTCCCAAAAAATGGAGAAGGGCGAGCCTCCTCAGAGCGCTTACCAACCACGGCGCTCCGAGGGGGCTGGATTCAATATCGTCTGGCATTGGGCGCGTTCAACAGCCTGAGTTCGCCACGAGTATCAGAAGTCACCGTAACCTACGCCTAAATAACTAAAGAGGATGGAAATAGGGATTAAGGAGACAAACTGGACCGATCAGAAATACAACAGCAACCTTCTAAAGCGTGCTACATTTGGACAACTAGACGACACCTTCCTTCGGATGACTTCCTCAATCGCGCCGATAGCACTTGAGAAAAAGACGCCGGAAAATCACCCGACTGGATTAGAATTGCAGAGAATTTCCAATCGCCACTTCTCTGGACTGTTGCTCACACGATTTCACCCACTTGACACCATAGGCAGGCGACCACCTGGAGAGATCTTCAACCAATCCTGTTAAAGAGACGTCCCGTCGTTCGCCTGACAACACCCATACCCTTTGCCACACACAATGGAGGAATCGCATGAAAATAACATGGAAACAGGGCACCGGACTACCCACCTTTGTTAAGGGAGGTGGCATGGGAATTGTTGACGGCACCCCGGTTTATGTTGCAGGCATGACCCATCCGTGGCGCGAAACGGAACTTTCATGGTGTTGGAATACTATAAGCGAGGACTGGTTTCCAGTCGAACCCAACCTACCGCTGGGCCGCTGCTACACCAGTGGGGCCACCTTGGAAGATGGGCTGTTGATTTTGGGAGGCCGCAAAACCACTGACGGTAGCGCGCAGAGCTTGTCCGATACTTGGTGGCTGCGACGCCGAAACAGCCAATTCCACTGGACACAGTTACCTAATCTGAACGCGCCACGCGCCATTCCCTCCATCGGCATTTGTGGCAACAAAATTCTCGCCTTCGGAGGAGGGGCCTGGGAGCAATCACAGGGGGGCGCTTTCGCGAGCCAACACCTTACCAACTATGAGATCCTCGATCTCGACAACCTCAGCGTAGGCTGGCAAAACAAAGGCAAACTCCCTTTTACATCACTTGTCGGCTCCGCCTTCGCTAGCATCGGGACTTCGGTTTACGTTTTTGGCGGCTATGAGTGTTGGACTGCGGAGAACAAACGACATCTAACACGGCATGGAATGGCGTGGCACTATGACTTCTCCACAGACACCTGGTCACGGATTTCTGACATTCCAGGGATTGCATCTGGCTGGTGCGCAGCAGCCTATAACGGTAAGGTTATTCTGTTGGGAGGCAGCGTCACACTCGAGCTCAGCGGAGTGAATGTTCCCTATCAAACCAATCATGTTCTTAACCCCGGAACCTGGCGCCAACGCCTTATTGGAGCCTATTCGAACCTAGTCTTCGTTTATGACATCGCGAACAATAGCTATCGCATGATGCCGGAACGCACGCCCGTCGGCCTCAATGACCTCTGCTGTACGATCCTCGGAAACACCATCTACGCCGCTGGTGGCGAGACGTCTGATCCAGCCACAAGCAATACAAGCGACGCATTCATGATCGGTACGATTGAGGCCTAAGGCAACAGCCATCGATTCGTTATAGCGAATTACGAATGCAGGCGTATGACATCGAACACAGACTTGACATCTTCCATTCAGCATACCACGTGGGCATCGGTTCATTCTTGAACCCTACTAATGCCGGACCCCTCGAGTGGCCTGGTGTAAGAACGCTAATGCTACTTCAAAATCGGCTGAACCTTGGCGCCCCTGGGTAAAATCAATACATCTGGCAACATATCGAACTAATCTCTGATAAGGTACTGTCATCCAAAGGTGATTTTGAGAAGATGTCATCTCAAGCGACATCTGAACACCACTACGGTTCCAATTACTCGACCTGTCTCACCGTCGGAGCACCCTCAATGCAAAATCTAAAGTCCGCAGCACTCACTAACCTGGTAGAATTAGAAAATCCGGTGAATTTTTCAACAACTCGAACAATATAACTCAAAGCGAAGAACAGGTTTTTTCCCACCGAGCATCACTCCGCTCAGTAATTGAAATGCCAACAGCAAGGCGAGTGGAACACGGACCATTCCACATTATCCACCCAGGTAGCGGAGAGATCATTGATTACAATACTTCCCAAACATCCTATCTCCCATTCAGAAAGGCGAGCCGTGGAGCATCTCTTCAACATAGGCATTGACACAGGATTCTTAACACACCTCCACAATCCCACAGCATGAGATATTGCCTTAATCTAGCACGAAAATATCAAGACTCAACCATGCCAAAGGAAACCTTCCAGTTTCAATCGATAAAATCCGGTAAATCGAACTGAGGATAAGAACCTGTTTGCACAGTCGGTGGTAAATCCATTTTAGTCATTCGTAGGAAGATTTCTCATGTTTGTATTGCTGCCTCCTACTTACCTGTGGGCTTCCTTTAGCACTCGTTATCCACTCGTTTGATTCCCTCTGGGGCTTGGGCACACGGGGTTTAGGTGTTGTTTATAATAAACCTTCAAGATCTCTATCGTACTCGCTTATCGCTCATTTGGTCCTATTATTCCATCGGTTGAACTATAGAACTCCTGGCGCCATACCGAAGAGCACACAAGGTTACGGCATGTGGAGTATGGCTACTACTCTGGTTTCTTCGGCGGGATGACGACATCAGGCCACGTATCCCCGGTGCGATCGCACCAGTCGTGCAGACCACCCCTCAACGATTCCAGTACATCGGCTGCCGCGGGATCGTCAAGCAGATTGCGGCACTCGTACGGGTCATCGACAAGGTGATAAAGCTCGTGATCTCCGTAATACGACTCGACATATTTCCAATCCTCGGTGCGCCACATGCGCAGCGGACCAATCGGATCTGTCCAGTTGCAGGAGTGAAACTCGGAGACCACACCCGTGCGCGGGTAATCAACCCCATTCGAGTCGCGCGCTGCCTCAATTTGCGGACGCAGAGAGTTCCCATCGAAACCGGTCGGCATTTCCGCGCCGCACCAGTCGAGAATGGTAGGCATCAGATCGATGTGCGAAACGAGCTCCGAGGCTACAACCTCCGAACCGAGCCCTCCGGGCGGCACGATGAGGAGCGGTATTCGAACCAAGTCGTCAAACACTGCCGCGCCCTTCAACAGCATGTTGTGCCTACCCATCATCTCGCCGTGATCGGAAGTGAAGATTACGAGGGTGTCATCAAGTTGATGAGTGTCTATAAGAGCGGCAATTAATCGCCCCACTAGGTGATCACAGAAACTCACTTGGCCATAATAGGCGGCCACAATCTCCCGCATCTCCGACTCGGAGAGCGCCCGTTCGTTTATCTTTCGGAGTTGTTTGTCCTGACGTATTTTGGTGTGCGGGTGGAACGATTGGTCGGTGAATGTTGGGGGAATCAGCATGTCGTCGGGCTGGTACATCGTGTCAAACGGGCGCGGCGAGACGAATGGGGAATGCGGCTCGTGCGTGCTATAGACGAGCATAAACGGATTCTCGATATGCTGCTGCCCCTGAATGAACGACATGGCGCGATCGCACATCAGTGTCGCCGAATGATCCGCGAGGTGCAGCAAACTCGGACCGACACGCGTCCTATCGTTAAACGTCGTCGGATTCGGTTCTGTGCCCTGCCGCCTACCGGGAAGTTCAATCCCGAGTGCGCGTGCGTGTATTATCGCCTCGTTTTGCTCCGAGGTATCCGTATCGAAATCGAAGTGACTGCCAACATACTCGCCAAACCCCCGCCGGTCACTGCCGGTACCAAGGTGCCATTTTCCGGTGTAACCGCAGGTATAGCCCTCCGGTTTGAGGTAATCGGCGATTAGCTTGACATCCGGACTGAGATGCATTTGATCGGGACCGGGACGGGGTTGATGGTTGGCGACCATACCGTGCTGATGCGGATACAATCCCGACAACAGGGAGGCTCTGGCCGGCGAACAGATTGGCGCCGCACAAAATGCGTGAGTGAAACGGACACCGCGCTCCGAAAGCCAATCGATGTGCGGCGTTTCGATTGCCTCCTCTCCGCCGCAGTGGAGCGTGTCATAACGCTGTTGATCGGTGACAACAAGAAGTACGTTCGGTCTTTTTGGCATGTGTCCCCCTGATTGGAACTTATTCCATTTTCATGATACTGCAGTACGCTAATGGCGTAACTCATGTCCTTCTTATCTGGGCCAGGCAGGAGGCCTCACCTACTGGGTTTATCTTAACGAAATGCTGATAGCGCTCGTTTCACATCCTCTTCAAACAAAGCGCTCAGGATACAGATAGAGGTTTCACGACTTCGCACACTCCTACTCCAAGAATCGGTCGAGCGCGCCTCAGCTTCAGCCACACTTCGACGACCCGGAAATTTCTCCATGAAACCCGAACGCGTACAGCTTGGAATTTCTCAAGGTGAATCGCAGGCGAATAGCTTGGCCTTGCTGCGAAGAGAGATCCTTATGACCCGACCATCTGAGTTGCGCATCCGTCACATCACCTGTCATTGGATAGCCTTTCGCAAGCGTTTGAGCAGAGCTATCCAGAACTTCCACTTGCACATTCCCGTCCCCAGCATCGGCTGTTAGGTACAAATCCCGTCCCGTACAAAGAAGCGGTTGAGTCATTACACTGCCAGTCAGATTCGATGCTGTGACTTGCAATCCTGCAAGTCCATCCGGTCGCATGGTTGCAAGCGCAAGATAAGCATTTCGCCAACCATAATGCGTATCATCACTGGCACCGTAGTAGAGCCTAATCTCATCCGACAGAAAAATGGGAACGCTGGCGTAAGCACACCCCCAATCATAGTCACCGAACTCATTGGAAGTATCAATGAGTGGGGTTCCAGAATCGACATGATGCCATTCCCAGGTATCCGGACTCCAAGTCAATTCACAATGAACGCGGTCCGTCACCGCATTGAAAATCATGAGAAAACCCAGATAGACATCCGCATAGCAGCAGATGGGCATCACATAGTACTGTCGTTCCTGTTCAGTGGAATCAAGGACAATTTGCGCATCCGACCAGTGCACGAAATCTTCGGAGTCCGTTCGTGATATCGGCCGAAGTGGCACATTTTGATTTCCCGAACGCCGTTCTGCCCAGCCCATTGGACGCGAGCAGGAAACATATCGCTTCAGGTCTGGCGCCCAGAGCCAGGAGTGGTGAGAATCGCCACGTGCCGCATTGGTATTTTCCACGGGGATAGCATTATCCCAACGGATGCCGTCCTCAGAAAACCGTACCGTTATTCCATATCGTGCACCCAACGCATCTGCAGCGTACAGCATCTTGTAGCGCTTCGTAGGATCTCTTTCGTGTGCGTCTCTAATTACACCCGGACCATGAGCGCCACGGACCACGAGGTTGTTATTGGTACTACCATCATATTCCACAAGACCAAGATTAGGCTTTTGCCATGTTATCCCATCACGAGAAATGGCGTAACAGAGGCCCATCTCGCGTCGTTGGTTTTTCACCTTCGTGTAGTCAATCGATAGCCTTTCCTCAGGCGGAGTCTCTGACGTGGCACTATCGATAATAAAGGGGTTATACCAACATTTGAAAATCCGCTCTTCCTCATCATAGATCGTGTTAGGATAGAGATTATCATAACGAATCTCCCAAGGCATGTCCTCACCAAACAACGGATTGGCTGGATGTTTTTTGACAGTTCCGACCCGCAGTACAAGATTTTCACTGCTGTGAATGAGCCGTGAATCAAGCAACAGATACTTTTGACGATTAAAGGGCATAGGAATCCTCCTGATTCTTCCGATTAACTAAAACGCGATTCTACTGGGGACGTCACCACTACAGGACCTCTTCCACGTCTCGTTGTAATCCAGTAGCCGAGTGGAAAGACATGTTTGCTCCCGAAGCGCCTACAACTTGCACCCTTCAACCACACACAGTTGACTCCACGCATAGACAAAGATCGCTAGAGACACACCAGTGCTAAGAGATTTGTTCCTGCGACAGAACGACTCGCACATGTAATCCGTATAGATTGGAAAACCCACTGCCTTGAGCACACGGTAGTTCCAAGCATGATGGTTTTCAATCCGAACGTTATGTTTCCATCCTTTGAGCCTAATCCATCACTCCTTCTGCGTACTTTTCAAATACTCGAACAAAACAGTCCGATGATTCGCCCTAAATCGAACGCCGTGAGTTTGATGCAGGGCCGCGAGACTTCGTGCAATAAGATGTCCTGCGCTGCGTTTCACGGGCAGGATCTGAGAAATGGCCACCCATAGAACTGCTGAGCTCCGAACGATACCATCCCTTCACCCAGACTTGTTGGATTCAGCAGTAAAGAGGGGATCGGCTTCACATCCCATTTGGTCAATCCACTCAGGAGTCAACGTTTATCGACACACCAGGCCTCCGGACAACGTCATTATGCAAATGCCCTTGTTTGTACCTCGAACAATCGGAAACGCGTGGGACACAGAAGCGCTTCAGACAGTTATTGTCTAAGTCCTTGTTTCCAATTGTTGATGATTCGCCAGTGCATCTCGATACCAGTCTTCGCCGTGAATCTCCTTCTTGTAGTACCAGCGCGATTTTTTTGGATACATTAATAGCGCACGGTTTCTTAGGGGTAGCCGCACCGGCACATGCTCACACCGGGCCGATTCACGCATGGCAATACAGATCTCCAGCGCCACCCGCAAGTCCTGACCAGTAGTCATCTCCAGACGTTCGTTGACTGAGGTCCCCCGATCCAACGCGTTTACCAGCGTTCGAAGGCTATCCCTCATAGTGGGCGAAACCGGCAGCCAGCCGTCTTCATCGCGCACCGGGCTACCATCCGAATTTGCACGCGCGGGTTCATGAACATAGGCATCAGGAATTTCATGCAGCTGCCGGAACTTCCGGGGCGGATTGTCCCCGTTCTCATTACCTTTCAACAGAAACAAATCTCGACTACTAGTCTGTTCGCTGAAAAGACTGCCGTGTGTTCCAATAACCTCTATCCCTTTCCACGGCACCTGAAAATGACTGTATACATCCACACCGTTGGCAAAGCGAATATGTCCTCCAATCTGTCCGAAAGACCGTTGTCCTTCCTCATAAGCTTCTTCATGATCTCCATGCGGATCGCCTGAAACCCACCCTATAACCCATTCCACATCCGCATAGTCCGCGAAGTGCCGTGCCAGATTAATGCCATGGCACCCGCCCTGGTTATTGCGACAGTAGATGTTGATGCAACGCATCTTTCCAATAATGCCCGCGTCAATGTGCCGTTTAGCATCCCAAAAGACATGCCTGTTCTTAGCAACCAGCCCGGCAGCGATTACAACATCGTTCTGCTCACATGCAGCAATCATTGCATCCGCATCGGCGAGTCTTGCAGTCAGTGGTTTTTCACAAAAAATCGCGCGCACTCCGGCGTGAGCTGCAGCCGTCACCGCACCGGCATTCGCACGAACCGGAAGAATCGGAGCTGCTATGTCCAGGTCTTCCGATTTGAGCATCTCTTCGTAGGTTTCATAGCCTCTACATTCGAACCGTTCACAGAACAAACGCCGTACTTCCTCGTCCGTATCGGCAACGGCTACAACCTCCGTGCGAGGGTTACACGCATACCCTCGAGCGTGGACGGTGCCCATTCTGCCTCCGCCAATCACACCCACACGATAGCAATCTTGGGCCATTTAATCTCTTCTCCTTCCTAGTTGTTAAAAGCTCATATGAACCATTTGGGCCACACAGCTTGGACAATGAACAGCTGGGATTGATTAGGTCCACCAGAACAGTACGCGATCCACCGGTCATCCGGAGAAAAGGATGGGTGCGGGCGGAGGCACTGCCAAAGAGTCTCGTGGCGTACTAAGGGACGCACTTCTAGGTAAAAAAGCTCTCTTTTTGAACACGCCAATCCACGCACCGGGATCCCGCCAGTGGTATTGGTGGTTTTCTGGGATGGGAGGGCATGCCTCGGGAACAACGTCCTCCGTTCGTTGATCTTCAGCATCACGCCCCAAAAACCAGAGGAATCCTAGACCGGCACAGTCGCCAGCCCACGAGTTATCAGCTTTGTTATCCTTAAAGTGCAAGGGCGGCTGCCCAAGAAAAAGCCAGCGGCGCGTATAACTACCGAACCAGAAATGAATCGGATCATCGCGGCTGATGAAGAGGTGACTGTCAGATACCACTGGAACTTCGGGCGTAGTAGGCCCTGGTACACGATTACTATTTCGCGCTGTTCTACATCACATAGAACGACGATATTTTGGCTGCCGTGTCGAAAATCAGATGGAATCCGTAAATCCCGCAGAAGCTATTCGGGGCGGCAACTCAAAACCAGATAACGACCGCAAGAGGAAAGATCCTGCAGGAGCAGGGGACCACAACCGGGCAAACGGTTAGCGACTGTTTCTTCATCCAATGTTTCCACATCCAACACTCGCACACTGTCTTTCTGAGCGTAATATACCACGCCCAACGCAGCCGCTACAGCGGAACCAGCAACACCGGATTTCGCATCGGTAAGCTGCACAATCTTTCCAGAGTCCGTCATTACCTGGTAGATCTGACGGATTTCAGTGCGATTGGAATAAAAGATTAGACTCTCACCAATGAACTGCTCATAGTTGTAGTAGGCATTATTATTTTTGCACGCTGCATCGATGAGCTGTATGACACACACGCCGGTTTCCCTCTGTATGAACGTGCGCCTTTCAGAACTAAGCACGTCCCTCTGGCCATGTAAGCACTTCCTACCTATTCTTAAATTCAGCCCACATCGTCGTAAATCTGATTTTGGGATCTATGGGTAAATCGCCGCTAATATTCCGGTTCAGCTCCTTTACCTTCAACGGACGGTCATAGATGCGGACAACGGCCATCGAGCCATTGAACGTATGATCGCGATTCCAGGCACTGAATAGTGTCATCGACATGGGCAATTCAGGATTAAAGTCTTGATTAGTCTCAAGCGTGCTAACTTTCGTGCCGTTCTGATAGACCTCTAGGTGCTTTCTATTCGTAAACACAAACGCCAACCAGTGCCACTCCTTCTTCCCAAGATCAACCCCAACGGCATCCGCAGCAAACCACTTCCCCTTCTCTTTCTCCCCTTTAATCCAGACGTTGAGTTTTCCACTATCACCGCCGTGGAGCAGAATCCGTAACCCTTGATCATTCCCCCAGCGAAAGCCAGCGAATTGAGAAGCAACGATCAAGTTAGCCCACTTCGGACCATTTCGCATGGTTAGAAACTCAATGGTCCAATCCTTAAGCATCAGATTAGGCGTAACATCAGAATCGCTGAAGAAACCCTGGTGTCTTCCTTCAATCTTGTACCACTGGGTCCTTCGCCTAAATCCAATCTCTGGAATTCTAATGGTCCCGGCCTTAAGCTCGGGCGTTGCCTCATTAGGAGCAAGCACTCCACCCAGCGCACCAAGATTCTCCCATGTCCTATCTCTGCGAATTTGTGTTATGGCGTCAAGATGAAAGAGTGCACCGGGGATTGCGTTCTGCGCCAGCGCTGTCGGAGAAACCATTCCCAAAACAAACGCTATACGAAAAATTGAAATTAGCCTTAGATGCCGCATTTCGTTTTCCTTCCTACAATGTGCTTAAAGATAGAAACACTTGTTGGACACACACCATGAACCCACCACCCGCACTAGTCTCTCACATACTCACCTTGGCAAGCCCACGACGCTGGGACGCACCCTGGGAACAGAGAACATCGCGGGCTTTCCAATTGCGTCAACTACCAGCTCCAAATCTCCGTAATGATTATGCAGTCACACGACAATAATTATCTTGCAAAATCGGGGACATTCACTCGCCTCGTCCGGAAATTCGGAAGCCCGCTACCAAACAAGAGTACTACATCTGTCGTATGGAACTAAACGTAAGCTAATACTTTACACGGATAGGAATTTGTGCCACATTGACAGACTATAGAGTCCTATTCCACGGGAATAGCAAGCTTGGTTGATTGACATGGCGTTTCACTGTGAACTGAAGTTGCGCGCCACAACCCGGATCAAGCCGGATAGAACAAGCACTGTTGGCGATTTCTATCACTCGATTTTCCAGCGCAACCTCCACAAGTTCATGCTCTGCATAGGCGCCACCCTGGAGAATGAGACTCCGAGACGCGACCTGGTTAACGTTGACAAGCGTCACTGTTACCGTATCATCAGAGATTCTTTCCACCAGGGCCGCGACATCGTCTGGCATCCCGGCCCGCTGGCGTACCGAGTCGAAGTAGCGAAGGCAACAGTAGAGAGGAGAACCAACCCGTCCAGTGGGCAAGCCGCCCAACATTAATTGGGTCAACGTTTCGGTCTTGGCCGGATTAATATGGTTCATATCGTCAGAAAGTCTGGTATCCGGAGAAGCTCTGTCAGCAGCCATCTCCGCCATATCCCACCTTACCTGCTCCAGTGCTCTCTGCAAAGAGACTGTCGGAAAGTTGGGGTTGTTTCCTTCCAGATACTGGACCCATGGATTTTGCTTGACGCGTTTCAGATCGTCACGATTCATAGACCAGTACCAGACTTCAAGCGCACCCGAATCAAATGGCCGCGGCTGCCAGTCGTACCAGTCCGCCTCGCCGAAATGGTCACCGAACGCATTCGGCCACATCGTCTGCCCCTCAATCTCACGCGCATTGGCGTTGATGAGGTCGATCACGCCCCGCCAAGTGTCCACATACCGTTGACTGCCGGTCAAGAGTAATCCAACACCAAAACCATTAATCGCGCGCTTATGGGAGTATGTGCGGTGGGCAAATTCTCCCGTTTGTGGTACTATTACCGTAAACCCCCAGCCGTAGATGCCCCCGTACCATCGTCCATCACATTCACCACCGATGGTTCCATCCAGTCCGATATTTGTCGGAATGATACCACCGTTGGCTGCAGTGCGATCACACCACGCATCAATGTACTCCAGTGCCCATGCCCGATACTTCTCCTCGTGTTCGAGCATGTAGGCATTCAACGCCAGCACCGTAGTTGACAGATTCATGGGATTGTCACCAACGACATCGTTGTAGTCCTTAAAGTGAGCAACCATCTCATCATAGGAGCGCTCACCATGTCCCAATCGGAAGCGTCCTTCAATCTCGATGGGGTCTCCCGCCCAGTCCAATCCAGTCGCTTTGCGCAACAACGGCCCGCGACTTCCGTTGAAGCAACTGCGTATAATCTTGTGTTTCGGATCGTAGTTCGCCGCCTGCGGATCCTCGTTCATATAGAAACCGGCGTAGCGTTTCGAGCGCATCTGCATGGTATGATCATGCGGATCGGACAATCCCTCCAGCATGAAGGCTGAAAAGCCTTCGCCATTGTGAAACCAGTCGAACATGACTGGAAACTCTTTGTAATACATCCCGTCGCGGCCGAGCTCGACCTCAACGGTCTTGGCTTCGGTGTACTGGCGCAAATGCCCTTCCCAACCGCGTCTGTACAAGGTCAACACAAAATCGTTGCCCCCCAACGCATGAAGCACGGGCCAATTTAGTAGATTCTCAGCCGCATCATCGGGTCCATCGTCGCCACCCCAGCGGGGGACACATAAAAGATAACCGGATTCATCGAAATAGTGATCGAAGAACGCCGCACACGCATCGCTTTGGGCTTCTAGCAACTGGCGTTCGAGCAACGCCCACTCAGGCGGCACCATGGGTGTCTTGACATTAATAGTCATTTTCTTCGCTCCGTAATGTAACTGTTTAGAATCGGGACGAAATCCCCGCTGAAGATCCTATTCGTCTGAGGGACGCAAACACTATTGATAGTACATTGTATTGATTTATAGAAAGACAATTAAATGTGGCATTGCACTGTTCTCAGTCGGGAGCAGAATGGAATTCGTACATCCCACGTACATGTGCCATGACAAGAACTTGAAGTGCGATAAGATCGGGAAAACAACCACTCCTTAAAAACAGCAAAATTATGACAATGCTACTTTCAAGAAAGTCTCTAAGAGCTGTTCGCGTGTCAGGTCTGAAGTATCAATCGAGATTTTATGCTGAATCAAAGACGCCTCGAATTGTTCCTGGAAACGAGACTTAAGGGTTGGAATATCTGATTTCTGGATAAGCGAATACTCATGCGGGCTCGCCTCCAAACGTGCGTTTATAATCTCCGTTTTTGCCGTCAAATGAACCAGAATCGTGTCTTCCGGCATCTCTTCTTCATATTCCCGAATATGACTCGCCACTGCGCCAGGATAGTAGTATAGTGGGCCATAGATACTTTCTTCAATGTGAAAACCACCGAGCAATATATGTTCATATCGATTCAGTAATCGAACATGGTAGACGAGTTGCATCCGCTGAAATCTCTCCTTGAGAGCAGCGGAGAGATTGACCATCGCCACCATGTCTTCGGGTGCCAAATGCTGACGATCTGGGATGGTAAAATGGTCATCCAGATGATGATTTATGTTCTGTTCATGTCCCCAAGTCATGAGGCCTTCGAGTAATGTCGTAACACCAGTATATTCACATCCAACGGCAATAATACGCATGCATCCTCCTGTGGTTTATCATCTAAAAATGAATCAGTAAACAATCCAAAATCCTCTTTCATGTTTTCTCTCACGGCATCTTCATTGAGGATTACGCCGAGCCCTGAACAATTTAAGATTTTGATATCTCAGTGCTGGTTGGACGATAGACCTATCCCAAATACGGGGGTCTCAACCGTTAACTTCCAGAACAGGGATTTTGCTACAACAGTCAGCTCATTATCCACCGCGCGGTTTTCGACCAGTGCATGGAAACCAGATCGGCAAGAAGTTCTCACTGATAAAAATAGGGGTGCACATAGCTGTCGTCAAATTCGTCATCGTTCCCAGCTCCACTACGGCGGACTGCGACCTTTCTAATCACTGTATTTCAGATCTTGAAAAACACAGACGGGTTTCAGAACACTTCCCGGTACATAGCACCAGTGTGACGTCAATAGACAGATTAGTATTTGCGAAGACAACACTCTACAAACGGCAGTTCAGATTCCTCCACATAGTGAACACAGAACTGTTGCTAAATACATCGAACCGAGCGGTCTCGCCGCGCGAGAAGGCGAGCGCAGACATGGCGAATCTGTCACAATGCCCAGAACGATCTGATGGACAACAGCGCCGCAATAGACTTCGCCATTGGCGATGATACCATCGTCCGTGTACACTTTGACCAACGCTAATCATCGGATGGAAGTAAAACTGAACGCATAGCCCAAATTTGCACAATTCCCACTGCAGAAAGGAACTCCTGTGCCTAAACATGACCATCTCCTAGTGAATGAACGTGTGTAAAGACAACTTCCTCATTCAATCAATGTCTATAACAGACCTTCGACAGATAGCAGATAACCATCAGAGCTTGACTTTTCCGAAACTTCGCTGTCAATAACGGAGCACGCACATTGATAAACAATGGCATTGGCACCGTCGGACTGCTTAATTGCCGCGGTAGCGATGCTGCGAGGCGCGCTTCAACAGATCATCGTGGTCAAAAACCGTGATTCTACCGTTGTTTTGTTTAGCGAGCCGCACAAGAAGTTCCGCACCAGGAGAACGTCCCAAAGAGATTTCAAGTCCCACCACATAGATGCTCGTACGATTCAGGTTCTTAGCCCGCACCGCCTCAAGAATCCGTTCTTTATGAGTTTCTATATGCGTACCTTTCCTGTAGACGTTTAGCTTATCGCCTTCCTTGCGGACATAGAATGTCTGTGCATCACTAACTACCTGCCATTGGAAATTCTCCATGTCTGTAATAAGCGCGGCATTTGAAGAAATTGAAAATCCCCTATTCTCGAAGGCGCTCTGCAATGCAGACAGACGATTCTTATTCAAATCGACCTGGAACTGTATGTCGAGACTAAATAACAGCCTCTGCTTATCCGGACCCACTGCTGGAAGACCATCAGTAACTAGAATAATAACCGATGGCTTTATCTCAAGAGCTTCTCCAATAGCTCCGAGGAGATTGGTACCCTGATTGTTTATAATACGCTCGGGAGTAAATCTGTCAAGATATTTCGCAGCTGCTTGCTCATTCTTCAGTGTTGCTTTGACCAAGTCGCGCTTCCAAGATTGCGCTCGTGCTGAAAAAGTGACGATGTTGAACTCATCAGCATCATCAAGAACAAGCAATGAGTCTTTGATGGACTGAACTGCCAATTCGAGTTTTTTGAGGCCAGGCGCCTGCATGCTTGCGGAAACATCAAGACAATAGACGACCTGTCGTAGACCGTCAAACTCATTGAGAAAGTTGATGATGCCCAGTGAATCGGCCATGCCAAGCTCCCCATCACCACCAATAAGACCATTTTCGGAATTGCCATAGGAATTAGTGAGAAAGCGTCCCAAACCATCCCCACGCACCCGCACCCGCCCTGTAACAACGCCGCTGCCGTCTGCCCGCTCCAATTGTGATACCAACCGTTCCACATTAGAAGCTTCCGCATCACGAAGTTCGGCGTCCGTCATCATTTCAGGAATCCTATCGCTCACTGGAGCCTCATGGTGCTCTAGGTTCTCGAAAACCAACCGTTCACTGCGCCGCGCAACTTCTGCGATTTTGTTGGGTGAGGATTGGGAAAGCTTGTTCTCGGCTTCGCGGAGCAAACGTTTCTCAGGCTTGTAGGTTCTGCTTTCCAGGGGCGGCTTAATCGTCGGCCGCCGAAGCCGCGGCGGCGGAATATCCTTCACCCACTCAACCGTTATGGTATCCATATCCTCTGTGGCATGCTCTTGTGGCACAAAGAGATAGATGATTGCAGCTAGCATGTGGATTATAAGTGAGAACAGCAGTGCGGATTTTCGACGGAGCTTGCGTTCTATCTCATGTTCTTGTTTAGCGTACATCATAATTGCCATGGCAAAATCTCCACTTGTCGACTAGACATATCGGACGTACTGCTGGCTGCCATCGCCAGCGGAGGCGTATCTAAAAAGACGCCGTTGACACCCTAACCTAACATCCTTTCAATCCTTACTCAAAACTCTCTTACAGATATTAATTACCTGATTCACTCTTTATTCGGACGGCTTACATCTTCATTCTTGGCTATTCCTACAACCGCAGGCAACAGGCCATACATCAACCAGAATGGAATAGCAATTGCGTCTCCATTGAGCAGATTGTTAACTACAAAATGCACCAGTAGTGAAAGTTGAGCGGTCAAAACTCCAATTATGAGCGATCGATAAAAATCGTCTTTGATATCCTTCAACGCACCGAATCCATAGCGAAAAAAGGCAATTATCAGCCATATCCAGCATGCAAATCCGACGATTCCAAGCTCCGCGAGGACTTGCAAATACTCGCTATGGGCACCAAGCTGGAATTGTGCTGTATACTCGCCAACTAACGCGACATCTTCTTCGTACAACATTGCGAAAGCTCCATATCCTTTCCCGATAATAGGATTTTCCGAGAACATAAGGAACGCTTGTCCCCAGCGCAACAGTCGTGCCTGATTAGAGGCAAATTGTAAGCTGAAAGCTGATGAAATACGCTCTAGAACAAGATTAGAAACTCCAGGCAAGCTAAACATTAGCAGGATGAGGAAGCCAGCCGACGCAATGAATATGATTTTCTTATGTTGCTCCCCCGCCTTTATGTGCAGGAGAAGGAATCCAAGTGCGACGATTATCGAGAACCATACACCCCGTGAAAAACACAACAGAAGTCCGACGCCAAAAGCAGAGAGCAGAATCGTCCAGAACACACGATCATAGTTGCCACGGTCGAATACTAAACGACTCAGCACAACCAGGAAAAAAACCCCAGCAAAGGAACCGTAGGTAGAATAGTTTGTAAACGGCGTGCCCTCATACGCACTGCGCCACTGCCATCGATCGAGATGGTAGACTAATATGCAAATTGTCCAAACGACTGCCACCAGGGCAGAAGGAAAGATTGAAATGAAAAGGCGGCGCAAATCTTCTCGGTTTCGAATCAATTCATAAGCAAGAAAACCAGACATCACATATGCCGAAGCCCGAAAGGCACCCTTGAGGGTTACGAACAAATCGGGGGTGTTGATTGTCGACAAAAAGGTCGCAAGAATATACGCAATCATCGGCATTGCAAGCGGAAACCCACTTGCGATTGTCCGTTTTGATTCTCCTTCAATCGCTCGATTAACCATCTTTTTGAAACAGTAAATCGCAACGAGCATACCTAATAGCGGTTCGGTTGGCGTCTGAACTTCGACTTGGGAGGGCAGAATGTAACGGAAGGAAAACGGCAAACAAACCAACACCGCATAGAACACCAGATGCTCTGCCAAAAACACGAGCATAGCCGTTCCAGCCAGTACGCTCAAAATAGGCAGTAACGATTCGGAATGTACCGACAAAACGACCCCAACCGGCACACAAAGAGCTGGTACCAGACTCAGAAACAATAGGCGTTTTGGGCTCATCATACTCAGATTCATATATTACTCTTGTGTTATTGCGCCGGTTCACGCTCTACCCGTTTATCCTTGCTTCGAAGCATCGCATCTTCTGCACATTGATGGAAGCAAAGTTCAGCACAATCATAGGTCTTTTCGTATAGCGGTCTCCCTATACCACATCACCACAAACCAACGGAATAATCCCAATCTGTCCACCGGTACAAACAGATCCATCAACCGAACATTCAGAAGTAGACTAGTAGGAGGAACACACAGTCCAGAAATCACACATTCCAACAGTCGCACGCTTAAGTTTTCTGGCTTGCATATCAGAATCATCACGCTGAACACCAAACTCGCATCACCATATCAACATTACTGAATTTACCCGTCTTCTGAGCGCGATTTTGCATGGCGAACAAACGCTATTCAGCACCCTAGCTTGCTGCGAATACCACACAAGGATTAGAGCTGGTCCTTTCTAACACCAGTAGGCAACCTCGCTCGAATAGATGAACGAATATCCAGCGCAACAAGGAAGCCACGATCTCTTGTTCTTATGGGGGATGTCTAGCCTGTGTTCCTTGGTTATCAAGAAAAATACTCTGTTGTCCACTGGCAACGACGAATGGCACTTCAATCCGACACCTTGTTAGCAAGAAATTTCCGAAATCCACTCACCCGATTAATCCCCTTGCGATTCTGGGATCCGACGTGCGCAAACGGCCGTATTGACCACCATTGTGGCAGGTCTGTCTCGACTTAGCGGACGATGTGTGCCTCGCGGAAGGCATTGTCGAGTGTCCGAAACGTCAAATCTGCAGCAGCAAGCGGATCATAATCCGGTCGCTGCTGCACCTGCATGCTCACCTCTGCCGTAACGTATCCGTCGTAACCAGATTTCTCCATCTCTTTCAAATAATGCACGAAATCAAAGGAACCTTCTCCCGGAATTAAGAATTCGAAATTAGGCATTTGACCCCGCTGGTCCTTGACATGCGTGTGGGCTGAATGCGGAGCCAGAAGCGGTACCGTCAACGCAGTCGGAAATCCCTGAACATCGAAGTGGCTGATATCAAAGTTGAGCTTGAGATAGGGTGAGCTGATTTCCGAGAGCAACCACAAAGCCCTATCTGGCACACTCAAACTATCGCCAAGGTGTGGCTCCAACGCCAGAACGACCTGTCGAACGGAACAGTAATCCACTAGGCTCCCAACCCGTTCCAGGATAAAATCCAGCTGCGATTCCCACTCATCAGGATTGCTTCCCAAAGTGGTATTTAACACCGGCGGATTATCCTGGCCGGCCAGTTCCATACACAGATCCGCGCTTGCCGTCAGACGCCTCCAGTTTTCTGCATGGGCTGTCTCATCCACAACGAGTAGGGATTGGTGCGCGGCAATAGCCGGCAAATCTAAGTTATATTGGTCAAACATCCTCCGAATTCGCCTGCGCTCCGCAGGATGGAGTGTATCGAGTTCGGTGCTAAATCCGCGTATGACCGTGAGTTCCACTCCGTCGAACCCCAGACCGGCCAAATACTCCAACGCAGTATCAATTTCCAGATTGGGCATGCCCCACGTAGAGTAACCTAGTTTCATCCAACATCCTTTTCTTAAATATAGAAACCATGATACGGCAACTATGGTTAGCCGACGCAATACTTTGCCACCGCGTTCTCGTCCAGTTCAATTCCCAGTCCCGCACCTTCGGGTACAACAATATGAGCATCGTTAATCTGTAATGAATCGCCAACCAAGGTATCCTCACGTAAGAACGGCAAATCGCAGCAGGGGAGTAGTTCGTTATGCAAAGTAGCCTGCAGATGAGCTGAGAAGGCTGTTTGGATTCCCAAGCACAATCCGCCAGTTTGCAGCCAAATCGGACATCCCGCAATTTCTGCAATCGCAGCCGCCTTCTTGAAAACCTCCACGTTCCCGCTGAGATTGAATAGATCTGCTGCCTCCACTTGTACCGCGTTGAGAACTACTTGAGGGTCGGTCAGATGAAGGACCTGTGGTATGTCAACTTTCTGACGCAACAAGGTGTACCAAGACAGATTGCGCCAAGTTACCGGATTTTCAAACCAATCGATGTTGTACGGTTCCAACTGTCAAGCGAGTTTCACGGTCTCAGCAACGGTACGAAATTTCCCTTCGGCATCGAGACGGACGGCATAGTCGATGCCAGCTGTCGCACGCGTAATCGCATCCACCTGCTGCACAACATCTTCGGGAAACGCCTTGAGCTTGTGGATTCTAAAACCCTTTGCGACTGCGAGCTCTGCCTCTCTTGCTGTCGCTTCCGGTGACATATGACAGGACCAGTAGGATACGGGAATACACTCGCGGATTTTATCTCCCAGAAGGCGCCAGACTGGTACATTCAGCGCTTGGCCCACGGCGTCATAGCAAGCAGACTGGAAAGGCCTATCTAACCGCGCGAGATTCATCGTCATAAGATCGCGTCCAATCAGCGACGCTGCTTGTGCCTCGACGGTCATTTTTCGCCGCCAGAGCTCCCCTAAACCAGTAAAGCCTTCGTCAGTGTAAACCCAAGAGTTGTATAGTTGCGAGGCTGAAAGCCTACTGCACGAATGGCACCAATATAGGGAACGAGAACTTCAATGAGATCGATGGAAGTAATTTTCAAAAACAGAAACCCCTCTCACTATCTCTACACATGCAAAGCTAAATTAAATAATTACGGTGACAATTAACATACGATATCACAGTTCTATCTAGACAGCAACTGTTTTCTAACGACTTTCTCCACACTTCGCCACTTCGCCGGGACAGCGGAAAATTCCATTAGAATGCCACTGAGAAAATACTAACCACGTTCATTTTTAAATTGAAAATCATCACACATAAGGTGTAGAATTCCCTTACAAACCGAATGGAATGATTCATAATCAAACAACAAGGAGCTAAATAATGCTAGACATTAGCCCTGAGCAAGCTCAGGCAGTTCACAACAAAATGCTAATCGCTGACGGCCACAACGACACTCTAGTGCTGCGCGTTTCTCGCGGGGAAGATCCACTAGAGTGGAAAGAGCGCGACCCAGCCTATGACATGGACATCCCGCGCATGTTGGCAGCTGGGTTTGACGCTGGTTTCTTTGTCGTCGGAAATGGCACTACTGCCGACATACGGGTCACGATCGAACGAACGCTGTCCCAAATTGAGATGTATCCCACAGAACTCCAATTGGTCAGTTTGTCTGCGGACGTCGAACATGCGAGGAAAACAGGAAAGATTGGAATCCTGATGACCATCGAGGGCGCGGCTGGCTGGCTCGAGGGTAACCTAGACATACTTCGGCTTTATTACCGACTAGGAGTGCGTTGTGTAGGAATCACTCACGGCGAAGGCAGAGATGAACAGATCTATCTGCAAAAAACGGAAAGCCCCTATGGCTTCTGTACGTATGCGGACCGCGAACGTGAGCGCAAAAATGCTGGAGGATTGACCAATTTCGGTCGCGATGTTCTACGAATGTGCAATGAATTAGGGATTGTCACAGATCTGTCCCACGCCAATGACCGCACTTTCTACGAAACGATTGAACAATCGAGATTGCCAGTAACCATGACCCACACGGGCGTCTTCTCGCTATGTCCACATTGGCGTTGTCTGACAGACGATCAGATTAAAACATTGGCGAACGCTGGCGGAGTATTGGGCATTGCCTTTGCTCCTTTCTTCATCGACGCGGAACATCCTACGATAGATCGAATCGTTGAACATATCTGCTACGTGAGAGACTTAGTCGGCATCGAGCATGTGGCCATTGGCTCCGATTTTGACGGGTTGGGAGATTCAACCGCAGTCGTCGGTGACGTGTCACAACTTGTACTCCTCACGCAGAGCATGCTTGCCCATGGTCTTTCAGAACCAGAAGTCCAACAGGTCTGGGGAGGAAACTTCATGAGGCTTCTTCGAGAAACGATTGATTCTTCTCAAACGCCACAGGAAGTGTGAAAGCCAAGTGACCGAGTCAACCGAGGGGCCCATGTCGATTTAAGACTGGAGGAGGAGGTTCTCCCTTGAGTTAGCAACGCCCATATATGTGATTCGAAAGGCAAGAATGAAGAAGGGTTGCATTAAGAAAGGCGACTCCCTTAGTAAACAGCAAACCAATGACATAATCCGTGACTTCAAGAAACATGGGTTTGCATTAATTCCCGACGTACTAGAAGTCGAGGAAATTTGCATACTCCGGGCGAAGATCGATGAGCTGTTCGATAATCCGAAGCTGTTCGAATCCGGACACAGGGGGAAAAATCCGTTCATCATCTGGCATCTCAACGAACTGGAGCAGATATTCTGCGACATGTTGATCCGAGAGCCAATCTATACCCTGATGGAAACGATTTTCGGATTAGGATTCCAACAATGTGGAAACCAGGTCCTACGAAACGGCGGGGGACAACAAATCGACCGTTGGCACATTGACGGTCCCCCGTGGTTTCCTCTACCCGATGAAGTCGATCGCCACGATTCACGTATCGACATGCCAATATTTTGGCTCACCGTCCAGATTGCGCTTTCCGATATAAACACGATTGACTACGGGCCTTCTCAATACATCCCCGGCAGTCACTACTCCGGACGAAAACCACCCAAGGACGGCACCCCAGAATTTGAAGGGCGGGCGCCCACATCAGTCCTATGCCAGGCAGGTGACATCTACCTCCATAATTCGCAATGCTGGCATCGAGGCACACCAAACCGGTCCGGGAGGCATCGCTACCTGCTGCAACAACAATACGGCCAAGAATGGGCTTTCCGGCGCTACAACGCTTACATCAATTACAAGATGCCAGAAGACCTTCTCGAAGACGCCGACAAACGACTTTTGAAGGTTCTAGGTAGTTTGCGATTCAATCCTGAGGATTATTACCGCTAATCCAGGCGACTAGTTCCTAGTGTCTAGCGACTTTCACTTCTGCAACTAGCACAATCCATCATCCCTAATAGAATCAGGACATACAACAAACAGGAGGATCCGCAAATATGAACTTTAATGAACTTGACACACCTGCCCTCATCATAGATCTAGATGTATTGAAAAAGAATATCGCTGACCTGCAACGGGAGTGCGACCGACTTGAAATTGCATTGAGGGTGCACACGAAGACACACAAAACACCGGCAATCGCCCAAATGCAGATAGACGCTGGAGCAATCGGCATCGTTTGCCAAAAGCTTGGTGAAGCTGAAGTAATGGTTGATGCAGGCATTGAAGACGTACTGATTCCATACAACATCGTTGGCAAGCCCAAGCTACGTCGTCTCAGCCAATTGATTCGAAGCAACAAAGCGACTATCACAGTAGCTGCTGATTCTGCCGCTACCGTCAAAGGATTGTCAGAACAAGCAGCTCAGGACGGCTGTACGATTCGTGTCATAGTTGAATTGGACACGGGAGGAGGCCGTTGCGGGGTCCAAACTCCGCCAGCGGCGCTTGAACTCGCTCAACACATTGACCGCTCAGCCGGTCTGGAGTTCGTAGGGATAATGACATACGCAACTGGAGAACAAGTGTCACACTTCTTTGCTGAAGTTCGCAACTTAATAAAGCACGCTCGTCTACCATTGTACATTGTCAGTGCCGGCGGAACCGGTAGCCAAGAATTTTGCAAATCCATTGGTTGTACTGAAACCCGGATAGGCTCCTACGTTTATGAGGGCCTAACACGCGTGGGAAAACGCGAAGATCTCCAGCCAGCGCGTTGTCCGCTCCGCGTCGTGACAACCGTGGTCAGTAACGCCCGGCCCGGACAGGTCATCATCGATGCAGGCCAAAAGGGGTTTACAGCTTATCCACCTATTCCCTACGGTTACTGCATAGAGCACCCAGACATTTTCATTAAAGGAATGTCAGTAGAACATGGACACGTCGATATCACCGCGTCTTCACATAGTTTTGAAGTGGGAGAGATTCTCTCCTTCATTCCACTTCATGCAGGCAAGACCACCAACCTGTACGATTGTATTTATCCGGTAAGTAAGGGCGAGGTTATAGATGTTTGGGAGGTCGCCGGCCGCGGTAAGGCTCAATAGTGCCAAATGCAGCCGAACTCCCAGCACAGGAACTCAGGCTAAATCCCTAGAATCCTTGCTGCCGTCCCCCCCATAATCAGAGCTAAGTCGTCCTGAGTAATGAAAGTACAATATTTCTCAATCCAATCGCGAGACTGGCGATATGTGCAGAAGCGATTCTGAAAGGGCATGTCCGTTCCCCAAAGGAGATGGTCCGCGCCAATATGTTCGATTATCGATTCTAGGGTAGGCCAGAGCTCTCGATACGGAAAATCGAAGACATCGCCCAGCCGAACCGGAAAACACACTTCTAGACTCAGATTGGGATTCTGGAATGGCTCCCAGATACTCTCCGGAAGAGTAATACAACCCCCTTCCAGGAAGAGGCGCCACGGAAAACCGTGAGTGAGACTACAGACGGCATCCGGATAACGCTCCATCCAGGAGGTTAGAATGCGCAATTCATTAAGATACCCTTCCACTTGTTGGGACACGGAAAGTCTTCCAGTCAATGCCTCGGGGCCCGAACCAAGGGTAAAAAACACGGGAACATTAAGGGAAGTCGCTGCTTCCCAGAATGGACGATAGAAACCATCATCCCAAGGGTCGGGACTTGTCATGTAAGTCAATGAATTGAACTTAATCGCGTGCAAACCGTGCTCGCAAACAGCCTTGGTCAGTTCGTCAATGACAGCCTCGACATTATCGCGAATACGCCATTCATCAACTGGTACCATTGATCGAAGACGGTCCGGAAACCGTTGATAACACTCCATCTGATAAGTGCTATCTCGACCCAACATTGGGTCCGTATGAAGAAGAGCCATGTCCACCCCCGCGTAATCCATCTCGCAGTTCAGACTGAACGGTGTGAATTCGCAGCCTCGCAGATTTGGCGGATAAAAATGCTTTGTGTATTCGTCCCCCTCATAATTCCAAACCACCCGACCCCGCGGATGATTAATCCGAAATCTGAGATCGGGAAGTTGGGACAGATCCCCATGCCCATGCGGTGCAAGAACGTCTGATGCCCCTCGAGATCGGTCTCCAATCCGAAACGCGGGCTGATGATGTGTCGCATGCGCCGCTTGTACCCATCTGAGATGCTCTGCGCTATTCTTATAACCGCGTGGACTATCCGCTGGTTCAAAGCAATATACATGTGAGTCAATGATCATATTTGTTCTCCATACGTACTATGTCAACTAGAGATTCAGATGTGTCCACAGCCTTTAAATCAGCAGATTATACCATTCCCCTGATTCATCAACCGTTAGGAACAAAAGCTCTGTGACCGCTAGAAACCTTAATGTGCCTCACCTGCCATTCCTGCGCTGGACAGCCACATTCGGACTTTTTGTATGCGTTAAGCTGCGATATTAATATTCGCTTTTGGTTACTAGGTTCTGTTGACATTTCATCGGAGCCATATAAGGGCAGAGACGAAGTTGAGAAATCCAAAATAACGTACGGCTAATTTGTCGAAGCGAGAGAAGATACAACGATACCATTTAATCTTGTTGATGAAACATTCAACGAGGTGTCTCTCTTTGTATAAATGGGTGTTGTAGTCTCTTTGTTTCACACGATTCCTTCGAGGTGGTATCACCGCTATCGCTTGATTGGCCAAAATGACTGAGACAAAATCGTCCAAGTCATAGCCCTTGTCTCCAATCACGTTCTCGCTGTTGTATCCAATTATCAGTGCCTCGGCCTGGGTGATATCGCTGCTCTGACCAGGGGTGAGGTGAAGTCTGAGTGGGTTTCCCAATCCATCAACAGTGATGTGAATTTTTGTGCTGAATCCGCCTCGAGAGCGACCTAAGGCTTGATTTTCTGTGCCGCCGTTTTTTTTAATGCGCCAGCGGCACAGGGGTGAGCCCGAATGATGGTGCTATCGAGGATAAGTGATTCCATATCGAGGTCATCGGCAAAGTGGCGATAAGGGCATCTGTGTGAAGATGCCCTTATCGCACCAGCGGTCAAATCGCTTGTAAAGGGTATTCCAATTGCCATAGATGGCTGGTAGAAGTCGCCACTGAGCACCACTACGGGTGACCCAAAGCACCCCTTCAACGAAGCGACGCGTTTCATCTGCATCGCCTACATAGACATTGGGGTGACCTTGGAGAAATTGGTATATCTTCTCCCATTGCTCATCGGGTAAGGTTAGTGGTATTGGCATAATATCTCTATTATGCCAATACCTCTTATCTAAATGTCAACAGAACCTACTTATTAGTTAAATCTAATACTTTTCATTTTTCAAAAAACTAAAACTTATATTCTGAAAGCCCTTTGGTAAAAACCTCAGGATTTTGGGCTAAATGATAACGTGGGTCATCAATATCTTCAACAATAACTTTTCTAAATTTTGGATTTGATTTATAGAGCAAGATCTTACAGTCTTCACTTAAATGCTTAAGCTTTATCGATTTACCTTCAGCTTCATAATTATTAACCAAACTAAAAATAGCTTCTAAAGCAGAGTGGTCGCTTATTCTGGATTCCACAAAATCAATTTCAACATTTTCAGGATCATTCTTTATATCAAATTTTTCATTAAAAGCTATAATGGAGCCAAAAAATAAAGGTCCCCAAATTTCGTATACTTTTGTACCATCTTCGCGCATTCTTTTTCTAGCTCTAATGCGTTTCGCGTTTTCCCAAGCGAACACCAGTGCGCTAATAATAACGCCTGCAATAACCGCAATAGCCAAATCGAAAATAACCGTTAACGCAGAAACAGCTATTAAAACAATAACATCGCTTAATGGTATTTTATTTAAAATTCTAAAACTGCTCCATGCAAACGTACCAATAACCACCATAAACATAACACCTACTAAGGCTGCAATAGGTACTTGCTCAATAAGCCCAGAAGCAAATAAAATAAACCCTAATAACGCCAAGGCAGCGACAATACCAGAAAGTCTGCCTCTACCGCCACCTTTTATGTTAATTACAGATTGTCCAATCATAGCGCAACCACCCATACCACCAAAGAAACCCGTAATAATATTTGCGCCACCTTGCGCCATACATTCTTTATTAGTATTACCTCTGGAGTCGGTTAAGTCGTCAATTAAATTAAGTGTCATTAAAGACTCTATTAACCCAATAGCAGCTAATATTAAAGCATAAGACCCAATAAACCATAGAGTTTCCAAACTAAAAGGCACCTTACTAAATATATCTGTTTGAAACTGTGGTAAACCTCCTTTTAAACCTTCTCCACCACCATCGTGAATAAAGCTTCCTACTGTAGCTACATCTAAATTTCCAAATATTACAATAGCCGAAACTACTAAAATAGCAATTAAAGCTTCGGGTAATTTTTTGGTTAGTTTAGGTAATCCAAACATAATACCCATAGTTAGAGCTATAAGACCAATCATAATCCACATTTTAGACCCCATAAACCAATCGCCGTTTACATCTTTAAACATACCTAACTGCGATAAGAATATTACGATAGCCAACCCATTTACAAAGCCCATCATTACAGGATGTGGAATTAATCTAACAAACTTCCCTAACTTAAAAACACCTGCTAACATTTGAATGATTCCCATTAAAATAACTGTAGCAAACAAATAATAGAGCCCTAGACTTTCGCCCTCGGTTCCCATAGCATTTCCTTCGGCTACCAAACTTACCATAACAACTGCTAAAGCTCCAGTAGCTCCACTAATCATTCCAGGGCGGCCACCAAAGATTGATGTTATAAGACCAATCATGAATGCAGCATATAAACCAACTAAAGGATCGACTCCAGCAACAAATGCAAATGCAACAGCTTCTGGAACCAAAGCTAAAGCTACCGTTAATCCACTTAAAATATCATTTTTAGCATTCGCTGCTTGCTTTCTAATAAATTCTGTCATGGCTTTATTTTGAAACTGCAAATTTACGGTTAATATGGCGATGCACAAATGCTTATTGCCATATTTGTTAAAGTGAGGACTAAAATGTTTGAGATGAAAAAAATTTCCGTTTCATTTGCTTTGTTAGTGGCTTGCAACAATTCAAATGAAAAAACTAATTATAATTTTGAAGCTCATTTCGAAGTTTATGGTGAATTAGAAACAGCAACTTACGAGCAAGTTATTCAGTATTATACCAATTTAGATTGGTTAATAAAGAAAGTAAAAATCACGAAAAACACTAGGTTCTGTTGACATTTGGTGAACCAAGTCAATCCCGACAAGCCTTTGGGCAATTTGGAAAAGCAGTCTCGGTTTTCAGTCGGGAAGCGGATAATAACTGGGTTTCTCGTCTTCTCGATATTGAAATGTCAACAGAACCTAGTCACAATTCATGGAGTCCCTATGACGATTAAACGCAACTAAGAAAACAAGGCATTATACAATGCGGGAGAATTGACAATATCAGCCCTGACCAGTTTGTGATACTTCCGCACGGCGGATTTGATTTATCCCTATCGCACTTACCGCAAGAACCAAGACTGTTGTGACGGCCCTCTATCTTTAGATAGCGTTCACTGGAAATACCTCAACACCGGTCCTACTACAGTGCTTCCACCGATACCCAACAGCATCAAATCCACCATCAGACGAAAACGTCGTCTGGACATTCCATTCCCAAGTGACAGACCTACGCGAGATCCGAGATAGATGATTGGCAGAAACGCGATGCCGATGAAGATATTCCAAAGAATCTCAAAACCAAACGTCACGCCCATAAAAGCAATCTGAACTGGAATTGAGGTGACTAACACGCCGAGGAGAAAACCACGCGTTTTCTCTGTCGACCAGTTGTGCATCAACGACCACAAAGCTAAGGGGACGCCGCCCATACCAAAAAGTCCTGCGAGCAGTCCACTCACAGAAAATGCAACTAAAGCCCAGTCCCAACGTGTCTTATCCACCGGCTGGGGATTCCAGAGCAATCTAACGATAACCAGCAAACATACGATGGTCCCAACCACAAGCCTGACATAGTCTGTGTCCAAATTAACCAACTGCTTCAGAAGCCATAGACCCACTATCACCGAGAGAAGACGCGAACCTGTTGCAGTCAATGACAAACGCCATGGTACCGCTTTGCCAAGTTTTCGAGTGCCCAACGCTGCCTGCATAGTAGAGCAAGTTGCCACCATGATAATGACGACAGGCAAAGGAATACCTGTCAAGAGAATCAAAGGCGTGGCACACAGTATAAAGCCAAACCCAGCGGCACCTTGAACCACTGCGGCAAAACCAAGAGAGACTGCAACAGCAGGAATATGTATGAGTTCCATTCTTACCAAACGCGAATCCAGAATACAGTTATAAGAACCGAATTCCCTAGAAAGGGAAAGCGTTTTTACACCACCATGCGGACCCATTGTACACTTTGAACAACATCACCGCCCGCGGCGAATACCACAAACACTTCTTCGTTCGGCAAGCGAATCGCCCGTGGATGGCCAAACCTCCACCGCTCCATATCATGCCACAGTTCTGCCTGTGATCGAGCATTACCACTACCAGATTCTGAACCCTGTGTGCTATTGTATACCATGAGGTCCTGCGACCGATCCCAAGTTCGACCGGAGTCGTTGCTAATGGACGCGGCAATTCCAGGCGGAGTAGACCGACTTGTGTAGACCGCAAGCAGCCGGCCGTCCCCAAGCGACAACGGTTGACAATGCTGTCCCGGTAAACCGGTACTTCGTGGGATAGACCAGTTACGTCCATCGGCCGACCCCCATGCAATATGTACGTCGCTATCTACACCCGCACTAAAATCATGGGTCCAGAACATGGCAACCAACTGATTGAAGTCTGGATGACAATCAATACGCTGATCCCAATATGCTAGCGCGTGGTCAGGGTGTTCTGCGACAGTGGTATAATCTGGCCACGTCTCGCCGTTGTCATACGAAAACCGTAGCCGTGCGGCCGGTCGGCCAGGTGTTGCGTCCTCATACTCCTTCCAGTGCTCGTAGGGCTGAGCCAGAACACCGTCCGGAAGAGAGATGATGGAAGACGAACAGGGTGACGCAGCTGTGTGCGGTTCCGTATGCATCCGACGTAACGTCCCCCAACTCCGTCCTCCATCACTTGAAATTGTATGCAAAATCCGCATCGGCAGAAGTCCTTGAGTCTCTGGATTGACAAACGGCCGTTCTGGATTACTTCGATCAACCCATAGCGCGCTCGCAATCAGCTCACCAGATACCAATTCTGCACTGGCCAAACCCTTAATCTCGCCCCGAGTGCCCTCCCAATCACCTCGTCCATGGCCATCATACCGCATCTCCCAACTACTTCCGCAGTCGACACTGGCGAAGATGCAGGGGTGTCCATCAAGTGAATCGCGCTGACTACCCCACCGACCAGAGACGATAATCGTGCCGTCCTCCATTAAGCAGACGGTTGTAAACGCACAAGATCGCTGATGGAAGGGCGCAGTATGACCCTCATAAACACAGCCTGATGCGACAACGTGCATGGCAACCTCCATCAGTATTCCAAATTCTGTTTGTCAAACCCATCATCTTGAGGCCTAATGCAGCTATCCGTCAACACCTTCGGTCACAACAAGAATCTGATTCGCCTCAACATCCGTGATCCTCTGTTTCAGACCACTTGGCCAACTGATTTCTACCTGTTTAACTTTCGTGGCACTTCCCAGTCCGAATAGGGAGCGCAAATCGTGTCCTGACAGATAACTAGAACCTGCTTGTACTTCCCGAATTTGAACGCCCCAACTAGTCGATACTTTGATTCGTGCTCCGCATCCATCTCGGTTACTCTTGACGCCGACGGTCTTGACCATCAGCCAATTGTTTCTGTTTCCACCTTCGTTGCGAAGCAAGACCCCTGCTTGGTTCAAATTGACCACAAAAATGTCAGTATCACCATCATTATCATAGTCACCAAAAGCCGCACCTCGTCCGACCCGTTTCACCGAAAAATAATCGCCCGATTGTGTAGAGATGTCAACGAAGGACGATTGACCTGTGTTCAGGAAAAAAAGATCTGCTTGAGCGTATTCAAGAGTGTCTGACTCAGAATCGATTGTCGAGTAAAGATGCCCGTTGGCAACAAAAAGATCTAAAAACCCATCATTATCAGCGTCAAAAAACTTTGTCCCGAACGCCACCTTCAAGAAACTCACATCCCCCAAATGCGCCGTGTCTGTAAGGTCACTCAGCGCACCGTCTGAGGTATTGTGGTACAAGGTGTTTGTTTCATAGGCATAATTAGTAACGAAGATGTCCAGAGAACCATCATTGTTATAGTCTCCAAAATCGACACCCATTCCTCCCTCCGCGACACCATGTTCGTTATACGCTGCACCGGCAAAAGGACCGATGTCCACAAAGCGTCCAGAACCAACGTTACGGTATAGGAAATTCGGTGTCGTATCGTTCGCCACATAGATGTCAATGTAGCCATCGTTATCGTAGTCACCGCAGGTAACCCCCAATCCTTTTCCACCATCATTATACACGCCGGCGCGCCGGGTGACATCGGTAAATGTGGCATCTCCATTGTTTCTATAGAGTATGTCGGAGATACCTTCGTACACCTGTGGGTTACCATATGTCTTCTCACCTCGCCAGTCGAACCAGTCTTTGTCTTTCGCAAGTTCATAGCTGAGGTAATTAACAACATAAAGATCCAAATGACCGTCGCGATCATAGTCCACAAAAGCACAACTTGTACTCCATTTCTCACCACCTCCAACACCGGCATTCTCGGTCACGTCCGAAAAAGTTCCATCTCCGTCATTGCGATAAAGCAGATTTACGCCAAAATTGGTAACATACAGATCCGCATCACCATCGTTATCATAGTCCGCGGCAACGCAACCCATACCATAACCGGTATCTCCCACACCAGCGTCGACAGTGGTATCTATAAATCTCCCTTTTCCATCATTGCGATAAAGAAGATTGGTAGGAGAAACATCCTCCACAAAACCCGGCAGTGGTGCACTATTCACAATATACAGGTCTAGGTTTCCATCGTTGTTGTAGTCGAGAAAAGCCGCACCAGATCCCATAGTTTCAACGTAATATTTTCGGTCGCTAGCACCATTCACGTGCTTAAACTGGATACCGGCTGTTCCAGTGACATCCACAAATTGAACGTTTACTTCTGCCGGAGCAGACACCGCGATGCCGTAAGCGACGAAGATAATCCAGGATAAAAATCTGAAAAGAAACGCCATATTTTCCATCAATCTTTCCACGTTGTAAAGCCGGTTGAAACCGGTTCGGTTTAATGTGATCCCCTTTGACTCCAGCACACTGTATATAGTTCTCATCTACGTATGCCAACGTCCGACTGTGGCGCAAGATTAACGATGCAGATACCAAACGCGACCGCTACAGCCCCGATGCCAAGTCCAGGAGTTATCGGCTCTCCAAGGAAAAAGTGACTCAGCGTAATCCCCCACAGGGGCGTTGAAAAAAACAGCACTGCCATTCGACTTGCTGAATATCGCTTCAGAACAAGCATCCACACAACAAAGCAGAATGCCCCCACGACTGCACCCTGATACAAAACCGCAATTAGCGCAGGATAGGAAAATCCGTATCCCGCCCTCCCTTCAAAAATCGCGCTCAGGACAAAAAAGGCTACCACTCCGAATGTCATCTGTGAGATTAACAATTGGTAGACATCAATGGATCGAAGTAGGCGTTTCGTGAGAACACTAAGTAATCCAAGTTGAAAACCACTACATAATGTAAGGAGATCTCCGATCAGATGTCCTTGATGCCGGCTAACGAGATTGTCCCAAAACACCATCACGATCCCGCCGAATGAGAGGATTAACCCCAACGCCTTCCAACCTGTCAACCGATCTTCTGGGAGCAGAAAGTGAGCGACTGCTCCCACAAAAAGGGGATAAGTATTTATCATCACAGCAGACCTACCCGCATAGGTTAGATTGGTTCCCCAATTGAAGCAGACAATCTGGCTGGCAAACAGCATGCCCATCAAAAAAAGTGATGGAAAATCACGAGTTCTCGGCCTGATTGCTATACCGCACAATCGCGCCCAGCAAACAATTAGCAGCAGCGCAATGGAAAAACGCAATCCGGCTAACGCTAACGGAGCAAAGTCCCTCAATGCAATCTTGACAGAAAGAGCACCGCCACCCCATAGAAACGCCAAGAACAGAACTAGTAGGACAATTTTGACGGGCATCCGGTCGTCTCTCGAGAGGCCTGGTGTAGTTTTACACATATACAGGCTATCTTCAACCACCAAACGGCCACACCTTCAACGCAGTCTTACTGAACAACCACTCCTTGTCTTCAAGTGTTAGAAAGTCTAAATGTGTTCGAAACAGATCCAACGCCGGCAAGTATCCGATGTTCCGCAGCACACCTGGAAAGTCCGTACCCCACATCACGCGTTCGGGACCAAATACGTCAAAAATCCTACGGTAGGTCGCAAACGTGTCTTCAAAAGGATACGGCAATTTCGATTTGTGACCCTTCGGCGTAAATTTCACATAGACATTCGGACACTCGGCCAGCCGTAGCACGTTATTGAGCAAAGGATAGGGTGGATTCTCGTCTATTGGAGCACCTCCAATATGGTCAAGTACCACCGTTACCTTTGGAAAACGGCGGATAATTGGTTCAACCGCGGGTAGATGGCTAGCAGGACCATACACCTGCATGCACGCACCCAGGCTTTCGGCGCGTTTCCAGGTGGCATCTTGATCGGGCGCCGCCCATTCTGAAGGGTCGTCTGGTTTCGCCAGGTGCAGACGCAATCCGCAAAACCCATCCTCCTTGACCAAACGCTCGAGTTGATCTGCTACGTCGGGCGCCGTTCGGTCCAGCAACCCAACGGCTGCGAACTTGTCCGGAAATCTCCGAACGCACGCTGCCACGTACCGATTGTCATATAGATAGTGTATGGGTTGAACAATCACCGCTTTATCCACACCCGCCTCATCCATTGTTTGGTTCAGCAACTCCACCGTTCCTAACTGGTCCGTCGTCCTACCATCGGAAAACGGATAACGCGAAAAATCATCACTCCAGACATGTAGGTGTGTATCAATAATCATAACCTTCTCCTCTCGTGAACTCAGAATCTTTTGAAACATCCAAACCTACTAGTGCGCTCCCAGAACCTCACGCAGATGCGCAGCTGCGAGTCTAAGACACTCGTTAGTGTCGAATCGATTCCGGTCCCCACCCTCAAATACGATTGACATGTTCCCGTTGAAATTCGCCGATTTCAGAATCTCCAGGATGCGCGGGTAATCCAACCATTCCTCATAACCATTGTCGATTTTGTAGATTTTGGCGCGTACATAAGTAGCGTGAGGCACCGTAGGCTCGAGGTAATCCCGGTAAAGATCTACGTCGGGATGGAATTGGCCGCGGGGATGTGAACCGACCGCCTTCAACCATTGTCCAGTGTCCATGACAAACGTAAAATTTTCGCGGTCAACTTCGCGGAGAATCCGCAAGACCTGGTGAGCGGTCATCGCAAAGCTACCGTTGTTATGGTTCTGTAGACCTAAGATGACGCCTTGTTCTGCCGCATAATCCGAAACCTCCTGGAAAGCACCAATCATAGGAACCCAGAGGGATTCTTGTTCTGCAACCGTATCTGGCCATTTGTGCCTTGCGAACACCCGAACCATTTGCGCACCCATGAAAGCGGCAAGATTTACATTAACTTTGGCCTGTTCTACCAGTTCAGGCAATTTCTCTACTGGTCCGGCAAGAGTGCCAGATCCCAGATACCCAATGGGCAATCCACGCTTGAGACATTGTATCTTGATCTTGCGGAGATAATCAGGTTCCGTGGACATTCCCGCTAGATGCAATTCAACAACATCCAAATTCAATTCATACGCCAGATCGATGATGCTTTCGATGCTTCCTTGCGCGGTTTCGCGCGCCATCACTCCAAGCTTAATCATTAGTTCACCTTTCTTGCTAATACTTGCCCCCGAAACACGCTAAGATGTCAGGGCGGCAATGCCGTAATTCCTTATGACAACAATTCGATGAGGGTTTAACCTATTCCTGTTGTTGTCCTTGTCTTGCTCTCAGTTGTTGGGCTGCCTTGAGGGCCTGAACCGCTTTGTTCTTCTCACCCAGCCGTTCATATACCTTCCCAAGATTTTCGACAGACTCCGGGTTCTCCACGTCAAGTTGAACCGCTCTCTTAAACGCTTCCAAAGCCTTGCGATTCTTCCCCTGGAGAAAATAGCTCATGCCAAGGGCATTGTGAGTATTTACTTCATTCGGGGCAATGCGCACAGAAACCTCGCACACACGCTCCATGTCAGGCAGTTGATTGAGCCTCATATAACAGACGGCAAGGAGGTTATAAACTTTCCAGTTATCGGCATCAAGTTCAATAGATCTTCTTAGAGGATTGATTGCTTTGTCAAAACGGCCATATCGCGTATGGAGCCGGCCCAATTGATGCCATCGTTCCGAATTTGCCGGCATCCGTCGCAGCGCGTTTTCAAGCTGTGAAACGGTGTTAAGATAAGGTTTGAGCGTTTGATACTTTCTTATATGTTCAGCACCCTTCTTAATATCTCCACGCCTAATGTAGGCGTTGCCCAAGCTATAATGCGCACGAATCTGGTCAGGGTGCAACTCGATGGCCTGCTCGAGATATCGGATTGCGTCGTCAAACATATGCTGCTTGGCGTAGATCATGCCAAGATCGTAGTATGGATGATACGGATAGTCTTCAACCACTTCCGCACCCAGTTCAATAGCTCGGAGCAGCGGACCCACCCCTTTTTGAATCGCACTCTGTCTAGAATAGGCGACGCCGAGCATCTGGTGCGCACGGGCATGGTTCGGCACTAGCTTGATCGTCGTTAGAAACGCTGCGATCGCTAAATCGGTTTTCGCAAGGTTAAGCAGGTAAATACGTCCAAGGATATAGTGTGTTTTTTCGTATTCAGGTGCGAGGTCGATTGACTCTTTAAAGGCTTCTACGGCACCCATGTAATTCTCACGCTTGAGCAAATCAAGTCCGCGATTATAGGCGTCAGCAAACTCAGGTGAAAATTCACCTCCTTCTCTCTTTCCAACTTCAAGCCGACTGTCCTCCAGTGGACCGGATTCACCCGATTTCCAATCGTGATGCGCGTCTCGGTCGAATTGATTTTCCCTATTTTTTTCCTTTACGAAGGCGGCCTTAATGGGACTGAGATGTGGCGCTCCACTCTGAGATAGACGGGTGCCAACGCGAACAGACAATTTCAGCTTTTTAATGTCAAGTATTGCATATTGTGCTTCGCCCTCAACAACTTGAATGAAGGCGTCCGATAGTACGTCATGAAAGCTCTGCGTTAGACCAGTGGTCGGCCAGAATACCTCAAGTGTCTCAATTTTTTCTGCCTTTCCAACCCCAATCGTTTGTCGAAGTGGATTCGCACCAAAGCTACCTCCGCTGTTGACATGCTTGTAGATCGAGCGTCGCACTCCACCTTCGGAAATCTCGATCCGAATGCGCGCACCGATTGCCGATGTGTTGGAGTCCACACCAACCAGTTCGACCGCAATCCAGTGATTGCCGAAGCCCGGATTCTCAAATAGCGCATTACCGTATCTATCACCAGGAAACGCGCCGCCCATCTGTTCAAAAATATCCTGATCTCCATCATTATCAAAATCTGCGAAGACAACGCTATGCCCCTTCTGCAGATGCCCAAATCCACCAGAATAAGTCACGTCAAAAAAACCGTTTCCAGAATTATTGAGATACATGACATTTGGCATGATATTTTTATAGTCCGGATACCCTGTGCCGAGATAAAAATCGGGATATCCGTCATTATCGAGGTCTCCAAAATTTGAGCCCATTGGTGCACTGGGATTTCTGAGGTTGTTTTTTCGTGCGACTTCCTTGAAACCACCTCTCCCATCTCCAGTGTACAGATGCGTCGATTCCACTTCCCGATTGGATTCGCCAAAAAATGCCGTTGTAATAATTGGCGCGGCCTCCTGTCCTATTTCTCTGGTCCCAACTCTAGAACCCAGCGATTGCTCACCCACAGGAAGTCGCACGGACAACCCAAGGGCATGCGCCGCAAGATCGGAGATACCAGCGGAATAGGCAGACACATACAAATCTAGAATTCCATCGTTATCAAAATCCCAGAACCAGGCAGGAAAGCTACGTATGGGACCAGTAACATTAAGTTCTTCTGCCACATCAGTAAACGTTCCGTTGCCATTATTGCGATAGAGCCGATTGGCCCCCTTGAAATTAGACACGTAAAGATCTGGCCAACGATCGCCATTGTAATCACCCCAAATCACTGCTTTGGTAAAACCATAGTTTTGTACACCTGCATCCGCAGCGAGATCCGTAAAAGTACCATCAGCATTGTTTCTGAAAAGTTGACAAGGTGCCTTCAACGCGTCGGTCGTTTCATTTCCGACATACAAATCGAGGTCTCCATCATTGTCGTAATCGCCCCAGCTCGCTGTTTGACTGGGATAGTGTACTTGTCCCAATCCCGCATCAAAAGTTACATCTGTAAACGTACTGTTGCCATTGTTCCGCAGGAGCGAGTTAGGATACCTTCCGTTCTGTTCAAGCCATGCTCCACGCAGTACGAGAATATCAACATCTCCATCGTTGTCGTAATCTGCCTGTAAAAGGTTTAGACCGCCGTAGAGACCCATGAGTCCAGCTTGGATCGTTCGCTCCGCGAAAGTGCCGTCCTGGTTATTCCTAAAAAAACGAATCTGGCCCAAAACATCCCACGTCGAAACCAGGAGATCCAAGTAACCATCATTATCAAAGTCGTCAGCGATAGCACCTCCCGACATGTCGAATGTGGCAAGTCCCAGGCTCGGGGCAATGTTTTCGAAGCGCTGAATTCTTTCTTCAGATTGAAAAGTTTCGGGAGGAAGTAAGTACTGCTTGGGCACCTCCGCCGGATAGCCGCCGATAGTCATATGTGCAATGTTGATCAGCCATTGAGCTTCAAGGTGAAGTGGCGTCTGTGCGGTTGTATTCCGCAGCACTTCAGAGAAATAAGCAATTGCCCGTCGTGAGCCATCCTCCTGTGTATGCATTGCGCTAGTTTGTAGCGGCAGAATACAACTTTCGGGAATATGGTGTAGGCAACAGTTCTGCGTCTCACCTTGCCTCATATGCGCCACACCAAGCCGAAACAGAGTGGAATTCGCCTTCAATGGCGAAAGATGTCCCCTTAGCTTGGGAAGTAGTTGATACGCCTCTTTGAGCTGAGCGATTGCTTCCACCTCATTTCCGAGACGAAGTTCTCCTTCGGCTATTTCCATGTAAAAATGCCACCAAACTAGGGGGGGCGTATTGGCAGGCAGATTAGCAAGTTGCTCACGCAATCGACGCACCATTCCGACTCCCGTGTATACGTTCGTTTCCGAAGTGCGACGAGCTATCTGCTCAAGAAGAGTTAACATCCTTTCATGGCCGGCTGTCTTGTTTAACTGAGAGGTCATCGCGCCAGAACCCGCGTGTTCTGAGGAGAAAAACAGGATTGCGATAAGAATCCTAAGTGCCCTCTGCACGAAACACCTATTCATTCCCGACCAACCCGCCAAAAACCCGAAAATCTGGAATCCCTTCTTCGCGGCGCACTGAGATTGTTGGGTAGTAGGCGTAATCTTTTTTGACATATCTTCCCTTCAGGGTCTCTTCCACTGCTGCATCTGCGCCATATACTGCTCTCTGCCAAAAAGGTCCTTCTTGTAGTGCCAACGTGATTTCTGCGGGTACATCACAAGACTGCGGTCTTCAATCGGAAACTTAACCGCAGCGTGATTCAACCGATGCGATTCCCTCAGTCCGATGGCGATTTCTAACGCATGACGCAAGTCGTTACCCGTAGTTATTTTGAGTTCGACGCTCGTCTCTAGTGAATCAACTATGGCCTGAACAATCCCCTTCATCGTGGGACCCGGATCCATCCAACCTTCTTCATCATAATCTCTTTCGTTGTCAGTATGTTTCTCGAACAACCCCTTAACCTCCACGAGATTAGCCGGTCCTCGCTCATTTTCGGCGTTGGACACCTTCCAGAGTTGTATCCCAAGACCAGTATTGTTCCAGTTATGGAGAACGCCAAGGGAACCTATCACCTCGATTCCCTTCCAGCCGACCTGTTTGTAATTACTGAAACACTCTATCCCATTTGAGAATCGAATGTATCCACCGATCTGTCCGAACCCTGTGTCGCCTTCATTGTACGGTTCTTCATAGTCGCTGGACGCATCCCCATCTACCCATCCCACCACCCAATCGACGGCCGATTTATTCGCAAACTTTCGGGCTAAGTTCAAACCATGACACCCGCCCTGCCTGTTGTTGCCATAAAGATTAATTCGCTGCACCTCACCGATTTCACCGTCTGCAATCAATTCGTAAGCTCTTTGGTAGTCTCGGTGGCTTGAGATAACGACGCCGGCAGCAAGGAAGATTCCACGAGAACGACACTCCTCGACCATACGATCCGCGTCAACCAAACTAGCAGTGAGTGGTTTCTCACAGAAAATGGCCTTGACACCCGCCTCGGCTGAAGCAACAACAGCATCAGCATTTGGTCCAACAGGCAACACAGGCATGGCAATATCAATTTGTTCATTCTTAAACATCGCCTCATATGTACTATAGCCAGGAACCTTAAAACGTTCACAACCTAGCTGGAGGTTCTCAGAATCAGTGTCACTTATCGCAGTCACCTTGCACAACGGATGAAGGTCAAACGCCCGAGCGCGAGTGGTCCCTGCCCTTCCACAGCCGATGACGCCGACTCGATATTTAGCATCTGTCGATTTTATCATGAATTGTCCTTTGAGGTATATACAAGTTCCTACACTTTTTCTCGTTTATTGCATCTTTCCAAAGCACTTGTAACATGTCGTACATTGCGTCGGGATTGATGCTCCTGTTTTTACTACTCTCCTATCACCCTTAAAAAGCCGCTCACATCCGAACCATTCTTATTGACACGGTCCAAACATCGGGCGATTTTCTGCTGGAGGTGACATCGCGACAATTTCGTCTCCACGCCAGTCGATGGTATAATTCCTAAAGCAGATAGACTCCATAGTACGAACCTCTCGCAAAGGGAAATTTATGACACTTGATGAAGAAGAATGATTGCAAGCGATTAGCAGATAAGAATCAATAAACACCGGTGCCACTTCCACTTTGTTTACCTTCAATTCAACGTCCCTTTTGTCCACCCAAGACGGGATGCGTACAAACAGATTCCGGCTAGTCCTGTTTTCGATTCTGATGTGCCCAGCCTCACAAAGATGGCTGACGACCTGTAGATCTTGCAATTCATGATTGAACAACAGATTAAGGCGCACATCAACATCTTTCGAATCAATGATAGTTGACAGTGCTTCGCACATTCCATCGACCGCGCCCGAAGTGATGTCATACGTTACAAGCGCTGCATCCGGATTCAACAAGTAATCATTAGGTGTAGGAAAGCTGAAGCCGCCTCGGAGACGGGACGCTCGGCGAGAAGAACTGTCATCTAACAGATTGGGCTCGTCGGGCAAATCATCCACATCGATTACTTGCGAGGGAAGCAGGTGGGCTCGCAGGATGCGTTCCGCCTCCTCAAAGTATTCAGGCCACCCAGCCTTTCCCAACAACAGGGCCGCCCGTAGCAAATCTCCTGTGTTGTTGGATTCACCACGATGGTTAAATTTGTCAAGAGATTCCATTGACCAACCGAAGCTACTATTAAAACGCGGACAGCCAACATCATAGATGGATTTAGCCCTATTCAGCACCTTGGCATCATTCGTAATTATTGCGAAATCAAGCATTCCAGCCAGCATAGCATTCAGCGAGTGACCATGCGTACCAGCTTCTTCTCGGAGACTACCTTCGGCCGTAAAGCAGGAGTCCAGGGCATAATTCGTCATGAGTCCGGCCAGTTCAAGAGCAGCTGAATCTCCAGTAGATCGATAGTTTCGGACAAGCGCATCAACCGCTCGACCTTCCTGCGATGGTTGGTAGTTATAGTCCGAAACGCAAACCGGAAGACGATCGCATTGCATGGCGCCTTTAGAATCTAACGATTTTCTTACCGCCCGAATCATTCGGCGGCTCCACTTGCGTGCACGCTCGTCACCACGGCGATAGAGCGCAGTCAGCGCGTGTGTCGCTTCCCTAACATTGTGCAAATGAACAACACGTTCACCCGTTTCCTTGTCCACCGTGCCCGGCAAATCGTCCGCCTCATCAAACAGCGCAATCTGTAGATCTCCCAGATGACGCCAAATAGTCTCATCAACCCTCTCACCTATAGCTTCTTCTGCCAAACTAATTGCGTGAATAGCTCGAGCCACATCGTGGCACCAGTCCCAAGTACCAGCATGATGAAAATTCTGTAGACGACCATTCTTGACACGAATGCACCAGTAAGGCATATGTTTCTTCGACGCATCCAGGCCACCCACAAGCGCGTTAAGGCCCAATTTTATGCGATCTTCGATGTCGATTGACGCGTTTATTTTCATCTCAAGTTCTCCCGAAGATTTAGCTGTGGAACAGGGAACATTCTCACTGTAAAACCACGTTTGTTCAAGTCTTAAGGGCCTTTTGCTTACCCGTTTACATTGTTCCAACAAACCCGGGTTGTGTCTGAAAGGAAGAAATCGACATTTTCCGTTGTCTAGATTCTATGACCTATCGTGACTTAAAACAATAACGTCGAAATCCTATTCAAACTTGGTATCGGGATTGACTTCCGTCCACATAGTTGTCCGTCATCTCTCCCGCCAAGCATTGATTTCAACGAATGGTTGACTAGCGTTGTTCCCTAGAACACTGTGCATCAACACGTCGTCGATACCCAATCCCAAATCCAACCGCCCACAATGCGTTACTTACTCCAGGCCTGTAACAAATATCTCGCTACGCACCATCCGTGCATAGGATCGTTGAAGAATCACTGTTCCCAATCTGGTCCATACTAATTAAGCGATTAGCACCTACATAGAAACTTGATTTCCCTCTTCATCGATGAGAATCGCACACCCCACCGGCGTTTCAGCTCGGCAAGCTTCCTGACTCAATGTCAGTAAGGAACTGAAGCTTTACAGCAGCACAGCCGATTGATTTCAACCTCATGACCAGGCATAATGGGATGACGCTAACCAGACGAAATTCCAGTCTTCATCTCGGGCTCTAAAAAAGAATCTGGACACATCATTCAAACTTGGATTCCAGAATCAATGAATTAGAACGGCTAATGCTTTACATTCACTCGGCAGCAATAATTGTGTTTTTCGCTGGCACACGACGGATGTCGGAATAGTCCAAGATAGTCTGATTTTCAACCTCTCCTTCACGAATAGAGGTCCGAACGCGCAGAATAAACTCCGCCACATCAAAGGTATTGTAACACACGAATGCAACTGAAAACCGTTCCACCGGGCGCTCCACCATGCAGTTCAAATCGGGAAACAGCAATGGACCGGTGTCAACTTGATAACGCTTCCGTTCCGGATGGATATTCATGGTCTTCATTGGATACTCTATCATAGCAAACGATTCTTCAGTCTCGTCCCATATTTCGGTTCGCGCAATAAGCGGCACATCCTTGAGCGTCGCATCAATAATCTCCCCATCATCCCTGAGGAATCTAGGCCGCGGAAAATTCCGTACGGTCAAGCGAAATCCACTAAAGTTGTCACTGATTTTTTGTGCAACCCCACTTCCACGATTCCGATGGTGAGCACCACCAAGCCCAAGAAAATCGTGGCGTGACCAAACCGCACAATACTCATCGTTGGGCAACTGGAACAGTGTGTCAGAACGATACATCCATTCGGTTCGACACGGTGTAATCAGAAAAAATTCCTCCGTCTCACCTGTCTTCCCGTCTGTCAGTTCGCAGCGTGCATCAAGCTGAATACGTGCACTATTTCCCCACGGCATGTGCCCCGGTTTACGCCGGTCGTTCGCATCATACGGTGCATCCCAGGCCATGAACGAACGGCTGAAATCGCAGACGTCCGAAGATCGAGAAGGTTTATTCTTCACAGTTAGCACCTCATCTTTCCTTGTTGGTATTTTGATGTTCTATGCGTCTGTTCCAATGGTCTCTTGGAGGACACGAAGCATATTTTCTCCCATAATCTTCCGGACCTCCGTTTCCCGGTAACCACGATCAATCAATCCTTCCGTAAATTCCTTCCATTGCGGAACATTTTGAAAGTGTGAAGCGAGACTGACGTGATCGACTCCTACCAATTGTACAGCATGGTCAATACTCTCTAAGTCCAACTTCGTTCCCCAGAGTTCTGCGTCAGCCAGCTTGGCAGCGGCAAATTCAAATGGATCGGAATATTTATCTACAAGTCCCAGATCTCGGTTCAGGCGCGCTTGCTGAGATTCAAGAGAGGTGCGGTTTGTCGACGCAAGAATCCCGACAACTCCCCCTGTCTCAGCAATTGCACAGATTAGCTCATCGCTCAAATCACGAGGGCTGTGGCTTAGAGCACGACACTTTGTATGTGTAGCAACAATTGGTTTCGTCACAACATCAAGAGAATCCCAACAGGTCTGATCCGAAGCATGTGATAAGTCGATTAATATTCCCATTTCGTTACAGGCGATTAGAACTCTCCTTCCAAAATCAGTCAATCCCGGATGTTGCTTGAGCTCAGCTGTCGAGTCCGCCCAACCCACCGATCCTAGATGACAAAGCGCCATCACGCGGATTCCAGCTCCATAATACTTTCTTAGAACCTCCAGACTGTTGTCAATTATCCCACTCGCAAGCATCATCACCATAGCAATCTTCCCGGATGCAACGATGCGTCGAACGTCCCCCTCAGTCAATGCCAATTCGATATAGTCATCATATGCTTCGATAAACTGCAAATGTTCGTCAATCAGCTGTGTTACCCTCTCAACAAGCGCTGAACCCTTAAAGACATGTTCCCAAATCGTAAGCCCTTTCGGTGGCGAATCTAATACTGACTGCGGCGGAATTTGGACAAAGCGCTCCTCGGCTTGGAGCGCTTGCACTACGACATCGACCCGTCCGCGTTGAAGAGCATCGAGATCGACCGCCGCAGAATACGAATCGACCACTACAAGTTTTCGATGGAGCTCATCGCATTTCCCTGTATCGTACGTGTGCGCTGTCGTAGATTTTATCGTTGGATCAAGGACACCAATCTTCCTACCGAGGTCCAATCCTAAATGTGCGGTTTTCTTTGCATTGACGTGTATTTGACTAAGTGATGTTTTCTTCATACTCAGACCTACTTTCAGTACGGACGACATTATAGGCGACTATAGAGAAATTCTCAAGCGCAAAACAGGGTGTTTTGCAGTATTAAACAATGCACGATGAATCACAGAAAATGTGGTAGCGAAGGAGGAAAGCGAAATCGCGCAATGGTCAGGTGGAAGGCACAACGAACGATATAACACTATAGAGATCGCAAGGCTGTACCGATGGAGCTCAGCTGATCTTCGCGCAGCAACCCATAATTATAGAACGTCGCGCCAACGACACCAGCATCGGCAGCAGTCTTCAACTCTTTAGCCAAACGATTAGAGTCTGTCAGCCCGCCCGTGCCAGCTTGTATAAACACCTCGCCACCCGGGGCAATCTGACGACCAAGAGCTAGCACCTCCGCAGATGCCGTTTCACCAGTTTCTGTGAGGCTAACACTGAGTCTATCGATGCTTTTATTGATGCTTGGGTCTAAATCGTTTCTCAGTGCACTAGCCATATCGGCAAGGTTCGTCTGAACTTTGGCCCCACTCTGACGAATCAGGTTGGCAACCTCTAGCCAAAGTGCTGTCGTATTCTTGCGGGAAATGGACAAATACTGTTGGAGCTGGCCATCAAAGGCTTTGACAATCCATTCGTCAGTAACAGTTAAACTGTCTTCCTTGGTTGGTAATCGGGAAAGCCGAGGTCGTAACCAGTCAACCACCTGGCATCGAAAGCGTTCAGCGTCCATACCACCCACATTTGCATTTGCTATTGAAGACGGATTGAAACACAGACTTAGAAGAAACTGGCACTGCGGCGAAATCTCGGCACGCCGTTTCGGCGGCATTCCGAACCCACGACGCATGAGTGATTCAACCCATACTGCTACTGGATGATATCGTTCCAAAACCTCGGCGGTCAGCGTGAGAAAATAAGCCCGAACGTCGGCAGGCGCGGTACTGAGCTGACCCACGTAGGGACAACCGAACGCATCGTGTTTGGCAAATTCGGGATACCGTTCTGACAGGAAATCTTGAAAGGTATACACCATCCACGCCGACAATTTTAGGCCCCGTTTTCCGATTGCTTCAACGATTCGGTCGAAATACGCGTCATCAGTGACCTCCTTACTAACGCGAGGTCGAATACGAGTGCCCACATACCTTGACAAGTCAGGTGAGAAATAGATAGCTCCATTTTCGCCAAAGTATACGGGACGCTTGGGATTATGGGGTAGGAAGTAAGTTGAACGGTGATAACACGGCGTTAACAAAATCTCCTGACAGTCAGTCAGATCGATGATGCGATCGAGCGCAAGATCGAGACCTTCATCAATCAAATCCCATGGGTAGGTATACAAAGCACCAATAAATCGACGACCGGCCATTTTATGGACCTCCGTATGTTTAGGTTTGCTGCCAACAGTGAACGAGGATTCATCTTTGCTCCTCCGGAAATGGCCTTCGAATATCGTAACGTCCCTCCTTGATAACAGGGAGCGTACCGTCTTGCACCATTAACTCCAGCGGTGATTCTCTAATCTCGAGTGGCATTACGACCACATTCTTGATTCGTAACGATTCGTATATCGCCATCATTATTTCTAATGTGTAGCGTGCCTGTCGTCCAGTACTACGATGTTCCGGGATTTTCTCTTCAAACCAATCAATAAATTCTTCATACTGATTTTTCGGCTCCGGAGTTGGATGAATCTACCGCCAACCACTCAGCTCATGAGTTTGGAGAAGGACGACACCACCCTCCCCCGTAGTAATTTTGCCTTCCGTACCGTAGATGCGGGGCATTTCCACACCCGGTTACGGCAAATCGCCTTCGTATACGGAACGCGTACCACCTTCAAAACAGACCAACCCCATGCACAAATCTTCGCAACGACTCCGCCGTTCTCACCTATCCGAAGTCCGTGAAGTCTGTCCAATTACCCAACTTGTTTCCGAATCCGATAGGAAATATCGCCATAAATCGATGCCATGAGTCCCTGTATTCAGCAATCCTGCCATCGGCTTTTCACCGATTATACCTCTTATTCCCGCATCTGCTGCCGCGACGGCAATCTCAGCACGCACGCCTTTCCATGTTGGAATACTAACGACATCGAGAGCCGCGTCTCTATACATTTCGTGATAGTCGGCGAATACTTCAGGGACGTCAAATTCCTCCGCAAAGTGCTGCGCTACGCCTTTGTCGATGTCCGCTACCGAAACAAGCTCGACAGCAGGATGCTCCGTCCACGCTTTTGCATGTGAACGTCCCATGCCACCACATCCAACGATTCCAGCGCGGTACATTTTTGCCATTATCTCTTCTCTCTTTCTTCAGATAAAAAATGGGCTACCGCACGTGAAAGCAATACGTTTGAGGCGCAGGATTATCTGACAGCCAAGCCTTCTTCGAGTTCCGCAACACTAGCAAATGCTACTAAGACACTGCTCACACCTTCATTTTCCAAGACCCACTGGACAGCTCGCTCTGTACGGGGAATATCTTCTCCGGATTGGGCTAACTCGTACCACGGTCCCGCAATTATGGGGTACGCAAGCTCCAAATCATTGCGCATTCCCTCTCCACGAGCAGATAGCTTCACGATGGTTTCTTTGGTAGCCTTCGTCCAATCGGTTTGCGTCTTATCCGCCCAACTCAGCCATTGGCTACCGAGTGCCTTCATAACTAGCACCCCTTTGTCTGCGACAGAAGCATGTTCGATGCCCGGCGCTTGCCAACGACAGACGTAGTTGTAAATGACCAAATCTGCGTCAGCTTCTGGTTCTGGTCCACGATCTACATAGGATTCTTGGTCAGCTCGAAAATGGCGAATCAGGCAGAGAGCGCGGACTTTTCCCACTTGTTTCAATCCAGCAATCCGTTCGACCAGCCTGTCATCCTGCATGTAGGCATAGTGATGTACCCGAAGAATGTCGATGGTATCTCGCCGCACATTACAGAGGTGCTTGTCAACAAGCCCTTCAAGTTCATTCGCCGAAGGGGATCCCACTTTTAGAGAAAAGTAGTGATTCTTTCCTCCACCCTTCAGTTCTTCGGGTATGTAAATTTCATCTCCATAACCCATATCAAATAGGTTTATTCCTAATTCTACCGAGCGTAGGTAGATTCGGCGCTTTTCCTCAGGTGGCGGGTGGCCACACGCCCCTTCATAATGTGCGAGCAACCCCCCCAGACCCACCACGCTCAGCCGCATACCCGTTTGGCCAAAACTCCGATATTTCATATGAAACCTTCCTGACCCATCAACTTGACATTGACGATAAATTTGCCCCCCCACTAGGCGAACAAGCGCGCCCCCGCACCTCATAATCCCTGAGACGGCACTCATCTTCCACCCGCACCCTCTGTACTAAGCCCCCAAGCACAATAGTGTGGACCAGTAACGAAAATGGTCATAGGTAAACCGGATTGTCAATAAGCGTTCCTGGTCTGCATTCGACCTGCTCCCTGATGGTGGCCATTGCTATATTGCCAACGACTCATCAATCTCTGCCTGATAATCGTACACTTGGCAAGATTCCACCTCGGCCATCTTCACAGTCCGACCTGCCCGAGAAGATTCAAATATGGCGTAAACTGCCGCGACATCCTTTAAGCCACAGCTCCCATCTACTTCTAAGGGGCGTCCATGGAGAATGGCTTCAGCGAGTTCGAAATATTCCAGCGCAATTATCTTCGAATCAACAACTGCGTCACCAGACGCACTCGCAGACGGAAACAGATGCTCCGCCAGCGGCTCAAGGCCGAAATCGTTCCAATTTTCTAAAATGTCTTCGTAGCTCATCTCCTCCTGTGTCCTACGCCTCATACTGATACTGCCGCCGCGCGTTCCAAAACCTGCGATGCTACCCTCGGTTCCTAGGACGACTTCGCGACCGTCACTAGCGTGACCGCTCAGAGCCGCAATCCAGCTCACACTGACTCCGCTCTCCATCCGGAACATCGCGAGCGAAGTATCTTCTGCTGTTGCCCGAACCTCAGAGTCCATCTCCTCAAACCGCTCCTGGTAAAAGGTGTAGGTATTCCCTATGCTTTCTGCCTTTCTTCTCACAGGTTCCACCAATCTCACATCTCCGTACACCTCCACTATATCTCCTAGTTGGTACCGTATCATATCGGCAAAGTGTACACCCCAGTCGAGAATAGCCCCCCCCCTGTCTTTAAGATGTCTCCAGGGTGTAATAAAAATCTCGTCGGTCGGATTAAGCGAATGGAACAATGCCATATAGGGTTCACCAATTGCACCCGTCTGAATAAGATGGCGAACCAGGCGAGCAGAAGGATCGCGTCGATAGTTTTCCGCGACTGACAACAACCGGCGGTTGCGCTCTGCCGCTTCCAACATTTTCCGACACGCCTTGACGGTTATAGCCATTGGCTTCTCGACCATTACATGTAGCCCAAGATCCAAGGCCTTACACACGACATTATGATGCACCGAGGGATCTGTGACAACGTCGACTGCCGTGAGATCGGGGACTTTGCACGTCATCTCCTCCAAATCAGTAAATATCTCTGGCTTGACACCGAAAAGTTTTTCCGCTTCTGAAGCCGCCAATTCTGCATTTTCGCGGTTGAGATCGCAAAGCGCGCCCAGCTCAACGTTACAGAAAGGGGTTTGCGTCAATTCGCGCAATCCATAGAGATGGCGCGTACCCATTCCGCCACAACCTACCAGTCCAAGTCTAATTTTATCCATCGTAAACCAATAAACCAGTACCAGCTCGGAATTCAAAACTCGTTGTAGCTGACCCCGATCTCGACATGCTGCACCACAAGTGGTGCCCTAATCCGCGAATCACGCGCAACCAAGCATATCTGAATTTGGTGAATGCCAAAGTCAACTCTCTCTGGCGAAAGGTTCCATACAAACCAACTATTTTCGTCGACATCAGAAGGATTGTTAGCATCCTCACCGGTCGCGCTACGAAGAACTGGTGCATCGAGTTCATATCCATCCATTCTCACGTCAACTTCGTCCCCGAGTGAAAAATGAGCTAACTCAATCTGCAACTCCACACTTTTCAATTTCCCACGTCTCGCTGCTTCGTCAATACGATCATAGACAGGAATCTGGAATGTCGGACCATCGCCGGTTAATGTGCGATAGAGGGCCACCGGTGTCTCACCATAGATTCGATCATCTCGTTCTGCATCAACTCGCAAACTGTTCTTTGGTGCAATGCTCCGGTGGACGCTCGAATATATCTTATTTTTTCCCTCCAGTGTTTTAGGTTCGCCAATGGTGGTTAAGAGCGCGCGCCGCGTCTCCACAGTACCATGCCAATTAAAAACATATATGCCGTGGGCACCGCGCTCAAAATAGCCTTTAGAAAGCGCACGAAACCACGCATCCCGCCAGTCTGAAACCGGAACCAAACGTTGCGTCTGCTGCCTCGCATCGTTGTCGAAACCTCCATACAGTTTTATTCCTGTGCTTCCAAGCAACTCCACCAACACTTCGATTTCAATCCCGTCATCTGTGCCAGAGTTCCCTGCAGGGATTACGATGTCAAATAGTCCCTCCTTCACCCAGGCCTCGATGTCGTACCCTATCCGACGACATGCCTCGATTGTTGTCCCCACCCGGGCCGCCACATTAAAAGGCCTACCTCGTTCTTGTGCGATTCCATCCGTCATCCGCCGCACAGCACGCTGTAAATCGGTGAGAGTGTAACGAAGTCGGTACCCGTCGGCCTCAGGAAGATGGAAGGCATGTCGTTGCCAGTCCAACTCCACTCCATCCCAGTCAGCGAGACGACAGGCTTCGGTGATGAGCTCGAGCTTATGCGCTCTAATCTCGGGAATTGCCATATTCCAAGAGGTAGTGCACCAACCGGGCGCTTGATCTCCAAGGCACCACTCCGGGTGATCTCTTCGCAACAGTGTTAGACCTTCGGCCACTGTTGTCTGCATAGTTCCCAAACTCTGAAGATTCCAGAAGTGTTGGTCGTTCATCCGCACCGATGCATATACATCAATTCCCTGCTCATGCCCACGAGCAACCATCGCAGCATAAGGGTTTTCACCTCGCTCAAACATCGCGCGAATATTCTCCGCGTGACGCATGCTGCGCACGGAATTGTATACACGATTAACCGAATCACCCACCACTTCCATGGTTTGTGACGGCCACTCCGCCTCATGCTCACCAATGCACCAAAACAGTGCGTCTACCTGCGTATCCTGTATTGGTGCATATACCTTTTCAAGGAATTGTTCGACTGACTGCGGATATTCCGCGTAATCGAGTGGTGCACCGTCCCAATTGTAAATAATCTTATAGGTGGGTGCTGGAGACCTCATTACTATTTCCTTGGTGTACAAGTGTCGCGATTGGTTAAGATGAACACTATCCTAATCTAACTCAGTGCAGTAACAGCAAGAAACTGCTGGTAGGCTCCGTTCCACCGATTCACATCCTGTGGTTCGTAGGTCACCAACTCAAAAGATTGGCGGATAATCTCACGGCCGTGAGTAATCGAATCGATTAAACCTATCCCCAGTGCTTGTACCATGATGTTCCCAATTGCGGTCGCCTCTGTTGGACCAGCGACAACGGGCACACCAGTCGCATTCGCAGTGAACTGACACAGGAGTGTATTCCGAGCACCACCCCCGATCACGTGAATGACGTTAATCGGTTTGCCCCACATAAATTCGAGTTTCTCTCGAACCCACCGATATTTCAACGCCAAACTTTCTAGGACACAGCGAATCGTGCTGCCTTCGTCTGAAGGCGGCGCTTGTCCGCCCCGTCTACAGTACTCAAGAATACGCGACGGCATATCTCCACGGCTCAGAAAGGTGCTGTCATCAGGATCGATCATCGCTGTAAAGGGTTGAGCATTCGCAGCAATCTGAGTTAACTGGTCGTACGACATTTTACAACCTTCTCGCGCCCAGATCCGCCGACATTCCTGCACCAGCCATAATCCCATGATGTTCTTGAGAAAACGGAACGTATTGTCCACGCCACCCTCATTCGTAAAATTAAGATTCAGTGCACGATCGGCGAGCATCGGTTCAGGAAGCTCTACACCCATCAGGGACCATGTTCCGGAGCTAATATAAGCCCAATTCTCGCCGAGTGCGGGCACGGCTGCGACAGCAGAGGCCGTATCGTGACTCCCCGTAGCAATAACGGGTACGTCTCCTAATCCCGTCTCTTCACACACAGACGGAAGGAGCGTGCCGAGTTGGGTACCCGGCTGTACAATCTCCGGGAGGAGACCGAACGGAAGACTGAATGCCTTGAAAATATCTCTTGACCAACACTTCTGCCGTGGGTCATAAAACTGTGTCGTGGTTGCATTGGTAAACTCACAGACCTTCTTTCCCGTCAACCAAAAGACAAACAGATCAGACATCATAAGAAGCGTATCCGCAATCTCAAGTAATGGCGATTGGTGCACCACCATGGACAGCAATTGGTACAGGGTGTTAATCTGAAGAAACTGTCCACCACTGAACCCAAAAATCTCCTCGCGCGAAAGACGACAGAAGGCTTCCTCCAGCATGCCATCGGTACGTGAATCACGGTAATGATATGGGAGACTAAGAAGTGAGTTATCCGCGCCAATCATAGCGAAATCAACTCCCCATGTGTCAACACCGATTCCTTGGAGATGTAAATCCCGTAGGGCACAGATCGACAGGGCGTTTTTCATTTCGCTCCACAGATGGAGTACGTCCCAGTGCAAACTATCCAGAACACGAACTCCACCATTAGTAAATCGGTGGAGCTCTTCTAAGAAGATTTTCTGGCGATTGAAGTACCCAAGCACCGCACGTCCGCTTTCGGCACCAAGATCGAATGCCAAAAACACCTGAGTTTCTGCCATCGGTTATCCCCATTTTCAGCAACCTCAAATTCGCGGCTACACACTGGAACAGCGTCATATAATGTCTACCGAAACCAATCGTAATTGAGCCCAAGCGACCGATTCTTTAGCGGTAAGTCGACGCACGTTCCTTGTTGCATCGACGATTGTTTCAGTGCAATCTCGACTTCAAACGCAACGGCCACCCTTCTTCCCGAGCTCTTAGGTTCGTTCAAACGTCCCTCCAAGCAGTCGATGATATCTGCCAAACCACACACAACGTTATAGCCACCAACGAATTGGGGCTGTTACCACGGGTGGTCAGTAGGCACATCCGTGCTAACAGCCATTCCCGAGGGTGTCAACACCGGATAAACATACGAACGGTAGACCGCCTGTCGCAACCCGGCAACTGCCCTCCCCTTCCAACTGACGTTTAGGGCATGCGTCAACTCTGGCTTGGCATTCGACGGAAGTGCCAAGCCAGCAGTCTCAATTGAGAAGTGCTTCATAACTTAAATACCCTGCGCTATCCACGCGGCGGTGGCACCCTCTGCAATCCGAGTCCTTCAGGTCGAAGGAAATCCTTATAACGCGTCTGAATCTCCACCCCGTTGACGCTGCGCGTGAAGCCCGCGGCCTTAGAAAAACGCCTGCTTTCAACTTCAAGGGTGTTCTCGCCCTGATTCAGGTCCTCCAACTCCAGTTTATATCGGAACCAGTGAGCAGACATGCCCAGCGGCGCTTGAACGCTCATGGAACCCGCGAGGTCCACCTTCATAAACAGCGCACGTTCATCGGTAATTTCGGCATCCTCCCACGGCAAAACTCGACCATTGAACCGGAACTCAACATCATCATCAATACAGAAATAGGAGAACCGTACCGTGAGAATTGGTTTACGCATCTCTCCATCCTTCTTCGCACTTTCGATGTCGTCAGCGACCCAGATGTTTAGCTTAGCCGTTTGCCCTTCTGCAAGAGGCACTGGTAGCTGGCGATGAGGTGTGGTCGTTGGTTCGCCCTCTATACCCTCTCGTGGTTGGAGCAGATAGCGTTTGTACCGCCTCGCATGGACGTCGGGATGGCCGACCTCACGCAAGATTTCGTACTCAGGTTCGCCGAAAGGCCACGGGAGATATCCGTGATACATGCCAGCCCATCCTTCCGAGAAGAGAGTCTGTCCGAGCGCACGGTACATTTCGATGCTCGGCAGTCCGACCCGCTCATCGTACACGCGCCTCGGCGGACGATAGTAGGCCCCACCATCGACAGCGTTAGCTGCATCCGGCAACCATTGTGGCTTTGGTTCTGTGTCAGTGAGTGCATGCTCGTCCTGCCCAACGACGTAGTCAATACTACCCGCCTCGAACCAGGCCTCGACGTCAAGCCCAATTCCCAGATTATACTCACGGTCAAGCCCGACACGGACCATGATGGGGATTTCCCTGTCCTGTTCTTTGCCAATTTCGTTCGCCATTCCTCGAATCTCGGCCATAAAACTATTCATTAACGGTGTGTGTTTCTCTATCTCAGACTGCTTGAAGTAGGATCGGTCGAACATGAAATCCAATTCGAGACCATCTGCTTCGTAGTCCACCAACATCTCTCGAAGCATGGCTAGCTTGTCCTTTCGCACCAGCTCATGAGAGAAGTCGTAACACCACTCCGCTCGACCCGAATCGCCGATACAAACCTCGGCGCCGTGTTCCCATTTTAAAAGACCACAGCGCTCTCCCCCCGGTGCTGTACTGCTTTGCAATTTCAGGGATGGAAACACGGTCAATCCCTTTTCACGACCACGCTTAATCACTTCCCGCACCTGATCGGTTCCGAGCTTCTGGGCTTCTTCCACCATGCGCATGATGCGCCAGTCGATGTAATTTTCCCACACCTCTTTCATCTGCCCTACAACCCGGCCAACCTTGCTATTGTGAAAATAGACGTCAGCATATCCGAGACCTAGGACCAGAAGATCGACTCCTGTGCCCAACACCTCGTCGACGGGCCACTGGAGCATGTGAATCGAAGCGGGCGGTTCGATTCGCTTTCCGTGAAAATGATGACCATCATTATAGTAAATCAACCTTGGTTTATCCATACGAACTTTCATGGCAACATCTACCTCCCGACGGGCTCCAAGTCAAGCAAACATAATCGGAACTCCGAAAGCAGCCACGGTCCCCCTTTTTAATTGTTTTAAGACCCGTCTGGATGTGACGGTTCTCTAAAAATTTTTGCATAGAACATCCACATCACGTCCAATCGTCCCACTGTCTCATCGAAAGCCAACAACGATACCAGATACTTATGCTGTAACCCAGTTCAAGAATTTCGCCCATCTGACATGTAACTTTGCTCTCGTAAGATGCACCTGCAGCCACCCGGAATTCAGGTCTTCGGACTTGGTGGCCCCTGATTCAAGATCACCGTTCAACCCTACAACCTATTGATGGCTGACTTTCGATGCGGCGAAAGGCTTGCAAGTTAGGAAAATCGCGAAACGGACCTTTCGTCTCATTTGCAATCGCCTTACTCGCTACATACGTTTCACTAGAACGTGGCTCTCCTTACCCTCCCAACCCCACTGATTGACACTCTTCACACGCAAGTGGTTCTCTCCATCTCGCAATTGCCAACCAAAATGATTCGGCTGCGATTTCCAATCTCCACGATCTATCTGAACCAGATAGTGTTTCAAATTGGGTGCTGTAGTAGTAAAATCCACATCAAGCACCTCTGAGTCATCGCATCGACTCAGATAAATCATGGTGCGATTAGGCGTCCAGTAGAAATCGCCGATTCGGTTCGACTTCCTGGAGAACCACGGATTAGGTGGCGTGTTATTGTCTTTCCACCACAGATAGCCATCGTAATGGTATGGCGCCTTTCCGTGTTCGGGTTCGCCGGGGCTAAGGGTACGGAGTTCATCGTTTCGCCGGGTGATGCAGAAAGAATCAAACAACCCAGTCCGGGTGGTAAGGCTGTCTTCAAATCGTTTCGCCGCATGTTCCGGTTCGATTGCAAGGCCATCAAAATCCTGATTCACCCAGGCAGTGTGAACCTCTAGTGTACTCATGGGAACGCCGTCTCGCGTGTAGCTGTATGTCGCCTTGGTTTCATCTCTAGAATCGCCGCCCGTGTCCACCATAATCCATTTATCATATTCCTCGGACCATGCCTCCGCGACACAGTGTCTACCAACCACCACTGTCCGAGCGATAAGTCCCAGCGACGCACACGCATGCACAAAAACAGTGCTGTAGTGAGTACACATGCCCAAACTGAGCTTGCGCGATGCAAGTTCCAGAATCAGCATTCCATCCCATGGAGGACAAAAATCGATATCCCCACTATTCCAACCGTTTTCCCACTGATGTCGGACCCAGGCACTCAAACGGACAAACCGGTCGAACTCGGAGGTTGCATCGGCTATAACCTCATCGAGCTTCCAACGCTCTCGAAAGATTTCAGCCCGCTTTGTATCATGAGCCAGGTAGGCGAAATGATGAGAACCACGAACAATCTCTGGAATATTCTGTTCGGCTAGCTCAAGAAGTGGCTCGCCAACTTCTCCTCCCACGTCGACATCAACCATAATTTCCAGCCCCTCCACACGCGGTGTAACCGAGGGATTTCCAGTTCGCAAAATCAGCTGCCATTGTAAATAACGCCGACCATCCGAACATTGGAGCAAGCCATCGGGCGAAATCGCGTTCGGGAAATCACACCAATCCGTCCAGGTTTCAAACTCATATTCAGGTGTCGAACCCAGCCGGTACCTCATCTGAATTTCTGTGTCACCGGGTTGGTCTACATGCCAGCTGGACGCTATGCGATTCAGCTGCAACGGTACTGCGATGCCATCTTCGGATGCAAGGCTTCCAACATCAACGATTCGAGATTCCATAACACCGTCCGATGCATACTGGTCTATTCTTAATCGAATCATGTATTCGCCATCGCACGCATGATTCTCGCCCAAACATTCATCGTCCCAATTTCGCCCCGCATCTCGACTCTTTGCGCTACGGTTAGGCAGGCACCCCTGCTCAATTAGAAAGCCCCATGTCTCTTCACCATCTGCTTGGAAAACAAACGTGTTCAATCCGGGCTGCAGCACGTCAACGGGAATAGGGATATTCGTCCAACCGTCTGTCCAATAGTCGCGTTCCCGTGGCTCCTCAAAGACAACTGTCTGTAGATCGTTAATCGTGATTCGGAGACGGCTACCCGGATCCGGTCGACGCATAATGTATGGCAACAGTGCCGCGCCATCAGCATTAGGATTGTCAATCCAAAATTCTTTGCGAATCAATTGCGTGCCCGAGACAAGCTCAAGATCTCGCATATTGCAATTCCCCATCTCGTCGGCATAGGTCACACCCTTGGCCAAACTCACGGCCCCGGTATCCGGCTCGAGATGGAGATTCAAATCGCGAGTGTTCGTGTCGAACTCGGTGTAGGTTTGATAGGATAGTGTAATTGTTTTTGAACTCATCTTTCGTCTTTCCATTATGTAGGGCGGATATTGAAACCTGAAAACAAAAAGGCGGCTGGAGAAAACAAGATCAAACGCTAATTCTGCGCACCCCGCAGCTGTGCTATGAACCGCACAGCATTACCCGAAAAGAAGTCTTCGATTTCCGCCTGAGTGAATCCCAACATGTCTGCAACTTGCCGGTGCTGGCGCAATTGTTCGTATATTACCAACGTCGGCGTGGCATCGCAGTGACGTAGCTCTGGAAACCCTTCGAAATAGTCCCACGCTCGACCATAGGTAATATACTTGCCACGTGCGCACCCCGCCACAACGTTGTCGGAACCGAACATCACCCGTTTTCGATTCTCATGTTTCATCAATAGATAGTGCGAGTAGAGGTCATTTACTGCTGAAGTATCATACCAGATATTTGGCATCTGCTTAAGAACATGAATCGATTGCTCCAGGCTAAACGCATTGAAACCGCGTGCGCAATGCGCTAAAATCCACTGCGCTTTTGGATATACTTTGGTGTAGCGATCCAGGTCTTCCAGGTTTTCAGTATCCGCCGCACCAGTTTTTTTGGAGAGATGCATCGTGATTGCCAGACCCATGTCGTGCGCTACTTCTATCAAAGCCTCGGGCAAGAAATCACGAATGCGCGCATTGGCCGGATCGGGAGCGAAGGTTCGATACGGTTTCAGACCAAAAAAATTGTGCTTCTTGACCTGGGCAGCAACGTAATCCGCTGTCATATCTGGTGTAACGAACATATTAACGGCTGATTTCGGATCCGCGGCCAGCTGAGAAGCCATCCAGTCGTTATGACCTTCTGTGTCCATGCCTCGAACCGGAGTTCCGATGACCAGGTAATGCATCTCTCGTTCAGGATAAAGGTTCGCTGCCCATGACAGGTGGTCCTCATAATCCTGCTCCATGCGTAGCGGACTGCCAGCCCCCGTCGATTTACCTTGATGCGCTTCGGACCAAATATGACAATGCATATCATAAATTACTGAGGGCACAAAGGCCTCTAACTCATCGTTCCAAATTTCACGGTCAAAATCTCTATAATCATAATTCATAGTTCTATTTCTCAAAACTTTCTCCTTGCGACGAATGGAATGTTGTAATGAAATATGTGAAAATCGTAAGGGCTAAGTGCACACTAGCAAAATCCAGACTCTCCTATATCATGCACATTAACCCAAAAACAGTTTCACTGCGTGTCACGCATCAACCCATAAATCACCATGCCGTCCACCCGCCATCAACCAACAGATTCTGGCCGGTGATATAGCTTCCCGCATTGCTAGCCAGCAATACCACTGCACCTTTTAGCTCCTCAGGACGGCCCATCCGTCCAAGAGGAACTTTTTCTTCCAAACGTTCAACCATACCCTCAGTCCTATCTCGGACCGCCGGTTTCGGAAATGGCCCTGGACTAAGTGTGTTAACGCGAATATTGTCTTTCGCCCAATAAGCTGCCAAATGGCGGGTCAAATGTACAATACCACCCTTTAGTGCGTGATAATTGGGCGGGCTATTCGCGGGCAATCCTTCGTACGCGGACGGATAGCTCGCCACAAGACCATACATGCTACCAATGTTGATAATTGAACCCGGACATTCTCGCTCACGCAGATGCCTTGCCACATCGCGAGCGAGTAGAAAATATCCGGTAACTCCAGTGTGATATGCCCGATCAAAGTCGTCAGCCGTTGCAGACTCAATATCTGGTGCAGGACCACCATAAGCGTTATTTACCAGAATGTCAATCTGTCCCATCTGCTCAATTACTGAGGAAACAAAGCTGGGAATCGAATCGGTGTCATCTTGGCTGAAACAGATTCCAAGATGACCATGCCCGGGCAACGATGTCGCGAACTCCACTGCCTGTGATTGCGTCCGGCTCGTGACGACGACACGTGCACTCGCCTCTGCCAATGCGCGGCTCATTGCGGCCCCAAGCCAACCGCACGCTCCGGTTACAATGGCGACTTTGCCTTTCAAACTGAAGAGATTCATTACATGCTGTTCAGTAGTGTCTGTCATATATCACCTTATTACCGTACAAGACGCCGGAATGGGTCCTTCTTGACGTCACATTCCAATAGGGAATCCACATTTCCAGCTTCTACGCCTTGCTTAATTAGAACCATAACCTCTCTTGCGGATTCCGACGTGCGTTCGATGTCATCATCACTATGCGCCAATGTCGCGTTAAACCCTGTACTGCAGTGAATGTTCCTCTTGGCCATCTCCTGAATAAATAACGTTTTCACCTTCTGCTGTAGTGTCTCGTCGGGCAATTCAAATGTTATTGATGGATTGGTGTGGAGGCCGTTACAAGCGCCCGAGATTCCAGACAAAGCGATGGCTTCATTCAGTCCCGCACGGAGTTTTTCCCCAATCTCCTTAAAGCACCTTTCTGAATCCCGTCGTTTCAGTTCGCGAATCGTAGTTAATGCTGCCGTCAACCCAACATTATCACTCCAATACGAACTTGACACGAACATTTGACTGGCTGGTTCCATGACCCTCCGAGAACCCACGACCGCGCCCATCGGATAGCCATTTGACATGGCTTTCGCAACGACCGTCATGTCGGGAATAACGCCCAGACACTTTTGTGCACCGCCAGTCGACAGTCGCCAGCCAGACGAAACTTCATCAAAGATGAGAACAACGTCGTGCTTGCGAGCCAATCCTTGGACGTCTTCGAGATAGCCCGGAGGAGGAAATTCTGATCTCAGCGGTTCCATCATTATAGCCGCAACCCCATTGCGATTTGTTTCCAAAAGCTCCTCTAGCATCTCCAAATCTCCATAGGTGAAGGGCGCTACGGTATCAGCAATCACCCGCGGTATCCCAATGGGTTCAATACCAGCAAAAGGATATTCACCACTTTCTGGATTAACAAGATGGTTTGCAGCCTGATACCAGTCGTGCCACCCGTGATACCCACAAAACAGAATCTTGTCTCGCCCTGTTGTTCCACGAGCGATGCGCACCGCTACGGCACAGGCTTCCCCACCACCTTTAGCATACCGAACCATTTCGGCAGAAGGTATGGTATTCACCAATTCTTCCGCTAACTCAATCTCGAGATGACTCGAAACGGTGTAAATACTGCCACGGTCAATCTGCTCTTTGACAGCGGAATCCACGACATCATCGGCGTGTCCCAAGATAACCGCACTGACCGCATTGACCCAATCGATATACTCATTTCCATCTAGATCTACAAATCGGGAGCCTTTAGCACTTTGCGCGTAGATTGGGCTAACCCCGTAGGCAAATTGGCTGGCTCGGCGGCTAATAAGTTGTGTCCAGCCGGGAATCAACTCACCAGCCCGCTTGTAAGTCTCCAAGGAGCGGTTAACACTCCGTGTGCGTTCCCCCATAACCCCTGCCTCCATTTATAAAACTACCTGATTCAATCACCCTCATAAGACCTAAGCGGTTTTCAGTGAACACACAAACATTTTCGCTTTAGCGCCCCATTTTAATCTTGCTCTTAGCGAAAACCGACGTTCAAGATGGATGTGTGTTTCTCAATCTTCAATGTTATCTTAAGCAGAGAATGACTCTCCATTCGCTACGAGATCGAGGGTACGTTGAAATTCGGGTGAACCATCGTCCTCCCACCGTTCAAATCGAATACCCCGAATCACACCTTCTTCACGTCCGGTCAACTTCGGTACGTTCACAGTTCGCGAGGTATAAATTTTCTGACCCCCCGGAAGATGGAGAATACCTACCACTCTCGGGCGCTCGGAAGCCCAGGGCTTATTCTTATTGGCCGCGAACCGCGAAATGGCATCATCATCCACCTCATAACCCAAGCCTGGGCTTTCAGTAACAGGGGAAGATCCTTCAACTACCGGCACCCGTCCAATTGTAATATCCTCCTCGTACTGATCGTCAAGATTAATGGAATGCGCGGTGCCAGTTGGGAAGACTGCCGCCATATGCATGGTCAATGCCTTCATAAGTGTACCCCCGCTCTGCTGTACAATCGTCGGCATGTTGGCCTTTCCGTAGGCAAACCCTTGCATTAGCGTATCCCCGATATTCCCTCCGACCATATACATATCAGCAACTCCGTGAAGGATTTCCTGGACCCCGGTAAGTTTCGGCATGTGCATTATCAGTGGGATGCGTGTCTTCTTTCGAAGTGTGCGCCAGCCATCAATATCCGTCCAAGGCAATGGGTCCTCAATGTATCCGACAATAGGATGATTGTTTTCAAGCTCTGCAATAATGGGCATAACCGCAGCCAAACTGCGGTTGTGATTGAAGTCCCAGTGAAGCTTAAATCCTTCTGGCGCGACTTCCGCGGCAAGGCGTGTCTGTTCTATGACATCATAAAGTGCGCTAGAGTGCATCTTAAAGATGGTGTAACCCTGAGCAACAGCACGCACGATTTCTTCGCGAAACACCTCCGGTGGGCAAGGCCGGGTCCATGCTGAAACCGAGCAGGCATTACGCACTTTTTGCCCCATAAGCTTGTATACAGGGACTTCGAGATGCTTTCCCATCACATCATATAGGGCCATGCCCAGCGCCATGTTGAAATTGTTGTGAAGGAAGTCGAAAGGATTGCGGCCGATAAGCGGTTCGATGACCGACTGAGGAAGCGGTTCCGGCCAATCCTCATAATCTCCGTAGCCAACCAGACCGTTATCGGTGTGCACCTTGACAACCAAATGTTCGTCGATACCCCCCATCCGCTGGCGACCATCTCGAGTGTCGTAACGTTTGGCTAGTGGCATCACGATCGGAAACATCTCAATATCGGTAATTCTCATGGGAGTCCCTTTCTTATCGGCAGCGCTTTGAGGAAGCAAGTAGCCCCCAAGTCGGACTATTTTAGCAAATATTTAGGAATTGTCAACCGGAAAAGGCGCGGTTTCTCGCTAGCATACTGAAACCACCAAGCCGAAATTTCATACAAAAACACTTCAATGTTACCGCTTAGAGATCAATGAATTCGTCAACAAATCGCGTATACTGCTGACGTTTCGGCTTGTCTTCATCATCAGAATTGGTATACTGAATGGAACTTTTTCCCTTCAGTACACGTGGCAAGAACATGGTGCGAACGAAACTGGTGAGATGTGTCTTCGAAGCACGAGCAAGAACAGGATCAGGCCCCCTTTCGAACCAAGATGTCCCCGGTTCAATCACAGACTCACGGTCATGTACACAGAGGGAAATTTCTCCGCTCAATAGACAGCGAATGCCCGGGCCTGGATGTGTGTGCGTGTAAGCTATGCCACCCAAAGGAAAATCGACACGATCGCATCGCATGAGGTACTTGACTTGGGAATCCAGATCGAGATCCTGAACTTGGACGAGCCTTGACATTGCGAACTGTTCTGAAGTAGCATCACCATCGACGTCGCACGTTTTCACGAGTTCCCACCGCCAAACTCTAGCACCATCCGAGATAGATTTTAACGAACACTCTCCAGTGCCAAACCAGGCGCTGTTCTCAGAGAATTCACACGCCCGGTCACCTGAGGTGAGTGTAATACTTCCTTCAACCACGTACACAACCCGATACTGCGGTCTCAGTGACAGCGATATTTCCTGGCTTGCATTCATACAATCTTCCAGTAACTGGAGTGTGTAGCCTTTCATGGTAAGCCCCCGATAGGTTGATGAGTATCTAGTTATTGGCAGAGGTGAAAAACATCAATCAATCCCTACATCCGCCACGTATTCACATTCTGTGTGATTGAAGATAGTCTTCACGACCAAAATCACTGGCCACAGAATTTCGGACAACCAACCAATGACGTAACAACACATCCGAATCCGGGGGATCCGAGAATTGTTAGCAAACGTGTAGCCGATATAGCCAACTAAGCGAGAAAACCCAGATGTTCTCCTAAATTCCTGACATTTTGCATACACACACCAAGGGTAGAAAAACCAAGTGGTGCGCATTTGCTACTTCGCACCATCGAGATGCTATTTCCCTCTTTTCAAAAATGTCACACCTTGAGCTGATATTGACACACAGCCTGCGTAAACTCAACATCAGCGTTCGATCGACAGAGTTTTCAGGCATCGGGTTCGACGATGGATTTGTCTTGGGGATAGTAGCCAATTGCCTTCCGCCCATAGTCCAGATCGTAAAGCTCCCACGTACTATCCGAAACACCGAACACAATCTCAAATTTCACTCCCGGATGCGTTACGGCTTGCTCAAAAAGTCGAACTGCATCTCCATGACTCAAATGATGTGGGTCTTCTGGTTGATCGCGATCGATTTTAAAGTTTCCGATACGTATCCCCACAAATTCCATATCAAACCGTGCCGTATACATATAGCCCAAGCTTTCTCCAAAAACCTTGCTGACGGAGTAGTAAGAGTCCGGCCGGGTCGGCATGTCCACTGTGCGTTTTATCGACCGGGGGTAATATGACCGCGGTAGTACGCCGGCCCGGCTGGCATAAGCAATACGACGTACGCCGTTCTGTTTTGATGCTTCAAGCATGTTGTACGTACCGCTCAAAGCATTCTGCAATACCTCTCCCCACTGGGAATCGTTCCCCGTCAAATGAATGACCGCATCCATGCCCTCGGTTGCTTTCAGCAGCGTATCAAAGTCCGACACATCACCTTGAACCACATCTTCCAAATCTGGCATTGGATTTACGTCCAGACCGCGTAGCGTATGTTTCTCCTTCATACCCTTAACAAGCGTTGAACCGATAGCGCCAGCCGCACCTGTAATCAGAATTTTCATTTGCTCTAAACCCCTTTCAATAATCAGTTATCAGTCGTGTCATGATATGATTTCAATTCCTCAATCAGTCATCTCTTAAGGCCTGAAAGGCCTACCCGTTCGGCGCAACTCTTTCGTTACGGCAAGCTGGCAAGTGACATAAGAATCGCCCTTCCGATATCCACGGCGATTCAGATTGCCAGCCGCATAACCCGGACGGGCATCGGCAATCGTACCGACGATAAGATTGGCATGCTCAGCAGTGGTATTATAGCGATCGACAATCAATCCTACCATATTAGCCCAAGCAATCTTCAGAGCCTCTTCCCAGCTCCCACCTTTGCCGCAAGTGAGAATTTCATCACAAGCCTCAACTACCGTAGTGGTTTCGACAACCGGGTTTCCGGTCGGGAACCCGGGGGATCTATCTACTTTCAGTGTTATGGAGGAGTCGACTTCGACACCTGTTCCAGTGAGTTCCCCATCTCCCATTCGAGCGTGAACATCACCCAAAGAAAGATAACCTCCTGGTTTTTGAGCTCTAATGTGAATTGTACTACCAGGCTGAACAGAGTTGAAGTCCATGTTACCACCCAGATCCAAGGCTCCACCGTTTGGAGCAACCGACTCCAGCTGAACAACACCAACCATGGGGCGTATGGGCACAACAAAATCCGGCGGGAAATGAACCAGTCCATCACGCACCGGAGCAATCAAGCGAACGCTGCCCCAGAACGGCCCACCATTTCGATAGAAACCGTAAGACCCAACCTCCATGTGGATAATCTCAACTGAGATCCAATCCCCCGGCTCTATACCTTCAATACAGAAAGGACCTCCGGGACGAGAGTTTCTCGGAGCCTTGACGTCGAAGACCATACCCGGTTTCAATTCACTACCAATAGTGACCTCTTGATCGTGCCCCCCAACAGTTTCAACAACCACGGTCTCTCCCAGTTTGAGGCTACCTCTCACTTGACCGCGTTCTGGATCGTCCGGTCCAGTATAGTACGGGGTTCGAGCGAAATGACGCATAGGATTTTCTCTCCTTTGCAGCGTATCAGGCTGTCCATTGTAGGTCTTTTGTTGGCTTTCTCCCTCAGAATAAGCAGTCGGCGCAAAAAATGCTAACCCGTTCGGCTTCCAGCTCGCCTTGATGTGGAGTCCTCGGACGGCTGAACCATCGTCTCCGCCAACGCGAACACACACGAGCTATGGGCATCTCCAAGACTCGGACGCCAAATCTCACGCGGATATGGCGCACCTATCACAGGTCGATTATTCAATGTAATACCACCTTCATCGGTGAAGAAGAGCACTGTAAAAACAATGGACCCACCGAGCACTTGTGGTCCAACCAGGGGAGCCTGAATGCTATCCCACGTCGTTACAATACAATCTTCTCCCGCCTGAATCGTCCAGGACGGGGCACTGAGAGTGTCACCACCTCGCGTGAATTCCGCTTCCAGCAGAGGAAGATCGCGATCGAAGGGATTGCCTCGGCCGCGAATCATCATTTCAGTAATGAATTCGGCCAATTCCCTATTGTCGGTGCACACCCCGGCAAACCCCGGTTGACCCTGGATGTCCACAAACGCAACAGTTCCTTCCCCGACCGAACTGTAATTCGAATGATAGAGGCTGACCATACCACTATCTGATTCAGCCCCTGGAGGACGTAGGTAATTTATCCAATGCTCACCCGACCATACGAGTGCTCTCGAACCACCATTCATAACATCAATAGTCATCATAATCGCCTTATAATGTACCGCGCACCATAGACTAACCGAATGATTAACTCTTGGAAGGTGGGACTGTATACTCCCCTTCATTCTGCACTCTCTCATATGTTCGAGAGAATTCCTCAGAACCGTCATCATTCCACAATTCGAAATTAATGCCTCGGATAGTTCCTTCCTCACGCCCAGTCACCTCACCAACCCGTGCCCAACTCGGGCTGAAAATCTTGTAACCCCCGGGCAGGTGCAGGATACCAACGTGCTTCGGCGCCTTGGACTTGGAAGGCTCATTCTCAGAAAATCGCTTGAGAGCATCTTCGTCTACCTCGTAGCCCAGGCCCGGTCCTTCTGGCACAGGAGAAGAACCTTCTACGACCGGAATCCGCGATGTGGTAATGTCCTCTTCGCATTGATCGTCTAAGTTGATTGAATGTCCCGTCATAGATGGCAGAACAGCCGCCATATGTAAGGCCAATGCCTTTGTCAGTGTCCCTCCTGTAAGCTGAATAATCGTTTGTACGTTCGCCAAACTACAAACGGTCCCGCGCGCCAGAGTATCACCGATGCTACATGTCGGCTGCCCATCCCCAATCATATAAATATCGGCCGCACCGAACTTGATCTCCTGGTATCCACCAAGCAGCGGCCGATGCATCACAATCGGGATGCGAGTCTTCTCCCGCAAGGTCCTCCAGCCATCAAGGTCTGTTTTGTCTAGCGGGTCTTCTATGAAGCCAACGATGGGATGATTCTTTTCCAACTCACTAACCAGAGGCAACACCGCCGCGAGCGTTCGGTTGCTGTTGAAATCGTAGTGTATCTTAAAACCGCTCGGTGCGACTTCTTCAGCAGCGCGTGTCTGCTCTAAAACATCATATAGTGCCCTCGTGTGCATCTTAAATACCATGTAGCCATCGGCAACCGCCCGCTCAATCTCCTCTCGAAATACGCTGGGCGAACATGGGCGAGTCCATGCTCCAACCGGAACTACATCCCGCACCTTTTGACCCATTAGCCGGTGAGCGGGAACCTCAAGATATTTTCCCATAACATCATAAAGCGCACCACCCAAACCTGGATTAAAGGTATTGTTGATAAAGTCAAACGGATTTCGACCAATGAGTAACTCGAGGCTCGACTTCGAGGGCACAGCCCCCGGCCAATCAGCGTCGCAGTAGCCGGTAATCCCATTGTCTGTATGAACTTTGAACACCGCCCGGTGATCTATACCACCTAAACGGGCCTTGTGGTTGTCATAACGCTTTGCCAGCGGCGGGTGAATTCGGATAACCTCAACATCAGTAATCTTCACAATTAACTCCTTACCTCGAAAGGATCAAGAATCTCAACAGCAGTTAAGAACTTCAGCCAGTTATTCAGCCTGGAATACTCCCTCTGCTTCCACACGATCATAAATCCGGGCAAATGCTTCAGAACCGTCATCTTCCCAAACCTCAGATTTCATTCCTCGTATCGTTCCCTCTTCACGACCGGTGACCGCACTCGGTGAAACAAGGGACGGTCCATAGAACGTATGACCGCCTGGCATACGGAGAATCCCCACATGTTTTGGAATCCCTATCGGCGTATTCGCAGAGATGCGGGCTAGAGCCTCCTCATCCACTTCGAATCCCAATCCTGGGGTTTCTGGAACAGGCGATGCACCCTCGATGACCGGAATGCGCTCTGTGGTAATGTCTTCCTCGTATTGGTCATCCAGGGTGATTGAATGAGCATTGTGAGTCGGCATGACAGCAGCCATGTGAAGAGCCAACGCCTTGGTGAGCGTGCCACCGGTCAGTTGGACAAGCGTCTGAATGTTAGCTCTTCCGAGTGCAAATCCCATCGACAACGTATCCCCAACCCCACTCCCCAGCATATATATGTCAGCCACACCGTGAATAACTTCTTGCATACCACCGAGCGGTGGAACGTGCATGATAATTGGGATTCGGGTTTGATCGCGCAGCTTGCGCCAACTGTCGATATCAGTACGTACAATCGGGTCTTCGATATAACCAACAATGGGATGGTTCTTCTCCAATTCATGAACCAGTGGAAGCACCGCTCCAAGACTCCGATTACCGTTGAAGTCATAGTGAATCTTAAAACCTTCAGGCGCCACCTCTTCGGCTAGACGTGTCTGTTCGATGACATCATGGTGGACACATGTATGAATCTTGAATATAGTGTAACCCGCCCCTGCAGCACGGGTGATTTCATTCCGAAATTCCTCCGGCGATGCCGGTCGAGTCCAAGCCGCTACCGAAACGGCATCCCGCACCTTTTGCCCCATCAATTTATAGGCAGGAACTTCAAGATGTTTTCCCATCACGTCGTAGAGCGCGCCACTCAAACCCACGTCTAGATTGTTGTTGACGAAATCAAATGGATTGCGACCAATGAATTGCTCAACAGTTGACTGACCTGGCAACTTCCCTGGTCGCCCGCGATTGTCGCCGTAGCCGACCAGGCCATTGTCCGTTGAAACCTTAAACACAGTACGATGATCTATACCGTGTAGACTCACCTTACGGTTTTCATACCGTTTCGCAAGACGGGGAAAAATGGGAATAACCTCAATATCGGTAATCTTCATGTTGCCTCCTGTATTGTTTGTTCACGAATCGCACTTAAAACTGAGATAAACCTCGACATTCTCCACGATCAGAGGCACGCGAATTCGCACATCACGTACGACCAAAAAGACCTGGATTTCGTGCACACCCCTGTCTATAGTCCCCGCTTCGAGAGTCCAGATGAGCCAACTATTTTCATCCACATCGGAAGGGTTATCTCGATCGACAGCTGCAACATTCTCGATGGTTGGCGCGGGCAACAGACAATCGTCCAGGTGAACCTCAACCTCATCAGCAGACGAATAGTGCGAGAACTCGATATGAAGCGCAACGTTGTCTAATACGCCTATCTGCGACGCAGCTAGAACATCGTCATGGATGCGAACATGGAACTTAGGACCCTCTCTGGTCAGTGTCCGGTAGAGCGGAACCGGCGCCTCCCCATAGAGACGGTCATCCCGTTCAGCACCGTACCGCAACTCACTCCGGGCTCGTATATGACGCTTGAGAGCGGTATAAACTTTGTGTTTACGCCTCAACGTTTCAGGCGAACCGAGCGTTGTCAACAGAGATCTATGCGTACACGACGTTGCATGCCAATTGAAGATGTGTACTCCGGCCGCACCACGGTCAAAGTATGCCTGGGCCAGACCACGATACCAAGCTTCCAACCAGCGTTTCGATGGAATCAGACGTCTAGCGCCAGATTCCCAATGACTGTCGAAACCCGGATACAACTTTACCTTGGTGCCTTTTGCCAGAGCTAGAAATTCCTCAATCTCCACGCCAGAATCCGTTCCAGAGTTAGCGCCCGTGGCAACGATGTCACAGAGACCTTCCTGCATCCACGTTGCAAGATCGCACCCAACCCGGTGACACGTCTCAACCGAAGCACCTACCCGCGTTGCCAGGTAGAAAGGTCTGCTTCGTTCTTCGGCAATCACACATGTCATTTTCCGCACAGCACGTTGCAAATCGGTAAGGGTGTAACGCAGTCGGAACGCATCATGTTCCGGCAGATGGAAGGCATGTCGCTGCCAGTCCAACTCAATCCCATCCCAGTCGGCGAGTCCACACGCCTCCTCTATGTATTTAAATCTATACTTTCGAACTTCGGGAATAGCCATATTCCACGATGTGGAGGCCCATTCCGGAGCATGTAATCCGCCAAGACACCATTCCGAATGGTCTTTGCGAAATTGTGTCAGCCCGGGCCGAACAACATCTGCCATCTCTGTAGGTGTGAGAGGGGAAGCACGCCGAGCAGTATCGGACCAAAAATGATTGTCGTTCATCCGAATTGAGCAGTAGACGTGAATACCCAACTCATGCCCCCGATGCACGATAGCATCGTATAGATCGTCACGGCACGCGAACATCGATCGCACTCCTTCGGCACGCCGCATGTGCTTGACAGAACCATAACAGCGATTCTCAGCATCCCCAATCACCGGCAAAACTTCGGACGGCCACTTGGCTTCCTCCGCGCCCAAACACCAGAAAAGTGCACCGACTTGCGTATCAACCAGCGGCGCATAGATGATATCGAGGAGCTGATCTAGCGACTGTGGATATTCCGAATAGCCATCAGGCGTTCCATCCCAGTTGAAAAGAATTCTATATGTGGGTGGTGGCATTGTCATATTCATCGAGAGCGATCGGCGCAGCACAGATTGACAGGCATCGCTTAACTATATCATAGAATGTGCTTCGCCGAATCCTTTTCTTAGCATCATGTAAGCCAGCTTCCTTTTTGCACCACGCGACTTTGGATTTGAACTGAATCAGGAATCTTCGGCAGCTGGTGATTTAATGAACCGCGTGAATGCAAAAGACTAGCTGGATTTTTCACCTGCACTCGCGGCTGTTCGCCCTCAAGTTAGGCAGTAGTTTCCATCCTTAGATTGTAGGGTGTCGGCATTCTGTCATTGATAAACCAACTTAAAATCCCTCGGAACCGCGGCAAATTTGTCGACCTGTCTAGCACCTAGCGCAAGATTACTAGGCAACGTGGGAGTCACTCAAAACGGAACAGGAATACCAAGCCGATTGGCAACCAACGACAGCGCATCCTGGTGTTTCGTTCCGATTGGAATCCCGTACTTTTGCCATTCCCGCTCTCGTTCAAATTCCAATTCACCCGGAAGAGTAGCTCGGTCATATCCAGGCGCAGGCTGCGTTTCATGTAGTGCACGCAGATATTGGTCAATGTCACGCTTAAAATCGGTCGCCGGAATAAACCGTGAGACATCGATTGCCATTACGAAAGCACCCTGGTCTGACGCCTCCCAGATGCTGGAATCACCTGGGTTATCAAACAACCAAATACCCGCCATGAAACCGCCGAGCGCGTGACAGACCATACCCAGACCAAGGTTTTTAAAAAACGTAGCTGGGATGCGTGGGAAAAGAGATTCTATAGGCTCATCCGAACTTATAGAGTTCGCCATATCCACAACGATCGGTGCTTCCCGACCGGAAGGGATTGCAAAACTCATGGGTGACGCTTGAGAAGCGTTCAATATCGAGGATTCTGGGGCATGGCGCACACGGTGTGCCGATACGACAAAACCGACACATTCCGACTCAAGCGCAAGTCGAGAATACTTGCCTGCACTTCCAATATGAAAATGGTTTCGGCTCACAGCAGCGCCTAACCCTATACTTTTAGCCTTTTCTACCGCAATGCAAGCAGCACGATAAGCGGCAAAATGTCCAAGCCCCCCATCACCATCTACAACCGCTGTCGAGACGGAGTCGTCCACAACACTTACATTTGGACACGGGTTCACTTGGCCATCACGAATCTTCTCTATGTATCCGGGTAATTGACACGTGCCGTGACTGAAGACGCCGCGTAAGTCCGTACGCACCAACAGATCAGCGAGGAACTCTGCGCCTTCCGCTGACGTTCCTACGCGCTCGAAAACCTCGATCACAAAGGGTTGAAGTTTATCCGGCATTACACGAATGAATTTTTTGGGTAGGATATTCATAATAATAAAAAGTTTTTTACGGAATGCGAGCGATTACCAAGATGATGCCGCTGATTCCCTCGTGAAAACAAGAAAACCGACAACAGGGGTCAAATTCGCATACTTGGAAAGTCTATCCGTGCTAATTCGCCCACCAATTTAAATTTCCCTCGGCAAGTTAGAACATTGAAACCAGGGCTGCTTAACACGGTCCTGGTCGTTTATCATACCATTCACGCCGTCGAATAATGAGCCACTGCGTCCATGTCTAGTGTAATCCCCAAGCCGTTTTCCTGCGGAACAATGAAATGACCCGAATTAAATTCCAGAGATCCGCCAATTAGGTCATTATCTCGCACAAATGGCAGTTCGTCGCATGCCAGCAACTCGTTCGTCAGCGTAGCCTGCAAATGTGTCGAGAACGCTGTTTGAATTCCTAAACACAAGCCACCGGTTTGGAGCCATATAGGGCAACCAGCGGCCTCAGCAATAGCAGCGCATTTTTTAACGGTTGCCACGTTTCCACTGATGTTAAAGCAATCTACAGCTTCTCCTTTGACTGCACGAAGCACAGTCTCAGGACTGATGAGATGCAGCGCCTGCGGAATGTCAGTTTTGTGGCGCAACAACGAGTACCACGCAACATTAAAGTTCTCTTTCTCGAGCGGGTCTTCAAAAGATTGTATATTGTAGGGTGCCAGTTCACGGGCCAAGCGAACCGCTGTGGCCGGATACTTGAATCCGCAATTGGGATCCACACGAATCGCGTAATCTATGCCCTTCGTCGCCTGAGTCATAAATTCTGCTTGAAGAACGATGTCGTTCGCATGTGCTTTGAGTTTATGGACGGTAAAACCTAGCGATGCTGCCTTTTCCGCCTCCTCCGCCGTATCATGAGGTGCCAGATGACACGACCAGTACGCTACTGGAACCTCGTCACGCACCTTGTCACCCAGCAGCCACCACACTGGCACCTCCTTTGCCTGCGCCACAATGTCGTACAACGCAGACTGCCACGGTGGACCAAGATTTTCCAGGTTCATCAGCAATGGATCTTCACCGATGAACCTTTGAACGTCTGGCTTGATTGCACTAGCGGGCTGCCAGATTTCCCCCAGGCCAATAAGGCCTTCATCGGTGTGCACCTGTACGATAGTATGTTCCGAATCGCTGTGGCCAACGTTTCGGATGGGGCGGATATACGGGACAAATACCTCACTGAGTTCTACACTAGTAATTTTCATTTCACTCCCCAAACTGGAAGGCATAGATTCGCATGTTGAAGAATTCGAAGTGCAAGCGCACAGGTTTTTCCGCGACAGAAGACTCAATACCGTCGTTGCCTTGCCAGTGTACTTCGGCATCGAGATCGTCGTTACTCAACGGGTCACACGCCGCAAAAGCATATCCATCGATAGGCTCCTCTTTTTCCCATGACAGTAACTCTACCCGTAAACGCGAATTAGGACCTATGGGTTCGATGTTGAGTTTTAGAGTTTTACCGGAAAAGAGTAGAGGACGAGTGCAAAAGTGTCCACCTTGCTCCCCGGCCTCAATGCCGACAATGCGATCCCGTTTGAACACCACTCGACCAACGCGGGCAGCAACTTTCTTCTGTTCTGATTCAGTCAACTCCACACCGGCGCCCCCATGAGGACCATCAGCAGAGCGGTAGTATAGAGCGAAACGATCATCGTCAAGAGGTACGAATCCGGGTGCAACGCTAATCATGAAACTGTCAAACTCCCCGCGTTCACCCAACGGAATAAAGGTCTCTCGACTCGGACGAAACCAGTTGCGGTTGTCCCGACTAGTGCAGACCTGAACGTGGAAGGTACCTTCGTAGTGGTGATAGAATGAAGGGAAAAGAAAGTGAGCATGAGGCGATTTTGGATACCGGCTGTACGCGCTATTGTAGACATCGACATTCAGGCCATCGTCGAAGTCTGCCTGAAGCGCGACACCACCCGACTCCCAATTACGATAGTCCCGCGATTCTAGTCGACCAATAGCACGACCACGACGTTCTCCATCCACCTTGAAGTTCCCTATCCGCAAGCTTCCATGAGTACCAATCGTGCGATGATACGCAACGTAACACCCGAGATCTCCATCCCAGCACGCCGAATTCTGAGAATCACAATACTTGCCCAAGAAGTTGTCGTAGTAACGATTCCAATGTAACCCGTCAGGCGAAGCAGCACCCCTCAACACGCCAACGTTGTGGGTAAAAGGTTCGTCAAAGACATGTGCGCCTGGCCAGTCGGTGTAGATCATTTTGTAGCGCTCGGACTCGGGTGCAGTGGAATCAATAAAAACATTTCCCATCTCCGGAGACACACCATTAAATCCGCCGTCGAAGACAATGTTGTTGTACATCGAATTCTGGGACTCAAGCAGTGCCAGATTTTCGCGCCTAAAGTGGAGACCATCGTCAGACTCAGCGTAGCTCACAAGTAGGCCACGCCGGTTTTCGTGCTGACTATTGTACCACATACGGAAACGACCGCCGTCATGCATCACGGATATCCAAGCGATCGAGGTTTCCCAAGGCGGCTGACCACAGAAGAGGGGGAAGGCGTGTTTTTCCACAGGAGCAATCACCCAACGAATTCCGTATGGATACTGTGCAGGCTGGGAGCCCATGGCAACAAAAAAATCATCGAAAAGCAACTGACGCTCGGTGCCCACATCGATAGACGCTGCTCGATGGAGCGCCTTGTGAGTATTCTCCGCCAGATTGAAGTGTTTCATATCATGGGTAATAAGCATAGTGTCTATCGCTTGAACAGATCGCAGACCGTTTCGGTTAAACCAATGGTGCCCTGAGCACCCAATCCTTTTTTGACTCGAATCTCTGCAAGCGTTCGAGTAATGCACGGATCTGATTAACCAGATTGCAATTTCAAATCAACCGACTAAGGTCAGACGCTCTAAAATCAATTGGACAGAACTTATACACCACCGTGCTTCGCTGTCCAGTTGATTCACCGTGCATAAACTGAGATTCGGAGGCAGACATTGATATTTGCCTATCGCATCCACAACATTTCACACAGCTTGCCTGAAATAAGTCCTAAAGATAGGAAGCCTTCCTAGCCGTGACAGGCTGCCCGCTACTCTGAGATGTCGCAAATGCGCGCAGCAAAAAACGCGTGAGGGCTGGTCATATTCGCTACAACTGGCGCCACGCAAAGCATCGATTCCCGCACCACTTTATCATTGAGACCGAAACGCCATGACTTACTCGCTCAATGAGTTTACACGCCATCGTGCAGAGACTCGCACGCCGTGCCGCTTACGTTGAAAGGTTCTTGATTAAAACATTGGATCCTTGTATAACCATGCAAAGAACTGAATGGCTACCACGGTTGAATCTGACTAAATCAACAACACTCCGGAGAGAGCGGACATCAACAATCTATGAACCTGTTTCAACACGTGGCTCCTTTGTTTGTCTTCTTCCTTTTCAAGAGATCCAAAAAGAGTACAGCTTCGCGTTCTTAAGATGAAAGGCGAGTCTAATGTACCGATTCTTCACTTCTGCTAACATTTCCCTCTCCTTCCATCTGATTACTCCACAGAGGGTGTCCATTGACACACCATTGCAATTGTGCTCTTCAAACATGGGCACTTCAGCGGCGTCCTCCGATAAAACCGATACCTTGACGTAGCCACCTGACTCCACATCCGCATTGACCCACAGCACTCCTTCACCTAAAAAAGTCAGTGGACGGGTAATGACCACTCCTGCACGGTCTCCAGCATTAAGAGAAGCAAAACCATCTCTTCTAATTTTGCCAATTCCGCCGCCATACTCCCAACGGGCTCTACTACCGCGCTCTAGTCCCGCAAACTCCGTCGTACCACCATAGTTGCCCAAATAATAGAACCAAAGTTCATTATCTCGTACCAGCGGTCCCCCCGTGTTGCACAGATTGGCCATGCGTATATAGTGTGCATCAAAGCTGTTCCCCTCGCCATTAGGGATAAAGGGTTCACGATCGCCAAGATAGTACCAGGTGTGACCATCTCTACTGCCGGCCAGAACAATCCAGTTCAGTTTGGCCAACCAGTCGGTATTTGGCGAGGGGAAATAAGCCGTCATCGATAAGCAACCAAGCCACATGCTCTCGTAAGGCCAGCCGTCGGCTTCGTACACTCCGTACATCCCATACGTTGCTGCGTCCTTCGTATCAGGGTAGGCATACACCCTAGGCGGACTCCAGTGGATCAGATCGTCGCTCTCACACCAGAGTACTGTTCTAGCCTCATTGCACGGCGGAAACCTGAAGTCCGGGCCAACGAATGCTTTGGCATGAGCAATGTACTTTCTCAGAATCGGATCCCATCGGGTAACCAGACAGTCTCCGATGCCTAAAGGCCGGTGCAACGGAGTATAAACATGCGATTCTGATTTCTGTAGACTGGTGTTGGCATCAAATTTCCAGTTTATTCCATCTCTAGAGGTGTGAAGCTCGTAGAAACTAACCTGCTCCGGCATCTTCTCCTTACGAACATAGGCACCAGCAAGTGGGACATGTGATCCGTCCTTGTAATAACCGTCCTGTCTTTTCAGGTAGGGCCAGGTTACGGGTACAGATCTTTTGTGGTGACTCAGAATCATCTTCCATTGTCGTTCCGGGTCAGGCGCGTCAGGTTCGCAGAAGAGTCCATGTAACTGACCGCGCGGACAGACCACATTGTTCGTTCCGATACTCTCAGACGGAGGATAATCAGAAACATCACAGACATCGAGATTGGGGGCTCTCCAATGCACACCGTCTTCGGACTGGAACAGGCGCACACACCGTCTGCCCTGAACCATATCTTTAGTGTACATTCGCAGAAGATTGCCCTCCGCAGAGAAGTACTGGGGCCAGACATCTTTAAAAACAGGGTTGGCCGGATGCTTTTTTACGGAGTGGAATTGACGCCTAACGTTCGCAGTATGAGCAATAAGATAATCGTCTACAAAAAGCTGTCGTTTTTGGTCCAACTTCATCTTCCAAAGCGACAAATCCTCGGGATGCATAATCTTCTCATTCAGTAAGATACTATAACCAGAGGGCCATTCGGAGTAGTCCGTAGCGGGGCTGGGAAGCGTGCCGTGTTCTCGATTCCAATCTTCCCAACGGGTCATGTTGAAAATTTTCTTTTCGTTCAAACTAATACTCCTATGAACAACGAAAAGCGCGGCTCAATTGGCACTCCAGAAACCACAGAAGGAATGCCCGTGAACTTTTAGTACAGCATTTTCAATCTCTTGTAAAGCAATATCTAGAACAACACTAGAAAGTTTTCTAACTCACACAGCCGTTGTTCCAGAGCATTCGAGCCACTTCACTGTTCCATCGAATCTGCGTCCAAGACAACTCACAGCCACTGGATTCCTATTGAGGCGAAACCGCACAAATGTCGATCCAACGCGGACACCAATCATATCAGATGCTTCAATCCGTTCAACATCAGGAAGTGAAGATTCTTCGCCTGTGCGGCAAACCACTATCACGCTCAGCAACTGACGATGAGAACTCGTGGGCGAAAAATCACAGGTCAAGTGCCACTGATTAGGATGAGCTGCTTTAGTCGCACCGACATCTGGAGGTTCGCTGAACTGGTCGGTCTGTGAGATGTTAACCGTACCGGGATCGAGAAGCTGAATCCGCGCCAAAGCAGGAGCGTGGCTGACAATCATGGACCGCTGCTCTTCATCAATGTCAAAAGGATTGAACGCATGCAGCAAGAACTGTAGGGATGCCGGCGATTGTGTTTCCACATCGTCTAGAATGACGAAGGCATTTGGTTTGATAAACACGATGTGACGCATGACACGGACCACACCTTCATCAACAGCACACAGCTCGGGATGAGGAACTACGCCCGTTGTGTGATTTGGGAGGCTAGGCTGCTGATAAGCAATTGTGGCATCACCTGCGGTGTAATCGAAATCTGCTGTAGAGACGAAGGCGATAATGCGTCCCGTGGAGTCGACATTCATCGCAGCCTGACCTTTGCCGTTGAAAAGTAGCGCATTATGGGCACGCGTCTGCTTTGTCCAACTGTAATCGTGAGGACTTCCATACCACGGATAATAACCGCTATCTATTAGCAGTGGTTGGCCAAAAGCCTCGAGCAGAAAAGCATTTTGGTCAGCGTGACTGTGGCTAAACGAACCGAACTTGTTGCTCTTGAACTGCAACATGATGTTCCGATTTCCGTCCGCAAGATCGCTGTGCATCGCAACCCAATCAATATCGCGCAAGTGGATTGACTGAGGAAGCTCGGATGGGGGCTTTGACACGGACATCTCGGGCCAGGTCAACAGGTGGCTCAGTGCATGGTCAATTCCCCACGCGCTAAACGCCGGTTCCGCAATCTGATTTGCGTACCACTGGTAGTACGCATCTTGATGCACACTGGCATATATCTGCATGATTGTTTTATGTAAGGCTTTCGGGCGATTGTAGCCAGCGTCACCGAAACTGGGGCAGTTTCCATAGGGCGGCTGGAAGTACAACAGATGTTTACCGTTGTTCCGCCCCCAAGAGGTCTCAAAGAAATTAACGCCCGTTGCCACGTAGATAATCTGGCAAATCATCTGGAAATTGTGTGAATGAATGTACCCAAAACCCTGTGCCCACCCGCCATCAACGCCACCGAATGTAGGGAAAGTGTGCTCCATATAGTCAAATATGTCCTTCAGCCAGTCCTCTGCCTGCGACACATGATGAAAGAGAGCTAAAGCGGCACGAACCATTCCGGGCGGACCATAGACGTTGGCGTGACTGCCCAGCGGATTACGATGCATAGCTTCTTGCACGGAAAGCGGATGAAACTCACTTGCCCGCGCGGTGAGGGCCGCAACTATCACGTCGCGCTCGTCAGGCAACAGTTCGTCCCATAGATAATCCAAACCCGAAGCTAATACAGGAACAATAGAATGGAACCCGTGCGCGTTAGTGTAACTCGTGATCGTCAAATCGATTGCGGCTAATGACTGCATCGCGCAGCGGGCCTGTTCCAGATAGGACTTATCTCCAGTAAACCGATAGACCAGTGCTGAGCTTTCTACCAGCGATGTAATGAAGCGGAATGGTGCTTGAACTGCTGTATTCGCATCTATACTTTCTTGACTCTTGCCATACCGCGAATCCCACGGACCGAGGTTAGGCACGTAATAGTCAGGAGGAAATTCAATCTTAGGCAATGATTTCTCAAGACCTCTATCAGCCTGTTCTTTAAGTTGTCGAAAAATCTGGGCGAAAGCGGGAACCCGAATTCGTGCTCGCAACTGTTCAAAATCACCTGGCCTGAACAAAATGCGTGGGTGTTCGCATGTAATCCTCCCACGAATGTCATGCCAATCTGGGATATTCACTATATCTACCTCTTGACAACCTAATACGTGATGCTTCTTTTCGATCGTCATGGATGTGCTTTCCTGAATGCTCGTTTTTCTGAGCCTCTAATGCGCAATGGTAACACAGGTGACATACCCTTACTTATCTATGAAGTTGGAACGACTCGCTCCGTGCTGAATCCTTCCGGACGGAGGAAATCCTTATAGCGTGTCTGAATTTCCACACCGGTCACAATCCGGGCAAAACCCGCCGTGCCCGTCAGCTCTTTAAGCTCTATTTCTAGTATATTCTCACCACACCTCAGTACATCCACACCGAGTCCATACCGAAACCAATATATCCCTCGTTGCGGTTCGGTAATGTCTGCGTGAAGAATTGAAAGCACCGTATCGTTAAGTCGAATCTCAACGTCGTCTTCTACACAGAAGAATTGGAAGGAGATAGTGAGAATAGGTGTGCGCATTTCACCATCCTTCTTCGCGCTATCAAGATTATCGGCAACAATAATCCTGAGCAAAGCGGTCTTCCCTTCCTTCAGAGTCAAAGGTAATTGACGATCATCTGAAGCCGCATATTCCGGCCCCTCCTCATGTGGTGGCAGGAAATAACGTTTGTCATGTCGCACAAACACACCAGGGTATGCCATTTCTCGCAAAATCGCATACTCTGCGTCGCTAAGAGGCCATGGGAGATAGCCCAAGTACATTCCAGCAAATCCCAACCACTGTAGCGTTTGCCCCAGAGCACGGTACATCTCGATGTTGGCAATAGCGGCTCGCGGATCGTTAATCTTCCTAGGCGCCCGAAAGTATGCTGCTGCCCCAGCAGCGTTCGCTGCGTCAGACAACCAACGCGCCTCCAGCACGCCCGTGTCCAGCAGCTGTGCTGACGTCTGACCTACCACAAAATCGACATCGCCTTCCCTCAGCCAACTCTCCACGTCCAAACCAATCTTCAAGTTTTCTTCCTTCCGATGCCAAACACGCGCCATGATAGGAATGTTGCGCCCTTGTTCCTGGCCGATGTCGTTTGCCATCTTCCTGACTTGACCAACAAATTTGTTCATCACATGGATGCCAGCCTCTGTCTCATCTTGTCTAAAATAGAGTGGAAAGAACATGAAATCCAGCTCTATCCCATCTGATCCATAATCGACCAACATCTCACGAACCATGTCAAGCTTTTCTCCCAAAACCAACTCGTGTGTAAAATCATAAGCCCACTCGGTCGCATGTTTGGGAAAACGTACGTCTTTCTGGCGAAGACAGACATCTTCACCATACTTCCATCTCAGCCATCCGCACCGTTCGCCTCTGGGAAGCGCAACATCCTGCAGGCGCAAGCTAGGAAACACGGCAAGACCTGTTTCTCTGCCACGCTTGATAACTTCGCCCACCTGGTCCGTTCCCATAGCTTCGGCATCCTCCACCATGCGCATGATTCGCCAATTGATAAATCCCTCCCAGACCTCCTGCTCCTGACCAATTACTCGTCCAATCTTGCTATTATGGAAATACACATCACCGAATCCCAATCCAAACGACAATAGATCAACACCTGTGCCGAGCAGCTCATCGACAGGCCAATACATCTTGTGAAGGCTCAACGGCGGATCAATTCGTTTGCCGTGAAAATGATGACTATCATTATAATAGATTAACCGTGGCCTGTCCATTAGTCGCCCTCCCTACACCCACAAAAATTGTTTATTCATCGATAACCCAAAACGGTTGTGTCCACGCAAAGCAATCTCCACTGCCCCAACACTCAAAACGAATGTATGTTGCATCATCGGGCACGTGCACATCAAGCACATGACTGTCAACCAAGGCAAAACCTCGGCTGCCATCACAAACTGCAAGAATTCGATGGGCATCGTGGGTTTCGATACGGACACGCGAACCTTCGACGGTGATGTCATTTATCGTCACCCCAGTTGAAGCGTAGAACCTACCGTGGCGCAGCGCGTCAATGACTCCAACGCGGGATCGCACCTTCACATATGCCATCAGCCAACCTTGTCCGGCATCTTGCGGTCGATGGTAGTCATCGCTGGCAACTCCCCAGAGCCGGCGTCCTTGGCTGAGCAAGATGTCCCATTTGTTGGTGGCATAAGCGCTTCCTTGTGACCGTAATCCGTTCGCATTGAAAATTTCGAGTCCAGCATAATTTTTCAGCGCCTGCATTAACTCAAGTGGGCACTTATCAAAATTCGCACCCGTATTGGGGTGATTAACAATAGCTAGGCCATCACCATCATTAATTTCATCAATAACTTTCTGTCTATCGATGTCCGGTTCAATCTGGTAATCGGCCCCTACATGCAAGATATGCGGTCCATCCTTGGAAACTTCATTACCTGGGATGAGGATTATGCCTTGATGGTCCCATTCACTAATATCATCAAGGCTATAGAATTGATCGTGCTCCGTAATCCCAAGAAATCCGTATCCAAGTCGTGCATAGTGGCTAATTAAATCGTAAGGCCTGTCGTGCGGCAATGCATGTGCATGCAGGTTACCGCGCAACCATGAACCGCCACTGAGATCGTAATAGGGATTATCAAGCGTATTTGACATAGAAAAACTCCTTGGCAGATGAGTGTTAGGAATGATATCTGATGCACATCTCGACGTGCACCACGATGAGCGGACATCCGAGCCGAGAGTCGCGTTTTACCAAACAGACCTGGATGCGGTGCCTGCCTCGGTGAACCTCCTCCGGTTGCAATGGCCACACGAGCCAACTATTTTCGTCGACATCGGCAGGATTACTCGCATCTTCAGCTGCGACATTCCGAATACTCGGAACACCGAGTGGTTTATCGTCCAACGTCACCGCGACTTCGTCCTCCGTTGAAAAGTGCCGAAGTTCAATCTGTAATTCTATGCTCGCCAATTTTCCGGTTTCTGCCTCTTCGACGACGTTGTCGGAAACAGAGATATGGAACGTCGGCCCCTCGTCTGTCAGCCCCGGGTAAAGATTTACTGCGGTCTCACCGTAGATGCGGTCGTTTACAGCCCCTTGCCCCGGCACCTCTGTCGCCGGTGCGCCCCGATGAACAGCAGCGCAAACTTTGTCTGTCTGCTTCAGCGTATCGGGCGATCCGATTGTAGTTAATTGACTTCGCTTTGTTCTTTCATTCGCATGCCAGTTAAAAACATAGATCCCATGCGCGCCTCGATTCCAATAATCACTAGCAATTGCACGAACCCAGGCGTCCTCCCACTCGTTCTGGGGGATGAGGCGCTGCGCACTCTGCCTACCGAGGGAATCGAGTCCTCCGTAAACCTGGACTCCGGTGCCTTTCGCGAGAGCTTTGAATCGCTCGATTTCAGCACTCGGATCAGTACCAGAGTTACCGGCGAGGATAACAATGTCACAAAGTTTTTCCCTCATCCACGTCTCAACATCATACCCGATGCGACGGCATGCCTCCATTGTTGTCGCCACTCGAACAGCCACATAGAAAGGCCTGCCCCGCTCCTGCGAGATCTGGTCTGTCATCTGCCGCACAGCCCGCTGGAGATCGGTAAGTGTGTACCGAAGACGGTATCCATCATTTTCCGGAAGATGAAAGGCGTGTCTCTGCCAATCCAACTCTACTCCATCCCAGTCTGCTGTATGACAAGCCTCGGAAATATGCTTAAGTCGATGTTCTCTGACCTCCGGAATCGCGAAGTTCCATGAGCCAATCGCCCGCTGCTCGGGAACTTGATCTGGGCCTAAACACCATTCCGGATGATCCTTTCGAAATTGTGTTAGACCGCTCTTCACGGTTTTCTCCATGTCTTCGGGTAGAATACCCCGAAAATGGTTATCGTTCATCCGAATGGAGTTGAACACATCAACCCCCATTTCATGACCTCGGCGTATCATCGCCGCGTAAGGGTCTTCATCTCTCTCAAACATAGCACGGATGTTCTCCGCATGGTACATGCCGCGCACGGAATCATAAACGCGATTGACTGAATCGCCCGCCATCTCGATCATCTCTGAAGGCCATTCGGCCTCGTGAACTCCTATGCACCAAAAAAGTGCGCCCACCTGCGTATTCTTTATAGGTGCATAAGTTTTTTCCAAGAACTGCGCTTGCGACTGTGGATGTTTGGAGTAATTGAGTGGTGCGCCGTCCCAATTAAAGATAATCCTATATGCGGGCGGGGCACTCCTCCTTTCGGCCGCGACAGGGTGTTCTGAAATTTGTCCCATTGAACCTTCCTTACGTATAGAGTTATACGAACTCCAATTAAAATACATCATAAACCGTGATAATCACCAAGAGACAAATCGAGATGGTGAGAGAAACTCCACCGATCGAGCCCAGTGCCCGTATCTAGTAAGTCCTTAATGATTTTGGCGACCGGTCCCAGCGCGCCGCCTGGAGCATATGGATTTCTCGGAGCATTGCCTCACTTGCCAGTTCCAATCCTAAGTGAGTCTCATTGATGTACACCTCATCATGGGAAAAGAAGGTTCTACAGAAGGTGGCCAAAAGAACATCAACCAATATGGTGGACCAACAACGTCATCTCCTCCAAACCGAACGCACGCTCCCAGTGGTGAAACCTCGCAAACCCCAGTGACGCTTCTTCGTCACTTAAGGCGACCGGCAGCACACCAAACGGTGCCTGTACCAGATCAATAACCGCTTCATGCCCCAGTTCCGTCACGAAGGCGAAAAACATCTTGGTGGGCGGACCACAATCGGAGTCTGGACTTGAGATGTTGCTCTGCAACGTGAAAGAACAAAAAGAGCTGGACTATCGGACGGGAAACCTCAGCACCAATCTACCGATGCTCTACCACCGGAACCTTAATACCTATCTTGACAATCCCATAGGCGGAGAAAACAGTCTATGCCCCCATAAATCCAACTGCACCCGATATTTGCACCCAAGACCCACTCCTCATTCCATGCGCCTAACTTATGACTTTGTGAATTTTCCTATCTGTTCTGCATACCATTCTGCTCCGTAAACCTCTTTCTTGTTTAACCATCGCGCGGGAACGGGAATGATTTTCAGACTCCGATCTTCAAGCGGTAGCTTCACGGGAGCGTGCCCACATCGGTGAGACTCACGAAGCGCAATCGCGATTTCCAACACCCTGAGCATACTCGCACCACTACATCGCGGTTCAATATCGTCTTCAAGAGAATCAACAATAGACTGTATACTTGCCATTTGACGATGCCCGGGAAGTCGCCTCCCGTCGTTATCGTAAGTGAATCCATATGTAATCTCTGGAAACCGTCCGTCAATTTCATGTAGTTGTGATAGCTCTGCAGCGCGCGGATTCGCACTTTCATCCAGTTTCGAAAGGTGAAAAGTCTTGTAGTCACTGGCGAAAATACCATGACTCCCCACAACCTCAATCCCACGTCTTGCAGCCGGTTTCGAGTGAACAAGACATTCAATTCCGTTACTGAAGCGGATGTATCCACCCATGTCTTGATCGTCGTCACTAAATGGGTCTGCGACATGTCCAATCACCTGCTCAACATCCCCATCCCATGCGAACATGCTCATCAAAGCTAAACCCTGACAACCTGCACCCCAAATTGTGGTAGTCGCATCATATAGATTGATGCTCAAAACTTCACCGATCTCACCCGCTTCAATCAGTCCCCGTGCGTCCCAATATTGGGCAAGATTTCGAAACGCATCGCCAGCCGCGAACTTTATCCCACGAGAACGGCACGCCTCGACCATTTGATCTGCATCTTCCAGGCTGGCGGACATCGGCTTCTCGCAGAAGATAGCCTTGACACCCGCGCTCGCACACCCAAGGACAACTTCTGGATTGAAGCTAGTTGGCAAGATTGGAGCCGCAATGTCGATTCTCTCTTTCTCAAGCATTTCCCCGTAATCTTCATAGCCGGGAACGCCAAATCGTTGACAAAAGAGCTCTAGATTCTCTACATCCGTATCCGCAGCAGCAACAACTTGTGTTAAGGGATGGGCCTCATAGCCTGTTGCGTGCCCAGTCCCCTTTCTACCACAACCAATCAGTCCTACGCGATATTTCGCGATTTCTTTCTCACCCATGTGCCTAACTCCGTGTAAATCGGTCCAACTGTTTAGTGTACCATTCTCTACCATAGACTTCTTTCTTATTTAACCATCGCCCCGGAACAGGGATCATTCTCAAACTCCGATCTTCGAGTGGCAGTTTGACCGGAATATGCCCGCGGTAATGTGATTCTCGAATGGCAATAGCCATCTCTAACACTTTACGACCGTTGTCTCCATTGCCGCTTGGCTCAACATCCATTTCGAGCGCGTTAACCATCGATTGGATGGTCGCGTGCTGCCGAGCTCCGCCACGTTCCCAACCCTCATCATCGATAGTACCGAAACCCTGATGTAGAATCTCCGTTTCGGAAAACACACCCTCCATCTTTTTTAAATCAGTCCAAGCGGACTGCTCCATCCCGCCTTCCGATTTCCACATGTGAAGGTATCGGCCATCGCTATGAAACAACCCCCGCTCGCATAACACCTCGAACCCAAATTTCGCCGTGCTCCCGCGGTGAACGAACGCCTCAATACCATTCACGAAACGAATGTAGCCCGCACCACCTTGGTCATAATCACTACTTGCATCGTCGTCCACCCAACCGAGAACCCAGGCTCCCTCCGTGTCTCCCGCAAACAACCGTATCAGGCTGAAGACCTGACAGCCGCCGCCCGACATCTGACTTCCACTCCCCTGGGTAAAGCTGATGCTGCGTACTTTTCCGAGTTCGCCAGATTCTATTATTCGATGCGCCTTCCAATAGTCGGGGTGATTCCGTTCCAAATCTCCACAACCCAGTTTAATCCCCCGCGCCTGACATTCTTCGAACATCCGGTCAGCATCTTGTAGCGACGCTGCCATGGGTTTCTCACAGCATATCGCCCTTACCGCTCCCGAACGCGCACAATCAATCACCACCTGGGGATTACTACTTACCGGCAAGATTGTGGAAACGATATCCACTTCCTCAACACACAACATCTCATTGTGATCAGAATAACCGGGCACGTTAAAACGCCTGCAGAAAAGATCAAGGTTTTCAGAATCAGTATCCGCCGCCGCAACAACCTCTGTAAGTGGATTAAGATAGTAGGCTCTCGCATGTTCAGTACCTTTTCTGCCACAACCTATTGCTGCGACGCGGTATTTCGCTTCATTTGACTGTAGCATTGTTTTCTTTCATGTAATTATTCACCCTTCTTCCAATTCCCAATCGATGTAGCATACGCTTCAGCGCTCATTGTCTCTTTCTTATTCAACCAACGCCCCATCGGCGGGATAATCTTCAGACTACGGTCCTTGAGTGGCAGCCTAACGGGATGATGGTTACGACGATGTGATTCGCGGAACGCGATTGCAATCTCCAAACACTTCCGTCCATTGTCACCGCTACCAGTTGGTTCCACATCGTTCTCAATTGCATCGATAATAGATTGCACACTCGCCAAGTTGCGATTTCCCGCCCAACGCCAACCGTCGGCATCATAGGAACCGCTGCCTTCATACTGAGACGTTTTCTTAAAGACTCCCCGCACTTTCTCAAGCGAACCCCAGTTTGGTCGGTCGACCCCCGATTTTGCTTTCCACATGCTAAGATGGGAGTAGCTGGTATAAAACACGCCGTGGGTGCATGCCACCTCAATCCCCATTTTGGCGTTCTTTCTGCGACGCCGAAAAGCCTCGACGCCGTTGGTAAAACGAATGTACCCTGCTTCGCCCTGGTCGTCATCACTGAACGCATCGCCATCCATCCAACCCGTGACCCATGCCACATTAGCATCTCCAGCAAAGAGACGCGTAAGACTCAATCCCTGGATATCCCACTCCATACCCGATCCGGACAATAAGTTAATACTCCGAACCGCTCCAAGCTCGCCCGAATCGATAATTTCACGTGCTTTCCAGTAGTCCGGTAGGTTACGATCAAGGTCGCCAGAAGCGAATTTCACACCTAGAGATCGACACACGTCGACCATGTGGTCGGCATCAGCCAAACTCGCTGCAATCGGTTTTTCGCAGAGAATTCCCCTTACCCCAGATTCCGCACAACCGATGACCACCTCGGGATTTGGTTTCACCGGTAGAATAGGCGCTGCGATGTCAATACGTTCTTTCACCAGCATCTCACGATAGTTGCTATAGCCCGGAACCTTAAACCTCTTACAAAACAATTGTAGATTATCTGGATCGGTGTCAGCGGCCGCCACCACTTCTGTCATAGGTGTGAGCTGGTACGCTCTTGCGTGCTGGGTTCCTTTACGTCCACAACCAATGATGGCCACGCGGTATTTTCGTTTCCGTGAATCAGTCATGATATACCTTCCCAACAAAACTTCCTCAGCTCAAGTTGTGTCAGCCTTCGCCCTTTGCTCGTTCAGCTGTTTCTTATATACCCCTAGACTTTCTTTGTTTACCTTTGCGCGCTGGGCAAAGTAAACAAACCCAAGAGCACGGCGCGGTTGATTGGTCAAATTTGCTTCTGCCCGGTGAATCATCATACAATGATGTGCGATTAGATCCCCCGGTTCTCCATGAATTGGCACCTCCAACTGAGCATCCGCCTCGCCATAATCGGACATCCCTTGTGAAAATCCGAACACGCCTGACGCCTGGTGAGATCGCATTCCCCGACGATGCGATCCGCGCACATACCTTATGCACCCATTTTCAGCATTGATTGTATCTAGAGCTAACCAGAGGGTAATCGCCTCAGCCGGTTCGAGATTGAAGTAAAATCCATCCTGATGCGGTGGCGTCTCCGCCGCACTTCGTGCAGGTTTGGTAAACCACTGCATATTCTTTCTCACTATCCCATCGGCCAGCAGGCATTCCGCCAATCCAGCAAACCGCTCACTGGCATTGAGTTGTGCAAAATAGCTATCGTGCTCCTCCAGATTCTGCAATCTCATGATAGTTTCGGATTGACCTTCGAGCTCGTAAAATGCGGCGCTGGAAGGCAGTTTGGGAATCGCCTCTGAGATGTACTGGTCGATATACCCGTTCAACGCCTCAACCTCAGCAGAAGAGTAAAATCCCCTCAGGACTACGAACCCATCCCGGACAAAGTCAGATTTGAGTTGCTCTGAATCATCTTTCCAATTCATTTGAATCCCTTTCTATCGGACGAAAAACATTGGAACACGCAGATCTTAGTCTGTACTCTAATATCCCTCGAAAATATACGAGTACTGCTGTTACAGTGGACGCAACTCGACCAATCGTGATTCGCCCGCATAACCAGGTGGTGCCAGGTACTGAACGGCATTTGGGCTAAGGGAATCGGTATGCGCAAAGTGTAGATGTCCAGAGAGAATTGCCACCAAATTCTCCGCACCGGCAACAAGCCGCACGAACTCCAGGGTTGTTGACGTATCTTCCTTCAAACCAACCCGTGCACGATGGGCCAAGTCCCAATCCGGATCTCCGACCAAGATTGGAGACCCTTTATATTCGACTGTAGGAGCGCGCAAGGTTGGAATACTCAAAGGAATGTGCATTAGGATGACAGTGGGTAACCCATCCGCCAGCGCCTTCCGCGTGAATTCCAGCTGCGCCTCATCCATCTGATAGGTTGAATCGTCAATGGCCAAGATTCTGACTCCATCGATGTCTCGCATTTCGTAGGCAGGTTCACCCTTGTAAAGACGTTGCAACATCACCCAACCTGCGGCTCGCAACTCCGTTTGATTAGCATTCTCGGAAGCCGCTGGGAAAAGCCAGTCATGATTACCCGCTGTATAAAGCGTAGGCACACCAGAATCCTCGATACCTGTCAAAACTGCATCTACATTCGCTACAGATGGAAAATCAACAATGTCGCCAGTCAAGCCAATTAAATCTAACTCCTGCGTTCGGGCGGCAACCATCATATGCGAGAAAGCCTCCTCTGGAGGAATTGGATTACCCTCCGCGTCCCGGTTTTCGTGTCGGTCTAGAAAACGATCCGCGAAGCCACGTAAGGTAGCAACATGTTCAGGATCGCGGTTATCGATCAGTCCCATGTGTGTATCAGCCACATGTAAAATCCGTATCGATCTACTCAGCCCTTCTACCGATATTAGCGCATCATGATCGGTCCAGGAATGCGTAATTCGCATGTGAAATACTCCTTTCAATTCGAATTCAATGAAACTCAGAGACTGATCAAAGACCTGGAACTTCTCAGACTACGGGAATCGTCCCTTCTCGTCGCACCTGCGCGTAGATCCGCTCGAATTCCTGGGAACCATCGTCATCCCATAACTTGAAATTGACGCCCCGAATCGTTCCTTCTTCGCAGCCGGTGATCTGTGTAACGGATGGAAACGAGGGGGTATAGAGCTTTCGACCACTGGAAAAAGAGAGAATACCCACATGTCTGGAAAGTTCTGTCGGTTTATTTGCGGCTGCCCGTGCTAGAGCATCTTCATCCACTTCATAACCCAGCCCCGGACCTTCTGGAACGGGTGACGCTCCCTCAACAATCGGAATTCGCTCGATGGTGATGTCCTCCTCATATTGGTCATCAATATTCAGTGAATGCCCAGTCATCGTCGGCAATACCGCTCCCATGTGCAAAGCCAAGGCCTTTGTGAGCGTACCACCCGTTAGTTGTATAATCGTTTGAAGGTTCGCCTTCGCGTAGACAAAACCTCGAGCCAGCGCATCACCGACACCCGATTCGCCGATCATATATGCATCGGCAAGACCGTGAATCACCTCCATAGCACCACCTAGCTGCGGAACGTGCATCACAATAGGAATACGACTCTGTTCTCTCAACTTCCGCCAACTATCAATATCGTGGCGCACAATAGGGTCTTCAATGTAGCCAACAACAGGGAATTTTTCTAGTTCGCGAACAAGTGGGAGCACCGCTCCCAGGCTGCGGTTGGAGTTGAAGTCGTACTGAATCTTGAAACCTTCGGGCGCGACCTCTTGAGCTGCACGGGTCTGTTCGATTACATCGTAATATTCACAGGTGTGCATCTTGAAATTCATGTATCCCTGAGAAACTGCTCGAGCAACTTCGTCGCGAAAATCGTCCGGTGACGCCGGTCTTGTCCAGGCAGCGACAGAAACCGCGTCTCGCACCTTTTGGCCCATAAGCTTATAGGCAGGCACTTCCAGGTGTTTTCCCATTACGTCATACAGAGCACCGCACAGCCCTGCGTTCAGGTTGTTATTGATAAAGTTAAAGGGATTCGCACCAATTAGCGGCTCAATTTCGGATTGGGATGGTGGAGGACAACGATAGTCTCCATAGCCAACGAGTCCATTGTCCGTGCGCACCTTGAAAGCTGTGCGGTGATTGATGCCGTTGAATCGCGCCTGAAATCCTTCGTTGCGTGCGGCAATACGCGGGTAAATTGGAATTGCTTCAATATCGGTAATTTTCATAACCATTTCCTTTCCATCATGTGCTCGACTTTAGTACAGAATCGCACTTCCATCTAGGCTGATTGATAGTTGTGTATCCGAACCAAATCGGCATCCGTATGGTAGGGCTCGTATTTTTTTACAAACTCCGCCAAGGTTTCCGTTACGGTTGCTGACATCGTATCCAGAACCATTCGCCTCTGTATCAAGGACGCATCAAATTCCTCGGAAAACCTCTTTTAGGACATGGTGAATGTCTATTTCTCGCACGATTTGATGGGTATGGGACTTTTCTTTCATTCTTTTTGCTAACACCTCTGGGGCAGCCTTGAAGAGTACAAGTACCGTGCCAGGTGCTCGCTCAAGTATCTTCTCTTCTAGCCGTCGTACCATTTCAGTCCGCTGCTTCGGAACTTCAACACGGTGCCCCGCTGCCTTTTCCTCCGTATGCGTAGTAAAGTGCAGCATAGACCGCTTCCTCGATGACGAATCCCATTAGGTTATGATCGAGATTGCTGTAAAACCCATCTGAGAGATGATACTCAATCGTGTATCGCTGCAACATTTCTACGGCCTAGGGATCAAGGGTGAGCAGCGAGTCCTGGGCTGGAGCTGTTAACTGGCTCGAAGACAGAGCAAAGTGGGCATGGAAATGACTGGTACCACTCACTGTATTTTCAGCCCATTCCATAACCTCCGCAGCTATCATCGACTCATCCGTATACTCACAACCAACACAAATGAGATTCATGACGTCTCCTAATCACAAAGGATTGGCGGTAAAAAACGTCCCTTAATCTCGTTTATGCCCAGCGACCTGGGACATGTACTTTTCCCTGCCAAATAGAGGCTTCTTGTTCTCCATACGCCAATTCTTTGCAAAAAGCCTTAGATCCCGATTGACAAGGGGTAGTTTTACTGGTGAATGCCCTCTGCGGTGAGACTCGCGTATCGCAATTGCAATCTCCAATACTTTTCGACCGTTATCCCCACTGCTCCTAGGTTCAGTGTCCATTTCAAGTGCATCAACGATTGACTGCACACTAGCCATGTTTCGGTCTCCCGGCCAGCGCCAACCATCGTCATCGTATTCAACACTGCGCCTTCCGAGAACATCGGCTTCAGGGAGAACGTCCGCTACCTGCTTTAGCTCCCCCCATGTAGGCCGCTCAACACCATCCTCTGCCTTCCAAAGTGTCACAAACCCACCGCTGCTGCGAAAGACGCCACGACTACACAACACCTCAAATCCAGCGCCTCTGGCATCAGGTTCACGATGGATGAATCCCTCTACACCATTAACAAAACGAATGTACCCTGCTCCCCCCTGATCGTGATCACTTACCGGATCGTCAGCCACCCAACCTATGACCCAAGCAACATCAGCATCTCCTGCAAACATGCGCAAAAGACTAAACCGCTGGCATCCTCCGCCCGACATCTCGGATCCGCTTCCACCACTGACACTTATGCTTTGAACTTCGCCAATTTCGCCTGATTCAATAAACTCACGGGCTTTCCAATACGCGGGCAAGTTCCGATCCATATCCCCAGCTCCGAACTTGATTCCCCGAGACCGACAAGCTTCCACCATGCGATCAGCATCCTCTAGTGTTGCAGAAAGCGGTTTCTCACACAGAATTGCCTTCACACCGGATTCCGCACAACCGATTACTACCGAGGGATTAGGGCCCACCGGCAAGATCGGCGCCGCAATGTCTATCTCCTCCTTATGAAGCATTTCCTTATAATCGCTGTAGCCTGGCACGTTAAACCGTCCGCAGAACAGCTCTAAATTTTCGGCGTCGGTGTCGGCAATCGCCACGACTTCGGTTAATGGGTTAAGGGCATAGGCGCGGGCATGCTGTGTACCTTTACGCCCACCGCCAATCATACCTACTCGATATTTTGCCAAGCTCAAATACTCCTTCCTATGGTTAAAATATAGTTCTGTGAAGTTGCATTACTTCCTGACTGTCACTGAAATCCCACCGAAACACTATTGCCGTGCCACGGAAAATCGTAGCTCGGCTGATTCACGAAACGTCGCATACCAACCTCTACCCGAATGCTCGACGACGGAGGCAATTGAACCGCGAAAAATCTATCGTCCACCGGAACCCTCCGTTCATTTGTGTGCGCATTCTCACTCGCTTTACGATCGACCGCAGGTTGAATTCGTAATCCAGTAAACTGGTGTTCCCCAAAGGCACCTGCGCTGACTATAAGGTTTCGGCATTCGGATCGACTGAGGTTAACAAGCTGGATTCCCGCGCAATCTTCTCCCAACTTGTCCACAAGAGCAGCCACGTCTTGTGGAAGACCTGGTCGATTCCGATCTGCGTCGAAATAGCGCACCGTTGCTCGAAGAAGACCACCATTGTAGACTGACTGTGGCGCGCCAAGCGTTAACTGGGTCAAACCTTTGGTGAAGATGGGGTTATGTGGATGCGCATTTTCCGCAATCAATGTCGCAACATCACGCGCGTCCGAGCGAATGTGCTCATATGCAGCCAGTGCCATCCGGTACTCAGACTGCAATATCTTGTCAGGCCAATCCGAATTTTGATGGTCATAGTACTGAAATCGGGCGAATTCTGTCGCACCACCGTTCTTCTCCCCTTCACTTGGAACAGCGTTCCAATCGCGGTCAATCTCGGCATCCCGAACCTGCACAATAAGTTCATAATCTTCAGCTGACATCGATGCATGATATAGATGAGCTAACTCTTGCATTCGCATCGGTTGCGGTCCTGTAAATCGAAACGGCATTGGAGCAGCTTCATGCCAGCCTTTGGGGCCATACCGTGTTGGCACAAGAAGCTGACCGTCTTCACGGGTAACTGAGTTCTCCAACAGAACCTTAATCTGTGAGCGCAAAAGATTCAGATATCCATAATCCCCAGTGAGAAGTAGGGCACATTCGGCAGCAACGGTGAGTCCGTGAAAGATAATGTTGAATCCTTGATAGTGATTCCAACCATACAAACCGCCCCACCATTGTCCTTCACGGTTCTCACCGATTTTTCCGGTCGGACCGACATTATCAGGAAGAATACCACCGTTCTGCTCAATCCGATCCATCCAAGCTTCAACATACTCTAAAACCCACCTTTTATACTTTTCGTCGCCAGTATAGAGGTAGGCATTGGTAACAAGAGCGGTAGCCGCCAGGTTATTAGCAGAATCTCCATTCAGTACAACCTTGTTAAATAGACTTACAATTTCATCTGCCCTCTTAGGATCATCCATCCAATTTAGTTGAAGATCTTCAACAATTGGATACAGCGTCGCCCTCGTACCCATCGGTTTGGGCATTTTCCCAATTGCCCCCTTGTGCCAGCCATGAAACCATTGCTGAACGTGAATCAGATTTGCTTCTAGATATGGTCCTTCACTACTCTGCATCGGGGAACGGAGAATCTTGTATTTGGAATCATAATTTTGAGCTTCGGAATCTTCTCCAATAAACATTGCAGCAAAGCGTCGCGCTCGACGCACGTTCTCCGAAACTGTCGGGCACGCCACGCCAAAATCGTAGAATGCCATGTTCCCTTCGCCCATGTGATGCCACTCAGAACACAGGCGATTCCCGGGGTGCCAATCGTCCGGCTGACGTAGATTGTAGTATTCGTTGTGAACCTGAGCTCTAAACCTCGGACGCGCGGGGTTTATAAAGCGGTCGTCACGCGAACGGGTCGTGGCGTTCCATTGCCGCAGCGCTAGATTAAGCAATTCGTCGTTGGCGCCAATCGCATAGAATAGCCCCCAGTTGTAACAAACCTCGTAGAGGTCATCCAAGTCATCCACAAAATATAAGACCCCTCCCGGTTCTGCATATTTCTTCACCATCAAGGGTGCGGCTTCCTCCATGAGTCTTATCAATTTACGCTCCAAAAGCGCCCATGTTGGCGGGGCTACGATGTCGGTCGCCTTAATAGCAACCATTCCCGGACTCGAGACGCCGTCTCTTGCAGTGCACTCTTCCACTATCTTCCCCCCAGAATCTTGTCTCCGTACTGAGTTCAACACACAGACTCAGTTTCGTTGGGCTCAACGCGAACGATACTCTTCATCGTCACCGTAGATTGATTATTGAAACGCCACGGGAATCTTTTCCCCATCCCAAGGGAACGCGTAACTTGGCTGATTTTCGAAACGTCGCACACCGACTTCTAGCCGAATGGTAGTCGACGGAGGAAGCTGAACTGCAAAGTACTTGCCGTCTGCCGACACCACTTTATCATCAGTTTGTGAGCCTCCGCCTCGAATCCACTGATATGGGCTCTCATCGAGTCCTTCTTGGCTATTCTGTTTGAATCGGATTTCGGTAAAGCTGTGCTCGCCAAAGGCCCCCGCCTGAACAACCAGATTTCGAGACTCAGTGGTACTAACATTTGCAAGCTGAAGACCGACACATTCAGGTTCCAATTTGTCAACAAGAGCGGCTACATCTCTTGGCAAACCAGGCCGTAAGTTTTCCGTATCAAAGTAACGTACCGTTGCACGTAGAAGCCCACCATTATAGACCGACTGTGGCGCGCCCATCGTGACCTGTGTTAGCGCCTTCGTTAGAATCGCCAGTGGGGGTGGCGTGTTCGAGGAGATAATCTCATCCGGACTACGATTATCGGTCCGAAGCTGCTCGAACGCCTCTAGCGCCCATTCGTACTCCGCACTCAATATCTTCTCTGGCCAGTTGGGATTTTTGCCGTCGTAGTACTGGAAGCGGGCAAACTCGGTTTCGCCACCATTCTTCTCAGAACCCCGATTGCCAACCTCATTCCAATCACGCTCGACTTCGCCCTGCCTAATCTGCGATATGAGCTCATAATCTTCACTAGACATGGAAGCGTGATATAGATGAGCTAACTCTTGCATTCGCCATGGCATCGGACCGGTATAGACACCCCTCATAGGCAGAATGCCATCATTCGATCGGCCGACGGGCGGGTCATATTGCCAACCACTTGGCCCATAGCGCGTCGGCATAATTAACTGACCATCTTCACGGGTGATTGACTTCTCCAATAAGAGCTTAATCTGTGAACGCAGCAAGTCGAGATACCCGTAGTCGCCAGTAAGTAACAACGCACATTCTGCTGCAATGGTCAACGAGTGAAACATGATATTAAACCCTTGATAGTGGTTCCACCCATACTGTCCACCCCACCACAGGCCATTGCGTCCCTCGCCAATCTCGCCGGAAGCACCGACATTATCCGGCATGATTCCATTGTTACGGCGCATCCGGTCCATCCAGGCCTCGGTGTACTCCAGAACCCAATTTTTGTACTTTGCTTCCCCAGTATAGAGGTAAGCATTCGTTACCAGAGCAGTGGCGCCAAGGCTGTTGGGCGTGTCGCACTGCAAGACCAGTTTCTCGAACAATTCAACAATCTCTTTCTTGCGTTTCGGGTCTTCGTACCAATCCAGTTCAAGGTCTTCGACAATCGGATACAGGCTTGCACGCACTCCATAGTAATTCACTTCTCCACCCAGGTACCTCCCAGCAAGCAACATGGTATTCGCCATCTCAGCATCTCCATGCAGCAGCGGTCCCTGGCTCGAGTGGAAAGGAGACCGAAGAATCTTGTGTTTGGAATCATAATTCGGCGCTTCTGAATCCTCGCCAATGAACATGGCAGCGAAACTCCTTGCACGGCGCAAGTTCTCCGAAATACCTGGACAAGCCACGCCAAAATCGTAAAATGCCATGTTACCTTCACCGAGGTGATGCCATTCAGCCGCCTGCTCAAGATTCCAAAACTCATGATGCGCCGACGGCCGGAATACCTTACTGAAATTGTTGTGTCGAAGACGATGGTTAAAGCTGTCGTCACTGATGCGGGTCGTCGCATTCCATTCTTGTAACGCAAGATCGCGAACCGTCTGATTACCGCCTATTGCGTAGAACAATCCCCAATTGTAGAACTGTTCGTAGAGATCGTCAAAGTCCTCCGCCATATAGAGCGCACCACCCGGCTCGGTGTACTTCTTCACCACGAGTGGTGCCGCCTCTTCCATTAGACTTATTAACTGACGCTCCATCAGCGCCCACGCGGGCGGTGCCGAGACTTTGGTTGCCTGGATACGTGCCATGCTGGTCCCAGGACCGTTGCAACTCGAAATACTTTCAGTCATCATTTTTTCCTCCCGTTCGTGTCAAAGTTTAGCTAAAGCCTTATGAAATCAGATTGTGATAGCAAAGATCATACCGATCTAGAACTTCTGTCATTCAAACCGTGGGCACTTGGCACCGCACAATCTCCTCGTCAGCCAGTTCGGCACTAGTGAGATTGGCATGACGACATTCAACGTTGCCCTACACCCATCCATTTTTGCAAGCCCACCGGTCGCGTTTACAAACGTCGACCTATCAATCCATTCGCAGTCGATTGGATTCAGGCCTGATTTTCCCTTCGGCAACTTTAGACACCAGGTGCCTTTGACACCGACCCCGCTATCCCATCTAGGTAACCAGCCCACCCACACTTCACACGACGTCCTAATACAGGCTGAAGAAGCATCCATTTTGTTGCTGAATTCCCAATTGATCGAGGTCCAGTCAATGTCAGGAGTCTCTCGACTTAATCAAAACAACCAATGACAGACAAATTGCTCATTTGCCTTGTGAAAACTGTTATCACCGCCATCCCACCCATTGAACAGCTTATTGAAACGGCACGGGAATCTTCTCACCGTGCCACGGGAACGCGTAACTCGGTCGATTCACAAAGCGTCGCATACCAACTTCCACTCGGATGTTGGTCAACGGTGGGAGGTGAACGGAGAGATACTTGTTATCTAGCTGAATCACTCTTTCGACTGGCGATCCGTCCCTCTCTTGACTGAGTTCTTGAAACCTTGCCTCAGTGAACTGGTGTTCGCCAAAAGATCCGGCCTGCACAATCAGGTTCCTGGACTCTGTCGTACTCAGATTCACCAGCTGAATTCCCGCGCCATCAACCCTCAACGTATCCACCAACGCAGCAACATCCGGCGGCATTCCCGGTCGAAGACGGTCCTGGTCGAAATAACGTACAGTTGCGCGTAGCAGACCACCGTTATAAACGGATTGGGGCGCGCCAAACATTACCTGCGTCAGTCCCTTCGTGAAAACCGGATTAGGGGGATGCGCGTTCTCTGCAACCAATGTTACAGGATCGCGCGTCTCGGAACGAATCTGCTCTGAAGCTGCAATCGCCATGCGATATTCCGATTTCAAGATCTCTTCCGGCCAACCTGGATTCTGTCCGTCATAGTAATTGAAGCGCGCCATATTCTGATGACCATCACGCAACTGTGTGTTCTTTTCACCCGAATCCTCGACATGATTCCAATCACGCTCGACGTCACCAGCACGAATCGTAGAAAACAGCTCGTAATCTTCGGCCGACATTGACGCATGATAGAGGTGGCTAATCTCGAGAAGCCGCATCGGCTGGTGATCTTCCCAGCCATGAGGTCCGTATCGAACAGGCGTAAGAAGTTGGCCGTCGTCACGTGTAATCCCATTGTCCAATAGCAGCTTAATCTGTGAGCGCAGAAGATCCAGATAGCCCAAGTCACCGCTAAGTAACACCGCACATTCGACCGCGGTGACGAGACCGTGGAACATGATGTTCATGCCCTGGTAGTGGTTCCAACCATACAAGCCGCCCCACCAACTTCCTTGGCGATTCTCGCCAATTTTCCCCGTCGGTCCAACGTTGTCAGGCAAAATTCCGTTGTTCTTGCTTGTCCGGTCCATCCAGGCTTCGGTATATTCTAGAACCCACTTCTTATACCGTTCATCTCCGGTATAAAGATAGGCATTGGTGACAAGCCCAGTGGCAGCGAGATTGTTGGACGAATCACTGTTCAGAACGATTTCATTGAACAGCTTAATAATTTCGTCGGCCCGCGCCGGGTCTTCCCACCAACCGGTTTCTAATTCTGTCACCACAGGAAACAAGCTTGCCCGCACTCCCATCGGCTTGGGCACCCACGGCACCTGCAGTCCCGGATGACCTCCTTGCAGATAGGCCATAGTCTGGTGCAACGTCGCACTGTGCCAGGGGCCTTGACCTGTTTGCGCTGGAGAACGGAGGATTTTGAACTGTGGATCGTAATTGGGAGCTTCGGGATCCTCTCCAATATACCAGCCCGCAAACTGTTTCGCTCTCCGGACGTTTTCCGAAATTATCGGACAAGCAAGGCCAAAGTCGTAAAAGGCCATATTACCCTCACCCTTATGGTGCCATTCCGCATCACCAGGATTTGTTAGACCGTAATATTCCCTGTGAGCGCTTTGCTTAAATCGAGGGTGTGAACGGTGGAGGATATTTTCGTCACTGATGCGGGTGGACGCATTCCAGGCCGTTAGCGCCATATCAAGCAGACTCGCATCAGCACCCATTGCGTAGAACAGTCCCCAGTTGTAGCAGGCTTCATAAAGATCATCTAAGTCATCCGCAAAAAGGAACGCACCGCCTGGTTCAGCATACTTTCTCACCATGAGTGGAGCAGTTTCTTCCATGACACCAATCAACTCGCGTTCTAAGAGTGCCCACCCCGGCGGTGGTGAAGTTTCTGTCGCTCTGATGGACACCATTTCGGGCATAGAAATTGTCCCCATCGAATTGCTTGCTGCTGCCATTAGTTTAACTCCTTCCAATATCGATCCTCAATTCGTGATGCTCTTACTTTAACTCACCTGACATGCGCTTTAAGTGTTTGATTCGAGGTTCTTCAGCGCGTTTCAGTGATGATTCCGCGACCGTGATTCGCGGCAATAGCTCTGGCTTCGCGCGGACGAACCCTTCCGCGTATTCCGTTCCACTTACCCACCCCATGTGTCCGGCAGCGATTTCCACTCGCTTGCGCGCGAGTGCTTCCGTCTGCGCCTGACTGCTGAAGAGGATCTCCGCCTGTATACGTTGCTCATGCCATCCAGAGATGTCGACATAGAAATCCATCTCATCATCCATAAAATAGACCCCGGGATAATAGATCGCCGCAATAGTATGCGGCCTCTCCTTAGCAGAGTGGGTAGCTGTCGCCGCTAGACCCATTGCCTCATGAACAGCAATCGCTGTTTCAGTGTGATCATCGCGGTGGGTAGGAGCCATTCCGTGATGTCCCTTGAGGAACGGACTTTGCGTAATCATCACGTGGGGGCGCACATCGTAGATAATGTCCCGCAATTTTTCCACAACTTCAGGTGTTCTCTCTAACCGAAATGGCTGTGGAAAGCCGAGAAAACGCACGTCTGTCACTTCGAAAAGAGCACACACCTCACGAATTTCCGAAGCTTTAATTTCAGCATACTCCTGTGCCGTCTGATTGATTACAACTGGATCTCGATCCTCCTCTGGTTTGAGCAATTCATCATGAAGTCGTTCGTTGTGTGTGAGAATGCCATCTGTCACACAGACTAATGTAACCGCATCGCCAGTACTAGAGTGAACACCACAAGTACCAGCACAATGGGTAAAATCGTGTGGATGGGCCTTAACAACAAGGATTCGAAGCGGCTGTGCTGTTCTCTCGCTTGTCACAATTCATCTCCTTTCCCTTTAGCCATACTGAGTTCATCCTACCAAAAAGACCGCAAATAATAAAGTAGAAGTTCGATCTAAATTATATTCTCGCAATCCTACAAAACAGCGACATCGACAAGAACACTAACTCGAAGAATTCGGTTCCAGTCTGATGAGGCGAAAACCGCCATCGAAACCCGGATCAGTTACATATTGAAATCGGTTCGGACGATAGGCATCGGCATGTGCAAAATGAACGTGTCCACAAAAAATCCCGACGATGTTTTCCGACGCTCCTTCGGTTAAGAATTTGTAGCACATGCGAGTTGTTTCTCTGGCAAGAAAATCAGACCGGGCGATCAGCTCACTATCCCAGCCTTCCGTTGCTGCCATCACAATCGGATTTTTCCATTTTTTTAGAACGGCGGGCATGAGTGATCGTATGAAGATGGGGATATGAATAAACAACATACAGGGTAGTCCCGTCGACAACTGTTCCTCGAGAAAATTTAGCTGAGCCCTCGAAATCTGATAATTGCTGTTGTCAAGGGCAATCAACTTGACCCCACCAACTTCTTTCACTTGACAGTGCGGGGACCCGTCGATAATACTATGAAACCGTGGATAGTACTCGTCTCGAGTAGCATCGTTCCACTCAAGAAATGGGAAGGACCAGTCGTGATTTCCCAAAGTGTATAGGTAAGGCTCCGAGAGAGTCGCTAGGCCTTCAGCAATCGCTTCGATTCCAGCCCATGACGGAAAGCTCGTGATGTCCCCAGTCAAAACAGTGGCATCCACTTCCAGTTGATTGCTTCGGGCGAGAGCTTCAGTAAAGCGCGCATGCGTTTCTGGCCTCTTCAGTTCACGCTTTCGAGTCAGCGGCAGTGCCTTTGGATCCCTGCCATCGGCCAGGCTTAAATGCGAGTCGGTAATGTGCATGAGGGTCACGGCCCGACGCAAACCCTCGATATTAATCACGGTTTCTCTTGGGAGTTTTGGATTACGATGAGATATTTTCATGGAGAATCAGTTCCATTAGAACGGCACTTTGTCTCCTTGCCAGGGAAAAGCATAACTCGGCCGATTCACAAAGCGTCGCATACCAGCCTCAAGACGAATGCTCCCCGAGGGGGGAAGCTGGAGCACAAAATGCTTCCCGTCGACAGGAAGCACCCGATTACTGAATTCGTTATTCGTCCCCCTCTTGTCCGAGTGCTCTTCACGGAAGCGCACTTCCGTGAACTGATGTTCCCCGAAAGCACCTGCCTGAACAACAATTTGACGAGCTTCAGTTCTGCTGAGGTTCACGAATTGAATACCGATTTCGTCAGATTCAAGTTTGTCAACCAACGATGCTACATCGTTGGGCAGACCAGCGCGCGCGTTATCTGGATCGAAGTAGCGTACTTGCGCCCGTAAGAGCCCCCCGTTGTAGACAGGCTGCGGTGAACCCATCGTCACTTGTGTCAGACCTTTGGTAACGACAGGATTGGGAGGCCATTTGTTATCAGCAATAATCTGCGAGGTATCGCGCGGATCGCGTTTCATAAACTCAAACATGGCCAAGACGTATTCATACTCAGCACTCAAGCGCTTTTCGGGCCAATCGGGATTACGCCCATCATAGTACTGAAATCGTGCTTCCAAGTTCCCAGAACTGCGATCTGAAGCTACCTCCACTGCATTCCAATCGACCTCGCGCTCACCGTCGCGCAGCCTTAAAATCAGGTCGCGGTCTTTCGAATCCATCGAGGCGTGGTACACACGTGCCAACCATTGGATACCTCTGGGCTTATATCCTTCCCAACCGTCGGGAGTCATGCGTGTCGGCACTAATAATTGACCGTCTTCGCGCGTCTTCGCGAGGCTCAACAGAAACTCGATTTGTGAGCGTATCAGTTCGAGATAACCATAATCACCAGTGAGCAGAAGCGCGCATTCTGCCGCCACAGTAGCGGCTAAGAACGCGTTTCGAGCTGAGTTTCGGCTATTCCATCCGTAAAAACCGCCCCACCACTGGCCTCCACGCTGTTCGCCAATTTTGCCGGTTGGTCCGACATTGTCTGGGATGATTCCATTGTTCTTGCGTGTCCTCTCCATCCACGCTTCAGTATACTCCAGAACCCACTGTTTGTACTTGTTTTCGCCTGTGTAAAGATATGCGTTCGTCATGAGGGCGGTAGCCGACAAATTGTCGGGTATGTCTCCATTGAGCACCACATCTTCGAAGGTTTTCAGAATTTCCTCGGCACGCACTGGGTTCTTAAACCAGTCGTCTTCCAAATCCACAACAACTGGATGGAGATTCGAGCGCTGCGCATGCCCTGTAGCAACACCATTTGGATAGTAGACCGGATCTAGGAGAACTTTAACCTGTTCGATATCTGCATGAAACCGAGGCCCAACCCCACCATGGAACGGAGAGCGGATAATCTTATACTTAGGATCATAATTCTGAGCCTCTGGATCTTCGTCCATGTACATTCCGGCAAATCGTTTAGCACGACGAACGTTCTCGGAATTGGCAGGATCCGCGAGACCGAAGCAATAAAATGATTGATTGCCTTCACCCATGTGAAACCAATCGGCGGGACCATCTAGATTATAATATTCGTTGTGGAGTTGCACCCGGAAATTGGGATGTGTGGGGTCATCACCGCGGCGCACGATGCCATCATCAAAAAACCGGGTAATCGCGTTCCATTCCCGCAGACCGATTTCCAGGATTCGATCGTTCGCACCAATGGCATGGAGAAGCCCTTTGTACGAGTGGGCCTCATAGGTATCATCTACATCATCCACACGATAGGGGGTACCATCGGGGCGAGCATATTTCTTCGCCGCCAATTCGACTGCTTCCTCCATGAGGCTAATCAGCTGACGCTCCAAAAGCGCCCAACCAGGAGGAGATGAAAATTCTGTTGCTGTAATTTGTATCATTCCAGCAACGGAGATCGCATTTGCCCTAGCGCTTGGGGTTGTCATTAAAGTTTTTACCTCCAGAAATTACAAATTCGATATTTGCAGAACTTTTGTCAATGCAACAGCGATGGCTTGTCGCAAGAAAACAATCGATAAACCGTTTTGAGCATTAATAGATCACGAACGAGAATTGAATTTCTCACCAAAACCATCAGAACAATCAGCATTTAACAGGAGTGTTGACCGGTTGAGACCGCGACGGCTGGAATTTCTTCAAACGTCGCACTCCTGACTTTGAGCAAATGAGTAATGGGAAACACTCTGACCTAGGAGACTCCAGAAGGTCGTGATTAGGCCAATGGCATGTGTCGTAGCACCACACAACACGCCTGAATACCATCTCCATTCGCGTGCTATTTGTGCTCAGAACGATCCTGGGGATAATAACCGATCGCCAGACGTCCGTGGTCTAAATCATACATCGGCCAGTTACTATCAGATACGCCAAACACCACCTCGTATTTGACATTTGGATGTATGATGGCTCGCTCAAATACCCGCACTGCATCACCATGACTGAGATGGTGTGGATGCTCAGTTTGAGGCCTTGTGCGGTTAAAATTTCCGATTCGTACTCCCACAAACTCAATGTCATATCGACTGGAATACGAATAGCCCATGGCTTCTCCAAACACTTTGCTTACAGTATAATGACCGACAGGGCGGGGTATCATGTCGATTGTCCGCATGATGTTCTGGGGATATGGACCAAGAACCCCGGCCCGGCTCGCGTAGACAATGCGACGAACTCCGTTCAGACGACACGCTTCGAAAATATTATAGGTGCCAATTAAATTACTCTGAAGAACACCTTCCCATTCATGGTCGACGCCAGTCAGATGAACGACGGCATCCATATCTTTAGTCACCTGACGCACAAGATCCAAATCAGCTACGTCTCCGATGATTGCGTCTTCGATACCAGCCATTGGTTGCCGGTCGAGGCCACGAATCGAGTACCTGTCTTTCATACCTTTCACGAGTGTCGAACCAACAGAACCAGCAGCACCAGTAATTAAGATTTTCAGCTTGTCACTCATCAATTATACCTCCCGGAGTAATTAATTTTCCGTTACACACCCTAATCGGCAAATTTTCTATGTTCTATTAAGTTCTATAATCAAGCGCGAGATCTATCACCTAACACGCCATCCAGGGGAATGTCGAATGGACCTATCAGAAAACATGGGCCGGTGCACACTCTAATCTCACGAGGCCTCAATGGACTTTCCTAAGAACTCAAAACCTGCATCAGATGACCAATCTTTAGAAACATTGTTGGAACACGCCTCTATCAAATCTAGCCACCCGGGAAACCACCACACAACGGCTCTTGAAAATCGCTAGGTTGTACTCAATAATTGACCAATGTGCACTGGACATATTGTGTAATACTTGCTCTAGAGCTAACTAACACCAATCCAACTTGGACCCAACACCGTATTAGCTTGCGTCGCAACCAGTGCGAAATCACCGTTTATCCAGGTTTTTCGGACGCGGGCATCACGTTTCTCAACATAATTAAGCAATCGTTATCGGAGATTCCAACATGGAAGCACTTTTCAGATCATTCCAAGACGTTACACTTACCTTTTTTCTCCTTCTCAGGCACAATCATTCAACAAAGGGTCCACCCGCAGGTGCACACCAGCCACAGGAATCGGCGGCTTATTGAGTCCCAAGTGAATTAAAAGACTTAGCGCCAATTGTGAGCCTGTTAACGGGCTATCCGAATTCGGCATTCAGCATCGCTATCATGCCCGCGCTAGAAACTTGATTGACCTACATTCCAGATTAGGCACACGCGCACAATTTTGCGTCTCAGAGCCCAAAATGGAGAGAACCAACAGATAGCCAGAACTGTGAGAATTGACTCCCTGACCGATCAAATATTCACAGCCGCAATCCCTATTCCAGATTTCGGGAGGGGGCAAGACTATCTAATTCCAGGAGAAATCTCATCTGAACTAACAAGCTCTATCTTGACACAAGCCAGGATGTAAGTCAATAAAAAACAACATGTCCCATGACTGACAACCAGACTATGCTCGTCGACAACCCTTACGACTTTGGTGCAAACTAAGCGCAGAACTCGACAAAATACCTACAAAGCACCTACGCTTAGACGCCATTAAAAAATAATCAGTGACTTGTTTTTGTTAACCGAGAAACCAAAAAATGGGCAATTGACTCCCATTTAATCTGCGGCTACAATCCCGTCCGAGCCTGTTCTCACTTTACCCCAGGTCGTTGCGAGTTTATTTACAAAACCGACCCGCAAGTCGCCACTTATGTTTAGATTAAGTTCTTTTTGGCTCAGTGGTCGTCCATAGATGCGCACGATGGAGATTGAACCATTGAACGACCGATGGTCCCATGCACTGAACACTGTAGTCGACATCGGAGTTTCACCATCAAAGCTCTGGTCGGTTTCAATTCTCCCCACCCTCTTTCCATCCAAATAGGTCTCAAGAGTTTTCTTATTGTTAAAGACAAAAGCAATCCAGTGCCAATCGTCCTTTCCAAGATCAATCTTCAACTTGTCTGCTCCAAACCATTTTGCCTTCGGGCTATTCTTCCCTTTCATCCAGAGAATAAGCTTTCCTGTATCACCCCCGTGCATGAGAATCCGCAATCCCTGGCTTTCCCGATTCTCCGCGTGGAAGCCAGCAAACTCGGCAGCAAGCACCTGCCCAGGCCACTTTGCACCGTTGCGCCTCGCAAGGAACTCCAATGTCCAATCCTTGATTTTTAGCTCTCCAGCTTTTCCCCCCACGCCCGCGAATGCCCGACCTACCCCCTTAGCCGTATACCATTTAGCTTTCCGGGTAAATCCAATCTGCGGAATCCTAATTTCGCCACCTTTCAGCTCCGGTGTCGCGTCTCCACGTGCGGTTCCTAGCTTACCGCCCAATACGCCCAGGTTGTTCCATGCCGTGTCCCTCGGATGCTGCATATTGGCATCGAGGTGGAGAAGAGACCCAGGAACCGTATCTTGAGCGAATAGTATCGGACAAATTACGCCCAGGACAAAGGCACTTAAAAAAAAAGTCGTTCGTATTGATCTTGTCATGTCAATCCTCTCATTGGAACGCATTACAATGCGTCATTTTTTCATGACGGACAGTGTCTCACACCGCTAGAATTAATTTACTGTGCCCGCTTTACCTCGGCCCAGCTAGTCGCGAGTTTATTCGCGCACTTGACCGACAGATCTCCTGTGATATTTCGGTTAAGCTCCTTTTCGCTCAGCGCGCGCCCATAGATTCGCACAATGGAAATTGCACCATTAAAAGCATGTTGATTCCAAGCGTTAAATATTGTAGGAGCCATAAAGGAGTCAACCGCAAAGTCCTGATCGGTTTCGATTGTAGCTAACTTCTCACCATTTTGGTAGGTTTCAAGGGTTCTTCTATTCCTAAAAACAAAAGCCAACCAGTGCCACTCGCCCTCGTCAATGTCAATCCCCACTCTATCGGCGCCAAACCATTTCCCTTTCAGGTTATGTTGCCCCTTGATGAACACGGTCATTTTCCCAGTACCACCTCCATGTAATAGTATCCGAAATCCCTGCCCCTTGTCTTCCGAGTGGAAGCCGGCAAATTGGGCTGCTTTAATAAGCCTAGGCCACTTTGGACCGTTGCGCTTCGCGAGAAATTCAGCTGTCCAATCTTCAAGTTTTAACTTTGGAGCTTTCCCCGGTGTGCCGGCGAATCCCTGACCTATATCCCTAGCAACATACCACTTCGCAACTCGACTATACCCAACTTCCGGAATCTTGATTCTGCCATCCCTTAAGCGCGGAATCTGATCTGCTAACGCCGCGGATACAGACCCACCTAGTGAACCAAGGTTCTTCCAAGCTCGATCTGTCACCTTCTGATTCAACGCGTCAAGGTGGAGCACCGCCCCCGGAATGACTTCCTGAGCCCGTACGGAAAAGCACAACATTCCCAGAACAAGCACCGAACTTGACACAGACATCATATTCCGCAGTCTCATTTCGAACTTCTCCTCCGCAACCTATCTACAGTCGCTGAAACGGCAAACACACAACCCTAACAACCCGCTGAAGCATCCAGTCACATGCTTTTACTCACCACAACCGTTTAAGTTTGGCCCAACTTGTGGAAAGTTTGTCAGCTGGTGAAACAGAAAAAAAACCGCGATGCAGTCCAACTTTCATCAACTTTAAAATCTCTGTTTGAGTTAGCGCCGCATTGAAAATGGCAACCTCATCGATTCTGTTGTTACTATGCGCATCAAATCGTCCCGGCCTCATCGAACCGATAAACAGATCCATCGTTTGACCAAGCGGTGTAGGAAGGAATTCAATTTGTTTTACACCATCGCCGTGCTTAACAGGCTGTAACTCTCCGTCAATGTAAAGTGTTGGTTCCCGTGTTTGCACTTTGGCAACAACTGCATAATGATGCCACTGATCGTCTTTCCTCCCATCCGTTCCCCTGAACCCGCCCTTATACCAGAAGTAGAACATGTTGTTAAAAACCTTGTGGAGGGCGATGCCATATCCAGGATCATCGCCCTGCCAAACGTTACCTTTGGCGAGAATGTAGTACGGTGCGGTGTCCTTGGCCGTCGGCGGCCTTTTGACCCAGGCAAGAATGGAGATTTGCTCGGTGGGTTGGAGCCCCTCATGGTCCGGCACCAAGAGGTGACTCCCTCTCCTTTGACTAAATTCCATCGCCATCCCAAACCTGCCTTCCCTCAACTTTGGCTCATTAACCAACAGGGCATCATGACCGTTACCAGAGGCATCTTTGATAACGTAGGTGATAGTCTTGCCCTCTTTTTTCTTGTAAATTTCATCAAAGAGCCATATTCCAACGACTTGCCCGTTGAATTCAGATTGGGAATAGCTGAAACCCGCGAAGCTGGGGTTCAGAACAACTAAGCTGATACATACTATCCGGCTGTACCACCCCTTTAGATCCTTTCTCAATTTATTGTCATCCGCCTTAAGACTGCGACAGCTGTGTGATGCTGTATAGCTTCCCGCAGAAGCCACTGAAGAGCAGACCAAACTCTGAGAACAGTTATACGTCTTCCAACAAAAACTAAATCTTGACACAGACAAAAGATGAGCGCCATTATGTATCTTGCTCTTCAGACTCTTAAGTCGGTTTTCGAAAGGACAATTTCTTTTCTGATCTCTTCAACACTATGCAAATTTTCGGTAGTATAGCGCAATTACACATCGGTGTCAAACTCTGATACCTATGTCGAATCCAGAATTCTAGAAAAATCTTGACCAAACAATTCTCGTTCATACCTCCAATCGAATATCAGGAATTTGTAAAACAGACGATCGTTTGTAGAATCCGATTCAATTACATATAGACCCTCTTGCGTAGAGCGATTCTCAAATAGGCCGCAATTGCGATGATGTGTCATCAGCATCATGGACAGAAGTTGCAAATATGAACGTCCACAGCACTGCCATAAAATGTCCAGTGTGTAGATCTCAATCGCCAGGCAAACAATTTTGAATCCAAAAAGAAGCCTTATGTGCAATTACGGGCACCATCAATATCTGTTGCAGCTCTCTCTTTGGTATCTGGCAACTCAAAACATTCTACATTAAGGACTATAGAAATTCTGTTGTGGAGCTCTTCCGCAACAGTTTGCACAAACACAAACAAGCTGTTCGAGCTCCCATCATTCACAATCATTTTCACAGAATGCAAAACAATTGCATTTTACGGAAGGTTTCATCGCCCCACCCTTTGGGCATATGCCATTTGGTCGAACTTCCCTTGCCGGTTCTTTCTCAGTTCTCTCACGTGCAACTACTGCTTCATTGCTCGGGCCTTCCATATAGAGGAAATAGCAAGGGGAACTGCTTTTAACACCAGCTTGGAGAGGCCTGAAGCCGCAATCCGAATTCGAAGCCTTTCCTCGCCGTGTCAAGAGACCACATCACATCATTATATCGACTTTTCCGACATGCGCAACCACTCCATCGGACCAGAATAACTCATCAATAGCTGGAACAACGCCGGCGCGATGAACTTCAGTTATTGCTATCAAAGGAAGGAGATTTCAAAACCGAGAATTGTCACAAGGAAAACACGCATGAAAACTCGACCAGACAGGCACCCTGTTCAAACTCAAGTCCTGTCGCAGGGATGTTCAGAGAACCAACAGGAGACCGTGAGAATGGCCCAAGGCGCATTGAGATTTAGTGTGATTCAGAGATAATCTGCCTATTCGCACTGTTTTTTGCTTGAACTCGCTCTCCCGTTGACCTATAATGCCTATTCTTAACCATCGAATCTTCATAAAGTCACACGATGTAATCTCGTATGGGGAAGACGTCCGAAACCTTTTCCGAAACTGCGTTTCGTTGGGAATTTCCTACGCTAACGGACGGCCTTCAAGGGATTTTCGTACGCAATCCTTTGCCACTCACACCAAGTGTGTGATAGTCCGGTACCAAAGAGCTCAATACTGTAATCTACGATGGCCAAACTGAGTCCCTAAGATCCAAGCCCAGGTACTAGCCAAACAAGCGCGAATCGGCTCTTCAATTCGCACTTTTAGCAATTGGTTGAGTTTCAGATGCTCACATAATCCTTGAATGCGACAAACCCAGGCCCAATTCAGACGTCGACAATGGCTTTCTGCAACATCTATCCGAAACCATCACAGCGTTCGACAAAGGATGAACTCTATGGAAATCTTCGCGGACATGGATTCTGTTGCGAAAGCAACAGTCACTGGCAAACAATACTTTGCCCTCGCCAACACAACGTAAAACGATTCGAAGAGGGGATAACCTATGAGATGTAACGTTTTCAGAATCAGCTCATCCAGTTTCCTCTTGATGGGATCAATTCTATTTTTTTTCCTAGGTGTTGAATTATGCTTTCTACGGCTGGCTGCAGAAACACGTGTAGATGCGAACCTGCGAAATCAGCAACAGCCACGAACAGAACACGAGGCTATCGTGCGCCGCTTCCATGACGTGGTTTTCGATGTAGAGAGGATAGACGAAAGAGATAAAATCGTTACCTCTGAATATATAGACCACAACCCACTTCATCTAGGAAGCTCTTTGGAGGCTAGACCGACAAATGCTGACTCCTTCCCATTTGGCATGGGGTTTTCGGATATACAGATTGCTATTGAAGATACAATGGTTGAGGTAGATCAAATTGTGGTTCGCGTCAGACTAAGCGGTAGACACACAAAAACATTCATGGGGATTCGTCCGACCGAGAAACAAGTAGACATCACAGGAATTGAAATCTACAGAATCTCCGATGGAAAAATCAGCGAGCGATGGGCTAATTTCGATAGTTTGATGCTGATGAAACAACTAGGCGTGATTCAGAACCCGTTCAGGATTCTTCCCATCAGTTTGTCCCCACAACGAGAACAATCGACCGCTTTGACTCAATCGAATTCAAACAACTTGATAATCCTCCAGAATTGGGAGGCCCTAAACACACGATTTAAGCGTGACAGTGGGCGAGTGCGCATCATCGCTCTGTTGTCTCCGAACTGACCTCTATGCCGTCGGGGGGCCTCCGAACTCCAGAAATTACTCGATAATTCTGCAGACAACTATCCTATTGTGTATCTTATCTGGCAGCCCGTTCTCGCCAGTGACAATCACGCATCGGCACTAAGACGTTCCAAAGAATTTAAAAATGCTAAGATTCACCATTTTTGGGACAAGAAACGCTTCACGGGGGGGCTTTGGCAACCCGTCCTTGGCACAAAACATCTTCCATGGGACGTTTATTTCTTGTACGATACAGATGCGCAATGGACGGAGAATCCCTCACCGCCCGTCTTTTGGATGCGTCGATTGACTGAAGGGAAAGTACCACGTTTTCTGGCAAAAATCAGAGAGATACTGAGCAACCGTGAGTGATAAGTTTGCTTACCTTCTTACAAATCCTGTATTCGCACTGATACAGTCTTTTTACTCTGTTCCCCCTGAACCAACCCGCCAGAATTGCTGACCCCATCGATAGGGTGCGCCCGATTGCGATGCATTAGCTGAAGAGCCTAATCGCACGAAACGCGCAAACCATTATCGAGCACATAAGGCATGAGCGAAAACCGGTTGTGACTGGACTAGGAAAGACATCGGTGGAACGAATACATGGAAACAGACCGAAAACGGACGGAGGTACTAGGTTGGGTCACACCACCACACGCAATCCGGTAGCATTATAACATGGGTTCAATGATAAGTACCGTGGCGCCGAGTGCAAAACAGTAATAAGAAAATCCAGAGAATTGACCACGGTTGACCACTGAGAGTAGAACCCGCAACGCGAAGTAGCCAACCACAAATGACGCAAGCATACCAAAGACGAGACTAATCGGCACAATCGTAATCTCCGTCACCTCCTTGAATTTTAGGACTACGGCGCCAATAATCGCAGGGATGGAAAGCAAGAATGAATACCGGGCCGCAGCCCTCGGAGACAAACCCAACAGGAGTGCCAACGAGATCGTCGACCCAGCTCTCGATATTCCCGGAACAATGGCGAAGGCTTGGGCGATTCCAATAAGCGGTGCATGCCAGAAGCGTAGTGAACGGCCTCTCTCCCCCACATCTCCTCGCAGGCGTGGTAATTGCAGGATGATTCCTGTAGTAATCAGCATTACAGCAACAATGGTTGGGTTATCGAAAAGTGATTCAAGTTGATCTGCAAATAGAATGATGATTATTCCCGCCGGGATAGATCCGAGCAGGATGAACCAAATGAGCTTCAGGTCAGACGAATGGTTAACGCTATAGACCGGTCGCCTGTAAAACACCGGATTTGCAACGGCAGAAATTCCGGCTCCTACGAGTTTCCGAATCGATTCGTAGTAAACAATGACGACTGCGCCAAGCGTCCCCAGGTGGAGCATGACATCAATAAAAACTTGAGGCTCGTTCAATCCTAGGAAGTATTGCATTAACACCAGGTGTCCGGAACTACTTACAGGCAAGAATTCCGTTAATCCTTGCAAAACACCTAGTACAACTCCTTCAAGAATGGTCATTTCGCAATCTCGGGATTCTGTTTCCGTACACTCCACCAAGGGCTATTCGCCTTGTCAGTGATTGGTACGGTGCGTATAATCGTCGACCTTCCACAGCCGCGAATACCGCGTTGAGGATTATCAACATTGTCCCACCTGAACCATGCTTCACGATTCGGACGAGACAATGTGTCGTGAACCCAACATTCCTACTTGGCAATCAACATTTTACGTGTCGCCGTATAATCAGCGGCCTTCAAAGTATAGAAGTACACACCAGCAGCCGCTTTCTCACCGGCACCGTTGCAACCATCCCAATAGGCTGCCGTGGATTGCGTCTTGTAGAACCCGGCCGGCATGACTCCGAGATTGAGTATACGAACAAGATCTCCGTAGGCATTATGAATCTGGATGACAGCGAAACTGGACTCGTCGAGCTGGAAAGGCATCCAAGTTTCAGGATTGAACGGGTTAGGGAAATTCTGCGCCAATCGCGTCTGACCGGGATTCACATCGCCCATTGTCACCGATAGGCGCAGGTACGCTTGTCGAACATCTGTAAGACCAACCGTACGCAGATGCGGACCAGATGCAATGTTTCCACCTTCGTCGACCACTGTGACCTCTATCACATCGCCCACCTCCACAACACTATCTCCACTAAGATTCGCCCAAACAGCAGCAGCACTCGTTGCAGTGACGGAAACACGATCAGTCGCCGTGGATTCCGTGCGGACGTTCTGCGCAATCACTGTGTAATTTTTCCGTGCATCTGTGTTCAGGATACTGACGCTGACGACAAATGCCCAGGCTTCGCTCCCAATCATAATACCCGGAGCCAACACATTGTCCCAGCCTGTTCCTCTGAATGTGATAGTACCACCATCTGGCACATTAACGATATAGCCTTTACCTCCCTCGATATCGAATCCAGCACTGTCTTGATTCCTTGTAAAGCCATCGAATCGGTTAGTAACCGTATCGAGCCGAATCACAATCGTGGCGCCCAACGCTTCCGCGAACGTCTGTGCAGTAAAGGATTGTTCTGTCATCAGTGGCAAAGCGATCATGTTTAATCCAACGTCTAACGCTAGAATAAACTCGTGCACCGTGGCTCCGGACAGAGAAATAAGCGATTTCTCAGCATCATCAGCAACACCCCCCGCAGTTGGTAGTTCAGCAAAGGCACTACTGATAATTCCGTCAACAGTAGTTACAGGCAGTTGTGAATTCAGTTCGGCAGACTCCGGGTCCGGAATTATAACGTTCACGATCTGAATTTCTGAGTCCTTCTTCTCAAGCACATTGAACGTCACATGGACTAACGTACCTGCTTCAGCACCGGTACCAATAAGAGAAAAAGCCGCGATACTTCTCCCAACAAACGACGCGAGGCCCGTGTCAGAATCGATCTTTACATGCATGGGCCTTGGCCTGATAAGAATGATTTCCGAATCGAGAATGTCAGTAATCGATTGATCGCCAGGAAGATATCCGGTGAAGTCCACACCGACGAACTCAAGCGCCGTCGGATCAAAGATGAGGTTAAATTCATACCCTTCAATTGCTGGTGCACCACCGATATGAACATCAATGACAAATTGCTCACCAGCTTCTGGGGATGCGACTCCGGCCGGATCAATGGAGAGAACCGTTTGTCCATAGGTTACACCTTGAAAAACAGATAACATGAGTGACAAACAAACGAACAAGAACAATGTCCCCCGCTTAAAGTTTTGAACTTTCATCAAAACAACTCCTTACTATGGTTACTATAGTTTCTTTCTGGGAATCATACTCCTAAGAACATCTATTCGAGAAATGATGAGCACTCCCCAATCTGCGCCGTTAGAAGTATAACACAGGAAATTAAGTCCGTTCATTCATTTTGGCACACGCGATCAAGTATTTCGCAGATTCAAGTGTCTCGCGGATTTTAGAGCGACAAATTAGACCAAACCAGGAGAAGTTCGAGCAAGAAACAACCATATTGTAGATCATCAATTCCGGTCCAGGCAACACATTTTTACCGAAGGCATCGATATGTCCACATGCCTCAAGATTGTACGGTCTGTTTCAGTGCCCTTCGGGGGACAGAAATCAAGATGTCAGAAGAAGAGCTGGACACTCCTCACTAATTCCCGGCAGAATTCCGAGCACCTTAGGGTCTCTGCATACACGCGTAAAGCCTACGACGCCATCTAATCTATGGTTTCAGACTAATTAGACTGTGGTTTGCGGACATTAGGCAACAATGTTCAGAGGCAAATTTTCGTAATACTGCTCTGAAAACATTCAGAAATCCTCTCGATGTCTCGAAAGCCGATTGCATTTCCAGGTATCTTAATGCTACAATAATATTGACTCTAGGAGAAGGAAAGAACAACGACACGGTATCCCTGACCATGCGGAACGAACGCCTTCCGATATCGTGTTTCTCACCCACAATGACTATGTCCAGAACCGTTAACAACAATCGGACCAGCGCCGTACTGTACATTGTTAGCACACCAATCGGTAACCTAGAAGATATAACTTTACGGGCCATTCGCATTCTCAAGGAAGTAGATTTGATTGCCGCCGAAGACACCCGCCATACCCGCCAACTGCTGACATACTATGACATCCACACCCCTATTACCAGCTACTTTGATGGAAACCAAGATTACAAAGACAACCAGATAATTTCACGCTTGAGAAATGGGGAATCAATTGCAGTGGTTTCGGAGGCAGGCACACCGACAATTTCAGATCCTGGGCATCGCTTGGTGGTCCAATGCATTGCTGCAAATATTCCTGTTACTCCCATCCCCGGCGTGACCGCGTGTATTGCGACCGCGTCGATCTCCGGTTTTCCGTTGCACAAATTCGTATTCGAAGGTTTTTTGTCACCCAAGACAGGGAGGCGAAGGCGCCGGCTTACCGAATTAACCGAGGAAAAACGGACTCTTATTTTTTACGAGTCACCCCACCGGCTTCTGGCTTTCCTCAACGACACAATGGATATCTTGGATAATCGGCAGATCGTTATAGCACGAGAATTGACAAAGAAATTCGAGGAAATCTTCCGTGGTACTACAAGTAAAGCAATTGAAAAATTTCAATCGACGCCACCACGTGGCGAATTCACCATTATGATACGGGGTGGGAAGCCGTGACGGACTCATTCAAAAGCAGCCTATATGGTTCAAGCACCTCTAAAAAAATTACTGGGGCTCTTCATAATGAGCGGGGATGCTTCAGTTTCCAAGGTTGCCGGAGACAACGATGGCGTCCTCATTTGATCTGGTGTGAGAACTCGAATAGCGCAATCCACAGGCATCCAAGGTGCCGATGTAAGGCAAAACAGCGACCTTAAAAACATTCCCTAAGCAACACGTTGCCAGCCCCGCAGCATTCGGACTCCAAGCACAGACCATTTCTAATACTCTACGGGAGAAAGATCGCACATGCAATCACCCCATGGAATAAAATCAGAAGCCTTTCGTGCACCAGTAATGGCAAGAAACGGCATGGTTACCTCCGCACACCCACTTGCATCACAGGCGGGAATTCAAACGATGATGGCCGGTGGCAATGCAGTGGATGGAGCGATTGCAACCGCGGCAGCACTGAGTGTTGTCGATCCGATGAATTCTGGCACAGGTGGTGATGGCTTTATCCTGATTTATTGCGCAGACACTGACAGTATAACCAGTGTGAATGCGACAGGACCAGCCCCGTACGCCGCCACTCGTGAATTGTACCTGAAAAACGGTGGTATCCCGACAAGGGGCATACGGAGTGTGTCAGTTCCCGGAATAGTAGATGGCTGGCTTCTAGCTCATGAACGTTACGGATTAATTAAAACGAGATCGGGTGTTCGATCCAGCAATGACGTTGTGCAAGAACGGTTTCCCCGCTAGCGATAAGCTTTCTGCCTTACTCGCCAATTCCAATAAGGTTCTTAACCAAAACCCATTCGCCCGAGATGTTTTCACACATGACGGAAAACCAATCAACAGCGGGAAGATTCTTTACAATAATAATCTCGCCAATACCTTGAAACAAATCGCTGAATAAGGACGGGAAACATTCTACGAAGGAAAGATTTCCAAAACGATTATCAAGTTCAGCGAGGCATGCGATGGGCTCCTTACGGAGAGTGATTTCGCTGACTATCACGCACACATTGGACTGATCCGATTCACATTAGATTATAGAGGCTACGAAGTGTATGAAATGCCTCCCAATTCAAGTGGGCATATTCTGGTCCAAGAGCTAAACCTTGTTGAACAATTTAATCTGGCAGCGTTAGGACACAACACTGCAGAGAGCGTTCACTTAATGGTGGAAGCAAAGAAGCTCAGTTTTGCAGATCGGGAGAAATACACGGCGGATCCAAGGTGGGTGGATATGCCACTTGAACGGATGCTGTCGAAGGAATATGCTGAGGACCAGGCTAAACGGATTGACGCTGACCACGCAGCAATCAATCTGCCCACGGGCGGTCCTGAATTGTTCGGAGATACAACATGTCTCTGCGTCGCTGACAAATGGGGGAATGCTGTCTCCATGCTCCAGAGCATCCAAATGGGATTCGGCTCGGACTTAATTGCTGGGGACACGGGTATTTTGCTCAACAACCGCATGACGTACTGGCACTTAGAAAAAGATCATTCCAACTGTCTTATGCCAGGAAAGCGAGTACGTCACACCATGAATCCAGTCATTGTCACGAAAAATGGCAAGGCTTTTCTCGCGTGTGGGACACCGGGTGCAGATACACAAGTACAAACTAATCTCCAAATCGTCACAAACATCATTGATTTCGGCATGAATGCTCAAGAAGCTGTAGAAGCTCCACGTTGGCGCAGTCTACAGAATCCGATGGAATCGGCACTACCCCACACGTGTTCAAACCATTTGCAACTCGAGGACAGGTTTTCGCGAGAAAGCCAAGACATGCTCGTCCGCAAAGGGCATGACCTTGAGATATTAGGTGCGTGGGGTGGTCAGGGAAACGCACAGGCGATTCTCATCCATCCCGAATCGAGAGCACTTATCGGCGGATCGAATCCGCGTGTTAACGGCTATGCAATCGGATGGTAAAAGCGCAAATTAATCAAGACCGCACCTGTGCACTGAATCGCTTCATGCTATACGACTCGTCGCACAGCATGAAGCGATCCGTCATCGAATCAATGGCAACTCCTTGCTCCACCGACTACTTGGATTCACCAGTCATACCTGACGTCGACCAGCATATTAGCATCGCGATCTGTAAAACCGATTCGAGATGGATAATACTGCATAATATCGAATCCCTGTCAGTGACAGCCTCAAAAGTAAATTCACCACCTCGGACGTGGCACAATTACCTCTACAACCGGACTAATGCAAAACTGTTTAGGAGAGAAATTACCAACACATCGTTAGCCAGGAACGACTTCATCTCCCAAATCGTGCTGAAGAAGGCTCTCTAACGCCGAACCCGGTGGCAACCTCAACGACAACAAGAACATGTCGGCATATTCAAACCGTTGCGGTAACCAGTCCGTGATGAGAAACTGGTAAAGAACTTTAACCAAAGGACTACTATCTGCCCATTATGCAAGACAGGAACGAAATTCACATGCAGATAACACAGGCAAGCACTGTCCAGAAATCCACACGCATTGTCCTAAACAAATCGACAACCTCGGTCCAAGTGATATTTACGAGAAGATTGGGCATGGATGCCAGGAGCACGAATACAGAAGATTGACCACACAACGCGACCGTCGATCACGCGAGTCGATTTTGTTCCGATTGGGCTTCCCAAATTAATACGCAACAATAGAACTGATTACTTGAAGAAGAGGGTTTGCGTGAATCTTGAAACCCCACCAGTTCGCACGTTCAAGAACAGGGGCAACCAGTTACCGCGATGTCGACTCCAGTCATCAACATTCCCCTGCACAGTAATTTTCCACTCAGGATTTGTCCATGCGTCATTAGTCGGCAGGTTAACGACGAAACACAAGTCCGGGGACTAAATGGCAATAGCGCCGACTGAAACTGTCATGACATTTGGTACGCAAAGCATTAGTTAGGTGCGTATCACTTCACACACGGTGCAAACTGAGGTCCGTCAAGTCAGATAGACAATGCGGAATCCCAACACGAACTCGGAGTATTCTTTGCTGAAGAAGTCAAAGCCAGCGCAAGTACTGTGATCGTGGTTATAGTACCAGGATCCGCCGCAGACAACTCGAAATTTTGGATCATCGTCATTGTACCACGTGTTCGTCCATTCCCAGACGTTCCCGAGCATGTCGTAACAGTGGAACGGACTCACTCCGTCGAGAAATGTACCGACAGGTGTCGTACCATCTGCACCAAGTTCGGCCGTATTGCAGCGTGGTTTGTCAATTTTATCCCCCCATGGAAAGACACGATCATCATTGCCCCGAGCAGCTCGCTGCCACTCCTCAAAGTTAGGCAGTCGACCTCCGATCCATTTTCCATAAGCCTCCACATCGTCGATATTAACCCATGTAACAGGATGATCTCCCTGATTTTCTGGATATGTGCCTTTCTCCCATCCCTGCGGTGCGCGATGACTTGTCGCACATACGAATCGCCGATACTGCGCGTTCGTAACCGGATATCGTCCGATACGGAACCCATCAACCCGTATCAGTTCCGGCACCTCGCCGATAAAGACTTCACCCGATGGCACATCGATTGTACTATCGAGAATCTGCAACGCAGCATTTTGAATATTTATATCCTCGTGATCTAGCGCGTGTCCCAGAGGTGAAATGAGCCTGCCAACAGGCGGAGAAATTGTTCTTGGGATGCACTCCCAGCCCAGATCAGCGGCCAACAGCAAACGAGCAACATCTACAAGAGATTCGTCGAAGTGCCATACCCAATAACGATTTAGAAGCTCTTGCAATGCATTCCGGTCGCCGGCATCTAGGACCTCCATACGTTGCTTCGCTCGATAGTCCCAAATTTGACCGTTCGATTTCTTAAGCTTAATTATTTGCATCTCTACACATCTTCAAGAACTTTCCGTTGACACTTGGACATACGGCAAGTCGAGATCAGTCTGCAGGCCAGCCCAGCGACGCGTGGATCTGGACGATTTTCCAGACCTCGCCTTCCTTTTCGAGCACTCCTGTCATACGCACCATCAGTTCCTCACGAACCCCAAGCCACTTAAGACTCCAGAGTTGTTGTGAAAAAAACCAGGCGGCGTTCCCTCTTTCCTGAACATCGAGGTCTTCGAGTCTAATGGAAAAATCGTCTGTACTTCTGACATGGTCAAAATAGTAATCAAGTACGTTTCTACCCCCTTTAACAATTTCACCCACATCTGTACCGACCTTGATGCAATAGTCCGCCGAGGATAGCAGTTCTGCCAAGCGCTGAAGATCGCCGGCGACAAGTGCTTCACAATATTGAGTAACGGCATGACGCGCATTGATTGAATTCTTGATGGCCATGGCAACTATTGAAACGCTCAGGAACTAGGCACCAATAGATTAGGCCACTCGGTTCTAGTAGGCTGGCCATTAGCACACAGCATTAGAAGAAAGACCTCATCCACGATGGGCAACGATAGGAAGTCGAAAACAAGCAAGAACACCCTCTACAATATTTCAATCTTCGGACTTGGTAAGCCAGCCTGCTGTTCGTCATGCGGACACACCAAAGAACTCAGTCACTAACCTTCAGCGTCGTATATCCCATTGAGAGCATCCCAAAGTGCAACACTCATTGTCTCACAAGCGTGAATCACTTCTCCCTGTTCCTCGGTTGAAAGTGCGGCAATACGATGGAGGAGTTTCTCACTCTCATGCTCGTTGTGTGAGTGAATCTCAAAGTAAGACTCACCGGTGCGACCCACGTTGTAAAATGCCTTCAGACCTTCAAGCTTCGATTTGGCGGTGGCTGGTTGCTGTGACTCAAAGGCGTAAAGCGCGCCAAGTGCAGTTGTCGCATTGGCAAACAGCCGTTTCGATGTTTGGACTAGGTTATCAACTTGCGGAATACAGGCTTCTCCAACCTCAGTGTGCAAATCCTGCGCAAAATCCTGCCACAATTCAAGATGTGCTCTTTCTTCTCGAGCAATCTCTTCATCGTCCAAGGTTTCCCAGCCATAAGGCATAAGCGAGATTAAGGCACCATATTCACGTGCATACGTACGCAAGGCTTCTCGGGGCAATGTTCCGGCACTCCAAGCCTGATAAAATGGGCTCTTCAGTAGGTCCCAACTCGAAATCTTCGCGTCTAAGCGTTGCTTAATGCTCATAACTTTCTTCTCCATTCTGAGGATTGATGGTACACGCCAGGATTATAGCACACCTCCATTCGACTGTCAAGCGAACAGGAGGTTAGAATTCAGAGCGATTCCATTAAAAATTACTGGTTAGCCATAGACAGCAGACAACTAGACAAATGCGATGATTCGCTCACCAATCTCTTCAACCGAATAATGCTTTAAAGAACTATCTCGCACCATACTGACTATCTGTGCTTGAGGCAATCTACTGGCGTACCCAAGCCATCGAACCATTAACGAAGCGAGTCGCCATCGCTATCATGAGCCAATGAATCGGGTTTAACAAAACAATTGAACAACCTAAGCTTCGATAGCGTTGAATGTTTATCATTTGCTGCCAATTCGTTTGCAACTGCACACCGAAATGATAGCACCCACGATGTTTAACGATGAAACATAACTATGATCATACCCTGAAGAAGTGTCCTGGAAAAATGGATAAGCAATTAGAAAATAGAACTAGGCAACTGCGATTTGCAACAATCTGGATGGCGCAGTCCCTTCCCCATCTCTCGCCACAGGCCCGCAGAGGATTGACGACCATGCTTGAACCACATTTTCTCGAAGTTCTTGAAAATTCAAACCTGCCTGAAACATGCATTTCGTTCCGGTTTGATTTACCGTGTGCGCACGTGTTATAATAACGAGCATGCGAGCGGGATTTTCGGATCTCCTAATGAAAACCCCTCTGATGGCAAAGAAAACAGAAATTGCGACAGGCAATTTTTCCAGAACGGAGGTAAAAGCAAAAACCTAAATGGCTTACTATATCACAGATGAGTGTATTGGGTGCATGGCGTGCCTGACGAATTGTCCCGTTGACGCAATCACCGGAGATCGGAATAAACTTCATGACATTGACCCAGACGTTTGTATCGACTGCAGCGCGTGCGGGATGGTCTGTCCGGTGGAAGCAATTCATGATCAACATGGCGAAGTTGCCAAGTTCATCAGGCGCCCCGGACAACGACCGATTGCGGTCATTTACGAAGAACTCTGTTCAGGGTGTGATTTCTGTGTGCATGTCTGCCCGTGGGATTGCCTTGAACTTAAGAATCCCGATACCGGTGAACACGCTGAAAGCTTCTTCGGAATTTGTGAACTTGCCAAACCCAAAGACTGTGTCGGCTGTAAGCTGTGCGAGGAAGTCTGTATCAAGGACGCAATCCGAGTAGAGTCACCGGTGCTCATTGAATTAGAAGAGGCTGCCGATTAAGGAACAGGTATGCTTCATGATTAAAAGCATGACAGGTTATAGCCGTCACGATTCGGAAACAGCCTTGGGCAGATTGACAATTGAACTGAAAGCGTGGAATCATCGACATTCCAACATCACCGTCCGCTTGCCATCTCTCCTTTCACAGTTTGAACATCGCATTCTTAGTGCGGTCCGACACCATGTCCACAGAGGACAAGCGCAGGTTGGAGTGGAGCTCTCTGAAAACGATTCCTCTTTGAGTACTCACCTATCGCTCAACGTAGCTCTAGCAAAGGAGTATCATGCTGGACTTACGAGGCTTCAAAAGGAACTTCGGCAGTCAGGCGAAATCCCGGCATGCGACGTGGCAAAACTTTCTGGAGTTTTCACGTTGCAACAACCTACTATCGACGAAGATTCGACGTGGCATGAAATCCAATCCCTACTAAAGAAAACGCTCGACAGTTTGGATGTCACAAAACGTATCGAGGGTCGGGCGATGTCTGAGGCAATTTCCCAACTCCTGAATTCGATTAAATGCCACGTCCGGGAACTCACACGTGCACTCAAGGATGCAGTCAAGACCACACAAGGCAAACTTGAAGCTCGTCTGAACGAACTCTTTGAGGGGCGTATTGAAATTGACCAAAATCGTCTTGCCATGGAAGCTGGTGTCATTGCATCCCGGACAGACGTGACGGAAGAACTCGTAAGACTTGAAAGTCACTGTGCACAATTCGAAATGCATCTACAAGCAACAAACCCGGTTGGTCGCCAGCTGGATTTTCTACTCCAAGAAATGAACCGAGAAGTAAATACCATCACCTCCAAAGCTTCCGAACTGACACTTTCTTCCGTTTGTGTTTCTCTGAAGACCGAAATCGAAAAAATCCGGGAAATCGTTCAGAATGTGGAATAAACAGCGTGTCCAGCAAGGGTTATTAATTGTAATCTCAGGCCCATCTGGCTCCGGTAAAACAAGCGTTGTTGATGCACTCTGCCAGTCAAATCCGGAATTAAACCGCTCGGTTTCTGTGACCACACGACAACCTCGGCCAAATGAGATTGATGGCATTAACTATCACTTCCTTTCTCTATCAGACTTTGAGGCGCTCCTTGAACAAAACGGTTTTATTGAATGGACTCAATACGGAAAAAATTACTACGGAACGTTGAAGGCGGAGATTGAGTTGCCATTAGCCAAAGGTAGGAACCTCGTTCTAGAAATCGATGTTCATGGGGCGATGGAACTAAAATCATACAATCTCAAGAGTGTGTCCATATTTATTCTTCCACCCTCATTTACAAGCTTGGAGAAGCGTCTTCGTCACAGACAAACCGAATCGGACCAGGAGCTTGACCAGCGCCTCGCAATTGCACGATCTGAGATTGCCTACGTTAAAGACTATGACTACTGTGTGATTAATGTAGACGATGCCATAGATCAGACCGTGGAGCAGATTCAACACATAATTTACGCGGAATGCTGTCGCATTGACAACCAGTTTCTGGAATCGATTAATCAGGAATTTTCTCGCGCTCGGTCAAACCAGAACTGACTATCGATAACCGATGATTAGCCACGTGAAAGTTTCTAGAATAAGCATTCATTGACGCTCATCCCATATGTCTATACACTTGTAATATTGCAATTTCACCGAGGTTTCGACCGCGAATACCAAGGAACATGTTCCTCCATCGCTCACACAAACCCATGAAATTAAACGAAAAAAAAATTGTCCTCGGAATTCCAGGCGGCATTGCGATTCACAAAGCGGTGGATCTGGCGAGCCAACTAGTAAAACGTGGTGCTTCCGTCCACGTTGTCATGACGCAAAATGCGACACGATTAATACAACCGTTGCAGTTTCAGATTGTCTCACGTAACCCCGTGCTGGTCGATCTTTTCGACATGGCTGATAACTGGAAACCACCACACATAGATCTCGCCGCTTGTGCAGATTTGTTGGCAGTGGTACCCGCCACGGCAAATGTCATTGGAAAAATGGCAAATGGCATCGCTGACGATGCGCTCACTACCGTTGCGATTTCCACTCACTGTCCAATACTAATTGCGCCAGCAATGGAAGAGCACATGTACGAAAACTATTTTCTAAAAGAAAATATCAAAAAACTCAAAGAACACGGTGTTGAATTTGTCGATCCCATAAGTGGAGATCTCGCGTCTGGACATCAAGGAATGGGACGGCTCAATTCTATTGACATAATACTTGAGCGAATCACGCAACTTTTGACGAGGCCGAAGGACCTTCAGAACAAGAAGGTCATGGTCACCGCGGGACCAACGCGCGAATATATCGATCCCGTCCGATTCATTAGCAATCGATCAAGCGGCAAGATGGGTTACGCACTTGCCGAAACTGCCTACCGTCGCGGTGCGGAGGTAATTCTGATTACTGGTCCGACAAGAATCCCTGCACCTATCGGCGTTGAAATCCACCATGTCGAAACGGCGATTGAAATGCAACAAGCGGTTCTCAAAGCCTTCGACCAAACCGATGTCGCAATTATGGCAGCGGCTGTCGCTGATTACCGTCCTAAAGAATTTACCTCAAGAAAAATCAAGAAAACCTCGCATCAACTAACTGTCGCACTTGAACGAAATCCCGATATAGCTCTGCTTCTTGGAGGAAAGAAACAACATCAAATCACGGTCTGCTTTGCGGCGGAAACGAACGATGTTCTAGAAAACGCTCGAAAGAAACTGATAGAGAAAAATTGCGATTTAGTTGTCGCGAACGACATATCGGCTGAAGGGGCGGGATTTGAAGAAGAAACCAACATAGTGACATTATTGGACCGATTGGACAATTGTGAACATCTACCCATGCTCTCAAAGAACGAGGTTGCCAATATCATCTTTGATCGTATAATCGCAATAATCACCAAAACCAATTAACAAAACCGGATCGGCCCTTCATCTGCTTTCGCCTGTCTATCCACAAAACCGTAGCATAGCTCTCAGGCCTTTGCGCTTCCTGAACCTCTGACTTTGGATCATGGGAGAAGGGTCCTAATGAAAATTCGATTGCATTTACCACTAGCGATTGGCCCTCATCGGAGATCGCCTGAATTCATATCTCCGATGATTACGAATGCCCGAGTTAATGTGCAAGAGAACATCCAGATTCTAAGTGTTACTTCAACAGAACTTTCGTGTATCAATGACATTAGAGCACGCTCCTATGACACTCCATCAGCAAGTTTACGAGTTTTTAAGGCGCACGGGCAAACGACCGAAGAAACGACTCGGTCAAAATTTCCTAATCGATAGAAATGCCCTTCCCTGTATCGCAAAAGCTGCAGAGCTAACAAAAGAGGACGTTGTCCTGGAAATCGGTGCGGGACTGGGCTGTTTAACAGCAGCATTAGGAGCGGCTGCAAAAAAGGTGATAGGGGTTGAAATCGATACTGACTTATATGCTGAGTTACAAAAGGAGTTCGAGAATCATCCCCGTATCGCTCTTGTTCAGGCGGACATTCTTAGACTAAACCTTTGCGCAATTCTCAATGATTTCCCACGTCATCAGACCAAGGTTGTTGGAAACTTACCCTATAACATCACGACTCCCATTCTCTGGAAATTATTAGAACACTACAAGCAGATTGGGATGTGTGTCTTAATGATGCAGGCAGAGGTTGCCCAACGAATTGTGGCTTCGCCCGGAGGAAAAGACTATGGAGCCCTTTCGATTGGCATTTCCTATCGTAGCGACGCTGAGATTATACGACATTTCTCACCGCACCAATTCTACCCAGTCCCCCTGGTTAATTCATCACTACTAAAACTGAAGATTCTGGAAAATCCAAGAGTCGAACTTGCGAATGAGTCGCTGTTCTTTCGAATCGTGCGTGCAGCATTCCAATTTCGCCGCAAAATGCTACGGAATGCAATATTGTCAAGCAGTATATCAGTTTCACCCAGACTACTTGACAAGGTTTTTGACAAACTTGGAATCGATGGCCAAAGGCGAGGAGAAACATTGGATGTTGGAGAGTTTGCATCGCTGACAAATTGTATCAATCAAGAGCTAGATGATTATTCTAGGAACTGAAAGGTGGTCATCCAAGTGGTACCGACGGGCCTAACACGCCAATTTTCCTTCTGCTGAAAGATTTTATGTGGCAGCCACAAACGCATGTACCCCTCGTCGGAATAGATTTGTAATCGCTTCACACGGCACTCGTAAGCTCACGAAACAATGCTAAATGTCATCACAGGCATCTGAACGGAGAAATTCGCTGTTCGTTTGTTACGAAACTTCCGACGACCACTTTCAACTCCAAGTCATATGACGTTCCGACAATTCCTGAGCCGGTTGATGGACTATTTTGACTCATCATCATCCCATCTCGCAGGATTATCCCTGCAGGCTGCCGATCTGAAAATACTATGGCTGATCCAGAAGATATCACGCGAATCCAAGCCTGCCACATCATTTTCCGTATGAACAGGACTTAGTTACAAACGCGAAGGCGTATGAAAACAGACCATAGCGGTTGAATGAACGGAAGTAACCGATTTGGTAGAATGAATTAGAAGATCTAGGAACACGGATTGAGAAGGAGCGCTAGTATAAATGAAAGAATTGGGTGTGTTGCTGTTCACTATTTGCTTGGCGGGCGTAGTCATCAACATCAATGCGGTATATGCCGTGAGCTTCCTGAAACTGGAACGAGAGTTCTCAGGTAAGGGCTCAACCGGTGGGACCTTTAGCGCGAACATCCACGTTGCGTTTGACCTCGAGGGAAATATTTACGTGAGCGACACTGACAATCGATTAATACAAAAATTGTCATCGAGCGGCAAATTCCTCATGCAGATACCCGAGGAACCCCAAGCCGTTGATAACGTTCTAAAAAAACCCGGTGACATTGCAGTTGATGTAGCAGGCAACATCTACATCGCTGAAACCACCGTGCACCACATCGCTCAAACGGCTGATCCAAAGATATATCTTTTTGCACCATGTGTTTACAAATTCAATCCAGAAGGAGAACTAATCCACACCTACTTCGTAGATCAAGTAGACGTGAAACCAAACCACGCCTTGCCCGCCAGTCTAATCGTTGATGAACAAGGCAAAACGGCATTTGGAATTCAGCCAAGGGGACATGACCGAACTCTTCGCATTTCCATCAACAGCCGAAACGAGCTCTACGTGTTAGATGCAAAACGTGGGCGAATTCACAAATTTGACGGTAATGGAGATAAACTGCATGCATTCGGACGATATGGGGCAGGGCACGGTGAATTTGACCGAGACGCCTCTGACATTGCCATTGACACATTGGACAATGTACTCATTGCAGATACGGGCAATCACCGTGTGGTCAAGTTCGATATAGATGGACATTTTCTGCTGGATTTTGGCGTGAGGGGACGGAATAATGGAGAATTTACCAAACCCATCGTAATCACCGTACTAAGAACAGGTGAAATTCTTGTTAAGGACTCAAGCCAATTCAATCGGTACTTGGGTCGGTTACCAGCCGGTGGAACATTGGGCCTTATCTCACCAAACGGAACGGGGCTGCAAGACCCCATTCTCCGCTCCGCTAGACGGCCACGCATTTCGATAACCGACCAAAACAATGTGGACGAACGATGGGATTTCGATATTTTGACCGAACGAATTCGTTTGCTAGAAGAGGCCGAATATCGCCGTTACTTTGGTCAATATTCTGATGATGAGAATGAAACAGAGAAAGACGAGGATCTAGAAGCGGCAAACATTCGCGCAACGATCTACCACTACGTGATTACGCGCATCCAGAAATTTGATAGCGAAGGGAACTATGTCGGACGGGTAATATATCAGGTTGATAAACACAACGAGAAAGACAAAGACACTGACTTTCTTACACTTGACCCATTCGGCCAAATCTATCTGCGCAATGAAAGGGACCTGGTCATCCGCCAGTATTCGCTGGAAGGATTCAGCCTGAAGAGGTCTCATATGGATGGATTATACAACGTCAGAGCGACTAATGCTGATAATAATTTTACGGAGGATTATGAGGACATTGACCCAGATGCCGACGTCCAGGAAAACAGCAATCAATTAGAGCTGAGCAATACTTTCCTCTGGAACTATAGCCTATCGGAGCGTTGGAATCTCATATTCGCCGGCGACTTGACCTACAGCGAGCTAGACAATCGGTACGTCACACCACCGAAGGCAGAAAACAGCTATGCGCTCCAGACAAAGTCATTGACTAACACCCTCGCAGCTAACCTGAAATTCATCACGGACCCTAACCCATATGGATACAAGGAATTAAACATCTACCTAGAACGCGTGGATGGGACATCAGGCCTTGACCAAACGGCTCTGTTCCCAGAAATCAACCGCCAACGACAGAAGAGCGATGGTGACGCCAGCGCCATCTCCATTGGATTGAATTGGGACATATTGTCGAAAGCCAATCTTTGGTTCGAATATGCGGACCTCAATCCAGCGCAAACCAGTCGTAACTTCATCCGTCGTTATTTTGACGTGTCGGGAGATCTATATGAAGTTTTCGGCAGCCGAAATGAAGTTAGGCAGATCACCGGCGAGTTGACCGTTAAATTCTGAGCCCGAACAAAACTGAAGAACGCTAGAAAACACACAACTAGATAGTGGATAACGCCATATACCACAACTGTCAGCGTACCGAAGTTCAGCCACTCTCTAGATAGGCGCAGAGATATACGCAATCGCCCTATCGCAGCCCCTGAAAGGTGAGGAAATCAGCGAAATTCACCAAGCCTTTTTCAAACATCTCGTACTCTTCCTCCCCAACCAAAACTGGAACCAGGAGGACATCTAGCCCTTACCCAGCAGCTTGACCGACCCATGAAAATTCCTCAACTAAGAGGATTACCGCGCTGTCCGCGAATTACAGCCGTAACCAAGCCTCCGCACGGGAGTACAAACTTTGGCGGGATATGGCATTCGGGCACCACATACTTAGAACATCCACCGATGGCAGACTTACTCGATGCCGTGAAGATTCCACTTTCCGCTGGGGACACCACCCTATTTTCCACACAGTACTTTGCCTATGAAGCACTGCTCGACAGTCTAAAGAAAAACCAGACAATCCAGTCGGACTCAATGTTTCCACAAAACCTGAAGTTTCTACGACCCACGAGAATCGCCCACACAACCTAGGAAACAAGAGTTAAATCCCCCCATTGGAAAGCATCCTGTTGTACACACAAATACAGAGACTGGGGGCAAAGCGTTGTGTGTCAATGATGCACACTCAGTACACTTTGAGGGACTGACTTATCAGGAGGGCCAACTACACTTATATCAGGTATTCAAAGGTCACATCAGGCTTGAATTTACGCGCCGTTTTTGATAGCATACGGCTTGCCGTGCTTTCAGCGATAAACGCTTTAGCCAGAACAGTTCGCTAAATGATTGTCACGGCTCTCAGCGCGCAATACATCGCAAAATATTGCCCGCCGAGAAACCGCGCTTCAGCATATCTGAGAAACAACATTCGCAAGCACTCCGTTTTGACACACTGCAACAATTGGCCACCTGAAACTCATTCAATGAAAAACACACGGAGATATTGGCCATGTCCACCTGCAGATCAGCTAACAACCTCTGGCAATGCAATGCTACACCCACGACCGATGATGAATGCTTACCTGAGGAGCCCTGATGCAGATTACGCAGATTCGTACGCCTAACACTTGTGTTCGTTAGCTTGGTCGATGGCAGCGTCAAATCGCTCATTCTCCATGTATGGAATAATGCGAAGACATTGCGTCTTTTTGGAAGCTAGATGACGTCAAAGCAGCACCATCTCCCGACCGCACATCTTTGAAACACCAGCATACCTTGCAGAAGTCACAATGCGCTCATGGCTCTCTTTCAACCTGTCCAGTGCAATCATCACGATGTCATGTAACAAACCCACGGCTTGAGACATAAGTTACTTCTAGAACGTGAAACTTTTTGTTGTTTCCTAATTGCTACGCATATGCTATAATTCCCACGAGTTCGTGAGGTGAGCCAATTCAACAATCGGACATTTCCATCATTACATTTTTTTCCTTCAAGGAGGGCTATCATGGCCAGCAACAGGGGTGTAGCTTATATTAAACCAGGGGTGGTGGAAGTTCAAAATATTGACTATCCCAGATTGGCATTGGGTGACCGGAAGTGTAATCACGGGGTTATTCTCAAAGTCGTTTCGACCAACATTTGTGGAAGCGATCAACACATGGTGCGCGGAAGAACTACAGCACCAGAAGGTCTCGTTCTTGGACACGAAATCACCGGTGAAGTGATTGAGGCTGGTAATGATGTCGAGTTTATCAAAGTAGGAGACCTTGTGTCTGTACCTTTCAACATAGCATGTGGTCGATGTTCCAACTGTTACGAGCGTAAGACGGGAATCTGCCTAAACGTTAACCCCGCTCGACCGGGTTCAGCTTTTGGCTATGTTGACATGGGCGGTTGGGTTGGTGGCCAGGCCGAATACGTAATGGCCCCTTATGCTGATTTTAATTTGCTGAAATTCCCTGACAAAGACATCGCCATCGCGAAGATTAAGGACCTCACGTTACTCTCGGACATCTTCCCAACCGGTTATCATGGTGCTGTGTCTGCCGGAGTTGGACCAGGAACAATCGTTTATGTTGCAGGTGCCGGTCCTGTTGGATTGGCTTGCGCGGCCTCTTGCCACTTGCTAGGCGCCGCATGCGTTATCGTCGGCGACATGATTCCTGAGCGATTAGAACAAGCACGGAGTTTCGGGTGTGAAACCGTTAATCTGACAAAAGATACAACGCTGGCAGAGCAAATTGAACAAATTATTGGCGAACCAGAAGTAGATGCATGTGTTGATTGTGTCGGATTTGAAGCACGTGGCCATGGGGTCGATGCCAGCGTGGAGAAACCGGCCACGGTACTCAATTCGGTCATGGAATTGACACGTGCCGGCGGAAGCATCGGTATCCCAGGACTATACGTCACCGGAGATCCAGGCGGTGTCGATGAAAACGCGAAGGTTGGTATGCTCGGCATTCGAATCGGATTAGGCTGGGCAAAATCCCATCAATTCACAACAGGTCAATGTCCAGTAATGAAGTATAATCGTGCGCTGATGAATTGCATCTTGCACGACAAGATTCAGATTGCTAAGGCCGTAAACGCAACTGTAATCTCACTGGATGAGGCGCCGGATGGCTACAACGACTTCGATCAGGGTGCAGCGAAGAAGTATGTAATCGATCCCCACGGCATGATAGCGGCATAACGTTGTGGGTTCACAGATTCGTTCCACGCTCACGATGTATAGAACGCTATTGCATTCTCAGCACAACGTTTGCGGACAGATCGCCCGCAAACATGTTCGTGTGGTTCGATAAAGGCGTTCCTAATTGGCACAACATTTGGGCAGACCAGATAGCGTTGGCTGGGGAAAACGACGATTTTCAATGAACAACAACTGAAATTGTTTGACCTGTGCGGTGTCGACTGAGAGAATCCGTGAGCCTTCACACGCTCGCTGCGTGCCAGTGCCCCTAGATCCTTTACCATTTATACACTGTCAGACAGCCTGCTACCGGTGGAAACGCGTATAAAGTTAAGCATTAGCCTTGAATATGCTCGGCAGCCAGATTTTTGTCATAAATTGGCCAATCGGGTCCGCGGAATTCCGTTGGCGTCCGACTCTCAGTAAATCTTCACCACCCGTTTACGATGTCAGTGTTGGTAAGCGCTGAGTCAAAACCGGCAATGACGAACCAGTGACGCGACTTTTCATTTTGGCCGCGCCATTGGAGATTGACCGATTAGGCCGAACCCCTTCCTATCGGACAAAAATCAATGATTCCGATAGATTCTAATACAGATTAGTACGGGAAAGAGAAACCGGTTTCTGCTATTCGAATCGTGCCAGTTGTCTCTTCGGCCCTTTGACAACGACACAACAACTCTTGCAATCTTGATTCTATTGAAGTTTATCATCCCTGTTTTTAAGATGCTATCATTCGACAATCGTTTCTTAAATTGGGAGGATGTGCGGCATTCTACCTGCTTATCTTCGATGCTACATTCTCCCTAAACACCTAGTAATACTGTTATCTTTTCAAGTTCTTGCAAAAGAACGTGTCGCTCCTTGAAGCTCGTTTAACCTTCACACAAGAGGGGTAGTTGTGCTCAACTTTTTCAGATGCACGCACGCTAAAGTAGGAGGTTTCTAATGCAGTCAAAAAAGACAACTGGGCAAGAACCATTCATGTTCACGTATCGTGAAGAATTACGCAACATGCCACAAGAAGCACTGCCTTTCGAGGAAAGATTGCACGGCACGTTTGCAATTGATAAAGAGTGCAATTCCAGTCACATATACTACGGCCTTGAAGGATGTGGATTGCTCCGCGTGACTCCCGATCTAACAAGACAGGATGTCATCAAACTACCCGAAGAATTTGACGCTGTAAATTTTCATAGCACGAAAATTGGAGATTTTAGTGGGAACCGTCGTCTGTTCCTGACAGCGAACAACAATGAAATGGTGGCAGTTGCCACATTGGATGGTGAAATCGAGTTTACCATCCCCCGCCCTGAGTTTGACGAGTACCACGACGCACAAACTTCTTACAAGCCAACCGACAGCGTGGTAGACGAGAACAAACTATTTGTCGCTGACGGTTACGGTGCAAACTACATTACGGGCCTGAACCTTTCCACCCAAAAATGGAATGGCATCTTCGGCGGAAAAACAGACAATCCACAAGCGCACGGACAATTTGGGACAGCCCACGGCATGAGCGCAACCCCGTCTGGCAATCATCTAGCGATCGCTGATCGCGCACATTCGCGCTTTGAAATCTATACCTTTGATGGAGATTTCACGGCATCTCACGCTCTACCGTGGGGCTCTAAACCATGCGGTATTCAGTTCTTCGACAGAAATGGCCACTGGTACGCCGTCGTTGCTAGTCTTGACGATCCAGAAGAAAACAGGCCTGCGCCGATCTATATTCTTGATGCAACAACATATGAAGTGCTATCTACGGTTCGACCAAAGGAGGATCTAGGCATCGAACGTGCAGACCATCTTCACAACGTGGTCTGGCATACACACAACAACCAGGAATTCCTTGTTTGTCAGGCGTGGAAGCCTGGATACTTTTTCGTCTTGGAGACAACGGCGTGAACTGTGTCCAAATGCCAATCGATATATCTCCTATTCTTATCCAAAACGAGCGTCTACATTCTCCTGAAACGAGTTAGGTTGTTTAAGATCATGTCCTCAGCACCGTTCGAGCACCATCATATAAGCTGTCGCTCGAACGGCACATCGAAAAAGCAATCAAAGGCACCTCAATCGCAGAATGGCTGTACATCGTCTGAACACCCATCCCCGCAAACACAAGAAGTGCGAACTCGAACAGTTTGACACGTTGGATTGGCACTAAGACTTCCAACTAAGTGGGTTATTTTTCAGAAACCAACAACAACGAGTTTGGCTAGTTGCATCTTGGACAGCAGCCTCTCTTGACCAATCTCCGCGATGCTCAAATCGGAGCATCATAAATGCATTCCTTTCCAAGGTAAAAGAAAACTGTCCCGGATTACTGACAAAGGGTTCCATTATGTCGATGAATCCGTCAACCAACAGGACGATCTTTGTAATCTTCACGTACAGGATCTCACTAATTTACCTACCATTTCGCATCTACTCCAAATAAACTACCTTTAGCTCAAAGCCACGACTGAGAAGAACTGGCAGCAGGTCAGAAAAGAGGTGCCGAAAAAACTAGGACGTTCGGAAGTCAGTGGCCAACAGGTCGCACATCCCCTCATCAATTTCAAACAGATCGTGCTTGCTGCTCGTCGTTACTTTTCGATTCGAACAGCAATTCTGATAGCTACTGTCTGCGGAAGTTTGTGAAAAAAGGCGGACAATTGACAAAACCAATCAGACCTTCAGAGGGTGGCTAAAGACACGCGGCGGAAAGCATCATTCAGTAAACAAAAGAAACGATCGAAAACCATCTGGCCAGAAGAATCCCACGCGGCATTTCTATTCTGGAACACATAAGTGTCCACAGCCTTGTACACAAAAAGTTAAATCGCGTTTATGATTTTCAGGGCGAAGAATTCTAGTACGGAGGTGGAGAACAAGAAAATGGCGAGATTAGCCTTAGGATTGGACTCAAGCACACAAAGTTTATCGTCAGTCATCGTAGACATCGACAACGCCGAGAAGATTTTCGAGCACTCACTTGATTACCGACAGGATGAGAGGTTAAACGATTACGGCATAGGTTCTGACTACGTTCTACCACCAAGAATAGAAGGCGAAGCTGACCAACCCCCTGAGATGTTTTTGGCATCTTTAGACGCGATGTTTTGTGATATCCGAAGCGCTGGAGTACTCATCGAAGACATTGTTGTAATCAACAATTCCGCTCAACAGCACAGCCACACCTATCTCAACAGCCTGGCAAAAAACATCTTCTCTCAGTTACATGAGCATGAAAGCGCCCAAAAGAACCTCGCAGATATACTCCGTGGAAGTTTTTCTTATCTGACCGCGCCAATCTGGATGACTTCTAACACCGTCGATCAGGCAAGTTCGGTAAGAGAAGATGTCGGGGGAAAAGACGCAATAATCCACCTTTCAGGATCAAACGCGCCATTGCGGTTCACCGGTGCAATCATCAGACGGGTTGCCGAACAATTTCCTGAAGCATACCAAGCGACAGAAAACGTACAATTGGTGAGTAGCTTAATTCCGGCAGTGCTTACAGGAAACTCAAAAGTGCCGGTAGATTACGGAAACGCATGCGGTACGTCCCTGATGGATTATCGAAAGAAGGATTGGTCTCCAGAACTGCTTAAGGCAACCGCCAAGGGGCTACCGGGCGGCTCCGAATCCCTGCTGAAGAAATTACCCCGCCTTGTTTCGCCCGATACTCTCGTCGGAAACATTGCCGCATATTTCATAGCGAAGTACGGTTTTAGGCCAGGGTGCAAAGTTATGGCGGGCTCCGGAGATAATCCACAGGCAAAGGTGCTAGTTGTCGGAGATTTATTGAGCCTCGGAACAAGCTTTGTTAGCATGGTCTCCACCGAAAACAACGTGCTCGATTGGAAAGGGCTTGCAAATGCGATGTATGACGGAATTGGAAGACCCTTCATGTTCGGATGTCGAACCAATGGTGCCATGGTATGGGATGCAGTCAGAGCACTTTACGGCTTGAACAAAACGGATTATAACTCAGCAGAAGAAGCACTGAAAAGAGTTGAACCCGGACATTCGATGGTCTTTTGGCAGCCAACAAACGAATCCTTTCCACCTTCTGGAAGCTTCGACATGATTCGAATCGGACCACAGTCAGATTCCTGGTTGGGATCGGATTATGCCGGTATTATCGAAACAAGCTTGGCAGCGGTGTACGTAAATTCGGCAGACTTCATGAAGAACGATGACACGTCCCTGTATGTAACCGGCGGAGCAACAGAGAGCCCACAGATCATGAAGCGTGTTGCAGCCATTTGGAATCGTAGGGTCGTTCCAATTGAAAAGGCTGGTCCAGCACTGGGAGCCGCCGTTGCAGGAACTTACGCTTACTACAAATACCACAACGAACCGTTTATTATTGAAGATTTTAGACGGGAGATTCTAAAAAGAAATGTGCCAATTCTACCGCAACCGCCACACATATCAATCTACCACGGTCAAAAACAATACCTGGAAAAGTTCCGTACGAAGCAAGCAAGAATCCTCGAAAACCACCCAATTTAATGATGAGCCGCCAGAGATCGCGGAAAAATCGGGGTGTGGAAAGAAAGTATTTTCCACGTGGGTCCGACTGCGCGATTTGTCTAATCCCACCAGTTACGCAAAACATTTATCTTTGAGCTTAGATACCCACTTTGGTCACGGCAAACCCCGAACACTTCATTTCGCATTACACAGCCGCATCAGAACTGCCATAAAAAAGGGCTTGTCCCCGCCCTCTTCCTCACTAGGAAAGCACATCTCGCGTTTCACTGAGACTATTTCATCACTACAGCAGCAAATTGAAAGACACCCACATTTGTCATCAATCGGGAAAGTCCAAACACAAGCGATATTCTGATGCTGGTGTTTCCTTGCCAGGGCAAGATAAATGCCCAATACTACAAATCGAAATTTGGGATTCACTGAAGATTCAGACCCTTCATATTTCAAAACTACTGGCGAAAGACTCCTGAAATGCGAAAGGCTCTTGCACTTCAGAAACCTGAATCCCATAACTTTCTGTCCATCTTCAAAACAGAACAGTTTAAGCGAGAATCAATACGATCGGGACGGATACCTATGTTTTGCAAGGTCGGAGACCAGAACACACCGAAGTAAATCACCAATCTTTGACATGAGCCACTATACCTAGATTCATGGCATCGTGCGCGCTTCGTTGACGTTAAAGTAAAGACAGCTGAACTTCAATTGCGTGGTGTTTCCATCGAAGTTTTTTGAACCCTTATCCCTTACGATATGTCCGAAAAACAGTTCGTCAGTACTATTCGCACTCGAATATTACTGACGAACTGTTGAAACGCTTCACATTTCTTCAGACGACTCAAGCGATCCCCATCATAGGTTTCGTCGCAGCGAACATTCTAATGGTCGCTTCAGACCAGCATCAAACGCCCCTAAGAACCCTTGGCGGATCAGAATTTTGTCATTCGCATGGCCGTTTTCGCTAGCTCACACAGTGCCACATTTTCATCTCTCAACAGATACCACAAGCCTTTCAGAAGAAAACATCCACTCAGAAACGAAATCGAGACAACGACAAAACAATGCAGAAGTGTGCTGCGTATACAGTCCATTATCACCAATAATCACAAGTATTATATATTGACAATCTCTCTTCAAACTGATACCATTAGGATCCATAATTCACTTTAGAGAGCTTGAACGTTACACAAACAAAACGTTGACAACATGCTGGTGCTAATGTCTTGCCCCAGCCTCTCAGGAAATTTGCAAAACATCGGATCGGTCTCTTTATCTACCACAAGGAGGGCTTCGTGCACTATATTCACTTTGGAGTACGCTCAGTTCTGATAGCTTTACACGTGACTTTTTTGTTCAACACCCTCGGCCACGCCGGGCTCTCCGAACAAGCCCAACGGGGACGTGAACTTTTCTACGACCCATCATTCGGGGGCACGCTTGAGCCGAAAACAATTAGCGGGCTTGCTTGTGCAAACTGCCATGCTGATTTCGACGAGGAGAACAACTCTGACGGAAAAATCCGTGCGGGGCATAGTATTGTCGGTGTACCACGTCGGATGGAAGCACAGGGCGGCACAATAAAAGGAGAAGCCTTCACCCTTTCGGCTGGCGGTAGCGGATTCTGCTATGAACATTTCCTACAGCGTATTCCAGCTAACAAGGTGAACCCAACCGCTATCCCACAGGCGGAAGCGAAAGCGCTAATGGCGTATTTTGAGCATGTTTCTGCGAACAAGAAAGGGCCAAGCTTTCAGACGATCTTACTTGACAAGGAAGCAGCCAACGCCGCAGCGGACAAAATTGTTGCAATGGAAGGAAATGCAAAAAGAGGGTGGAAATTATATAGCCGTGCATGCAACGATTGTCATCCCACGGCGCGAAAGACTGGTATCGGATCGCAGTTGGTACGCCGCAAAGCACCGAGGGACCTCGCGAAGCGACTGCACAAGATTGCTTATTACGTAAGAAAGGGTGGCTTTGTCATGCCCCCCTTCCCTGAGAATCGATTATCAGACAAAGATGTGGCTGACATCGTCACATTTCTCGGTGAACTAACGCTAGGAAAATAGCACGCGATTTTCATAGCTGTGCACAACGCTAAAACCTGGCGTGTTTTGCGGCGCCCCTGTATATGAGCGTTAGCGGTTTCTTGCTCTTCGCCTGCTTATCTCAGATTTTGCCTCTTCGGTACTTACCGCTTCGTCAACTTGATGCCACGAATCCCCTGCAAAGTTGAAAGTTTCTGAAAAAAGGGTTCAGATCCGTGGGACGGCTCAAACTTAACAAGGTATCTGAGTTCAATGCTGTTAGCCTTCGTCGTAGCCTGATACACCAGCCGACTATACGCGACATGCTCTTGAAAAATGGGACGGACAAGCTCGTCATACGCCGAATCAGACGGTACTTTAAAGGCAAGCAAGAATGCCTCGCTAATGGGAAACAGATTGTGCCACCAATGAAGCACGACAATGATTCCACTAATTAGAAACGTACCGAGAATTGCGATTGGTGGATCACTGGCACCCACAGCCATTCCTACCGCCAAAGCGAAAAATACAAAGGCGATATCCCGCGGATCTTGCACCACGGTCCGAAAACGGATGATTGACAACGCGCCGACGAGACTAAATGCGCGCGCTACGCTGTCACCAATGACCACCATCACAACCGAGATGAGCATGCACAGGATAATGAGCGTATCAATGAAGGAACGCTCAGGAATTTCGAGATGCGTCCAATAGTAGACTGATGAAATCACGATGCCCAACACAAAGGCAAGCAATAATTTGAAGACGGTAGATTCGATCGTCGCCACGGAATAGGGCACGAAAATTTCGTTTAGAAGGTCCATAACTCGAGTTAGCTAACAGATTCCATTTCTATGTAAATAATTCTCAGGCATTTCGCAAATGCCGACCTGGCATCTTTTTAAGAAAAGCCAACCCCTCAGTACTCGGAGCCATGTCCCACCAGATTGCGGCCGCCGTTGCGATTTCCGTAACAGCAGGTGTGAAAGACTCGAGCACCAACCAGAGATTGTATTCGATTCTCGCAAGCGCACCAAATACTTCCCAATCAACCAATCCTATCCCAGGTATGCCTCGATCGTTCTCGCACGCGTGAACGTGGTGTAAGAATTCTCCTGTGTCCAAGATTGCCTGTCTGTGACTTTTCTCTCCTCAATATTCATGTGGAACGTATCCAGGTGAACTTTGAAATACGGACTGTCGATGGCCTCTGCTAGCTTCACCGCATAGGCACCAAAGTTGACAAAATACGTTTCGAAATAGTTTAGAGTCTCAGCGGTCAAGGTAATCCCGTGTTTTCCGGAAAATCATGCTACATATCGGAGATTTTCTATACACCAATCCCATTCATGTTGATTCCTGCCCCACGTCCGACCAATGCACCAACGGCACTATATACGGGACAAACACGTGTATCCCCACCCAACTCAGCAAGAACTTCCACCGACTGTTTTAGGTAATTGTTGCCAATGTCACGAATATCCAGATTCTCGTGAATGGGGTTGCGATTATGTCTCATGATAACACAGCCTATTGGATGTAAGCCCGTGTCTCGCAATGGCGCTTTAGTATACAAGATATCAACACTTTCCGGATCGAAATTCGGAATCTCAACACCATCTCAGCGACTTTTGGAATGAGAACCATTGTTTCCCGATCAAACTTGGCCGCCCACAAAAGCAAGTTAACACCGAATTTTAGCATAATCTCTCACTTTACAGTGTTTGTTTTTAGCACGCATTCTCCCTCTTCACTTCATCGTCGATGAAATCGCCGCTCTAACTCACTCTGACTCATCTCCACCGTAATTGGACGGGAGTGCGGACAATTAAACGGTAACTTTGCCTGTGAGAGATCCTTGATTAGGGCTACCATCTCCTTCATTGTCAATGCATCGCCAGCCTTGACAGCAGACTTGCAGGCAAGAGTGATTAACGCTTGATCCTGAATGTCGAGAATCCCGACATCTGATGTGACGTCGGTTTCGAACTTGTCCAGAAGATCGCTCACCGTCTGCGCAACGAGTCGCATTGGAAGAACTGCAGGAATAGAACGAATAAGAATAGTACTACCGCCGAAACGTTCTATATCAAACCCCAAAGTCTCGAAGAGATTCTCGTGAGCGTTGAAGACATTTAATTGTTGCGACGTAGCCTCCAGGGTTACAGGAAGTAGTAGCCCTTGCACTTCGATTCCACGGACCTTCACTTGCTCGACAAAACGCTCGTAGAGTACCCGCTCCGCCGCCACGTGCTGATCGATGATGAACACCCGGTCCTTTCCTTCGGCGACAATGTATGTATTGAAAAGATTGGTCTTCAATTCGATTTCTGAAAAATCGAATAACTGAAGATCTGTTCCCGTAGGAATCTCTCGTCGAGGTGGCTGAATGGAAGGTATAACGCCGGGATCAGCTACATGCTCTTGGTCCGCCGAACCATCATCTAAAACTACTCTCTTCTTGTCCGCCTCTGAAAAATCATTGTGTGATTCTATCGCTCCAAGTTCTAACTGCTCAGCAGGGCTTTTGAAATTTCCACCCGTCACGGCGCCTCTAGATTGGCTACTCGGTCCAAAAGGAGGGGAGCGCTCCGGCTGCAGTGGTACTCGATGATCGCTCGAATGAATCAGGTTTTGTGAGGTTTTCTCAATATCTCTGGTGCTCGTCCCGTCGGAAGCCGCTGCCTCGGTGTCTATTCTTGGAATATATTTGTGTTTGTAGATACCGCTGTGAAGCAATCGAACGATACTCCCATATAGCGCTCTTTCATCTCGAAAACGCACCTCAATTTTCGCAGGATGCACGTTGACGTCAACCTCCTCCGTACCCATCCTAAGAAATAAGAACGCGACGGCGTATCGACCTCTCGAAACCATCGAACGCATGACTTCGCCCAAAGCGGCCCCGAGTATCTTGCTTCTAATCGGGCGCCGATTCAGGAAGAAAAGCTGACAATTACGATTCGACTTCGTAAATTCCGGCTTACCGATGAAGCAGTGTAGGTGGAGATTCATCAGATTAGCCTCAAACTCGATTAGATTCTCCGCAAACTCCTTACCATACAAGAGGCGAATGCGTTCGATATGAGAATCACACTTACGCACATCTATCAATGAACGGCTGTTGTGAGAAAGGGAAAATTGAACCTTCGGATAGGCAAGCGCCGTCCACATTACTTGGTTCGTAATGTGGTTTAATTCGGTCGTTTCGGTCTTCAGGAATTTCAGACGAGCGGGAACATTGTAGAACAGGTTATTCACTGTAACATGAGTACCTGGGGAGCAGCCACTCTCTTGAACAGATTGCACAACACCGCCTTCAACAGTAATTTTCGTGCCTGCGAGGCCCTCTGTTGTGCGAGTTAAAAGTTCCAGATGTGACACGGAGGCAATACTCGGTAACGCCTCACCGCGAAAACCAAATGTCTGGATCTTTTGCAGATCCTCAATACAACGCACTTTGCTTGTTGCATGACGCTCCAAAGCAATTTGAGCATCCTCACGGTCCATGCCCGTGCCGTTATCAGAAACAGTCAACAACCTCTTTCCACCAGCACGAACTTCCACGTGAACATTCGTGCTCTCAGCGTCCACAGCGTTTTCAATCAACTCTTTCACAACGGAAGCAGGACGCTCGACCACCTCGCCAGCAGCGATCTTGTTCGAAACATCGGGCGATAGAATTTTTATTGACATTGTCTACTCACGTCGAAGGGATTACAGGAAAATACGTACATTAAAGCTTCCGATTACACATCATACAAGTAACAACGACACGCGTGCGTCTTTGTGAAGGTAACCTCCGGTGGATAAGCCTCATGACAATGCGACATAGCCTCAGAACAGCGAGGATGAAAATGACACCCCCTTGGTGGATTGACCGGAGAGGGCACATCTCCATCTAGACGAATCTTCTGAACTACAGTTTCTGGATCTATCTTCGGTACAGCTGACAAAAGTCGCCGGGTATATGGATGCTTCGGGTTCTCAAATATCTCTTCCATCGTACCACGCTCAACAATCCGACCGAGATACATCACTGCTAGCTCATCAGCAAGGTATTCGACTACAGACAGATCGTGAGTAATGAATAGGTAGCTGAGATTAAACTTAACCTGTAGTTCTTTGAGCAGATTTAGAATCTGGGCTTGCACAGACACATCAAGTGCACTTGTTACCTCATCACAAATGATGAACTCCGGCTCAACAGCCAGGCATCGCGCAATCCCAATGCGTTGGCGCTGACCGCCCGAAAATTCATGTGGATAGCGATCCGCCATATCGGGTGAAAGGCCAACCTGCTGCATCAGCGAATTTACTCGATGCTTGCGCTCTCTGGCATTCACCCCAATGCCGTGTACCTGCATTCCTTCCTGAATGATGTCTCCGACCATCATGCGTGGATTCAATGAGGAGTGGGGGTCTTGAAACATAATCTGAAGGCGCTTTCGATAGGGCTGTAGCGCCGTTCTCTTCAGATCGACGAGATTAACATCCTCGTAAACGACCTTTCCAGTAACGGGTACGCCAAGCCGCAAGATGGCCTTGCCTAGTGTCGTCTTTCCACACCCGGACTCACCGACAAGCGCCAATGTTTTACCCCTCTCAACTGTGAATGCGACGTCATCAACTGCATGAACATAACCGACTTTGCGCTTGAGCATACCGTTGAGAATTGGAAAGTACACCCTTAGATCTTTCACCTGGACAAGTGGTAAAGAATCTGAACAGCGAGCCCCGGAAAATAGATTCGAAAATAGACTGTCCTTCCGTTGCTGAAAGGCTTCGATTTTAACAGCCGAAGAATTAAACGGGGGATCAGGGTTGAACAAATGACAGGCAACCTGATGGCTGTGCTCAATCTCAAAATCCGGCGGTATAATCGAATCACAACCCGCCATAACCTGGGAACAGCGATCTACAAATCGACACACATCAGCATAGTTTGTTGCTTTGGGCACGAGCCCGGCGATTGTCTGCAGCGGTGCACCGCGTTTCTGACGTGAGGGTAGGGATTCAAGGAGCTTGATGGTGTATGGATGGCGCGGATCGCTGTACAGCGTTTCCCAGTCGCTCATCTCAACAATTTTTCCTGCATACATCAGACCTACTCGATCCGCAATATTAGCTACAACTCCGAGATCATGTGTAATAAGCAAAACTGCCATATCCAATTCCCGCTGAAGCCTCTTAATCAACTCAAGAATCTGTGCCTGAACAGTAACATCGAGCGCGGTCGTTGGTTCGTCAGCAATGAGAAGACTAGGACGACAAGAAAGGGCCATGGCTATCATAACACGCTGTTTCATACCGCCCGAAAGCTGATGTGGATACTCATCAAAACGCTGCGGGGCATCGGGAATGCCAACAAGATTCAGCATCTCGATGGCGGCATGCCTGCCAGCTTGACCACGTATGCCCTGGTGCTGCTTGAAGACTTCTGAGATTTGGTTTCCAATAGTGAACACCGGATTGAGGCTCGTCATCGGTTCCTGAAAAACCATCGCAATCTCATTCCCTCGAATCTTCCGTTTGCTTGCCTCAGGAAGACCAGTTATCTCCTGATCGCCGAAATAGATCTCACCCCCCACGATAAAACCTGCCGGTTGCGGAACAAGCTGAATAATTGAAAGCGCTGCGGCAGTTTTGCCGCAGCCGGATTCCCCAACGAGCGCAAACACCTCGTTTTTCTGAATGTCGAAGGACACACCATCTACGGCACGAGCAATCCCATCGACATTACGAAAGTGTGTTTTCAAATCCTTAACGCGCAGTAGTGGATCATTCACAGAGATTTCTCAGCAGAAAGGTCGATTACCTATGAATCGACAGTATAACATGCGATTACATGCCATGCAAGGGAAGACTCCTCTCCCTCATATAACATGAGTTACCATTGCTTAGATGTAAGAGTTCTAGGGGAGATGTTGAAGACAATTCGCAAGGTGGGACATTGGAGGCTGTCAAACCATCTAGTACACGTTTGTGTTTCACTCAACCGTTTGAGGATGCCCAGGCGGTTTACTCTTCGGCCAGGTATCTCTTGACGAGGAATCATCTTTTCCAAATTGCCCGAGTAGCAATGCCGCAATCCCGCCTCCGAATGCCACAACAGCACCCCGAACCAGATAGACCATACGACTTCCAGTGCTGCCACTCGAAATAGCAAACTTGCCATTTTCGATCGTGGTGTTTTGCCAGTCATCTTGCACAATGACTTCAAACTGAAATTCTCCTGGCCTAGTTGTTGCCGACGCAGGAATTTCTGCTGACCAGCGGTTCGCTTTCGCGGCTTTCATCTTTACAAGACCTGTCTCTCCGGCTACTGACAACTCATGAATTAACTTAACTTCAACAAGAGGCGAATCATCTAAGATCTCTATGACAACCAAAATTTCCTCATTAACAACCGTAACGTCGATAGGTAATATCGATACTTTCGGCGCTGTTCTGTCAACCCGTGTCGAAATCCCATTGAAAATCTCCTTGAGTATTGGGTCGCGCAGTGGTTCAAGCGGCTCCAAATCGGGTTTTAATCGAAATGCCTGGAACAAAAACTCTTCAGTTTCCTGTCGATTTCCAAATGCGTGAGAAAGCAACATAAGATACCAATAGGCATGAACATTATCTGCGACATTCGAACCAGTATCAAGCACTGCATTAAATGTTTCGACCGAGGCCTGCCATTCCAAGTCTTCAAAAAGCCGTATGGCATCCTCTAACAAAGTAGGCTGGCCTGATTTACGTTCTACATCGGGTAGCTCCTCAGACCTTGGTTGCGCGTAAGGTGTAAGGGGTGTTGCAACCATAGTCCACACCAATATCCAGGTCCAAAACTTCATATTTGATAACCGCATGTTCATTAGCATCACTCGAGATTTACCATGTGTGATTGAGCTTCGTCCTAAAATCGGGCTTTATAGTTACCGCGACTTCATAGACATCGCCATCTAAGACCAAACGCACTTTGTGTTCGCCCGCCGACAAGTCGTTTACCACCTTGGGCGCATAGCCGATTAGTTTCCCGTCAATATGAATCTCCGTTCCTATTGGCTTCGTACCCACAAGGAGTATTCCTGTTCCTGATTGACGTTCAGACAGAGATTCACCTTCCCCATCGAAGCGGTCGTGATGTGTTGCGTAACCGTCTTCACGAAGCGCATCTTGGATTGACCTTCTACCCACACTTTTGTATAACCTAATAGACATCTCTCCCTTTATAACGTTCAAAATAACAACTAAGGCATTCTCTTCATCTCTCGATGGTTGAATGTCCTGCTTAAGCTTCGAACTTATCTTATCCAAAACCCTCTCGAGTTCAGTAATCTCCGCACCTGAAAGTTGGCCGGGCCCGCTGCCGATGTAACCATAGCATTTCTCTTTCCACTGGGTACTAAGGAGCTCAAAACCTGAAGCTAGGTCGAATGTCAGTGCAATCTGACTAAAGACACTCGCGTTTTCCATTTGTACTAAAGGATTCTGTCGCCCATTCTTGTTCTCTGCTGCCCAAATCTGCACGTTCTCTGAAACGTAACCCGCAACTTCATTGAAGGTAATAGCCTGGTCCCGTTGATGATTGGCTGCCCCCTTTAAACCTTCCAACAAGTAATAGGAAAAAACCCCATGTCCCTTTTCCGGCCATTCAAAGGATTGTTCATTTCCGCTGCAAGATGCAAGCGTGACCCTTCCCTTCGCGCTCTCATATTGAGCATAAAAATCATCTCCTAACACCCCACCAATGCTTTTTCCACTTCGTGACACACCACCGCTGTGACAACTATCCAATAGCGTGATGATTTTGTCCGCTTCAAGTCGATCAATGCCGTCGATAAACTCTCGGTTATCGATAGCATATGCAGGAACATAGGAGGTGTCAGTGTCAACCGGCAAAAGGTATTTTCTTTCTCCGTCTACAAAACCATGTCCACTAAAGAAAATCACAACGGTATCTTGCTTCTTGACATTGCGAGCTAGCCACTCATTCAACGCATGAAGAATATTTGCCTTCGTCGGTCGATGCTTCTTATCCTCTGCGTCACTGGTAAGCAGCCTAACCTTGTCCGGTGAGAATCGACCTCTGTCCTCATCCACGAGGACCGCATGTAATGCCTTTGCATCAGCAACGGCATACCGAAGCGGGTTAACTTCCGGATCTTCGTACACATTCACGCCAATAATTAATCCCCATCGTTCGCCTCGTCGCATCTCACCTTCTAGCTCCGATTCGAGCTCTTCGATCACTAGGCGTTTGGCGATCTGAGCGCTGCTTGTTGAAGTCCACATAAACAAGAAAACAGAAAAGCTCATGAACCCACAAAGTCCCTTGAACATCTTTACCTACCTCCCAAGTTCATAATATTGTTATCGAAAATCGTTAAACCTAGGTTAACCGATTCTACCAAACTGAAGCAAACTCGGTCTTTCGCTACAAACCAACCCTTCAAGTCTAATCCTCGCCATTAGTGAGCAGCAGAGTTCATCGAAGACAAGAAAATTCTTTCCCCCTTCTAACAAGTCCCCATGCTAAAACAACTCTCCCTTGCAACGTCTCACAACTTCGTATCCTTGTGTTTGAAACGTAACCTTCCACACCAATTCTCGCAGCTCCATTGCTAGCTATCAAAACATGACTGACCGATAAAAGCAAAAGCCCCCTAAGGTGCCACCAACCAATGAAACGGGGAAGTTTCCACCAGTTCCCTTTCTCCATGTCGCGCATTTAAGCTATTTCAGGATGGTCATGCGCCTAACGCTTGAAAATTCATCAGATTTCAGGCAGTAAAAATACAGTCCGCTTGACACACGCTCTCCAATCTCGGATCTCCCATCCCAATATGCGGCGTCCTCTTTTTCAACATAATATCCGGCTTCTTGGTATCCCAAATCAATCCTGCGGACTAACATGCCGTTAGCATCGCAGATCCAAATCTTTATATCTCCGTCGCTCGCCACCTGATAGGGAATCCACGTTTCAGGATTAAAGGGATTAGGATAGTTCGGAAGCAGCGATGTGGTAATAGGAACGGCACCTTCCAAAGCAGGCCCCAATTTTTGTTTTGTCAAACGAAACTGAACATGGTGTTTTCCACGCAATACAGGCACAGGAACATTGGGAATTAGCTTTTTCCGCAATCCAGTCAGCGCATCTTCCATGTAAAGATGGTGTCCCACCGGAAGGGCATCCGATAGGGTAATCTTGACCCCATCCGAAGCGTACATGTCTGCATTCCAACACAATTCGTCTGCTTGACTGGACAAGCTCAACCGCTGGAAACGGAGCTGATTCTTGGTCAGAGAAAGGGACACGTCCGTCGGGAGCGGTGGCTGTTCTACATCAAGAAGATTCGTGTCTTGATGGTAACCGTTCGCGAGCGCGATCTGCACCCTTACCACCTCACGTGTATTCCCAATTGCTAGGGTTCCTAGCCAATCAAACTCGGGTGTAGAGAAAATAGTCGGAGCTGACGAAGCAAACTCAGTAAAGGGTGCAATCTGTAATTCCGTTGCTTGAACGGCGAACATCCAATAACCAGACCACGGTTCCCAATGTTGCGAGGGATTTGTTATAACTTCATATTGACCATCGGTTACGTCATTGGGTGTTGTATCCTGCCAGCGCCAAAACTTGGCACGAACGATGCCTGACATTCTTGGATCGGTGAGAGAAATCAATTCCTCATTTACTGACAACACTGAAATGTTACCAAACGGTACGGGGAACAGATACGGATTAGCCACCAAATTCCAGCCGCGACTTAATGAAAGCGCTTTGTGCTGTGATGGATCCACTGTATCACCATCTACCTGAAGTTTAAAGGTCGATTTTGAAATTAACCATAATGGTGCACCCAAAACTGTCACCGGCTCCGACATTTGAACACTTTCAGTACCATTCCAGATATTGGTTACCCAGTTGTCCCGGCCACTAACGTCATCCAAGAGCACTTTAAGATCGGCTTGCATCAGTGACAGGGGAACAGAAAATAGATTCCATGATTGGGACAGGAAATCGAAACGGTGCGTATATGTACCTGACACCGCTACGCCCAGCGGTCGCTCTATTGCACCTTTAGGAAATTGGCTAGAATTTCCAGCGGCGTCTCTAGCTTCAAGGTAATACGCAAATCCGTACGAAATCTCAGTTGTGGGAATCTCCGCCACCAAAACATCTCCAATTTCCGTCATCAAAACAGCACGAAACTCCCGATTTCCGCCTGGACGGTAGTACAGTTCCCCGGAAACAGCGGAATTATCTGTTGCCCCCATCTCAATTCCAACATTCTCGTCCAAAGACATCAATCTAACCGGCGAATGCGCAATTCTCGGCGGAGTAGTATCCCACACGAAGCTTACCTCGTCACTATTCTCATTCCCAGCAGCATCCACTGCTGTTAAACGTATCGTATAGGGTCCATCTACATCTGCCTTCACTGTAGTGTGAGCAGCGTTTGGTGGGCCAAAACTCACCTCACCCAATCCAGAAACTTTTGACCACATTACTCTCAATAAGGGATTGGCATCCTTAACTTCACCATGATGCTTGAAAATAGAATTCTTCACGCCAGGCAGGGCACCCGCATCTACTGTTGGAACAGTAGTATCCCACACGAAGCTTACCTCATCACTATTCTCATTCCCAGCAGCATCCACTGCTGTTAAACGTATCGTATAGGGTCCATCTACATCTGCCTTCACTGTAGTGACAACACTGTTTGGTGTGCCAAAACTCACCTCACCCAATCCAGAAACTTTTGACCACATT
>CAYZGU010000003.1:0-44924 GCA_964478165.1 uncultured bacterium | reverse complement strand
CATACGATATATGGTGAGCAACGAAATTGCGTGAATACTCAATGAGAGTAGCACGAAGGGGTGTTCTTGTATTTGCCTGTAACTGTTTGATGCTCAAGGAGGTGAACGTCAAGAAAGTAATTGAACTTCACACGCATCTTTTTTTCCATATCAAATATATAAGGTGGTGCTGCGAATGAGGTCTTCTTCCGAATTCTTAATAATCAGTTGCTGCCGGTATCTAAAGATGATCAATGCCATGTTGATAACGACGATATTTTCGATCGGCTGTACGAAATCGCCCATAGGTTACCGAGACATGCGAGAAAGTTGTAGAGAGATTTGGGTTGAAAACCATGCTGGTGTTGCAAATCGGTTTGGTCGATGTAGCCGACAATTGGGTTTCGGCTATCGACATGGCTGACGAATGACTGCATGGTTTCCGACCTTCTAGGAAATGTGCGCTGTTGATGTCCGACGGTCAAATTAGTCATATGGTTATGAAAAACATATGATTCGTAGTTCCAAGGACTTGTGAGTGTATTAGAATCAGTTGATGCTTGGTGCCCATTTAACTGGGCGGATAGATTAGGCATCCAGTTCTACCAGGGCGTGTGCGATAGAGGCAGCCTCCTGAAGTAAGATACAGTGTCTGAAGATCAGAATCGCCGAATGTGCAGTTTGTAGGTTGGTCTGTTGGAACGGGGTGTGTTTCCAGAACTCGACCGTTTGTAGCGAAAACATAGATCATTGGACCAGGTCCACTCTCCATCCAGCCGGCTGTCGCGATGATGTTGCCCTCGCGATCCCAGCACATGCCATCGATCCCGCGATGTGGATAGAAATTGTGTAAAATTTCGTATGTGAAGACCGGTCCGTCGTCATGAATTGCATAACGTCGCAATTCGCGTGGGTTTCGATCGCCGTAGGCACTCTGGGCAATATAGAGCCATTTTCCATCTTGTGAAATGAGAAGGCCATTCGGGCTGGTTGTATCATACGTAATCCGAGTGATTAGCCATGTATCATCTGGCTGTGGATCTAATCGAAATACTGATCGGTGGTCGAGTTCCAGATCATCTATTTTGTCTCCATAACGCGGATCGGTGAACCAGAGTCTGCCTTGATGATCGAAGGCGAGGTCATTGGGGCTGTTGAGACGTTTTCCTTCAAATCGGTCTGCAATGACGGTTGTTGTGCCATCCGAATTGTAACGAACAATACGTCGTCCGCCATCTCCATCTCCAAAAGTTCTACCCCCTTCGCAGGCGTATAATCTTCCATTTTTGTCGAACATCAACCCATTGGCTTCATTTGTATCCGACCGGAATTCCGAGCTTTCCCCGCTCGTAGGATCGTATCGCATGATCTTGCTGGCGGGAATATCCGTAAACAGCACTTCTTTTCCATTCCATGCAGGTCCTTCGGTAAAGGTGTATGGACCAGCGACCAATTCGAAATCCCAACTCATAAATTTATCCTCCTATATCGTTATGATAGCACGTAGTTAAAGTGTTGATTATTGATTGACAAACCCCAGCATTGTGTGGCATTCTTTGAATTCCGGTATATCAAGGAGACAGAAGAGTGAATTCGTGTCAAGGTGTCTTTCCACAGTTCCAACTACGTTGTGACAGGGATTATGGAGAGAGTGATGATTGGTGTTTATAGTTGTCAGAAGAATTGTGGCTTCTATGTGTTCGGCCACATTTTCACTCTAGTCTACTGTGTACTGTTCTGCCGTCCCCAAAAACCTCCGTCGAGGGATGATGTAGTCTGTCACGTTCCTCGCTCGTTGCTTTCTGATTCAGATGAGTGTGTCTACGTTTGGTGGCGATGCGCAGATGATTGACAATTGATAGATTCGTGTTGCAGCGATCTGTGAGGGAGAGAACCAACATAGAACTCCCACGTGTGTCCATAATCGAGTGTAAGTTGATGAGATACGCAATCAGAAGAGATGCCGAATCCATGTTGCTCAGGAGAATTCGTAGGTGTTAGACGCAACCTCATTTAGGTCGTTCTCTTGTCTCCCAAGTCCATCAGCGTGTTTTGTATCGACGGTTAGTCAGCGCTCAGCTGTCCCTGTATTCTCAATCTCGGTAGAGTCTAGAAATTGTACCTTTGCAGCGCGGACGCGATTTTGTCATTACGGGAACAGCTTTGTATGCTACAAGTTGCCGTAGGCCAAGCCAAAATCGAATCAGATTCGTAGTTGCTTCCGAACGTCGTTGATGTTAGGAACCATGCCACCGGTAGATGTGTTTTCATGCGAATCTATTTAGGTGACCATGATTCTTATGTCTGCTACCTCAATACTTAAAATGTAACCGTTGGTGTTCGCACGCATTCAGACGTTTGTTGAGTGCGTAGATTGGTGTGTGAGTTGCACACGCTGCATAAGGTGAAAATACTACTGAGAAGGGTGTATTAGTTTTGTGTGGTCCAAGGCGCCCTCTGTTTGGTAACATGTGTACGAGACCATCGTTGCCAATGTTCTGGCAATAGAAACTCTTCACTGTCCGATAATTGTTAGCTCATTAAGTCCTGTTGGCACCATGGCAAGCCATCTGTTCAACGATCGCAATCATGAACCACTTAATTGTCGAGCCGGTTTTCTCTTTGACAGGGCATGAAATGTGGTGGTGGCCTGATGTGTGAGACATGTCAATTCCGAATCTTATTTTGCTGCGTTGCGGCCATTTTGAGGGCATCTGTATGATTTTAGAACAACTTGTTGTCAGTCCTTTTCAATCGAACTGTTGGATTCTGGGGTGTGACGAAACCCGGGAAGGCGTTGTGATTGACCCCGGTGATGAAGCAGTGCGCATTTTGAAATCTGTCCAGGCACATGAACTGAGTATCAAACACCTCATTCACACGCATGGACATCTTGACCATGTCGGTGCGACTGCGACTGTCCAACGCGAAACAGGAAGCTTGATGCTTATCCACGAAGCGGACCAGATTATGCTCGATAATTTGGTGGTCCAGGCGACCATGTTTGGGGCTGAAGAACCTGAGAGTCCAAGCGTTAGTAGATATTTGCGCGAAGGAGACAACATATCGTTTGGTCTTTATACGCTATCTGTCATTGAAACACCTGGTCATAGTCCCGGTGGCATTTGTCTCAAATTGGAAACAGATGGACCTGGTCTTTTTGCAGGCGACACGATTTTTCGAGGCAGCATTGGGCGAACAGATCTTTGGGGTGCTTCTTACAAGCAGCTCATCGGATCAATCCGTGATAAGCTCTGGTCACTTCCTGATGACACTATTATTTATCCCGGTCACGGCCCGCGTACGGCACTGGGCGAGGAAAAGCAGAACAACCCGTTTTTGCAGGGACTCTGAGGTTTGAACCTGATGTGATGCGGCCCTGTTCATTTCCACTTTTCGCACCCCCGAAACGGCATATGCACGTGTTCGATGTACTTGGGCTGGGGGAGGTAATTATTGACGCCAGGGACTGGATTTCCACGGAGAAGAAAGGCGCAGGGCCAGGGTGATTTTGTGATACGTGTACTTGTTGGTATGTAGCGAATCGTCAGCCCGCCACGGCGCTTCGTTGAGCTGTTAGGGTTTGAACCATGAATAATGTTAGGGTGATGTACGGAAACATCGCCCGGCTTGAGTACGAAGTCAATTGCTCTAGATTCATCAACCAATTCCGAATCGATTCCCGAATTGAGCACGTTGGGGACATCAGTGCGGGGCTCCATCCGATGCAATCTGGTGGTGTGTGTCCCCGGGATTACTCGCATACAACCATTCTCAGGCAGCGAGTGGTCAAACGCAAGCCACAGTGTCACGACCTCCATTGGTTCCAGCGGCCAATAACTGCCATCTTGATGCCACAAAACAGCGTGCCCATCTGAGGGTGGCTTGCAGATGTAGTGCGACGCAAACAGTGCGACATTTGACCCAATGAAAATTTCTGCAATGTCAACCAATTGATCATCGCTGATGAGTCTCACCCAAAATGGATCCTCGGAAACAAGGTTGTGGTCCAATTGTTCAGGACGGCGATTCGGGTGCTTTTTGAGAAGCCAATCTATATGATAGCTTACCTCTTGTACAAGACCTGAATCTAGGACGTCTCGAAAGATTGCGTAACCGTCTCGGTGATATTGTTTTAGAACGTTGGATTGATTCATAAACAACTCCTAATGCTGTGCAGCGTGGATTTCACGGCTAAAGATATTTTGGTGGTAGTTAAAACTGAGATAGAACGCGCCTCAGCTGGGAAACTTCCACAAATCATGAGAATCTCCGTGTCCCAGATTGTAGCATGTATGCTGTGTCTGCGCCAACCTATATGAGTCGGATGCGTGTTGCACGCGATGATGTGAGTGTTGAATCGGTAGCGTCGTTTCAAATCCTGAATGGTTTCTTCCGCCAGAAATCTCATCATGTGTCATCAATTGATTATGAGATATTCAATCCCGTCTTCTTAGATGAGGAAGGGGGGTAATTATGTTGGGGAAAACAAGTAGGGCACTCGTCGATGCGATTAAGACAAGCGTCAGAGAGGGAATTGCCGTGGTCGAGTCGGAAGAGCGCACGAGGGTTCCAAGATTTTCTGCTAAGACTGTGGAGATGTTGGTTGGATTGATTGTTTAACGAAAGTCGGATTGGGAGTTCTTGTTCAGCGGTGCTGCTTCAAAATCACCGTTAATTCCTAGAATGACAATCCTAGTTCACTCGCCACCCCTGTGATAAACTCCTTCGCCAAACTATATTCTTCCTTGGTCGACAAGTGCTCCATCATCAAGGGCACGTCCTCGGGAAGGCGGTTTAATTCGGTGAGATATGTTCGATAATCCAAGCTTCCCGTGCCTGGACGGCATTCTCGAATCTCGACCATGTACGTCGGATGCATGATGATGTCCTTACCGTGGCAGCTCACAATCGCGTGCCCGAGTTTGTCGAAACACTCTTTAATTACATTCCCACTATTGAAGAAACGCGTCGGTGAAGTGATGATGTTGACTGGGTCCAAGTGGACACGAAACGATGGGTTGTCGACAGCCTCCAGCAACGCCACATAAGAATCCGCGCTGTCAGGAAACACTGCGGGCATCATTTCCAGGAGGAAGCATGAACGCCGCGGCTTGGTAACATCGAGAATCTGCCGCACTATTTCCACGATAAGATCGAAACACTCATCGGTTAGATTCTTTGGATGTGGACTGTATGTAGCGGTTGGATCGTAAGTGCCTGCAAAATTGACGCATCCTAGTGCTCCTACTTCATCAGCGAGAGCGAGTCTTTCACAAACAGTGTTGATTTGTGATTTTCGCTTTTCCAAATTAGGTGTAATCATGTTGCCCCACGCACCACCGACCTCAGCAATCACAATGCCCATGGTGCCAAAAGCCCTCTCGATTTCTCGGATACGTTGTGGTTCCTGCAGGCTTACTCTGGGACAATAAGCAGCACGATATCCTGCGTTCATATGTGCCTTTGCCAATGCCTCCGGATCATCTCAGTCGCAAAAAACAGGCCCCCCAAGTCGCATTATTAATTTCTCCTGGAAAATGGTACAGCGCGAACATTAGATGTAGTCCAAAGTTAGAAATCTGTAAGGTTTTGTCACCGTTGATTGACTGCTCTGATTGCCATTCTAACATAGATTGGATAAGATTGTAAATGGACTTTTAACTTGATTAGCCGGCATTAGTGTGTTTAAAGTCGGATGCCATTTCCAGAGATAGTGGCCTTTTCGCTCTGCGTCGCACGCGGAGTTCAGGTTTAAGATGACAAAACAGCGCGCGGACCGCCATCGATGTGCTGATTTTGACCAACTATCTTCCTTTTCAACGCTATGGAATGAAACTGGTCAGCAGGGGTTACTGTGGTTTTTACACTATAAGAGACCTTATACTGGGTTGGTCGAGGTTGCTTGGCTACTTCCGGTGGGAAACTCGAAGTGCCCGTAGTTGGTTAAACGGTTGTGCTTGAGCCATGAACCTAGTCAAAAGAACCATTATCCGCCTTCTGTTGTTCGAGTGGCTACGAGTGAATCCCAGTGTGCATCACGTCATCGAAGGGCAAGAGAAGAAATGAGTATTAATCGATAATCAACCCATAGTGCGGCAATGAATTGACGTACTATCGAGTCATTGTCCAATTCCGGCCGAAGCTGAAATACTGTTTGGGATTCCGGAATAGACTCTCTACCAACCATCCGAGAAAAGGCAAGTGAATAACGGGCCCCGCCGCCAAGTCTAAGGCGGTAGCACATATGTAAAAGTAGTGATAGAACAGGGTTCTTAAGTTTGGCACCCAAAATACTTTTCTAGTACGCTAAGGATATCCGATTTGTTGTTCTCGTATGTTGGAGATTCTATGTCACGACCCGTTATAGAGTTAATCGATTTTGGTGCGCGTAACCCTGATTAATCAACGTGAGAGTCCCATGCATGTACTGGGACATAATGGCTAATGTGCTGGGAGTGGGAATCACGCTTAACTGTTTTACTGTAGAATTTTCAATCTAACATCTCTGTTGGCATTAGGAAGATTAAATCTAGCGAGACAAGTAAAGACCAGTGTTCTCGGGGCACGATTCCCTAATTAGTCCGAACGCACAGAATCGGTGGTTGCCATGTTTCTGGACTGGTGCGTATCCTGTTTGTACTAACGATACTTCTGGAGAATGAACAGACCGGGTGTTTGGCTATCCTTAATGGATTTCGTATTGTTATAGACACAAATCCGACTGTCGAAAACCTAATCTCACTATTTCAACGGGCTAATCGATAAATCAACAGAGCATTTAGTGGGCTCAAAGAGGTTTGATTATTGGCTATATGGTACATCTGGGCACATCCCTTCAGAAAAATTCGTGTTCCCGAACTCGATTCACAGAATTGTGCCTCTGAATAGGTCGATAGAACAGATTGAAATTTTGGATGTTGAAAAATTGATAAGATTCTGGTAGCATTTGGTGTAGGAAAGAGATAATCCCTATCTTGAATCGCTGTTAGATTCTTTCAGATTGTCGAAATACTGTCTTCTTCCCTGCTGTTTTCGAAACTGTCCGAATTATGTTCAGTGTTGTTATCCCGGTTCTCCAAGATTTGGTCAAGGAACAGACTAATTCTATGACGAATGATTCAACCGGTCCATCCGATTCTGAAAGAGAGAGCGCGTCAGAAAAACGCGAAGAGAAGCGAAATTTTAGGTGGGCCCTCATTCAAGGAACGTTCATGCGAATGAGCTTTTCCTTGATAGATGCATCTACAATCCTTCCTGCGTTTGTTTATACTCTTACGAGATCAAAGATTCTTGTTGGATTGGCTGGGTCACTCCAAGCTGCAGGTTGGATGTGGCCGCAGCTTTTGATGTCGAACATAATTGAGCATCGTCCGCGAAAGATGAAGTTTTACACAATTGGAATGAGTATCCGCCTGACGATGTGGTTGGCAATCTGTCTTTGTACAATCTTCATAGGGGTGCAGAAACCGGCGATTCTTGCAACTTGCTTTTTTGTCCTATACTTTATTGCCGCGTCGTCAATGGGAATTTCTACTGTCCCGTACATGGACATCATATCTAAAGCGTTTAATCCGAAACTTAGGACGCAGTATTTCATCTTACGTCAACTCTACGGAGGGCTATTTGCCGTTCTTCTGGGCTTCTTCATTCGGGCCGTGCTGGGTAATTCGTCCGAATTTACAGGGCTATTCGGAGGTGTTACGCGGTTCTTTAAATTACTTGTGGATTTTTTCGTTTTCTCAGTACTTGGGTTGAAATCCGATTTGACATTTCCGCATACTTATGCACTGCTGTTTGGCTGCGCGCTCATCGGGTTGAGTTTTTCGTTCGCGAGTTTTCTAAGAATCCATGAGCCAATTCGCCCAGTCCAAACTGTACGTAAACCGATATGGGAACATCTCAAGCGTGGTCCATATTTTCTACGGATAGACGCGAACTATCGGTGCCTTCTGTTACTTAGAATCTGCAGTCAGACTGCTGGCATGTCGACTCCGTTCTTTGTGCCCTACGCAATGCAAGAGTTGGAAATCTCAGAGGGGACAATTGGTTCATTTCTGGTCTTTATCGCTCTCAGCGGGGTGATTTCAAACGTTTGGTGGGGTTACGTTGGAAAAAAACACGGACTTAGGCGGGTCTTAATCGTGGCAGGAGCGCTGACGGCTTTGCCATCGACTTTTGCGATAGTGGCTCGCATGCTTCCAAGCGCTTGGCAGTTGCCTTGCTATTTTCTAGTTTTTGTCGCTGAGGCAATTTCGATAAGTGGAATGTGGATTGGGTTTATGTCCTATCTTCTCAACATAGCGCCACCCTTGCATCGTCCAACCTATCTCGGGTTTATGAATACTATTCTCTTTCCGACGAGTTTCGCGCCCTTGCTTGGAGGCGTTCTCGTGCATCTTATGGGTTATGAAGGGCTCTTCATGTTCTCAATTGGCATTGGAATCTTGGCGTTTCTCACAGCAACTCGCTTGCAAGGAATCGACGACTAGAATGAAGAATGACTTCGAGTGTAATGCAGAGATAACGGTTCCGACGAGGGAAAGGTCCAGGATTGATCTGTTTTTCTTGTCTTTGTTGGCAATTGGGCATGCGATTACGGATAGCTACGGACAGAGCCTTCTCTCGCCGATGCTCCCTCACATTGCGCGGCGCCTCAATCTTTCATTGACACAAATTGGTGCGCTGCCGATGATGATGGGTTTTTCCTCCTCTCTGTCACAGCCAATCTTTGGTCAGCTTGCGGACCAAAAACCACGATGGTGCATGGTTGCCGTAGGACCATTTCTTGCGTCATGCTTTATTGGCTTTGTTGGCTATGCACGCGGCTATTGGGAACTTGCGGCACTACTATTTTTGGTTGGGATTGGCATTAGTGCTTTCCACCCCCAGGGTGCTACATTGGCACGGAAAGTGGGTCGAGGTAGTGGTTTCTCCATGGGCGTCTTCTCTGTTGGTGGAAATGTCGGATTTGGTCTGGCGCCCCTACTTGGGGGCTTTTATCTCGTGCGGCTTGGACTAGATCGCCTCTATCTGAGTGCGATGCCTGCCTTAGTCTTTGCTGGTATAATGACACTTGTCTTTTATTCGCGGATACATGACCAATGCGTTGGGAAGTTACGTCAAAGTGGGCTATCAAAGATTGAAGGTGATTCAAGCCGAACTGCTTTTGTTGCACTAGCTGCGACGGTAGTCATCCGTTCTACAGTCCAGATCGGATTGATGACATTTCTACCGTTCCTCATTCAACAGCGTTTCCCAGTTAGTCAGCAGGTGGAAATCCAAAGCTTAGCAGTGAGTGCGCTGCTGTTGTCAGGTGCCTTTGCTGCTCCAATTGGCGGGCATCTGTCCGACCGGTTTGGTCGTCGTCCGTTGATCTTTTGGTCGTTCTGTCTAGCGCCTTGGCCGTTGCTCATTGCGTGCCACCTGCCCGCGGTTAACCTCCTAGTGCTACTTGCGATGGGAGGCCTTATCCTGATGCTACCCCACCCAGGAACAGTTGTAATGGCGCAAGAATTAATGCCACAACGGTCGGGAATCGCTGTTAGTCTAATTACTGGTGTGGCGTGGGGCATAGCTCAGATTCTGGTCCTTCCGCTGGGAAAAGTCGCGGAACTCACTTCTTTGTCGGCGGCGTTATCGGGGTTGTGCCTACTTCCGGTATTAGGCGTTTTCCTTGTGTTGCTCGTGCCAGAACATATTCCGGCAGCCAATTAGGCATACTTGGTTGTCAGCGAAGCGAGAAATCCAATTGATCGTGAAATGAGATTCGATGCACAGCTGCGACTGTTTTTCTATTGTTACTGAACCGCTGTGGTTTGGTTGAATTGACCCCAAAAATCTCTTCCGTTTAACACCGATTTATGTTATACTCGCTGGCGGTCCCATGTTTGGCTTGTGTGGTGACCATATATAACTGCGTGTTAGCTGCCCCCGTAGAGATTGGACAATTGGGTCTACCTCTATAATCAGGCGAAGGCGCTTAAGAGAGGTTGACGCCAATTTCAATGTTTTGCATAGTTTGTTGTGTGGTGATTCGCTTGGGTTACGCCTCGCTGCTGCGGAAAATTCACTTCGATAGAAAGCCGAGACTTCTAAGATTGTCATCTCCATTCGATTGACCGCTGATTTTGATCCTCGCGGCTCGCGATCTGTTCCGTGTTGTCCAAGACGTGGTGCGGATTGTTGTAAATGCCAACCTTGCCCAGTTAATTTGCACGCCATGATTCGCATTCTTGGTTTTCTGAGCAGTATTGAGAGTGTTATTTTGAAACCGAATTCCGGGTTGCAGATAATCTAAGAAGCAGTTACCAGGTCGATCGAACACCGTTGCACCGGATAAGGTTCATTGTCCATCCGCAAATCCATGAACTTAACGAATGCCAAGATTGATGAAGTAACTTTCTGTCTGCCGAGTTGTGAGGAGGAACCGAACTATTGAACCTTACACAGAAGGCCCGAATTATCTCCGACACATTGGAAGAGATATATGGCATCCATGAAGTTCAACCCGAAGAGAACGTCTTGGATTGTTTAATCTTGACGATACTATCACAGAACACCAATGACGTTAATCGTGATAAAGGCTTCGTAAATCTAAAGAAGTGCTTCCCGACGTGGGAGGATGTTCGCAAGGCCGATGTCGAGTCTATTGGTGTCGCTATTAAAATTGTGGGATTACATGGGCAAAAGAGCCGAACCATTAAAGAATTTCTGACATGGCTAAGAACGGAGCACGGGCTGTTAGACTTGGAATTTGTCTGTGACATGGAGATCGAAGCGGCGCGGAAATATCTTTGTCAACATAAAGGGATTGGCGTCAAAACTGCTTCTGTCACACTCTCCTTTGCTTGCGGCCACGATGTGTTTCCTGTGGATACACACGTACTAAGAATAAGTAAACGGCTCCAACTTGTACCATCAAATTGCACGGCGGAGAGGGCGCATGAATTAATGTCCGAGATTATTCCAACGGGCAAGGCATTCTCATTGCACATCAACTTGATTCAATTCGGGCGCGAGGTTTGCAACGCACGGAATCCAAAATGCAATCAATGTAGTCTAACCAATTATTGCTTATATTTCAAAGACAAACTGTAACGAGAAAACGCGAATGTGATTTCTCGTTACAGTTTGTCTTTGCTTTCCTATAGACCGAGCTGCTCTATGAAAAAGGCCATATTAAGGGACTAGTTCCCTGACCCAGCTGCATGGCTTTGGGGAAATAATTGACAATAAGACGCCAAGTTCGCTATTATAAATTTGAGGCGACCGCCCTTGTTCACATTTTTACGAGATATGGGAGAACTGAATGATGAAACCACATGGATCTGACACCTTGAATCCTCTGTACGTTGCAGATCATGCGCAGAGAGCTGAACTTGTAAAGGAAGCGGAAGCGTTACCCAACATTATCATATCTTCGGGGGCTGCGGCATCCGCAGTAATGCTTGCTTCAGGTTATTTTAATCCGTTGGACGGCTACATGGATATTGCTGAGGCCACGAGTGTCGCCGAACACATGAGTCTGGACGATGGGATCTTTTGGCCGGTACCAATCGTTAATATGGTTAAAGCAGAGGAACTTGCGGCTAGCGTGAAAAATGCTAAACGAATAGCCCTACGCGATCCGAATGTAGAAGGCAATCCCGTTCTGGCGATTATGGATGTTTCTGGGATTGAGACACTTTCAAATGCACAACAGATGTTACTAATTGAACAAACGTTTCGTACAACAGATCCACAGCATCCGGGTGTTGGGGCTTTTAAGGACATGGGACATCAGGTTCTTTCAGGGCCAGTTCAAGTGCTCAACTATTCGTATTTCCGAAGCGATTTCGCTGATACATTCTGCACCGCTCCGGAGATTCGGAAGAATATTGAGGAACGGGGTTGGAAAAGAGTTGTTGCATTTCAAACTCGCAATCCAATGCATCGCGCTCATGAAGAATTGTGTCGTATCGCTCAAGAGACAGTTTGTGCTGACGGTATACTCATTCACATGCTCCTAGGAAAGTTGAAACCTGGCGATATTCCTGCCGACGTCCGGGATGCCTCGATACGGAAAATGGTGGAGCTGTACTTCCCTGAGAATTCTGTGTCTGTCACGGGTTATGGTTTTGATATGCTCTATGCAGGACCGCGTGAAGCCCTACTGCATGCGGTGTTCCGTCAGAACTGCGGCTGTACACATCTAATTGTGGGGCGAGATCATGCAGGTGTCGGCGACTACTATGGTCCGTTTGATGCCCAGACGATATTCGATGACATACCTGAAGATGCGCTTGATATTGAGATATTTCGTGGGGATCATACGGTCTGGTGCAACAATTGCGGTGAGATTGTCATGATGCGCGACTGTCCCCATGGTTCCGAGGATTATTTATTTCTGTCAGGCACGAAAGTCAGACAGATGTTAGCTGGTGGTGAAATGTTACCGCCAGAATTTGCGCGTCCCGAGGTTGCTGAAATCTTGATGAAGCACTACCAAGAGGAAGTAGCACGCGCCTGAACCTTACGCATTTCAGTTTACGAGACGATGCAAGCAATCCAATACGTCAAAAGTATTCCCCGGTATATGACTGCTCGGTTCCTAGGGAAGTATGTGGATGGGCTCTACACTTCTGCGATTTCGTGCGTGCGCTTGACCGAAATTGCTGAGCCGCAGCTTCTTACACCAGAGTGGGTAAAGATCAGGCCTCGCTTGAGTGGAATTTGTGGATCCGATCTCGCGACGATTACTGCGAAGGGAAGCACATATTTTTCACCTTTCACGTCATCTTCGTTTGTTCTGGGGCATGAAATCGTTGGGGAAATCGCTGAAATCGGGTCTGAGATAGACGGTTTCGTAGTTGGTGACCGAGTTATCATCGAACCTGTTCTTTCGTGTGCTATTCGAGGGATAGTCGAACTGTGTTATCAATGCCAGCGCGGGCAATTCGCGAACTGTGAGAACATTGCAAAGGGACGTATCTCTGCGGGTATTCAGACTGGCTATTGTCGAGATACCGGCGGTGGTTGGAGCCAATGCTTTGTGGCACATCAGAATCAGCTCCACCATGTACCGGAAGGGCTCCTCGATGAGATTGCCGTACTTGCCGAACCGTTTGCTTGTGCTCTGCACGCTGTTCTTAAAGCCAATCTCCAAGAAACAGACGAGGTATTGATAATCGGTGCTGGTACAATCGGTTTGCTCACGCTTGCGGCAATACGCGCCCTTGGCCAATTGAATCGAATCTTCATTGTGGCCAAGTACCCACATCAGCAAAAGCTGGCGGGCGAATTTGGAGCAGATGAGATTATTCCTCACGGTAGAGATTTGTATGCCAATTTTTGTCGGTTGACGAGCGCAGAGAGCCACCAACCTGAGCTCGGCAAACCTGTTTTGCTCGGTGGGGTGGATGTAACTTTCGACTGTGTCGCGTCCGCTAGCACAATCGACGACGCGCTGCGGTTCACACGTGCGCAGGGAAGTGTCATGCTCGTTGGGATGCCAGGCATTCCGAAGAATATTGATTGGACATCAATCTGGTATAAGGAATTGAGGGTCAATGGCGCATATGCATACGGCGTTGAAAATTATGATGGAAACAGGGTTCGAACGTTTGATCTTGCGATTGAACATTTGCGGCGCTTAGGAACCCAGTTGCGACCTCTGATCGGAGAGCGATTTTCACTGAAAGATTTCCAGTGCGCGATTGGTGAAGCGTTGTATACGGGACGTTCTGGTACGGTAAAAACCCTCTTCGATCTCCAGAAGTAGTGCTCTTCCGAAGCAGTGCAATTTTGTGCAACGGGCTAGAAAGTGGAGGAAAATGGCTTATGAAATACTTGACCTACTTTGGAAATCATCTCATCAATGCGAAACTGCCTGATAATTCCGAGATTTTGTATGCGAACCCACCAATTCCTGGTGTCAAGCGCACTGATATTCCGGAGCAAGTTAAAACTGCTTTCGAAAACCCGCACGGCATACCACCATTGCGCGAACTTGTAGATGGAAGTTCGAAAGTCTTGATTGCCTTCGATAATAACTGTCAGCCATTTCCAATGACGAAAAAGCCTGACATGCGCCAAATCATGATTGAAACACTACTGACGATGCTGTATACGTATGGTGTTGAGAAAGCAAATATACAGTTAATCTGTGCGGGCGGGCTTCACCGAAAAATGAAGATACATGAGCTGGCATATATGTTGGGCAAAAAGATTATGCGCGAGTTTTATCCGAACCAATTGAAGAACTTTGATGCGGAAGATTCTGAGAACATCGTTACGTTGGGTGAAACGGAACAAGGTGAAATTGTAGAAACTGAACGTGCCGTCATAGAAAGCGATCTGGTTATATATGTGGACACGATCCAGATTCCGCTTAATGGTGGACATAAGTCTGTTGCTGTTGGAATGGGTACGTACAGGTCTATTGCTCCGCACCATTCTCCGCGAATGACTGCGGAAAGTCCGCATGTAATGCAACCTGAGCATTCAAATATGCATGATTGCATTCAACGAATTAGCCGCGTCATTGAACAGAACAGCAAGATTGTAGTTTTGGAAGCGGCCATGAATAACGCGATTTACCCGTTTCATCTTCGCTATTTGGGAAAACCGAAGGACCAATGCAACATCCTTGAGCAGCTGTTAAAAGCATGCACACCGTCTGCGATGGGAATGCTGCCTGAGGCGCTAAGATCAAGGATTTTCAAGAGCATTCGCACTGACTACGAACCTGTTGAGATTAATGCTGGAACAATTGACGCTGTACATCCAAAAACCCTGCAGGTCATGAGAGACCAGTTGACGCTTGATGTACCGAGGCAATATAGCACGTTGGTCTTTGGGCTTCCCGATCTTACGCCATATGCGGTCGGAGCACGAATTAATCCCATTCTAGTTGTCAGCGACATCTTGGGATACATTTTTAACTGGTTTTATAACAAGCCGTTGGTTAGGAAGGGTGGAGTTGTAATTATCATGAATCCGACATTCCAAATCTTCCATGAGGAGTATCATGTTGCCTATAAAAAGTTTTACGAGGAAGTTTTAAGTGAAACTACTGAACCGTTTGAAATGCAGAATGCGTTTCAGGAGCAATATGCCAACGATCCCTACCTTATTGACCGTTATCGGACTAAGTTCGCATATCATGGTTTTCATCCGTTTACCGTGTGGTATTGGACAACCTACGCGCTGACATACTTGTCCAAAGTTGTGCTTGTTGGTCCGGAAGACGATCGCGTTGCTAGAAGGCTAGGCGTCGATTGGGCCAGAAATTTGGATGAAGCACTTGGTATAGCGCGGGAAATCTCTGGGCAAGATGATGTCGTAGCGTTGACAATGCCGCCTTTTTTGTATGTGAATATCCAGTGAGTTGTCGAGGTTGAACTGTTTCGGGATAGCGATGGCAGTGGCGATACGACATTCTGCAAGGTGTGGGGTCGCTGTTTTATCATCTCATCGGGAGAAACTCATTCAACTCTTCCAATTCGAGAGGCCGTCGCGGCATATGCGGCGCGTTTCATGAAAAAGTTAAGAGAATCGATGCTGCCTGCATTGTGTGTGCCGTGACCGTGTGCTCGATGGAAGTCTGTTATACACTGAAAAATCGGCTGTGGTCTAATCAATAGTGTTCCTAGGTTGAAAGAGTGAGAATGGGGTTTTTGATGAAACGTTTCTGGAAACAAGCCTAGGGCTTCGTAGTTGCCGCTGCATTAGGACCAATTCGGTTGGCATTGATTGGATCACACCTGTCGGACAGAAATACAGGCGCATGACGCTGAGCTTCCTACCATTTCTGAGGGTTCGAATCTGTTGCTTCGCACTGCCGACTTTTCTGAAAAGTGAAGCGTATACTGTGGTACGTTTCCATCTAGAACCAGTATCACTACACTAGAGCGATAGAATTAAAATCCATGAACAATGGGTTACTGCACGTCGGATTCAATCGACTAAATATATCTAGGTGATAAGACACATGTCAAACGAGACGAATGAGAAGAAGATTCCAACTCCCGAGGAACTCCAGAAAGAATTTGAGGACTTGGTGAGAAAAAAGCATGGTGCAAATGTACGCCTACTTGTGTCAGGTGGGCCCTCGTCCGCAGAGACGACGAAGGAGGAAGGGGTACTCTCACCCAAACGTACGTTCGATCCGAAATTCGATCTCAAACCGAAAGAAGTTAAACAGTACCTTGATCGCTATATAATTAAGCAGGACGAGGCGAAGAAAGCCTTGGCGATTGCGGTGTGTGATCATTATAATCATGTTCGTGAGTGCCATGATAACCCAAAAGTTGCGGATACCGATTACTCGAAGCAGAACGTTGTTATGCTGGGGCCGACCGGTGTCGGTAAAACATATCTCATTCGTCATATTGCTAAGTTAATCGGTGTGCCATTTGTCAAGGCAGATGCAACCCGGTTTAGTGAAACTGGGTATGTGGGTGCGAATGTCGATGACATGATACGGGATTTGGTTACACAAGCTGATGATGATGTCGAGTTGGCGCAATATGGGATTATTTATCTTGACGAAGCGGATAAAATCGCCACGCCACCCAATATCATTGGGCGTGATGTCAGTGGTCGTGGCGTTCAGATCGGACTTCTCAAGCTGATGGAGGAAACTGAGGTTGATTTGCGAGCCGGTCACGATGTGGCGTCTCAAATGCAAGCCATGATGGAATATCAACAGAAAGGTAAAGTAGACAAACAGATTGTTAATACTCGACACATTCTCTTTATCATTAGTGGTGCGTTTACAGGCCTGAGTGAGATTATCAAAAATCGCTTGAATCGGAGAAAGATTGGCTTCAATGCCGCAGTGCATGCCCAAACTGAGGAGGCGGACTACTTCCAACATGTGACACCACAAGATTTCATTGAATTTGGATTTGAACCTGAATTTATCGGGCGCTTACCGGTTCATGTCATTTGTCAAAATCTAGGGGTTGCCGATTTGCATTACATATTGAAGCATTCCGAAGGTTCGATTGTGCGTCAGTATGAACAGGCCTTTCGTGCATATGGAATTAACACAATGTTCTCTGACAAAGGTTTGCGTCAAGTTGCTGAGAGGGCACATGTTCAAAAGACCGGAGCCCGCGCTCTGATGACCGTCTGCGAAAAAGTACTCCGTGATTATAAGTTTGAACTTCCCTCCGCTTCTGTCAAGGAATTTGTCGTTACTGAACGTGTGGTTGATAATCCCTTAGGAGAATTGAAACGAATTGTGACAGATGCTATTTACAATCGACAAATTGTGATGCGCGAACAAGTTCGTCAATACGAGGCACTGTTCGAAGAAGAACATAAAATGGTGGTCTTGTTTGATGAGAAGGCAACAGAACTCATATGTCAAGAAGCTACGAATCAGGGTTGTACGCCACGGGAAACCTGTGAGACAATACTTCAGAGCTGCCAGCATGGTCTGAACCTGATAAAGCAAAATACGGGGCAGTCGGAGTTTGTTTTCACCAAGGAATCGGTGGAAAATCCGGAAGTTGTGCTCGAGGGCTGGATACGGGAGTCATACAACAGTAAAATAGAAGAGGCAGATGAAACAGAGGACGCGTAAAAGATTGTAGTGACAGAAAATGCTGATGCTTCCCTCAAATCCCCTCGATGTTGAAAACGGGCTTGCGTGGGGAAAGGGGACATGTGGAGATTGGGGAGGAAGCTACTCCGCTTGCTGATTTGGATTAAAGTACGGAGCGATTTAAGAACGCCTGGACTGGTTGTCTAGAGTTCGGCATATCCGGGGAACACTTTAGATACTAATCACAAGGGTTTGGAGCGACCTCAGCATTATATTCGACTGAAGAATCCGACATGAAGACGCTACGGTCTTGTACCCAACTTTACTTCAGCGTTCTGGGTGTGTTCCAGAACGGTTTGCCAGGTCGAATTGGATGGGCGTGGACACGGGGTACAAAGCACGAGAGTCGAAAGAAGAACGGTGTAAGAACATTATCAGTTGGCTCTGATTTTGTAAAGCGCAGTCGAGACGGCAGATACAAAAATGGTGGAGGATACCAGGCTCGAACTGGTGACCTCTTGCATGCCATGCAAGCGCTCTCCCAACTGAGCTAATCCCCCACCATGGTCCCACGGCTACATTCTACACGATTAATTGAGAAAGTGCAAGAGAAAATTCGCAGGTGCCGTTCATTGGCTTTCTGATAGAGCTGCGAGTGTATTCCGATTCCCGTTTCTAAAAAGTAGTTCTCAAAGTTGTGAAGGAAATTTCTGGTTTCGGGCGACCAATGTTTTCAACATGAATCTGGTCTCGTCTCAAACCAATCGGACATTAAATACCTGTTTCCAAGATTGCCAGGACACGCTCTAAATCCGCCGGCACATCCACACCAACCAATCGATGTTCGGTCTCGACGACATGGATGCTTAAGCCGTGTTCCATGAAGCGCAATTGTTCGAGGCCTTCCGAGCATTCATACGGTCCACGATCCCATTTTGTGAAAGCAAGTAAAGATGTTTTTCGATAAGCGTAAAGCCCAACATGTCGAAAGATTGGATTGGCCTTTTTCCAGGTATTAGACAGGTTGCCAGGTATCGATGCCCTGGAAAAGTACAGTGCGAATCCGTCAAGATTCGTGACAACCTTTACCGTGTTTGCATCGTAATAATCTTCTTCGTTTTCGACACGTTGTTTGAGTGTGCTGACTTGGATTTCTGAATTTTCATGAAATGGTTGAATCATCTGATTGAGCATCAAAGGTTCGAGTAACGGTTCATCGCCTTGGATGTTGGCCACGATGTCGCAATCAATCCGCTTCGCAACATAAGCAACCCTCGCTGTTCCGGTCGGGAGCTCCGGTGTCATTATCGCTTGACCACCGAATCGGATAACGGTATCAAAAATGCGTTGGTCATCAGTGGCTACCACCACTTCATCCAGTGCTTCTGCACGTGAAGCCCGTTCGTACACGTGCTGAATCATTGGTTTGCCAAGGATGTCCGCTAACGCTTTGCCTTCAAATCGACTCGATGCATATCGTGCAGGAATAACTCCTACGGATTTCATAAACGTTGTGCTCTCATACACGGATGTTCGGGATTCTGCACTTTAACACGTGCGATGTTTGCAGAGACTACTGTCTGCGTACGTGACTACACAATTTCGCTGTAGCGAGATAAGTTGACCATTGCCAATTAATTAATCTTCCTGTCATCAGTACGATCAGCAAGAAGCGTCCGTCGTTTCCGTGCTGAAAGGGCAACGGCAGCTTTCTGAGTATACACAGGCGCATAATCGAATCGTGATTCGCACCGACAATTAATCTGTACAAAGCTATATCAACCCCGGGGAGTTAGCCTGCTTCACCGGGCGTCTCGAGACATTACGTGGCTTCTCTAGACCATGTGGGTGGTCTTGTGTGTTATTAATGTTCTTCTATATTTTTGCCAGCAAAGTGTTTCCCGAATGGCTGTCAAGATCGTGGGGTCGCGTCCGTCACGTGAATGTTAAATCTTGTAAACTTCCTCATGGTTGTCAATCTACGAATTGCGGTGATGTGCGAGGAAATGTCCTATTGGGGAAGATTCTTGCGACGAAAGACTGACGACCTTGCCGGAGCAATCACAGGGAGCTATTTCTTTATGACTTGATCTTGGGCGTGTGTTCCGCGTGCAGAAACGAGTGGATAGACTACGCATCGTTTGCCAAGAAGAGTACCAGGATTAAGGACAGCGTTACAACCTATCTGTGTGCCGTCTCCAACTATCGCACCTAGCCTGCTTAGTCCAGTTGGATATGGCTTGCCAGAAAGATCCCGAATAGAAATATCAGCGTCCATGAGCTTTTTGTTCGAGAGCTTTGTTCCTGCCCCTAAATTCACATTGCAGCCGAGTATTGAATCACCTATATAGTTCCAATGGCTCGCATAGGTGCCATCCATCAGGATAGCATGTTTGACTTCGGTTGCATTTCCAATGATACAACCTCTACCAATGACGACGTTGTCACGGACATATGCGCCGTGTCGAACCTCGGTTTCATCACCGATTATGGCTGGTCCTTTCACGTAGGCGTGTGGCTCAATAATCACATTTTTTCCTAAGATCACATTCTGGCCAACAACCGCGCCTTTCATGATGTTGGCGGTAGGTGAGGACGCCGATTGTTCCAGTTTTGTCTCGATGTATTTTTCTAGCCTCAGGAGCGCTTGCCATGCGCAAACATTTTCCTCAAACAGTTCACGATGTTCAAACCGTGTGATTTCAAAGAGTGCATTAGGAAATGCTATATCCAATTCGGAATCCACTGACATCCCTCTCTTCGGACCGTGATGGACGTTACAATGAGAACCACACTTCGAAAACATGTTCCCGTTCGTATCTCATCTCTTGCGGTAAGATTATAAGATTTGGACAATGTAATATAGATTATCATTGAATCGAGAAAATCCGAAGTGTCCAATTTTATTCCTGTGGACTGCACTTGAAAAGAATATTTCTAGAAGTCAGATAGAAGAGAAATAAAAATTGTCTTAAGGACTTGACCGTGATGTTGAACTGTCCATCCTTGAAACAATTTTGGTTCAATTCGGTGCGATGATGAACAGGAACGATTTTCGTTGAATGGTGTGAAATTTTAAGCAGTAACAACGGATAGCATAAAAACCTTTCAATTAACCGGTCTACATACTAAGAATTGCACAACTATGTCTGTGAGCGACCATCACAGTATGTATTCTTTCTTACCAGCTTGAACGATTTATTTATGTCGACAAGTTCTCTAAAAAAAATCAAGTTCTGCGTGTACTTGATTTGAGATTTATCGCTTATACACGGCATTTTTATGAGCATGCCCATAGTCCATCGACATAACGTTATCTAGTGGCATGATCGAAAAGAACTCTAAACTATCATTTTTGTTACAAAACGATGCATCTAGAGTAATTGATAGATGGTACAACATGTTCATTCCGCGCAGATAAAAATGTTGTGTCATAATAGGAACTAATATAACTAGAATGCTAGCTAACTCACTGGCTGTTACGGAGTGGTTTCAAAGAGAGATCGAATTTCATGGCTCTTGATTTTTGTTAATTGAGTTACGATATTACCTCACCGATTAACCCAACGGGTCCCGTATTAGTAGACTTTGGTATATTACCGAGCGCAGTGTCTGCCCTAGATGATTCTAAATCCATTGCAGACTGGCCTTCAAACACTAGGGTTGCAATAGTGTGTGCAACATTGTTCAGCAGGAATACCTGGTCCACCAGCAATACCTCTCGTAACGAACGTACTCTGAATATGCTCGCCCAAGGTTTCCCCAACAATTTCAATATGCTTACTAATTATAACAATCGTAATCAAAAACTTGATGTTTCGGTAATCGGACGCATCACTTGTATAGACATTGGCCTTGTTATACTCATTTCTTCTTCTAAGATCTTAGTTTGAAGCTCGTTAATTCTAAAAGGACGATAAAGTGCAACGATTATAAATTAAGAGAACAATAAATATACAGTTCTAAACACTCTTAAAAAGGTGCCAAAAACCACGGATATTGCGAGCCATTGTCAGAAAAATAATCACTCTTTGAAATTATTCGACGGTGACACTTTTGGCGAGATTCCGCGGCTGATCAACGTCTAGTCCCCGGTGAATAGCAACATAATAGGCGAAGAGTTGGAGAGCTGCTGCTACCGCAATCGGGCTGGCAAATTCGCCAATTCGTGGTATATAAATGGCATCTTCAACCAGTTTTTCAATCTCCGAATCACCTTCTGTTACTATTGCGATTATTTTCCCCTTTCGTGCGCGAACTTCCTGAATATTGGAGAGCATTTTCTCATAAACATTTGATTCAGTGGCAATACAGACGACGGGCATGTTACTGTCTATCAGCGCCATTGGGCCATGCTTGATTTCCCCAGCCGGATGCGCTTCAGCCTGGATATAGGAGACTTCCTTCAACTTCAGCGCCCCCTCCAGAGCAGCCGGGTAATTGATTTGACGGCCTAGATAAAGGAATTGGTTAAAATTTGTATAACGCTTTGCGATGTTTTCAATAAAGATTGATTGGGTTAAAACTTTCTCAACCCGTGCCGGCAAATCCTCTAAATCGTGGAGGAGTGTTTTGATCTTCCCGAGTGTCGCCCGCTTTCGTCCTATTGCCATATACAGTGCAAAAAGCGAAAGGATAGATAACTGTGCTGTATATGTTTTTGAAGCAGCCACGGCAATCTCAGGACCGGCGGACATGTAGATTGTAGAATCTACTTCACGCGTAATGGAACTACCCATAACATTTGCTATGGCGATTGTGGTTGCTCCATGTTCTTTAGCATAACGAACGGCTGCAAGCGTGGCAGTGGTTTCGCCGGATTGAGAAATCGCGACAACTAGAGTTTGCGAAGTTATTATCGGCGCACTGTATCGAAATTCACTTGACATGTCGACTGTCACAGGAATACGAGCGAAGTTCTCGACCACGTATTTTCCGACGAGTCCTGCATGGTAGGCGGTTCCGCAGCCTAGGAACACAATCCTATCTATCTTACCTGGATCGCTCAATGTTTTTCGAAGTGGTTCGAGTTCGGGGAAAACAACCAGGCCGTCATGGATACGCTCATCGATTGTTCTCCGTAGCGTATCTGGTTGCTCCATAATTTCCTTTATCATGAAGTGTGGATATTCCTCTTTCTCGATCTCCGAAATGTTCCAGGTGATTTTTGTCGCAGAACGTTGGACTGGATCGCCGCGCAGGGTTGAGATACGAATACTATCCGTCTGGATATCGACAATTTCTCCATCCTCGACGAAAATCACTTCGTCTGTGTATTCCAAGATCGCTGGTACGTCGCTCGCAACGAAACACTCGCCTTTACCGATTCCGATGACCAGTGGGCTGCCTTTCCGTGCAGCAACCATGCGATTTGGCTCATTTTTTGAAATAACTACGATACCGTAAGTTCCTTCAATTTGCCATAAGGCCTTATTTACAGCGAGGTGAAGATCTCCATCGTAAAAGCTCTTTATTAGATGTGGTAAAACCTCCGTATCGGTTTCTGAACGAAATTGATGCTGGGCTGATTCAAGCGATGTCTTGAGGTGACGAAAATTTTCGATAATGCCATTGTGTACAACGGCGATTTCTTTCTCAGTATCAAAATGCGGATGGGCGTTGGTTTCATTCGGATTGCCATGTGTCGCCCACCGGGTGTGTCCGATTCCAACATGCCCTATGCACTTGTCCATTTGGAGTCGGTCGACTAGCTGTTGGAGTTTTCCCTGTGATTTCTGAATAAAAACTCCCCCAGTGCTGAGGATACCGAGGCCTGTAGAATCATAACCTCGGTACTCCAATCGTTGAAGGCCTGCTACCAAGATTTCCACAGCCTGTCTTTTACCGATATATCCAATAATACCACACATGTTTTCTCAGTCCTTTCGGATTTCGCGGGTTCTGGACTGGACCCTATTCTGATTGAACAGCATCCTTGCAGGAAACAAAGACATAAAGCATTTGTTGATTTCCTGACTTCAGGAATATGTTATGCGAACTGTGCAGAAAGATTGAAGATGGATTACGAGGCGCAGATGATATCGCCGAAGTATTTGTTATAGTTAGAGGTTCTTTGCTCTCTGTGTCCACTTTTTTAAGAATATCTACATTTATGCGCGTGCCTTGTCAAGTTCTCCTCAATATTCACCTAATTGTTGGCTAAGTTTCTTGAGTAGACTCGTCAAGTCTTCGATTCGTGGCATTTTCGACAGAGAAATGACGAAGTTTGTGTTGGTTCAGTCTCCGTCTGATGGAATGGACGATCTCGCGACGATTGTACACAGTTGTGATATCGTAGCGAAATCGAAGAATTCCCGACTATTTTATAATATGAGTGGAGGGCGTTTGTAAAACCGGCGAATCCTGTTTATTGTGCTTAACACGCGTGGTAGTCTAATAAGTTTGCGTTCTAGTCTTCGCTTCCCAGGGAAATCACAAAGGATAACACCTGCGAGGACGGTAAGGACACCCTGGCCGGGTGCAATCAGCATGACAAGACCAAAAACTAAGACGATCACACCGATCGCGTTCTTTAGAATTCGCACTCCCAGGCCAAGGAATGGGTTCTTTATCCGAGTTCTATATTGTTCTTGTTCGAAGTAATTCGGTGGTAACGAAATGATGAATGCCGAAAATCCCACGACACTAAAAATCACCATAAAAACGGAAAGAGTGATAATCCAGAGCCAGTGGCCTACCATCCAGTTTGTAATTACTCGTAAAAGAGTCAATAGTACGTTCCTGTTCCAAGTTTATCATACCACCAACAACATTCTCGGCATCCGCCATTGATTTAAACACGTGTATATGCCGCTCTCGGGACAGGACTCTTGATACGGTTGTGTGACATTGACTTGCTATTTTCTCGTGAGTGGTGCCAAGGGATTTTACACTATTCACTGCAAACGAGTCCATGTTACCACGTTCTCGGGATCTTCGTCAATGAAAAATTGATTCAAAGCTGAACTGCCGCAGCGTGGTTCAGCTTTGAAGTGTAAACAATTCTAGCGGCGGAGGTTCTAGGTATAATGCTGAATGTAGAAATAGAGGAAGCATTTGTTGAACTTAATCATATCTCTTTATGCTGGCGCAAACCCCGGGCGTTTGCGCCAGCCTGTACATAGTTCTGAAGCCTTCGTGTTTGAGCTGCTGTGTTGTCCGTTATCCATTGAAGAATCATGACTTGGTTAAATAGCAGTGGAATGGGTTGTAAGTTTCTCTTAAATCTGTACACATTCTCCCTGTTGGGAGAGCGCTATTTTGCATCTAATCGGATGTGTTGAGGGAAGAAACACTCTGTCTGGCGATCTGAATGTGGCACACTGGTGTTGGATTTGTTCGTCATGATGTGATACGGGTCTTGGAGGACTGGCAGTTGGAATCAGAATTTGGATAGCTATATGTTTTGCCAGCCCGGATTCCTGGTTTCCATTAATGTGTCAGTAGGATCTTATCTGTGATTACCCATAGGGGAGGCATGTTCCTTGTTCGTTCCCGTGCGTTCTATGATTGTTGGTTTGGAATGTGATTAGCGGTTCACGGCTAGTCGAAACAGGGGTTGTTCGTTGTCCCATATGTTGAGGTCAGGAGATCTCGGCTAATGGATTAGACGTGGTTTGTTTTACATCGGCGGAAAGCGTGTTAACCTTTGGGACTATGTCTAGCTCATTCTTCTGGAGGCAAAGAAGTTACCAGTGATCCTCCATTTGGCTATGTTACTGCTCACTTGATTGAATCCGAGCTTTAGTTCCTAGATGAGCTCTATTTAAGCCGTGTCGAACAGGCTGGTCTAGCCAGTGAAAGACAGGCACGTACTGTGCTGAGTGGAAGAGGTGCCGGCGAAGGACGGGGTGTCGAACAACGCACTGGTTAGTGATGTGATATCTCTCTCGTCATCTGCAGATTCAGCGGGGCCTGAATGAATAGATGTGGCTGATTCGTGGACCGACACTTGAGTGCCATTACAATCCGTCCTATAGTGTGTAATGCCCGTTGGCTCGATGCAAATGTCTATACGTGGTGTCAGTAATACGTTTGTGGCTTTCTTTTTTTTACGCAGCCCAATCACTTGGTTTCATCTTGTGAGATCTCTGTGCCGTGTATACTACTACTTGACGAAGTTCAATATCCAATGTTATCATCCAGGTACGCTACAGAAAGGCTATTTTCAAAATGAGCATCTCTCGACGCTATGATGGATTACAGGAGCGCTTCCGACAACTCAAAACACCAAAGATTGATACGTGGAAGAACGAGTATGCGGATAGGAGTTACACTATTGAGATTACGAATCTGGAGTTTACAGCGGTGTGTCCAAAAACCGGACTGCCAGATTTTGGAACGATTGGGATTACGTATGTTCCGGATTTGCAGTGTGTTGAACTCAAGTCGCTGAAGGAGTATTTTTTGTTCTTCCGCGATGTTGGCGTTTTTCATGAACATATTGTCAACAAGGTTCTAGACGATTTTGTTGCAGCCTGCTGTCCACGAAAGACTGATGTAGTAGGAAATTTCAATATCCGCGGCGGATTAAGAACTGTTGTTCGTGCCAGCTACCAAAATCTGGATTAAACGGAAACAATGTGACATATCAAAAACGTCACCTTAGGCTTGGGCACTCTGCACTCTGCACTCTGCACTCAGCCTCGGCATCTTGCTTGCCATCAAGTGCTTTTCGGGGATGAATTTCTCGCAGAGCCGACAAATACTGAATTCCGACCCGGAGGTGCACTGGATAAACGCGGAAAATATTTGGGTTAGGGGCATGGCTTGAGTCTGCCTGGATGATGGAAATAGGCGGGTGGTAATTCGCAGTGTTTTTTTTGAGTGTGGCGCTGAAAAATTCCTGGCTGTTTGTGGGGTAAATCCGAACGTTGGAATTACTGATAAATTTTGCTGCTCTGGATGGGTTTGTGCGATGCCAAGCGAACTGATGATGGTAACCTTAGATTCTCTCATGGCATCTCAGTCCGCCTTTCAGTAGAGTCTATAGAAATAATCTAGTACTAAAAAAGCCGTGTAATAGTATCTACACGGCTTTTTTCTTATGCTCCCGCGGTATCGGGGATACTTTTTGACTGGGTTTTGTAATACCCTGACCTGATGCTGAGTTTCCACTTGCTAGTATGAAATAAACGACCATTGTGTCATCTATATCAAAACCTACTCATCTCCCCACGCTTCCCCGCGGTCAGGAACGGACAACCATTGTCCCTCCATGATGCGATGTGGATTGAAGTTATAGTCATCCTGATTAGATTCGACTAATCTTGGCCATAGTTTGGCATCGTCATATACCTCAGGGCGTGCTGCAATCGAAGGAAGCGTGTCGCCTTTTCGAACGCGATACTGGCGTACCTTCTCCGGATAAGAAACCGAGAAGCTAGACGTGTGGCTATTTGTCTGTTTGTTGCCCGCAGTGTCTTTGAATCCTGACACGGTTATTGTATACTTGCGTCCAGCACGCATAGGAACATCTGACGTGAAAGTGACTGTGTTTCCCGTTCCTCTAACACTGCCGGTCACCGTACCAGATTGTGTGCCGATTGAGTCTGGTGTAGATTCAACTTCGACTGACACAGTTCCACTCTGGCTATCAACGTCTTCATTGAAAGTAACTGACACTGTGTTTCTTACATTGAGAGAATCTTTATACTCAGATATGACGGTGTCATCTGAAGGATCTGTCGCAGTTGCTGTCGGGGCAGTTGCGTCGGTAAAAGTGAATTTCCGTGAAAGTGTTGATGGTTTCTCAGGCTTCTTGTTGTTAATCACGACGACCCCAACGGACTCGCCCGCAGTGCCAGGGGGTGTTACTGCTGTAATCTCAGTTTTGCTTGGAACTGTCACACTTTGGGCGTTTTTGCCGCCAAAAGTAACAGTCACGCCATTTTTCATGTCAAATTTTTCACCAGTAATGCGCACCGTGGTTCCGCCGGTTTCAGGGCCTTCTGTGGGGCTTAAATCTGAAGGCATGGGCTCGGGATTACAACCACCACACCCTGATATCCACGCAAACGCGAGCGCGAACGCAACAGATGCTGTAATGTTTTTGAATTCAGTCATAAGATCTTTTCTCCTGAGCAGCAAAATTTTTTGCAAGGTCCAAAATCGCTCCGTCTTAAGGGACAACTTGGGCTATCAACTCATCTTAGTATACAGGTTAATGGCATTTTTGTCAACAATATTTCTGTGGTAATTGGGCTCCAGTTTTTATTGACCGTGCGGTACATCTGGTGTCAAGTAGCCTGGTGTGAATTAGAATAGAATTCACTTGACAGCCATACTTCCCCATTCTATAATGGCCTGAGGGCCGAGGTTGAACGGTCTTCGGGACTGGTAGAATCTGATGTTCAACAGAACTGTATTGGCACAGGGAGATTCTCAAATTTGCTCCGATGGTGTCTTCTGTTACCGTTCAATAGCTCCCCTGACCACGGTTTTCCCCCTGCTTGAAGGAGGTTCGATAATGTTTGAGGGATCTTTTGTTGCGCTCGTCACACCGTTTAAGGAGGACGAATCGCTCGACGAAAACAAACTCAGAGAACTGCTGGAGTTCCAGATTGATGGTGGTACTGATGGAATCGTTCCGTGTGGCACGACCGGTGAGTCTCCGTCACTCTTGGATGAGGAACATGACCGCGTAGTGGATTTGACGGTTCAGGTGGTCAACGGCCGAGTTCCGGTAATCGTAGGAACCGGTTCGAACTCAACGCAACGTACATTGCGCGCCACGAGGCATGCGAAGGACGCGGGTGCGAATGGCGTACTCATCGTTACACCGTATTACAATAAGCCCACGCAGGCTGGTTTGTATGCGCACTATATGAGAATTGCTGATAGTGTCGAAATCCCAATTATGATCTACAATGTTCCTGGCCGGTGCGGTACGGACATACTCTCAACAACAGTTGCCAAGTTAGCAGACCACCAAAATATCGTCGGACTTAAAGAGGCTACTGGAGATTTGAAACGGACCAGTGAGCTGGTGTCAATGTGTCCTGCTGAGTTTGTTGTGTTTTCGGGTGATGACGTTAATACCCTACCAATTCTATCCGTCGGAGGAAAGGGTGTCATCTCTGTCGTGGCGAACATTGCGCCCGATTCAATCGCAGAGTTGTGCGGTGCCTTTAAAGCAGGTAAGATTGAAAGCGCACGCAAGCTGCACTATGAGACAATGCCGTTGGCTGTCGATCTCTTTATTGAGACAAACCCGGTTCCGGTGAAAACGGCGCTTATGTTGATGCAAAAACTAAATGGAAAATTGCGTCTCCCTCTTGTGCCAATGGAGCCTATGAACTTAGAACAGCTACGTCGCACATTGAAGGCCACCAATCTGATATAGGAACGTGATTGTCGACGAATGCATGGTACCATGGTTGACATGTCACTTTTCGCGATTAATGAAATCGCAACAGCATTTGTTATTGTCTATTGCAGGGATGCCACTGTTTCCGACGGCACTCTTTGTCCTTGTCACCTATCATCTAATCAGTCAGAGCACCGAATGTTGGACAGGCTATCAGATCGCATTGACGTTGGTTGACGCGGAAAAGCTTGCCTATCAGCTCGAGCTTTATGAAAATCGGTCCCTTGCGTATGACTGAACACGCTGAAAGGGATTAGGAATATGTCCTCGCACTCTTCGACGCATCCAAATCTTCCGCTAAAAATCTTCCGCCAAAAAACCTCTCCGATCTTAAATATTCTCTAGATCAATTGCCTGATAATCCAACGACTTCAGAAGATCTGTTCTGAGGGCGGTAATCACCGTCTGGGCGCAATAGTCGTTGGTAAGTTCATTTCAATAACGACTGTTCAGGTGCGGAAGAAATTAGTAAATATCGAGGATAGGCTTGACGCGCGAGCTAGTTTGGCATCGAGCGCAGCCACCCACATCCCAAAGTGTACCAGTATGGGATTGAACGTGAAACTTGATACTCATATGTTTTTGTTTTTTGTATAGTCTTGTCTCAAATTTCCATACTATCCAGCTTTCATAAATATTTCACTTCCGGTCGATTCAAATTTGTGCGCCCCAATCTGGCGGCAGAGCTGGAATTAGTGATATTACTAAACCATTCAGTTAGAGCCGGGACCGGGGCTTTGTCGCTTTGCAGTCCTCTTCAGTAATAATTACTCTTGAGACTAACGTGCTCTTCCACAACCCGGTTTTGGGAGAGCAAAGGGGCGCAAATCAGAGTATTTCCAAGCTCTGTATAACACTTGCGTTAAATGATGTCAGAAGGCGGAGCTCAGACAATGGCGGGTTGAGAGTTGTCCCACAACCCTTGGGAAATGATGCGATTACCCTCTTGAAATGGTTGAAACATGTCCGTTGCGTGTTCGCCTGTGGATGGTCGGTCAAGTACGGATAGAGATTGAATAACTCAATAAGTTCTCTTCCAGCTTCATCAAGAACATTAGCCATCGCTTTTATCGATTATGATGGTACTAAAACTAGCAGAAGGAACGGAGGGATAGTGTCGTTAGGAATTACAAATGCCATTTGAATAGTTTAACATTACAAGGCGATTTGCTGAAAATCCCAAGCTATTTATGAGGGTTTTTGAATTGATATGGCTTGGGGGAAAGGACGATAATGATTTAGTACTCATGTTCCTTAGTTTCCGGGTTCAGAATGCTGTCTCCGAAGGGATTTCGGCCTTCCTAGAATTTCGGAGAGTATTATTCCTTGACGGAATCCCTGCGGTGTAATAGGAACTCCCGCAATCGTGTCCAAACCTGTTGTTGTGGGTGGAGTTCCATCCTTTTCTCGATCTGAAATGGAAATCTTCTTCCGTTCAGTCTCAGAAGAATCGGAGTCAGAATCCGGTTGTTTGTGGTCTTTCAGTAGGACTGGGTGTGGAACCGAATCTTGTGCCTCAGAACCCGCTTCTGTTGTCAAAAAATCGGGAAGGGACTCGTCTGATGTGGCTTGTGTCGTTGGAAAATCTTCCCAAGGAGATAGTGTTGCTGATTGTTCGTCCTCAAAAGCGATTTCTGTCTTTGCTTGTTGCTGTGCCTTCCTGCGGGATGAGCGAAGCAATGTGAAGAGTGCGATTAAAAGTAATGGAATTAGTTGAAGAAGGTCTTCCATGGTCTATGCTCCTCATCATTTAGTGTAATCCTGTACACTGTAGGAATTTCAAACAGTTGTGTTGTGTGTCGAAATCAAATCGTCATTCGTTAGTTCGTGAACTTACTGACTACGAAAGTCCTAATGAGTGAGACGACCTAGTTGTGTCTCGGTCATTGCTTTTTGGAGAAGCGATTGCTTGGCGCATTTCGGTATCGGAGATCACGTTTCGGAGGTTGTAGTAGTCCAAGACACCCATTCTGTTCGAATCAAAAGAATCAGCAATGGCGCGAGGAACTTCTGCTTCTGCCTCCACAAGCGTGACGGTCATTTCTTCGACAAGAGCTTTGTTTTCTTCCTCTTCTGCTTGCGCGCGAGCACGCCGTTCTTCGGCTTTTGCTTGGGCGATTTTTAGTTCTGCCTGTGCTTGATCTGTCTGCAACTTGGCACCAACGTTTTCGCCTACATTGATGTCAGCAATATCAATCGAGAGGATTTCGAAGGCAGTACCTGCTGCCAGGCCTTTTTCGAGCACGGTTTCTGTGATGCGTATCGGACTTTCCAAAACTTCCTTGTGACTGGTTGCAGATCCAATCGTCGTGATAATGCCTTCGCCAACTCTGGCTCTAATTGTGTCTTCTGTGGCACCGCCGACAAGCCGATCAATGTCAGCCCTCACAGTCACTCGCGCTTTCACAATCAGTTGGATGCCGTCCCTTGCAACGGCGGTAATGCCAGCCTGCTCTCCGGATTTCGAGGGAATGTCTATAATTTCTGGCGTGACACATACCTGTACAGCTTGCAAGACGTCTCTCCCTGCAAGGTCAATCGCAGCAGCCTGTGCAAAGTCTAGTGCTATGTTCGCTTTATCTGCTGCAATCAGTGCTGCAACCACACTACCGACTTGTCCGCCAGCGAGATAATGTGCTTCGAGCTCATCCAGTGAGAGTGTGAGCCCTGCCTTCGTTGCGTTAATTTGCGGTTCGATAATGGATTTGGGGGGAACACGACGCAAACGCATCGCGACAAGATCCCCAAAAATTCGCACGCGCACATTTGCTGCTATTGCAGTAATCCACAAACCTATGGGAACGAAGGAGGTCAAGAAAATGAAAGAAACAACTACTAAAATAACTACAATCGGAATAATTGACGGCATTTGGAGGACTCCTTTTACGATGGTAGCGTTAGATTTCCTTCTCGAAAGGCGCCTGCTACGGCGCGAGGAACCGAAGCTTCGGCTTCAACAACAGTGGCCCGCATCTTCTGGACGTTTGCCGTCATTTCTTGCTTTCGGGCAACTGCCATAGCACGCCTCTCTTCTGCTTTGGCCTGGGCAACCACCAGATCGGCTTCAGCCTGTTCAGCTTGGAGTTCAGCGCCGATGTTCTTTCCTACGTTGACATCTGCAATGTCGATCGATAGAATCTCATAGGCGGTACCTGCGTCCAACCCTCGGTCTAGTACAGTCTTAGAAATAACATCGGGATTTTCGAGCACATCTTCGTAGGTCTCTGCAGCGCCAATTGCGCTTATAATCCCTTCCCCGACGCGTGCAATAATCGTCTCCTCACCTGCACCGCCCACAAGTCTGTTGATGTTCGTCCTGACGGTTATGCGTACGACTGCAATTAGTTCCACTCCATCAAGTGCAACAGTGCTAATTCGAGGTGTCGTAATGACTCGTGGATTGACACTCACTTGCACAGCTTCAAACACATCACGTCCTGCTAGATCGATTGCTGCTGCGCGTTGAAAATTCAGTTCAATATTCGCTTTATCCGCAGCAATTAAGGCGTTCACGACTCTTAGTACATTTCCGCCCGCGAGATAGTGAGCCTCTAGTTCGGTGGTTTTAACCGATAACCCCGCTTTGGTTGCGCTAATTTCCGCGTTGACAATAACGTTTGGGTTTACGCGCCGGAGACGCATCCCAACCAAGTCAGCGACAATGCGGATGCGAACTCCTGCCGCTTGCGCGGCAATCCACAATCCAACAGGTACAAACCAAAAGAAAGCCAACAAGAAAATCAGAATCATTATCGCAACAATTGCCGTGACTCCTGTTATTCCTTCCATCGTGAATCTCCCTCATTAGCAGGTTGTTGATTGGCTAAATGCTACACTCGACTGTCTTCTATCAGAATCACTTCATGCTCTTTCTCAGTATTTAATGTATTTGCCTAGGGCGACGAACTACGGCTGTTGTCTATTGATAAGCAATTTCGCTATGTTCCGATCGAGCCAAAGAGGCCGAAAGAACTGAGCGATCGGACGCCCCATTCTGTTTGTGGCGCGAATCGCAGTTCCAGACTGCGAACGTGCGCTATGATGGCAACAAGGGTTCCATGAAGGCCAACAGAGTGGGCCACAGGCATCGTTCGCACCAAATAATTATGTGATGAGCAACAGCGGAATATCTAGACCGCGAAGGAAGCCGTTATTTTCCCATGCTCTGCTCAACTTTTTGTGTAGTGTTTGTTTGCGAACTGAATACCCCGTAGTTATGGATAAATTGAATGTCAATCGTAGGAGGGCTCATGTCGTGACCTCGTCAACGGCCTCGACAAAGATTTTCGACCCTTCAACTGCCACAACAGTGACAAGACTTTCTGAACTGATAAAATCACCTGACGTGAGCACATCAAGGCGTTTGTTGCCAATAAGAATCGTACCCGCGGGGCGCAGAGGCGTATGTGCCCGGCCGGTTTTTCCAACATAACCCTGAAAATCGTCATCTCCCGCAGAATGATATCCGAGTTCCGCTCCCATTTCAGTCGCTAAAATGAAGTGTTTCCATGCGCGCGTTTTTGGTAATGTGTAAAGCGCCACAACGGCTAGTGCAAGAGTAGAAAGGATCGTGAGCGAAAGCGAGAGGACTGCCATTTCTAGCTCATACGCACTTTTGAGTACATAAAAAACGCTTCCTAACATGAGGACAAGCCCAGCGATTCCCGCAACACCAAATCCAGGTATGACAAAAATTTCTACTACAATCAAGCCAATCCCTAGAACAAAGGCCAATGCCGCCCACTCTGCTGCAATTTGGCTCAACATGTGTCCTCCGAAGAACAGTCCGACACAAAGCAATCCTATCATGCCTGGCACACCGAAACCGGGTGTGCGAATCTCGATAAACAAACCAAGCATTCCCAGGGACAGCAGAAGGGAACTGATCATAGGCCTTGTGATAAAAATGACAATTCGATCTGCGAGTGTAATTAAGGCTTCTCCGGTTGATGCACCTTCAAGCGATTTAACAACTATTACCCTGTGATTGCCGAGTTCTGCTTGCTTCTGTACTATGGCTTCTTTGGTCAATGCCGTGCGCGTTCCATCTATCTCAACGATTTGATACATTGCCAACAACTCATCAATACTGTCCGCACGGCCGTTGATAAAATCATATTCGAATGCTTGGCCGGTAGTCAGAGTCAACAACTCATTCTCGTCGGCTATGATTTCCATTTCCTCTCCAACTTCCTTCCGACTTTCATATGCATCAGGTCTGAGGGCGATAATTTCACCGTCCACGAACCGGACCAGCACCCGTTTTTTATCAACCATGGCGACAGCGATATGGGGATTGCGACCTTGGCGTTCCGCAGTTGCTTCGATCGTCCCTCGAATGTATGAAACTGCTTTCTCTCCGGCCTCCTCACCTTGAAGCGAGACTGGAGCAGAGTCACCAATGGTCCCACCGGATGCCATCACAATTTGATCGCAGGCTATCGAGATCATCGCACCAGCAGAGATCGCTTGTCTATTTACATAGGCAATAGTGGGAACTTCCGTGCCTTGGATTTCGCGTATGATTTCGACTGCTGAATCCACCCGGCCACCGGGGGTATCGACATCAAAAATAATTGCATCCGCGTTTGCCTCTTTAGCCTTCTCCATGCCGTTGCTTATATATACCCGTATTCCACTGCCAATCTCGTCTCGTATGTTGATTGTGTATACAAAAGCATCGTCCTCTGCGAATGAAACTGATGATAGCAATGGCAGTAACAGAGGGCCAAGTGCCATTAGTAGGCAATAAGAAATGTATGCTGTGAATTTTCTGATGGCAATCATCCCGTTGCGAGTTGCTGTATCATAGGCCGTGGTAGGACATCGAAGTTGGTTAGAGTATTTCATATTCATTGTCGTTATCGAAGCATATTACCTGACTGGATTTTCCCAGTCGGCCGAGTCGAGCAGCAGAACAACTGCTGCTCTTTATCTCAAGAGTCTGGGTTGACCCCGTTGGTTATAGTTTCACTCTTGTGGAAGAAACAACTCTGTACAAGGTGCGCATAACCCCACTATTATATCCTTCGGTTAGCAGGCTGTCAAGCGTTTTGAACTTTACGCCTTGGGTTGGTGAAACCCGAAAACCAATGTATTCTGATTTGACGCCATTTGTCCGCTAGGCATCTTGAGATTGGTTCGAACTTCGGAGAGATGTTAGTTGTCGGTTGAATTACGAACACTTGTCTTTCTCGCGGTCTTTTCTGAGTCATCAATTCATTTCTTGTTGAACTAAATCGGTTTTCAAAATGGAGGTTTGCAACGTGTTAGGACGAGATTTTTCAACGGTTTGGCTCTTCAATCTACATCATGCACCCTCGTCAAAGGGTGTTGGAGAGCTCGGCGGCCGATTTTTGCTTGACAATCCAAACTCTCAACGGTATCATAATTTTTTGACCTGGACGATCAGCCTCCAGTGTTTTAGTGTCCTATCATGGTTACGGAGAATGAGGATGGCAGAAAAACCGGAGTTAATTTACTGTCGAGACTGTGAGGCACAGATTCCCGAACAGCAGTTCACTGAGATGTACCATAAGGTCTGTCCGGAATGTAATCATCATCATTACATGAGTGCGTTTGAACGTCTCAAACTTCTGGTGGACGAAGGTAGATTTGAATCTTATGATGATGGCCTTTATTCATTAAATCCATTAGAATTTCCAAACTACGTGGAAAAGTTGGAGCGAGATGCAGCCAAAACGGGCCTGAGATCGGAAATGCTCGCTGGAATTGGCGAAATTGGTGGGCACCCAGTCGCAATCGCAATTGGGGATGTTGGCTTCATTGGTGGAACCTGTGGGTCGGTGATGGGTGAAAAAGTAACGCGTTGTGTTGATCGTGCAGTCGAAAAAGGATTGCCACTTATAATTCTCTCTGTGAGTGGCGGAATGCGAATGCAAGAAGGCACGCTCGCACTGATGCAGATGGCGAAGACCGCAGCGGCTTGTGTCAAACACTCCCAGGCGGGACTCTTTTATATATCCGTGTTGACCGATCCAACATTTGGAGGGGCAACCGCGAGTTTTAGTTCGCTCGGACAGGTTATTGTCGCTGAACCGGGAGCACGTATTGGATTTGCTGGACCTTTGGCCATCGCAAGTATACGAGAGAAGTTGCCGGCCGATTTTCAAACAGCTGAGTTCTTGCTAGAACACGGGCTGCTAGATCGAATTGTGCATCGTGCTGAGATGCGAGCTCTTCTAATAGATCTTCTCGACTTTGGTGCGTTGTAAGCGCAACCAATTTCTACAGTGCACTGTGTCTGAGTCTCCGAAATTGTTCAGTGTTCACGATCTGACATCAATCTACTCAGTGCTCTAATTTCGTTGTTTTTGGACTAGAATCATCTCGGAGATTGGATTATGCCCAAATCACTGGTTGTTGTTGAATCACCTGCTAAGGCGAAGACGATTAACAAAATTCTTGGGAAAGATTTTGTTGTGAAAGCATCAATGGGGCACATTCGCGATTTGCCATCCAAGAAACTTGGGGTGGATGTCGATAACGGATTTGTTCCGGAGTATAGCCTCATTCGAGGAAAGGGGAAGGTTCTAAAAGAACTAGAATCGGCGGCAAGAAAGGTTGATTCGATTTACCTGGCAGCTGACCCAGATCGCGAAGGAGAGGCGATCTGTTGGCACCTTGCTCACGAGTTGGGAAAGACAAATAAACCTGTCTATCGGATTACCTATAACGAAATCACTAAAAATGCGATACAGGCTGCCGTCAATAATCCGGAAGAGATTAACCAATCACTTTTCGATGCACAGCAGACGCGTCGGATTCTGGATCGATTAGTTGGCTACCAAATCAGTCCGATTTTGTGGAGGAATGTGAAACCCGGATTAAGCGCTGGTCGCGTGCAATCTGTTGCTTCGCGTTTGATTTGTGAGCGAGAGGCGAAGATTGAAGCCTTTGATCCAGAGGAGTATTGGATTATCACAGCGAGAGTTGAAACGCGAGACACAATCCCGTTCGAGGCAAAGTTGCTCCAGATAGGTACGGAGAAAGGCACAATTAGCACATATGGATTTACCATTGACGAGACCCGTGCAGATGAAATTGTTAATGATGCAAAGATTCAGCCGTTTGTTGTAGACAAAGTTCACAAACGTGAACGGAAACGCAGGCCGGTTCCGCCTTTCATTACTAGTACTCTGCAGCAAGAGTCAGCACGTAAACTTAGATACACGGCGAAGCGTACCATGTCGATTGCGCAACAGCTCTATGAAGGTCTGGAAGTTGGAACTGAGGGTTCTGTCGGTCTTATTACCTATATGCGTACTGATTCCACGCGTGTCGCCGGTGAGGCTCTTGATCAAGCTCGTGAATTCATCCGAAAAACTTACGGATTGGATTACTTACCACCAAAACCAATCTATTATAAGGGTAAGACATCAGCTCAAGACGCACACGAGGCAATACGACCGACCTCTGCTGATAGGACTCCCGAATCTATTCGATCTCGCTTGAGCCTAGATCAGTATCGGCTCTACGATCTCATCTGGAAGCGTTTTATGGCGAGTCAGATTAACCCCGCGATTCTAGATGTGACGACAATAGACCTTTCAGCTGGCCAATATATTTTTCGTGCTACGGGTTCTATCATCAAGTTCAACGGCTTTATGGCTGTTTATATGGAGGGCAAAGACGACGCGCCTATACAAAACCAAGGGGATAATGAAGAAGGGGCCATTCTACCCTCAGTTGAAGTGGGACAGGTGGTAAATCTCCACGCCCTGATTTCCAAACAGCATTTCACTCAACCGCCACCTCGCTATACCGAAGCGGCACTTGTTAAGGAACTGGAAGCCAAAGAGATTGGTCGTCCCAGTACCTACGCGGCGATCATTTCCACGATTCAGGATAGAGAGTACGTGGTCAAGGAGACTGGGAGTTTTAAACCAACGGACATTGGTAAACTCGTCAACCAACTATTGATCAAGGGGTTTCCGAAAATCCTCGAGGTTCAATTTACCGCGAAGATGGAAGAACAGCTTGATACTATTGCTGATGGGAAAGCAGACTGGGTGACGGTCTTAAGAGATTTCTATCAACCGTTCCATCTTGCTCTAGAGGCTGCACCTGATAGGATGTACAAGGCCCGAAAAGCAATGGAAGAGGAATCGGACGAGAAGTGCGACAAATGTGGAAGCAACATGATCCTAAAGTGGGGTAGATATGGTCGATTTCTCGGGTGCTCAAACTATCCTGAGTGCAGCAATATAAAATCTCTACAAGGTGAAGGTGGTCAAGTCGCGGAGCCTGAAGCGACCGACCAAGTCTGCGACAAATGTGGCAGTTCAATGGTTATTAAGGTGAGTCGTGCGGGTGGAAGATTTCTCGCATGCACGGGATATCCGAAATGCAAGAACGCAAAGCCGATAAATACTGGTATCGATTGTCCCGAATTGGCTTGTGACGGATATCTCGGTGAACGGCGAAGCCGTCGTGGGAAACCATTTTTCGGATGTAGTAACTACCCCGACTGTGATTTTGTGGTTTGGGACAAGCCGTTTTCTAAGGTCTGTCCTGAGTGTGATGCCCCGTTCATATTGGAAAAGACGACGAAAACCAAGGGTCGGCATCTAGCATGCTACAAAAAAGCGTGTGGTTACACGGAGCCTTTGGGTGATGGAGAGGCGTCGGAATAAAGGCCATCAAGCCATATTAGGGACGTGTGTTGGTGAGGCAACGTGTTGAGCGTGTGGTTGTGCGTGAAAATCGGTGCATTGGCGGGAGCGGATTGAGCAAGACCGATACTTGGGGCACTTGCAGATCGTCTCGTCGGTTGGTATTGCACGGGATATGAGAAGCGCGATGCGTCTCTGAGTGTGCCGATCCATCTGGATTTTGTGATTAAATTCGACATCCTTGTTAGGACTTATACTCTTAACTGACCCAGTGTGACAGTCTAATGTTTTCTGCTCTCCTATTTTCTCTTGCTGTTGCCTCACGCTTCAACCCTCCACACTCTTAGAACGGATCTTGCGCGGTGCCGGATTTGCGGAAGTCCTTTCTATATTTGATGCGCTTGGTTTGTCAACCGCTTGCGGTTCTTTATATGTCGACTTATCATTGTTATCATGATTGCACTCATCTTGTGACCAATGAATTGCGTCCCGAAATTAGCAGAATCACAAAGCAGCGTATGTTTATAGCATCACAATGAGTCGCACTTGAGATGTCTAGGTCGATTGGTGTCTCAGTCTGGTTGAAAACTGGTTGAAAATGTCCGACAGACAGGGGCGTCAAGTAGCACAGCCTCAAGCCGGTATGCATCTCGAAAAATTGGTGCCATTAGCCTAGAATGTCGTGAAGAAAGTAACCCGCCAACATATTATCCTTTAGCAAGTTTGGTTGAAGCTGATTGTTCTGAAAGCGATTCAATCTGTTTACACCACTATTGGAGCAGTTCAGAATCCCCATTACATGATTAATCCTTTCAGTTTTGAAGCATTTCGTATGTTCCATGGACTGTGGAAATCCTCTTGGCGTAGGTATACTTAAGTGACACAATCTACTTTCGCCTTTCGTCTAAAGGGAATTCTGTATGACAAACTACGAGATTAGCACAATACTCCGCGACATCAGTCATCTCCTCCTCATTCAAGGTGAGGAACCTTTCCGCGCAAGAGTGTACGAAAGGGCTGCCAATGCAATTGATGAGCTGACAACAGATGTAGTGCAACTGGCTACGGAGGACAAGCTCCAGTCTATCCCCGGCATTGGCAAAGCTATCGATAAGAAAATCAGAGAATTTCTAGAAACGGGAAGTTTCCATTTCTACGATGTCCTAGTCGAAGAAATGGGACGTGGTGTGCTCGACTTGTTGACAATTCGAGGTGTAGGAGTGAAAACTGCTTCGAGGTTCTACGGTGAACTTGGTGTGAGAAGTCTCGAAGATCTCCGGGTTGAGATTAACGGCGAGAGAATTCAGGCGCTGAAAGGAATTGGTTCCAAGACAATCGCGCAGATTAGGGAGGGATTGCATTTTGTCGATGCGCAAAGCCAGATGCGTCCGCTTTGGCTAATTTTACCAATTGCTCAAATGATTCGTGAGCGGTTGAAAAGTTGCTCTGAAATTGCGAGAGTTGATTTTACAGGTGAGTTGCGACGTCACGAGGAGATACTCCGAAGTCTTGAATTCACAAGTGAGAGTGTGGGTTCAGCAAGGATTTGGGAGGTTCTTTCCGAGGTAGATGGCGTGGAGGTGTTGAAGAGCAAGGACGACAATAGTTTTGGGCTTTCAAGCGTTGAGACATCTGTCGACAATGGATTTCCGGTGCGCGTATTCGTGTTCGATGCTGCGACATACGACGCAGGCTTGTTTGTTACAACCGCGACCCCCGATCACCTCGTGGCCTTCAATGAAGTTGCAGAGGCGCAGGATCTTGAGAAGTTTGATGGGTGTTTTCCAGATTGGTCAAAAGATGCAAATGAAGCAGCGATGTACAACGCTGTTAGATTGCCATATGTTATTCCTGAATTACGACGAACTGGAGATTCGATTGCTACAGCGTTAACTGGAGGCTTGCCGACCTCGATTGAACTGAGTGACTTTCGTGGGGATTTGCATGTTCATTCGAATTGGAGTGACGGACGGAACACAATTCGTGAGATGGTGGAAGCTGCAAAATTATGCGGGCACGCATATATTGCCATAACAGATCACTCGGAGTCATCCCGCGTGGCTAACGGACTGACGCCTGACCGGCTGTATTTGCAGATTGAGGAAGTCCGCAAGATTAACCGAGAAATCAATGGAATCCAAGTTTTAACTGGATCCGAGGTTGATATTCGTAGAGATGGATCTCTCGACTTTTCCGACGAGATTTTGGCCCAGCTGGACATCGTAGTGGCAAGCGTTCATTCTGGATTTGAACTGGGCGAGGTGGAGATGACTCAACGTGTGATTCGTGCAATCGAAAACCCATTTGTCAAGATTCTTGGACATCCAACAGGCCGATTGCTGGGACAGCGCCCCGGTTATGCAATTAACCTCGATGCGGTGATTCAGGCTGCTGTGTCAAATGATGTTGTTCTAGAGATCAATGCCTCTCCCAGTCGATTGGATCTAGAACCCGATATCGTGAGACAGGCACGTGAAGCGGGCGCTTTGTTGGCTGTTAACACTGATGCCCATGCGACGTCCCAACTTGGACAGATGTGTTTTGGAATCAATGTTGCGCGGCGTGGCTGGCTTCAAAAAGAGGAAGTCATCAATTCATATCAACTTGGGGCTCTGTGCAAGGTTTTGCAGATTAGGACTCCATGAACCTCTCATCGTGTGAAGTTGACTCAAGTTGAGTGAAGATTTTCAGGACCAAAGGCATTTATGAAGATTCGAATAGATAATCAAATCTATGATATTGATGAGCGAACATTGATTGCCTGGTATCGAGTTGGACCGATTCCCTTCGGAACTTATCTCCTTTCCGACGTTCTTACGGGTGGTCAGTGGAAGCCAATTCACGAAGTTCAATTAGATGCCGAGAATAGTGAGATTAACGCCAGTGGGCAAAAAGATCCACATGGGCAAGAATTTGAGAAAGAAAAAACATTTCATGCGTATCAAAGCAGGCGTCCAATCATCACTTTTCTACTGATTGCAGTAAATACCATCATTTTCATTTTGTTAGATCAATTCCTCGGTGGTTCGCAAGAAGTTCGAAACCTTATTCGAATAGGGGCGTATTCCTATCCCCTGATTATAGAAAATCGAGAATACTGGCGACTAATTTCGAACACCTTCTTACATATTGGGAGTTTTCATTTCCTCCTCAATATGGGTATCCTGTTTATTCTGGGTAATTTGCTTGAAGGACTATACGGAAGATTTCGCTATGTCATTCTCTATCTAGTTTCAGCTATCGGTGGCAGTCTAGCAAGTCTGCTTTTTGTCCCGGTTGCAATTGGAGCGGGGGCTTCAGGCGCAATTTTCGGTTTGATGGGCGCTATCGTTGCGTTGGGATTGCGTTATCGGAATCGACTGCCATTTCACCGAAACCGCATGTTTGGGATGCGCCTACTCCCCTTTATTGGATTGGATGTAGTACTCGGTTTTATAGTTCCAAACATCAATATTGCAGCTCATCTTGGGGGGCTGTCTGTTGGATGCGCGGCCGGTCTGGTTTTACCACCAGCGATATATGCCCGTGAAGAGCGCGAGAGCATCATTGTTCGAGTTGTTGCGGTTGCGTTGGTTGGTTTAACAATCTTCAGCGGATATGTGACAACACAGCATTTTTTCGATTCGCCCGAAATCGCCGAAAAGCGGCTGAATACGGCGCTTCCCCCCTTACCATCGCGCGACAATCTTCTAGAGTATATTCAACGTACTGAAAAAGCGCTGAGCATGCGCGAATACTCGCACGATTCCTATGCAATTCTTGAGCGGCTGTATTGGGAAGCACTACGGAATGATTCTAATAATGTCTTTTGGGTTCAAAAGCTCAGAAAATTTTATGAGCGGGTGTTGCTTGAAGAACCTGGTTCTCCGATTTGGAATGGTCGCCTTTGGGCACTCTATCAAATGACAGCCGTCGAACTCTTGGATGAACGAGCGGTCCTTCTAGATTACATTGAGGTTTGTGAGCGGATCAGGAAAGACAGAGGGTATCACCTTGGTTTGCACAAGAATTTAGAGAATTTCTACGCGCGTGGGAAGACGCTAAATCCCCAACAGGTTGCTGACTGGGAGGAGAAGCTCGAAACACTTTATCGCGAGGCTATTTCCCACCATCCTGAGCACGCAACATGGTATAATAACCTTGCTTGGCTCTACGTTGAACAGAAATCTAATTCCGAACAGGCGGTTGAATTGGCCCAGGAGGCTGTTAGGCAGGATCCAACGAGTGCGACGATACTGGATACACTCGCGTGGGCGTATCTGCAAGGCGGCCAATTTCACAAATCCTTGAGGGCCTTCGGTACGGTGCTTTCGGACCCCGTTGATGCTGAGGAAAATCGGGCCGCTCGAGAAAGTAGTTGGAAAGGGATTGTCGAGTGGCTTCAAGCCGACCTTACGTCGTTACAATTAGAAGAATGCGCTCAGACTTTCCACAATCTTTATGACGATCTCTTTCTCCTATTTGTAGACCAACCAGCAGAACGAGTAAAGCTGCGAACCGCTTTCGAGAAATTCCAGGAGAAGCGTTCTATTCAGTGAGGTGTTAACTCCATTGTCCAATCTTACACATTTCGACGAACGAGGACGCGCTCGCATGGTTGATGTGACTCCAAAGCTAGAGACGCGTAGACTCGCGGTAGCGCGCGGGCATGTTACTGTCCATCCGGAGACCATTCGGTTAATTGTGGATGGTGGATTTAGGAAGGGGGATGTTCTTGAGATAGCGCGCCTTGCTGGCATAATGGCTGCCAAACGGGTCGGAGACCTGATACCACTTTGTCATCCGCTTGTTCTGACCTCTGTGCAAGTTGACCTATCAACTAATCAATCGACAAACTGCGTCGAAATCGAGGCAGAGGTGCAAACTGTCGGGCGGACAGGTGTAGAGATGGAAGCTCTCACTGCTGTCTCAGTTGCCGGTTTGACGGTATATGATATGTGCAAAGCGGTTGATCGCGGGATGCAAATCTCCGAAATTCGATTGGTAAAAAAAACCGGCGGCAAGAGCGGAACATTTGAAGAAGAGCATTAACATTAGGTCGGCGCCTTTCGACAGAGCCACAGCTTGTCATGTGATGAGAGGTTCAACCTAGTTCCTAATAATCTCCCCGGGTTTTCGGTTGTGCTTCAAGCTGTGTGCATTAAAATTTTAATGCATGGCCGATGGTGTCGGTGCGAAGCATCAATGTTACGGTGAGTCTTTGCATGTGACACGACGACTACAAATCTTCCGCATTGGAGAACTTGGTGAACGTGTAGAAAACATAAGATTCAGATTCGGAGAAGATGATGAATCGCTGGAATTAGTCAATTGAAGGACGAAGATGAAGGTGAAGGACGTAGAATTATGTTGGCAGCTCGGGTTTTCCGTTATTTGGAGACAACAAGGCGCATTGATCTATCATGTCTACACGTGTGCGTGCGATTCAAGTACAGACTGACTTAATCCAAGATCGTTGGTTCGGACCGGAGCGACACACAGTGTAACGTTCGGAAAACCGTGTATGTCTTCAGGAAGAGGCGAGTCTGATTGTGGTTTCGCCGCGAGGAGTTGGGATTACAAGTTAACGTAAGGGAAATACAACTTGCCGATACCTGGGTAATGGCGAAAGGAAGTAATGATACAAGAAGTCTAATTTTAGAGAGTGTTCGAATGTAAGAAATCTCCCGATTTTATTATAGCATCAGCGAAGAGAATTCCATGGCGCGTGGCCGCTGACATCCACTAATTTGTACCCTTCCTCGCCACTGCACGGCCCCAGAGTGACAAACAGTTTTGCTGAAGAGGATGATATGTTGAAGGAGGCGTGGACTACGTCGGCAGGAATGAACACCGAATCCCCCTTATTCAGCACCTGTTTTTTTCCCTCGAGCCATTGTTCGATGCTTCCTTCAATTACATATATAACTTCCTCTTGATCCGGATGTTTATGGAAGTCATGTCCGTGTCCAGGAAAAAGACTGACTTCAATCGCAACTAGTTCTTTTGCTCCCGTTGTTTGCGGTCGGCTCAGCCAGATCATCGTTCCCCAGTCAAGTTCTTCCCGCTCTGCTTTGTCCGAGGCGACAAATCGTCCGTGCATTGTGTGGTTCACCTCCATGTTTTTGTAATCTCAAATTGACGCATGAAGTTTCTTCCATGCCTTTAACTCAATTCTGAGTGTAAGATAAAATTATATCATGTCCAACGTGTTAGGTCAAATCCCGAATGCTTTCATAATACATTCGCCGCCAGTTCCTGATTTTACCAGGAAAGATTCGAATGTTATACTACCCGCGGCTTGTCGTGGTCAATTTGTTTCATTAGAAATATTGGTGCTCAGACTAAATAAACATAGTTTGGATTCAAATTCGCTCGTAGTTGAAGCGTAAGTCAACTTTGAATCTAAGGATGGAGTGTACCGTTG
>CAYZGU010000002.1:0-94282 GCA_964478165.1 uncultured bacterium | reverse complement strand
ACAATGGATTAAGGGCTTCTGTCCGTATTCTCCTGAGCAATAGCGTGCGTAGTTTTTCGCTGGGTAACTGCGGGTGCCTAAACTGAGACTAGTGCGGGCCAAAACAGATCCAAAGCACTGAACGCTCAATTCGTGATTAAGCGGGACGCGATGATACCGGCACGTAAATAGCCTGGGGTAAGGTGTTTAAATGAGGAGCGGAGTGGTACGAAGAGAGCTGGGGGATGGGTAGTTTAACGGCGGGGAACCTAAAAGAGGTGGAGAATTTCGAGTTATGGAGACGTATGTTTGAGTTGCTACTAGCGCGACTGAAGAGATTTACTGGTTGAGCGGGATGTATTTGGAAGGAACGAGATGTGTCTGTTCGTCTAGGGAGAAAAAGATTGGGAAATCGATGAATGAGCCGCAATGGTCTACCTGCGAATCGGGTTCAGTGAACACAGCCTTGGCGCCTTCGGAGTGGGAAGCGTGCGCGTCGGTACATCGTCCATCTGCTCCCACTTCAAATTCGACGTGACCGTCCGCACCGATACACAGGACATAGTTGGGTAACGGCGCCGGAATTGCGACGGGATAGATGAGTAGCCAAATTAGAGGAATAAGAATGTTCTTTTTCATCTTCAGACGACATTCCATGCTATTGAGCATGCTGTCGCGAGCTAAATTTGCTCGTAACCTTTATAGTATAAAATAATGTCAATGAATCGTCAATCTCACCAAACGGGCTTCCAATGCAGTGGTATGTTGATTATCAGCACAACAATACCCATGCCAAGATCACGGAGCAGAGTAGGTCCAAACATCAAAATCGATTTCTTTCGCGGAAGATCTCTGAGACAATTGTGCAACCTAGATGGACTGTACGATGAGTTACGAACTCTGAACGATTAATCGGAGGATTGCCGCGGTCCCTTTGTGTATCCCCTCATTGTATTCACTAACCGTGTCCTCGAAATAAAGAAGCCGAAACGCTTTAAAGATTCGAAGAAGTTCACTGGGCTTCACAAGATAAGCGGAATTCTTTGGACCAAACTGCCCATATCTCGCATGTTTACACGAAAATTGTTCAAAGATGAAGATTCCACCGGGTTTTAGATATCGAATCGCCCTCGTCAAAATCAATTCATCATAGAAAAAGAAATTGGTGATGAGTTCATACTGCTCTGTTCCTAAATCGTAATCCGTCAAGTCCGCGACAACAGTGTCAAGCTTTACACCACGCTCCTCAGCAAGTATCTTGCACTTTGCAATCGCAACGTCCGAGACATCAACGCCGGTCACATCAAAGCCATTCTGAGCGAGATATACGGCATTGCGACCCTCACCCATTGCGAGCACAAGCGCTCTACCCTTCCTCAACAACCCGAGTTTCTGTTTGAGGAAGAGAGTGGGTTCTCTTCCGTAAAGGTACATTGGTTCATTGTACTTCTGGTTCCATCGGTCTCTGTCAGTCATTCGTTTCCATTCTCGTTTCCCCCACACCATCATATTTATCTAAAACAGCAGAACAAGATGACAAAAACTGCCGCTCTCACCGTTTCTTGCAATGACTGTGATTATCCACACATAGCTCATCCACAAAAACATTGTCCACGACTTACTCTTAGATCATTAGAGATATGCTTTTCAAGAATAGACGTCCCACGTCAACATTGTAGGCGAACTCTTCTACCGGCCATGGACTATTGTACCCGATGATTGGTACGTGACTTTCGTGTCTCGAACCGTGCGATCTCAAAGAAACTTTCATTACTGTCTGTTCCAGCTCGCCAAAGACAGTGTCACGATCTGCAAGGACAAATACATCACCAATTCGACGGGAATGAAGTTTGAATTTTTGAGCAGCCTCCTCCGCAGCGTAAACTTCCTCAACTCCCGGCGCACTGCGCAACATCTCAATCGCACTGGGAAATCTGTCACGGTTCCGAAGAAATATATACGCTGCTCCACCGAGATTACCGTGATGAGCTACGTACCGGTCCTTGATAATCGGGATTGCATTTGCCACCAGGCCACGTTCAGTCAACCAACTTCCCGGGTCAAGAGCTCGTACCTTCGGTAACATGCCATGATCTGCGGTGACATAAATCTCCCGATTAGGGTTGTCATCGACCAACTCGCCAAGAATCCGATCGAGTTCCGCCATGTGATATTGGGAAGTCTCGTCCTCCGGAGTAAACTTGTGCTGTACCCAATCGGTGGTTGAGCAGTATGCCACATCTGGATCATGGTCGCGCAAGACTTTCCGCAGCGCTCGAAACAGCCACCAGTTAATCTCCGCTGAGTAGATGTCCTCAGGTGGACCAACCGCCTCGACATATTCAGCAGGCGGATCTTCAGCCGCGATAGTAATATCCGCACCGCCTTCCAAGATACGCAATAACTTTTTTTTCGTGACAAGCAGTGCCGTTTTTTTAGCAACACCTAAAGACTTTACACGTTCAAACAGTGTCGGAGCGAGAAGAAAACGATTGTCTTCAATGAACTCTCCTTCTCCAGTATCACGATCTACATGAAAGTTTGTCGTGATACCGTGCGTCTTCGGAAAAGCACCCGTCGCAATACTTACGTTGTTGACGTTTGTCACTGACGGGATAACTGAGCTTGTGCATGCGTAGAAACCAGCAGCCGCTAGCCTTTTCAGATTGGGAATTTGACTGGCAGCAAGATAATCGTGCCCACCGGCGTCAATACAAATAATGAGAACTTTACGCCTGCTCATTGAAAATTTTCTTAGCTCCTCCGCGGGTCAATTGCAACTCGAATCAGGTCACCCTGCATAGCCCGTTCAAAAGCTGCATCAATCTTCGCTAACGGAAAAGTTTCTCCAACTAACGTTCTAAATGGGTAGGATTCACGTATCTTTTCCATGAACTGAACCGCTTCACCGAGAGCAGAGGGGTGGTAGTTGTGGATACCCCGAATGGTCAAGCATTTCGTCACAATCTTGTGCGCATCCACCGTGGCATTGACATTCGGATAAACGAATCCAAGCGTCAGACAGCGACCCCCAATCCCCAACCAATTAACCGCTTGAGACAAGGCTACTTCTGCCCCACTGGCCTCAACCACAAGATCTACGCCATTCCCATCAGCGAGATTCTGCAGGATTTCGCTGAACGCATTAGCAGACACGTGGGAAAGGTTAAAGGTATGCGTTGCGCCAAACTGTTCAGCGATTTGTAGTCGCTCGGTTCGGTTGTCAACAACCACAACCACTCTATAACCACTTTCACGCAAGTAGCAAGCTGTGTAAATCCCTAATATGCCTGCTCCATGTACCACAGCGCATTCTTTGGGGCGAACACCAATAAGCTTCAATCCTCCGAAGACAGTTGAGAGTGCACAATTAAGCGGGACCGCTTCTATATCTGTTACAGAATCGGGAAGTTGGTAGATAGCTGTCCCTGGCTGAAGCAGAATGTACTCGGCGAAGCCCCCGCTGAACGCGTGCTTCCCTTTGCTTTGCACATGACCGTACTTCAACAATACCTCACACTTCTGCGGCAAATCACGGTTTAAGCAGTACGCACACGCACCGCAGGAAACGCAGAGGTTCCAGGTTATCCGATCTCCTTCCCGCAGAGGCTGTCCATATGCATCACATTGCCTTGTGGGTGCGGCGACCACTCCAACAGTTTCATGCCCTAACACACAGGGGATTGGCGCAGATCTCCGTCCTGAGAACGTGTGCATATCAGATCCACAGATGGTTGACAGCGTTACTCGAACGAGCACACTATTCTCAATTGGAGAGGGAACCGGTCTCTCGCAAATCGCAAACGGTTGACCAGCCCCCTGGAATAGCGCTACTAGAGCAGACATGCGGATATAAGCCTCATTCCCGAAATAAAAGGTTAAAAACCACTAGTGAGTAGGCAAAATAGACTCGCGAATAATACACCCTCTAACCGTCAACCTACTTGTCCTGACTTGTCGAAAACGATCATAGAACAGACAACATAAGAAAGTTAACCATGACCGAAACATAAAAGCAACGGCTTTCCAGATTCACCACCACTCTTCTGAACAACGTCTCACTCACCCAGATGCAAGCTGGAATTCTGATAGTAATATTGGCAACTTGAACTCGATACAGTGTTATTCGTGGATACGACCATAGGAGTGGCCGTCTTCAATCGTACCAAGCACCAAATGATAGCAAAGTTCGTAATACAAGTCAATCCGAATCTCCAAGAATCTACATGTGAAGATTTGACAATTGACAATTTTCAAGTGGCTCGCTATAATTTTGACTTGTTACTATCGCAACTAACTCCGGAGGGTTCCTGTGAAACAGATTGATGGTGGAATTACGGCTGTGCGCGGCATTCGGGCATCAGGCGTTCATGCTGGCTTAAAACCAGCCGGTCAAAAAGACTTCGCGCTAATTGTCGCAGATACACCAGCAGTTGCGGCAGGAGTGTTCACTCGCAATCGTGTGTGTGCTGCAACGGTCCTACTTTCGCGCGAACACTTAAGTGATTGCACTGCTCAAGCAATTGTAGTAAACAGTGGGAATGCAAACGCTTGCACAGGCGAACAAGGGCTAGTCAACGCTCGACGCATGGCTTCGCTTGTAGCAGAGAGATTCGACATAGATCCCTGCCTTGTCCTAGTGTCTTCAACAGGTGTTATTGGACAGCAGCTACCGATGGACACGATTACACATGGAATACAGATTGCTTCCGCCGATCTATGCGCCAACGGCGGACATGACGCAGCACAGGCAATTATGACAACAGACACCGTCCCAAAAGAAGTTGCAATTGAAGTTGAGATTGGGGGAAAGACGGTCAGAATTGGCGGGATGACAAAAGGTGCCGGTATGATTGCACCAAACATGGCAACAATGCTCGGATTTCTAGCGACCGACGTCACAATTTCGAGCGGCCTATTACAATCAGCCCTCCACCTCGCAGTAGAAAAATCCTTCAATCGGGTGACAATCGACACAGACCAAAGCACGAACGATACAGTTCAGATTCTAGCTACTGGCAAGGCAACCAATCCTGAAATTACTGAGAAATCAGGCCCTGATTACGATGCGTTCTGCAAAGCGCTTGAATCTGTCTGTGTTGAACTTGCGAAAAAAATTGCCCGAGATGGTGAAGGCGCTACAAAAATAATCGAGGTCACTATCAAGAATGCAAGGAATGAATCAGACGCGGAAATGGGAGCTCGTGCTATTGCCGAATCCCCACTTGTGAAAACTGCGATTTTCGGAAAGGACGCGAACTGGGGGAGAATTATGATGGCCGTTGGAAAATCAGAGGCGCATTTCCACCCGTACCAGGTGGATGTGTGGCTCGATGATTACCAACTTGTCAAGGGGGGCATGGACGCACACTTCGATGAAGAAAAGGCGACGGGTTTGTTATCCAAAAATGAGGTGCATATTACAGTAGATTTAAACGCTGGTAACGCCAGGGCAACAGTGTGGACATGTGATTATTCTTATGACTACATTCGGATAAACGCCGATTACCGAACCTGAAAGAGAGCACTCCAATCAACTAATCAATCTTCCAGTGTGGTTACAGAAGGATATACAAACAGATCCCTCCCGCCAATGCACAGACATTGCCAAAAGCCACACTAATTAAAATCAGAGACAATACGATTTATGAGACTTTGATAAAAACTTTCCAGATTCTAGGGATGAGTTCTGTAAATGGGAAGCAACTCCAAATAAGCATGTTCAGGGGAAAATCAAGCTCGAATTCCGCAATTTCATATTCTATCCTTTCTCCCCCGATTCACCTACTCTTCAAATGCTGCGTCAAATGCAACCTTGGATGTTTGAAAATCATACTTTTTGACCGCAGCACACGCCTCTCGCGCTCCATGTTCTCGGTCCATTCCGCTATCTTCCCATTCAATCGACAAAGGACCATCGTACTCAATTCGATTGAGCGCGCGGATGATCTCTTCAAAATTGATGTTCCCGCGTCCAATAGAACGAAAATCCCAGAATCGTTGACCGTCTCCGAAATCCAAATGCCCACCAAATACACCCGATAGACCCGGTGTCGGCGACCACCATACATCCTTCATATGAGCATGATAAATGCGGTCACCCAAACGATCTATGAATGCAATGTAATCCACACCTTGATAACCCAGATGACTTGGATCGTAGTTAAACCCGAATGTACTGCGCCCATTAAGCGCTTGGATTGCACGTTCGGAGGTGACAACATCGAAAGCAATTTCGGTCGGGTGAACTTCGAGAGCAAACTTGACATCAACTTCGTCAAAGACATCCAAGATTGGGTTCCAACGATTCGCAAAATCCTCAAACCCTGAATCAATCTGGGCAGACTCATTCGGCGGAAAAGAGTACAGCAGATGCCAAATGCTACTGCCGGTAAACCCCGTAACCACACTCACGCCAAGCTTCGCAGCAGCTCGAGCTGTTGCCTTCATTTCCTCGGCCGCACGTTCACGAACCCCTTCCGGATCGCCATCGCCCCAGATTTTAGGGGGAAGAATTGCTTGATGACGACTGTCAATTCTATCACACACTGCCTGCCCAACGAGGTGATTGCTGATTGCCCAAACCTTGAGTCCGTATTTTGCCAGCAGATCGTGACGCTCCCGGCAGTAACTGTCATCTTCGAGGGCTTTTTCGACTTCGAAGTGATCTCCCCAACTAGCTAATTCTAGTCCATCGTATCCCCACTCACTCGCTTTGTTTGCCAAATCCTCAAGCGTCAAGTCCGCCCACTGCCCAGTAAACAGTGTAACAGGCCGTGCCATTTGCTTTTCTCCTTTGATTTTGTTTGCTTCATCACTTAATTCTCTGATTGAGGAAGAATTGGACATCCATGACCGTGTTCCACAGCAGGTTTTCAACCCAGCATAACATCTTTATTTAGGTGGGCGGTGTATAGCTCGCATCAATCCAAGCGCGTTTTCCACCACTTTCGACCGTCTTATGAATAAAGTGAACACCACGCGCTCCGTCCTGAACAGTCGGAAAATCGATGTCAAGTTCGGCTGGCTTCTTCCCGGACATCTTAGCCCCCATCGTGCGGGTTGCATTTAGATAGATATTTGCAAACGCTTCAATGAATCCTTCAGGATGTCCGAACGGAAGCCGTGAATTGTGCTGTGTGCTCTCTGCAAGGTAACTATTACCTCGCTTGTAAACTTGTTCAGGCGCGTCGGGAAAACGGACATAGAGATAGTTCGGCGCTTCCTGATGCCAGTCCAGTGAAGCCTCAGTTCCGTAAATCCGGATGCGGAGGCCATTCTCCTCGCCGACAGACACCTGAGAAGCGTAAAGAATTCCCCGAACACCATTCTGATATCCCAGCAGAATATTACCATCGTCCTCCAATCTTCGTCCTGGTACAAAGGTCGTCAGGTCAGCGCAGATCTCCGTTATTTCGAGACCCGTGATGTAGCGAGCCAGGTTTTCCGCGTGCGAGCCAATGTCTCCAATGCAAGACGAGACTCCTGATTGACTAGGATCTGTGCGCCAGACTGCCTGCTTCGCACCTTCAGCTTCCACAAGCGTCGCTAACCAACCCTGTGGGTATTCGACAACAATCTTACGAATGGTACCAAGCGTGCCAGCTTGAACCAACTGACGAGCCTGCTTGACCATCGGATAACCAGTGTAATTATGCGTTAATGCGAAAACAACATCATGTTTCTTCACCAGTCGGCACAATGCCTCTGCATCTTCCAAGGTGGTTGTCATCGGTTTATCACAAACGACGTGGAAACCTCCTTCGATGAAAGTTTTCGCAACATCGAAATGAACATGATTGGGTGTCACAACGGACACAAAATCAATGCGTTCGCCTTTCGGAAGTCGGCCTTCTTTTTCCGCCATTTCCTGATGCGAGCCATACACGCGATTAGCATCGAGACAAAGCACCTCACCCTGCTGGCGTGATTTTTCCGCGGATGAGGAGAAAGCACCAGCGACGAGTTCAATCTCCCCATCGAGCGCCGCTGCTTGCCGGTGGACCGCTCCGATGAATGCGTCTGGCCCACCCCCAACCATTCCATAGCGCATTTTCCTTCCGAGTAACATGTGGTTGTCTCCTTTGTACTTCCTTGGCCCAAAATTGTTAGCACAAGACACTAACCCCAAAAGCGTCATATAGTATGCCTACGGGAGGTCCTTAATGTGTAGTGTTTTATAATACAGCCACAAATGACACTGAACCAAGCCCTGAAACTTGAAACGGTTGATAAGGCTGAATTCCAAGCTCCAGGCGGCCCGATTGTAGCATAGTTGATGATGCTTGTCAATTGCATAAGAAGAGAGAACCTTCCGTTAGATGCCTGCTATAATCCTTAACATGACAGTTTGCTAAATAATTGAAGAAATGAATGAACCAATTTCCAATTTGGACGCAAAATCCCGCACAAAATACGTTCAGAAATTAAATGGCGACAGAACCAATCAGGCACGACGAGCCTGTACGTCACCCACGATTAGATTGAGGCAATGTCAATGGCAAATCAAGTTGCTTTGCTTGGGGAAGGACGCATTCAGCAAGTTGGCGAACCGGTGGGCATATACAATTCTCCGGCTAATATGTTCGTTACCGGCTTCATTGGGAGCCCAAGCATGAATCTTATTCCCTGCCAACTTTTCTCTGATGACTATATTCTAGGCGTGAGGGTGACGGCCGAGATTGAAAGCACAGTTACGAATCCACGAATCGCCCATACGTTGAAGCACTTACCGCGAGATGTACAATCGGTCCTCGAAGCAGGCCCTGACGACATACTTGTGAACCATGAGGAAACAGCGGAGAGCGCCAACAGGGCAGACGAATCTAACGTTGAACCACTGCTAATGATTGGGAAGGATGAGCCTGGGGCGAATCTCATTCTCAAGACGCGCACAACTTCCGATCTCAAGACTAACATTGGCCAAACACTCCGTATGACTTTTGCCTCTGACCGACTTCACTCCTTTAATCAGGATACAGGATTGGAAATCTGCTAAATAACGCTCTGCTTGTCCAACCCTTCACTTCATAGCGGGAAGTGCTAACGCTCTACATAAGATGAGAAACAGAAGACGGCTATCTTACTTCGCCTCCAACCAATTTGCTCCCTGATTGACATCAACTTTCACGGGAACATCAATCTGGCACGCGTTTTCCATCAAGTACATTATCTTCGCCATGACCTCCTCGCTCTCTGATTTTGGAGCTTCAAACACCAATTCGTCGTGGACCTGCAACAGCATCTTTGTTTGGAGCCCGCTCTTAGTTAAATAATCATGAATTTGAAGCATAGCTACTTTGATGAGTTCGGCCGCCGTGCCTTGCATCGGCGCGTTTATGGCGACACGTTTACCAAATTCCTTGGTGTTGTTATCTTGTCCATGAATCTCGGGCACATAACAGCGACGCCCGAGAAGCGTTGTCACGTATCCCTTTTGCTGGGCCCCGGCAATGACACAATCGAAATACGCTTTCGCACCACAATAGGTTTCAAAGTAGTTCTCGATCAGCTGACGGGCTTCATCCAATCCAATCTTCAACTCACCAGCCAGACGAAATGGGCCAATACCGTAAACAATACCGTAATTCATCGTCTTGGCTTGACGGCGCATATCAACATCTACCTCTTCTGGCGATACTCCGAAAAGCAAAGCGGCCGATTGGGAGTGAACGTCCAGACCCCGCTCAAAAGCCTCACGCAATCGCACATCCCCCGAAAGATGTGCGAGAATTCGCAATTCAATCTGAGAGTAATCCGCGACAATCAGTGTGTGATCCTCGTTACAGGCGATGAATGCACGGCGAATTTTCCGCCCTTCGGCAGTACGCACGGGTATATTCTGCAGGTTCGGATTGCTGCTACTAAGGCGTCCAGTCCGAGCCACGGCTTGGTGGAACGACGTGTGGATACGCCCGCTATCCACATCTATTAGTTCGACAAGCGAATCAGTGTATGTCGATTTCAACTTCGCCAACGCCCGATATTCCAGAATCAAAGCTGGCAATGGATGGTAGGGTAATAAGCGTTCCAGAACTCGCACATCAGTTGAATAACCAGTTCTTGTTTTGCGTGTCAGCTTTTTTGGCAAACCGAGCTCCTCAAAGAGTATCTGACCAAGCTGTTTTGGCGAATTGATGTTGAACTCCTCTCTCGCCTCAGCATAGATTTGCTTCATCTTCTCATTGAGGCTCAGCTGAAATTCACCAGATAACTGGCTTAGATAATCGCTGTTCACTTTGATTCCACGCAGTTCCATGTCAGCAAGCACACTAATCAGCGGCATTTCAATGTCGCGGAAAATACCGTCCAATTCCTCCTTACAGAGTTGTGGGCTGAACCTGCGCTGAAGCTGGATCGTAACATCGACATCCTCGCAAGCATATTTTGTAAGGAGTGGAAGCGCTACGTAATCCATGGTAATCTGCTTCTTTCCGGTACCGACAAGGTCCTTAATCGGAATTGTCTGGTGATTTAGGTGAGTGAACGCCAATTCATCAAGACCATGACTCGACGATGACGGATGTAGCAGTGCCGAAGCAACCATTGTGTCAAACGAGATGCCTCTCAATTCGATGTCGTGACGCTTGAACACCTTGAGGTCATATTTAATGTTCTGACCCACTTTTCTGCAACTCGAATCTTCAAGAACTGAGCGGAGAAATTTCAGAACCCGTTCCTGAGGCAATAAAGCCGGTTTATCAAGAAGCGAGTTCAGAATTGGAATATAATATGCTTGATGTGGCGACGTAGTGAGGGCAATACCGACAACGTGGGCCTTCATCGCATTGACAGATGTCGTCTCCAAATCCACAGAAAATTCCTTACTCTTCTTCAACTTCTGAATGAGAAGATCTAAGCCTGTTTCATCTGTAATCATATGGTAGTCTGTCTCTGGATTTTCGATTTCCCGGGTTGTGGCAATCTGGCCTAGCAGACTATGAAACTCCAGCTCGCGAAATAGCACAAGCAGTTCCTCACTACGGGTATCACCAATCTTGCACTCTTCTGGCGTAATCGGCAAGTCGAGATTGGTTTGGATGGTTGCTAACGACTTACTCAGTAACGCATGGTCTCTGCCATCTTCCAATTTTGTCTGCCAACGCGACTGTACTTCATCGAGGTGACTAAACAAGTCTTCAACCGAACCAAACGCTGAGAGCAAGCGCGGCACAGTCTTTTCACCCAGCCCACTCACACCCGGAATTCCATCTATCTTGTCACCAATTAGCGCGAGGTAATCAGGAATCTGATGGGGTTCGACACCGTATCGCGCTCTACATGCTTGTGCATCATAAATCTGGAAACCGTCCCGATTTACACGGTGCACCCTGATCTTCGGTGAGATGAGTTGAAGCATGTCTTTGTCGTTCGTCATGATGACTACCTCGAAACCCTCGAGTTCCGCACGCCTACCCAAGGTCCCTGCAACATCATCAGCTTCGTAATCTTCCATCTCTACAGTTGTGATTCCCAACGCGTCAACGATTCTCCGCACATACGGGAACTGTGTAATAAGAGCATCGGGCGTCATCGGACGATCTGCTTTGTAATCGGCATAAAGTTCATCTCGTTTACTCCTTCCACCGAGATCGAAACACACGGCTAAGTATTTGGGATCCTCCTCTCGCAACAGTTTCAGCAGTGTCGTCGTAAAGTTATAAACAGCATTTGTCGGTTGCCCGGACGCATTCGAAAGCAATGGTAGCCCAAAAAACGCGCGATAAACAAACGCCGTCCCGTCGATAATCGTCAGATGTTTCCCATCACTATTTTCAGTCATATCGGTGTTTCACCATCTATCTGTTGGAATCATATACTTTCCGGAAACACAAAAATGGGGGGCTACGAAGATTTCAGCATCTACCGCATTCGTAACAATTCTGACACCACCCATGCAAGAAATTCGCAAAGTTTCACCAACCAGGATGACAAAAATGTACAAAATCAGTCTAGGCACCTAAAGTTTATAATGATTGATGGGGTGCGGTCCAAACTACCACGAGCCAGAAATTGAAACCGTTGCCTACAGAAAGATAGGTGAATCCGAAATAAAGCCCACCTGCTACCGCCAAACTGGTCGTAAGCCAAATTTTTAATCCGTCCCACTCATCGTAAATTTCTCTTCGAAGGTGAAATCTCGATTTTCAAATCCAAGTGTCAATACCGTCTTAGGAATTAGAGGAAGGAATTGATTCAAACTTTCAGCAACACCACCGGACTTCACGGGCTAGCCCTTCATGGTGGCTAACCTGACTACATCATTCAGCTTTTGCAGCAAACACGTTGAAGCAAGACGGATAACGCAGGTATCACGATGCCCTCTTACACTCGAACATATGGAACCTATGTCTAGCTCCACGCTGCGACGGAATCGAGAGGCTGATTCTTTACACTTAATCCCTTGCAGAAATGTCTGATGTTCTGGACGAGCTTAAAACTTTCCCAGCCGTGCCCAATCGACGACACGGTAATTAGCTAGGCCGTGTACTACCAAATAACTCAGACCGATTCCCATAGACGGAGCAAAAAACACCATGCTTTTTGAACACCGGTTACACCTTGAAACTAAAACCAAACAAGGTTTTAGGCGTGAAACCCGAAGCGATTTACGTTATACTAGAGAGTATCGTCAAGGCGATGCAAGCACTTGGCACTCGTAATCCTCACTCTAACTACGTTAGCTGAATTCTACCAGAGAAGCTATCATGTTGTCAACGAGCAAACCAATCGTTAATTTGGCCGAAGAAATATCCCTTGTATTTCCGCCAATACCAGTTCCACCCGAGATCCAAGTAAAAACGCGACACGCCAGATTTTAATGATTCGCAGCGACGCATACACAAGGCAAATAGCGGTTTCATCGAGATCTCAGCTATCCAGTTTCGAACATCTCAACCCGCGATACATACTAACTCGCGTCACAGAATACGTCTAATAGAAACTTCCACTTCATTGCAAAAGGAGGCGAGCTCTTATAAGAAGCCTACTATACCTAAGTAGATATATTGTCCAGCATCGGTACGCAGTCATTATCAGCATTATCTCTGTCCTCACTACAAATGCACTTCTTTTAATCGCTCCCAAGATTCTAAAGTGGGCAATTGACGACCTAGATACATCGATTACCTCCCGCAAAGTCTTGCTTTACGCGTTACTAATTATCGCGATTGCACTCATAGGCGGACTAACACGATTCATACAGCGCAAGACAATCCAGGACGTTGCGCGGCGGATTGAATCATACCTCCGACGCGACTTCTTCGCACACCTTCAGACGCTCTCCGCAAACTACTATGACAATGTTCGAACGGGCGATCTAATGGCACGTGCAACGAGCGATATGAATGCCGTCCGGATGATGCTCGGAATGGCAATCACCTTTGCAGTTGATGTCGTTGTGTTTTTCTGTCTCGCCTTGGTTATCATGTTACAAATTGATACCACCTTGACAATATATGCGCTGCTACCCTACCTAGCCCTCGCAATTCTGACCAGGGAACTGGGAAAGCGTGTGCACAAGACTCATGAGAAAATCCAAGAGGGCTTCTCGGATATGAATGCCACTGTACAGGAAACTCTATCAGGCATCCGTGTCGTCAAGGCCTACACACTTGAAAAGGCTCAGAGGAATCGATTCGAAGAACTTAGTCAAACCTTCTTGCACAGAAATCGCACGCAGATTCGTCTGCTGGCCTTCTTTTTTCCGGTATTGCGATTCTTGCCCGGAATCGGAAGCGTTGTGGTTATCTGGCTCGGAGGCTCTTACGTTATAGATGGGCGGATTACACTGGGTGATTTTGTGTCGTTTACTGCCTATCTAGCGATGCTTGTCCGCCCGATGATAATGGTCGGATCTGTCGTAAACTCATTTCAACGAGGAGTCACTTCGATGGAACGCATTGCTCAGATTCTGAATGAAACACCCGACATCTACAACAGTGAGAGCGTTCGTCCAGAAATTCAAGAAATTCGTGGAGAAATAGAACTTAGAAACCTCAACTTTGCCTATCCTAACGGAGAAACCGTACTCAAGAATCTTTGCCTTAAAATCGATAAGGGTTCCACCATTGCCATTCTTGGACCAACAGGATCTGGAAAATCCACACTTGTCAATCTAATCCCCCGTATCTATCAAGCTGACCGGGGCATGCTATTTATCGACGGGGTAGATATCCAGGATATCCCCCTAAAAACGCTTAGATCGCAAATCGGATTTGTTTCCCAGGAACCTTATCTCTTCTCTGATTCTATTAGGGAAAACATTGGCTATGGCGCTGAAAATACGAGTGAAGTTCACATAAAAGAAGCCGCCTCTACTTCAGACCTACTCACGTACATTGAGAGCCTTCCCAAAGGTTTGGATGGAGCACTCGGCGAACGTGGCATAACCATCTCCGGTGGACAAAGGCAGCGAACCGCGTTGGCGCGTGCGATTCTTATTGACCCACGCATCCTAATTTTGGACGATGCTTTTGCCAGTGTGGATACGAATACGGAAGACACCATATTATCAAACTTGAAGTGCAATATGGAAAATCGAACAACAATAATCATCTCGCATCGTATCTCGACCGTCAAGACTGCCAACCGGATTTTTGTTTTGAAAGACGGGGAAATTTCCGAACACGGGACACACGAAGACTTGATTGCCCAAAACGGCACCTATGCAGACATCCATCAACAACAGCTGTTACAAAATGAATTGCAAAACATCTGACAAGTACAAGTGTTTGAGACATCCAAAACCAACCCCTATTCGGGTAGTGTTTGATCTTGTAGTATTAGTATGCGGAGAATTAACCTATGTTTGGAATTGGCAGCGGTCTTTACGAATATAGTAACGAAGAAGAAGACCTCGGCAAAGTTTATAACAGCCACCTGATGCGACGATTAGTCTCTTATATGAAGCCATATCGTCTTGAGGTCATTTTGCTCACGTTTCTGATTGTTGGCAATATGCTCGCTCGCCTCGCTGGTCCATACCTCATTCAGGTTGCAATCGATCGACACATTCGACCGGGTAAATTCGAGGGTCTAGATCTAATTGCTTTGTTGATGGTCGCTGCCATGATTGTGGAACTTCTGTTGAGCTATGTTGATGAATATCGGTTGCAGATGCTTGGGCAAAAAATCATGTATGACATTCGAACGCAGATTTTTTCACATCTACAGCGTCTGGACGTTAGATATTTCGATCGCAAACCGATTGGGCAACTCATGACGCGGGTAATGGGCGACGTTCAAGTCCTCAACGAACTTTTTACATCAGGTGTCATCACGATTTTTGCAAACCTATTTAACATTGTTGGCATCATTGTCATGATGCTAGTAATGAACTGGAGGCTTGCATTGGTTACTTTCACCGTTTTACCACTCATCTTCATTGCTACGGCATTTTACCAGGTTTATTCACGCCGGGCGTTTCGGGATCAGCGAAGACATCTTGCACGCATTAACGCCTTCTTAAACGAGAACATTGTTGGCATGACTACAATGCAGCTCTTTACCCAGGAACATCGCAGTCTCCGAAAGTTCGATGCCCGTAATGGAGAATATCTAAAAGCAAATCTTCGGAGCGTGCTCTATTTTTCGATGTTTTTTCCGTTAATTGAGGTGGTTGGATCACTCGCAACAGCCGTAATCCTTTGGTACGGAGGAGGACAAATTCTACGTAATATGCTGACATTTGGTGTATTAGTAGCGTTTATTCAATATGGACAGCGCCTGTTCTGGCCGATCCGCGAGTTGAGCGAAAAGTACACAATCTTTCAATCCGCAATGGCATCATCTGAAAGAATTTTTGAACTCTTGGATACACGTCCGACAATTGTAGACGAGATCAAAACCGAGACAAGCAACCGATTCAGAGGGGAGATTGAATTTAAAACCGTGCGGTTCGCTTACAACGAAGATTATGTGTTACACAATGTCTCGTTCAAAGTAAGTCCAGGTGAAAAGGTTGCAATCGTTGGACATACCGGCGCCGGCAAGACATCAATCATCAATCTCCTTTGCCGATTTTATGAAGTCAATGAAGGCGAAATCTTAATCGATGGTTTGGATATTCGAAAAATCCGCCTGGCAAACTTACGAAGGGCAATTAGCATCGTACCGCAAAACATCTTCCTGTTCTCTGAATCGATCATTGATAACATCCGTCTGGGAAATGAGGACATTTCCCGTCAAGACGCAATTGCGGCAGCAAAGGAAGTTCACTTGGATGCATTCGTTCAAAAGATGTCAGAGGGATATGATACAGAACTCCGAGAGGATGGCAGTGGACTATCGGTAGGACAGAAACAACTGGTTTCCTTTGCACGCGCACTGGCCTCCGACCCTCAGATTTTAATCCTAGACGAAGCGACCTCGAGTATTGACACCAAGACCGAACTTTTGATACAGGATGCGCTGATACGGCTGATGGCTAACCGTACATCTATCGTAATTGCCCACCGACTTTCGACCATCCAAAACGCCGATAAGATTATCGTAATGCACAACGGAGAAATCCAAGAGATGGGACCACACAATGAATTATTACTCAAACGTGGCATCTATTACCGACTGTATCAGCTTCAGTATAAGGAGCAGGCGGTGGACCAATAGACGTCGCAGTGCGGAGAATTAGAGGGTTGTGTAAACGTAGCGCCTTCTGGGTTCGATTTGCACAAGGATTGGGGGATCACAGCTTTCTGATTGACCTTTCGCCAGAAAGTGCTAGAATGTCCCGCGGTAAACACGCGATCATACTCGGAAAGCTGACGCAAATGGCCCCTAGAATCGACCTGACAACGTTTTTTACAATACGGCGATTCCGTCTCCGTCCTAACTTTCCCTGACCAAATTTTTTTGGCGCTTAACCGGACCAGATTCCAAGGGACGACTGAAGGGATTTGAGCAACTCGTTTACACAGATGAACAAGTTCTAAATTGGGTGCTATTGAATCTCAGTAAGAGCCTGTTCCATAACAAGGGAAACTACTAGGAAGAACTACCGTACCTGGATTGTACAGAAAGATCGGCGTGCATTCGTTCGACACCTGACTAAACTGCCATGGCTGCGATTTCGGTCGCTCTTGTTCTCTTCCTTCTCGCAGTTTCGAGGTTAGTAGATTCTGTAGTTACCACCTCCGCGATAAATGCCGAAAAACACTAATAAGGGTGGTAGTGACAAAGTTAAAGATGACGCCATTACACAAACTAAGCGGTGACAACAAAACCATCTAACGATTGGTTACAGGTCGAAAACTAACCACATAAGACTCGACTCTGCCAAACTTAAGTGTTGAATCTCATAAGCACAACAATGCAGCCAGATGTCGCTCTCACCTTCGCGCACGACACACTACGAAGTGTTTGTCGTTTCAGAAAAAATCAATTCAAGATTCAGGCATTGGAAGATAGTCACATCGGCCTTCAATGAGATGAGCAACTAGACACGTTCCAAATCAACAAATTACAATTGAATCCCTTCTAGATTGTCTAACTCGCTTCATGCGTACTTTTCACAACCTCAGAAGCAGGAACCTTGTTCGAAACACTGGTGATTATGCCCATTGACAACTTCGACAGATTGTATTTTGAAACCATTGCCCGAGCACTAGAACAACATTCTGTATTAGGTGAAGTCGTTGCGGAGCATGTGGAAACCTATTCGAATCTGAACTTCACATAAGAGATGTAGAGAAGGCATCAAAGCTACCCAGTCGCTAACCCAATTACTCTCATAAAACGATGCACACGTTCATTTCTCAGATATGACTTATGGCATTGTTTTCTTGCACGGGAGAAGATCATGAGGAAAGATAGTACAAACTTAAGACAGAGCAATAAAATAACCACCGCCGAATGGAAAGCATTAGAAACAGTTGGATACGTTAGCCTCGGCGTGCTGCTGCCAGAATCCGAGATTGACCGGCTGTGCAGACGCATTGATGAGATTATGCTCGGAACGATTCGCTACGAAGAAATGGGAATGCAGCTTTGTCCGTCTGGAACCGGGAGCGCGACAGAATTTTCCGGAGAGCATCAGGGTAGCTCATTAAAGTATCGGAAGATTGAGCAGTTGGAAATGGACCCACTCTTCTTGGAATATATTCAGCACCCGGTGTTTCGGAACATCACACGAAAGAAGATAGGCGAGAATGTAGGGGTATATAGGGCCATGTTTTTCAACAAGCCAGCTGAGGGTGGCGTCCCACTTGGCTGGCATCAGGATGGCCGAAATTGGAATCTGAGCGTCCGGGAAAAGATTACGCTCTATACTGCACTGGACGCACAGACAAAAAAAAATGGCTGCCTGACCGTCATCCCATATTCACACAAAGAGTGTCCAATCCACACGGTCCGTAAGGAAAAAGACATTCAAAACTATGCGCCAGAAAAAAAACGGGTGTACATGGAGCTCGAAAAAGGAGAGGTTATCCTCCAACAGATAAAGCTATTACATTCTTCTCTCGTCAACACTACGCATCGTCCGAGACGCGCTTTTAGCATTGCTTTTATTGACGCAAATGCTTACTGTACCGATTCCGGGAAACGGTATCCGCAGGTCTTACCAAATTATCAACCGGTTCAAAAGCACTAGGCGCTTGGCAACGAATAGCCCTCAAGAGGAAATCGTGATGTTTCCGCAGAAAACCAGCAGAGGACCTCTCAACGGACAGCCAACAGAGGAGGTCATCTAGCACAACAAATGGACTATTAACGCAAAACACAGGGAGACGTCGGAAAAATGAAGATCTCGAATCAAGCGAAGCGCATTCTGATGGACATAGGTACTATAGCCTCACCCGCAAGAGAACCAAATCTCGGGAACGAGCCGGCCACTATCGCTTCTCAAGATTCAAGTGTGAGGGAACACAGAAGACCACACGCTAGCTGACCTCAACTTTTGTGGCTCATCGATACCAACGTGAGCGATGCCATAGCCTAGATGCAGACGGAGCAGAGGCAAACAAAATAGTCTCTGTGTAACATTCGTAGAACGACACAACACCCAGAACGCGAAGAAAAACAATGCTGAAATCTGCAAGATATTCTCAATCACAGTGCTTTCCCGCAAAACAAAACACTGCTTAAACTCCATCACATCATGTCAGAGGCCTTGATTTTTGGAACTATACGAAATATCAACGTGGGCATCTTCCAGGAATCCGATTAATGATAGTTCCCACAAGAAATTAGTAGTTCCGGATGGATTATCTCAAACAGTACCTTTGCTCACTTCACGGACAACCAACGGGAAAGTCACCACTTTTTTGCAACGTCAAAGAACATTATGCGGAAACACGGCAGACGCATGTGCAAAATGAACACAAACTTCCAACGTTATTTGCACAATAGGGAGAACCCGATCTCCAAACATTGCCTACATAAGTTAAAATCGTACAGTACAACTTTCTCCAAAGTATTTTTTCAGAAACCACGAGAACGCCATGGTTTACCTGCACTGCACAATTAAGCGGCTTAGACTGTTACAGAACAGATCCACAATGTACTATAGCAGCACAATCCACCGAAAAAAGGAGGTTGAATACGGGAAGAAAGCAAGCCGATTATGAAACACTCAATCGATAAACCCTTCAAATCTTGTTAGGGTCGGTTAGGTGCATACCATCACAATTCGAAAACGCTCGGACTAAGGACACATTCCGTCTAATCACTACGCGCACGATTAAGACGTGTTCCTCCTGCTGGAAAAGAGATTGCCACGCAGACGAATGAGTACGAACTTCGACAAAGAACGACAAACTGAAGGTCTACTTCATAACCCCAATATCCAGGAGAAACTGATGACAACTGGAATCTCAGCAAGTACAGAACGGCATAGAGAAACAGCGGCAGAACAAGGCCCAGTGACCGTAGCAATTGTAACAGTAAGCGATACTCGAACGCCGGAAACAGATGAAAATGCGGCTTATCTGCGCAAACAATTAGCGAGCGGTGGAAATAGTGTCACGGCTTATCGACTCATCAGAGATGAACCAGCGGAGGTAGAGGAAGCATTGGAAAAAATGACGGAATCCGGAGCCCGCGTTATTCTATTTAATGGTGGTACGGGTATCGCGCCTCGAGACACAACTTTCGACGTGTTGAGTCGCAAGCTGCAAAAAACGCTGCCGGGCTTCGGAGAGCTTTTCCGCATGTTTAGCTATGAGCAGGTTGGTCCAGCAGCGATGCTTTCGCGCGCTACAGCAGGAGTATACCGGGGGAGAGTCGTTGTCTCAACCCCTGGATCAAGCGCGGCAGTGGAATTGGCATGGAACAAGCTAATCGGACCAGAACTACAACATCTAGCCTGGGAAGTCGGTCGCTAAATCAAATACGCATCATAAAGCTGTCTCGAAAACGTCTTCACCTGAACAAGGGAGTTTCTCTCTGAAACCGAATCTCACCTATTACGATACCCAGACATTTTTTCCTGAAGCACTTCTTGGTCTAAGACTTCCTTGTTGACCACGTCATCAGGGATTTCACCCCGTGAAACCTGAATGACCCGCTGGCAATTTGTCCGACCAATGTCTCGATAACATTCATCGGTCATGGCAATGGCGTGCGGGGAAAGAATTACGTTGTCGAGTGTCAAGAGTGGGTCGTCGGAATCGACTGGTTCTTTGTCGAATACATCGATTCCGGCTCCACGTATACGACGCCTTTGCAAGGCGTCAGTCAACGCGCTCTGGTTAACAATGGGACCACGTGCCGTATTAACGAAAAACGCCGACGGTTTCATCAACGAAAATTCCGTCTCCCCGATTAAACCGTACGTCTCACCGTTAAGCGGGCAACAAACACAAACAAAATCTGACTCTGTAAGCAGAGACCGTAATTCGGTAAGCTCTACGTTCAAGGATCTTGCAAGTTCTGGGGACGCATAGGGATCGTAAGCCAGAAACCTCATGTCAAAGGGCTTAAGCAGGCGAAACAACTCGCTCGAGATATTTCCAACCCCGATTACTCCGACAGTCCGCCCTCTAAGCTCAACTCCCATCTCCAGCTCATCACGCCACTCACCAGCACGGACAGCCCGGTCCCTTGAAATTACGTGCTTCGACAACGCAAACATAAGCATGATAATCCCTTCTGCCACAGGATGACGAACTCCACTCGGAGTGATTGAGATCATCACGTTCGCTCTAGTCGCTGCATGTAGATCTAAATTATCGTAACCAACACCGTGTCGGGCAATGAGGGTTAATCGACTTGAGCCTTCGAACGTTTCCGCCGTGTAAATACCACTTAAAGCGATAAACGCGTCAAGATCGCGCAGTTCCCCCGCTGGAACGAAGGGCTGATCGGCCTTAACGTAACGATATTCGATGTCCGGATCTTTGTCGAGAAGATCAAGCCCAATATCTTTGAAACGCAACTTTCCATCTGGACCCAGAAAAGTCGCGGCGAGTCCAACCTGGAATTTATCTTTGGGCATATGTGTTCCTTTCGATTCTGCTGTGTTTATTCGTATCGCTTAGCCTATAAGGCCTCCCGTGCAAAAGCATACATGAATCTCATCCAGGAGGCGTAATAGATTCCGTTTGCGTAACAGAAGTAGGCGACTTTCAAGACAACGATGCTAACGAAGGCCATTGCAAGGATTACTATTAAGACTAAGTCCTGCAATCGCAGCTTTAATGCTCTTAGGGAAGTTCGTTGGTTTTCAGCAATGTCTGGAAAGAATGCACGGCTTTCAACGGCGTCGCCAAGGTGAGTCGCTCGGCGGATATTGCTGCTTAGAACTGGACGAAAACAACTTAGAATTCCAAGAATGACTTTATGGGGGTTGAGTTGCAAGTAGCGAAAACCCCGAAGCTGCTGCGATCGAATGATAGTTGTCGTTTCCGAACCAATGATGGGAATATAGTGTAGCGCAGTTGTCACCATGAACGCCAGGCCATAAGGTACACGTAACTTTACGAAAGCAAGAAGTAGATCTCGAGGTTGAGTCGTCCAGATGATAAAGCAGCCAATGGTCAATGTGGTGTTAAATCGCAACGACTGAATGGCGCCATAGAGCAATCCTTCGCGATATATTCGTACACCACCGGTCGCCCTCCCAATGAGAGGAAAATCGTTGCCAATGAGGCTAAAACTTACCGTTCGTGGAAACTCGTTGTAGAAAATCGCCTGACTATAAATCAGTCCCCATGTAGCGAAGCACAGGAAGAGCGCCAAGAATCGAACCTGACGCCAGGACGGAAACGAAAGCAGGGTAAATCCAATACTCCCAAGCAAACAGATCGACAGCGATATGACACTATCTAGTAGAATAACCAAACTACCACATGTCAGTAAAATCAGAATTTTAGTGCGTGGATCGAGATGTGTAACTGACATACAAACCTGTCTAGCCTTCTCCAAAAGTGCTCTTGAACTGCATCCACAGCGGTGGAATAAGCGATGCCTGTTCCGAGATTTCTCGATCTGCAAAGGCATCTAAAGGCGATCCATCGAAGATTAGCGATCCACCATGCAACAACAGCACGCGATCTGCATAATTCAATGCGAGTTGCGTGTCATGCGTACAGAAAATCAACGTTCTAATCTGACTATTTACGTCCTCACAAAGTATACGCATTGATTGTTGAAGATGTTGAAAATCCTGTCCAGTTGTGGGTTCATCAAGAAGAAAAAGACCAGGATAGAGTGAAAAGATTGAAGCGATTGCGGTCCGTTGACGCTGCCCTCGTGAAAGCGCGTGGGGAGCCTCAGTTCGAAGATGATTCAGGTCAAATGCTGTCAAAACTTCATCCCGACGATTGCTAATCTCTACACCAGACAACTTAAGATTTCGTGGACCAAAGACCACCTCATCGGACACAGTTTCTGCCTGCAACAATAAATCTGGATTTTGAAAAACCACTCCAACCTTTCCCACCAGGTGATGTGGTTTCCAACGCTTTCTGCACTCTCCGTCGATTACGACTTGGCCCTCAGAAGCACGCATCAGGCCCGAAATGAGTGAAAGTAAAGTCGTTTTTCCGGATCCGTTTGCACCCATTATTGCAACAACTTCACCGCAATTGACTTCGAACGAAATATCCGTCACAGCATTAGCAACAGCTCGGGGGTATCGGAGCGTAATATTCTGAACACTAACTAGAGGCGGACACGAGACATCTATTTCCAATGGGTCGCAGGACACAACTACCGAACGCGAAGAAATTGTTTCAGGCACCTGATCCTGAGATGTATGAGTTTCTCTAAAGAGTTCTACAGTCTGCTCAAGGGTGAGTGGGCGTTCAGAAAATCCGGCCTTCTCAGCGATTTGAGCCAATTCTGGAACTTCTACTCCTAGTTCACGATACGTTTCAAGGTTCAGAAACGCAAGCTCTTTGGGAAGATCCAGAGCGAGCTCGCCTTTGCTCATGAGCCAAACTCGATCGCACAACGGCGCAATCTCGTTGACGCGATGCGTCGCAACAACCACCGTCTTTCCCTCTTCGCGGTTGAGCCGACAGAGAATGTCGAGAATCTCGAGCGATGCTTGTGAATCAAGATAGCTGGTTGGTTCATCAAGCAGGAGAATAGGTGGCTCCATAGCACATAAGCATGCCAGAGCAACACGCTGCTTCTCACCACCAGACAGCGTAGAAATTGGGCGATTGCGGAATGCTGAGAGTCCAACCTGTGTGAGGGCAAGATCGATTCGGAGATCAATTTTACCCGACGAGATACCGAGGTTCTCTAGACCAAACGCGATTTCGTCTTCAACAACTGCGCAAAAACACTGATCATCTGGATTTTGAAATAACAATCCAACCTTTTGACAGGTTACCGCCAACGGCTGATCCGCCGGACATACCCCATCGATGCGAGCATGACCACATAATTTTCCGCCGGAGGAATGTGGGATTAAGCCATTCAGAACACGCAACAGTGTCGACTTCCCACAACCAGTAGAACCTGTGAGAAGGACAAATTCGCCCGGTTCAACGTGAGTATTCAGACTCTGTAGGGTTGATTTTGTCCGACTTGGGTAGGTAAAACTGAGGTCTTCAATCTCGACGTGGCCCATTGTTCTCAACCTAATTCAGGCCATCGATCTGAAACGGAATGGGATCCGAAAATTGGTCAAGATGCCGTTTTACAGTATCACAAAACGCATCTAGAGACTCGCCTACATTGTGCCTAAAATCATCGTGGATGTGTTCATATTGGCTGTGAACACGGTTCAAAAGACTCTGCACATAAACCGTGACGTCGGCAATACGATCACTCTGCGCTTTCGCGAACTGAGAAACCGCTTCTGTAAATGCACCCAATTCAGCTTCCAAATACGTTTTGAATACAGATTTCTGAAAAGCCTCAAGCGCGCTATGCACGGTATTTCTAAAGTCACTGTGGAGTGCTTCATATTGCGTACGTCCCCGAGCCAAGAGTGCTTGCGCATGCGCACCAATCTCACCAATTCGGTTACCTCGTAACCGCCCAAATCGACCGATTATCTCCCTAAAAGCCTCGAGCTCTAAGTCAAGGTACTGTTTAAAGTTATCGACGGCAATCTGCTGTGTCGTCACTTTCTCATGATGGTATCCGAATATGGCTAATAAGACGGCATCTGGTAGTCGACGAGGGTAACGTGTCAAGACACGCGCCAAAAACTTGAGATAGCTGACTCCCTGTTTTCGCGAGAAGAGTTGTCGCCCAATCGACTTCACCAACGCGCTAATTTCAGCCATCCCGACATGCACGGTACGTCTTCGCGGTTTCTGATTCTCAAATAAGGTCAAACACCGTTCAAAGTAGTCTCTTAAGCTGGGCTCATAAAGCACTCTCAAAACACGTTTATATTCTCTGATGAGGACTTCACGGTCAAGTTCAGGAACAAAATTCAACTCAGCACTGACATTATTCCCACTCGATTCGCTGAGAAGCCTACCTTCCTCCTGAAGCCGCTTGTAGAGATTTGTCTGCTTCAAGGCGGTGAGAAGCCCCGCCATGGCTCTTGGAATGCCAGCCTCCTGAATGAAATCGATATGTGACTGGAACTCTTTATCACCATCGAGCCCCACAATGAAACCTGCTGTGACTTCTAGACCAGATTCCTGAATTGTTTTTATGGCGCGCAATAGATAGCTGCCTGCAGCTTCGTCCTTACTGGTGTTCTGTCCTTTCACCGTCTTCTCAAGTGCCACATCATTAGGACTCTCGATTCCCACGAACGTCATAGTAAACCCCGCTTCGGCCATCGCATCTAACATCCCGGGAATCTCTACGACGTTGACGCTCGTCTCGGTGTATAACTGGAATGGAAAACGCCGTAGTTCCTGCCACTCAAGAATCGCAGGCAGAAGACGCATAGCGTCTCGTTTATTTCCAATAAAATTGTCATCAACCAAGAACATCGCCCCACGCCAACCAAGGCTATAGAGCAGGTCAAACTCCGCAATCACTTGCTTATTTGATTTTGTACGTGGAACCCTCCCAAATAACTTAGTGATATCACAGAACTCACAGTCAAAGGGGCAACCGCGGGAAAACTGTAAAGCCATTGAGCCATAGTCTTGCAAATTGATGAGATCGTATCGTGGCAACGGCGCCTTGGTAATGTCTGGTTTCTTTGGCTCTGGATATACGTTTTTTGCGACTCCGTTTGAAAGATCGGCCAGGAACTCACCGAAGGTTTCTTCGATTTCACCAAAAAGAAAATGTTCAACCCAACCGTTCCTTTCTTCCACAACAGCCAGAATCTCTTCGCGATAAGAGGTAGGATAAGGTCCACCACAAACAACGGTTTTGCGCATTCCATTGCACCGCGCAATCACATCGAACAAGGAATCTTTCTGGACAATCATAGTAGATGTAAAAACGATATCTGCCCAGTGAAGATCTGCATCTTTAAGCAGTGTGACATTCATGTCAACAACTTTCAGCGAATAATCATTGGAAAATAGCGCAGCCACCGTTAACAGACCGAGCGGTGGCATATTGGATTTTCGCCCAATAAAATCTAGAGCGTAACTATATCCCCAATAGGAGGGTGGGAACTCCGGATAAACCAAGAGAGCGTTTGGCATTTAAGTCTCCCAAGTGTCTCAGTGAAAAGATGTCTAACAGGTGGCGATGGTGTTCCAGGCTCCGGTGTCGCAACTACTAAACCAAACCGAGAATCTAATCCAAAGATTCGAATTGGAGCGGAATTGCACCGGAAAACGGCTCGAGATGTTTTTTCAAAGTCGACCGAAAAGCCTCGAGCGAGTCATGCACATTATGTCTGAAATCCTGATGAATGTACTCATACTGGGTATGCACTCGATCCAAGAGCGTGTGGACATAACCGCCAATTTCTCCAATACGGTCGCTTTGCGCTTTTGCAAATCGCGCAATTATTGCCCTAAACGCGTAAAGTTCAGCTTCTAAGTACTCTTTGAAAACTGAAGTCTGGAAAGAGTCAAGAGTATCTTGCGCGCTATACCTGAAATCTTCGTGGATGGCTTCGTACGCGACACGGACTCGCGCAAAAAGTTTTTTTGCATGCAGACCAATCTCCCCAATGCGTCCGTTACTTGAGTGTCCAGCCTGCGAAACAATCTCCTTAAATGCGTTAAATTCTAATTCGAGGAACTGTTTGAAGTCATTCACCGCAACTGTTTGCCTTGTGACCTTCTCAAAGTGGTAGCCCATAATAGCAAGTCGAACCGCTTCAGGGAAGAACCGCGGATGATTTTTTGCAACTTTCGCCAAAAAGCGGGCATACGCAGGCCCTTGTCTCGAAAACAACTGTCGTCTGACAGACTTTACGAGGGCCATTACTTCCTCCCTTCTAATCTTCCTCACAGCATGATCCGAAGGTTTCAGATGCTTTAACATTGTGAGGCATCGTTCAAAGTAGTTCTTCAAGGTTGGATCGTACAAGGTCGAAACCACCCTTCTATACTCCGCGATGAGATGCTCTCTGGGTAGTTCAGGATTGAAATTCAGCGTAACGTCGGTATTATTTCCGGTGGACTCTGTGAGCAAGCGATTTTCACGTTCAAGCCGCTGGTACAGATTAGTCCCTTTCAATGCCGTTAGTAGACCCGCCATCGCCACAGGTATACCTGCTTCTTGAATGAAGCGAATGTGTGAATCAAATTCCGTGTCACCATCCAATCCTATAATGAATCCGCCGGTCACCTCTAGGCCATGTTCCTGAATCTTTCTTATGGCACTGAGCAGATAACTACCCGCATCTTCACCTTTGCTAGTATTCTGTTGCTTGACCGTTTTTTGGAGAGCTTCGTCATTTGGACTTTCAATTCCCAGGAACACCATGTTGAATCCAGCGTCACTCATGGCATCTAGCATGTCGGGAATCTCAACCAGATTCACACTGGCTTCGGTATACAGCGAGAACGGGAAGCCCCTCTCTCTCTGCCAGTTCTCGACTTCAGGCAGTAGTCGCATCGCGTCACGCTTGTTTCCGATGAAATTATCATCCACTACAAACAGTGAGCCAGTCCAGCCGAGTCGGTATAGCATTTCGAATTCAGTGAGCATCTGCTCATTCGTCTTCGTCCGCGGCACACGACCAAACAATTTTGTGATATCACAGAACTCACAATCAAATGGGCAGCCACGTGAGAATTGCAGTGCCATTGAGCCATAGGCAGTTAGATCAATAAGGTCGAACCTCGGTGGAGGTGTCTTCGTAACATCGGGTTTCCCGGCTTCCCGATATATCTCCTTGGCGGTACCATCTTCAAGGTCTCTTAGAAAATCGGCGAATATATCCTCAACTTCACCGAAGAGGAAATGATTAACTGTCCCATCAACTTCCTCTTTAATGTTATCATGGTATGAAGTCGGGTGCGGACCACCTGCAACAATGGGAACATTCGTTTGATTACACCTTCGAACCACTTCATAGAAGGAATCCTTCTGAACAATCATCGTGGACGTGAAAACTACATCTGCCCATGCTAAATCAGCGTCCATTAACGGAATAACATTCAGATCAACGACTCTGAGTTCGTAGCCCGTCGGAAACATCCCGGCAATCGTTAACAATCCGAGGGGTGGCATGGATGATTTTCTGCTAGTAAAGTCAAGAGCAAACTTGTATCCCCAATATGACGGTGGAAACTCTGGATAAATAAGTAGGGCATTTGGCATCTCTATCTCCCATTTGGTCAAAAATGCTGATCGAGACACTGTATGGCTGAAACCGAAATAGCAACCAGTTCTCGTCAGCAGGTGCCGTAAATATGTGAACTCATCACAACAAACAAATTTTTATCTCTAGTTGTCTTCGCGCCTCTTTTAGACGGCCATAGAGAGTTCTCCGAGTGACTTTCAACTATTACCCGATCGGGACCCACGGAATAGGCACAGATGGAGAAACATGAAGACTCTTCGGAGAAAGCGCAGTACATATCTCAAATCCTTCTCAGCAAACTTTCTCGTACTTGACCACCTTTGTAGTTCTCGCAGGATCCTCCCGTTAGACGATTGCTTCTGTTCTAGTGGTCTTTCAACCTCACCAATCACTCGATGAGTCTTAATTCGTGTTTCTTACGCAAAATCTTCTATTGTCGCTTCTGTCTTTATTCGAAGAACTTCCAAACAAGCGGACATCCTTGTTGATAGCGTTTGTCTTCTTGTAGCGATTTCTGACTAGTGTTACGACAACTTCACGCGACCTAAAACAGCGCCAACATATCTTAGATTCTCCGATTCCGACCTCCAATATATCAAGACTGCCTCCACGTCGAAACCATTTTTCAAAGAATGCTCACAACGAGGAATCCTATACTTATTCAAGCAACTCACTGTACAAATTCGAAGGGCAATTACAACGGCATCTGTGCAATCTTTATCGATGTTCACTTAAGAACTTCGAAAGACTACAGCCTACATAATATCACAATTTGGGTTTTATCTTCAAGACAAAGTTCTTGTTAGCAATTATCGAATGTGTTAGAATCCTGAAATTTAACGGGACCACATACCGGGAGACACACAAAGATGCGGCGACAATGGGTAAAGAGAATGACATGGTCCACAAAACATCTACTATGTCACGTTTTACGTTCATGCCATCTTCTACGTTTCACGTTTTACCTCTGTGGATTTCTCCTCATTTCTACCTCAGCCTGGACAATTGACGACGAAGGGGATTCCCTGCTCCCTAATTACACGCAGGATGCCTACTTGGTTAGGCAGATTACTTTTGAGGGAAATGAACATCTTGATCGGAAGATATTATCAAGACTGCTCGGTATGCAGACCGGCCACCCGTATCGCCGCAAGGACGCGATTGCCGGGTTAACTCGCATTATTGATGAGTACAGAAACTTGGGTTACATGTTGGCATCTATCACTCCTGAGGTGGTCAAATTATCCAGAGATCAAATATATCTACACCTGTGCATCAAAGAGGGGACTCTGGTACACACCGGAAAGATTTTAATCAGCGGGAACCATCGTTTTTCAACTCAACATCTTCTAACAGAGTTGGGTTTACAAAAGGGAACGCCATTTAGCAAGATAGCCCTGGAGCATGGGATTGAGAAAATCCTGACGCTTTACAGTGAGAATGGTCACCCGAAAACCGAAATTGAGCCGTCGGATTTCCAACTCTCGACTGAACTCGGTGAGATTAATCTTCACTTGAAAATTCATGAAAAAGAACAAATACACATTGGTAGGGTGAGGGTCAGTGGCTTAAAGAAAACAAAGCCCAATGTGATTTTGCGAGAATTACCAGTGCAAGTTGGCCAAATATACGATCAGCGTAAAATCGACCAGAGTTTACGCCACTTGCAAAATCTTGGATATTTTTATGAAATTAATCCCAGCACACTAGAGGAAACGAGCACACCAGATAAGGTTACATTTCATGCTCACGTGACCGAGGCGCGTACGGGGAGGTTTACCGGAGTCATTGGATATGCGCCACCAAACTCAACGTTTGACGCTGCGCCTGAATTGACGGGCGTCATCGAAGCACATGAACACAATCTACTCGGAACGGCACGCCGGGCGCGCTTCTTCTGGAAATCTGGTTTGGTCAAAACGCTACTCCTGGGCTATGAAGAACCGTGGACCTTTGGGAAACCCATCGATATTGGCATCGAATATGCGCAGGTCAAACAGCGGAATCAATTCACCAATGCGAAATCTGAAGAACAATCCGGCAGTTTGAAGATTACCAGCCGGCTTCGAATTGATTTTGACGGCATCTTAATCCTCTCGTATAAACGGATTGATGTTCCACCAATCGATTCCTCATTTCTCTATCCCAGCGATTCAGACATGTTTCCCAATCCAGATCTTTCTCCCTCACATCTTCAATCAGCTGGCTCAGTTCAAGGCCAAGTAGAAAACGGTGCAAAGTACAGCGTCACATTTGGTCTCATTCGCGACAGCAGAGATTATTTCTTGAACCCAACGCGGGGACGCCGTGACCGAATAGCCTTTGAGATTTCACGCGGCGACTTTAAATTGCGCAAACTGTGGATCGAGCTCCAACAATACTTCCCAACGTGGCGAAAGCAGGTCATCGCAATTGGCCTGCACGGGGCCGCGACTTGGGGAAATTACATCCCACCAACAGAACTCTTTTATCTCGGTGGCGCAAATTCGCTGCGTGGATACGACGAAGATTGGTTTTCAGGACCCCGCAGTGTTCATACAAATTTTGAATATCGACTAATCGTCGGACGTACTTCCCAAATCTTCACATTCGTAGATCTGGGAGCGGTGACGGAGCTGAATCGACCATCTGTCTTCGATTCATTTCGCGTCGGATACGGCCTCGGCATGCGTCTGGAATCCAAAGGGTCTCTCATGCGAATCAACTACGGGCTTGCTGAAGGCAATTCTGTACTTCAAGGCAAAATTCATGTGAACCTGGGAACGTCGTTCTAAAAAAGTTTTAGAGCCCTATTTAGACACCTAATAGAGACCTAATAGAACCTTCAAGACGGGCTTCAAGCTTTCGCGAATTCCAATACACAGAGAACCGAGGATTCGAGATTGGTGAGATTATTATTTCTTAGGACCATGCTAAGAACCCGATTAACCCCCAGTACTACTAACAATAGAAATTTCAACGATGATAACATCACTAATATAATCTCTCACGTCAAAAACATTCCCAAACACACGCGGGAATAAGAGCGTAAGCCTATGCCTACAAACCTAATGTCTCCCTAATGCCCAGAAACTTATCCATCGTCATCTCCTCGCGCAAGACCTCTTGCTACTATCCACACACCGAACCAATCACGTTTTACCAACACCCACGGCAAACGCCCTGCATGTATTCCCAATTGAGAGACATCGTCGAAACAAATCCATGAGTGTCGCCAGAAACATGGACTTCTTCGACGGTCAGAAGTATCAGCCATCGCCGAAACGTGTTGAGAGCTCGGATATCAAAGTAATTCAGCCATCGAAGCTGCGCAATTACCTTCACCGGAATCAGGCTGAATCTGGCCGTCTCAACTTGGCCCAGGACGAACGGTTTCAGAATGGACTCATGCCGATAACGAGTTGCTCTTATAGACGCTATCGCTTGGCAAGACGACAATTCTTTCCTCCCGAATGTGCAACTACGAGATTCACAGTACAGAAACTAGTTCGTGAATCGGTGGAAGGCTAACATTCTCGATTTGCGACAATGCTTACCCGATAATTTTCCTTCGCGTTAATCTGATGTACTTCACTGATAGAGTTACAATTTAGGGATATGTTCGCGTTTTTCGTTTTCTTTAATGAGTTCAAAGGCGACGTTGCGAACCTCGAATCTCTCGAACGCACGGAAGATACGGTCATCAGGTTAGGCACTGAGCATACGTCTGATACCTAGCGTTGACTAAATGCAACATGCTTAGCCCCCATCACCAGATATGACTGTTAGTGAAACTATATCCAATACCCACTTCCCCAACCACTGTTCAGGTTCCAGAAAGATTTTGGATCGTACTATCCAATGGCTTTCAAGAGGGTAGATTATAGATTGAGGCATGTTGCTCATGAACAATTTGAACGCAACTGCTGCGCATAGTACACTTCTGTTTCCGAGCGTAAGTTGCCTTTGCACAAGCCTCGTCACAAGCCTCATATGGAAATTTATAATTGGCACAGCAATGCTATCCGCCCTCCCTAGATTTGGTCAACAGAACCCCTGGATCCATGTCTCCATTAGCTCGCGTTTTGTCTTGCGAAGGTTCGGTTTCTATGCTAAAATGTGGGACGGTTAGGGATCTGCTCATCCTGGGTCCATTCGTTTTCGATCTGGAACTCGATCTGTGTGGAGGCGGCACGCTGGAAGAATCATCGAAACAAGCCATTCACATAGTACGCACCCCACTATATGACTTCGAAAATAAGAATCAATCGAGACCAATTCTTAGAACAGGGATACTTAATCCTCCGGAACGTCATTCCGCCGGATCAATTGGATGCACTTCGCACCAGCTACGAAGTTGTGCTGAATCGACAGCGGTCCATCTGGACACAGGAACGCATCCAAGCCGATCCAGCCGGCGGAATATGGGAGAGTTCACCCCAACCGCGACTGAAGCTCAATGCCACCAAGAAAAACATCTCCGCGTTGATTGATGATAAAACAGCTAACACAGTGGAGTTGTGGTTACACGAGAACACATGCGGCGCAAGCTCCCATCTAATGGACGTACCTGACGCAGCAGTTACTGAAATGTATCTGCTGTGCAACCCCAGACGCGACCATGGTCCGGCCAATTGGCACCGCGACATCCACCCAATAGACACCGCGCCCCTAGAAGGTTACATTCGCGACATCGAAGAAAGTGGTCCGAGCTACGTGCAATGGAACATCCCACTTTATGACGACGATGTTTTGTGGGTGGTACCTGGAAGCCACCTACGTCTCAATACCATGGAAGAAGACCGTCAGCTTCTGGCGAATGATTGCATCCCACTTCCAGATAGTGTACAAACAACACTATCGGCGGGAGATGGGGTGGTCTACATAACTCCAATTCTTCACTGGGGAAGCAATTACAGCACCAAATTGCGGCGCACCATTCACGGCGGTTTTGCCAGATGGAACCGGACCTATTACGAAAACCTGAGCTTTGCCCAACAGCTTGCACCGTGGGCGCGCGACATATTTGAGCGCTGGACGAAGGGCAGCAGCGAGATGCAAGATCACACAGAATCGACGTTGCGCGCTGCCATTGCAAGAGATGAAGTAGGGTTCTCTACAGGGATTCAGAAACTTCATCCCCGCGCCGGCGAAAGCGGACGCCACCTGCTAAGCGTGTTCTTGTGTAAAGCGGCCGCTCATATCCGTTGCGCGAAGCACCCTGAACTTGAAGGCATCCCCACCGACCTTCGGCGTCATGGCATGCACGCACATTCCACAAGTCTAAACTGGGGACCAAAATTCGCCGACCGATTTACACTAGCAGATGCGGATGAACTATGGCATAGATTTGAGAAACTTGACATCATGCTTCAAGCCGAGAACGAACAATTTACCCCCGGATTCCAATCGGGACCCATGCGGTACTATTTTAATAAGATGCCCGACGAGATGGACTTTAAGAGTTTCACAACAAGCTGGCAGGAGTAAATTCTACGAGAATACCAGCCGATCGAATACCGTTTCGTGCCTTTCTCTACCGCGGTCACTTTTGCAGAGAGGATATAGGGACATGCTGACGACGTCACTTGCTTTTGATTGGAAATGACTGTATGATCGACAAACAACAAATCGAACGTTGGCTGAAAAAGTTGCGCGCCGGTTCACTGTCAGAAGATGACTTCCAGCAGACATTGAAACTTCTGGACGGCCAAACTTGTAATGCCGTGAACCAACAAAAATTACTTTATCTGAACACACGTTCGACCGGCGTCGATTCCGAGGTCCTGAGCATGGCGCTGGTGGAACACGGTCAAATCCTCGAAGGCCCCGATGATACATCGGCGTGGCCCTATAATTCGGTTCTCGAAGCAATGAGCGATGGATGGCGTGTGGTAAAATTCCCCGAGATGGCAATGTTGCTTCAAGAAGACAAGACATTTGGCCTGGGCTGCGAGTTTATCCTTGAAAAATTGTCTTGAATCTGCGATGTCAAGACACGCATCAGGAGAAAATGGATACGACAACATCCGCACTACCTCAGCTAGGCGCAACATACGATTGTAATCCAACCCTCAGTGACCAAGAGATATTCGAATTCTGTCTGAAGGGTTACCTACTGCTTGAAGGCGTGGTCGAAAACGAGGTAAATCAGCGCATGATGACCTTCGTTAAAGCGCATCCCGGTCCTCAACCACTTCAACTATTTTCAGAAGATTGGTTCGTTGATGGTGTGTTCAAAAATCCACAGGCAACGGGAGCTATCCGGTCGTTGTTAGGGGCGAACTTCAAACTACCCCAGAACTTGTGTAATCATCGTGCTCCTTGTCCCGCGCCCGCCCAGGGGTGGCACCGCGATGGGGGATCGATCTACACTTCGCGCCTAGATTACCTACAGGTATTTTATTATCCGCAGGATACCCCGAAGGAAACAGGACCGACGGAAGTGATTCCGGGGTCCCATTTTATGCGTGCGAAGGCGAACTACATGGGACACATTCGCAGTGTGAAGTTTGCTCAATCGACTGCTGCGCCAGCCGGTTCTATTTTCATAACCGTTTATTCCATCTGGCATCGCAAAGGCAAAAGTACCGGTACAGGATTCCGCAATCTGTTTAAATACAACTACTGGCGAACTGCTAACCCATGTCGTGATTGGATTATCGATCCCAGTTTCGACTTCTCTTGGCCAAACATAGGGGTCGAACCTCATTTTGAACAATTCAAATGCGGCATCGCGGCTGCAGAAATGTTCGCTTGGTTATGCGGCGAGGCCTACGAACATCTCGGTGGTGGATGCTGGCCATGTGAGGCACGGCTTAAAATGCCATGCGATCAGGAAGGGTTGCCAATCGGACTTCGCCGATACTCGACTGTGTAGCCCCAAAACCGGGCATCATCAATTTATACCAATTATTTATTCCCATGCATTGAGGATGCACAAACATGGCCACTAGAAACCTAAGCCCGCAGCGAATGTTTAATGATTTAGTCAAATCGCATAAGCCAGAGTACCGCTTCTCGGGTAAAGATAAAGAATACTTCTTGTCATGGAAGCAAACTACTCTACCCAAAATCCTGGGAACGCTGGGCAAATCGCCACCTGAAACCAACGCAAACCCCGAACTGCAAGTAGAGTGGGAAGATAAGGGCTTAATCAAGCAGCGTTGGATTATCGATGTTCAAGCATTTCTATCGGCTGTGCTCCTCGTTAATATTCCAATGGACTTAAAAAAGACAGAGAAACGACCAGCTATATTATGCTGTCACGGCCACGGTCCGCATGGTAAAGAGCCAGTAATGGGAAATGGTGCCAGCCCTGAGCTTCGGAAATCGATAGACCAACACAATTATAATTATGGTGAAGCCCTAGCGCAGCAGGGATTCATTACTTATGCGATAGATTGGATTGGATTTGGCGAGCGAAACGACAATAACAAACCAAATCATCACTCACTCGGCACAGGAAAGGACTGGTGCAATCTATACTATCTACACGCCACGATGCTCGGAATGACATCGCTTTCAATCAACATTGCTCATGGCAAAGTCGCAACAGACGTCGTAACCTCATTTCCTCATGTGGACAAGGATCGCCTGGGCGTCATGGGGTTGAGCGGTGGAGGAACCATGTCTCTATGGATGGCATTATCTGACGAGCGCTTCAAAGCCACGGAGATAATTTGTTACAGTGACCTCTGGGCAGCATTCGGAATCCGTGACATCAACTACTGCGGCATGCAGGTTGCGCCCAATCTCTTCAGATATGTAGATCTACCGGATTTGCAGGGGCTTGTGGCGCCAAGACCGCTTCTGATTGACATCGGCACATATGACGCTTGCTTCAAAGTCGATACAGCAATGCAATGCTACAACCGTTTGTCCGAGATTTACGATGTCGCTGGAGCCAGAGATCAACTTGAGCTAGATCTACATGCTGGAGAACACGGTTGGGGAGGAAATAAGTCAGAAACATTCTTTAAGAAACATCTGATGGATCTAACGAGCTAATTCTTCTTCAATTGATAGACGCTTTTAGCCAGCCGCAAGCTTCTTCAAACTATCCGCCTAGTGAAATTTGGGCACGTGTATCTCTTCATACGGAAACAGCCGAAAATCTCTGATAGACAGCTTCAGTTCTTTCAATAGACCGGCGAACTGAAAGGAAGGGATGGATGCCAGGCGTCAAAACTAAACCGAGTTCAAAATCCTACCCATTTGTAGTCGGCTGGCTACCCTCAAGAAAGAACGCCATACTGGAAAATAGGTGCCGATTTATTTTGCCATTTGTTTACCATTCACAAATAGAGTACGTTCATAGTAATCCGCAGGACGCAGAACCTACGCACAAGTATCCACGTTGTAAATAGATCAAGCCGTCCTCGTCACTAAATCCCACATTAAGCGTTTAGAATGCACTATAAGTCATCGTCACAGAGATCAAAACACCCATTACCCAAATACTTCAGTGTAAATGACGTTCGACTCGAACAGTTTGAAACGATCTGTGAACAATCCGTCGATCTTAATCTGTACCGATTTGCTGACGCGGAACAACAGAATATCATCCTCTATAATGGTGATAAACTACGAGACACAATGACTGGTGCAAACGCAGATGTCGACATCAAAAGCGAGCTGGGAAGTTGTCTCAGGGATGGACCGGGGCTTTTCGTAATAAAAGGCATGTACTCCAACACGACCGTAATCGATGATATGACAACAGTCTTCCAGAAGATTCTCGCTCAAGAAAATGGGCCAAATCGTGAAAGCAAAGATCATTTCGGTAATAACCAACGCATTTGGAACTCTTTTCAAAAAGCATGCCTCCAAGCCCCGGAATTATTCATTGATTACTATGGAAATTCGCTACTCGCCCTAGTATCACAGGCTTGGTTAGGCCCATACTACCAAATCACTGCCCAAATGAACAATGTCAAACCGGGCGGCAAGGCCCAATCACCACACCGCGACTACCATTTAGGATTTCAATCTCGCGAGTCTGCGGCCAAGTTCCCGATTCATGCCCACCTAATGTCACAATACCTAACGCTGCAAGGCAGCATCGCTCACAGCGATATGCCAAAAGAGTCTGGACCAACGCTTTTCCTACCTTTTTCTCAAAAATATCCCGCTGGATATCTGGCGTTCCATGATGAGGATTTTGTGACCTGTTTTAACGCACACAAGTCTCAAATTCCACTCCGCAAGGGGGATGCGATTTTCTTAAATCCAGCACTATTCCACGCAGCAGGAACAAACTCTTCAACGAAGGATCGAATTGCCAACCTAGTCCAGATTTCCTCGGCATTTGGTCGCCCCATGGAAATGGTCAATCGACATGCCATGATAGAAAAAGTATATCCTGCACTCTTGGAAAGGGTGAAACAGGCGATTATCTCACCTAAAACCATCGAAGATACGATTGCAGCGCTAGCGGATGGATACGCATTTCCGACGAATCTAGATTCCAATCCTCCTAGTCCCGGCAATGCTTCCCTAACACCCCAAAACATAATGCATCAAGCTTTACGAGAGCACTGGTCACTGGAACAAGTCAAACGCAAATTACATTGCTACACTCAACAGCACAAAGCATAAGACGTATTGTGCTACATAAACAACGCTGATTCAGGCCTTGTCCACCGGGCTTCGGCTATTATCACAAATAGGAGGCTTCATGCTCATCATCGATGCTCACCTGGACCTGTCCTGGAATGCGCTGCAATGCAACCGGGACTTGCTAAGTTCCGTCCACACCATTCGAACGCAAGAAAACCACACGCAGGGCAAGGGACGCGCCCAGGGCACCGTCGCCCTTCCTGAAATGCAACAGGGACGGATTGCGCTCTGTTTCGCCACCCTTTTTGCGAGATCTACTGGCCGACCCGTGGACTACACAGATTATGCGTCACTTGCCCAGTCCTATGGAGTTACTCGAGGCCAATTGGCTTACTATCGTGCCCTAGAACAAATGGACCACATTCGCATCATCGAAACTCGAACTGACCTGGAAACTCACATCATAGAATGGAGCACGTGGGAGTCAAAGTCTCATGTGGATTCAGATAGCACACCTCCTCTGGGATTTGTGGTAAGTATGGAAGGTGCAGATTCAATTGGCGAACCATCGCATCTAGAAGAATGGTGGATCGCCGGTCTACGATTGCTCGGCCTAACACACTACGGCCCTGGACGTTACGCCGGTGGAACGGGCACTGATCTGGGTTTGACCGAGTTAGGTCCGCACCTGCTCTCCGAAATGGAACGCTTAGGAGTGCTACTCGACCTAACACACTGCTCAGATCAAGCCTTCTGGCAAGCTTTAGACCACTACCATGGAAGGGTGTTAGCCAGTCACAACAACTGCCGAACACTGGTTCCACATCAACGCCAGTTCAGCGACGAACAGTTACAGGCTATCATTCAACGGGATGGTGTAATCGGAGTGGCTTTAGACGTCTGGCAGCTGCAATTTGGTTTTACTATAGATCAAAGTTCGAATCATCGCATAACGCTGTCCACTGTCGTTGACCACATCGACTATATTTGTCAATTGGCGGGGGACAGCCGCCATGCCGCGATTGGTACCGACTTGGACGGCGGTTACGGTCGGGAGCAATCGCCGTCGGATTTGGACACTATCGCGGATTTACAGAAGCTGGTGGGACTCCTGGCAGATCGCGGCTACAAAGATAATGACATCGCTGCCATCATGCACGGAAACTGGATTCAACTCTTACGTCAAGCATGGGTAGATTAGTAGGTGCGACCATTGGCTACCGAAGCCATCATTCGAAAACTCTTCGTAATTATGGCTTCGGGTCAAAACGACTCAAGACAAACAAATCAGCGGAAGATACTGTCCCCTTGGACGACAAACATCGAACTCGGGGAACCGCAATTTTCCGTTGACGCAGATCCTATTAACGCCTGCTTTTTTAGTAAATCGCAAATCGTACTCAGGAGCAAATATTTCGGCGAGATGCCCAATTATTAACCGTACCGCAATCGCCGAAATCATAGTTGGCCAAGTCGTAACAATATAATCAAGTAATGTCAAGCATCCCGCTTAAAAAACATCCTCGATGATTTTAGTAAGAAGATCCTTTCAAGACGATACTCACGTGGGTTTCCAGATTTCTCTCACATTTACGGATCTCCTCTCCAATGATAAGCTGATAAGCTCTCAAACGCAATCCGGTTAAAAACTCGAAAAACGCCGGGTCCCCTCAAAAGGCGGCGGATTTCTCGCATCAACAGCCACAGCAAAGTGCTTCATCATCTTACTATGTCAATGCCTACCTCCGACGAATTCGGGCGGGAACCGCATCTCCTCGGATTTCCGATGAGAAAATGCGTAGACTCCTATCCGTCAACGGAAGATTAATTTTGATACCACCTTTTCGATGCGATTCCCGCATGGCAATCGCCACTTCCAACGCCTCCAGCCCATCCTCTCCTGAACATTTTGTGGACTGTCCTGTTTCAATCGCGTTGATTAGATCCGCAACAATCGTCAACCCCACTCCTTGGATGCGTGCCGGCCAGGGAAACGGGCACTTTGCTGGGACGCCTAAGCCGCGGCGACCACCGGAAATCGTCCGAATGAGTTCAAATTCCTCTCCGTTATTTTGGGAGCGGATGCGTCCTGTTGTACCAATAACGTCAACTTCCGAAGAGGCAGATCCAGTGGGCATGCTCCGGAAATAAGCGCGAACGCCATTGTCAAACACGAGATAACCATTTCCCATCAGGTCATCCTCACCGGCAGCGGCTTCGTCCGATTCCATCTCTCCAAAAACCCATTCTACATGTCCACCCGCCATGTAACGCAGTACATCAATAGCATGACTTCCATTGTGAGAGAGGCCACATTGAGCATAGACAGTCACCTGTAGAACTTCTCCAATCTCACCAGCATCGACAGTCGTCGTGCCTCGCCGAACAACGGATTCCATCGACGCGCACAGTTTACCGCCAGCGAGACACCTTTCTTACGACAAAGATGCACCATGGTATCAGCTTCCTCCAAGCTCAAGGCTATTGGTTTTTCCACCCAGATTCCTTTGACACCAGCGTAAGCGGCATCCTGCACAATGGCAGATCGAATCCTCGTGGTCGTACACACACTAAGAAGGTCTAGGCTTTCTTTAGCCAGCATCTCTCTGTAATCGCGGTAAAGATGATTAGGGCTCACGCTCCAACGTTCACCGAAAATCGCAGCTTGTTCGTGGTTTATATCCGCTCCCGCTGCCAGTTCGACGTTTGGAGCAGCGTGGTAGCTCGGACCATGGCAGTAGGGTAGAAAAAGCGAACCTCCCTGAGTAATTTCATCATCGAAGGTGCTACCCATACGCCCGAGACCAATGATCCCAGCCCGATAGGTTTTCATAGGTTTTCTCCAGCAAAAATCTCTCGTTCAGCATGACAAAATGAAAATTAACAACATTGCCATGTTAGCATCAATTCTATCAGCCTGAAACTCAAGCCCTCGCCTTGACTAAATTTATTTCCCCATGCTATACTGCCAAAACAGGTAGTATGTTGGTAACATCCCAAGTACAAACTCATTAGATGCCAATGTAATCCGTTCTTCCTGTAGTGTGGACACCCCCGCGCCAAACATGAAAAGGAAAGGCCACTGGTGCCCAGATTGTAACATCATACTGCTCTTGCGACAATCTGTAAATAGCTACTGGCTATAGGCAGAAGGGCCACTGCCAAACGACCGAGGCTGGGGACATAACTTCTAGAAATCTCACTAGATTAGTCTCGGAACCAGCTTCGACAAAACAGAATCGAAGACTATTATACCCCCAATACGTTTCGTGCGAATCGATTGAATTGTGGGTTCTACCGAATAGAAGCACTGTTATTATTCTTTCGAGGGAACACTGGGTGGAAATTGGGTTATCGGCTTACAATGACAGCCACTAAAATCATGTTTGTGATGTTACTCTTATAAGTTTGGAGGAAAGATGAATATGAATCTACCGGAAAAGAAAACCGTGACTGAGCGACTCGATCTACAAGGGAAAATCGAAGACACAATGGCGGAGAAGCGCCCTGTGGACAATAATTATCCTTACATTCAACCCGATTACGAGATTCCCTTCCTCCACATCGGTATAGAAAAGCAACTGTTCTTGGACAACTTCATACTTGACCATCTGGAAGATATCGAACGCATCTTCCCCGAACCCCATCGCGCCGAAGAACCCATGCTCGAAGTAGATGACCTTCCGTGGGCGTGCCATGCCAACCCAATTCCTGTCGCCGCAATCCATGATTCCGCCGACTGCAAGTTCAAGTTGTGGTATACACAATCCCTTACCGGGGATCCATTTAACACCGGACAGGTCCTTTGCTACGCGGAGTCTACAGATTGTCTGCATTGGGAAAAACCCCTCAGTAAGGTTTGCTTGTCCTACAAAGAGCACAAATCCACCAACATCGTACAGCGCGATACGGCAGGTGTGACAGTTGTGCTAAACCATGACCAAAGCGACCCCGACCGGAAGTTCCTCATGCTTTATTGCGCCCATGGTAGAGCCAAGGAACACAATGAACGTCGGATCGCTGCCGGAGCAGTTACCAACACGCTCTCCAAGAACACAACTACCGTAGCGGCTTCGCCCGATGGTCTCCAGTGGACCGACATCAGCGCTGACACCCCATACCGTCACCACCATGAATCGCGCATCATCTGGGATGAGGCCATCCAGAAATGGGTTGCCTATAGCCAGTATTCCCACCATTGGAACTTTCTCCACCGCAAACGCCAGATTGGGAGGCAGGAGAGCGAAGATTTCATCAACTGGTCTCCCAAAGAGATAGTAATTTCCAGTGATGGGGACCCCAATTTGGCACCTCATCTGGAATTCCATGAGATGTCGGTGCGTAAGGTCGGAGATCTGTATATTGGCATCCCTGGGGAGTTCATAGCTGAACCAGTATGGCAGGTACACGAAGGACGAAACTGGAGAGACCAAGCCCACATAAGGCTGGGTCTGTATACCAGCCGCGATGGCAGGCAATGGCAGCGGGTCGGCGGACCTGAAGCATGGGTCGAGAACCGGGGCCCCGGAAGCATCGATTACGGTTGTGTCTGCTACACTGCCGCCGGCATGTTGGAGTACGATGGCAAAATTACGATTCCGTACCTGGCCTGTCCGGACAAACAGCATTGGTACACAAGACAACCCCATCCCATTGTTCCTGAGACAACATTCGAACAGGGAAAACGCGAATGGGAGCGCTTGAAACAAAATTTGGGGCAACACCCACGACGAAAACGATCTGTCGGGGGGCTGGTCCTACGCGAAGATGGTTGGGCCAAGCTGAGTCCAGTACACGAGCGGGGCAAAGTAATCACGCGCCAGTTCGTCTTCGAAGGGAACACGCTCAAGGTCAATTCTGACGCCTATGGCGGTTATCTACGCGTCGAAATAGTCGACCCCTATTTCCAGCCCTACGAGGGGTTCTCAGTTGAGGATTGCGATCCGACGTACTCAAATAATCCCAACGAGATCTGGCATACGATTACTTGGAACGGAGATGCAGATGTGCGAACCCTATGGAACAAACCAGTGAGACTCATATTTCACCTCCACCAAGCCAGCCTCTATGCCTTCCAGTTCGAGTTGGCACGAAAAACAAATCCATGATGTAAGCAAGGACCCGACACCCATTCCCCATCTTCTTAAAACTGACAGAATCTGTTACCACAAATGCACTATTTTTTAGTGCCAACTAACCTGGAAACCTCGGAAAGATAAAAATTTTGGCATCGCTAATTTTCTCCCTGATTCACTCCATTTCCGGCAGCCAGATTCGATTCTCTCTCGCTTCGAGAAACCCCTGGTTAGTAGGTTTCAGTTTCCAGATGTTAATCTCCCGAATTATTGTCGTGTCGCCGTAGGTGTATACCTTCAAACCATGGGCGGAGCGGTAATCCATGTGCACACCAACAACGGCTTGTCGCTCATTGGCAAAAACTTCTACCACGTATTTATCGACGAAGATTCGTAATTCGAGGGCTTCCGTTTCCGGCAGATCCGCAACAGCAAAAGGGGATTCGGTAGTACCGATGCGAAGCGTACCGTTTTCTGGGTGAACCATAATGGATAAACCTTCGTTGGCTTCATCCGCAAAAAGTTGGAAGCCAAATCGTTTACGTTTGGTTTGTTCTGGATCTACCGTAATCTTAATTTCGTAAGCGTCATGCTCAAGATCAGCGATGTGCTCAGTGGCACTACTACCGTGCGAACGCTCTGGTAACGTAACGGTGACGTTTCTGAGGGTCAAACGATCATAGCGCAACCTCTCGAGTTCTTGCAACGGTCGAATACGGAGAGTGTTATCGTCTGCTAGAATAAGCTCACGTGGTAGGGCCTGTACTGTCCTCTGGAAGATGTCCTCATGGAGAGTAGCAATCCATGCCCACATAACGCGACGACCGTCGGTGGTAAGTACGCTTTCCGGCGCAAAGTAATCGCGATATTCGGTGCGGTAAATGGACTGTTCTGGACGTCGCCAGTTCATGCGTCCATGTATTTCCGGTACAAACTGCTCAGCGTCTGCGTCCCAGTCACCTACATAATATCGACAGCCTAAAGGATGACTAATGCACAACAACACCCACTTGTCTCCGAGACGGAAGAAGTTAGGACACGAGATGTCTTCGCCTATAGCAACTTCCGGCATCTCGTGTTTCAGGAAATTGCCAACGTGGCTCCAGTTTACGAGGTCTTGTGACCTCATAATCGGCTGTTCTATACCACCGGAGATAGCATAGTACGTATCATTGATAACGAAGCAATCAGGATCCCAGTGGTGCATCTCCGCGTCCTCTCCAAAGAGTGTTTTCGGATTAATCGGATGCGGTTTTTTCCAGGAGGACAAGGCTCTATCCTTAGCTACCGCGATATAATTCCGGCCGGAGCCCTGACCGTGGTAGATGACAGCGGGCGCACCCTCTCTTGTGATAAACCCCGTTCCACTGTACATACCGTGACCAGTGAAGGATGGCTGCAGCTTTGTCGTCTGCCAGGTCCAGTTTAGCATGTCCGGACTAGTAACATGAACAAAGCAATGCGAGCGCTGGTCATGCCATGTCTGACGCAGGATATAGTGCAGGTGATATGTACCATCTAGGCAAAACGCCGCGTTGGGATCTCCGGGAGCACTGTCACCGCCCGGATGCATGAGGTGGTAGTTGAGTGCTATTTCGTCGGATACTGGTGTGTCGCTGTCGTTCTGATGCATAATTATTTGCCTTTACTTGAACCAATTCTATCCCTGGAGGAGTATGGCTCATGAGCGAATGGTTATTTCTTCAGAACACGGACTAAAACCTTTATCGTTTCTCCAACTGCTCAAGTCCAGCTATATGTCGCGGATAACCTGAAATATTTCTATGTCAGATGGTGCGGAACGTTCATAAAAAACTCAAACCGGGCAAATCGTAGATTTTCCCTCAAAACTGCAACATCTCTCAGCGTTCACGGCATATAAACATGACATTTCGGTTGCCATACAATTGTACCAGAATTTAGCAAAAGCAAATGGAAAACCGTAAGCCTAGGACCAGAGCGTAGAATCGCAAGGCCAACATGTTCCAACAGGCCACGACAAGTGAGAACTCTACAACATGGAGACCGATCGTTACGAACTGAATGACTTATCAAGCAAGCACCCGAAAATCGTCAAAGCGCTGAATGGCATGTGGCAAACATGCTCCAAACGTTGTCAGAGGGACAAAGCTGGACAATAAATGAACACACTCTGTGTACCTTACCACTGAGGATGAAAAGCCTTTCCCGTTAAAACTCTTCTCTGGGTGGGCACGGTTGGCTAGGTTCATGACAGCACTTGCTGAGATATACATTAGAGTCTAAAGAGACACGCACCTTGGCAATCACCATCGTGCCACACGGTACTGTAACTCCTGTGAAAATTGATTCTGACTGGCTAAACTCGAAAGGAGAGCCCCAGGAGAATGGAGCACTTCTGCTACTAAGACCAGTCCTTCAAATTCCACTAATGACTATTTGCATTCTCCTGCCAGCAACGGGCTGAACAAATTGGACATCCCTTCAACATCACAACGCGATCCACTCCGGATACCGAGCCTTCAGGTTTTCGAGGCATTCTTCATAGCTCTCGGAATCCACTCCCTGATACGGCGGTAACAAACGCAGCGGCATTTCGATGCCACTAGCGCGTACAATCATTTTATCCCACGCACCATCAATTCTAGCCACGCCGCGAGCGGGATCAAAGAAAGCATCCGTAACCTGCTTGAACTCTACCTGCAACTTAAACAGCTTGTCAAACTGGCCGTCGCGGCCACACTCAAAGTACATCTTACACTTCGAAGGGAACAGAGGTCCAAGGGACGCCAGTAGTGAGCATTCACCCTGTAGACAACCGTACGGAAAGACCGGTTCCACGAGGAAATGCTGGAGCTTTGACGCCTCAGTCATAATCTCGGCTATCGCCAGATTCGACAATCCACCATTCTTAGTAGCCACTAGGTTCGGGATGGCTTCCTGAAGCCGTCCGTAGTCAATGCCCTGAAGTACACGGCCTGCCCTCGATAGATTATAATGCAGAAATTTTGAGTCGGAAAAACTTCCGCACACATCTCTAAAGAAAACCATGCACTCATTATCAGTGAGCGTTCCCCAGGACGGCAAGGAAAGCTGGAACATTCGAAACCCCACCTCGTGGGCACATTTAAGTTTTTCCATCACCTGGCTGGTTGACATCCCAATAATACCCACCATAGCATTTACACCGGGCACATCGGTTTCCTCACGGAAGACTTTGATAATCCGCTGGAACATCGGGGTTGTTACCGCATATCCTTCTCCGGCGGTTCCGAAGATGTACAAATCGTTGTAGCCCATCTCCCGGAAGGCCTTCACTTCATTGCGGAATGCATTTTCCATAAAACGGAAGTTCTCGTCCCATGGAATCTCACAACTCACGAGAACGGTCTGATGATAGCGCTTGTCCATTTTTCATTTCGCCAAGCAGCTTCAGTTCGCTGCTTCCTTTCTGCCACGTCGCCTCTCTGACTTTTCAAGTCTACCTATGTAGTCACGGACCACTTGCGACATATCGGTATTATATCTTCCCGCATATGCTTTCAGAAAATGAAACTGATCGGATGTTATTCTGGCTCTCAAAACCGCATCATATCTTAGTGGCTTTGCCATATCAATACTCCTTTTCCGTAGTAACACTATTATAGCATACTGTGGCAACATTAACAAGAACAATAGGCCTTCTTGGAGAGAGACACCAAGACAACGAAAGTGTCTCATTGGCCAAGAACATTAAAGAGAAACTTTGCTGAGGCACTCCGATGTTAAGATTCTACGATTTCTTGCACACAAACATCAACCCCGTCGTATCTTTCTGGTTGATGTTTCGCCTGAAAGCTCCTAAAATAGCTATGATTAGTTAATCGTAAACCAGGAAAATGATGCAGCAGACCTCCTAGAGCAGACGTCACAGCAATCCCGCTCATGGCAACTGAACTCCTGTAGATTGTTCGCCTGTTCTAGCAATTTCCTCACATCCCTCATCTGGATGGGAATCTACAAATGGGTGAAAACATGTTCGCGAACAGCGGACAAGCCAGGATCGATATGTCGTTAATGTCGGCGAATGAACCCGGAGGGTGCCATCAAAAATACAGGGGTTACTTACCGGACTCCGCGTCTTCGTAGAACTGGGGGAAAGAAGTTACTCCAAGACACCCTAGTTTGGCATCCCACAACAAATCGGATATCAACATTGGCTTGTCTATATTCCCAGGAACCCCATAATCGTAGGGCAAACGCAAATTAATTCGCCAGCATCTACCCAACCAATGCAAATCCACGGAGAAAGTAGGTGGAAATTGGTACAACTTGAGGACGAGTTTGAATGGACACCCCTAATTCGAAACCTTCACCGAGAGGGGAGTAAACCACGCGCAATCATTGTCGGCAAGAGTACGACGCCGCTATTTCTATCTTTTTCCCCGACAGTGTCACTTGGAAGCAGCAGACGCCACTAGTTGTCGAAGACGCAATAATAGGAGGCAGCTTCGGGCATGCCGTTTCCATTGATGAGAATACCGCTGTCCTCAGAATGCTATGGAACTAATGATGCTGAAAAGATCGGGTTCAGCCCATATTGTCGCACGCGACGCGAACAACTGGAAATTTCGGACTCAGTTGAAACCGGAAAACAATCGCGACCAAATCAGTTCGAATTCAGGAGCGGCACCACGAAATAGAGCACCATCGTTGGAATTCCATCCCATAATCAAAAAGGGGTAAGGACATCCAAGACCGCCTCCTATTCATTTGTACGCGCGAATGGGATTGGGAAGAAAGGGGCAGTACCTAGAAACAAAACCAGGACACTAACATTTGGCTATTCCATCGCCATTAATCAGAAATGTTGTTATTATCGCATCCCATGCCACGCCCAATGAAAATCCCGTATTTGCGCTCAACACAGTAGAACAAGTCTATCGTAACATAGAATCTCGACGCCCTACCATTCGCTGTTGCGCTCTACATTTCGAACTCCAAATGTTGGGACCGACCAAGTGAGCGCTCTGCTTCAAAACTTTCCGAATCCGACTACTCCTGAGAAGTGGATTGCCTTCCCTTTGGCAGTAACTGCTGGCATACACGCTAACAACCCACGCCACAACTGGAGAATGAATGCGGCTGATTAAGCTCGTTCGAATGCCCGCTGGCATCTATGAGTCGAAGGATAAAGAAGTTTATTAGGATAATCATAGTGACACTGACAAATAGGTGCCAAAACCGTACCGCCATCATTTGACATATGGCGACTACCACGCTATTCAACGTATGATAATGTTAAAGTGGTTAACGGTAAAAGACAAGCGTGAAAAAATTGGCCGCCACCAAAACTCAAATGCAACTCGATGCTTCTATGCCTTTGCACCATCGACAGTCCGATCCGAATTCACAAACACAATAAGATGGACCAATAGTTGTTAGCCACTTCCCCATTCCTCAGTCAATCTTTGAATCGAAATCGAATGATGTGGAAAATGGCAGCGATTCCATCCTTCCAACTGACCGTTTTTCCATCGTGGTAACTCCGTCCACGATAGGTAATTGGCAATTCAACCAGACGGCATTTTCGTTTAGCCAATTTCGCTGTAATCTCTGGCTCGAATCCGAATCGGTCAGAGCGTAAAGGAATTTCTTGCAAAATCGAAGTCTTAAAAACTTTATAACAGGTTTCCATATCCGTAAGGTTGAATCGAGTGAAAACATTAGACAAAGAAGTGAGTATTTTGTTGGCGACATAACTACGGAACAGACAACATTGTCTCCCCATAGCGAAGCGCGAACCATACACCACATCAGCTTCCCCATCCAGTATTGGTTGAATAAGCTTGGGGTAATCTTCGGGATCATACTCCAAATCTGCATCCTGGATAATAGTAATATCCCCCGTCACATGACGCAAACCAGTTCTCAATGTTGAACCCTTACCTCGATTAACTGGGTGATAGAGAACACGAATCAACTGATTAGCAGATTTCTCAATCTTCATGAGAATTTCACGCGAACCGTCCGTTGAGAAATCATCTATCAGTAGAATTTCCTTTTCGATGCCAATGTCAACAGCTTTGACCCGATTCAGGATTGCCTCCAAAGTCGCAGCTTCATTGTAAATTGGGACAACAATTGATAGCTTGTGTGCCATACGACATCACCACTAATTCACAATATCAGTTGCGTTCATGGCGCATTCAGCGCTGGTCTTCGAAAAGACGATCTGCTTCACAAATTGACCACACCTATGTTAATCTCACAACCTCTCTTGTACCTTGAAGTCAGAACACTCGAGCAATAGTCACTGAAAGAGGACGCTGAAATCAGGAGCGCACTTATAGGACATCAGTTTTCGTGGGCAAGAATCACTATCACGTCCGCTACACGCAAGGTCTACCAGCGCACCTATTTTGCTCCATTATTTTCCGAATAACAGATATTGCAGTGCTTTTAGACGACATGCCAATCAGAAAGCTTCATAGCTCGTACGCCTTTTGCGATTATCGTAACACCCCATCGGAAACTTCGACAAAAAGGGCGTTGCTTACCACACTCCTTCCTACCCTGGATGTCAATCCCGTCCGCACTTATACCTCCAAGACTTGCCTAACCAAGTTATTGCCGACATTCTACAGAACAGCGATTTCGTCACCACGTTTTCTACAAGCGGTTCACGTCACCGCTCTTGCCATGATGGAAGGTAGTTGCAATGCCTCCACCCTCATAGTGGGGAAAAACACAAATAATATAATGGACAAAAGCATCCTACACATGACGCGCGCTTTGGATTAAATCTCCAAATCCGAGCCCACAGACAGATGTACCAGTCCCTCGGAACCACTCAAGATTATTCTACCAGCAAAACGCAGTAAAACGATTTCTGGGAAGATTTAATGAAAATGCGTGGGAATCCATGTTATAAGGGCTCTCAAACAGATTTATTTGAAATGATGCCCGCGTCTTCTCATCCCGCTGAGAAACCGCGGGCATCATTTCCAAACCAGCAGCACGCCCAGAGCTTCGCCAGGCGTATTCCACAAGAAATCAAATGCCTCCTTTGCCCGCGTGTAGGGAAATCTATGGGTAATCATCTGCGCCGCATTTATTTCACCGCTCCGAATTTTTTCCAATGCCTGCAACGCCGTCTGTGCTAACGGCTTATCGGTCAGAATGCCAGCTACAATCCTCTTCCTCATAATCTTGGAAGCATGTAAGGGCAGTGGAGCCTGTTGGTATGCTGCGATTAGTTGGATAGTGCCCTTAGTGCACACCATATCCTGCGCTTGCTCAAACGACTTAATCCCGGCTGGCCCACCAACACAGTCGACAACAAGATCTGCGCCTTTTCCATTGGTTAAGCGACGCACAGTATCAACGGGGTTTTGATCTGTAGCATTGATAACGATGTCCGCTCCCAATTTGCGAGACATCTCGCACCTCAACGAAAGCGCGTCTACGGTAACGATCCTCGCCGGACGATATACACGCAGAATCTGCATCATTAAACTCCCGACTACGCCCTGTCCCAGAACAACAATGGTATCTCCATTTTGGACTCCCGACGACGCAGCCCAAGCCGTCGCCTCTGTCGAAAGCAACAGAAACGTCCCTTCCTCAAACGATACATCATCAGGCAATCGAACGAGATGTCCGCTTGTTGAACCCACATCGCCAACGGCGTACTCCGCGTGTGGTGCAGCGACCATAACTCGATCTCCAACATGATACTCGGTGACCTCAATACCTACCTTCTCGACAGTCCCTGTAAGAGAGTACCCCATAATCGATGGGGAAACTGCTTCTTGTTTTATATAACGACGAAAGAGCTCAGAACCGCGGCTGATAAGCGTCGTTTGTGTCCGAACCAAAACTTGCCGACTTTCAATATCGGGAATCGGAACATCTTCCAACTGAATGTTGCCAAAACCTTCTGGCTTGATAACGCGGACCATCGGAGTAGCTCCTCCATTTCAGTCACTCTGCTAAGACCCCTCACAAACACAATCATTGAGCGATGAACGCCAGATGTCCATTGATAGGCAGAAAAAACGATTAGTACACCCGTCCAACTTCATGACAAGTATCCCACTATAATGCCGAAAAACTTTGACGACACCAAATTAGAACAATTCGCTATTATGCTATGCCCTCTGCAGAACGGTTAACAAAGGAGCTTAGATTCGTACATTGTCGACCTGTAAGAGTATGCCCATCTTCCAACTTTCCAGACGCAGTACCATCGATATATTCCATCTCCAGCACACACAACCTTCCGTGTAAACAGGGTGCATAGCGTATCATCGCCCACTTTAACGGTAAACCACTTCTCAACAACGAGCTGAGAAGCACTGAGGTAAATGGACGCCCTACATTCTAGAAGACCCAACCTGACATCAACGAAGGAACCGGATCTGAAATTCTTATCACTAAAACACCTCTCACTCTGCAAGAAACTGACGTCAATTAGTTCCACAATGCGCTATGAACTCTTAAATATGTCCTCTAAAAACAGTACCGTAGGCGTTACCTGTTTTCGCATCTATTACTCCATTCCCCACAATATACGCGCAGTCCTTCCAGGGGTGAAGACTCTATGAGAACAGACACCGTAGGGCAACGCATCCAGGGCCAGCCATTCACCCGTGTGATGGTCATATCCCATACCTCGGATGAACGACAAGCAAAATCCAACTTGGGAACATACCGCATGATGCCAACGGCTTGTCCCTTAGGATGGCGCAACGTAACTAGCGCGACCGGTTACTACAATCCAGCGATCCGCTACTGTGAAGGCATCGGCAACAAGCTCTCTCGGTAAATGGGGCAGTTCCAACCACTCATCAGCTTCAAAATCATATTCCCACGCCTCTGTGTAGTGTACACGGTTTCCACCAGGAACGCTGTATCTGTACACTTCATATGTTTACGCTTATACAGCTGAAGGTCCTTTAATCCATCTAAGGGGATATCACGTCCGCCGATGACGTACAATTTTCCGTTGTAGACAGCCATTCCCCCCATCCATCTTGGCTTGCTTGGAAAAGCGTGCCACAATTTCCCAAACTGACCGCTTACGCACATCCATTCGATATGCTTTCGCACCCTCATTGGCATGTTCATGCAACTGCCAGTCGGTGCCAAAGACCACGTAGAGAAAGTCTCCATGTGCAAAAGTGGTAGGCACCATAGCCGGGGATGGACGATCTGACCACTGTTCCCAGGTCGTGCTCCCGTCACCAACATCGAGTAAAAAGACGTGTGGTATGCTTGGGCTCATGCTCCATCGGTGTCGTGCCTTTCCCCTAACTACTGCCAATCCACCAGCGACAGCAGCCCCGGATGTCCAACCGAAACCTAGAGGCACAATCGGCATCGAATGTCACTTTCCATAAGGGTTCTTAACCCTTCTCCGGAGGTTGCCAATGATGACGTCATCTCTACCGTCTCATCGATTCCCAACCAGAACCCACATTTCATCTCCCGGTCCGGGCAAACACCACCAGACACCGGAAGTCGACCATCACCGGTCCGACAACCGCATCTTCTATCTGCAACGGGTATGCTCCCTTCCATAGCCGCTCTTCCCAAGTTATCTTAAGTAACATTATGACTTATTCCTGTCAACTCATGAAGATGCTGGTAACACATAACTGAAGATCTCGTTTGTTAGGCCCTCGTGCTGGACAACTTCCGTCCATATATTTCATAGAAATCAACCATTCCGCTAGCAACCTAATCCTGCATCAGCTTCCAGTCAGCCAGTCGCGTTCAAAGCAAGCCACGGAGATTCGTTCCTTAGGAGTGTCCCGGCCATTTTCGAACAAGCAAAGCACCTGTCCCTTGGGTGTTACGACTAAATCGGAATAGCCGGCCGGACCCGGATAAATCGACCTGGCGTAGGTCCATGATTTTCCATCGTTGCGACTCACATACACGCCAAGATCTTGCCGCCTTTTCCTGGGGTGACTAAACAACAATGCGTCACCGTGGTCATCCCAGTCCGACGCCCGGACCAGACCGGCGTGACATGGTGGATGATTCAATTCTTTGTGATTTCCAGCGTTCTTGAAATTCGCCCCGCCATCAACGCTACGGCCAAATCCCCGCTTCTCCGAGAACCATTTATTGTAACGGAGATTGGCATACACTGTCCCGCCGGAGGCCTCGGCAATGACGCTTTCGTCAGATCCTCGCTGCATTACTGCGCCTACCGACCAGGTGCGCCCCCCATCATCGCTGTACAGCAATCCGCCGCGGATGCCCGGCAGAAATCCCTGCTCGCCTTCTTTGAAGAGCTTGGCCGGGATGACCAAACGACCGGCATGCGATCCCTCTGATAACTGAATCCCGTGGACAGCGTTATCTGGAAACCCCGTCCAACCCAGCGGGTTTTGCTCGACCTTCACCCAAGAAGGCTCCGACCAAGTTTGCCCCTCATCTATGCTACGCATTATCCAGAATCCACCGCCTTTTTGGCCATGTTCGACATAGAATGATTGCCAACTCTGTGTCGCGGGAAAATTTACATAAGGAAGTAGCAGCGTGCTGCTCTCACGATCTTCGACCAGAGCGCCTTGCCAAAACGTAACACCTTTTTCACGGACAATATCCCGCTGGCCTGACCAGGACGTTCCCCCATCCAGACTACGATTTTGGGCGATTGCAATGTCATGGCCGGAATCCTCGACACTGTCGATGCGATGCTGGCACGTCGCCAACACAGTTCCTTTTCTCGTCATTATCATTCCAGGAATCCGCCAAAACGAGCCCTCGCCGCCCTCAAACACCGAGACCATCTGAAGACCCTGAACATCTTCTAAGTTTAACAAATTAGATCTACTCAAGTAATTTCACCCCTATGAAGTGGAATCAGGCATCTGTTGTTGCTTACCTAACCCCCGTTAAAATCTCGAAAGTCAACTGATCTAGTTCTTCGTATCGCAATCCCTTCGCACCGAGTTCATCCGGGCTAAAATCCATCTTACTGAGTTGCTCCGCGCCCTCCGAGCTGTAAACTGACATCAGCCCTTCTAATTCCCCATCATGCGCACGGATATCTGCCAATAGTTCTTGGATTTCTGTGTCCTGGTTAAATCGTCGAACCTTCTCCTTTAAGATTAGGTAGCTACGCATGCACCCAGAAGCAAAGTCCCACACACCATGTTCATCTTCTGTCCGATAGGCGTGAGCGTCAAAATGTCGACTTCCACCCCAATCGACGTCTTCCAAGAACTTAACCAAAAAAAAGGCGGCTTTCAAATTTTCGGATCCAAACCTAAGATCTTGATCGAAGCGGCTCATTTTCTGATCGTTCAGATCGATATGGAACAGCTTGCCGGCCTCATAGGCTTGGACAACGCCATGCAGAAAATTCAATCCAGCCATGGTTTCGTGTGCAAATTCTGGATTAACGCCCACCATTTCCGGATGGTCGAGAGTCTCAATGAAGTGCAGCATGTGACCAGTTGTAGCGAAATAGAGGTCTCCACGCGGTTCATTCGGTTTCGCCTCCAACGCAAATTGCATGTTATATCCCTGTGCCTTGACGTAGTGAATGAGATAATTGATTGCTTCGCGATTCCATTTTATTGTATCGGGCCCGTGTTTCGCTGCATCAACCTCAGCTCCCTCGCGTCCGCCCCAGAACACATAAGACGTCGCTCCCAACTCCGCGCCAAGATCAATCGCCGCCATTGTCTTCTGGATCGCGAATGCACGGACCTTTGGATTGTTTGACGTAAATGCTCCATCTTTGAACACTGGGTGATAGAACAAGTTCGTTGTCGCCATTGGCACCTTCATGCCGTAACGGTCTAATACCGATTTGAACTCTTTGACAATCTTGTCCCGTTCATTTGCCGTTGCATCAAAGGGCACGAGATCGTTGTCGTGAAGGTTAATCCCATAAGCACCCAATTCGCTAAGCTTCTGCACGGTATACGTTGGCTTAAGAAGAGGACGAACTGCATCACCAAATGGGTCCCGGCCGATATTGCCAACTGTCCATAATCCAAACGTAAACTTATGTTCCGGTTGCGGTTGGTAGGGGTTTGACATTCACTAATCTCCTACTTTCAGTAATTAACCCAGACATCAAAATGGGATGCCTGTTCCGCTTGACACGGCCAATTCGTAACCAACTGTCACGAACATATCCACAAATCTCCGGGCAGTCTCAACAAACAACTCCCATTCCATTTGAATGGCATATGCAGTGTCCTATCGCATATTTTTTCGAAATTCACACTCAGATGCCAATCCATCATTAGACCTAATCTAGCATAAATAGGCAGCCTTGTCCACGAAAATGAGATTAGTCATTGGCCTTTCTGGCTAAGTAAACAGACAGGTGGTAATGTCTAGTACCACACCACCTCCCGACGCTACAATCCAAACGGCGCTGACGCCCTTCATTGGTATACAGTCAAGCGAGTTGTCTCCTTCGCACGTCACGCATTTTTCCTCCCAATACGACTCCAATAACGGGATGTCGACACGCATCAGTCCGCGCCGTTCATACAAAACACACAGGTGGGAATAACCATTAACTCATTTATATCAAATCGCAGGGCAATTCTATTACGGATGCTAGACAGTCACCGGAAAACACCCGAGGCAGTGTTCGCAGAAGTAGCAATCGTCCCGATTTCTCAGAAGTCACCTCAGCCAGGACTGTTCCGTCCGGATGACGAACGCGACCCAGAACACTTCCTTGCTCGACTTTGTCCCACAACTTCACCGTCGGAAGAAAGATTCCTGAAGTCGGACTCGGATGCTCAATTTGCAAGTGGCCAGATTCCTCGCTAACTGCCTCAAAGCAGTATCGCGGCGCAGTCATCGGAAAAGGTCGATTAATAATCTCGAGATAAGCGAGGACGTTTCGCACACCGCGTTTCGCCTTCTCCAGCTGATCGCTACGACATCGCCCCTCTCCCCGCATCTCGACATAGATAGCAGCTACTTTCTTTTCAGCAGCGGCCGATAGACTGCGACCGGGTAGTGGAGATGTACCCCACACCAGATCGAGCCCGAAGGCAATAGCAGCTTCTTTTTGCACCATACCTAATGCGCCGGAACGCACCTGATAGCCAGCAAACTCCTTTATGGCATAGTTGTTCCCCCCGCTATGCACATCGAGAAAGAGATCCGCTTGTCCCACCAGATATTCGCTAAAGCTGTGGGCGATTCGTTCACTAGGACTACCCGTTTCACTGCCGGGAAAAGTACGCGCAAGATTAAGACGATCCCATTCGCCTTCCCGCCTGGCCGCGACAAAGGCAGGTCCGTTGAGAACGGGGATTCCAAAGAAATCACCTCGCATCGAGGCAACATCTAGTTCATCGTAGATATCCATTATCGCAAGTGGTCCTTCGTATTCATCGCCATGTACCCCTCCTGTGGCCAAAATCACATTACCCCGCTGCTCTCCCCGTGCAACAACGGCTGAAAATGCCAATTGCGTACCGTCGGGTAGGTTGTCAATAATTAGACGAATGCGCTGCTTGGTACCGGGCGGTACACGATCAAGTCGAAAGTCGGTGATGTCTAACTGTTTCGCATGACTCTTCATATGAAAACCCTTTCGTATATAAACCATTGTTGGTGAGAAAGATCAATTGTTTGAAGTCCAGAAACTGAACCAGGACAAGGGGCATAGAAAAATCCCTAGAGTTTTACGCCTCTTGCTTTCGTAACACAGAGATCTCTACCCACATGAGCACAGTTCGGAGTTACCATCAAGATGGATGTCACTTCAAGTTTCTGCCCTCCTTGGCAGAAAATCCACAAACCTCATCAGCCAAATATGTTCTTCCTTTTCGACCTAAAAGTTAATGCCCTAAAACGAACCTACTGTCAAGATAAATTCGTCGGACATCTCTTGATTAACGCAATCGAAGATCCGCTAAGGCATCACTATACGTTTGCGGTGACGGATTCTTGGCTATCTTTGAACTTATCCCTGCTACCATTTGATTCGGCCACAAGCCAAACGCTTTTCACACCTCCAATTACCAACTAGAAACAGACCACGAAGGGCGTCACGATCAAACTAGTAAGTGGGGAGAAATATGACGCCATACCAACTTATATGGCTAAGGCCAGCGAAAAATACTAAAGTGGATGCCTTTCAGTATTTTTCGTACAAACACATCTGGCCGCATCGACAAAAATGTGATAAAATCTATTAGTATCTTAAAAGACGGGAGGTGAAAGAGATTGACACGGGTGGAAGTACAAGGTTTCGATCATGTTGCTATCTGGGTGAGCGATGTGCGAAAATCCGCCGATTGGTACATAACTCATTTGGGATTGGAAAGGGCTGGTGATGCGGGAAATCACGTCTTTTTGCGTATGCCCAACGGAGAAGTGCTTGCATTATTTCAAACATCCGATTCAAATCAAATTGGCGACGGTGTTCATCATCTTGCATTCAAACTAACCGCTGGGACCGAAGAAGGAGTACTTGACACACTGCGTCAGAAGAATATTCCACTCACACAACGAGGGCCAAGTCTGAGTTTTCAAGATCCTGACGGACACTGGATACATTTTTCGTAAGAAACTGGCAAATCCGCACCCAGCGAGAACGTCGCGCACATGGAAGGGCGTGTCTGAATCACCTCTAGAACCGTGGAGAATTACGGTCAATTCCATCAGACCGTAATCCTCCACGTTCGAATACAATCCACAAACTTGTGGATTGTATCAACAGAACACATGGCCGAGAAGACTAAGAAGATCGCAGGGACCAATTCAGAATGCTTGCCAAGATCTGATCCACACTTATTGCTTTGTCACGGAACATTTTACATGAGAACCAGCACTAAGCTTGATGAGCACCGTTGTCAGGAAAAGGTGAAGTTGAGATTTTAATCTTTTAGGATTCTCGACAACCGCACCGACAACTGGAATCACGGACTACAGGATCTGGAATACCCGGACTCAAAACGATGATTCGCCAGCCGCTATATTTAAGTACACTTTTCCACAGTATGGCAAAGTTGTTAGTAGATTAGCCATAACCTTTCAACATTGGCGAAGAAAAAGGAGATGAACTTAAATGTCAACGCGCCTTACTGAGAAACAGATGACCTTCTTCGACACGTTCGGTTATCTATATTTTCCAGGCTTGCTAACTGGGAACATCCAGAAAATCGTAGAAGAGTTTGAATCTGTCTGGACTTCGCATGGTGGCGGCCACAACGGCAAACCGCATGATGATACGTCTCGTTCCTGCATTTTTCCGTTTCCGGACCAGAGCGAATATCTCAGTTCATTCTTAGACGATCCGCGGATCCACGACATTGCTGCCAGCATCTGCGGTGAGGACTTCAACTATACAAGCGGCGATGGTAACTTCTACGCCGGCGACACGCCCTGGCACTCCGACGGCTACGCTAGCACACGCGTATTGAGTATCAAAATCGCCTTCTACCTTGATCCTTTAACACATGACACTGGTGCCTTGAGAGTAATTCCCGGAAGCCACCGCGCCGGAGAGACTTATGCCGACGCTATTGAACACAGCATTCGAAAAAGTAGAGAAATTTGGGGACTACACGGCAACGAGATTCCAGCTAAAGCTCTCGAAACGGTGCCTGGTGACATCGTCGTCTTCAACCACAACCTTAAACACGCCGCGTTCGGCGGATCAGAGAAAAGACGCATGTACACGATGAACTTCTCCCGCCGCTATCCCGATGACCGACTCGAGGAACTGCGAGCCGCGCTTGGTGGTGAAGCCCGATTCTGGATTGATCGCATTCATGGTGATGCGATGCTCCACACAGCAGGACCAGAGCGAATGGTACATTTGGAACAAGTGATGGCTAATGACACCCATCTCGCCGAACTAACTGAGCGACAAAAAAGACTAAGGGAAGAGCCCTCACGAGGTTGAGCGAACGATGTAACACACCACACCCGGGACACATGTGTCCCGCCTCGGGCACACACTCATAAAATGAGCAACCATTGACCATTTTATGAGTGGCCCAGTCAGAATTTTCGTTCTACACCCAGATACACTGCCGTAAGTTTAACCCGTCTTGAATAGCGTGAGGACTTGATAAGGCGGAGGCAAAGACAATCACTGGACCATAGAGCAAGCATCAAAACACTCTCATGTGTTAGAGGAATATTCTTCATGAAAAAGTTCGTATCTGCGATGTTAACATTGTTCTTGGTGTTGAGTGGCACAGCACAAGCACGTAAAAGAATCGCCTTCGTTTCCCTTCGGGATGGAAATAAGGAAATTTACATCATGGACGGCAACGGGGAAAATGTACGCAGATTAACAAACAATAGAGCAAGTGACGACGCTCCATCTTGGTCTCCTAACGGCCAGGAAATCGCTTTTGTTTCCAATCGGGACGGGAACAAGGAAATCTATGTCATGGATGCCAATGGGAAAAATACACGTCGGTTAACAAATAGTCTAGTACCTGACGACGCTCCAGCATGGTCTCCTGACAGCAAACACATCGCATTCCACTCCACGCGGAATGGAAACGCTGACATCTTCGTCATGCAGACTAATGGGAAAAACCAAACCAACCAGACAAACCATCCTGCATCTGACCACTCCCCGTCGTGGTCGCCTGACGGCAAACATATCGCGTTCCACTCCACTCGGGATGGGAACGCTCAAGAATTTCCACCGCCATTACCAAAAATCTACCTCATGGATGCAAACGGTGAAAACCCAATCAAGCTGACAGAACGACCTACCTCTCACCTCTCTCCCGAGTGGTCTCCTGATGGGCGAAGGATCGCCTTCGAATCCACTCGGCATGGGAATCTTGACATCTACATCATGGATGCCAATGGGGGAAGGGAAGTTAACCTAACCGATCATCTTGCGCCGGACCTCTCCCCAGCGTGGTCTCCTAATGGGCAAAAAATCGCCTTCGAGTCCTCGCGAAGTGGGAACTATGAAATCTACGTCATGGATGCCAATGGGAAAAATCCAGTCAACCTGACAAAGAATCCCAAAGCTGACAAGCACCCAGATTGGTTTGATTCCCGTTTTGCAAGGAGAGTGGAGCCTCTCGATAAGTTAAAATCTTCCTGGGGAACGATGAAGTCCAAGTTCTGCGAAGATTTTAATCTCCACCATTCGCTTCGAAAGACTATGTTTTTTCACTAGTTGAAAGGAGCTGATCTGCCCTAAGCACCTTGTCCTTAGTGGGTTGAGCCGTCTCGTTTTCGGAGAGAAGTTGGATACCGCAGTGGTCTGGGGAAGTACCTCAGGCCTGTCACAACTTACGAATCATCTAGTTCTACCGCACTTGGCCGTCGAAAACGGAGGTCTTTTCTCGTTCCAGGTGCGCGTTGAACCAATTCCTTAATGCATATGGAGAAAACAATGTATCCCAATCCTCTCAAACAAAAACTCACAAGAGGTCAACTTGTATTGGGCACTGTTCTACCAGCGCCTGACCTATGGGTACTGGCAACCATCCTCGATGTTCAGGAGGTACAGCCAGATTTCCTCTGGATTGACACCGAGCATGCCCCATTTTCTACCGAGGCACTGGGCGCCATACCCGTCCTCGCCCGTCAAAGGGGCGTGGCGCCCTTAGTACGGGTGGCCTGGAACGATCCGGCCCTCATTAAGAAGGCTTACGATACCGGCGCCGTTGCGGTGATGGTGCCTCAGATCGACACTCCAGAAGAAGCCGAACAAGCCGTACAGTACGCTCGGTATGCGCCCCAAGGAAGGAGGGGTGTATCGCCAATGTGGCCAAGAATTGCCGGAGAAGACACAAGCCAAGTCATCAGAACTGCCAATGAGGAAACGGTATTAGTACTGCAGATAGAAAGCCAACGTGCCTACGAAAACATCGACACTATTAAGAAAGTTCCCGGTGTTGACGTGCTTTTCGTCGGCCCGACGGATCTCTCCGCTTCGCTCGGCAAGATTGGCGAAACTCGTGACACTGAAGTTCAAGACATCCTACGTGATGTACCCCAACGGCTCAAGGACACCAGTATTGTCCCCGCAACTCTCGTTGGGAACACCGCGGAAGCCCAAGAAAAGATTCTGTGGGGCTATCGCTTTGTCAGCGTGGGAAATCCTTTGGACTATGGTGCGCAAGCGTTGAAGCAAAACCTCGAACTTATCCGAGATAACCCCACCGGAAAATAGCCGGATTCCAAGGAGTACTTCAGTGAATTTTGACAAATTTTCTTTTGATTCGCGCATCGTCGACGGAATTACCGCAGTCGGTTACACCACGCCCACCCCAATCCAAGAAAAAGTCATCCCCATGGCACTCGAAGGGCGTGATGTGATGGGTTTAGCACAGACCGGCACAGGCAAAACCGCGGCCTTTATGTTGCCCATTCTTCAGCGCCTAACCACAGGGCCACTCCGTCGGGTGCGTGCCCTCATTGTGGCTCCCACACGCGAACTTGCTGAACAGATCTACCAGATGGGTCTTGACCTTGGCCAAAATACCAAAGCGCGCAGTGTACCTGTTTATGGTGGAGTGAATAAGGCTTCTCAAGTCTTGCGACTTAAACGTGGTGTAGAGATTGTTGTGGCGTGTCCTGGTCGCCTACTCGACCTCGTATCCAATAAAGAGATTAATCTATCCACCGTTGAGATTTTGGTGCTGGACGAAGCCGATCGGATGTGCGACATGGGCTTCCTGCCCGATATCCGTCGTATCCTCAAGCTACTACCGGTCGAACGCCAGATGCTCTTCTTCTCAGCCACAATGCCTAAGGAAATTCGCACGCTGGTAGATAACCTCCTTAGAAACCCGATTACCATTCAAATCGGCAAAATCGCCCCCGTTGAAACTGTTACACACGCGCTTTATCCAGTGCACCATCGTTTAAAAGAAGAACTCTTGCTAGCTCTGCTGGAACAAACACCTACCGGTCGTGTCTTAATCTTTACCAATACCAAGTTTCGAGCCCGCAACCTTGCACGTAACTTGCAAAAGCATGGCCATCGAGTAACAGCGCTGCAGGGTAATATGTCCCAAAATCAGCGCCAGAGAGCGATAAATGGCTTTCGCGATGGAAAATACGACCTGCTCACTGCCACTGATGTTGCCGCGCGTGGCATAGACATATCACAAATATCACATGTTATCAATTTCGATATGCCCGACACTGTTGACGCCTACACGCACCGCATCGGCCGAACTGGTCGCGCTCATCAGTCTGGTGAAGCTTTCACGTTTGTGGGACAAGCGGATGAACAGATAATACGAGATCTTGAAAAACAGTTGGGTTCCCAGATCGAACAGCGGCGCTTGCCCAATTTTAATTACGGTAGTTTTATACCGGAAATTCTGTCACAGAAGCACCCTACGAAACCTCCACAAAAGGCATTGTCACAGATTAGACAAAAGCAAGCCCTCAGCAACAAAGGGAAGAATAACGCTCGTCGCCGCTCGAAACACCGATGAGCATGTCAAGGCGTAGGTTGTTAGTCCAGGTTGATAGACCCGCAAGTTTGTCACGTGCTTAGGGAAAAGTGGAACAGCCAAATGGGGCTAGCAGTTTCGTCACAGCTCATGTCCTCAACGGGAGCCTAATGCCAGTGCTAAAGGCAACTTTTTCACGCAAAGGAAATTAAACCTGGCAAGCTGCCGTTGCGAAAGTGTTAACCAAATGGAGTAAAGAGACGCACCGTTCTTCTCCGAGGCGTCTTATTTGTTGATCTTTTTCTACAGTCGTCTGACGAGTACGTATTCACGTGATACGGAGGGAGTTTTAAGAGGGAAAGCATCTTTCCCCTCACCGCTTCATACTAGCCAAGTCCAATCCGAGCAACAGTGCTTTTTCCTGATTATCGAAGTCTTTCCCAAAGAGAACTCCTATCGACGATGGCTCTGCATATAGGAGACCATACCAGCATTTCGGACCTAATCTTCTTAACAGAAGGTCTAAGGTTACACGTAATCACGGACAGCTGACTGGATCTACAGCACAGGGGCAATTCTTGTCGAACGAACTTGGCTCCGTAAAACGTATTAGCCTCGCCTGAAAGACCCATTCCGAAACCACGTCATTGCCCAGCTAGACTGTGAGAATGAATAGCCGTCATCATGACTCCATGCAGATGGAAATCTCTTATCGCACATGTCATGCATAGAGTTCAGACAGTGTGCGAAACGATGACCGATTAATTCGCCGATTTTCTAATTCTTATTGAGGTCCTCATTGGAAATTTCATATAGAAATATCCAGATATCGCCAAGGGAGTCATGGACAGATTCATATTTTCAAAATCGCGCATTGTACCTACGGTCGAATTCCATAAGCTTGCCAGCACTCAGTATGGAGATACAAACCGTAACGAGATCTTTGACATTCCAGTCCCCTAAGCATTCTTGACTTCATGAGAGATCTCTTTTTCGACTCAGCAGCATCACGCCTTTTCAGCACTGAGCATTAACTCCATAGACACAGTACGCGTTCCTACCAATTCCTGTTTTCTGGACGATTATGAGATCTTTGTACAAAACCAAGGGCAACCTTCCAGCATGACCACCCAAACCAACACCAGATTACCAGCGCCAATGGCACCTCTGTTAAAACTCCCTCTGAGAACGTTGATAATCGCAACTGACTCACTCCTGATGTTCTACTATCTTCGCAACACTCCATAATGTGAACCTCTTGGAAGAAATCAGCACCAGAACACAACTATAATTGTGAAAGTTCACAATTGCTGCACAAGATACAGGCGGACAGTTCCAATGCGAAAAATGCCGCGTAACTTTTCACAACCATCTTCTGTTCGCCAACTGTTTACCATGATTGGGCTCTATGCTTCGTCATACATGGGCCGATTAGCTTTCTCCGGCTATTTGCACTCTCCCCATCTCAGTTTTTTCTACCACAAGAAGTTCTCGATCAGCCGGTAAGAATATGATACACTACTTCCAAATCAGGTTGGAAGGCTTCTTCAAAACCAGCCTTGGCACTACGGAGTGAAATACGGAAATCTCAGGCAGTATTTGTCTCCCGGCCCCACCGTTCGGACCATAAAACAGAATCAATTTACCACCAAATGAGGCTACTAGTTAGCAGCCACATCGAGATTTAACATTGATCCTCACACAATTATGTTTTGAAACCAATTCGTAGGAGATGAGACCATGAAGTTGGGAATATTCATGATGCCGTTGCACTCACCAAGAAAAAATCGAACACAATGCTTTGAGGAAGACATTGAACTAGTAGTTCGTGCTGACGAGCTAGGGTTCTCTGAGATATGGGTCGGTCAGCACCATACCCTAGCTTGGGAGCCAATTCCGGCGAACGACGTGTTCATCTCCAACGTACTACCACGCACCAAACACGTGCGATTCGGCACGGGTGTTTCAATTCTCACTCAGCACCATCCAGTCAATGTCGCTGTTCGTCTCGCTTTTTTAGATCACCTCTCTCATGGTCGTCTAAATTGTGGTTTTGGGCAGGGCGGAGTACCGACCGATTGGGAGTTATTCGATCTGCCAGATCCCAAGACACAAGGGCTCATGACTGTTGAGGCCATCGATATGATTCTTAAGCTATGGCAAACTGACGCTCCGTTCGACTTCCAAGGAAATTTCTGGCATATCAAAATGGAAAACCCCAACCACAAACATGGAATCGGTACATTACTCAAACCATACCAGCAGCCCCATCCACCGATCGCAATGAGCATGGTCCAGGGCACCTCACGAGCCGCCCGTATGGCCGGACAGCGCGGTTACATTCCCATCAGCACGAACCTCGTTCCAGCGAACACAGTTCTTCAACATTGGAAAACATACTGCGCCGGCGCCGAGGAAAGCAGTTTATCCGTTCCTCAACCCTCTATCTGGCGAGTAGCCCGCAACATTTATGTCGGTGAATCGAACGAAGAGGCGTGGAACCACACGATGAATGGCAGCTTCGCTGATTCGTTTGAATATCTAATCGACGTTCTTAAATCGCTGAACATGCTCCACGTAATGAAACATGACCAGGACCTCCCCGATAGCGAGGTAACACTAGAATACATATTGAAAAACTTGTGCATCGTCGGTGATGTAGACTCATGTATCCATCAATTGCAACAATTGTGGGAGATCAGCGGTGGCTTCGACACACTACTAATGATGGCTCACGACTGGGATAACAAGGAAAAATGGGTGAGATCCATGGAGTTATTGGCCAAGGAGGTCGTACCTGCACTACCAACTATTTAAATACAAAGTTAGAAACTGGCGCTAGCCCACCCAAGGCACACATGGTGAAATACTACCGAGATGTTTACTCACCGGCTTATTTATCTACACCTACACCAAAGCGTTGTCCCTGGAAAATGGAATACTCGTTGTTTCCAACTTCAGCATCAGATTCTTATGTACTGGTTTGCACCACCGACTGGACCCACAACGATTCCGTGCAGCGAGCCTGACAGATCCTTTGTCACTGAGTGGACTGCGAACCGAAACCGCACAAGAATGTCCTGACGTACATGTTTTCGCTCGTTTAACCAAGCATTCTACATGATTGTTCTCGGTTTTCCACCATCCTTGACCACACAACGTGATCTGAGAATCACCTATGCATCTGTCCACATGGTATTTCACAGAACTGTCCAGCTTCCAGGTTAATAGTGTATACTTCCTTTACCAATTCTTTTCTAACTGCTTAAAACAAAAGGAGTAACATCATGTACAGCAGACATTTTTACTTGACCAGTGTGCTTATACTTCTAGCAATACATACCGTGGGATGCACAGGTGTAAATTATGTCGGAAATTCCTTTGATTCAACTACGACCGTCGATTTATATTTGTCTAAAGAAGAAATAAAAGCGGATTATACGATAATAGGACACGCTCTGGGCACTGGAAATTTGTGGGCACCCAATGACAAAATTCAAAAAAAACTAATCAACGAAGCTCAGAAGAAAGGGGCAGATGCGATTTTGATAACAGGACTTGGCCAATCACATATACCCATTGGTAGTAGCAGAGGCAGTGTAAGTCAAATAGCTGCATCGTTTCTAAAATACCAATAGTTTAAACACAGCAATTTTGCGTCCTGCTCTTCTTGAACAAATTAGCAGAAATATAGGAAAACACAAACACAGGCAAATGACGCGCGAAATTGCGAAGGATACAATCCTCATCGAAAGCACCGATGCTTCGATGTACACAATTGTTTTTTGACATCTCCGATCCGCACAACCCCAAAACAAAATTTCCGGCATCAGGGGTGTTTAAATAGCTTCTGAGAAGGCAATATTGAGCGAGATTCGCTCCGGGATTTGAACCTAGGATTTTGGCAAGTTAAATCTTGAGTCTAGATGGGTTTTTGGAAGTGGAAAGGGGCTAAGAATCAAAGCATTACCGATCAGCTAAAATTATGCAAGTATCAGCAAACAAAGTCCTACAACCGCAATAAGATAAAGAGCAACTACTTTGAAAATGGTATGTCGCGCATTAAACCACTTCCAACGCGTCAGTATCTGATAGATAACGTAGCCCAATCCTAAGAAAACCGCCGCAATCACGAAAACTCTATTGATATGGTCGCGAAGTTCGACTGCTTCGAGCTCATTGGGGAATAGATCTACCTGTGCCACGCCTTCTGAGAGCGATCCTGCTTCCCCAAACAGAGAATCAATGACCATCTTACCCGCATTGCTGACATGTCCCCAGAGCTCGTTCCATTTGGTTTCCCCATTACCGCCATCAATGGAAATAAGGCTAACGGAAACAACCACCGATAGTGCACAGCCTATCTGCATTTGCCTACGGCTCAAAAGTATCACCTAAAACGCACCTCCGTTGTTGGATCTAATTTAGACCTTAACGGTGCGATGGGAATAATGGTTCCATCTGATTGTCCGAAGATTCGAACGGCCTTTCAAAAGGACGCAGTTGATAGCACCCAAATATACGCCTGCCACGAGGGTAAACTGGATGAGAACGCCGTATTCCAGGAATACGCACATCTATTTGAGGCAGGTGTGAGTGATGTAATTCTTCCTTAACCCCGGCATAAAGGGGAGAATTTTCTACTGCACAATAGGTTAGGATGACGAAAACACTGTGGCTGGAGAACTACATCTGGGTAGATTTGTTGAGACGAGAAGCGTCGCTTCATCATCGGTGGAACGTGTAAACGCAATGAACCACAACAGAGACAGGTCGCTCTAGATTTGCAAGATGCGGCAGATGACAATCGAGAAGGAAAAAACAATTCCTCGCTCATCCAGCTCAAGAACGTGACGAGACTACTAAATAAGTGAATGTATCCCGTCAAACGGGGGTTGAGACTCTCGACAAGGTAGTCAGCAATACGCCGTCTTGCATAGATGCCGTGCCGAATCGGCTTACCACTCCTGAGCTAATCAGAAATGAACGATCGGAATGACCAACGAACTCACTAAATCTAGAGCAGGACTTTGCCACCACGCTCTCGTTGCAAACCACAAATAGTATTTCCCGTATTCGTCAGACTAAGTAATTTAGTAGCTAGTGGCATTCAAACTATTCCTTTCACACATAACTGTATGATGAGGAACGGGTTCCAAACTTCTATCCATTCTTCATCACCGACGGAGTTCGTCACAGACACAAGCAAACTCACACCTTTCCGATCGACATTTCGCTAGAAAGCGCTACAATGTCTCCGATTCAGAAATAGTCTCGCCAACTAATGGGTCGAGAGCAACCGATGTTAAAGCGAATCAGATACAAGATACAATCGAGCCTTTAGTTTCGGGCTAGAGGACATATGGGTAAATGTCTCACGAAGCCCACCGCCGCACATTAACACTCTCATCTTAGCCAATGTGGAAGCGTAGGAGGTCCAAACAGTGTTTTTCCTTCGAAGAATTCACACACATGGGAGGCGATGTTTCAATTTGCTTTACCAGAGAATGACAAGCTTGGTGGTCCTAATCCACGTCTAGAAAATCTTTCCCGGCATCCTCCATTAAGATGCAGCATAAAGATTGATCTGATTCAAGACTGGCGGCATGAGAACATTCTGAGCTTGCCATTCGCGGACTCGTCCGGGAATGAGAGCTAGGCGAGATGAACCTCTTGAACGCCGATCAATCCGTGGCCAGTGTGCTGAGACTTGCACCTCTTTCAAAATGGGAGGGGCAAATTCCGGAAGGTGTGTCCTTACCATTGCATCCAATTCCAGACTCACGAACAGAGGAACGGGAATGAATAAACCGATTGAAGGCGACATACGCACTGAAGAAGGTACCGGTGTATCAGGCGTATCTGTTTCCAATGGCAGAAAGGTTGTACAGACTGATGCTCATGGACGGTTTCGACTACCGCGACATGTCGAAGATTCTTTTGTTTTTATTACCGTTCCCTGCGGATACAGAGCCGCAGACGAATTTTATCTAGATCTTAAAGAAACAAACAGCTTCGATTTCGTTCTGAAACATCACCCAGAAAGCGATTGTACATCTTTCTCATTTGTTCACATTACTGACCTCCATATCTCCATCGATCGACGTGCTTTTGCGCGGCATCTGAAGGAAGATCTTGCACAAATCCAACAGGAGGTCGGCGACAGGTCTCGGTTCATTGTCGCAAGTGGAGATCTTACTGCTGGTGGACGGCGAGAGGAATTCGATGCTTATCTCGCGGCCGTATCGACCTCAAGACTTCCCGTCTATCACGCCCCCGGTAACCATGACGATGATGCTGAGATACAAGGTGTTAATTTTATGAGTTTCCTGGGCCCATTATACTACAGTTTTGACTACGGCCCCTTGCACTTCGTTGTGTACGATGGAGAGGGAGAGTTTCGCCATGACAATTCGATTCAAAATCGCTGGTTACATGCGGATCTCGAAATGCAACCTCCGACGAGACCGGTGATTATCATCAACCACTTCCCTTGGGGCATCGAATTTTATAACCAGTGGAAATCCTATCCAATAATAGCCACTCTATCCGGACACTGGCACTCGAGTCGTCTGTATGTGGACGAACAGACTACACATTATAATACGCCCAGCCTCGGATTTGGGGGCATCGATGGGAGTCCACGAGGATATCGCCTTTTTACCTATCAACAGGGAGCCCTGAAAACGGAAAGTAGGGCGTTAGTACCGTCGAAAATCTTTAGAGGCATTACTTTTCGTCCACATCCGCACAACGTCCTAGGTGTGGTTCACCGTTTTGCAAATACTAAGCCGGAACCCGGCATAGATTGGCCGCTGTTTCACGGAAATGCCCTTCGCACTGGAAGCACCACGACAGGCCCTCAACCACCATTATCTCTGGCTTGGCGAGCCGGTACCGGTGGGGCAATACATATGGCATCTCCCGTGGTAGCTGACGGTTCAATCTTCCAACCTACCAAGAACGAGGACACACGCTCCGGTAACGGCCTACTGGCACTTGATGCGAAAGAAGGCACTTCTCGCTGGTGTCATTCAACCGACACTTCGATTAAGCACGCGGCAGCCTACAATAATGGTCGTCTTTTCGCAGTGACAACAACCGGTCAAGTACTGGCTCTTTCCGCACAAACGGGAAAACTGCTGTGGACATACCAGTTAGGACATGCATCGCAACGCTGGATCTATAGCAGTCCACTGGCAGCGTCAGGACGTGTATATATCGGTGTAAGTTCACATTTTGTAGCGCTATCTCAGGAAAGCGGCGAGGTCATCTGGCATCGAGATGATTTTGGGGAAAACGACTTTCTCGGCTCGTATGCCTCGCCGTCCGCATATTGTAACTATGTCGTGGTAGCATTCTACACCCAACCTACCAATATTGCAGTATTGGAAGCCGCAACCGGGAAAACAGTATGGGCCAAATCGGAGGGAAAACCCTATCACATGTATTCCACTCCAGTCATCGAAAAAAATGGTACCGTCCACACAATCAGTGGCTCTACGGTCCGGGCCTTTGACCTAGAAAATGGGAAGTTAAAGTGGGAAATCTCGTTGACACCCAATCGTATCCATGCAACACCTGCTCTGGCACAAGACCGACTTTTTGTCGCAACAGGTGCAGGCACACTACATGCCCTGGATGCAAGAAACGGCGCGGAGATTTGGCGATGGGAAGCCAGTGGGAACAGGGCGATATTCACGCCCTATGTCCGACAAGGTAGAGTCACTCTTGCTTCGCCGGTGGTAGCCGGTGGTAACCTCTACATGGGTTCGGCAGACGGACGCTTGTACGCTCTGGATACAACCGCTGGCACGTGCATCTGGCAACACAATCTCGACGTACCTTTATGCGCAGCCCCGGCCATTTCCGGGAACGGTCTTTGGATTGGAGGGTCCGATGGATTCATCTATGCTTTCTGCAGGACATGCCCTAAAGCAAAGGCGGGCACAGCCTAACTTTCAACCGAGCACTTTTCCTCACTGGATTCTTCCTGATTTCGCGTGCGTGTTACGACTACAATTCTGCCACCCAGGATCTATCGGTAAGATTAGTCCAGATAGAACTGGTGGCATACCCTCAGTCCGCAGCAATCGAAGAATGGAAGTCGACATAGGTAGGAAAGGGCATTGATGCTAATTGTTTTGACGAAGATTAAAGAATTCAACAAAACACAGCACAATATGATGAACACGAGAAGGTCAGTTCGCGACAGGCCGATTATGATTCCGGAGTGGATGATTAGCGATAAAGGCCACGACTATATTGATAGTAGAAACATGTCGACATAGGCTTCCTACCCATTAAGATTGTAAGACAGGCCTTCGACGTATGTGTACAAGAACTCCCTTCCATTATCCCAAAATTGTTTCTTTCATCATCAGTGTTCCCTATTCTTTTAGCCATTCTCTAGTACTCTTTTCCGCCACATGGTACTCAAAAAGACGCGCTTATTACACCTCCGATAAACATTATCGGGCATACGCTATCAGAAATTCTCAGAGTGTTCTTCTTCAACTGGCTTCTTGAGCTTTTTTACTTTTGTATTTGAGCACGTGGCTAATTTCGTAGTCCTCTCCGTCCAATCGCAAGAGTATCTCACTATCAGCCGTTTTCCATAGCGAACTATAGGACAAATGTCCTACACCTACAGCAAGTCCCCACTCATTTCTATCATCTTTATACTGGTAATTATGCCAATCCTTCAAATCGTCAATTGGATTGCCATATCTGTCTGTCAGAATCTTCTTGACGTCCTCAAAATCCTTAATATATTGATTTCTATGTGAATGTTCTGCATCGAATGTGTATGTACCTGACACGAGTTGATTCTTAATGAATGTGTAGGAAATCATGCAGACAAGACCATGCACTTTGCCCTTGTAAAACAAGAGATTGTCGTGCTCGGTCAGGTATTCAACAGTCTCGATTGTTTTCACTAGTTTGCGATTCATTCCCCAGTGCGTTTTTCGAAAATGATGCTTTTTGCCATCTTCAAAAGTGGCACCCTCTTTGCCGATTCCAGTCATACTGGGGCGAATCTTGTATCCCAATTTCTCTAATGCTTCAGCAGCACTTTCGCGAACTCGATCGGACTCATCGTTCAAAGCTTCAATAAGAACAGGTATCGCTCCTTTAGCAGGCTTGCCAATCTTTCCCAATGCCTCAGCCGCGCGCTCACGAACCTCTCTTGCCTCATCACCCAAAGCCTCTAGCAACGCCGGAATCGCTTCTTTAGCAGGTTCACCAATCTTTCCCAATGCCTCAGCCGCACGCTCACGAACCTCTCTCGTTTCATCACTTAGTTGGTCGATTAAAACATCTATTCTTGCTTGCTGTTCACGCATTCCAGCAAGATTCAAGGTCACCAAAACCAATATTATGCCCAGTCCTATAACGAGAACAATCTTCCTTTTCATTCAGACACCTCATCAGTTCCTTTCATATTGTCTTCCCCTGCCTTGGCTTGTCCTTGCAGGTGCCAGTCACGGTGAGAGGTGTGAGTCTATTTGTCTCTGTGAAAAGCACATCGAGGAAGCTAGTTTGAGAGCCCTCTAGTCCTCACAACCCTTATTTACGCCTTTGCCGTGGCAACAGAATTATATCATACTGTAGCGACGGTAACAAGAATAAAGGACACGAATCAATGAGCCAACGAATCAGGAAACGTCAGTAATAGCAGCAAATTAAATGGGAGCTTTAATTCAGTGGAATTCTGGCTCGATTGAGAGCACAGTTAACTCGTGAAATAAGTGCATATCACCCTTAGTTATTAGCGTATTGAACATGCAGCACACGTCGGAAGTCCGCGTCACAGTTCATTTTTTTCCAAATACTATGGCTTGGCGACACCCCAGAACACCAGCAATCGCAGTCTGTTTTAGGTTATTCAACTATCGCGTAAATGACCATGCCCCATAAGATAACTCGGTATCACATGGAGCCTTCAAATTCACCACGATAGCAACACGCGCAAAATCGTGTTCTAGGATAACTTCCTCGGAAAATAACATCCCTCAAAACCAACGACTTCCTTCAAAACCCATTTCTCCTAACGCAAATCGTGCGCAAGTACAAAATCTTACCTACGCCGTAATCCAACAACTTCCCCTTCTAGTTTGTTGGTGTTATCGTCACCACAGTATGTACAGTTGTGTTACCACAATAGAGGAGTATTGACATACTAAATTCATTAAGATATCATGTATAATAGCAATCATTTCAAAAGAATAACCCCGCTATAGTCCATAATCGTTTTCGCATGTTTCCAGTGTGGAGAGCGAGAACGTCCAATTATTTATCAGAATTTGTAGGCCTAGTTTCGCATTATCTAAGAAGCGCACGATTCAACCCAAATGGAAAACACTTATCATAACGATAAGAATATTACAGAACATACGCAAAAACAACAAGAAGAAAGAACTCAATCTAAACAACCAGAAAAATAGCAGTTCGTTACACAGACTTCCGAAAACAGCTAAGTATCTGCATCCTTTTAAATCTAAAGGCTAGCCCAGAACAACCGCATGAGGAACCCCATGGACAACAACCTCGACGAAAACACGGAGAATTCAAAAGTAAGTCGCCTTGTCGAATACCTATCTAGACTTGCGTCGCTGCGCACCAAAACCATAAGGGATGTGAGTGACTATCAAAATGTGCTTTGGGTCAAAGATATTCCGAAAACAAAGGGTTGTTTCACCCAGGCATGGGAGGAGGACAACGATTTCGATGCAGACGTGTGGATTGAAATTCAAGCGCAGCGGGAACCACAGCTGTCCCCACCCCCGACTTCCTGCAAAAGCTGGGTTGATCCATCCTTGTCACTTCGAATCCAAACCGATTTGCCAAAACTCCGAACCCAAATCGCACAACAGGTCCGAAACCCTTCATGGCATGCCGAGGCTGCCCCTCAGGAATACATCAACCATACTAAACACTTGAAGGATCACCCCGCCGTTCAGAGCGATTGGAAACGCTACGTCAAAGAATCGTGGTTACCATGGAGGAAGGCTCATGACCATTGGGAAAGCGTCCAGAAAGTTTATGCATACCTCTTTGCCATACACCAGGAACAGCTACGACTTGGTGAAGAATATGAACTCGTTCTTGCCCTTGGTCTTCTGACCTGGAAAACACCGGCCGACCAACGTGTCCGCCGTCACTTGATTGTTGCCAATGCCGTGCTCGAGTTTGAGGCGGACTTGGAAAAGTTCATTGTCCGTCCGTTACCGGATGGCGCAAACATTCGTTCTGAATTCGATATGTTAGACATAGAGGACCAATCGGGACACGCCGAGGAAACAACCAAGACCGCACTCGCTCATACTGGAGACAGTCCGTGGGAAAAGGACTCTATCGAAGAAGTACTCCAAACAATAGTGCATTCAATCGACGCCCTGGGGAAATATGATGGAACGCTAGAACCGATGCGTACTCATGCATCTGATAAACCCATCGTTGAATTGGCACCCGCCCTTCTCCTCAGGAAACGATCTTCTCGAGGCCTCACTGAGGTCTTGAACCGTATCAAGGAAAAGATTAAAGACGGAGATCATGTCCCCAGCGAATTCAAGGACCTCGCCGAAATGCGATCACCAACTAATATTGATTTGGAGAACAACCCAGGTGAAGAGAACAAACAATCCGACGGCGAAGTCTTTTTTCCAAAACCATCGAATGACGAACAACGTCGGATTCTAGACTTAATGAAGGTATCTACGGGCGTTCTCGTCCAGGGACCACCTGGTACCGGAAAATCGCACACGATTGCGAATCTAGTCTGTCACCTGCTTGCTAGTGGACAGCGAACGCTTATCACTGCCAAAACCCCGCGCGCCCTTCAAGTTCTTAAAGGACTTGTTCCAGATGAACTTCGTCCGCTCTGTGTCAATCTGCTCGGCAACGGCCTAGAAGAAAAACAATCGCTGGAATCCAGTGTTGGGGGAATACTTCGAACAAATGGAGAGTGGAATCAAAATCGGACGACCAGGGAGCGGGAGGAGCTTGAACTAGAACTAAGTAATTTGCAGGAGGAGAGGACCACAATTGATAGACAGTTACGGGAAATAAGAGAATCTGAAACTCATTCACAATCGATTGCAGAAGGTACTTATCAGGGTACTGCGACACATATAGCGAAAGCTGTAAACCACGATCGAAATACGTATGGCTGGTTTGCGGATGAGGCTAGTTTACAAGACACCTGTCCAATTTCGGAAGAAAATCTACGTAGCGTGCTATTAGCTCTTCGTAAATTCACACCTGAAAAGCGTCACGATTTAAGCCTTTTATGGCCCGAAGTTCTAGCTTCACCTGAGCAGATGACCGCGCTTATTGAACGTGAGAGAACAATAATTGATGAAGAACAGGGTTTAATCATGAAAGCAGACGGAGATACCGCAGATGACATGGTGAAGGCTGATGTGGGTGCCATAAGGGCAATTCATCATGCCCTCTCTGAGTTTCAGACGCAACATCGGCGTTCTGCAGCGTCTCCTCATCCGTGGATGCACACCGCTTTGCGCGATATCAAAGGAGGGAGCAGTTTGTCTTTCTGGCGTGAACTTGCGCACACTACAAGAGAAGTGATTGGTTCCATCGAGCCACTCGTTACCATCGCAGACAATAACGACATAACACTGCCGGTTGACGCAAATATTAGAGCATTACGCAACGACGTTTTCAGGTTTAAAGAGTACCTACAAAATGGAGGAAAGCTTGGTTGGGGACCATTTCGTACGAGATTGGTCAAGGAACTTTTACATATACCCAAGGATACGAAAGTGAACGGTCATCTTTGCTCCAGCCTTGAGCGTCTGTCCATCTTGGCTGATATACTCTGTGTGCAAGTCGAATGTGAGAAAGCTTGGAAGTTCTGGGAAGGTTGGTGTGAAAAGACCTCCGGACCCTATGCCCTACAATTATCTGCCATCAAGGCACAATGCGAAGCGCTTGAACAAGTCCTGGCTCTGGAAGAAATAATTGCAGACTGTCGGAAAACCTTAGAGCATTGTCCTTCCTTGGCCGAACCAAGCTGGGCAGATGAACGCCAGATTGCCCTAGTAATCGCATCGTGTGAGCTTGCACTGGCACGTCATAGCAAAAACATCGTTGCTGAAGAATTGCGGCGAATGAAAGCTCCACTGGAAGAACTTGCTACAGGCAAAGAGACTCACTCCATAACAGTCAAACTGCTTCAAGCACTTCACAATTCTGACGTTGATAAGTTTGCACATCTTCAGAGAGAGTTGCTGGACCTGAAAAATGAACGAATGGCTCTCCATCAGTTGGACGAAGACATCGACGCACTACGCCACACCGCACCAAGATTAACAGAGGCACTGATATCGACTTGCAATGAAACCTGCTGGGACAAGCGCACTCACCACATAGCCGATGCCTGGCACTGGGCACAGGCAAAGTTCTGGATTGAAGAATATCTGCAAAATGACGATCCTGAAAGTCTTTCGACGCGCAGAAAACAAATTGAGGATCAGATTAACACAACCACTGAAAGACAGGCGTCACTTCATGCCTGGACATTTTGTTTTTCAAGGCTCAATGAAGAACATCGCCGCCACATGGTAGCTTGGCAACAATCAATGCAGCGCCTTGGGAAAGGGACTGGAAAGCATGCGCCTGGGCATCGACACGATGCTCAGCGGCACCTGAACAAATGTCGGGAGGCGGTTCCCGCATGGGTCATGCCGCTGCATCGCGTATGGGACACGGTAGATCCCGCACCAGAGATGTTTGATGTGGTAATTGTCGACGAAGCGTCACAATGTGGATTAGAGGCACTTCCACTCTTCTATCTGGCAAAAAAAATGCTCATCGTAGGGGACGACAAACAGATTAGTCCGGACGCAGTTGGTATAGACCAAGACATCGTGAATCGCCTGAAGAATGAGTTGCTTTACGATTTTCGGTTTAAGTCCTCGTTTGACATCCAAAACAGCTTATTTGATCATGGAAAACTGCGGTATGGAAAACAACAAGTCACCTTGCGCGAGCATTTTCGCTGCATGCCTGAAATTATTCGATTCAGCAATAATCTGTGTTATTCTAGCACGCCGCTGATTCCGTTAAGGCAGTACGGGCGTACGCGATTAACTCCACTTGAGCATGTCTTCGTAAGTGATGGATATCGCGAGGGTACGGATAATCGGGTGGTGAATCAACCTGAGGCCATTGCAATTGTCGAAAAGATCTCTACACTATGTCGTGATGCTCGGTATTCCGGCAAGACAATGGGCGTGGTCGTTCTCCAGGGTACGGCCCAAGCGCATCTGATTGAGAAACACCTCCTAGAGCAAATAGGTCCGGAAGAGATGGAACGTAGAAATCTTGTCTGTGGAAATCCATACAGCTTTCAGGGTGGCGAACGCGACATCATGTTCCTGTCGATGGTCGCTGCCACTAACGAAAGAATCGGTTCACTCACCACGCCAGCTGCTGAAAGGCGATTCAACGTTGCAGCTAGCCGAGCGCGCGACCAGATGTTCCTCTTTCATTCTGTGAGTGCTGAAAACCTTAGCACATCATGCCTGCGACACCAATTGCTCGCATTCTTTAAAGACACTAAACCGCAGAAGAACGTGGAAATTAATTCTGAAGAACTCGAGCGGCGAGCATGCCAAGACAATCGAGGTGTCATCAGCCCGCCCTCGCCATTTGAAAGTTGGTTCGAAATTGATGTCGCATTGGAACTTGTCCGGAAAGGCTTCTTCAATATCGTTCCACAATATGAGGTTGCAGATAGGCGAATTGATCTTGTTGTTGATGGTGGTAAAGCACGTTTAGCAGTTGAGTGCGAGGGCGATGAATGGCATGGACCAGATCGATACAAAACCGATATGCAATGCCAGAGGCAGCTGGAACGTTGCGGTTGGGAATTCTTTCGAATTCGGGAATCAGCTTTCTATTTCGACAAAGAGCGTGCGTTACAAAAACTATGGCGAGGGTTGGAGGAACGAGGGATTTCTCCTGGACCTAGTGTTGAACTAGCCGAGATTGGGAAAGACGACGATGAGTAGAATTTCGACATATCCGAAGTCAATTGTCGGGGTTACAATATTCTCGCGATTTCGCCTAATATCGAGAAGTGTCGGATAGGCATGGGATTAAACCAGTTGAAAAAGTGGCACACACAGCCCTAACATGAAACTGGTTGTCAACTTCCATTACCTCCATTTTCGAGGAATACCAATAACTTCCTGAAGAGAATTCCGTAGTAAACACGCGAAAGTTCAAGCTGAAAAGAGACTCCCTTCAAATTTTAGTTCTTTCACCAACAGCTTCTGCCCGTATCCGTAGAGGATGATTCCCAGAACTTGGCTAATCTCGTACAAACGACTTCTAAGCATTACCAAATTCTTGAGAAAGGCCAGTTTGCATTTTCAAATTCAATGATTATGAGTTAGTATTCTAGGATGCGACAAACAAGCAACGCGTTCTAAACGCAGACCACTGGACATCATATGAGGCACGCAACGACGATGAAGCAAGATTCACAAACATTGGCATCACTAATTTTTCAAGGAGGGAACACACATGGCACTGTCTCAAGAACAGCTAAATTTTTTCGAAACTTTCGGTTATCTAGTAATACCACAATTCTTCTCAGAAGATGAAACGAATAAAATCATTAGGGGATTTGAATGGTCGATTCAAAACCGTGGAGGCGGTGAGGATCATAACGGCTCAACCCGTACGATGTTTCTAGGTCCAATTGAACACCACCCGGAAATGTGTGCTCTCGTTGATCACCCTGCCATACAAGATCTTATTGGAGGTGTTCTGGGCGAAGATTTCAATTACTGTAGCGGGGATGGCAACTACTATTCCGGAGACACTAAATGGCATCCGGACGGCGATTGGGGTCAACTTTTCGCAACTAAGACAGCTTTCTACCTAGATTCGCTCACTCGAGAGACAGGAGCACTTCGCTTTATCCCTGGAAGCCATCGACCAGATCATTTTGTTCGAAAACAAAATATAGATGTCAACAATTCCCTTGAGCTTTTTGGTATCCCACCTTCGGAGTTTCCTGGCAGTGTTGCCGTAGAGACGAATCCTGGTGATATTGCGATCTTTAATCACGATTTATATCATGCATCGTTTGGCGGCGGACCCCGACGGAGGATGTTTACCATGAACTGCACGCGTCAGGCGAAAACACCAGAAGACTTGGAAATGATAAATCGTTATCTGAGAAAACATGCACCAGGTTATTACAAATACAAAACGGGGGCAGGGATGTTTCACGCAACCATGATCGATACAGCCGATGAGAATCGAATGACACACCTTCGTCAACCAATGAAACTACACGACCAGATTTTCCCTCATTTGGCCAGAGATGTGGTTGGTTCGAAACCAGCATGAAAGTTAGCTTGTGTCTGAAATTGGGTAGACAATCGTACCGAACGAATGCTGGGGGGGTAATGTGTAAAAACTTTTCGGCAGTAGGCTGGAACTCGCACAGCTGGCTCTTTAATCGGTCAAGAAATGTGCTAGAAGTCCCGTCGTATCACTGAAAAACACCTATTTAGCAGACTTCACCTGACCCCAGGTGAGTGTGAGCTTCAACATCGAATATTCGACGGCCATTGCCTTCGCCATTTCAAAATTATCCGTAATCTCATTGCCAGTCAGAGCTCTGTTGTAGATCTTAACCTCATCTATCACACCCTCGAACCCCTGTGTTCCACCAACCATTGCCCCTATAGCGAGGCCACCCTGATCGACTAAGGGAGTACCGATCCAGGCTTTTGAATCACGAAGCTCAGCGTCCACAAATATCTTCAGTTCTCTACCATCGTAGCTACCCACAAAATTGTACCATTCTTCACCAAGCAAGGAGTCCCTGCGGGCGCTGGACGAGATAAGCCATCCCCCACTTGTCCGTGCCGAGACACTTTGGCTCAACTTATTCCAAGCTTCATGGTGCCAGGTCAAGGCATAATTTGCGCCAGCCACGCCTTTTGCCAACACCCGACTAATTTTCTTATTGTGAGGGGCGTCATCCGCTTTGATCCAAGCGTCAACGGTAAAGGTGTTAAGGACTAGCTCTGCGACACTGGCGATCTCAACGCGGTCGACACCCGTGAAATACATAGCTGACCATATTCGTCCTTCAACCAGCCTCGGTTTGCCTATAAGTGTTCCATGATTTCCACCAACAACATCTTTGACCTTGCCATCAATAATTGCATCAAACGTCCAACGGCCCACAAGCCCGTCGGAAACAAACTGTGCCTCAGCCACCGTCGGACTCCAAACACAACATGCTATAAGTTGAAAGCTTAGCAACGCGATTGGGACTAAAGTGCTGATTACACGGCGGCTAATACCCACCTCTTTGCCAATTCTGCGTACGACGGTTAGCGCAGCCATTTTTTCTCCTAAAGATGAGCGCATGACAAGAACCAATCCAAGTCACGTCGTTTGGATTCTCCGAACTACATATCGCATTATAAACCGTGCGCCATTGTATTGCTCAGAACCATTCAGCTTAGACGTAATAAAGACATGAAAAGGCCAAGACTACAATATAACCAAAACAATCCCTGGGCCAACAGGTACGCCATAACACCTTTGGAATCTGTTTCTCCACTGGTAAGAATAATGCCAAATGATTTGAAATCAATAGCTCCCCGAGTCCTTCGAAAAAGTACTCACACTAGCAGTTCCAAAAGCAAGAGGAACCCGAGAACCTCACGCACGCCACCGCCATACCGAAACGACCTGATCATGTCGAAACTCACATTAAAACCCTTATCCTGTGTCAATCTGCGTTAAATTGGTGATATAGTCCTTCGTTAAATCCGACGATTAACGTTCGTCCCATCCGCAGAGTAGGTGCACGGAGAGTACCGCTACGCCCGGTCACATGCATCACAACCTCTTTTCGGTTGTTAGCATTCAGTTCATAATCCACAATCTTCTTTCCCTTCGCGATTCGAACGAAGTCAACTAAATCCAACAAATCTTCAAGACCTCTGCCATTTAATCTTTCATTTTTCGCGTTAGCGAACTGAATCACGTTGGCGTCGCCAAGAAACTCTTGGGCCTTTTTACATGACGTTCAGCCAACTCGCTTGTAAAACCAATCGATGCGCATAATGGGTCTCTCCTTTACCAGTGTTTCTGCGTTTTACTTCGATATGACGTCGGCTGCGATCATGACTGTTAACCTCTAGAAGAATACCGGCAAAAACACACGCACAAGAGAATTCCGAAAGAATTGCGCTTTCAGCGCAGACATCTACCCGAGAGTGCACAGTCACAAACCAACGCGGTTTTATAGATTCGGACCTACGATGCACCGAGAAGGCTTCCTCCAGATCCTCGCACTTAAAGTATCTTCGGATTATATTATACAGAGCAGATTAAGTCAAGGCCGTTGCGTTCGCCAGAATCCAGACCATGACAGCGTTTGGGAGCACGAAATCGCATCATGTACTACACATTGATAGGCATCCCGACTAGTGTCTCTAGACATTACAATCTGCGCTTTCATGCCATCTGTTAACGTACAAGGAACATGGTGGAGCACCAGGTGTGTATTCATTTAGACCGCTATTTCACTCCAAAACTGGTTCCCGGTGATGAACATAAGCGGGTTCTAGCAAGCGACGCTGATTCTCTGAGTTCATCTGCTTACGCATAGAATCTGAATACTGTTTCCGCGACCAGGAGGCATGACCGGGACAGTATTTAACCAAAATTGAAATCCGAGGGTGTTCCGCCTCCCATGGTAGCGTGCCATGCGTAAGTGCCTCAGTGAAGATTGCGACATCGCCCGCCTGTTGATGTACTCCGACCATGCACTCCGAATGGTCAGTCACCGGCTTGAATTGCGGTGGACAGATGAAATTGCTTTTGTGGCTTCCTGGAATGCAGCAAAATCCACCTTGACCGGGTAGCATGTCAGTTAACGCCCAGGAGACAACTGTGAGTCCATTGTACATCTGTCCATTCCGGCAAACATAATACTGACATGGATCATATGGTGTGCCACCCCCGTGCAGGTTCAGCCCTAGATTCCCTTTGTCCATCACAATTCCGTACGCGTGATCTAGACGAAACTTATCACCAATCAGTTCCTTCAGATACGGCATGACCCGAGGGTGATTCAATAAGTTCCGAAATGCATCGTTTTCCAGCTCCAAGAATCCGCCGAATCTCTGACTGTCAATGTCCTCTTTATGTAGTTCGGACTGCGACCGTTCACCTATCAAGTTATTTAACTCGGTGATTTCCGCTTCTCCCAAAACGTCTTTCACCACCAAATAACCCCACAAATCAAAGAGATAACGTTCTTCATCGTTCATGGAATACCTCCAAAAATTAAAATAGTGAGTCACCAAGGGTACAAAGCAAGCTGCGGTGAATCTTGTACGTTGGACGCACACAAACATTTTATGATAGCTCGGAACGAAATATTACACGCGTCCGGAGAACGACCGACCTCGTACTAGTTTGAACGGAGGCATTTTTGGTGCATCCGCCACCGATTCATCCCGCCACGAGGTGGCACGCATATAGTGGATAGTGTAGCCACGACGACGCCTTTTCGATTTGTTGGCGCTGCTCATGTGCAGTATCAGACTGTGGTGGAAGCTAATGCTACCAGGACGCAATCGCACTGGGATGATTGGCCACTTGTCTCCGCCTAAGTCTTCCGTTAACCGCTCTATCCGATTACCCCGCATCATTCCCCAGCGGTGCGTTCCAGGGACGAAATTTAAACACCCGTTCTCTTCTGTGGCGTGGTCAATAGCCGTCCATGCGCTGATCAAATCCATCGGAAAAATGTCACGCCACGAGGCCGAGTCCTGGTGCCAAGCCAGTGCCGTACCAACCCCACCGGGTGCTTTCATCAATAATTGATCTCCGTACATCTTGATATCATCGGAGCTCAACAGGTCCGACACGATGTCAACAATCTTAGGATTACACACATGGCGCCACATCACATCATCATAGTTCGCCAAATTATATAGCTTGCGAACTGATAACACCTGATTTTCGATCGACTTCTTTCCATCGCGAAAAGCTTCTTCGAACTGGATACTCGTCTCTGGAATGTGTTTTGCCTTACCAGCCGCGATTAAGTCGCCACGCGTAGCAAGAGCTTCCACCTCGTCTCCAGATAGAACATCCTCAATCACAAGGAAGCCGTTCAATTTAAATTGCGTCAGTTGCTCCTCGGTCAGGACGCGCAAGACCGCTTTGGACATGCCAACAGTATCCTTTCAAATTCTCATTAAGCTATAATAGTTATCTGAGAAATTGGTATCCCACCAACTGACTGTGGGATTCATACAGAGAAAAATCACCAATTCGACTCCTTCAAAAACATAACCAAAAACAGGACTACTCCGTATCACAAGGTGCTGTTTCATGGAGCATCATTGTGATAGGTAGTAATACAACCTAATACCGCGAAGATTCTCTCACAAATCTATATTCTTAAAAACTCTGGGGACCAGTTCCCATTCGGAGGTCCGCAGCACAGTACTTTGTTTTTAACAACGGCCAATCAATCTAAACACCTGGCTGAGCACATGAACACGTTCCACAGAGTAGGGAGCTCATTCTTTATTCGGAAGAGATCGGCCTGTCAACGGTGCTATCTTCAGGATAAAACTTCGTTACCCGTACTCTGCTAGTGTGCCCACTCCACGAGCAACGCAGATGGGTTGGCAAGTCGCGTGCCTCAAACAATGCCTTAGAACAATGTTAATGTTAAAGATAACTGCTGAACCGGGTAGCATTAACCCCTCCACTTTCCTTCTAGTTCGTTTTTCTGGTCAATTAAATCATTTAGCCTCCACGAAAGTACGATAACGGGCCAATTAAGGGACTCGATTCATCGATGTACACATTGCAGAACACCGATTCGGGGTATCACGTTGCAGCCCTGTCGATAATCCCCCAGGAAGTTAACGTTCCAAGGTGTCACAATAGGCCCAAAACAACGCATTGTTAAAAACGGCTGCGCCGCCGTGCGCCAGCCGTACAACATCTTGAACACCCTTTGCGAAAATTTCCTCCATCGGTTATCACTCATCCTCACGGTAGGCCGACTCAATTTCATAGCGATCCCAGTCCGAAACCTTTCGAAGCGAGGACTACAATTTATATGCATCAATGCCAAACCCCATAAGTGGGAATTTCAAACACTATTCCGATCAGACTCCAGATGCAACCGAGTGTATAATCCCCAAGAAGAAGTCCGAGGAAGAAAGGAACGGATTTTCGATAGAGTCGAACACCCCCTATTTTCAGTATAATCGCTTTGGCCAACCAACTGATGAAAACCGCGAACCAGGAACGACCAAATCCACTGCCAGTTGTCAACACATAGCCACCCGGATGCAAGGGCCACCAAAGAAATCGAGTCTTCATGATACCGAGAAAAATGGTGAAGGCAAATCCGCCCCCAATGCTACCCATCTCTGCTACATTCGGCTTGCGCGGGTGGACCAGCCAATCCTGCAGGCGGTTGAAGAACTCCCAGCCCATTGAACCGATCCACCCCCGCGCTTTGTTTGTCGCACCAAGTTCATACATTACATGCAGGTAAAGCCAAAAGGTAACGAAAATCCCCACCGCAATCGCCAGAATCATCCCAATTAGCATCTGCCGGTATCCAACCTCTGTCCTTTCTGCGATGCGTAACGCTTCCAATTCGGAAGGCATAGGATTAGCACGAAAGCAGCGATTAAGTGGGTAGAGGTAGGTAAGAATCGTGAGGTTTCGGGGACCAAGGTAATTCGTCCCGAACGCGGTGACCATCGTGCGTCCGGGATCAACGTAGACTAGTGTATGAACCGGAGGTCCAATCTCCGCACGCGAACGCGTTATGCCAAGGACCATCGGAAAATAGATAGCAAAGAACAGCACAATCACCCAAAAAGACATCCCGGCACGCAGCATAAAGAACGTCAGAAATACTAATCCAACTACAATAGCCGTCACTGCAGTGCGGTAGCGAACAGGTTCGCTGGAATCATCGAGTTCAGATCGTTGTCTAGCTATCTTTCGCGCAATACGAAGGTAGTGCCTTCGCCCCATCCAGATTGGAATAAGTCCGAAGGCAATCCACGCTCCAACCGACTGCTCATAAGGATATATATGCTGGAATCCAACTGCATCGCTGATGATGCGCTGTAATTGCGCGAAGATATAGAAGAACCAACATGAAAACGAGAGGTCTAAAGGCGTGAAAAACATCAAACCGATAATAAAAGGGTAAAAGGAGACGCGGAGCGATCCCAGAACATCCCACGGCTTGCTGGTGAATTGAGCAATAGTCTGATTTTTTACGTTCAAATAGGGAATTGACGGAAAAATGACACTGAAACCATTCACCAGAGCGATGCCTCCGGCAACTGCGAACCCCATCCACATCCATCGATTCGTGAAAAACCCCCTCGAATCGCTAGTCATTGCGATAGGGAGTTGGACAATGGGGTAACTCAGTCGCTCATTTTCCGTCCATTGTTTGCGAATCAGTACCGCGGAGGCAAGTAACACCAGCCATAACGCAATAACGAAACACGACCACATCAGTACCGGTGGCATCCACGCGCGTAACTTCGCTGGGGTATACAGCGAGGATTCCCCCTCGAAGAAACCCTGCAAAACAGCTCGATCTCTGACCGCAATCCAACCTGGAACATGGTTGCCAAAAAGTTGTAGCCATTCGTTCTCAGGCGTGGCAAACCAGAACGCGTGCTCAATCACTGGCAACAGATAACCCATCATCGTGTGTCCACTGATTGTCGACAGCATCACCACCATCGTATAAATGGTTAGGACATCTGCCTGTGACATTGCCATCCGCGGATAGAGCTTTTCTACGCCAAGGTTGATTACCGTTATCACCAATAGCGTAAAAACCGCATTAAAAAACAGCGACGCAATCGTGAGCTGCGTTGAGTGCCATACTTCACTGCCCATCAATGCCCAGTAACTATTAAAAAAGACAAGGATTAACCCAATCACCAGGACGTGAATTTTGACACGCGGTCGATTTGAGGGCTGCTTCTGATGATGGAATTCCATAAAGTTAGAGAAAATCTACCGTTAGGTTCCTATCTCACGACCCGTGCTGGCAGACGCTCGTCGTACGTAAAAGCGAGCGTGCTCTCAATCGTTGAAGGTGAATCTTGCATTTTCACCCCCGTGATCCTGTGGTATCGCTCAAGATTGATAATCCTGTAGCCGTGAGATTCAGAGTTGAAAAGCGTACCGTCATGAATACCTCTAGTTGCACAATGAGTTAAGTAGCGAAGCAATAGCGTCGGACATAGCTTCGATACCCACTGCCCCGGTCCAATTACGAAGGAAAATTAGAGAACAATAACCCTATAGACAGACTTTCCCAATGCCCGCCACGTACAAATTTTTTCTGCGATGACCCACTACCAATCCGTTCCACTTATCTAGCACAAACAACGACATGACGTCTTTCTCAACAACACTTAGCAATATCCGTTCCTTGAAGACTGGAGAACCCCTACTTTCACTAGCCTGAGAAACATCAACTCCTACAGATTCGTAGGACGGGCAGTACAACTGGATTCTAGACTATGTCACCGAAGGCAGCGGATACATCAACACCGTCGCACATCAAGCGCCGAATCAGTGTCAAAATGTTGAAGGAGAATCAAACCAAGAAGACGAAAGATTGGAGGGAGGCTAACAGGAACTCAGTTTTCTTAAGCCAGAATCGCTGTCACACCCGTTCAAAACGCGGCCTACCCAGCATCTTCTTAGCTCTAGTATGCTCTGAATTGTAACGATTTCCGAAGGAATGTCAACTAGAAAAGACTAAATCCTATATCTGCGCACAGGTGAATGATAGAACGGCTCTGTTCTGTCGCTTCGGGGTTCACATTTCCATCGAGACGCGCCGCTATTAATCCTCCAAAAGCCCATCTCTCCAACGCGGACACCAACCACTCGCCCCTCATTCCGATTCGAATCCACCTGGCCTTTCCATACCAACGGAATTCTTGAGGTGCACGAGAAACACCTCGTGGCAAACTCAAACAATTGCACACAAAACTACCACCCTACAGTGTTGCGGTAGGACTCCTCGGCTAGGATAACTTCGCTCTACAAGCCTAGCTGGCTTCCGACTTCATTCCCATCTCAGTGCAGATGGCACCAATTATTTAGTTCACTGGGAGGGTCAGGTAATCCCGGTTCCGTCACCTAGCTCGAGTATCGAGACCCCCGACTTGCCAAGCCCTATGTCCGAAGCGTTTATTTCGTCATTTCTTACGTTGTTCTTTCCTAATTGTCCTGAATCGTGATAGAATTCAAAAATTCCAAACAGACAGGCACCTCCCCTTTAAAAGAGCCAAACTTTCAAGAACCATCTGTGTCGTCGGCCAAACCATGTCATCCTGAATCTTCGTAGGCGACGAGCTTATCGAACCTATGCTCGATTTGAATGGCACACAACACGCGCGTAATTATATTTGTGTGTTTTGCTCTGACCTATCCACGACTAACGCACTTTCAACTGTACAATCCACATGTCATCACTGACGCCACGCATACTACTCATAGCGCTCCTCGCAGCTCCCATAAACTGCTACTTCCTAATCCAAATGGAGTTAGTGCGTTACACCTTTCCCACCTGGGTCGTTCCACTCTCTAACGTAATATTCATCTTAATTGTCCTCGTCGCTATCAATGCAATAGTCCGGCACCTCACACCACGTCTGGCGCTCCACCAGGGAGAACTCCTGGTGCTATACGTGATATTGAGCCTCACAGCGACCCTTGCTTCGGGTAACGTCCTACAAGCAGTTTTACCGACGCTCGGACAGGGACATTGGTTCGCCACACCAGACAACGAATATAAAGGCCTGTTCTCGGAGTACCTGCCCCAATGGCTCACCGTCTCTGATTCCCAGGTTTTGCAAGGCTACTACGACGGCGAATCCAGCCTTTACCTGCCTCAGCATCTGAAGGCATGGATCCCGGTTACCATGGCCTGGCTCGCCCTATATTCCGTTTTTGCCTTCAACTTTGTGTGCCTCAGCACCATAATCCGGCGCCAATGGACCGAAAATGAGCGGCTGACCTATCCGATTATCCGGCTTCCTCTCGCCATGACGAATCCTAAGTCCAATTTCTTCCGAAGTCCGCGCATGTGGATCGGATTCGGGATCACTGCCAGTATCAGTTTGATGAACGGCCTAAGCTTCCTTTATCCAGCTCTTCCGAATCTCGATGTCACGAGGCACTATTTCCATTTCAACGATCCACCAATGAGCTTCTACGAAGGCGCGATGCTGGCCTTTTATCCGTTCGCTATCGGTATCATGTTTCTAATGCCACTGGACGTACTGTTCTCCACCATCCTCTTCTACGTGCTGTACCGCAATCAGTTGGCACTGGGTCAAGCGATGGGCTGGCATAGCCTGCCCAAGTTCCCATACCGTGGTGAACAGGCATTCGGCGCACTCCTCGGCCTCTCTCTTCGTTTTATGGGTAGGTCGCCGGCATTTCATCGAAATCCTCAAGCATGCTATCGGACGGGGCATCCGTCCAAATAACGCGGGGGAACCTATGTCCTACCGCGCAGCGGTTTGGGGACTGCCCGCCGGGTTGGTAGCGTTTGTCCTGTTGCTCCACCGAGCAGGCATGTCGCCCTGGCTAGCGACCACATTCAGCTTCCTATTCCTGCTCATCCCTTTTGTCTCGACGCGCCTAAGAACCGAGGACGGTATCCTGGTTCATGCCTACGGCTTTATCGCACCCCGATACATGTTGGTCACCGCGTTGGGCACACGTCGACTCGGACCACGGAACCTAGCGGCACTGGGGATCTGTTTTTTTAATCGCGGTTACCGCGCGCAGCAGATGCCACACCAACTTGAAGCCTTTAAAATGGCCAGCGAACGATGTTGATTGCAATCCTACTCGCAACAGTAATTGGCGTACTTACGGCATTCTGGATTCAGCTCCATCTTTACTATAAATTTGGCGCGGATTCTGGCTATTTTGGACCGTGGGCGCTAGGATATGGCCACGAGCGCCTCGAGGAGATCCGCCACTGAATATGGTATTGGACGGACACGGATGGAGTGTCAGTGGTCTTCATGGGGGTCGGATTTACGGTCATGAGCGCCCTGTCGTATCTGCGGATTCGATTCTTCTGGATACCACTACACCCACTAGGGTATGTGCTAGCCCATGGGGGCGAGATTGGTGACCTGTGGGCACCGTTACTCGTCTGCCTGATACCCAAATGGATCATACTCAAGCAGGGTGGTATTCGTAGCTATCGGCAGTTCATGCCATTCTTCCTGGGACTGGCATTGGGCGATTTCACAATGGGTAGCATCTGGACCTTGTTTAGTATCATCTTGAACCAAAGCATGTATCAGTTCTATCCATAGAACACTGTGGACCGTCTTCACTCTTATCATCTATTCGTTCCTCACGCATGGATTCTGCCTCCTCGACCTAGAACATTTATGAGACCCGCATGGGTGCGATTCTCATGCGTGAAGTCCTCCGTACTGAATCGAAATCATCACGAAGAAGGGCTCGAACTATAGCTATTGATGCACGGATTACGAAGATGATGTAAACCATATGTTGCATAGACAAGAGTTTAATTGCTTCAGAATTTCGTCTTGTGTTAAACTATACGTGATTGATGCACACGTCATTTGATTATTTGCGAGCTCCCGAACACAGAAAACTCTCAATTACAAAGGGAATCAGTTGCGCTGCAAACTTCTATCATTCCGCATTGAGTGACTAGTGAAATCTACTGACAATGTCAAACCGAAACTAGCCATGCAAGTGCAACAGGAAAGTGACAAACATGTTAGCAGTCAATGTTTCTAACGCGACTGGTGCGGAATCTTTGAGCTTACGGATATCCAACCAACAGCTAGACGAATCGGTGGGAGTGGGCGCGGAGTCTGCAGGCGAAGAATAACCGACTTCGTCACACAACAGATTGGCACTCGAAATCCAGTTAATTAGATATCCCGGAAGATATTCTCAAAACCCGGCATAAAGAGGATATCTAAATGGAACGGAAAAGGTTGGTGCTTGCCAAACAAATCGACCAACTTTCAAGTTGAAAGTGTTACCAGGTTCATGCAGCAACCGCTATGACCTGAGTAGTTAAAAAACCCTGCATGACACTCGCTTATGTCCTGAAACCGAATGCAGCACGAATCACCTTTGTGAGGATCTAGAATAATGCAACAGAGCACTTACGTTGAACGCCTAGTTGATTTAAGCGATCCGGATGCAAACATGTTCCTGAACATGAGCAGACGGGAAGCTGATGAAGCGGTAGCTACTGGAAATCCAGAACAGATTCGTCATATTGACGGGCAGTTCGCTTTAGTAAAGAAACGAGGCAAACTTGTCCGCATGGCACGGTCGATAGGACGTCCTCTGCGATATTTTCTTGCCAAGCAGTCAGCGGGGCCTTGCCTGGTCGTGGCCGAAAGAATTGATGAACTAAAGACATTCCTGGACACAGAAGGTCTCGGCGACCAGTTCCATCCGTCTTATTCCCGGATGGTACCAGCCCACTACCTCGTGGAGCTAGGGTTGATCGGTTGCCCGGATCCGAATCCAACTTATACACGTTTTTTTAATCCGCCACGCAATCAATTAGGAACAAACCTAGACGAAATTGGGGCAGCCTATATTGGGATTCTAGCCGATGAATGCAATCGTTGGCTTGACCAAGTTGATTCAAGAGAGCCCCTAGGTATCCTTTTTTCGGGAGGTATCGATAGTGGATCAGTCTTCCTGGTTATTCACCACCTGCTGCTACAGCGTGGAGAAACAGCAAAACGACTCAAGGCCTTTACTCTATCGATTGATAGCGATTCCGCGGATGTAGGACAAGCGGAGCACTTCCTGGGAGAACTCGATATGTCACTTTACCTAGAGCGAGTAGAAGTGAACATGGAAGATGTAGATTTTCGAGAAGCGGTGCGCATCATTGAAGACTACAAGCCACTTGACGTCCAATCAGCAACGATGGCCCTGGCAATATGCCAGGGCATTCGACAGCGTTATCCTAGCTGGAAATACCTAGTTGATGGGGATGGTGGTGATGAAAACCTAAAGGACTATCCAATCGAAGATAATCCGGAACTGACAATTCGCAGCGTTTTAAGCAACCAGATGCTATATCAAGAGGGATGGGGAGTTGACGCGGTCAAGCATTCATTGACGTATTCCGGCGGACAAAGCCGCGGACACGTTCGTACCTATGCACCAGCTCGGGCACTAGGATTTCATGGCTTTAGCCCTTACGCTCTACCGAATGTAATATCGGTAGCTGAGGGAATACCGTTTGTCGAGTTGACCAACTGGGACCATCAACGTCTTTACAAGCTCAAGGGCGAGATTGTCCGCAGAGGCGTTGAAGCACTTACAGGAATCAGCATGCCAGTTTTCGAGAAGCGACGTTTTCAGAATGGGGCGGTAAGTGACACTTTATTCCAGGAACTATTTCCCGTAAAAGAAGCGGATTACCGAAACGCCTTTGCCCGGATGTATTGACGTTACACAAAATAAGGACGAAGAGCAATAGCACCATGATGCTTTTCAAACCGATCTTTATGATCAAGAACCTTCCACCTCTGACGGACACTCAGATTCTCGCCGCACGCCCTTCCAAAAATCCAGTCAATCCTCGGATTCCCTACGGCTACCTCTTGGAACAGGAATATAGTGCGCAGGGATACGTAGAACAGGTTGTCACTATATTTCTGACAAATCGAGAATGTGCTTTCCGCTGTCTGATGTGCGACCTATGGAAAAATACGACAGATGATTCTATTGCTCATGGAAACATTCCAGCACAAATCGATTATGCCTTTCACAAACTTGGTATTGAAGCGGCGGTGAAAGGCGGTCAAATTAGCCAGATTAAATTGTATAACAGCGGAAATTTCTTTGACAGCAAAGCTATTACTAGAGAAGATTGGCCAATGATTGCGAATCGGGTAGCATCCTGTCAAAGAACCATTGTAGAAAACCACCCCCGCCTCTGTAATGATGACTGCCTGCGGTTCCGGGACTGCCTGCAAGGAGAGTTGGAAATTGCACTGGGACTCGAAACAGTAAACCCAGAAATCCTATCGCGCCTCAACAAGAAAATGAACGCAACCGATTTTCGACGCGCTGTTGAATTTCTGGTTAGTCACGATATTAGCGTGCGAGCATTCATTCTGCTGAAACCACCGTTCCTGGATGAGAAATCAGGAGTAAAATGGGCAATCAAGTCAATGGAATTCGCGTTTGAATGCGGCGTACAATGTTGTAGCGTTATCCCTACACGCATGGGCAACGGTATCATGGAACAGTTGAAAGACCAGGGAATGTTCCAGCCTCCCCATCTGGAATCGATGGAAACGGTACTGGCTGCCGGACTCCGCATGAACCGCGGACGAGTCTTTATGGATTTATGGGACGGCGAGCGATTTTGCTCATGTACAGAATGTGCCTCGGCACGCTTGCATCGCCTGAACACAATGAATAAGACGCAAGAAGTGTTGCCCGAAAACAGATGTTCCCGGATAGATTGCCATTAGTAGCAAGCCTCGAGCGAAACCGTCACAAAATCCTAGAGTACCCGCTGATTATGTTAAATGATGTTGATGTTATCATACTGGGATCCGGTTTTTCTGGTTCTTTAATAGCACAGATCCTCTGTCGCACCGAACGTTCAGTGGTAATGTTGGACAACGGAGTTCATCCGCGCTTCGCTATTGGTGAGTCCTCCACACCCAGTGCAAACCTCATCCTAAACCAACTAGCGCATCGCTATGACCTGGAAAAAATCGGGCCATTGTCCAGCTATGGTCGCTGGCAGGATACATATCCCGAAATTGGATGTGGTATTAAAAGAGGTTTCAGTTATTTCAAACACAAACAAGGACAGGAATTCCAGCCAGATCATGAACATGAGAACGAACTGCTGGTGGCGGGCAGCAACAACGATTACGATAGTGATACACATTGGTTCCGTCAGGATGTTGATGCATTGTTTTGCCGGGCAGCATCTCAGGCCGGTGTCACAGTGTTACAGAATGTCACCACATTGCGAATCGACCATGATGAAAACCAAACACCGAGCTGGGAAATAGAAGTAGCGCACGACAGTCAACAGATTGTTTTCCGGGCAGGGTTTGTCATTGATGCTACAGGGCCTGCCGGCGTGCTGAGACGTTTTTTCGACATTCCCGACCGGACATACCAATTAAAAACGCGTTCCTCAGCTATCTATGGGCACTTTCGACACGTTAGTTCGTGGCACGACGAATTGTCCATGCGGAATCACACGGTAACAGACTATCCATTTTATTGCGATCATTCAGCACAGCACCATCTGGTGGATGGATCCTGGTTCTGGATGTTGAGATTCAACCATGGCATTACCAGTGTTGGCCTCGTCTTAGATCACGCACAATTGCAACGCAAGTCTCTCCAGTTGAGTGTTGACCTTTGGAACAGGACGCTGAGACAGAACCCTTCTGTTGACAAACTGCTTCGCGGGACCAACATCGAGAATCCACCGGGAAAGCTTCTCGTTTCATCCCAATTACAGCGAATGTGCGGCCAGGCAGCGGGTGCGGATTGGGCAATGTTACCACATACAGTCGGATTCATTGACCCTCTTCATAGCATGGGAATCGCACACTCGCTTTCCGGAATCGAGCGACTGGCAACAATTCTCGAGCGATACTGGAACGATGAAAAACGCGGACCCGCCCTGAAATCTTACCAGGATCAATTGCTACAAGAATTTCTGATGATGGACCGATTGGTCTACGGCTGTTATCGCGCCATCAACCACTTCCCCTGGTTCGTAAGTTATTCAATGCTCTACTTTGCGGCCGCAATTCGTTATGAGCAAAACCGCCTGGGTGCCGGTCCACGAGATGTTAGCGCGTCCTTCATGGGAGCTGACGAACCGGCGTGGAATCGGACGGTGGACCAAATTCTAAACAAATTGGAAACGGACCTTAATGAAAATGATACTTCACCGCAACAGGCGGAGACTTTTCGTGAAGCTGTCTGGAAAGCTCTTGAACCATTTGACCTGGTAGGGTTGAGCGATTCAGAAGTAAAACACATGTATCCCCACACTGCACTCCTGTGAAAGTGCTAGAGCCGTCTAAATATACCAGCAATCCAAGATTGCCATAGAAGCAAGTACAACACTCAAGGTCTGTGAGTACCACTAAGACACTGATTGGGTGTCCATCGATGATTGCTCCCTGTCACAAGGCTTAGACTAAACGTTTTTGACAAGGTACAGGGCCCTCTCGCGATTTTGAATTAATATTTCTATTCAGTGCTAATCATAATCTCCTTTGGCTGCGCTTCCTGGACCTTCGGCACTGAAATAGTGAGAATCCCGTTCTTGAATATCGCGCTAACATCATTTGTACGGAGGTTCCTGGGCAGGTTAAATGAACGTTTGAAGTTTCCGTAGCGTCTTTCAACTCGATGATGCCCGGCATTTTTCTCTTCTGATTCAGGCTTCTTCTCACCGACGAGCGTTAAGGCATGCTGCGTAATCGACACATGGACATCATCCTTGGATAATCCCGGAACTTCCGCGCGGAATTCAACATGATCGCCAGCGTCTACGACGTCAACAGGCGGCACCCACGTGGTATCTTCCGTCAAACGCGGTGCCTCCCACCCATCACAACCGTCGACAAAAATCTGGCCCGAACCTTTGTACGTGGAAAATGGGGTTCGAATAGGCTTATACATAGCTAGGTATGTCATTTTTTCCTCCTTAACATCTTGCGTCCTATGTCTGTATTCAGTTTGCCATTATTCTTGAAACTTAAGGTCCAATCACCATGAGCAAATTATATGCCAAAACCGTTCTCCACACTCTTGAGGCACCAAATACCGCATTCTATCAGCCATATAAATAACCACAGCATAAAGGTTAAAACGCACAATATAACCAATTCACAGCTCATTGTCACAGTCAAACAATCACAATTTCAGTTCTTCGATGGGTATCTTAACAGCTAGATGGAAGAAGGGCTGAGGTGACCATCTGGAAGGCGATTTTGACAACAAGTGCCTTTTTGGCATTGTCCTTGGGAATTCTGTAGGACTGATGTATGACACTCTCGCTTTTCAGAATCAGCCGGGGGAATTTTTTATTTTAGGGAGGAAGGCGGAGAGAATAACACGCT
>CAYZGU010000001.1:0-152448 GCA_964478165.1 uncultured bacterium | reverse complement strand
CAGCATAATTCTGCCGTCATTGGATTTATGAGCGCTTCCGTTTCTGAATGTTACCCAATATTTGTCTTTCCAACGCACCATCGATGTAAAGGCGTTGTGCTGACCGTTGTGGTAGATAACTTTGTTCGATAGAAGCTGCATTCTGGAGTCTCCTTGGATCTTTGAGTGCTATGTCACTGTCGCGGTGAAAAATTCGAAGTTAACTATGCATCATATGTGATGCCCAATTTGATGCTTTTTTCCGGTGTTTCATCGATTGCGCGGAAGGCTTCGGCCGACTGGCTGAACGGAACAATCGGGTGAACTAAGTCTTCTGCTGAAAGTCGTGCCTCTTTTAGCAAAGTGAACGCTTCTTGATAGATACGTCGTGTGTTCCAGAGAGGATGGTCACGGAGTGGTTGGCTATTGTCACGGCTGGAAATTATTGTGAGACGATTTCGGTGCCACTCACCTTCGAGATTTAGTGCGCGGGCATCGCCCGTATAATACGCCGATGAGACGATCGTTCCACCATAACCTGCGGAACGTACCGCGTCGTTCAAGCCGGCATAAGTTCCGCTCGTTTCCATGGAGACATCGACACCAACATTGTCAGTCGTATCCTTAATGACTAATCCCGCGTCGTCGGCAAGCGGATCAATGACGACGTCCGCACCGTGATTTTTCGCGCGTTCACGACAGAGCGGATTGGGGTCCGATACTGCCACCCACCTTGCTCCTTGCAGCCGGGCGATTTGTAAAACCATCTGTCCGATTGCCCCAAGTCCAAATACCGCGACGCGATCCCCAAGCCGAAGTCTACTCTCTCGGACGGCACCAAGGGCTACATTTGCTGGGTCTGAATACACTATGGCTTCGGGCGGCATTCCGTAAGGAGCCATTTCCAGGCGATTGGCATCGGTGGTGTGGGTTTCGCGGATGGGTAAGTGTCCGAAAACTCGATCTCCAATTTGGAACTCAGACACATCGTTGCCCACTTCAATTATCTCACCCACCGTCATGTTACCCAGTGGCATTGGAAATTTCGGAGATCTTGGTTCTCCAGTGTGAAGACGACGTTTTCCATCAAACGGCTTCGTATAATCTTTTGTGTCAGCACGGTACGTACGAAGGTCACTGCCGTGTTTGGGTGTGGAGAAGGTACTTCTTAGCCTAACTTGGTCGGATTTGAGTTCTGGCTCTTGATACTCACGTAGCACAGGGTTTTGCAGAGATGCAGCGATGAGTTCTTTTGGCATTGTTTAGTTCCTTTCGAGTGTTGTTCGCAGGTCTGGACTTGGATACAACCCGGACTAATACTGTTGAGGTGATGATGTAAATATCTTCGAAAGAACCGCTTTACCTTGGGAGAGTTGGAGAACCCTGTCGACCTTGTGTCATCTGACATGATTGTTCTTTTTTAAAAATCATGGGATTCTCTTGTGGTTTCTTCAGAGGTCTTCTTCGAGACGTGGGGTCGTCATGAGCGAGATGTGATCTCTCACTGTACAAATTGGTGTCAATACTACGCCGCGGTCGGTCAGACAAATTCGAATTGCTATCGTTGGTGGTCAACGCGTAGTGGAAACTGACAGTGCCCTGCGGTGTGACCGCCGTATATTTGCCTCGTTTTTCATTCTCAGGCAGCTTAAGGCCTTCAATGTCCCCCTCTTGGTCCTGTACCTTAAGATTGGCGGGATTACGGAGTTCGCAAAGGTGAGAACGTGGAACGAAGTGTATAGCACCGAATCCCGTTTGAAACGTTCGCTAGCGAATGTCAACTTCAATTCGTTGGCCGCTTCGACTGGATTCCAAAGCCGCATCGATAACGCGGGCGACCTGGAGTGCGTCATGTCCCGAGGCTGGAGATGGACCTTTACCTTCCGAGGCTCGAATGAAGTCACGAATGAAATGCTCGCCGGAAATACCTCCGTACGCGGGCGATTTGCCCAGGTTGTACCTGGTTTCGCGCTGTGGCGCAGCTGCCCATGAGTCACGTGTGGTTTCGACATTCAAATGCGACGGCGTTCCTGGAGAAGACCAGTGAATTCGACCGTCCTGACCGTTCAGGCTAACATGCGTGTCGTAACTGGGTTGATTAGAGTATTTGCTTCCACTCAACGCTAGGGTATAGCCCGCATGTAGAGAACCAATCGCTCCCGAGCGCAGGCGTAAAGAGAGTATTGCCACATCCTCTACATCAATGCCCTCATCACCCAGGGTCGCAACATCAGCGGAGACAGATATAATCTCATCGTGCGTGATGTAGCGCATCATGTCGATATAATGACAACCTAGCCACGCAAGAATGCCACTACCTGCGTATTCCTTGCTGAATAGCCATCCTTTCGGATTGCGAAATTTCGGCTGGGTTGTGAGCATTCGCATTTCAACCGACATTAACGATCCAAGTAGGCCCTGTCGGACGAGCTCCCGTGTTTCCCGGATTACCGGGTTGTATCGATTTTGATAACAGACGCCCAACTGCATTCCGGTAAGCTCTGCTGTGTCTACAACTCGCTGCACATCCCGGGCCGTTCTGCCGAGGGGTTTTTCGGCCATTAGATGTTTACCCGATTCCAGTATGCTCGTAAAAAAATCCGGTTTCATGTCCGTTCGTAGCGCAGCAATAACAAAAAAGATATCGTTTCTTGCCAAGATTTCGTCTAAATTGGTAGTGAGGCCTTTTACCTTGTGTTCGTTGCGTTTTCGAAGGCATGCCAAGAGGGATGTGTTTTCGCCCCAAATGAAAATGTCTTTGATTTCTGGCAATTGCTGCAAGGTGCACAGATGTAGGTTAAAATGTGCTTCTCCTGCACCGAGCAAAGCCGCATTCATTTTGTTCCTTCCTTTCAAACGCTGGTTCGGTTTAAAAAAACTATGTTAGTGGTAAGTTCACTCGGATGTTGCCTAACTGCTGAGATTTCAATATTCCAAGCATAATCTCCAGGGTTTTACGACCTTCGTGGCCTGAAGAGACCAATTCACCGCCCTGTTCCAAAACATGGATTAGTTCTGCGATAGCCCCGAGTTGGAATGTTTCCGTGCAGTCAGGCGGTACGACAGTAGATCTCCCCCACTCAACATCTGACGAACCTCGAATCACAGAAATATCGCGATCAGAAACGTCGATCTGCCCGTTCTCACAGACAAGTTGATGGGCTGAACCCGGCATCTCTATTTTCAGGCTATTGTAGAAAGCCCTCACCCCGTTCCCAAAGTGAATGTATGCTGAAGCGGCAGGGTCCGTTGTCGGATCATGGCCGCCATCCCCCTTATAGTCGGTGAAATGGTCAAATCCCGCTTCCAGTTCTGCGAAGAGCCATCGTGGTTCGGACTCAGCAAAGAAACAGATTGTATCAATTATGTGAGTCCCGTTCCGAAATAGCATCGACCGAAGGCCAAATAAGTTAGAGACGATACCACGTAGTGTTCCTATTTCACCACTGCGGATGAGTTCCCGTGCTGCTTGAAATCTTGGATCCCAGCGCCGCGTGTGCTCTATAGAGAGGAGAGTGTTGTTCCTTTCGGCCGCGGCAATCATTCGATCTGCGTCAGGTAAGGTGGTGGCAATCGGTTTTTCGCACAGAATCGCTTGTGCTCCACTATTGCAAGCGTCGACGGTAATGTCGGCGTGCAGATGATCGGGGGTAGCGACGCTGACGAGATTCGGTTGCTCTTTTCGCAACATCTCACGATAATCGGTATAGTAATTGATTTCGGGCCAAACATCATTCCAGTTCTGCTTGAAATCGTCCAGTGCCTCCGATCGTAGGTCGCATACGCCGACGATGTCAGTTTGTGGGTGTCGGTGATAGGCTGCTGCATGTGAACGTGGCACGCTGCCATAAATCGGTAAGTTTGATGGTTCGACCGGTCTCCGCGCCCCAATTCCGGTCAATCCGACGATTACTGATTTGTACGTTGACATTTGGATCTCACTTTCTGTATATGGACATATCTGATGGAATGCAGTGTGTGACAAACTTGTGAAATTTAGACGTTCTGTTGTCGTGATTGGACTCTTTAGTCTCTGCGTATTGGCGTACTATTTTGAAAAATCACCAGAGCTCGTGATTTGGAGACACACGCATATGCTTTTGGATTGTTCTCAACTTGATTTAGGTTCTGACACAAAACCAAAGACGTTTTGTGTTGGTGCCAAGTTGAGGCATACCAAGAATTGTTTCAGATCTCAACTCCTGGGAACAAAGATCGCTATTTTAAGATGAGCATTCGTCGCGTGGTTTGGAAGAGACCGGCCTGAAGGGTAAAGAAATAGATACCGCTAGAAACTGTCTCTCCGAATTGGCTTTTGCCATCCCAATAGGCGGCGGTTTCTCTCGTCAGATAGTCTGCGGCTTTCTGGGGGCCGAGATCCAATTCACGAGTCAGCTGTCCCTGCACATCGTAGATAAGGAATCTCACTGGAGCATCGCTTGCCAACCGATATGGGAGCCATGTTTCCGGGTTAAAAGGATTGGGAAAGTTTTGATAAAGCGCTGTCTGTTTCACCTGGGCCAACGTTGTTTTTCTTAGTCCGGACGGGTCAACAGCGAATGGCGGTGTGTTAAAATCTCGTGTCGTATTGAAGACGTATGCTTGTACACCGTCACCATGAGGCCATGTTTCAGCAAAATGCGGTATGTGGTGCGCCGAGATAACAACGGTATTCAGGTGTATATTGATCGATTTGCCGAAGTGGAAATCTTCGTCTACGTCTTTGGGTGAGACTTTTGCCTGTTCAGTCCAGATTCCGTCAACACGGACAAACGAATAGGCCGCACCTCCACCTACTTCCTCGCTATTGTCAAAAGGAGCGCCAATAATGGCGATGTTTGGGGTAACGGCCATGCCTGTTCCAAATTTGTGGCCTTTTTGTGAATCCTTAGGAGTTAGCTTCGCTTGTTGTTTCCAGGTGTTTCCGTCCATTACATAGATATATGCCGCGCCCGAATCACCCTTGTTTTCACTGTCCAGAAATGGTGCCCCGACGATGATGGTTTTCCCATGCATGGTGACGTCAGATCCGAATCGGTCGGCTTTTCCGGCGTCGCTGGCCGTGAGCTTGGCTTGTTCAGTCCACGTATTTCCATTGCGCACAAACACGTAGGCAGCACCAGCATATCTTTTTCCGCTGTGCGTCGCCCCATTTGCTCCCACAACCGCGGTGTTGCCATGGACGAAGACGGCTGTTCCAAAAGTATCTCCTTTTCCCGCGTCTGAAGCAATCAGCTTCGCTTGCTGTTTCCAAGTCTGCCCTTTACGAAAGAAGATATAGGCTGAACCGGAATCCTTGCCTGCATCGTCGTCCTTTGGTACTCCAATAATGGCGGTGTTTCTGTCGAGCGAAACGTCCTGGGCAAAGAGGTCCTTATTTTCTGGGTCTGGTGCTCCGAGTTTTGCCGTCTGATTCCACGTGTTCCCTTTCCGTACGAAGATAAATGCTCTACCTGTTTCAGCTGTATCAGGAGCACCAACAAGCACTGTGTCTCTGCTAATTGCAACGGACCAGCCTACGAGTTCGCCAGCCATCTGGAGCTCCTGCTGCATCTTCCATTTTTGACCGTCACCCCTATCATCTACGTAGATCGTGGCAAGTCCCATTTCAGGGACTCCGACAACTATCGTGTTTCCACTGATGGCACTCGCTAAATTTGCCACACTGTGGCCGGCGGGCATGGGGACGAGCTTGACCCCTACTTTTCGACCACTATGACTGGTGCTTGTGTATGCAACACATAGAATTAAGGCGATGAGGGTTAATCTCGGTGATTTCATGTCAATCTCCTTTTGAAGCAATCAATACTGGCTAGCACAAAACGCCGCTTACAATTTGATTTTAGGCTGCGTTTTGTGCTAGCCAGTATTAGTAGAAGAACACAGGGTTTTTGTTTTTTTATATGTCTATGGAAGGACAAAAAGGTGTTTCAAATGGATGGGAAGGAATCTACGGATATCTCTTGTGGATAGCAATCTCCTCCCTACACTCCGTCATTTCAGAACGAGCATTCTGCGAGTGGCTTGGAATGAACCAGTCTGTAGTGTGTAGAAATAGACACCACTGGCAACAACTTCTCCCTCTTTATCCCTACCATCCCAATGGGCGGAGGTTTCTTTCGTCATATACCGTCCGCTTTTCTGAAATCCGAGATTTAATTCGCGGGTCAGTTGTCCCTGGACATTGTAGATAAGGAATCTCACTGGAGCATCGATTGGTAACCGATATGGGAACCAGGTTTCTGGGTTGAAAGGATTGGGAAAGTTTTGATAAAGTGTCGCGTGTTTGACCTGGCCTAGTGTTGTGATCTTAGATTCAAATCGACCGACGGCGAAGGGCGGAGTACCAAAATGTTCGATTGTACTGTATACATAAGCGGCCGAACCGTTTGCAAATCCGGGTACAACGTGCCCATCGACGCCACCCGTAACAATGGCAGTGTTCGTGCTCACTGCAACTACAGAACCGAAAAGAATACCTTTTGCTGGATTTTCAGGTCCTATCTTTGCTTTCTGCTGCCAGACTCCGTCAATGTTCACAAACGAATAGGCTGCACCGGCGCCAAGTCCAGCGTCTTCGCGAAGTGGTGCGCCAATGATGGCTATCTTACCGGTAATCGCGACTCCGGTCCCGAAGTGATCTCCTGCTTTCGATTTGTCGCCTACGAGCTTTGCCTGTTGCTTCCAGGTGTTCCCGTTCCGTACGAAGATGTACGCAGCGCCGCTATCTTTTCCGCGAGCGTCATTCAATGTCGATCCAACAATAATGGTATCTCCGCCGAGGTCAACAGAGGCACCGAAACGGTCGCTTTTTGCCGCGTCATCAGCGACCAGTTTTGCCTGCTGCTTCCACTGTCCTCTGTCTCGGCCAAAAACGTAGGCCGCACCGCCGAACCTTATTCCACCTGGAGAATGCCCGGGTGCGCCGACGACGAGCGTGTCCTCGACTAGGGCCACGGTTTCTCCAAAACTGTCTGATCTGCCGGCATCTGTGGGGCTGAGTTTTGCCTGTTGTTTCCAGGTGTTTCCATCGCGTATGAAGACATACACGCTACCAGCGTTGGTACTGGCTTCATCGTCCTTTGGGATGCCCACGACTGCCGTGGTGTTCGTAATGTCGACGGCCCAACCGAAGTTGTCCCCTGCTTCTAGGCCTTGTGGTGCGAGCTTTTGCTGTTCTTTCCATTTTTTTTCATTGCGAGAGTATATGTATGCCGCACCACGTCCGCCGTCGAGCCCAGCAGCACCCTGTTCTCCCACTGCGGGTGCTCCTACGATGATATATTCAGGCTTGCCCCGATATGGAGAACCGGTGATGGCGACAGAGAAACCGAAAGACGCTCGTCCCGGTTTCTCCATATTTTGGTCGCTGGGAATCAGTTTCGCGGTTTGCTCCCATTTTTTGCCAACCCTCGTGTAAATCTTGGCGAAGCCGTCCGTGTTTTTAAAAGCCACTGCATATGCGCCAATTACAATGGTGTCGCCGACGATGTCGGCGTCTATCTCGGATTTATTGATCATTCCGTCCGGCGCTCCAACAAGTTTAACTTCGTCTTTAGCGGCGTGGGTTATGCCCGTCAGTCCGAGAACGAGAAGCCAACTGATGAGGACATTATTTCTTGTTTTCATAAGAAAATTCTCCCTGATTAAGTATTGATGAGTTTAGTCACATGCGTTAAAAGTTCGGGAGTCCCATTGGTTTGTGACGCATGCTATGCTTTCTACATTCTGTGGACAGGCTGAGTGCGAATTAGATCGCATCTCTATGTACTGCGTGTTACTTCAATATGAGCATCCTTCGAGTGGTCTGGAACGCACCAGCGTGTAGCGTGTAGAAATACGTGCCGTTCGCGACACCTTGTCCGAATTGGTCTCTACCGTTCCAGTACGCTGCCGCTTCTTGGGTCAGATATCTGCCTGATTTCTGCAGTCCGAGGTCTAATTCGCGAGTAAGTTGTGCTCGAATATTGTAAATACGAAAGGTTACGGACGTATCGGTTGTCAGCCGGTATGGCAACCAAGTTTCGGGGTTAAATGGATTGGTGAAGTTCTGGTACAGCGCTGAGTGCTTGGCTTGACCGAACTGAGTCAAGCTCAATCCGAATGGGTTAACCGCGGACACCGGTGTGCCCAAATCTATTATGTGGATGTCTTGATGTGGCGGATTCGGTTGTTATGGTAGGGGAATCCGCCACCCCAGTCCATTGCCTAGATGAGAATTGGGCAATAAATCCACGGCAGAAACGGTATAGGCATGCTCTTTTCTGGACGGCCGAAGGCGCTAATCGGATTCTAGAGATCCGCATCAGCTCTTCAGTTTTCCCCAGGTAGTGGTAAGTTTGTCCGCGGGTTCAACGGCAAACGATCCTCGTACATTTTGGTCAACCTCGGTGAAATTGAATGCCGTGTCATAGACGCGATAGATGGCGATTGAGCAATTGCAGGTTCGAGCTTGCTCTGCGCTACTATGCGCAAAGATACCGTGAAGGGACATGTCGTGCTTGTCACTCCATTTTACGTTCGACCCAGTCTTGCCTACCTTTTCGCCGTCGACATAGAACGTCATGGATTTTCCACTTTCAAACACGAAATGCACCCAATGCCATTCCTGTTCGCCAATGCGAATCTGGTGAGTACCTAATGGCCAGTCGTTGCGCATTCCTTTAGCTCCCTGAGCAACACTTATGCTGGCGAAATCTCCATTGCCTCCAGCGTCTAACCAGATTCGCATGTTCTGAACTTGTTCTCTGGGCTGAGCTTGTAGGCCGAGAAGATGATGTTCTTGTGCGAACATTGGCCCGTTTATCCTCATGAGAACCCCCATGGTAAAGTCTTCGAGGTTGGCGACAGGTGATTTGCCATCGGGTGCTCCGTTGCTGAACACGGAACCAGTTGACTCTGGGGTGTACCATGCCATTTCTTCCTTTAAACCAATGGACTTAATTTCGATTACCCCATTTTCGAGCGTTGGCACTTTGCCAGCAACTGGCACTTCTCCTCCGGCGGTACCGGCGTTTCTCCAGACCTTATCATTTTTTCCCTGATCGGTTTCGAGCGCGTTGAAGTAAAGCACAGGGTCAGCGATAGGTTGCGCTATGGCTGCCGATAACGTTAATCCTAGGAGAAACACCACCCCAATAACTGCGATGGTGGTCATCATACATGTTTTCATTCTACACCCTCCGTTTGTTTGTTGTGGTCTCTCAGACCTGCATTAACAGTTTACGACGGCTGTTGGACGCTCGCCGCGGAATATCTAAAATGACAGCTGAAATAAGTCCAAATCTCAAAAACCCATCTCCATTATTGACAAAAGTTGGGCGGGAGCATCAACACAAATACCGCGAGAGCCCAATCACCTATATTTACTACCTCAAAAAGAGTCTGTTGTCAAGATAAATCTGTATTTTGACTGGTCTATGGTTTTCGTTTAGAACCCAGAGGTTTTCGTTTAGAACCCAGAAAATTGTGTGTTTGTTATGATAGTTGTGGCCAACGGCATTCGAATTTGAGAGCTCGTACCTCTGCTTGGCATAGGGCCTGTATTCGCATAGTCCAAATCCCAGCTTAAAAGCTAGAGTGCTTGTTTCCATTTTGTCATTGCTGTTCTCATGCTGAGGACTAGAATTAGCTGAAGCGTCAGTTTGTGTAATTGGAACGTATTACCCATCACTTTTTTACGGTGTACTATTATTCCTTGTTGTTCTCGATGGGAATTACCTAAGTTTTCGGCTTTGTAAACGCTGCGCTTGGTGAGTTTCATCGTTAATCAAAGTTATGACAAGTTGGGCTGCGCTGCATTTAAATCTATTTATTGAGATCGCAATGTCAAGATTTTGTTGACTCAAATGACTAAACGCAGTAAGATGATTTTAGTCTGTTTCCAGAGGGAGCGCGGATTAAAAGTCTTGATTCTGTTTGCTAATCGCTAGCATGGTAAGATTGTGGCTCCCAAATGTAATTTTCTGCCTGCAACCTAATAGAATGGGGCCGTACCGTTGCAGAATTAGATGAACGGTAGATAATGAGACATGTTTTCGTTCGTACTCGGACCAAATGGTGTATTGTGGCTACGGGTGATGCTTCTTTCAATGTCAGATGGTGACTCACCATCCCAATGTTCGGAGGTTAAGAATCATGCTTCATGATTGTAGCAGAGTATTTAATACCCTAATTACTATAGAATCGGTCGTTCTTGTTCTACTGATAACCGTGCCACTCATTGGAAATGCACAGCCAGGAGATGTTCTTTCAGAGATTGAAAAATTGAAGGCAGATGATGTAGCAGTTCGAGAGAACGCGGCGGAAGCACTGGGAGAGATTAAAGACCTCCGGGCCATTGATTCCTTGAGTACTGCAATTTCGGACGAACATCCACACGTCCGAAGGGCGGCAGCCCGTGCACTGGCCAAGATTGGCGCACCCGCAGTTCCGGTTTTGGCCAGTGCACTGGAAATGGACTATCCAGATGTACGAAGGATAGCCGCAGAATCACTAGGGGAGATTAAAGACTCCCGTGCCGTTGAACCTTTATGTGCTGCGCTCGACAATCGGTATCCACGTGTTCGGATGGCAGCAGCGGAAGCATTGGGAAAGATTGGAGACCTCCGGGCGACTGCGTCGTTGGCTGCGGCACTCAAGAATCGGAACCCAGAAGTCCGGCAGAAATCAGCGGAAGCGCTGGGAGAGATTAAAGACCCCCGTGCCGTTGAACCTTTATGTGCTGCACTGGAAGATGAATATCCACGTAAGGCAGCTGCGAAAGCATTAGGAAGAATCGGCTCCTCTGCGGTTCCAAACTTAGTTGACGCATTGAAAAATCGGGATCCAAAAATTCGGCAATTTGTGGCTGAAGCATTGGGCGAGACTCAGGATTTGCGAGCCATTGACCCTCTGATTGTTGCAATGAGGAGAGGGCCGTATGATGTTCGGCGAACAGCAGCGCGCGCACTAGGAAAGATTGGGAATCCTGCAGTTCCTCAATTGGCGAGCTTACTGGCAGCTAAGAATGCATCTCTCCGCTGGGCGGCCATTCGTACACTGGAAAGCATAAAAAGCCATAGGACTATCGAAACATGGATTGCGGCACTCGCGGCTGAGTATATAGACGTCCGAGAGACTGCAGCACGAGCCTTGGAGGAGGTTGAAGGCCATCGCGTTATTGAGGCGCTGATTTCTGCTCTCGAGGATGAAAATCCTGATGTGCGTCGAGCTGTAGCTGGAGCACTAGCATATCGAAGAGATTTGCGTGTGATGACAGTCTTGCGTTCGGCATTCGAGGCCAAACGCTTGGCGATTATTGCGGGCGCAACTCCCTTTTTTGTCAAACGGGGTGAAGACGGCACAGAAGCTGTTCTTATTAAGGCTCTAAATGAATTTGGCAACAGTGATACCGCATTCGTTTTTCTGAAAAGTGGTAACTGTCAGCTGCAAGAAGCGGCGAATGCGTGGGCTCGTGAGCGCGATTACACCATCCCTACGACATTGTCAGACAAGAGTCCGCGTTGGGGAGCTCAGTAGGAAGGTGGAACTGAGCTAGAGAGCGACCAGTGTGGACTTGAATTACGCGTTGGAATTTTGACAGTTATTTGTGTTGTCTTTTTTTGTCTGCTGGTAATAAAGTTTTAGATTGTCCCTGAAATAGATTCGGTGTTAATTGACATTCGGTCACCCGATTCCTCCCAAGTGTCCGGGTCTTCAATCTGTTTAATGCTGGCACCGTATGTCGGCGGATTTAATCTGTTCGTTTCCAGGTTGTAAGATAACCAATCGAGCTCGCATTTACCCGTCCTGATTTGGAGGGTAATGGACAAATTCAAATTCATTATTTCCTGCTCTTGAGATAGAGACGATTTGCTCAGTAATATTTGATAGAGTAAATTAACGGTTGTATACGGTTGCCTCGATTATACACTGGAAAGCCTTTGACACTCGGGAGAATTCCACAGCTGATGTTCAACACTTTGGTATTTCTTGCGTGGTCATTCAAGTAGTCATGGCCCACCGGAAAATTCGCGTTTTCCAAGTTCCCAATGTCCATGTTTCTCGAATAGTCTAAGCGCATTGTAAAACAATGACAGGCTTAAAACAGAACTTAGCAATCAGAAATTGAAAAGGTGGGAAGTTTCCTCTCTGGGTAACGGAATTAGCGAGTGATTGACATGGTGGAATCGCAGCTTCTCATTCTAGAAGATATGGTTGTATAGAAAACAGGAGGGATTTCGCTGGTTTCTGACGTTTATTCGTTGCCCCAGGAGAAAGATTCTATGCGGGTCGACCTGTCGTTCAAGGGTAGGTTGACTTTCGAACCACCTGCTGCTGATGATACATGGCTGGCAAAGCCGATTTCTGTGCTACGAAGAATGCAGTCAAGGTCCAAGAAAGTTCTTGTTCTCTTCAATACTGTCTGAACTGAATTCGTCACTATTCGTGGTTCCCCGGGCCAAGGGCCTGGTTCTTGTGGGACAGACAGCGGGTGTATTATTGAGGGGTTCTCCTTTAGCTAGATGAAACTCTCAATTGCGTCGTTCAGTATAAACAGTTGCTCTTTTCCTCCCAGGACCTCAAAGGTCATTCCCTGATTTATCCCGACGGCAGTAACGTAAAGCATCATCTCATTTTTCAATTCGATTTGTTCTCGACCGGATGGGTCTACTCGAATCCGTAAATCTACTGGAGTTATCGAGACGTTGGTCACAAGCCCACTAATCCATACAGGTCAAAGGTTACCGGCCAATAGTAACAGGCTATCATACCAGTGAAATTCGTGATTAATCAAATTTGGCAATCCGTTAGGCAACAATGCTGTCAACCTCTCCAATTCTTCCGTCGAGAATTAGCTTCTGCAAATACTGGTAACGAGTTGTTCAACGTCTATACAAACCTAGAAGCAGTGGGATGTTCTCGCAGGCAGCAATGATTCGGTCCATCTTCTCCAAAGTTGTAGCGATGGGTTCGTCACACAAAATCCCAAGGACGCCCAATTGGACTCTGAACTCAATCTAATCGGAATGCATGGTCTGACGCGTTGGAACGCAACGTAGATTAGGCCTTATTTCTGTAACGATCTGCTCATAATTGTTGTACGTGGGGATGTCTCCCCAGGCAGTCCGCCAACAATCTAGGAATTCGGATCTTGTGTAGGCGCCATGATCGAAGGCAGCGACAACTTCGGTTTCTGCTAAGGTATCAAAAAAGCCTTCTCAAAATTGTGGCTTCCCAGCATTCGTGTAAGCATCCTGTGGCGCCCCGATATCGCAACACGAAATGTGTTCTGGTCGTGATTCATAATTTTCCATGTCATGGGCATTGAGGGAGTAGCCAGGGCTGTCCTTTCTCAAGTATCCTCAGAATCTAACCCTTGCGTTCGTAACAAAAAACATCGATAGCAGACTACCGATACTTTTTGACTATGCCGATGAGGAATCAAGTTGTTCGCGTATATTCGCTTTGTCGAGATGAGGATAAGTACTTGATCGTGCTCCACTTTAGCAAGTCCCTCGCTGAGCTATTCAGCACGTAAGCCTCGTTCAACTCGACTTTCAGAAAGTGTGCGATCGTGCATCCTAAAGTTTCGGCAAAATTCCTTTAGTTCTTAGTAATTAATCTTACCAGGATTGGCCGATTTGAAATGACGTGGCGCCAGATTAAAAAGCCACACATTTTGAACTCCACCACAATGAGTTACTTGTTGGAAAGTGGGTTCAAACATCGGTATTGGGAATGCGAGGTGAGGGGCGGAAAGAGGTGGGAAAATACCAACAGATTGGATTTAAACCGAAATAAATATAGACTAATTAATTAAAGCGCACACGACGTTCTTTTGCAAGGCAAAAAAAATACCAGGCTAATTAAAGAAGCGCAAGTAGCCTGGTATTTTTAATTGGCCTAATAACTGTCAATCTTACGACTTACGAAAAAGTCTCTGAAGATTGGCTAGTTACTATTACTGAGTTCTCATCGCAGCCCAGGTTGTTGTGAGCTTGCCAACAGATTCGACGGCCGTGCCGCCGCCTTGCTCGCTAGCGATGTCCGCATTAATAGCGTCTTCGTCCATCCATTCGTCCCACACTTTGTAGAAAGCTATCGAACCGTTAAAGGTTCGTTGTTGTTCGTTAAAGCTATGTGCGAAGATGTAATGGAGATTCATCGGACGACCAGCATCCCAGGTTACGCCGGATGGGAGGTCGCCTGTGATTTCACCATCAACATAGAATGTAATGGCAATTCCACTCTCGAAGGCGATATTAACAAATGCCCAATTTCCGATACCAGGACACATTCCATGATCTTCAAGTTTATAGTCTTCACGAAGACCGATGGCTGGCTGCATTACATTGATGCTCGTAAGACATCCTGGATTACCATCCTCTTCCCCACCATCGACCCAAATTCGAGTCGTTTGGTTTGCCTCTGGGGCATCAGACTGTAGGCCTACCAACTGATGTTCCTGTTCGAGCGTACCGCCCCTCACGTTGAGAAGGAAGCCTTGCGTGTAGTTTTCCGTGAAGAAAGTAGGTATACCATCTGCCGGTGTGTTATCCGGTGTGGTGAAACCCTGTCTTGCCTGTGTGGCTGTATAGTACTGGTCAGTCCATGAACCACCAGCTGCGTCAATTGTACCTTCTTCCAGCGCTGGTTTGTCGTCTGCTTGTGGCAATGCGCCACCAGCTTCACCGCTGTTTGTCCATGAATCGTCACTACTTTCCTGCGTACTGGCGTCAAAGTTGATCTGAAGCGCGCCAAACGCAACCGGACTCGCCACTGCGAGTACGAATAGGACGCCAATAATTATACTTGTTTTATGAGTCATGACTCATTTTTCCTTTCATGCTTTTCTCGGGACACAACGACCTTTGCAAGCCAGAAGATTATTCATAGGCCATTGGTTCAGAGACTCAGAGAATGCGAGTGTCGACGTTGCAACGCCGGATCGCATTCTAATGACATAAGAATTTGCTGAAGGGAGAACCCCCACCTCCAGCCACGGAACAAGTGTAACAAAAGCACGACAGTATTGTCAACTAAAAAATGGGAGTCAATCTTCATCTTTAAGTGGGTGCGCTATTGGCATGGGTCGTTTTGCATAAGAGTTCAGCCCAGGAGTTGTTCGACCTCATCGATATCTGCGAGTTCATTTAATCGTGCCGATTCATTACATGCCTCCATCAATATCCAGGTATTGAGGTCGATTTCTGTAACCAATCTGTATACTCGCCACTGGAAATCTCTTGAGCGAAGGCGCCGAGTTGGAGGCGTTCATCCTCACGAAATCCGGCATATAGGCCCTGGAGCTGAAGCTCTTTGACACACTTGACCTTGCCTTTCGGCATAAATTGCCTTGACTCCATGCGTGGCGGCATAAATCGCGATTTGTTCTCGCTGTTCCGGCCGAGTTGCTACACTGTAGATGTCAAGCTTCTCTTTTTCAATTACCTTCGGGTAGTCGGTGTGCGGATTGTCTTATGACACATAGTACCGTTGGCCGAATATCCGTGGAAGCGACGAACTTCGTTCGCTCCTCTGCATAGAAGCCGGCGACATGCGAATACGGCAGTGGATACGCGTGGAAGTCCGTTATCTCGTTGTCGATAAAGGTCCCATCCTGCTACAGCCGATGACGGCAGCGCGATAGATTTTTATCAAGTCAGTTAAGGCCTCCACAATATTGTGCAACGAATTGAGTTTAAGGTAGTTTCCAATGCGAGAAAGCAATGACTACTAACGACGCGATCACTGTTAGCACGATATGGGGAGCTTCTGCAGGATAGGCATTGGAATGGTCATTATGTTTATTAGGAGCTTAGTATCAGGTGTAAAGTACCGATTGTTTGATGGGAGCCCGTCTGAAGTTTGAGTTGAAAGGCCTAGTAGTGAAAGCAGTGACAATCAAATTACGAATGCTGACGCCAGAGGATTCGTTCTAAGTTGAGAGTGATTCCAGAGTTTCATCGGGCGCAAAACATTTCCAGATAATAGAACTCAGGATATTTCAATGGTGCCCTCGAAGACGGTGCCGTAGGCGTTGCCCCGCTTCTTGTCCACAGTCTCGTTTCCGATTGTAAACACGCGATTATTCCAAGTTGCGATTCGGTGTGAACAAATACCGTATGGGAGTGGGGCGAGACATGACCACTTACCTGTATGGGTATCAAATGCCCACGATTCGTGAGAGTAGCAGAAGAAATCCCGTTCTTGCTCATAACTCTTAATTGCTACAGATACACCTTGTGGGTACACCACCCAACTATCGCCACCCGTCATCACAATCCATCGATTAGCTACAGTGAAGGCATCACATCCGAAGGCGCGGGGCGGACGCTCTAATTCTTGCCATTGGCTTGTTTCCAGATCATACTCCCACACTTCGCGGAAAGCCACATAAACGGCCGTGCCATCAGCATTTATTCTATGGGCATTGTAAGGCTGTACATCCTTGACCCCGTTCAAGGGTTGGTCACGTCCGCTGATAACATACAATTTTTCATTGCAGATAGCCATTCCTGCAAACCATCTGGGATTACCGGGAAACTGCGTTACAACTTCCCAACTAGCCCGTTTGGCGACATTCATACGGTAAATGTTGAGATCTTCTAAAGCGTGTTCGTGTGGTTGCCAATCTGTTCCAAAAGCGGTATAAAGCATGTTTCCATCTGCGATCGTGGTGGCGACCATCGCAGGCGTCGGACGATCTGAAAGGCGTTCCCACGTCGTTGCGCCGCCACTGACATCCAAGAACCAAACATCGGATGTGGCACGCATTCCAACAGCTCTGCGACGTCCACCGACTACCGCTAAACCGCCGGAAACTGCGGCGCCTGAGGTCCAGCCTGGGCCTATTGGCAGCGGCGGAAGGGGATGCCACTTTCCGGTAGGGCTTTCGATGTGTTCACCGGGGACAATAAGCGATGGTGCTGCTTCTATGTCTTCGTCAACGCCGAGCCAGAAGCCATACTCTGTTTCTCGCCAAGGATAAGCCATACCCCCTGCAACCAGGAAACGTCCATCCACGATGCCGGCCGCGGGGCCTTTGATTAATGACGGATACGCCGGACCCTCTTTCCAGGTGATGTTCAGTGTCATGTTCATCTCCTTATGAAGTTCTGTATTTGGATGTGGCGATGACTTCACTGCACGGCGCCCGGATACGTTTTGCCCTTAATGTGAAAGTAAGTGGGGCCTTCTCCCGTCTTCGTATATCGGGATTTCGCTGACATATACGAGAGTGCCATCGCACGTCGCCACTTTTTCGAACGATTAGGCGCGGTGTAGTGGGGCAATAGTGAATGGAAGAAAACGCCACCGCCCGCCCGGACAGGTAACAAAACGCTGTCCGATGCATCGGAAACATCCATTCCAATGACGAAATCATCCTCCACTTTGACGTGCGGGAGTGCCCCTTTTTTGTGCCAGCCACGGAGCACGGATAGGCACCCATTTTCGGCTGTCGCATCATCGAGAGCAAACCAGCAAGAACATAGTGCCATAGGCTCGATTGGCCAGTAGGGTGAGTCTTGATGCCAACCCTTCTGTGAACCGACTTCCGGGGCTTTCATCAACACATCATTACGAAATACCTTGATGTCAGGTCCCAATATCTGCTCAAATATCCCGACAATATTTTTGTTAAATCCCAGCGCTCGGAATAGATCGTCTCCTTGGATAAGGTTTCCGACTTTGCGTACACCATCGCCGGGGTCATCGACTTTTATTTCTCCGCGCTCAACTCGCGGTTCAATCTGGATAGCTATGGACTCGCATGGTCTTTTGCCGTGTGTATACTCGCGCAGGCGACACCTGAGCTTTTCAACCGCCTCTCGTGAGACAAGGTCATCCACAGCGATATATCCGTTGCGGTGATAGCCTTCAAGTTTTTCAGGGGAAAGTTTTAACGACATAATGCTTAATTTCCTTTAATTTCAGGCAGTTGAACTTATGATGTTTACAAAATCTAGAAAACCGTGTTGGTCAATGGAATCGGCGGTTTTGACGGCGAGTGGTCGGTGCCATTATTAAATTTACCGCTAAACAGACTTGGAAGCAGTTCATGAAGCTGTTTTGACGGTTGGCGGATTGCAAATCTTACAAGGTTCGTATCGGTTTATTGTTGCTTCAAGCTTAATTGGTGTTTTTGCCTTTACTACCATTTGACAGTCTTCAGTGTGATATTTCTGTCCGTTGGATGAGACAAACACCATGACCTGGGCGACGACCTTTTCTTGAGGCGCTGGGGACCGTGTACTTGAGGGGAGTTTAGTCTCTTCAGTTTCAGTATCACTCTGATTTCCAAGTTTGAACAATCGTACCAGAAGCGTCCTAACAAAGTGTATCATGTGTTTAACTCCTTTCCGCTGTCAAATAGTTGAGTAAAATTGATGTGAGGGATTGGTTACGCCACCGTTTGCACATGCACCCTACCCCATAATGGGTTTCCGTCCATGCACATAAGCTGGTTCTAGCAGGCGGCGTTGATCTTCTGAGTTTACCCGTTCGTGCATAGTGTCTGAGTGCTGTTTCCGGGAGGATGAAGCGTGGCCGGGGTTGTATTTGACCAAGATTGAGATTCGAGGATGATCCGCCTTCCATGGCAGTGTTCCGTGTGTTAGCGCCTCAGTGAAAATTAAGACATCGCCCGCTTTCTGATGCACTCCCACCATGCATTTCGAATCGTTGGTCACAGATCTGAAATGGGACGGGCAGGTAAAGTTGCTTTTGTGACTCCCCGGAATGCAACAAAAACCGCCCTGTTCCGGGAGCATGTCAGTTAATGCCCAGGAAACGACGGTAAGTCCATTGTAGATGTGCCCATTTAGGCAAACATAATTCTGAGATGGTATATACGGTGTTCCACCGCCATGGAGGTTCAAACCCAAATTTCCCTTGTCCATCAGGATTCCGTATGCGTGGTCCAGTCGAAATTTGTCACCAATCAATTCCTTCAGATACGGCATGACACGCGGGTGATTAAGTAGGTTCCGAAACGCTTGACTCTCCAACTCCAGAAATCCGTCGAATCTTTGACTGTAAATATCTTCATTATTGGGTTCAGCATGGCCTGGTTGATTAATCAGGTTATTTAATTTGGAAATATCCTCTTCCGACAAGACATCTTCCAGCACCAAATAACCCCACAGATCAAATAGATAACGTTCTTCTTCGTTCATTAGATTGCTCCAGACTGCAGAATATCCGACCGATAAGGAAGGCTGTCGCAACAGCAACCCGCGGCCAACAGTGTAGAAATTAAAGAAACCGACAATGAATGCCGTCAACAAGAAGGCAAAACCCGCGATTCCACATTGAGGAGTGTTTTATGGAGAAGCCTGTAACGATGGTCATCTGGAAATTTATCACTACGCATTTCGTTGTCAGTGTCATGGCGGTGTTTGTAGCTAAACTCAAGCTGTTCATTCAAGCTAAGGCCTATGAGTGCTCTTAATTGACTAACATCGGGCAATCGAATTCTCGGACGGGACATTCCGTTTTCGTTCATGGGTTTGCCATGGCATACAGTTTTTCGTGATAACAATTGTGATAACAATTAATGACACTCATTCTGTGAGCCTACTACCTTTTCCGTGTTGGCTGACTGATAAATCTTCTCTAAAAGTGCGACAGTGCGACGTCCTTCCTTGCCGCTAATTCTCACGTTTTGACCTGTTTCAAGCGTTTGAACGACCTCTTCTATAATTTTGTGGATTGGGTTTTCGATTTGTTGAAGATCTTTCTCTAGTCGTTCACCGAAGACGCGAATTTTGCCACGGAGGACATTGTCAATTAGTATTCCTCCCCCTGTTCCGTGGACTTCCGCGCTGAAGTAGACGCTGGCGGGGAATGTGGTTGTTCCAACGATTACCCCCTTTGCACCACTCTTGAATTGGATAATGGCAAGCCCGACATCCTCGGTTTCGATCTTGTGGTTCATGATCGATGTTTCGCCGTAAACCGGTTCACAATCGCCCATGAACCAGGAGATTAGATCGAGAAGATGGGTGCCCTGATTTGCTAGAGAGCCACCACCATCCATTGTCCATGTTCCGCGCCAACCACCGTTCTCAGCAAGATAGTCGTCCGACCGGAACCATTTGAATCGGACTTTCCCTAAGATTGGTCGACCGATCCAGCCTCTTTGAATCGCTTGGGCAACGCGGTAATTATTGTCTACATAGCGACTTTCATAGTCAACGGCTAATTTTACACCCATTTTATCGCAGGCGGATATGAGCTCGTCCCAGTGCGTCATGCAAGTTCGTCGTCCACCCCGTCTCAAGCTCGTCCCCGGTCTGCTTTGGCAGATTTCGGTTCAAATCTACGACGCATTTCAGGCTGGCGCCCTCAGTCTTTTTTATCATCCGCGCACGGGTTTTACGCATTCCCAAGCCCACAACCGCGAAATTAATCATGTTCTAACGCTCCTTCACATCGAAAACTTAATGCTTTCTATGTTCAAGATGTTGGCCATTGTCCCATCAGTTGTCCACCCCATGGTGGACAACTCTACAAGCTACGGAATCCGAGACACTAGGCGCGCAATTTGTGTGAAGCGCTCATCGAGAAAGGAGAGCCGCTTTCTACTGCTCTCCGAATACTGAACACCCAATTCCTAATCTTAACCTTAACCTCCGATCTGAAACGTGCACAGCTCTGCACTCTTCATGCCGAATCGCAGCCGTACTGTTTCTCACTTCAATTCAAATTAAGTCCGTCTCTTTTCAGGAGGGTGCAAATCGCAATTCATCAATGTTGTGCTAGTTCGACGCACAATCTCCACAGAAACCGTCTATTAGGAGTGCTGATCGATACAGAATTCCAATACTCAGCTTTCCATTTCCGGCATTGAGTTAATCCGCAGGTAATGTCCCTGAAGTTTAAATGGCCTTATTTTTTCTGCTCTGGGAATGGTTTGCGAAGATCATAACGTCCAGGATTGAGCACCGGGAGTGTACCATCTTCCACCATTAATTCAAGAGGTGATTCCCTCGTAGTGAGTGGCATTTCGACCACATTCTTGATACGAAGGGACTCGTATATTGCCATCATAATTTCCATGGTATATCGTGCTTGTCGTCCACTGCTTCGGTGTTCGGGAATTTCTCCCTCCATCCAGTCGATTAGTTCTTGGATTAGACCGCTTTGACCAGACTTTCCAGTTCGGTCCGGACGCGAGGGTATTTCCTTCCATCCGCTTGTTTTGTCGCTTTGAAGCAACACGGTATCGCCTTCTCCTTGCCTAATCTGTCCGGCGGTGCCTTGAATAAGTGGAGCAGGAAGCACAGGTTCTGGCAAATCGCTTTCGTATATACCCCTGGTGCCGCCCTCAAAACAGATGAGTCCCATGCACAAATCTTCGCAGCGAGTGCGCCGTTCCCATCTGTCACTTGTGCGCGATGTCTGTCCAATCACCCATAGTGTTTCTGGATCTGACAAGAGGTAGCGCATGCCATCAATGCAGTGTGTGCCGATATTGAGTAAACCGGCGTTGGGTTTGCTGCGGCGGTGAAGAAAGGTCGGCTGTCCGATTGCACCGTCTTGGACGAGTCTTCGTATTTCAGTGCTCGTTGTGCCGAAACGGCCGTTGTGACCGATGGCGAGCTTAGTGCCATACTTTTCACACGCTTCAATCATGTCATCTGCTTCACCTAAGGCAGCTGCCATCGGTTTTTCGCCCAGAATCCCTTTTACCCCTGCCTTTGCCGCAGCGATGGTTACCTCAGCACGGACGCCCTGCCAAGTCGGAATGCTGATGATGTCTAGATCCTCCTTTTCCAGCATTTCATTATAGTCCGTATATACTGCGGGAATGGAAAAATCAGTCGCCAGTGTTTTCGCTGCTTCCTCATTGATATCCGCGGCTGCAACCAGGGTTGTTGAGGGATTTTCCGTGTATGGTTTTGCGTGGTGCTTACCCATACCGCCACAACCGATTATACCCGCCCTATATTTTTTTGTCATCTAATTATCTCCTTTAAGATTAGGTAAGATTGGAACTTGAACTCCCCTACCGCTCGCTGATTTCTAAAAAATCTGCTCTGAGCAATTACGAACGATCAACGATGGAGTTTGTTCGTCAGTCGTTCGGCAGACACGTTGCGAACTATGATAATAAATTCCTCAATTCCCTCTCGCTTTCTCTAGCCCGCTTGTGCAGACTATGATAGAATATCGAGGAATACAAAACTTGGGGGAAAAACAATGAAACTAGGTTTAGTAACATACAACATGGCGAAAGAGTGGGACATTCAGACGATTATCGAATGTTGTGCCTCAACCGGATTTCAAGGTGTCGAGCTGCGGACTACTCATGCGCATAAGGTTGAGGTGAGTCTTTCTCCTGAAGAACGGTACAAAGTTCGAAAACAGTTTGAAGATTCACCAATTGAACTCGTCGGTTTGGGCAGTGCGTTTGAATTTCACTCATCCGACGAAGATGAAGTTAAGAAAAATATCGAAGGCACAAAGGTCTATGCCCAGCTTGCCGCAGACGTTGGTGCTGCCGGCGTGAAAGTCCGGCCAAACGGTTTTGCTGAAGGCGTTTCTGAGCCACATACATTGGAGCAGATTGGTCTTTCTCTTCGCGAGTGTGGGGCCTTCGCCAAAAACCTTGGTGTTCAGATTCGCCTTGAGGTACACGGCAAAGCAACGTCACATTTGCCACATATCCGTACAATTATGAATACAGCGGATCACGATAACGTGTTTGTCTGCTGGAATTCCAATCCAGGTGAAGTCATGGATGGTTCGATTGAAGTGAATTTCAATCGAGTTAAGGACTGGATTCAGTTGGTGCACATCAACGAACTTCATCGAAGAGAATACCCCTGGCGAGAACTCTTTATGCTACTGAAAACGTCCGGATACGACGGTTATTGTCTCGCTGAAATTCCAAACAGTTCTGATTCAGAGTGTGTAATGAACTACTATGGCGCTCTTTGGGAAGCGCTATGCGACGAAGCTCAGTGACGATTGCGTCCCACGTCTATCCTGTATTAAGCCCAACCCTGGCTTTCACCACCGGTGCGTGCTTTGCTGATTTTCTCAAAATAGCCGCTCTTGCGGTATGCCAGCAAGGGATCTGGGTCCTTGCCAAGCTCTAACCTTACCTGTTCAAGAAGTGGATGGACGTCTGTTTCATAAGCGCGTTGTAAAATGCGCTCTGCATCAATTATTTCTCCTCCGTCTTGTGCGTCGGCTAGTTCTTGACGGTTGACGATTAACGCTCGTGCATAGGCAGTTTGTAAATTGCATACGGATTGGATACTCGCTTCGACCTTTGGTTTTAGATTGTGGCTCTGGTCAATCATGTAGGCGATATTTGTTTCAGTACACGGATCTAGTTCCGCCGCAACCAGTTCCGTATAAATTAGAAAAAGTTCTTGTGGATTTACAGATCCGACGGTTAGATCGTCGTCCGCGTACTTTCGGGAGTTGAAGTGGAATCCGCCAAGTTTTCCCTCGTCAATCAGGCATGTGACGATGTGCTCGATGTTTGTACCTTGTGGATGATGTCCGAGATCGACCAAAACTTGTGCCTTCGGTCCTAACTTCGTTGCCATCAGATATGCGGTACCCCAATCCGGAAGATCTGTGTGATAGAATGCGGGTTCAAAAAACTTATACTCGATAAGCATGCGCGTGTCTTCTGGCAGGGCGTTATAGGCCGTGTCCAAGCATTCATAAATCCAGCGTTTTCGCTTGCGTAGGTTGCCTTGACCGGGAAAATTTGTTCCGTCAGCGAACCACAGGCTTAGGAGCTTGGAGTCTAGGTTTCGCATTATTTCGACGCATGCTAACACTTGGTCCGTAGCCAGTTGGCGGACGGTCGGATTGGGGTTGCATATGCTCCCCAGCTTGTATTCCTGTCCCTGAAAGACATTAGGATTAATTGCACCGATGCCGATGCCGAGTACTGCAGCATACTGTTTTAATTCATTCCAATCGTCAGTTTGATCCCACGGAATGTGAATTGCGACGGTGGGAGAAATTCCCGTGAATTTGTGGACAGTCGCCGCATCCTCCAAACGCTCACTTACGTTTCTTGCTGCACCTGTTTGCGGGAAAACGCCGAATCGCGTCCCAGAATTTCCATAACCCCACGAAGGTGTCTCGATATGTTGGTGCTTGAGGAGATTTTTGACAGTTTCAACCTGAATGCCCTGGTTCTCGAGTTCCTCGGCCAACAAATCATATTTCAAAGGATTCATATTGTTTTGTCCTCTGCTCGATTGGTCTTAGCCGCTGTTTTGCAATCTATCGGACTAGTGCAGGGGATTAAACTGCGCAATTTATAGGGTTATCATGGAACATTCATTGGGGACCGGCGGCTGTCTTTTGTGGAGATTTCATCGCGATCGTTGACTATTGCTTCATCTGGAGGATTGAGGTTCCCCTTAAGGATGGGACCTGTTGTATGTTTCATCCACCGTTTCAAACGTTCCTGCATGTCGTGTAGAATCGCTTGGTGGTCGAGATGTGGTGAAAGGTTGTTCGTCTCGTTCGGATCGAACATTAGGTCAAATAGCGATTCCTCGGCGCCGCATTGCTGCTTCCAGTCATGTTCCAGCCACAAGTCCTTTAGGAGTGCTTCACGGCTTGGGCTGCAAGTGAGATTGATACAGAAATTCTGGCGGAATAACGTGCCATCGTCGGCCAAGCGCTGAAGGTGTGGCGTGGGAATAGAGTGTCCATAGGGCTGTATATACCGGCCAGAATCATGCGTGTGTATGTAGAGGGGGTTTTGTCTACCCATTAATGTTATTCCTTGTCGAATATCAGAGTCCATGGCACTTTGTGGTTACGGTGTCCGGTGGCGTTTCTAATCGATATGAAAAACCTCTTGCAATTCTATGGAACATGGGCTATTGTCAGGATTAGACGGCATAATGTCGCGCATGTAAGTCCACCATTTGCCACAGACGTCAGTGTTCGCGATACTTTCCCAACGGGACTCGTTTTCAACCTCGACATATGCAAAAAGGCGGTTTGTTTCAGGGTGGAGGAATATAGAGTAGTTGTGAACCCCATGCGCCTTGAGTGTGGTCTTGAGTTCTGCCCAGATTGGGTTGTGTCTTTTTTCGTATTCCTTATGTTTGTCCGGATTTACCTTCATCACGAAAGCTTTTCGAATCATTAACTCTTTCCTTAATCTATCGGAACCCTAACGACTGAGCTGGCCATAGTTCAGCAGCATGGAGCGCTAGAGTGAGGCGAAGTTCCTTTGTTGTTAGCATTAGGAACCGCAAGTGTGTCAGTAAATTTGGGTTATTGTAGAGCTGAAAAATTCTGTTGTTCTGGGTCAAAAAAGAGACCGATTGAACCGGCGCTTCCGATTCCTTGTTGCAATTCAGTCTCTTGAATTGTTTTACGGGACAGCAGTTACAATGCTGATAATCGACATGGCACCATTGCTAATTTCTCATGAAAACATCTTATAAGAATTCCTGTGCTAAGCCAAGTGTCAACTATGCCCACTTATTGGTGAGAGCAGGTAACGAATTGCCTCAGAAATGGTCTTAACGACGAAATGCAGGAACGCCCCCATCAAACCCATTACAACTCTTCCATACGCTATAACTGAATGTTAATTCGGATTGGGAATGTTGAAAAGGTTCTAGGTTGTAATACTTTAGAATCCAAGGTTGTTAGTTTTAAGGGTTTCATCCCTCCTAACCTCCTAACGATTATACTCTGCTTCTAGAAAGGCGTCAAGCCAAAAGAAATTGAAATGTCCTTGAGAAGCTGAATTGAATCTAGAGCATCGTGGTATTTCGGAAGATTGGGAATGCTTTGTTGATCTCCTGCATGAGGGTGGGAGCGATGCTACAAATGTTCAGTTGGAGTTACTTCGGGATAGAGATTCAAATGGCAAACTCAAACCCAGATATATCCGGAGATTTCTGTTAAGCGCATTGAAAGTCCGTCCGATTTCGTGGTCCGTTATTGCGGTTTTGATGTATGGGGCCGGCAGTTTTGCATGTGAGGGTGTGACACATTGAGTCTGGAAACGTCGTGGCGATGTAGATGTTTTTCTGTCTTTGAACGCTTGACTTGGTTTTTCAAACAGTGTCAAGAATTTTGCTTGAATTTGATCAATGTGTCGATTGAAGTGCCACTTTCATTAGGGTATACTGGGCAGTGTAGCCATCGATTTTGATATAGTAGCCTTTCTGTTGTTTGATTTCCACCAAAGTCTGGAGTAGGGAAATACTAGTAGTTATGACTTCGGCTGCGGACTTCTTGGTTGGGGTATTTCCCATGATTTTTCGGCTATAAAAAAGTTGCGAATTCCATGACGTTCTAAACATAGTGAATTTGCTAAAATAGGGTATCTCATGAAATTCGAGTTTATACGAAGCATGTGGGGTTGTTATAGATGATTCGGGTGCCAATTGTCGGCGCCCTGAGGAAGGCTCACGATTACTGCCCGAAATTGTGGAAATCCTAAACTAAAACAGATAAGTCGGACAGTTTCTTATCGTGATGGAACTCTGTACAGGTTGCAACTTGTGTTAAGAGATCAAAACTGTCGAACACCGAACGGTTTTCCTGAAAACATGAAAACCGTCGATGTTTTACATTTTTGTTTGGCCGTGGGGTCATGGAACTCAATTGTACCGGGTTCGTTAAAAGCTTCTGCGAACTCCGTGTTCTGCTTGACACGACTTGCAGTTTGTGATAGTTTTAGCCGCGGCCTAGGGCGGACTAGAAAAGAAAGTTGAATCTGCGCGGGTTTGGATGCGTCCGCGATAATGTTGAAAGGATAAGACGTTATGTCGACTGACCTTGCGCACCACATTCAGGAAACCATAGGGTCTGGTTGTTTGTTGGGAACGTATACGGGTTGTTGATGGGATTATAAGCGTATTATGTTGGTGACCGAACTGCTACTTGGTGATGTCAGTCCCGTTTCCACCATTGAACGCAATAAGCGATTGAGAAGGGCACAGTGCAACATCTAATGACCTTTTTTAATGCTACTGACTGTGCTTTTTCCCGAGTCTCATCCCCTTGTTCTATCGTGTTCAGCAAGTGTGGATTCTGCGGATTAGATTCATCGGGTTTGCATTTCCTGATATCTGTTCAAGCGCATCTTTGAGTCCGATAGACAAACTATGTAATTTGACTAACGTTTCTTGCGGTTCGTAAGTTCGGTTTGTGTCGACAACTTGTCGCGAAAGAGTTAAGTCATTTCTTCAAAAGACCGAATGCCCGGCCAACTTGCTCAGTATGTTGTCGTCGATCGACTGATTCGATTATAAGCCATCCTTCCACCAATACGCTCCGCAGACCGGCTGGACGAAGACTCAAGGCGTTGCGGTCCTATGCTTTGCATATTGTGATTTGTTGCCGAGCGTTGGTCAATCCTCTTTTGATGTTCGTGATAGGTGAGAAAGTTATACAATCTTGTCTAGGAATTGATTGATTTGATGCGGCTGAGGAGTCACGGTCTTGAGTGGCTAGATGATGGGCCTGTCATGAAGGCGTCTCGATTGGTGTGTTACCCGATGGTTAGCTTCCCAGGCATATGCAAAGGAGAAGGAATTCCATGGAATTTTTGTTTGATGACACGTGGGTGGATCGAACATCCGGAGTCCAGCGCACGCTTGGCCGGCCCCGAAAGAACACAGAACCCGTTCTTAAGCCGATTATGCCGTGGGAGGGGGATTTCGCGGGGTCAGGTCCAATCCTCTTCGATTCGGAAGAACAAAAATTTAAGATGTGGTACCGCGCCAGTGTGGCCACAACTACTAACCAGGATTTGCCTCAGAACGAGTCAATTCCTTTGTCTGATCGGAACACCGGTGGACAGCGAAATTTCGTATGTTATGCCGAGAGCAAACATGGTTTCGAATGGACGAGGCCGAATGTCGGACAATTTGAGTTTGAGGGTACTCGTGAGAATAACATTCTGTTCGAAGCGAAAGGTGCAGCGGACGGTCCGTTGTTCAACGTTGTCAAGGATCCTGATGACCCAGATCCTGGCAGGCGTTATAAGGGGCTTGGATTCGACTGGTGTGCTACCTCTGCTGTTCAAGATATATCCGAAGATATCATGGGAGTCTGTGTTGCCTACTCAGCCGATGGTCTGCGCTGGACTCCGCCGAAGCTCGTGGCGAGTACATGCGATATGACCGATGCCGATTGTGTGTTCCCACATCGAGATCGCGATTCTGGCAAGTGGGTGGCTTTTCTTCGACCACGAACCCATCCGAAACGCCGCTTCATCGGTCATTCAGTGAGCGATGATTTCGACCACTGGACTTATCCGCGAATGTTGCTTACGCCAGATGTAGGCGACGACGAATGGGTGGAATTCTACGGTTTGACAGCCGTGGCCATCGATTCATGGCGGATTGGTTTGTTATGGGTGTATCATAATAACCCGTCGTACTCTCCGATGACTAATGAACTTGTATACTCACGTGATGGTGTTCATTACCACCGGGCAATGCCTGGGACTGAATTTTTGCCGCTTGGGAGCGCGGGCGATCCAGATAGTCGTATGCTGCGTCCGCTTGCGATACTGGAGCGTGTGAGCGAGTGTTTTATCTACTATGAGGGGACAAACAGCGAACACGGATCAGATCGTGGTATGCCTATGCAGAAGGGATGTCATGCGAAAGGCGAGTTGCCAAGATCAGTGACGGGACTAGCTCGACTTCCCTGGGGACACTTCTGTGGTCTGCACGCCACTCTCGACGGGATGGTTGAAACCCGATGGTTGTGCAACTACGGGAAGGGCGGTCTTAAGATAGTTGCTGCAGTGATGGATGGCGGATCGATTTGTGCCGAACTTGTGGATCATTACGGGGCACTCATACCTGGTTGGGGCCGAGACGAAAGCCGAGTTCATGTGGACGATTTTGGCTGTCTCCGATTTTCGTGGGGGCGGGACGATCTTATTGGGGACTTCGGCCAGACAAGTTGCGCAGGCGGAAAAATAGGGCACGTTGTCAAGATTCGATTTCACCTTCACAAAGCCACCTTGTTTGGATTTCAACTTGGCGACTCGGATGCGATGCCGCCTTACGTGGATTGAGCTGACTCTACAGATACAGGATTCGAATATTGGGGCAATGATTTCCAGAGGTGCCGAGACTCAAGAGCGGCGAAGATGACGTAGTTGACTGTACTATCCCAATCTAGCGATGTTTTCGACGAATTCGAATCCGAGTATCCGCAATGCGTTTCCTAGTTTGCCGTATCAAATTTCGATCGCGAGTTTTCATTCTTCATCTTGCGTGTGGATGCATAGTCAACCCGAATTAGTAGGAAGCTATAAGGGCGGAAGAATCGCTACAAAGTGATGTTTCCGACATAACTGAGTCGGTCAAATTTTAGCTCGTTGTGATAATGTAACAATCAATGTTTGATGGTTCGAATATCTCAATGGCGAGCACTGAAATTTTCGAGTGTTGTGAGGCCGTGATATGTTGTAGCACTCGATATGTATGTGCGCGAAGAATCTGGTTTTCATCTGAAAATAGCAATCAGCACCTCATCCGACCGTCCTTTGGGGCTACACCTTAAATGGTATTTTTTACGTCGACCCCGTGCATTTCTCAAACCCACTATCCGCGGGATTAAAAATGCATTATCACCCGCGAAGTGCTTAGGCGGTTCGTTTGTTGATGCTAGAATAGGGTTAAAATGGAGGAGGTTGTCGAGTCCGGAAGGCAAAGGTAGAAATGCGTATTTGATCTCTGGTCTTGCTGCTTGAACTTCAACGATTAGTTTGGGAAAGCCTAAAATATGGTAAGGAGAATGGCGTGATAGTCCTGAGTAGCTTCAATGGAAGAATAGGCATTACGAACGCGATGGAGGTCCTTAAATCTGGTAATAGTGCATTGGATGCCGTTGAAGCCGGAACTCGTGATGTTGAAAGGAACACCAAGGACCAGAGCGTCGGCTTGGGTGGTTTGCCTAATTTGCTTGGTGAGGTACGTCTCGATGCAGCCATCATGGATGGAAAAACATTGGATGCTGGTGCGGTCGGTTCGGTGCAGGGATATGTGCATGCGATTACATTGGCACGGTATGTAATGCAGGAAACCCCGCATGTATTTCTCGTCGGAGATGGAGCAGAGCGCCTCGCCCGTGAAATTGGGTGCGAGTACGAGAATCTTCTGACCAGTGAATCAGAAGAAACATGGCGTCAGGAGATTGTACGAAACTATCCCCATATGGAACCAACCGAACTGGAATCTTTTGGGAACTTACGAGGGCTTGTGGGAGCGCTGAATCAGCCAATGGCTGGATGGCCGACGGTGGAGCCACATGGAACAGTTAACTTTATTGCTCAGGACGGAGATGGTAATCTGGCAACGGCAGTCAGCACCAGCGGCTGGCCATGGAGTTATCCGGGCCGGTTAGGCGATTCACCAGTCATTGGGGCCGGTGGCTATGCCGATAATCGTTGGGGAGCCGCCACCTCAACAGGTACAGGCGAAGTTGTTTTGCGGACCTCTGCCACGCGCAGCATTGTGCTTTACATGAAATTGGGTATGAGTATTTCCGACGCTACCTGCGAAGCGCTGAGAGATTTGCGCGACCTGGATGATCCTTTAACAAATCATATTGCGATTGTTGCTGTTGATCGATGTGGCCACCATGTGGGATATTCACACCGGCCCAACGAGCGTTATGTCTACATGACCGAGGAGATGAGCGAACCCACTGTCGCTGACATGGTAGCGCCATAGCTAGTTTGTGGTGCCTCGATTAGATAGTCGAGGGCTTTGGGGTGAACAGCGCCTTGAATCGTTTGTCGACCCATGGGATTTCGCGATCGGAATCCGGGTTTTGAAGGCTTACTGGACGATACGATGGAGGTTAATCCAAAGAATGGGGACAACGCAACACTCCTAGGACAGGGTAATACCACGGAGGCCAAGTATTGTAGATGGACATTTGTGTTCCGAGGGGCGTTAGCCGATCTCACCAGTATTATTCCGCAAGCGCAATAGTTGAATTAAATCCGTGTTTCGGACGAGTGCTCGGTCCCCTGTGTTACTTCTAAGATGCTGTGTGTGTAAATTACGTTTAGGGAAACACAATGCCCTGAATGGAGCGCACGCTTGTGGCGAATGATAGCGAAAAATCAGTACATCTGCGCTCAATTGTGTCATGAGACATTCAATTATGTTGATGTTTCTAGAGAGAAGCGGGTTTGCTGCCATCAGCAGGTTAGGTAGAAGAGTTTTATGGAAAAGAAACATCAACTGCACATCTCCAATTGATGAGGGGCATTAGACTGGTATGATACCACAGATAGCGATGGAGAAACGCGAACAGCTCGTTCGCGATGGTTTCTGCGTAATTAACGACATCTTGACACAAGATTTTCTGCAAGAACTCCGCGAAGAAACGGAGCGTCTAATTAAGGCACATGAACCACGTCCCGACCATAGGTATCAGGGCCAACATGTTTCTGTGCAGAGTGCAGAAAACGAAATCATTCAGAAATTGCTCGAGTGGAGACAGTCACGTCAAGCACTTGAACAACTGGGATTCGGGGATTTTGAGAGCACGGGTGGAATTATTATCCTGACGAAGGATCCGGGCGAACCTGCGCTCTATTGGCATCAAGATTGGATGGCGTGGGACGATCCTATCAGCTGCTCGCCCTGGCCTCAGACCATATTTCTGAATTTCTATTTGACCGATACAACGATGGAAAACGGGTGTCTCAAAGTCATCCCTGGCACTCATCACAAGCGAATCCCATTACATGATCGCCTTGTTCCTGCTCATGAACAAGGTGCCAGATTTATAGAGGAGGACCATCCCATCATGTTCAGCAATCATCCAGATCAAGTCAACGTGTGTGCTTCGGCGGGCTCACTTGTCTTGGCGGATGCCCGGCTCCTGCACGCTGCCCACAGAAACTTGACAGATGAACGAAGGACGCTAATCCTTGCCTGGCACAAGCGTCATAGCACTACAGTCCCCACCTATTGGCAAGGCGACATCCCTGAGATTATTGCTAATAGGGACCCAGATGGAGAGTATCCTCAGTCACGTATTCCTGGTAAATTTCTTAAGTAGAAAACATGTTTTTGAGAGTAACGCGGTCGTGGATGAGATTGAAAGCTATTCTTATGCCAATGAGGGAGGTATTATTTGTGGTCTTTCTTTTTAACGCCATAGCTATATGTCTGCTTTCGGTTTGATACTTTCTATGCTTATTTTTTCTCCTTGGTACGGATAGCGGCAATATCCCTTCGTTTGTAGTCACGTGTTTTTGTTATAATTGTTGTTGGTGTGTTCTTCAGTTTCGTTGCTATGTCTCGTATCTCATCTTCCAGTTTTGCAAACGCCCTTCTTGCCTACAGGTTTCAGGTCTGTGCCGCATATCGAATGGCGTTGACAGCATGTACTGAAAAACACTGGTGCAGCTCAAAACTTCACTAGTCACGTTGGTTTCTTGTTTTCCGCAATTCCAACTGACGCGAACGGGCCTACAGCATTGTTCCGTATGCGTTTCTTAGAGATTTGATCTTTTTTATGTTTGGTACAGTAATCTACTGGGTCAGCAGTGTTTGGTCATTCCGTTATCGGTTGATGTGATATGGACATCATGACACGGAACGCTGCAACCACGGGGAACTCAATTCTCCGAGAGCATCTGGTGATAGAAGGATCAGAAGCCGATCTATTAGGGTTTCGACCAAGCGACATAGAAACCCGCGCCGGACATAAGAGTGTCTCCTAAGGCTGAATAATTCGGGACCGGTTGATGTGTTTTCTAATCTATGTTGGAATCGTACGGCCGTTCCATGTCGCAGCTGATGTCGGTGGCATAGATAGCTGCATTATACCGAGGCGCCTTGGCAATGGAATACGAGTCTCGAATGTGGACATCGGCAGGAAAGTTTTGGATTTCCGCGTTCGCATTGAGGCGACTGCTTTGGCACTCAGATGCGGGTACAGGCTTAATAGAGACGACATACAGATTGATCGGCCGACTTGAATCCGTGTGCGAGGAGATTCTGAATGGGCGAGTGAACGGACGTGCACGGACGGGGATACTATCAAGGCCGAAATCGAAGAAAAGGACAAATTTGAATGCACAAAGAAGATGGATTTTTTGTGCATAGGTCCTTCTACGATTGTTGTTGCTTCAACGGGTGAAAGCAAGTATAATTCGCCATCTTGATTTTTGGCTGCCGGTATGTTAAGCGAATGTGTTTCGCGCAGTAGGGGCGTTGATACGTTGATGGAGGGATGATGAAGATTGCAATCATGGGAGCTGGTGGTTTGGGTGGTTACATTGGCGGTCGATTGGTTCATGCAGGTAACGACGTTACTTTTATTGTTAGACATGCACGGCTCGAAGGCCTTCACAAGAATGGCCTTGAGGTAAGGAGTGTCACTGGAACTTTTCATCTGCCTGTTGTTAAGGCGACTAACACTCCCTCAGAGGTTGGTCCCGTTGATCTAATCGTGCTTGGTGTGAAGAACTATGACCTAGTTGCGGCTGCTGAGGAGATGAAGCCTATGATTGGTCGCTCAACTATTATTGTGCCTGTGCTCAATGGCGTTGACCACATCAGAATTATCAACGAGATTATTGGTGCCGAGCATGTTTTTGGTGGTCTGATGAGCATGACTGCGCACGTAGTTGCTCCTGGTGTGATTGAGCGAATCGGCGAACACGGTGTCTTTGAATTTGGGGAACAGGACGGTAGTATGTCAGCACGCGTCGAAGCTGCTGAACAGATATTGGGTATCGATGGGCTGAGTGGCAAGGCGTCATCAAACATCTTAGCTGGTATGTGGCAGAAGCTTGCCGCCATCTGCGGAGCCAATATTTGTTGTGTCGTAAGGGGGAGCAAAGAGGATGTTTCACGCGGTATGCCAGAAACGGGCGAATTGACTCACCAACTTGTAAGTGAAGTTGTCCAGATAGCACGGGCAAAGCGCGTGGATCTTGCCGATGAAGCGATTGATGCATGTTTGGGTATGTTCAATGCACTTTTGCCGCACTTCAAACCATCAATGCTGGTGGGTCTTGAACGTGGAGATCGAATTGAGTTAGATGCTCTAAATGGGGCTGTTGTGCGCTATGGTCGCGAGCTGGGAATACCTACCCCAGCGAATGGATTTGTCTATGCGTGTCTGAAGCCATATGCAGAAGGTGTTGAGCGAGGCTAGTCAGTCGCGGAACGGATTCTTAATTTAATTATGGATGGGAGTCTGGATTAGGTATTAGATTTGTACTCCTAAGGCCAGATTTCTCGAGGTACTGACTTCCCAACGGGATTTCAAGTTTTCAGATAGCATATGAGTATATGGGAATTCTTAGTGAATCTTTTTCAGAATTAACTCTGTTTAGATGTTCGAAAAGCGAAACAGTCTGCATTAGAAATGGGAATTCGATGGGATATAGGATCCTAGCCTGTTGCAAGGTCGCCCTATTCACGCTAGTATATTTCTGCTCTTGGGTTTGGAGCTCCGGTGTCGTAGCTCAAACGCCGACAGATTCCTCGCGTTATGAGATTATCCCTGCGCCCACCCACCATAGTCGTTTTTCATCAGATACAAGCTTTGAGCTTGGAGGTAGAATTGTTGTTGTTTTTCCAGAGAGTCATGCCGCAGCGTTTACACATGCATGGAGAGTCTTGAAGTGCATTCTACGAGATTTAGACTGGGATAAGAACTCACGGTCCGGAGAGGACGCCCCGCGACAGATACTAGTAGGGACCTATGCTCCGGGTACTCTTATTGGGAAGTTATGTGCGCAAGATGGCGTGATACCTCCGCCTGGAAAAGAGAGTTACAGGCTTCGTGTGACGTCGGATAGGATATACGCGGTTGCCAATACCCCGCGTGGGGTTCTCTATGCCATACACTCCCTTCGACAGATTTTTAACCAGGCGAAGACCGTGCGCTTCATAAGGTCGTTGGATATCCAGGATACGCCGTACTACGCTTTCCGCGCTGTATGCGTTGGGGAGGGGGAGTACATCAGCTCTGTGCTACCGGACCAGCCAGTTCGAAGCCCTGAGCATCGATGGGCGGAACTGGCAGAAGTTCTGAATCGGCTCTGTTCTTACAAGCTGAACACCCTATACTATTCGCAAGAATGGCATTTTGTATATTCCGACGTGCCGGAAAACAAGGAACTGCTGCGGCGTCTTAGGGACATGTGCGCCGAAAGACACATCGATGTCATTCCGGAGTTCCAGGGCTTGGGGCATGCTTCGGGCCATGCTCATCGATTTCCGCATTATGCAGAAGCTGTATGGCACCAAGATGAACCCGTTATTCTTAAGGGGGATGTGCCCATCGCATTGGAACACGCGAATGTTGTCATCACGAAACGGACTGGTATCACGGTGAAGGACAAATCGGGGCGAGTTGTCTATGACGAAGGTACAGACTACCGGGTGATACCGGGAGTCACTGCCTATCGTTTTAGTCCCAACAATCCTCGGTACAAGATTGCTAGAATTCCGAGAGGTTTGATTGGTGACGGGCAGACAGTTCTGGTTTCCTACGATGCGGTGGGCGAATACAAGTGGGATCCAGGATATTGTCCTATGGAACGCGAGCATCTAGATGCGGTAGAACGGCCGAGAGTTCATCACTACATGCGCTTATTTCAGCCAGAATACATCTCTGTCAGTCGGGATGAAACACGAATTCTATGTTTGGACAGCCGTTGCTTGGACAGTGGAAAAACCCCTAGCGAACTCTATGCGGAAGACGCCCTACGTGTCGTGGGGTACACACAGGAGATGGTGCCTAAGCCTAAGGTGCTCATCCATTACGATATGATGCAAGGCGGATATACTTTGGCACGAGGAATGGACTATGGCCATCTACGGTCTCTAATTCCAAAATGGATGATTCCGGTGGTCTGGGTGTATAAGGAAGGTGACGATGGGCGGCGTGAGATTCGCGCGCATGCCCAGTCACTTGTTGCTCAGGGCTACAACATTATCGCAGGCCCTTCGCGTGGAAATTCGAAAAACATAAATCTGTGGCGCCGACAACTCGGAATTCTGACTAAGACTTCACGAAAGAGCGAGAGCATCGGATACCTATTTTTGGGGTGGAGTGGAACCCCATACGCTTGGAAGACGATGGCCAAGGCCGCTTGGGAGCCGCCGCCAGGCTAATTGCTTTCGCAGATTAAATCGGACGGCAATCTCCGAACCTGGCAAATTTAACCCTGTTTTCAACCGAGTGGTAGGTAGTTCATCGAATCTTGGCAGAAACGCTGTGCAAAAAGTCGCGAGACTCCGTTCAGCTGAATTAAGGGGGGAGTTAACTAGATAACTTTTTGGCATTCGTTCCAGCCTTGAACGATCTGACTGGAGTCAAAATGTAATCTCGGTTGAGAACGGTTTCGACAACTTAAATGATAAGTGGGTGCAGGTGCAGCGGTAGTAGTTCGCATATCGTGTTTTTGACATAGAGCCAAGGATCTGGCGCTAACCTCTTCAGAAGGGTGTCCAGGACGGGAGGTTTGTGTCGAAGTTTCTAGGTAGATGTATGTCAGACGCTCGTTACCATTAGTCTCTACGCTTCTGTGTAGACACAGATATCCTTCTCTGAAAACCGCATTTCCAAATCCCCAAGACTGATTTAGGAATCGTCTCTACTTGGTAATACTCGGAGTCGACATTTCGCGCAGGGTATTACGGTTTCGATGGTTGGGGATGTACGTATGCAACAACCAACAACCTGTGTTGGTCAAATCTCGAAAAAAAGCAAATGCAATTACTCTCATGTGATTGCTAGTCAGGCATGGAGCGGCCTCAGTTGTCAATCAGTCTTCAAACGGTAATGTTACAGGCGTTAAAGGCCGATCTCATTGCTGATAGTGGTTCGCCTTTTGGCCCAAATTCATGTCCTACAAAAAACGAATAGTCAGTCTTAGCAATAGTGCTCATGATGGCGGGATAATAGATTTCTTGTGTGTGGTCGGGGTCATTTCGCCCTGGATTTCCAGCTGTGTGAAAGTGCCCAATGTAGTCGATGTTTGCGGAAATCGTACGAATCAAGTCGCCTTCCATAATCTGCATGTGGTAGATGTCGTAAAGTAACTTTACTCGCGGCGAATTGACACCATTACAGACCTCAATTCCCCAGGCGCTGCGATCGCACTGATAATCCGGGTGATTTACTTTGCTGTTGAGCAGCTCGATACAAAGATTGACGCCGTGTGCTTCAGCTGATTTGGCTACTCTTAGGAGTCCTTCGATCGTGTTGTCGCGGCCTTCCTCGTCTGATTTGCTTTCGCGGTTTCCTGAAAAACAGATGAGACCCGGAATGTCGTTAGCAGCGGCAAGCTCAATATTTGCGAGTAATTCGTCCTCAATGCGGTCATGATTCGTGAGCTTGTTGAGTCCGTCGCGTAGTGATTGGTGTCCGACGATAATCGCTACGTCCATGCCACTTTCTTTTACCAGGGGCCAGTATTTTTTTGGCACCATTTCGACGGATTTGTAACCAATTCTGGCCGCTTCACGAACAACTTGCTCGTCTGAGGCTTCCCCACGCGTGAAACCTCCGAAACAGATGGATTGATTAATCGAACCCATTTCCTTCCTCCTTAAGTGGTTAGTAACAGTTGGGGCTAAAACACTTGCGAATACATAACGTCCACCGCGTAGTTCGTGTCTGCGGAAGATGCATGCTCTCAACCATCTCAGAAAACTGTTGGTTGCCATAATGATTTTGAAAGCCTTCAAATAACCGTTAGCATGTGGAACAGTCCTCGGCCTATTGCCTAATTTGTTTGTTCTAAAGCCGTGAGTATGACTTTTCTCTCTGTCCGGCATATTCTAGTTAATGGCAGGTGATTTCTAGAATATAGAGAACAATGCAAAGAGACTTTTCTGACGTTGTTTCGAAGTGTTATGGCTGTATTTGGCTTAACCCATCCGAGAATGACGATCCTCCATTGGGAGATCCACTCGGATATTTCCACGTCGGTGCGAATCGCGCAAGGCGATGGCAATCTCTAGTGCTTCCCTGCCGAACTCACCCGGACAGATACGTTCTTCCCCAATTGCGATGGATTGGCAAACGCCCTCGATTGCTTCAACCATTGAACTACGTGGATACCACGGGTTCGGGAATTGACATTGGATTGGACTCCCTGTCTCTGGGTGACTGCTCCAGAGTTCAAACTGTGCGTGTGCGTTGCGTGAGATGATGCGTCCCTTTTCACCGATAAATTCTAAGACCCATTGGAGGCCTGTAGTTTCCGAACGGGTGTTCATCATGCCTCGTACGTTGTTCTCGTACATGATGTATCCAGAGCCGGACAGATCCGCCTGTCCAGCTGCAGACTCATCGCTATCCATTATACCAAATACCCATTCAGCGGGGGCTCCGGCAAATAATCGGAAGAGCGTGAGAGTGTGGCTCTGCAGGTTTGACAGGTTGTGATCGCTGTGACAAACCATCGATTTGAGTTGGCCGATTGCGCCATCATCAATTGCCTGCCGTGCGTTTGTGTACCAACCATACCAGCTAAGATGACAGGCAATTGCCAAAATTGTACCGTGTTTTCGGCAAACGTCAATCATCGTGTCCGCTTCAGCAAGTGTTAGACACATTGGCTTCGTTGCAAAGATTGCTTTGACACCCGCTTCCGCCAAACCGATTGTAATTTCTGCGCGCGGTTCAGGGCGTGTAGTCAGGCAGACGATGTCAGGATTCTCGGCTTCAACCATTTTGAGATAGTCAGTGTACAGAGCTTCAACGCCCCAGCGTCGCTTGAAATCATCGAGATTTGCTTGCTCTAGATCTACAGCAGCCACGAGCTCCACACCTTTAGCTTCAATCATCGCCGGGGCATGTGCCCATGGCCACGGATAATGCGGCATACCGATATGCTCGTCGTCGATGGTACTACCCATTCGCCCGCATCCGATAACTGCCCCGCGGTAGTTCTTGTTCGGCTTGTAATTGTTCACAACACGAAATGCTTCACCTATCGGTTTCGGCATCTGGTTCTCCTTTTTCGGTTAAGTGCCATCTAGACGAAACAGTTTGCGTTATGGTCTTAAATCGACGTCCTATAGCGCGATTTTCAAGATGGAAGTTGTTTCCTTGTTACACATAAGGATCTACAGAAAATGCCCACAACCCGGGTGTGTTAGGATTTTGGGTATTGAACGGATTCTAATACTGGCAGATTATCGAAGGTCTTGGGTAATCTGCCAGTACGTGGTGATGAGCTTGAATCGAGGCGTGATGTCTGTTCGTTCGATCATACAGGCGTCGCGTCCTCATCCGGCATCAAGGCACTTAAACTCAACTCGTTTGACAACCGGCCTCCCAAGTGGGGAGGATTAGCGCGCTGTCCTTCTAATTAGACTCCAGATCTTGTCGGCATGTGTGGAGTGAATGGCACTGACGTTGCCGCGGTCAATGTCCTGGAAATAGAGGCTCCGGCGAGGCGAAGGTCTAAACGCTCTTCCCCAGAAGTATCGATATCCTAGTAGTGAGGGGGAGGAAGTGTGTTTGCTGAAAGAAGCGTCGGAACCTCTATTTCCTAATGCGCCTAAAAGCGCGGGGTTGGGAGATGCCATATCTGCATGTGAAGTGTTGTTATCTGTTACAGAGGGTGAATAGCGATTCCGGACAAAGAAGAATGGTCAGCTCTAGCATCGCGTTCTCAAACGTTCTTCATGTTTGTTAGTGAACTAACTGGAGGCGCTCCAATATACCAGGAATGCCAAAAGATGTAAACCCTAAATTCTCGGTCCGATAACATTCAATTCTTGGGTGCCTCGTCAACGTGTAGGCGCCTGATTTCACGGGTGGTGTCATGTCAGTACCACAGGGCACTATCTGTGCATCGTCAGCCCGTGAACCTGGGGTGGTGATGCGACGCGGAGCAGGTCGTACACGCCTCCTGAAGCCGGATCTAGTAGCCTGATCGTGCCAGCTCTGAGGTATCGGCTGTTCAGAGTCTATCGTCCGGAGCCCATGCGAGTTTGTGTACGCGCGGTCCTGGTACACGAAAGGCGTATTCTTCGTGCCAATTGTTGGGGTTGATGACGTGGATTATTTGAGAGGGAGGTGAAGCGACGTAGAGCTTCCCTTCACGCCATTCTAGTCCGTGAGCGCCCGTCGATTCGCTGTTTTCAGTGTCTTCAAGAAATGAGATAATTCCGGACCCAGGAGAATTATACGCGGTTATAGTGACACCCGTTGCCGGGTCTAGTTTGGCAATCTTATTTTCGTAGGTGGAGGAAATCCACAGATAACCCCCGCCAATTGTTATGCCGTTTGAGTGTGCTGTGTCGGTCTGGGCTTCAAAAAGAACTTTGTCCGTAGATAGTCCAAGCGGTGTACTTTGTTGTCGCTTTGGTGGATACACCAGAGGCTATGTCGGCCAGCCTGTAGACCGTTGAGATGAGAACCAGGGCTCTTATTTCTCTACTTGTGTTGTGTGAAGTTTATGGACATAATCCAAGTTCTTTGCCCGCTATTGCATCTTCAGATTCGGTTTGCGCGCCAATGTGTTTTCTAAGAGTTTCGGGATTGAGTATGTCCAATCTTTCAGTAAGCTAGTCTGAATACCATCTGCCACCAGGGATAGGTTACAATAAAAATCGGCTTTCTGGAATGCTGGTTCCAAGATTTCCCGCCAGGAAGTGATATCCAAATGGAACTGGGTCATGTTGAGCGGTTTTCCGAATTGTAAATCAGGGATTCAGGACTGACACTCCGGAGTGTTTTATCATAAATTCTGCCCACGGTCTAAAAAAACACGCTGGGACATGAGCAGACTGCCCTATTGTTTGAAAAATCTTCGCTTGTTCTTAAGATTCACGCCTGGATTCATTCTCTCTAAATTCCCTACACATCGATCTTGAAACGTGTTATACTCAATTTCGCATAGTGAAATGGGCAGCTGCTGCGTTTGAGTAGTTCTGATTTTGAAAATTTTGGAACTAATGCGAGTTTGAAATGGGGAGGAAATTATGTCAAAATATCGCGCTGCAGTAATTGGGTGTAAGGGGATAGGAAGTATGCATGCGTCCGGGTTCGCTGGGTTGTCAAATGTCGATCTCGTCGCGGTCTGTGATTTATCACAAGAGGCGCTTGACCAATTCAGAGAAAAGTGGAAAGAAACATGGCCCCACGTCGTCCCGTATACAGATTATCGCGAGATGCTGACGAATGAAAGACTGGATCTCGTGACCGTAGCGACCTCTGATCATCGGCACGCAGAGTTGGTAATTGATGCAGCCAATGCAGGGGCGAAGGGCATTTTCTGTGAAAAACCGATGGCGACAAATTTGTCAGACGCGGATCGCATGGTCGAGGCTGCTAGGCGCAACAACACGATTCTGTCTATCGATCACACAAGGCGATTTACGGCACTGTGGCGATATGCCAAGGAAGAATTGGTTGACAAAGGCGAAATTGGCGAAGTGCGTAATATTATTGGCACCTTGAACGGACCGCGTTCCATGTTGTTCCGAAACGGCACGCACTTTATCGACGCCATCTGCTACTTGGCCAATTCCGATGCCGAGTGGGTCTTTGCGGACTTAGAAGAAGGATATGAGAGTTATCAGGAATATGGTGGGGATGGAGGTCATGATTCAAAAAGTGAGCCGTCTGTTCATGGCTACATCCGTTTCAAAAATGGCGTGCGTGCTTTTTTTGCGGGTGGTCCTAAAGATACGGTGACGGACAATGGAATCGAGGTAATCGGTACCACGGGGAGAATGGTCCTAATGGGAGGAAGAGCTGAGATTTACCGTGGACCGAAACCATCAACATTTGAAGCCATCCAGCCGCCCGAACCTGAGATCGATGGAATACCGGCTGGGGTTCAGGAGTTAGTTCGTCTAATTGACAAGGGGGGGGAACAGGCATCGCCCGGCGAAGCGGCGCTCATGGTGGTTGAAATCATTATTGGATTCTTGGAATCGCAACGCCGAGGAAACGTGAGAGTGGATTTATCCACCCTGCGGAACAAAGGCAGTTTGTAGGACCAAAAGACAGCTCAGGTTTCAATTCATTCCGTTATTCAAATTGGATCGAAGGACTGCTTACTAGCCATAGTATGGAATCGGCGACAGACTTTTCTGCATAGCAAGATTCTGTCGATGGCGCAGGTTTCTTATGGCCAGACCGGTGTTGGTTTTGTGCGCCTCGTCCGCCTTTTGGTCGAATAGGCTCCGCGTTCCCACGAGACTCCGATTTCCATGCATACGGGAATCGGAGTCTCGTGGGAGCGCGGGGGCGAGAGTCGTATTTTTCTAAGTGGTGTGGTCGAGAGCTTGCGGAAGGGAGATTGGTAAGTAACGGCGCTGTTTCGGTGTCTGTGCTTTTCCATCTAGATTTCGAAAATTTCGCGCAGTCTTCCATGTTTAACAAATCCTTCTCGTTGCTTAAGTTATCTGAATCAATGGCCTGGTGATGGTTATTGTCCGAAGTATTGATGAATCTCAATTCCTACATGCCTAGAGACACTCTATCATCCCGTACTTTGCTGCTGGTTGCTGTACCATCTTAGCGGACGGTGTCTCGATTCTGAGGACTTGGAAAGACATCGGGAATGTGAGCGAACTGGCCGGGATGTTAGTTTGGCAGGTGAGTCAAATCTGGGGTGTTGAAGCGCATGGATTCGATTTTCCGCTGAAACGGTATTCGAATGTGTCAAAATCGTCCGATGTCTCTAAATCAGATGAAGCTTACACCTTGAAAATTCGAGCTATAACTGTGTTCTATTCAAGACTTCCTACGCCGTGCTGTGAGATAATTTGTTGCGTATTCTCGATTCCAGCGCGTGCGGCGTTGGTGCATTAAATCAGAATAGTTAGGTTAGATTTTGAGGAATCCGAGCTGTATGCCCCTCGTTATTTCTGATTTTAAGTTTGTGTTTGTGTCACCAGGTGCGGACGCTCTTTATCAGAAAATTACCTTGCGCGCGAACATGAATTTGTGCTGAGGAATGACTTGACAACGACCGTAGTTTAACTATTGGCGTTGACTCTAAGGTGCGGAAGGACGTTCAAAATGAAAGCCATTCGACTCGAAAAACCCAAACATCTTGTGAAGCTGGAAATCGATGAGCCGAGACCACCGGGTCATGGACAGGCAATGGTTCGGACCCATCGAATGGGAATTTGTGGAACAGATTACAGTGGATATCTAGGGAAATTCCCGTTTCTCCAGTACCCGAGAATTCCTGGCCATGAACTGGGTCTCGAGGTGCTGGAAGTTGGAGATGGCGTGATCAACGTAAAGGCGGGTGACCATTGTAGTATTGAACCATACATGAACTGCGGTGCGTGTTTCCCTTGTCGCAAGGGCCGCATCAACTGCTGTGAAAACTTGAACGTCATTGGCGTGATGATTGACGGTGGATTGTGCGAACGCTTTCTGGTTCGTGCTGATAAGTTGCATCCATCGAAAACGCTGTCGTTTGAACAGCTTGCTCTTGTGGAAACACTTGGAATTGGTTGTCACGCAACCAACCGTGGCGAGGCCGGCGAGGGTGACCAGGTGCTAGTCATCGGTGCTGGCCCAATTGGACTGGCGACGATTGAGTTTACACGTTTAACAGGGGCGACAATCACGGTTATGGATATGATTGAGTCCCGACTCCAGTTCTGTCGAGAAACCTACGGTGTTCCGCATACGGTTGTTTTTAAAGGTGACGGTAGCGAGCAAGACGAAATGGAAGAGATTACGGGCGGTGATATGTACTCTCTTGTGACCGATGCGACTGGTAGTAATCAGTCTATGTCCCATGCCGTGAACTATGTGGCACATGCGGGATCGCTGATATACTTGGGAGTCTCCACCAATGAGATTGCGTTCCCACATCGACATCTCCATCTCCGTGAGATGCAAATTAGAAGCTCTCGGAATGCTATGCCTTGTGACTTTACCCATGTTATTGGTCTCATCGAGAATGGCAAAGTCGACACAAATCCGTGGATTACGCACCGTATCCCTTTTGATGATGTTATTACCGAATTTGAGGGATTGACACGACCTGAATCGGGTGTAATTAAGGCAATGATTGAAGTTGCATAGCTCCTTTGACACATTGAGAAAAATCATATCATTAAGTCGGCGCTTACAGTCGCCCTTATAGAAGAAGCACGGAATGGAGCATTTGTCCTCTGGAAAGGAATCTTTGTCTCTTACCGTCGATTTGCGGAATTAGGTGACAGTGCTGTTGAGATGTTCGTCCCTGCAGCCGCAGAAATGGATAATCACGAACTTAAGTAATCTGTTGAAACACTACGTCCTCAGCGTGGCTGCGATTGGGGCCGGTATGGGTATGCTGAAGCATGGGCTAAGTCTAACCGACCTGAGAGACGCGAGGCGGCGGTAGATTTCGTCCGTCAGATAATTTGACTTGGGCGGCCTGTTTGATGCGCCGTCCGTGATTGGTTGAATCCGTGGTAGATCGAGCGCTGATATCGATTTTTATGATCGGTTTGGCTTCCTTCGCCATGCGTTGAACGCACTTTGGGCCTGCTCGGCAAAACATAATGTTGCGCTTATTTTCGAGCCACTGAACCGATATGAAATTAATCTAATCAACACGCTTGGCGATAGAATCGTGTTTGTGAAATCTCTATCCATTGACAACGTGAAGCTAGTTGCGAATCTTTTTCACATGAATATCGAAGAGGTGGACCTGACGGCGGCGATTCGGAGTGATGAGTGATACATCGGCCATGACCATCTGGTGAATTCAAATTGCCGGGAAGCCGAGTTTGGACATGCCGACTTTTCTCCAATCTCCGTGGCTCTCAGAGTGATTAAGTACCATGGATATGTGTCGGCTGAAACGTACCCCATTTCGGATTCATACACGGTGGCCCTCCAGATCGTCAAAACATTTAGGGCGTGTTTCAAGAAATAGATAGGCATCCTGAGTTATGAGCGAAAGATCGCAATGTATGACGCTCGGTCTTGAACCGAGTTTTGGTTTTGGTGACCGTATTGGCCTGGCAACGCCTGGTCATGTTGAAGCCATGAAGAGATCGGGAAGTGGGATTGCGCCAATCTTTGCGCAGCAGTCGATTCGCGAGATGGTACGAACGCAGCGGACCGCGAAACAGGTTATGGCCGATGCTCTTCATGGTGCCATGTCTGCGGGTTGGGAAGGATGCATTGGAGCAGACGCAGATCACCTGAAAACTCGGGAAGATGTAGATGTTACCATTGCTGCGGGATTTACATTTTTCACGATTGATCCCTCTGATGAGGTCGACCAGAAGGCGGATGACTACGATTTCGAAATATTGCAGTCGAAGTTTGATGCGATTTACGAAAGCGTACCATGGTACGATGTGTACGTCGGCAAGTGTATCAATTTGATGACGGGTACGCTTGTTGAACTTAACAAAGAAGTTTGTATGCGCGCAGCGGTGAAATACGGGGCGGCAATTCGAAAGGCGCTCTATCTTGGGCGTTATATTCGTGACGTTCACGATGCAATGGGTCTTGACTACGAGATTGAACTGTCCGTCGATGAGACTGCGCAGCCGACGACGCTTGCTGAGCACTATATCATTGCGGACCAGTGCTTCAAAGGGGGAATGAACCTGGTCAGCCTTGCGCCGCGATTTGTCGGAGAATTCGAAAAAGGTATCGATTACAAGGGCGATGTCGAATTGCTTGAGGCGTCGTTGAATGATCACGCAGAGCTTGCGGAACTTCTCGGGCCCTACAAGTTAAGTCTCCACTCTGGTTCTGACAAACTTTCAATGTATACTGCATTGGCCCGTGCAACGAAGGGACGATTCCACGTTAAGACAGCGGGTACAAGTTATCTCGAAGCATTGCGCGTTGTTGCGCGGCACGATAGCACGCTTTTTCGTCGAATTGTCCGATTTGCGCGTGACCGGTACAATGCCGAGAGGGCAAGTTACCACGTGTCTGCTACGAACGAAAGCGTTCCGAGTGACAATTGTCTTACTGAGACACAGCTGGAACAAGTCTATCTTGAATGCTGGTCAGCCGTGCCTCAAGGGACAGGATTTACTGAACCTGGCCGACAGATTCTGCATTGTACATTCGGTTCAACGCTGACGCATTCGGAGCTTGGCGTGGGCCTCCGTTCGGTGCTCGAAGCTCATGCGGATGTCTACACTGAAGTGCTCGCAGACCACTTTAGTCGACATCTTGAGGCGTTGCTAGCAGGCATTTAAAGTGTGTCCATGCTGAAAAACATTCGGATGTTTTCAGCATGGGTGTCTGATCGTCGTTCCACAGGCCGAAGGCTGATTCTAGTTTTAGCTCGAATGGAAACGATCCGGCGGGCTCTAGGGGGTTGGTGACGGTGATTGGTTTGAAATTGGAAGTTGATGGACTATTCTGTAGCATCGTGTCCATGCGTTGCCGCCCTAATCGCGTTCGAAGTTTGAACACGATGGTATGGGATACGGAAGGTTCTTAATGTATGAACCTAAATAATATGCCGGTATGGAATGACTATCGACCATCGCGAGGACATCAGCACTACGTTTCTGTACGTTCGTTAAGGTATGGGCAATTGAGAAATAGGGGTTCTACCGTCCGGTGATGCCAGCGGAAGTCCTTGCAATCGTTCAGGTAGGAGATGCGGCTGGGTTTGTCAATCTCATCCTGACCAGTGACTTTCGGATGAGCGTAATTGAGGAAAGCAGGATGAATGGCGATTTGTTTAATCTTGAAAATGAAATAGCTGTCGTAATGGGTGGAACAGGTGCACTTGGTGGTGCGATTTCTGCAGCCCTGGCATCATGCGGAGCCAGTGTTGCGATCGTCGGCCGCAACAAAGAGCGGGGAGCAGCTCGCGTTACAGAAATCGAATCTTCGGGTGGGGTTGCGATGTTCTATGCTGCTGATGCGCTCAATCGCGATGCGCTGCTCCGTGCGCGGGGTGTAATTACTGAAAAGCTTGGGTTCGTAAGTGTGTTGGTGAATGCGGCGGGTGGTAATCGCTCCGATGCGACACTGTCACCCGCAAGCGATTTCTGTCAATTATCTTTGGATGCCTGGCAAGGTGTATTCGATTTGAATCTGGTGGGAGGGGTTCTATTGCCCAGTCAGGTTTTCGGTGAATCGATGCTGGCGAGAGAGAAGGGTAGTATTATTAATATTGCGTCCATGTCCGGCATAATTCCGCTGTCGCGTGTCGTTGCCTACTCGGCAGCGAAGGCTGCTGTCATCAACTTGACCAAATTTTTGGCGCGAGAATGGGCGCTACGTGGCGTGCGCGTGAACTCAATAAGCCCCGGATTCTTTCCGGCCGAGCAGAACCGTGCTCTGCTTTTCAACAAGGACGGGAGTTACTCGAAGCGCGGCGAACAGATTATCGGCCACACGCCAATGTGCCGTTTTGGCAATCCGAAAGAACTTGATGGTATTTCGGTTTGGCTCGCTTCACATCGTGCTTCGTCATTTGTTACTGGACAAAACATACCTGTTGATGGGGGTTTCTCATCAGTAACAATTTAGTAAGGTGGTCGACGAGAACGAGTGCGTTGCCTTTGAAACCATAATAATACCAGATATTGCATTGTTGGGACCTAAAATTGGGCAGAATGCAACAGCCGTGTTTATCTCTGCGATCGAGATTGAAAAAATTCGAACCGCTCTTCGGTTATAATGAAACCAACTCGTTATCAGGGTTTTCTTTCCCTAATTCGAAACAACGTTATTGAATTGTCTTGAACCAAATTTCTAGTCCATTGCAACGACGAATCTGTGTCGTTAGTGTTGGACCGTCTTGGATGCGACAGAACACCATGCTGCAATCGTTCTGGGCATAGACTTTTACATCCGTTTAGCATAGGTTTTGTGTCTAAGGTTCTGGTTCTAGCCGCTGATGTGATTCGGCTTCTACCACAATTTGTTTCCAATTCCAGAGTTGCGGAATATAATCAACGTTCGCCCACTTCTCGGTTTGATCCGTGTAGTGCGGGCTTCCAGGATGGCCTGACGCACCGAGTGGTACGACCCATCGAGATTTTGTCCAATCCGAGGGGTCATGGATGTAGCGATTTACAGACATGCCTGTTGAGACGAACTCGTTCGTGAGCCCGTAACTTCCAGCGAGTGGTGTGTCCCCATCACCGTGGGTGGGTACCGAAGGTGGGTTCAAAAACTCAGCAGCTTTCGGAAATACAGCAGCGAGAGGGTGATTTGGCGAAGTACGATGTAGGCGTCCCCACTTCCAATCTGACATGTCTTTACCCAGTTGCTGCTTGAGTTTGGCAACAGCACGTTTAAGCCCGAATGCCAATGTGTGGTTCCAGGTGCTTTCAACCGGTAACATGGAAGTGTCCCCGCATTTGATTGCAATAGTTAGTTGTTGAACTACCTGGCGTAGGATTGCAGCGCTGCCTGCCCCATCCGCAAGTGCTTCTGGAGCGAAATCACCTAGGAGGTGCTCAACAATCGAGCGGATGACCTGTGATTTTGTCTTGGCGTAGATCAGTGGTTGAACCAAGTCTCGGTCCATGCGGTAATCCCACTGTCGCAGTAATGAGAGTGCATTTTCTGAGTCAATGTTCAGCGGTGTAATGCCGACCAATGCGGATGTGAAAGTTCTTGCAGGCTCAGAAACTCTTTCGGCGTGGATATCAGCCATGTCGTCCAGCGTGACCGCTTGGTGTTTGAGATTAAGAATTCTCTTTTGAACGCGTCTTGCGCGGTGCTCAGAGGCAAAATATAATCCCACATAATACGGGTAGTCATGTGCGGTCACGCGTTGATTGCACGTGACCACGTACCCTGAAGGAGGATTGATGGACTTGGGTAATTCGTCGTGGGGAATGTAGCCCTGCCATTCATAATCACCGGTCCAGCCCGGAACTGCACGCCAGCCGTTGCTCTCATTCCGAATTGGGATTTTTCCGGCGTGGATGTAACCGAAGTTTCCGTGGATATCAGCGACGGCATAATTATTCACGCGGTCTGTCCAATTGCGGAGCGCCTCGTGCAATTCAGCAACGGATTGGCTTCGCATTGTGTTGCGGACAGCGTCTACCCAATATGATCCTTCAATGAGCCCGGGATCGCTGATTGTTACGGCGACTCCCGATGCAGGATTACCAGCGATTACTGGTCCGTGATGTGTGATTGTTACCTCATGAGCTAGTTCCTCAGCCCCACATACTTTGATGGTTTCGTTCAATACCTCGGCCTTACGCCATTCGTTTTTGAAGAGATATTCACGTCCACTCGATACCTCTCGAAATTGTTCGATGAAAAGATCTTGCGTATCTGCGCTTCCATATGTCATTCCCCAGGCGACATGCTCGTTGTGACAAAAGTGGAGTATACCCGGCATACCGGGTATAGAATAACCGATGATTGTAAACTCTGGACATGAGAGGTGCACTTGATAATACACGTTAGGTGTGTCCAATGCTCGATGCGAGTCTCCTGCAATGAGGGGTAGCCCTGATTCGGTGAACTTTCCAGAAATGGACCAGGCATTTGAACCGGTGTCATGCTCATTGAGCCAATTCAATTCTTGAGAGGCCTTCGTGAGCTCATCAAGTCCGTTTAGCAGTGGGCCTTCGTAAACGGTGCCAGGGGGCACTGTGAGGAGATGTCCACGTGGATAGCCTTTGATGAGGTTTGCAGCCCGATCGCCGCCAATTGCCTTTGCTAGACGTGTCATGAAGAGCTTTGGTTCGAATGTGCCAAGAAGCGTGTTCCGCATTTTATAAACCGCGAGGCAGTGCCAGTTTTCCCACGGTTCTGGGGGTTGACAAAGTAGTTTGTACTCAATTGGCAGCGTTTTGGTTGTTTCGATGAAGGCATTTACACCTGCCGTGTAGGCGTCAACCATTGATTTTGCTTCAGGGCTGGCGTTCTCATAGTCCAGTTTCGCCGTACGTCCCATTCCCGCTGATCGCAGTAGGCGGTCTCTTGCAATTCCGCTTGGTCCTGCGAACTCCGACCACCTTCCAAGCGCCTGACATCGATCGAAGTCCATGTGCCAGAGTCGATCCTGGGCGGTTACGAAACCCTGTGCGAAGAAGAGATCTGTTTCGCACAGGGCTTTGATGTGGGGAATGCCCCACAGATCGCGGTAAACCTCTACGGCCATATCAAGTCCAGGCAGACAGATTGTAGTGCTGAGGTCGGGAATCGCGGATTCAAGATCTTTTTCAGTAATCTTCACCGTCGTGCTCTCCTTTGGCTATGCTATGCCCAAGCAATCTTCAAGAATGAACCTTAAGCTTCGAGCAAAACAGAGTTGAATTCGGATTCTAGCTTACAATTGACACTGTCGAACGGTGTTCGAGTTGCCATTGCTAGTTGGATGCGGACACTGCAACTAGAATTGTTTGACAAAAAAGGTGCTTACAAATTATAGCAAAGTCCATTGCGGTGTTAAGTCAGTTTATGCGCTTGCTCAAGCCGAAGGGGTGTTGCGTGCGGAGGGACTGCGATGATGGCCGATGAAAGCTTGCCAAGACGGGATTTTCTTCGGTGGACTTCTGACCGTTTGCTATAGCGATATTCGTGATTCTTTGCCGTGTGTCGGAACATGTCCTGCCAGGCGATCGGCCGGGTTTGCAACCACGAAGCACTCTTGCGTTGAAGAGCTAATCTCCACCAGCGTCTATCAAATCGGGTAATTGTCTTGAATCAAGATTTTCCAGAAGCTTTTCAATGGGGCAAGAGATCGGGTGAGTTAGACAGCCTTGCTTCCAGGGTTTGTGCACCAATCTGAGAAAGATTAGGGGTAAAATTGGCCTATGTAGTAGCGACGAGCGTGTTACATTACGCAGATGGATCCCAGGCCTGTGTGGTAGGTTGTTTTTTTACTGGGGGTATACCCTCTCCACAGCAATTGTTTGGCCTGTTCTTTGAGATTAGAGAGTAATCCCACAAGGCAAGATAGATGACAAAGGGCACGCTGACGTTCATGTTATAGGCTGATGCTACAGAAGAGTGTTTTATTGAAAACTTTCTTCCTAGGTAAAAAGACAGCTCTCAGATTAGCTTCTGGCAGTTTTAATGGGCATTTTCTCGTCAATATGGCCACCTCGCTGTAGGTTGTAGTAGGTTGTACTCATCAATTCCAGAGCTCATCGCTCCATCTTCGACTGAATCGATCTCCTTAAGTGGGTGTATTGGTGGTTAAAGTGTACGCAGGGCGGATATTAAACTTGGGCCTCGGTAGCAAGTTGATTCGAACACTAAATTCTAGCAGAAACGAGACGGCGATGACAACAAGAATCGACGTGAAGAGATTGGATAAGATTCAAGGCCAGTTGTGCGAGATGGTCTAATTCTTGTTGCCGATGGGAAACTCAGTCATATGGAGGATCTTAGCGCGATTTTCTACTTGACTTCGCATGATTGAAGTTCTATAATCCCGCGAGTGTGAGTTTCTTTCCACCATTCGGTAGATTCCCTGGCTTGAGTTCATTCCAATTAGGACGAGAGGTATTTTTGTTTTGACTCTTCGGCGGCTAAATGAACGCGCTATAGCTAAAGAGTTGCCGAACCGTCGTCCTGGAGTTGTTGGGCATTTTATCGACTTACGACGTCTGATTCCGAGAAAACAGAAACGTCGATTAAGTAATGGCGAAAACAAACGAGGAAGGCAGCCTTAAACGGGTTACTGAAGTTGTGGTAAATAATGTGCCCCCGCGTTCCCTGGTAGACGGTCGATTGCAGTTTTCTAGGTCAGATTGGTCATTATGGTTGTTGTTCCTTTGTTTCTCTGTATGTTTCCAAAAGTTGACTTTTTCGAAAGGCATTGCCTTTGAACAGCGTCTCACTTCTGCCTTGATTTTTTTTCAGTGTGTATATATAGCCTTAAGTTCTTGGCTAACTCAAGAAAAGAGGGAAGTCGATGGAAGGCATTATGGGGATTACGACGATTAATTTTTGCAATAGGAGCGCTTGTTCCCTTCGTGGCTTTTTTTCGCGCAAAGGCCGTTTTCCCGTACGCTTCTTAACTTGACTTAAATGAATAGTTTGTCTTTATGTGAGATAGAGACAGCCACTGCGCGAGGGTTTGGTAAAAAGGGTGCTGTTGAAATGGTCCACTTAATCAGATTGAAGCCTGTATAAAACACCCCTACTATTGCAGCAACAAACGCGCCCCTATATCCCGTTCTGTCTACGCTATGTTGTAGATTTGTCTCCGGTTGTTGGATTGCTCTCGGCATGAACAGATGATTGGCGTTTTTTTTGCGAGGTATTCGGTTTCTGTATTCTGCTTGATTAATTGCTAATGAGAAACCTGTGTGCCTACGAGAACCTCTGGGATTGGCCCGTTGCCGTCCAATTGCTGTGAAACCTGCTGAACCATGTTGCTCGTTAGTTTGGAGCCGGTGCTGGCCAATATGCGATTCCAACGTAAATTGGAATCGCCCCCGCTCGCCCCACTACTTTGTGGCGGACAGATATAAGGAAGCAAATCACAGTTGGGATGAGTGAAAGATCATGGACAGAAATCGCGAGAGCGATCCGGTTCGCATTGCCGATGTGATAAACGGACACGTCCACCCGGCAGTCTGCGTTACAGAAAGTGGCACACTCCTTGTGGTCTATAATGAAGAAGGTGGTGGTGGAAAGGAGCTTCTCTTAAGCCGTTCGCACGATCGCGGTGCAACCTGGACAGATTCCGTGCCCATTTCCCCGATTTGCAACTGTTCAATTTATCCCGGCTCTCTGACCGTGTTGAGCGATGGACGAATTCTGCTGAATTGGTCTTGCTATCGGAAATCAGGGAATAGGTTGTGGCGTGAACCACAGTTCTCAATCAGTAAGAATGAGGGAATCACGTGGGCTAACCCCTCCCATTATCCTGTTGTTCATCCTACTAACTACACCTGTATGCGCCATGCTGTGGTCCAGCGGTCATCCGATGAGTGGGTGTGCCCATTTTACGATGGTACCGTTTCTTACAACATGCGCGACGATCGGATTAGCGTCTTCGGCGATGGTCGAAATCATGGCATGGTACCGATTGTACGTACAACTTCGGGCGCGCTTATCAGTGGCGCTCCTCAAAAGGTTGCGCCGGTGCCCGTGGGCATGCCGGGAAACATGGTAAGCGGGCTTCGATCGGCTGATGATGGAGCAACCTGGGTTGCATTGAATTCCTTTCCACACTTTGGAGTCGCTGGTTACGATCTCACAGCCTTGAACAACGGATGGGTTATATTGACCTACATCGTCTATGGAGTTGGCGTTGATGGGGAGTTCGTCTATGCGCTCGTTAGATCTCGGGATGACGGGAAAACCTGGGAATTTGATTCCGCTTTTCAAATCTACAGCCCCGGACGCCGAATCATGGGACGTGGTTGGCCACGCACTGCGCAGATTGATGATGAGACGCTTGGTACAGTTTTTTACGATTTGGATGCGGACCAAAATGGGGGACCGGGGGTGTTCATTGTGAGGACGTCGTTGGAAAGATTTTCAGCAGTACGCTAATAATCTAACTTCAATCGATGCGAGTAACGCATCTACACAATCGTGTTGCCACAACATCAGTGGTGCTGGACGGTGGGCGTGATGGTTGAAGCCGAATCACAGGGGCATCAGCTTTGTCTGTGCAGTAGTGGTTCACACAATGCGGGCATTTTCCGCAACAGTAATCAAGTTGTGATGGTCTGCTGTTCTTAGTTTTTCATAAGTGTATAGTTCAGAATTCTAGAAATCGTCTGCGTTTGTTAATTGCGTGTCTGCGGGAGTCTCAGGCGGAATGACATCTCGAGAAATTCGCTACAACCTGGATACACAAGTCATCGGACGAGAAATTGAAATCTACGATAGACTCGAGTCAACCAACGATGTCGCACTTCGTTGTGGGATAGAAGGTGCTACCGAAGGGAAGCTCATTCTTGCGGAGCATCAGACCGCTGGGCGTGGACGACGTGGTAGGATTTGGCATTCTTCCCCCAAATCGAGTCTCCTAGCTTCCTTAGTTCTTCGTCATCGGCTTTTAGCGAACCAGGTCGGTCTGCCAAATCTTATGGGTGCACTTTCTATTGCAGCGGCGATTCGGGATGTGGTTCAATTGCCTGCGACGATTAAGTGGCCCAACGACGTGATGATTAATGGAAAAAAGACGAGCGGTGTGCTGACAGAGCTGGAGTATGATCGACATCAACGGCCATTTTTCGTTGTTGGGTTTGGGGTGAATGTTAACCTATTGGTCGCCGATTTGCCGTTTCCGGTTCGTTCTTTAGCGACGTCCCTGCAAATTGAAAGCGGGAAGGAAGTGTCCCGTGTTGAAGTTCTTTGTGCAATCCTCCACCATCTAGAGCAAAATTATGCGCATTTCAAACGTGGCAACACATCTGTAATTACTGAGAAGGCGGCTACATTCTCAGCCACGCTTGGAAGATGTGTCAGGATCGAAACAGCTAATGAAACCGTTTCTGGTAGGGCGGAGCGGATTGATTCGGAAGGTAGGCTCGTTCTACGTGAACGAGCCGGACGCTTACTCACATTTATGAACGGAGAGATAATCCACATGAATGACTAGAATGTAGATTTGTTACCAGTTTCATTGTTTCTGTAGGAATTCGTTTGGATTTGTGAGTGAACCGTCTGAAGTTTTCGATCGAAAGAGAGCAAGGAGCGTAGATGTGCAGTAGAGTCACCGTCAGCCATTAACTTAGGAGGGTGCGATGTGTTCAGACTAGGGGAAGCCGTGGAATGTCTCGTTTCGGCCAGACATGTAGACATACTCACGACTCCGCGGTCCAAAAGAATGGGAGCGCGACACATTGTCATTGCACGGCTGAGTATGCAAATGGAAGATGGGTTGTGCGCGGAAAGGATCCCCTGGCTTGATTTGTTCTCTTTCATAGAAGAGAGACGGTGGCCGAATGGCAGGCAGAATTGGTACGGAAGCTTGTGCCCATAGTGTAGGCCTGTTTCTTTGACAACTCAAAAACTGATGAATGAAATTCGCACCCACCCAATAGATATGTTTGGCGTGTCCTCAGTCCTGGTGATGCAAACCCCTTCGTGCTTCGGTTTTCTGGTTAATCATTTTCGAGTTGTCATAACATGCCTAAATTGTGAAAAGTATGTGTGGCAGTGACTTCATGCGGTACATGCTTTAGGTCGCATGTCCGGGCTTCTGTTTGTTGGCCGAGTTGCGACAGAGCTAATCGATCGAAGAAGTGAATTGTTATCCTCGACAGATACATTCTTTGCGATATGTGAAGTTTTCGGTACTCGCAAAAAAACAAACGGACCGACTGGTGTAAGTTATGGAGCAAATAGACACAAAGGCATCTTTTAGCATTGACTCGAGATACCGCACTCTTAAAGGCGTGTGGAAATGGGTTTTTGAACTCACTGCCGTCGGTTTTGTGTCTTTGTACATCATCGGTGCGGGGTTCGGTACGTCGGGCGAGCAATATCACGTTGGACTGTATTTGCTCCTTACATTCGTATTGATTGGGTTGTTATACCGTTCCGGACGCAATGTATCGATGTCGCACCCATCGTTAGTAGACCTGGTGCTTCTCTGTTTGACAATCTTTGCAATCGGATATTGGATCGTCGAGTACAATACACTTGCCAATCGGGCCGGTGCATATAGCAAGCTCGATGTTTTGGTTGGGGTAATTGCGTTGGTGGTAAGTCTAGAATATTCGCGTCGAACCGTTGGCTGGGCCCTTACGATAATCGCGGCAGTCGGCATTTTGTACGCGCTGTTCGGTAGGCTAATGCCAGGGGCCATAGCACATCGTGGATTTACATGGCAACGAATAGTTGAGTATAGTTTCTTCAGCCAATCTGGAATCTTCGGCATTATGGCTAACGTAATGGCTACGTATGTCGTTTTGTTCATTTTCTTCGGTGCCATCCTGGAAAAATCCGGTGTGGGACAATTTTTCATTGACCTTCCAATGGCAATCGCGGGCCGGTCAGTCGGTGGGCCGGCAAAAGTGGCTATTGTGTCTTCTGGTTTCTTCGGTTCGGTTGCAGGAAGCGCAATCGCGAACACAGTCGCGACCGGAGCATTCACTATTCCGTTGATGAAGCGCACTGGTTTTCGGCCGCACGTTGCGGGTGCAGTTGAGGCGACGGCTTCCGTTGGTGGACAGTTTTTGCCGCCTGTGATGGGGGCCGGCGCATTTATTATGGCAGAGCGCACAGAATTGCCGTATAGTTCGATTGCTCTTTTGTCGATGATTCCCGCAGCGCTGTACTTCTTTTCGGTATGGGTGATGGTACATCTGGAGGCAAGAAAATGGGGGATCAAAGGTCTACAGAAAGAAGAACTACCTCAACTTGCACAGCTCCTCAAGCACCAATGGTACTGCCTGGCTCCCTTGGTCATCCTAGTTGCAACGTTGGTGGCCGGTTACACCGCATCTAAGGCAGCGTTCTTCTCAATTCTAACGACAATCTTAATCAGCTATCTCCGTACGGAGACACGTCTCACGCCGAAGCGACTTTGGGAAGCGATGGTTCTGGGTGCGCGTAATTCGTTGGCGATTGGCGGCGCAGTCGGAAGCATTGGGATTATCATTGCGTTAATAGATTTAACAGGATTAGGCCGAATTTTTCCTAATCTCGTACTGACTGTTGCCGGTAATAGCAGCCTAATTGCTATTCTGTTACTCGCCATTGCGTCTTTAATTCTAGGTATGGGAATCCCTGTTACTGCGGCTTACCTGATTACCTCCGAATTGGCTGTTCCCATTCTTACGAGCGAACAGATGGGCATCTCTTTTGTTGCCGCACACCTGATTATTTTTTGGCTAAGTCAAGATTCGAACATAACTCCACCAGTCGCGCTTGGTGCCTACGCTGGCGCAGCAATCGCCCGAGCCAATGCATGGAAGACAGGCTGGACATGTTTTAAATTTGCTAAATTGTTGTACGTTATGCCATTATTGTTCGCATATACGCATATTCTCTTGGATGGTACAGCGCTACAAAATGTGGTGTCCATCATCTCGGCAGTGGTGGGCACTTTCATCTTTTCTGTCGTAACGATGGGGTACTTACTCCGAAAGACAACCTGGTTTGAATGGATTCTGCTTGCGATTGCGGCGTTTTTGGCGTATAGTTGTAATCCGTTTGCATTTGTGGTTGCGCTAGGAATACTGATTTTTGTGTGGTTTGTACAAGGACGCAGTGTGTTACAAAAGTCTGCGTGATTAAGGAGATGTGAGGCAGCGGGGTGAGATTTATTCAAGGACATTGTCGATGGGAATATGATCGTGGTATCGAGCCCGGATTCATAGTGTGGTAGTTCCCATTCCACTTTGAATTCCGACTGGATTGCGGTTCTCATCGGTCTAACAACCATTCTGTTGCTTCCACAACAACTGTTGGAACCACGGGCACCTTTGAGGAACGAATTAGAACTCGATTGTCGGTGGTGTAAGCATCATAAGGAGAAGGGAACTGGGATGAATTCAAGTGCAATGAGATGAGCATGAATTCACCAGTTGATTAACACAAGACGTGTTGATTGCTTTGGAACACGTTGCCTACAAGACCTACAAGTTGTTAGATGAAAAAAAAACCTTCGGTGCGCGAGCTTGTTTTAGTATGTCTCGGTCAATTAGAGGAGTCCAATGCGCCTATTTCCACAGTCGTAGATCAAGCGATATCTCGTAGCGATTTAAGTCCCCTTGACCGAGGATTGCTCAACGAATGCGTCTATGGCATAACGCGGTGGCGCAAGCAAATCGATTGGATGCTCAAGCAGTTTGTGAATCCCCGATTTCAGTTAGATACACGAATGCGCAATCTGCTGAGATTGGGAGCGTACCAACTTGTTCACCTGGAAAAAATTCCGCCACACGCAGCCATCTACGAAACAGTAGAACTTGCAAAACCGAAAGGTAAAGCTGCCGGATTTGTGAATGGCGTTTTGCGGGCGGTTCAGCGCGGTGCGGGTGACCTTGAGTATCCGCCGCTGGAGTCTCAGCCCGCGGAACATATTGCCACTTCTCTTTCGTACCCACTCGAGTTGGTGGAGCGTTGGATTGCTCGACGAGGTGTCGAATGGACCCTGAAGTTCTGTCGTGCGAGCAATCAGGTTGCACCGCTTTCCATTCGAGTTAATACTTTGAAGACGAGTCGGAAAGATTTAATTCGATTGCTGGCGGTTGATGGGGCTGTAGCTGTGGAAAGCCAGATTGTGCCCGATGGTCTAAGATTGGTAACTTCTGGGTCTTGTCGATCTCTCGAAGCTTACGATGATGGTCTGTTTTATGTGCAGGACGAAAGTGCGATGTTGGTTGCGCACCTGCTTCAGCCTCGACCCAATACGAAAATCGTCGATCTTTGCGCTGCTCCTGGTGGGAAAACTACCCACATTGCGCAACTGATGGCTGACACCGGTAAACTTCTTGCTGTTGATTTTTCTGAAGAGAAGAATCGACTTATCGCAGAAAATTGCCAGCGGCTTAATGTTGTAAATGTCGAACGCTATAACGCAGATCTGAAGAACACGTCCCTTGAGTTTATTAGGGATGCAGATGCTGTTCTTGTGGATGCTCCGTGTTCAGGGCTAGGCACATTGCGGCGACATCCCGACATCCGCTGGAACAAGGGCTCCAAACAAATTGGCGAGTTGACGAGATTGCAACTGCGAATTTTGAACAATGCCGCGGCTCATATCAAGCCTGGTGGTATCCTGGTCTACAGTACGTGCAGTACTGAGCCGGAGGAAAATGAAGGAATTGTCCATCGATTCCTAGAAGGTAATCGCCGCTTCGGAGTCGAAAAGGCTGAGCACTTTCTGCCGTTCGTGCCGCGCGATCTGATCTCGCCGGAAGGTTTTCTCCAGACCTTTCCATATGCACATGGAATTGATGGTGCTTTTGCCGCCCGATTCAGGGTGGGAATATAGACTACTTTTGGAAAAAATAGTGATTGACGTTCGAGGCCGTTCAATTGATTTCAGATTATATGTTATTACGGACAGAAAACTCTGTTATCCACGTCCACTGTACGATGTTGTTCATGATCTTTTGGATGTTGGGGTTCCCGCGATTCAACTTCGTGAAAAAGATTTGACCGATGTTGCATTCTCCACGCTAGCCAAATCGATTGGCGAGCTCTGCGGTAATTATTCGGCCCAGTTATTCATCAATTCGCGCTTGATGGTTTCGGCAGAACTTGGTTCGCATGGTGTGCACTTGCCAGGAGATTCGCGGCCGATTCCGGAGCTCAAGATGCAATTAGGAGACCATGTTTTAATCGGTTGTTCTGTGCATTCTCTTGATGAAGCGATATGTCGCGAGAAGGAAGGTGCTGATTTTGTCACATACAGTCCAGTGTACGCAACTTTAACCAAACCCGGATATGGTCCGGCTAGAGGGCTCGAGAGCCTCAGTGAGGTGGTGCGAAAAGTTAGCTTGCCTGTGTTTGCGCTCGGAGGCATTTCCCCGGGACGGGTGTCGGCCTGTATTCGTACAGGTGCCCATGGTGTTGCTGTAATGTCCGGGGTTATGAGTTCCGAAACCTGCATTCATCAGGGCAAAGCGTATCTTCGGGAATTAGACAATATAGGTGGGCAGTGAGATGAAACAAGTGCTTACAATTGCAGGTTCCGATTCTGGTGGTGGTGCCGGTATTCAGGCTGACATCAAAACCATTCAGGCTAACGGTGGGTTCGCGATGTCTGCCATTACTTCAGTAACGGCTCAGAATACGTGCGAGGTTACCTGCGCTTTTGATTTGCCGACGAATCTTCTTGAAGCTCAGTTGGATGCAGTTTTCTCGGATTTTGAGGTTTCTGCTCTCAAAACCGGTATGTTATCTTCGTCAAGGATTGTGACAAGTGTTACGAAAAAGCTGGTCGAATTTGCACCGCAAAATTTGGTTGTGGACCCAGTGATGATCTCCAAAAGTGGGTTCCCTCTGCTCCAAACAGAGGCAATCGATATATTGAAATCAGACCTTTTTCCGCTTGCAACAGTCGTTACACCTAATGTGTATGAGGCAGAGTTTCTAGCAGGGTGCGACATCAATACGTTAGATGACGCGAAGTGTGCAGCAGAAAACATTTGCAACTATGGTTGTCAATCTGTGCTGGTGAAGGGCGGGCATTTATTGGGGGAAGATTCAACAGATGTCTTATATGCGGATGGTGAATTCATGCTTTTCGAGGCCGAGCGTATCGAGACAAAGAACACGCATGGTACAGGTTGTACTTATTCTGCAGCAATCGCTACTCATCTTGCTCACGGAGAGTCTTTGAGAGGAGCCATTGGGGCAGCAAAAAAATACATCACCAATGCGATTCTACACTCACTCGACATTGGACACGGGCATGGGCCAACGAATCACTCCTATTTTCTGAAGGAGAATTCAGACTTCAACATCTTGCGCCTCTAAGGAGAGTATCGGCGCCTAGAGATGGCACCCAGCTACAGCGGTTTTCGACCGGAAAATCCCGTGTCAACATCATGCCAGTATCGAATTTTGTCCTCGCCAAATTGCCAACAGAGATAAACTTCTCTACCTTCTCGCAAATGAGGAAAATCTACAAGTCCAGGATCTATGTTTTTCAGCACACAACCGTAGGAGTCAATGTGCTCAATAGATTGGCGGAATTGTGTTGAGAGTCGCAGAAAATCCGCTGTTTTTTTATGCCCTCCATTGTGACGAATAATTTCAAAAACCTGGGTCATTTCTCCACCCAGGGCTTCAAGTTTTTCACGGATCGTTCTTAGTTTCGAGATATCGTTCTCTAGCGCAGGTATAAATTGGTTCGCCTCTTCGACGGTGAAATCTCGCTTCCTTTTGGGCACTTTCTTGGCTCCTTATCTGCTGAGATAACCGATAGAAAAACCCCGCCTCGCCCGTTGTCACAGTTTCAGCCTGTGCAACTTGTAAGGCTCGTCCACCAGTATTTTTTTCTTCGAAATTGTTCCGCCCCTCCCGAAAATAGCGTTGTTATATTCTGTAGGGGTTACAGTGTACCCTAGAGCCGGAAAAATGTCAATAGAAGCAGAATAGCAGATTCGTAAGTATGAGACAGGAAAGTCAACAAACAGTCGAATCTTCACGTGTAATCCAATCCGCGGGACTCATCGGTCTCGCGGTGATGGGGTCCCGTCTGCTCGGATTAGTAAGGGAACAGGTAGTGGCCTACTTCTTTGCCACAGGTGTCAGTGCTGATGCGCTTTATGCTGCTTTTCGAATTCCAAATTTGCTTCGAGATCTCTTTGGGGAAGGGGTTTTGAGCAAGGCTTTTGTGACGACATTCACCGCGACTGAACTCGAGGATGGAGATGAAGCGGCCGGGCGATTGGCCAGTCGTATTTTTAATCTGGTAGCACTAGTTCTCTCAGTTCTTATATTTGCTGGTATTCTTGGGGCCCCCGTGATTGTTGATTTGATGTTTAGTGGGAGAGGATTTGATGCGGAATTAGATCCGTCGCAGGCGTTTGGATTTACCACCAAGAGAGCTCTTACAGTGTATCTCACGCGAATTATGTTCCCATTTCTTATGCTGGTCTCGTTTGCTGCGGTTGCGATGGGATTACTCAATAGCAAGGGGAAATTCGGAATCTCTGCCTGTGCATCATCCTTCTTTAATCTGGGTTTCCTGGCCGTGGGTGTTTGGGGATATTATTTTGCTCAACGGATTGGAGTGCATCCCGCAACCGGTATGGCAATTGGTGTAGTTGTTGGAGGAGCACTCCAGTTTTTCGTTCAAGTGCCATCAATGTGGCGGGTTGGATTTCGTTATCGATTGCTCATTAGTTTTCGTGATGCGCGCGTGCAGCAGTTAATGCGTCTTATTGGTCCCGCGGTTTTGGGAGTCGCAGCGTTGCAGATTAATTTGCTCGTAAACTCGATTTTTGCCTCACACGGTTCGGGCTGGTTAGCATACCTCAGCCGGGCTTTCCGCTTAATGCACCTACCAATTGGGGTGTTTGGAGTGGCGATTTCAACGGCGGCATTGCCGAATCTTGCGAAATTGTTTGTCCGGGGCGACTTCGCGGGCTATCGTCGATCGTTTTCTCATGCGCTGGCCCTGAACATCGTGCTCGCGTTGCCTGCTTCAATTGGATTATTTGTCTTGGCGGAACCTATCTGTCGTCTAATTTTCGAATGGGGAAAAACCACTCCTTTTGACACCGTGCAAACTGCGAGAGCGCTGATCTTCTTTTCTTTCGGTTTGTGCGGTTTCTCCGCAGTTAAGATTGTGACGGACGGTTTCTATGCTTTAAATAACACTGGTACTCCGGTAAAAGTAAGTTTTTGTACGGTCGCCATTAACATTGTCCTGAACTACGTATTCATTTTTCGCCTTAGATTCGATCATACTTCTCTGGCGCTGTCAACTTCTCTTACAACCACGTTGAATTTCCTGTTTCTTTTGGTTCTATTGAGTCGAAAAATCAAAGGTTTGGGGTTAGCACAAGGTTGGAACGGACTGCTAAGAATTACAGCCGCTTCGGTGATTATGGGCATAGGATGTTGGCGGGCCAATGTTTGGATTGAAGGTTGGGTTGGCGTTGATGGTGTGGTTGCACGTTCGCTGGGAGTCTTTGTTCCGATTGTCATTGGAGTTACGATTCTACTAGCGTTGTGCAAGTTTCTCAAGGTGCAGGAGCTTAATAGTTTAATGCGTGTAATTCTGCGTCGTTGAGGCTTTTACTGGAGGGCGTAGTTTGTGCTTCGGTAAACCTTAGATCTTGTGCTGCAAGATGTTTGTTCAAGCGCTGGGACTGTAGTTCCTGCTTGTCATCCGCGCATGGGTGCTCTAGCTTTTATCAATTTGGGGCATCCTCAGTCGACTGTGCAACGCGGTGGAATGGAAATAATTCCTCTTCGTCAACAATTTAAGTTAGGATTGTTCTGGGCATATGAACGGTCCTTATTTAAGGATTGTATTCAGTCGTTTGCGCAATTATAGGCGCTTCCGAAACAGCACTACTGCCTTTGCGCAGGAAGAAAGTAACGATGTTGCTACCAGCTTGCCGTTGTTAGTGCGCTTGCGGAAAAGACGGAATCCGGTGGGAATGTTGTGAAGGGAAGCTCCAGCATTTCGGTCTGCATGAATTCTATTGACAGTCTTCGGACGTGTTCGATTAGGTATATTTGGCACACACAAGGGTATGAAAAACCGATACCAGTTGCGCTTAATGCCTTTTGTCACGAGTGGTTCAGATCGTAATCTCTGGTGGATTTCAACTTGTTCAAATTGGTCTACGGGGTTGCAGGTTTAGTGATTTGGAACTACTTCAGCGCGTTACAAAAAAAAAACAGAAAAAGCCTTGACATTCAAGAGTGAATTTGGTATAATCCTGCTCTTGGCGACACAGATCCCTTCCCTGCTGACTGGTGCAGAGAGGGGGCGCTCTATTCCGAAAAACCTTTATCTTTTTCGTTAGTCCTGGTTTTTAATCGATAGCATGCGTATGTGAGCCCCTTCTTGGGGCTTTATTTATGCCCAGAATTAGGTGACATTGGAAAATTATGCCGACAATAAGTCAATTGGTTAGAAAGCCTCGAAAGAAGAGTGCTAAACAAACAAAGTCTCCGGTATTGCAAAGTTGTCCTCAGAGACGTGGAATCTGTATACAGGTTAAGACGGTAAACCCAAAAAAACCAAATTCGGCGCTCCGAAAGGTGGCTCGGGTTCGATTTACAACGGGTTTTGAGGCGACGTGCTATATTCCAGGAATCGATCACAATTTGCAGGAGCACTCTGTCGTTTTGGTGAGAGGTGGTAGGGTTAAGGATTTGTCCAATGTCAGATACCACATTGTTCGGGGTACCTTAGATACCGCAGGCGTTGAGGGTCGACGGCAGGGACGATCGAAGTATGGGGCGAAGAAAGCCAGTTAGAGCTGCGAAGAGCTTGACTTTTACGGGAACATCTGATGGTGGAAGAAGGAGTGAATCATGCCCAGACGCAAGATTGCCGTTAAGCGCGAGTTAATGCCCGATCCTAAGTACGATAGTACCCTGGTTACTAAATTCGTCAATTGTTTGATGTTGGATGGCAAGAGGAGCACTGCGCAGCGGGTGCTATACAGGAGTATGGACATAATAGCCGACAGGGCGAAGCAGGACGGCCTCGCCGTTTTTCGTCAGGCAATTAACAACGTTAAACCTGTTTTGGAAGTGCGATCGCGGCGAGTGGGAGGGCAGACTTATCAGGTGCCGGTTGATGTTAAGGCTGATCGTCGTACGACCTTAGCGTTCCGGTGGATTCTCCAATCTGCGAGGTCGCGCGGGGAGAAAACAATGGAGGCAAGGCTGGCGGGTGAGTTGCTGGAAGCTTCAAAGAACGAGGGTGCGGCAATTCGCAGGAAGTTTGAACAACATCGAATGGCAGAGGCGAATCGAGCGTTTGCTCATTACCGCTGGTGAAATTCGTTCATGAAGGTGTGGAAAATTTTAGTATTTCAATCAGGTGAATGGCTAGATAATGAAGTCTGATAGGAAGAATCATCCTACATTAGAGAACCGTAAGAAGATAGATCCGCGGCGATTTGACTTGGCTGCTACGCGGAACATCGGTATTATGGCGCATATTGACGCTGGTAAAACAACCGTAACTGAGCGAATTTTGTATTACACCGGACGTGTTCATCGGTTGGGTGAAGTTCATGACGGTACCACAACGATGGACTGGATGGTACAAGAACAAGAACGGGGCATTACTATAACCGCAGCTGCGACTGCTTGTCGATGGAAAGACAATCAGGTCAACATTATTGATACGCCCGGTCACATAGATTTCACGGTGGAAGTGGAGAGATCTCTTCGCGTGCTTGATGGTGCGGTCGCTGTGTTTTGTGCCGTTGGTGGTGTCGAACCACAATCGGAGACAGTATGGAGGCAGGCGGACAAATACAACGTCCCCCGGGTTGCTCTCATTAACAAGATGGACCGAACAGGGGCTGATTTCTTTCGGACGCTTGAAATGATGACAGATCGATTAGGTACAATCCCCGTTCCTATTCAATTGCCGATCGGTTCAGCAGAACAGTTCAGTGGCATTGTCGATCTCATTGGTTTGAGGGGGCTTGTGTGGGATGAGGCCAACTTTGGAACGACCGTGGATGAGATTGACATTCCTGAAGAGATGATGGGAATGGTTGCCGAGTACCGTGAGAAATTAATTGAAACGATTGTGGAATGGGATGATGAGCTGTTAGCAAAATATGTTGATGGAATCGAGTTGTCCGATGAGGAAATTATTGCTGGTTTGAGGAAGGCTACGTTGGTCGGGAGCGTGGTTCCTGTTCTGTGCGGTTCGGCTTTGAAAAATAAGGGTGTTCAGCCCTTACTGGATGCGATTATCTCATATCTGCCGTCTCCTGTAGACGTGCCACCAATTGAAGGCTCGAACCCAAAAACCCAAGAAATGCAAGAACGGATGCCTCGTGATGACGCGCCATTCTGTGCCCTGGCGTTTAAGATTATGACGGATCCTCATGTCGGCAAGTTGACTTTCCTTCGCGTATATTCTGGCGTTTTGACTAGGGGCGCGATGGTGTATAATGGCACACGTGATAAACGTGAACGAATTGGTCGACTGATGCAAATGCACGCGAATAAGCGTGAAGAACGTGATGCTGTTTATGCAGGTGATATTGTCGCCGCAATTGGGCTCAAAGATATTGCGACAGGTGATACGGTTTGCGATCCTGATGCGCCAATTGCCCTGGAAACAATGGTTTTTCCGCTGCCAGTGATGTCCGTTTCTGTGGAACCTTGTACGAAATCAGATATAGATAAGTTGAATCTAGCACTCCTGAAGCTGGCCGAGGAAGATCCAACGTTTAAGGTGTCCCAAGATGCTGAAACCGGCCAGACCTTGTTGTCTGGTATGGGAGAATTGCATCTGGAGATTATTGTGGACCGGCTGATTCGTGAGTTTAATGTTTCGGCGAACATTGGGAAGCCTCATGTTGCGTATCGTGAAACAGTTCAGAAAAATGCCACATCAGAGGGCCGGTTCGTCAGGCAATCCGGTGGGCGTGGACAATATGGCCATGTTGTCATTGAGGTTTACCCTGTAGACAAAGGTTCGGGTTTTGAATTCGTTGATGACACCAAGGGCGGCGTTATCCCGCAGGAATTTATCTCAGCAATCGACAAAGGCATCCAGAGTGCCATGGACTCTGGAGTTGTTGCTGGTTACCCTGTTGTTGACGTTGGTGTGCGGTTGTACGATGGCTCATTTCACGCTGTGGATTCATCAGAAATGGCATTCTCAATTGCGGCTTCAATGGCCTTCAAGGAGGCGGTGAAGCGCTCTAGTCCGATTCTGCTTGAGCCGATTATGAAGGTGGAAATTATCGTGCCCGATGAATATTTGGGAAAGGTCATCGGAGACTTGAATGCACGTCGCGCACAAATTCTTCAAACTGATTTGCAGGCTAAGTCCCGTGTTCAGGTGATTCAATCGTCGGTCCCACTTTCAGAAATGTTTGGGTACGTTAAGGCGCTTCGATCTTTAACACAGGGCCGCGCCACCTATTCCATGGAGTTTGCACACTACAGTGGAGTGCCCTCAGGTGTTGCTGAAGATTTGATTTCGTTGAAGGCAACTTCGTGACTTTGTACATTGTTGATCCATTGGGTTTGGTCTAGATTGATGCCAAATCCGAAAGAATAGAAGAATTTGTATGAATGCGTCAAGGTTGTTGGTCGCTAGCTTATCTATGCAAGGAGGGAGTTCATAATAAATGGCAAAGGAAAAATTTGACCGAACTAAACCGCACGTTAACATAGGTACGATTGGCCATGTTGATCACGGCAAGACCACGTTGACTGCAGCTATTACCATGGTTTTATCGAGTCTTTCTAGCTCAGACTATGTGATGACGTATGAGGATATTGACAAGGCTCCTGAAGAGAAAGAGCGTGGAATAACGATTAACACGGCTCACGTCGAATATGAAACTGAGAATCGACACTATGCTCACGTAGATTGCCCGGGACACGCTGACTATATTAAGAACATGATTACGGGTGCTGCTCAAATGGATGGCGCGATTCTCGTTGTTTCAGCTGCCGATGGTCCGATGCCACAGACGCGGGAACACGTGCTGCTCGCGAGACAGGTTAATGTCCCCTCGCTTGTCGTGTTTCTGAACAAGGCCGATATGGTGGATGATCCCGAGTTGCTTGAACTTGTTGAATTGGAAGTTCGGGAGTTGCTTAATGAGTACAATTTCCCAGGAGATGATATCCCCGTCGTTACTGGGTCTGCCTTGCAGGCAATGGAAGCCAATGGGGATCCGAATGGTGAAGCGTGTAAACCCATTCTTGATTTGATGGCAGCAGTTGATGAATACATACCTGAACCTGTAAGAGACGTTGATAGGCCTTATTTGATGCCTGTCGAAGATATTTTTACAATCAGTGGTCGTGGAACCGTTGTTACTGGCCGTGTGGAACGTGGTATAGTGCATGTTAGCGATACCATCGAAATTGTAGGGCTCCGTCCGACACACAGCACTGTGGCAACTGGAGTGGAGATGTTTCGTAAGCTTCTCGACGAAGGTCGTGCCGGTGACAATGTCGGAGTGCTGCTTCGTGGTGTGGACAGAGGGGACGTTGAACGCGGTCAAGTGCTGGCGGCTCCCGGAACCATTACGCCCCACACCAAATTTGAAGCTGAAGCCTATATCTTGAAGAAAGAAGAAGGTGGTCGGCATACCCCTTTCTTCAGCGGCTATCGTCCACAGTTCTACTTTCGTACGACGGATGTAACAGGCAATATGCAGCTCCCAGAGGGCGTTGAGATGATAATGCCAGGAGATAACACTCAAATTACTGTAGAGCTCGCTAAGCCGATTGCTTTGGAGGAAGAGCTTAGGTTCGCCATTCGTGAAGGCGGGCAGACGGTAGGAGCGGGTGTTGTGTCGAAAGTCATCGAATAGGCATAAGCTATCACAGTGAAGTTCTCTGTTGCACGTTGGGCTCAATTCAGGGAGATTAGATGGACAATCAGAAAATCCGCATTCGTCTTAAAGCCTTCGATCATCGATTGTTGGACAAATCGTCGGGGCAGATAGCGGATACGGCAAAACGGACGGGTGCTGTTGTCTCCGGACCGATACCGCTTCCCATGAAAAAGCACGTTTACACTGTTCAAAGAGCGACATTTACGGACAAAAAATCTCGGGAACAGTTTGAAATGCGGATTCATAAGCGGTTGTTGGATATTCTTGAAACAACGCCCAAGACCGTGGATGCTTTGATGCGGTTGGATTTGCCTGCGGGCGTGGATATAAAAATTTCGCTCTTGTGAGCGTGTAAGCGCAGTAATGGTCAAAAAAACGGCAATCATGTTGGGGATGCGATAGATGGTTACAGGAATAATAGGTAAAAAAGTCGGTATGACCCAGATTTTTGATGAGTCTGGGGAAGCATTTCCGGTTACGGTGATTGAAGCGGGGCCGTGTCCTATTGTGCAGATTAAGACCGAGGATAGGGATGGATATCACTCAGTTCAGCTGGGCTTTGGAAGTCGCAAAGAGAATAAAGTTAATCGCCCGGAGCATGGACATGTTCAAAAGGCTAATGTCTCCCCTACTCGATTCCTTAGAGAATTTCGCGTTGAGAGCATTGAGGGCTTGTCAGTGGGTTCGATAATCGATTCTAATATCTTCTCGAGCGGGGAGTACGTTGACGTAACAGGCGTCTCGAAAGGCCGTGGATTCACAGGAGTGGTTAAACGTTACGGTTTTGCCGGTGGAAAAAAGAGTCACGGTGGTGAACAAGATCTTCGTCGACCTGGCTCGATTGGCGCCAGTTCTTACCCCTCCCGAGTCTTCAAAGGCAAGAGGATGCCGGGTCGCCATGGTGGTAAACGAGTGACAGTTCAGAGCCTTCAAGTTATGAAATCAGACTCTGAAAGGAATCTTCTGCTCGTTAAGGGCGCTGTGCCTGGACCACCCAATGGCCTGTTGTTGATTCACAAAGCCGTTAAGACTGGTTCGTAGTGCGTTCGGTCTTCATTAGTGAATGAGGAATCACAAATCAAGGGTAAAGGGTTATGGCAACTTTAGACGTATACAACCGCTCCGGCGAAGTCATTCATCAGAAGGAGCTGTCAGACGACTTCGCCAATGCGCCTGTTAATGAAGCTGTTGTGCATCAGTGTATCGTTGCATATCGTGCCAACCAACGGAGTGGTACAGCGTCAACAAAAACGCGGGGCGAGGTGAAGAAAAGCGGTAAGAAATTGTATAGACAGAAGGGCACCGGACGAGCTCGTGTTGGTGATAGCGGATCTCCTACGAGAGTTCATGGTGGCGTCGCCTTTGGACCTAGACCGCGGAGTTATCGTCAGCATACACCCAAGAAAGTTCGCAGGTTGGGGCTCTCTTCGGTGTTAGCAGATAGGTTTAAAAGTGGCGACTGTCTGTTGGTTGGGCAGTTTTCGCTAGATAAACCCAGAACGAAAGATGTGGTTGAGTTTTTATCCGTTCTAAACTTTGGTGGGAAGGTGCTTTTTGTGCTCGATGAACACAATCAGAATGTCCACTTGTCTGTTCGTAACATTCCGAAGGTGCACAGCTGTGGGTGGGATATGCTGAATGTCTACGATGTTTTGTGGCACGACAAAATTGTTATCACCGAGTTGGCTGCTGAAAAGCTGCAAGAACGGATGCTCCGGCCAGTCAACGGTGTTAGTGAGTAATTTTTAAAAACCATGGAAGACTTATATCAGATTATATTGAAGCCCCTGGTGACGGAAAAGAGCACGGTACTTCGTGAATCTTCCCACAAATATTCTTTTGTGGTTGACGTAAATGCCACCAAGGCGGAGATTCGTCAGGCTGCAGAGGAAACACTCGGTATTAAAGGAAAGATCTTGAAGGTGAGCACAATGCGCGTGCGTGGCAAACCCAAGGGAAAGCTAATACGGCATCAGGGTGGAAGAAGAGCGCATTGGAAGAAGGCAATCATTACGGTTGAAGAAGGAACGGAGATTCAGGTTTTTGAATCCATTTAATTCAAGGATGATTGATTATGGCAGTTAAGACATACTCTCCGATAACACCAAGTCGTCGATCCATGACGGGCCATTCTTTTGAGGAGGTTACGCGTGGGAAGCCGGAAAAATCCTTAGTCAGAGGCTTGAAGAACAATGCTGGGCGGAACGATCTCGGTCGAATGACGGTTCGAAGGCGCGGTGGTGGTCACAAGCGGCGATACCGACGCGTGGATTTTAAGCGCGATAAATTCGGCGTTCCAGCTACGGTTGCTGCGATTGAGTATGATCCGAATCGATCTGCACGAATTGCGTTGCTACACTATGCTGATGGGGAGAAGCGCTATATTCTCGCACCGTTGGGGCTCCAGGTTGGTGAAATACTCAATTCAGGTCCAGAGGCAGAGATTAAAGTCGGTAACGCCCTATCTCTCGAGAAAATCCCTCTTGGATCGGCTATACACAATGTCGAAATGGCTCCGGGTGGTGGAGGCCAGTTAGTACGAAGTGCTGGGGTTGCTGCCCAACTTGTCGACCGAGAAGGCAAATATGCACGGGTGCGTATGCCCTCTGGCGAAATTCGTCTTCTCCCTGTCAATTGCATGGCGACAGTGGGTCAGATTGGAAACGTGGATCATTCGAATATATCTATCGGAAAGGGCGGACGATCTCGCTGGATGGGTAGGCGTCCCAAGGTCCGTGGTGTTGCGATGAATCCCATCGACCATCCGCATGGGGGTGGCGAAGGAAAGAGTTCTGGCGGAAGGCATCCCGTTACACCGTGGGGTGTTCCGACTAAGGGTTATAAAACGAGAAATCGGAAGAAGAAATCGGGTCAGTATATAGTAAGTCGGCGTAAATAATGCAGTGAGTTTTCGCTTGGGAGTTATGGTTTCTACACGATTACCTGGTTCTGGAGGACGCATCTAATGCCACGCTCTGTCAAGAAAGGCCCTTATATTGATCCGAAACTGGAAAAGAAGATTGAAGCTATGGAGAGGTCTGGGACTAAGCGCGTTATCCGCACTTGGTCTCGTCGTTCGACCGTTACGCCAGAGCTAATTGGCCACACGCTTGCTATCCACAATGGAAAGAAATTCTTTCCAGTCTATATTACGGAGAACATGGTAGGCCACAAGCTTGGTGAGTTTTCCCCTACGCGAACGTTCAGGTCCCATGCAAGAGGCGGTCGGGTGTAGAGGATTTATTTGGGAGATTTGTCCTATGGATGCCAAAGCAAAAGTTAAGAACGTGCCCGTCGCTCCACGAAAAGCGCGCTTGGTGGCAGATCTGGTTAGGAATCGCTATGTCGCGGATGCGCTGAATCAATTGTCGTTCATCCATAAAGCAATCTCTCCAGTAATCCGAAAACTGATACAGTCTGCCGTGGCCAATGCACAATATCAAGATTCTACCGTTGACGAGAGCAATCTTTTCGTTAAGAAGATTTTTGTTGATGAGGGGCTAGCGCGAAAATGGATGCTACCGCGGGCACGCGGTATGGCAAACCGTATTGTGCGGCGAAGGTGTCACATTACCGTCGTGCTAGATGAAGAGGCTGCGGAGAATGGTGATGCAGGGAGTTCCTGACAAATCAGAGGATAAATTCTAGAATGAAAAGTACTCTTGCAGATTCTCTCATTAGTCCGAACACGCTATCGACCGAGGAGGTTTGAGTGGGACAGAAAACGCACCCGCGTGGGCTACGCATTGGCATCATCGAGACTTGGCAGTCGAAGTGGTATAGCGAGAAAGAGTATGCCGTGTGGCTTCATGAGGATTTACGAATTCAAGAATTCGTAAAGGAAAAACTCTCGCGTGCTGGCATATCGCGAATTGAGGTAGAGCGAGTCGCTGATCGCTGTAGTATAAACGTGCATACGGCGCGTCCGGGCATCGTTATTGGCCGCCGCGGCGTCGAAGCGGAGAAATTGCAAGCAGACTTGGAGAAATTCATTGGACGGTCGGTTCGCATTAATGTGACCGAGATAAAGTCGCCCGAACTTGATGCTCAGTTAGTTGCCGAGGCCATTGCCCTCCAGATTCAGCGGAGATCGCCGTTTAGGCAAGCAATGAAGAGAACTATCGTATCCTCTATGCGAGCTGGTGCGGAGGGAGTGAAGGCAACCGTCAGTGGACGCCTTGGTGGTCTTGAAATGGCGAGAACAGAAACTAGTATTGAGGGCCGTGTTCCACTACATACGCTCCGGGCGAACATCGACTATGGGTTCTGCGAACCCGACACGACCTACGGAAAAATTGGTGTTAAAACATGGATTTTTAAGGGTGAAGTGATTGGTTCACCCGAGTTGTTGATTGGCGAAACATCGGAACAATCATCGGCCGTTGAACAAAAACCACGAGCTGGTCGAGGTGCTGGACGTTTTGGGGGTACTGGTTCAAACGAACGCTCCGGTTCGGGCAGGTGGCGTGACGGAGGTGGCAGTGGACGGAGTGGAGGTGGCAGTGGACGGAGTGGAGGTGGCAGTGGACGGAGCGGAGGTGGGAGTGGACGGAGCGGAGGTGGCAGTGGACGGAGCGGAGGTCGTACGGGCAAGAAGGATAGAGATAAAGCATAGAAACGTTCCGTACCGTTGTGCGAATCAGAAGTTGTTGTGTGAAAATGTTGTTAAGGAGTGTAGCCAATGTTGATGCCAAAACGGGTTTTACATCGTAAAGTGCAGCGTGGAAAGCGGCGTGGACAGCCTCTTCGTGGTTCACGGATTAACTTTGGTGAGTATGGTTTGCAGAGTATGGAGTGCGGTTGGATTACCAGTCGGCAAATCGAATCCGCGCGGGTTGCGATAACTCGGCATGTACGCCGTGGTGGTAAGGTTTGGATTAAAATATTTCCACAGAAGCCTGTGACTCAAAAGCCTGCTGAGACGCGGATGGGGAGCGGAAAGGGACCACCTGAATATTGGGTGGCGGTTGTAAAGCCTGGACGTGTGCTTTATGAGCTGAGTGGTGTTTCAATCGAGGAAGCCAAGGAGGCGATGCGTCTGGCTTCACATAAATTGCCGCTAAAAACGAAATTTGTCACCAGATCAGGGGAATAATCATGACTGCACAAGAACTGCGCAGCCAATCTGTTGAAGACCTAGCCAGTGAGCTGGAAAACTTGAAGGAGGGTCTGTTCAACCAGAGATTCCGTAATATTCTTGGGCATCTTGAAGACACGTCTCAATTGGGAAAGATGAAAAGGGATATTGCGCGTATTAAGACAATTCTTCGTTTGCGAGAAAGTGGGATTGAGAGTTCCTCATAGTTAAAGCAGAAGAGGGGATAAATTTGACTCAAGAGAGACGGGCACATCGTAAGACCCGGACGGGTGTTGTGACGAGCGATCGGATGGACAAGACGGTTGTTGTGGCAGTTACTAGGGCGTACCAGCATCCGCTTTATAAGAAGATTGTGAGAGATACAACAAAAGTCTTAGCGCATGATGAGGAAAATACATGTGCGGTTGGCGACGTGGTTCAAGTTATCGAGTCTCGACCGATTAGTCGTCGTAAAAAGTGGCGGGTCCGCCGGATTACGACAAAGGCTCAATCAGGCGACAGTAGAGAGTCGTAAGCGTTCGTTTGCCCGGTTCGCATTTGTTGCCCCTTAGGCGAGGAACGTACCAGGCTGGAATGCTCCTTCGATTTTTTATGAAGCTCTTCTATGGATGGCTGAGTGAGGATGTCGAGTTGTTTATAATCTTTCGAACAGAATTTTAATTTTGCAGTTTGGGTAAGAAAAGAAATGGGTTATCTACCAAATTGTGTTCTGTTTTTGGAAACATGTGAAGTGAGGAATGCCTCATGGTTCAAACTTCGACTAGACTGACCTGTGCGGATAACACAGGAGCAAAGAAGCTCATGTGTATACGTGTGCTTGGCGGTACGCGGAAACGCTATGCCCGCTTAGGCGATGTGATTGTTGCGAGCGTCAAGGAAGCGAATCCTAACAGCCAGGTTAAGAAAGGGGAAGTCGTGCGTGCCGTTGTCGTGCGTACTACCAAGGAGTACCGCCGCTCTGATGGTTCGTACATTAAGTTTGATAAGAACGCAGCGGTGTTGATTGACCCTCAGAACCAACCCCGGGGTACGCGAATCTTTGGTCCTGTTGCCCGCGAACTGAGGGAAATGGAGTTTACAAGGATTGTGTCTTTGGCGCCCGAGGTCATTTAACACAGTTATCTTTGCTCAGGAGGAATCAATGTCTCTCAGAAGATTTCATATAAAGGATAATGACCTTGTGCTGGTGTTGAGTGGAAAAGACAAGGGCAAGACGGGGAGAGTCCTCGATGTCCTTCCCCGGAAGGGACGAGCTGTGGTTGAAGGGGTTCAGATTATAAAACAGCACGTGCGTCCAAGTCAGACAGGGCAGGGAGGAGTCATTGAGAAAGAAGGTACCGTACACATTTCCAATCTTAAGCTAATTTGTCCGAACTGTAATACACCCGCTCGTACGAAACGTCGTGTTTTTGAACGAGAGGTTGGGACAAGAACGAAAAAATATCGGCTACGGGTCTGCAATAAGTGCAATGAAGTTGTTGGTCAGGATTGAGCTGATTCGCTGGTAAGTTCCTTGTGATGTGCAATATGTGGTCACCGTGCGGGTTGCAACTCCTAATTCTATTAGACAAGCAGTGCTATAGGCTGAGGATAAATGAGCGGATTCAGGACGTTTTATCAAGAAGAAGTCGTTTCCATATTACAGCAGCGTTTTAATTATCCCAATGTGATGAAGATTCCCAAGCTCGATAAGATTAATCTCAATGTCGGCCTCGGCGAAGCGATGCAGAACCCAAAGTTGTTGGAAGATGCTGTTGAGGAACTAACGCAAATCAGTGGTCAACGTGCGGTAATAACGCGCGCCAGGAAATCTGTTGCTAACTTCAAAGTTCGTGCTGGGGTGCCTATCGGTTGCAGAGTGACTTTGCGCCGAGATCGGATGTATGAGTTTTTCAACCGTCTTGTCAATGCTGTTCTGCCACAAATTAGGGATTTTCGTGGACTATCCCCTGACTCATTTGATGGTCGTGGAAACTACTCATTGGGCCTTCAAGAACAACTCATATTCCCCGAACTTGAATATGACCAAGTGGGCGAAGTGCGCGGACTAAATGTAACTATCGTAACTACAGCTCAGACCGACGAAGAAGGACGGGAATTACTAAGAGGATTGGGTATGCCCTTTAGAGAATAATGTTTGCATCGCCCGTTCTGAAACTAACTTGGGCAAAAAGTCCAAATTTTAAGACAGATTGAATCTCAAATGCAACAAAATTACAGATAATAAGGAGTAGACGAATTGGCAACAAAAGCACTCGTTGCTAAACAAAAGCGACCTCCAAAATTCCGAACTCGGCAGTACAATCGTTGCCGTATCTGTGGCCGTCCGCGTGGCTTCCTTCGCAAGTTTGAGCTTTGCCGTATTTGTTTTCGCCTGCTAGCGCGAGAAGGAAAAATCCCCGGCGTGAAAAAGGCCAGTTGGTGAAGGAGAAGATTGAATGTCAATGACCGATCCGATTGCGGATATGCTAACGCGTATTCGTAATGCAAATATGGTTAGCCATGAGCGTGTCGAAGTGCCCGCTTCGAGAGTGAAATCGGAGATTGCTCGCATTCTGAGCGAAGAGGGTTACGTCCGAAACTATCGCTTAATGGATGATGGGAAACAGGGGATTTTGCGTATCTACCTCAAGTACGGCGATAATGAAGAAAGGGTTATCTCTGGTCTCAGAAGAGTTAGCAAACCAGGACGCCGGGTGTACGCAGGAGTAGCAGACCTTCCTCGAGTATACGGGGATTTGGGGATTGCTATTCTGTCGACTTCCCAAGGTGTACGAACAGCCTCCCAGTGTCGAGCTGACAAAATGGGAGGGGAAGTATTGTGCTATGTCTGGTAATTGTAATCTTTGAATCTTGGAGCTAAGGTGCGATGTCAAGAATAGGGCAGATGCCAATCGAAATTCCAGGGAACGTCAAAGTCACGCTTGATGGGGCCAACGTAGTTGTAGAGGGTCCCAAAGGAAAACTGGATTGGACAGTTCCAGAAGGAAATAGTGTTAAGGTGAATGATGGTCTGATTGAAGTGGAAAGGCTCAGCGATCAGAAGACACATAGGTCGCTACACGGACTGACTCGGAGTCTTATTGCGAATATGGTGCAGGGCGTTGCAGAGGGATATGAGAAAAGGCTTCGCGTTGTGGGTACGGGTTATCGTGCAGAGATTAACAATCAGGCTGCATTGGTGTTGAATGTAGGATATTCGCATCCTGTCATTTATGATCCGCCAGAAGGAATTACCATAAGTGTTGAAAATAGCGAAAATGTTGATGGGCAGGCTCATACGCCTGTTGTTGTGAGTGGTTTTGACAAGCAACTCGTCGGTCAAGTTGCCGCAACAATCCGCCAGATTAGAAAACCTGAGGTCTATCAACCCTGCAAGGGAATACGTTATGATGGTGAACGTGTTCGTATGAAGGAAGGCAAGGCAAAAACGTAGGCTTTGGTTTCGTCCATTATGGCGTAAATCTGGGAGGTGCATGATTGGATCGACTTAAGAAGAAAAACCGTGCGCGATACACACGAAAAAGGCATGTGCGACGGAAGGTATCTGGTACGAGCCAAAGACCAAGGCTTTCCGTATTCAGGAGTGTGAACCATATCTATGCGCAGCTGATTGATGACGAAAAAGGAATTACGCTTGCCGCAGCATCAACGTTGGCAGTGGAATTGAGAAAAGTCGTTCCACAAGGCGGAAATGCGAGCGCTGCGCAAAAAGTGGGAGAGTTAATCTCGCGTAAAGCGAAGGAATGCGATATCGAATCCGTTGTGTTCGATCGGGGCGGGAACCTATATCATGGCAGGATTAAAGCCCTTGCGGATGCTGCCAGAGAAGGCGGTTTAAAATTCTAAATAAGTTGTTGCTTCTCTAGCGCAACCGAGAGCACAGTAGGTTTTTGGTAAAGGAGGGTCCGTTGCTAAGAAAAAAAATTGAAGCTGGTGATTCTGAGTTTGAGGAACGTCCAATCGCGATTAATCGCGTGATGCGCGTCGGTAAAGGAGGGCGAACACCGAGTTTCAATGCGCTTTCAGCTGTTGGAAACCATGGAGGTGTTGTTGGTATCGGATTCGGAAGTGCCAATGACGTTCCTTCGGCGATTAGCAAGAGCATTGCTGATGCGAAGAAAAACCTGATTCGTGTGCCTCTCATGGATGGGACCATTCCCCATGAAATCGTCAGCAAATATAAGGCTTCAAAGGTTCTGTTGAAGCCCGCAAGTCCCGGTACCGGGATTGTCGCCGGACATGCCACAAGGACGATACTTGAATTTGTGGGTATTAAGGACGTGCTGACCAAGCGTCTTGGATCGAGAAATGTGAAAAACATTGCGGAGGCGACGATATTAGCGTTAAAGAGCCTGAAAGACGCTAATCATGTCGCTCGTCTTCGGGGAAAACGTGTTGAAGAGCTGAGGGGTGAAAACCGATGATTGTAGACTCAGCGAAATGGAGTTGAATAGTTATGAAGCTCAACGAACTTAAGCCAGCGGCAAATTCCAAGCGAGCTAGGAAGCGAATTGGACGAGGGGAGGCTTCGGGCTGGGGAAAAACTGGGGGGCGTGGTCATAAGGGACAAAAATCTCGTTCTGGAGGATCAATTCCCGCCTGGTTTGAAGGTGGTCAGATGCCGTTAGTCAGGCGTGTTCCGAAGCGTGGTCCTAGAGTCATCGCTCACAAGCGAATCGAATATGACGTTGTGAATGTTAAGCAGCTAAATGGTTTTGACAGTGGACAGACCGTTACGGTTGAAACTTTATATGACAGTGGGATTGTGAAGCGCAAGAGTGCGCGAGTGAAGATTCTCGGGGATGGCGATCTTGAGAAGGAACTTACGGTGCGTGTGCATGGATTTTCCAATGCCGCCACCAAAAAAATCGAGTCGATTGGTGGTAAGACTGAGTTAGTCTCTTAGGGCACTCTTAAAAATGAACACATTGAGTGCGTCTTGAGCTCCTTCACGGGCAGTGCCAGAATCTGGCTGTGAGAGTTTGAGTCGCGTTGGCCCCTTGTAATCCCCTCTATCTGGAACCCTTATGATGAATTCGAAAGATCGCCCGCAAATGATTAGTGCGTTTAGGAATATCTTTAAAATTCCTGAACTACGTAATCGAATAATTTTTACGGCGTTTCTGCTGGTCATATACCGGTTTGGCGCGCATATTACGATACCGGGAATTGATGATGCTGCGCTCGCAGCCTTTTTTGAGAAATTAAGAAATCGGCCTGGCGGTAACATGATTGGGTTTGTCGATCTGTTTTCTGGGGGCGCATTCAGCCAGATGACGATCTTTGCCCTCGGGATTCAGCCGTACATTAGCGCGTCGATTATCATGCAGCTTCTTGCTGTTGTTGTACCCTCTTTGGAGAAGCTTTCAAAAGAACCAGATGGGAAAAAAAAGATTACGCAATACACGCGCTATGGTACCGTTATTTTGAGCGCGGTTCAAGGGCTCGGAATTAGTTTTTTGTTGCGGAATCCGGGCAATTTGGGTATCGATGAGCAGGTCGTTACGGACCCAAGTTGGTCTTTTCATTTTTTGACGGTTATAACCTTGATGGCAGGTACGGCCTTTGTGATGTGGCTCGGTGAACAGATTACCGAGAGGGGGATTGGTCAAGGCATTTCAATCATCATTACGGTTGGCATCGTAGCCGCAGTGCCAAGTGGTGTTTCTTCTATAACGACCCGTTTGATTAACGATCAAAGTCTCAACCTGATACAACTGGCTATATTTTTGGCGTTGATTGTGGTTGCCGTAATGGGTACGGTGTTTGTTACTCAATCTGTCCGTAAGATTCCTGTCCAATACGGGCGGCAAATCAAGGGAACGAGGATGTACGGTGGGCAAAAGACTCACCTCCCGCTTCGAGTCAATGCTGCTGGCATGATTCCTATCATCTTTGCGGTGACCCTAATGCAGTTTCCAGGGACTATTCTAGGGTTTCTCCAGACCAACGAGGTTGTTGCGTCGTGGGCTTGGATTAGCTGGTTACAAGGGGTCTTGGGAAATCCAGCCCATCCAGTATACTTGATTATTTATGCGAGTTTAATTATTGCTTTCACCTATTTTTATACAGCTGTGCAAATCAACCCTCTGGATATGGCCGATACGTTGAAGAAACATGGCGCCCATATCCTAGAAAAAGGCGGCATTAGGCCTGGTAAGCGTACGGCCGAACACATCAATTTTGTGCTTACTCGGATTACACTTCCCGGAGCATGTTTCCTTGCTGCCATTTCCGTAATCCCGATAATGTTTGAAGGTTGGCTACGGATCGGAACGATGGTGAGTGGAGCGTCGGTTTTGATTGTTGTCGGTGTCGTTCTAGACACTGTATCGCAGGTTGAGTCTCATTTAACGGATAGAAGTTATGAAGGGTTCATTAAGGGTAGGCGTGTTAAAGGGCGTCGTTCCAGATGAACTGCGCCGGGTGAGTTGACCGAAGGGGACAGAGATGAAAGTTAGGGCTTCTGTTAAGAAAATGTGCAACAGGTGTCAAATCATAAAGCGTAAAGGCATTATTCGCGTAATTTGTTCCTCAAACCCAAAGCACAAGCAAAGGCAAGGATAACTGGGACCGGTGCCACCAGTCTTCAGTTTTATGAAGGAGGAGGGTCATGGCAAGAATCGCAGGAGTTGATTTGCCGCGTAATAAGAGGGTCGACATTGCCCTGACCTATATCTATGGAATTGGTCGTCATAGTGCGTCAAAATTGGTGCAGGGGCTCAACATCGATCCAGCTAAGAAAGTGGATAGTTTAGCTGAAGAAGAGATTAGTCAGCTGAGAACTACAATCACCCAGGAGTACAAGGTTGAGGGTGATTTAAGGCGAGAAGTGGATGAAAATATCAAGAGGTTGATGGATATCAACAGTTATCGTGGTTTGCGCCATCGCCGTCAGTTGCCTGTACGTGGACAGCGCACAAGTACGAACGCGCGTACTCGTAAGGGGAAAGCTAGAACAATTTCTGTCGGTAGGAAATCCAAAGAAGCTGCTCGCAAGGGCGGTTGATTCCATCTGATTGTGTGTTACGAAAGGAGCTTGCTTTTGCGTTCTGCTAATCGAGCAAGAAGAAAAGAGAAGAAACATGTCCCTGAGGGTATCGCCCACATCCAGGCGACATTCAATAATACAATTGTTACCATTACGGATCTTACGGGGAATACAGTTGCGTGGGCAAGTGCAGGAATGAGTTTTCCCGGTTCCCGAAAAAGTACGCCGTTTGCAGCACAGCAGACAGCCGAAGCGTGTGCGAAAAAAGCGATGGAACAGGGGATGAGACGTGTTGAGGTGAGGGTTAAAGGGCCCGGATCGGGTAGAGAATCTGCAATTCGCGCACTGTCAGCAGCAGGGCTCGAAGTTACGCTAATGAAAGATGTAACTCCTATTCCTCATAATGGCTGTCGTCCGCCAAAGCGGCGTCGTGTTTAACCTCCATCATTGATTGCGAAGGGGAAGATGAGTAGATATTTAGGACCGGTTTGTAAATTATGCCGTAGAGAGGGGGAGAAGCTCTTCCTTAAGGGCCGACGTTGCAATACGCCAAAGTGTTCGTTTGAGCGACGTGGTTATCCCCCCGGAGAACATGGCCAAAGGCCAATTAGAGGCAAAGATGATTATCGTCGCCAATTGCGTGCGAAGCAGAAAGCCAAACGCATCTACGGCACTCTAGAGAAACAGTTTCATAACTATTATAATAAGGCTGAACGCCAGAAAGGAGTCACAGGGGAAACGTTGCTTCTCTTTTTGGAGCGCCGGTTGGACAACGTGGTTTTTCGTTTGGGTTTTGCCAATTCTCGACGTCAGGCAAGGCAGTTGGTCAAGCATAAGCATTTTCTCGTAAACGACAAACCGGTTAACATTCCCTCCTATTTGGTAGATATTGGTGACGTGGTCCAAGTCTGTGAACGAAGTCGCGAGTCAGCTATAATCCAAGAAGCAATAGAATACATGCAACAGAAAGGCACGCCAGAGTGGCTTGAGTTGGATACTAATAAGCCGGCAGGAGTCATTCGAGGTTATCCAAATGTAGAACAGGTTGCTGCAAACGTCCAAACGCAGTTAATCATTGAACTATACTCCAAGTAGCACATACTTTTTAGGAGGAAATCAAGATGATGGAGGGCGAAATCACCAAGCCTAAGCGCCTTGTGGCAGATTTGGACAGCCTGAAACCGGATTATGGGAGGTTTATTGCCGAACCCCTTGCGCGGGGATTTGGAATTACACTTGGTAACTCGCTTCGGCGTGTTTTGTTGTCGTCAATCGGCGGTGCCGCGATTGTTTCCGTGGCCATCGACGGTGTAAAGCATGACTACTCAACTATTGACGGTGTAAAAGAAGATGTTGTTCAGATTCTCTTCAATCTCAAAGAGATTCGATTTCGAGTCCATACAGATGACACCGTGTCTCTACGTTTATCAGCTGACGGATCGGGAGAGGTAACAGCGGCTGATATTCAGCCCAATAGTGAGTTGGAGGTAATTAACCCAGATCATTATATCGCCACACTTGATAAGTGTGATGGATTGAGCATGGAATTGCATGTTCGCCGTGGGCGTGGTTACGCGCTTTCAGACGAACATACAGATTCGAACCAGCCCATTGGGGTGATTCCCCTGGATGCTAAGTTTTCTCCGGTAAATCGCGTTAATTATCATGTCGAGGAAACACGGGTTGGACACATGACTAACTTCGATAGATTGATTCTGGAAGTGTCAACCGATGCAAGCATTACCGCGAAAGAAGCTGTTACCCAAGCTGCGGATATTTTGTTAGATCAGTTGCGACTTTTCAGCGATTTTGATGAAACCTATGTTGAACCCGTGCATGAAATCGATGAAGAAAAAGTGCAGCGTGACAAATACTTGTCAAAGCCCGTTGCTGAACTCGAACTCTCCGTTCGTTCCGCAAATTGTCTGGAAGCCGCTCAGATTGGAACTATTCGAGACCTCGTGGTAAAAACTGAACAAGAGATGCTGAAATTTCGCAATTTTGGTAGAAAGTCCTTGAACGAGATTAAAGATTTTCTTGCGAACATGGGGCTTTCATTGGGAATGGTCCTTGACGATGATGAGAAGGAAGATTAGCTAATCATGCGCCATAGAAAAAACGGAAGGAAGCTTGGAAGAACAACAAGTCACCGTAGAGCGCTATTTCGAAATCAGGCCACAGCGCTGTTTGAGCATGAACAGATTCGCACTACGCTGCCTAAATCAAAGGAATTGCGTCGGGTGGCCGAAAAATTAATCACCTTGGCCAAGCGTGGGGATTTGCATGCGCGCCGCCAAGCTGCCAGCATGATCATCGGCGAGGATCTCCATAATGTTGATGGCAAAGGTAAGCATGCGGTATTACAGAAATTGTTTACTGAAATCGGTCCCCGCTATCACGATCGCAATGGAGGGTATACGCGCATCGTCCGGGGGGAGGTGCGACGGGGTGATGGCGCACAAATGGCCTATATTCAGCTAGTGTAGTGGTTCGTGCAGGTCCGGACTGTCTTCTAATTTTCTCGGCGTTGATTGGTGATACCGATCAGCGCTTTTTTTTTGCCATTGGGATAGTTGTTGGCCGGTGAATCTATTTGCCTGGTTACGACCGTGGTAACGCATATTTAAAGAAATGTTGGTGCGGTTTAATAGGTGCCGAGGCATTGGTCTTGGTTATTTTAGTGTTTTATAATGTGACAAAAGTTTTTGACTTCCACCTCCATGACTTGATATGCGACCTTACACAATTGAAGGAGAGAAGATAAAACCCAAACAATCTGAATCTCTGAATCGTTTTATCCTGCTGTGCCGTTCTATCCTTTACGATTTTGCTGTCGTTGTGTCTCCTACCCCAAAATTCAATTGCTCCAATGACCGATAACCGGCCGACCGAGCGCCTGGTCCACCTGATTGCTTTGATGTTCTCATCTCCCCCACTGCTAGGTGGATGGAGCCCTGACAAACCGATTAGGATGGAATCGGCTATTTAGACGGAATCTACATCGATTCAAGAACTTATGAAATTCGCATATGATTGACAGTGTGAGTGTACCATCGATGGGTAATAGATCATGGGCGGAAACTGGACACGGAGATTAAATTCTGTCTTCGGTGTTGTGAACCATCCGCATGATGTGCTATAGTACGTTTCCGAGAATGTGAAGAGACGTATTCTTTATGAAAGATATTGCGTTCAAGGATGTTATGCTCTTGTTGTGTAACGTTCTTCTCACTGTCACTGGACAGCTCTTACTAAAACAGGGTATGACCCGAGTTGGGCGTATTGAAGGATTGAATCGACTTGTGCCCAGTCTGATACAAGCGTTTACAAACCCATTTGTCATTGGTGGAATTGCAACTTACGGATTCACAACAATGATCTGGCTTGTTGTTCTCTCCAGAGTTAAGTTAAGCGTCGCGTATCCGATGATTAGCCTCGGCTATGTCATGTCGATTCTCTTTGCATGGCTATTGTTCAAGGAATCCGTACCAAAGATTAGGGTCTTGGGAGCAGTAATCATCTGCATTGGGGTTTACCTGGTTGTGAGTTCGCGTGATTGATTCGGAGGATAAGAATAGTACAAGTGGGTGTCCGAAAGAGGTCGTACTTAGCCATGTTGTTATCTCTGAGTTTTCCGGGACTCGGTCAGGTTTTCCTCCGGAGACCACTGAAGGGCTTCGTTCTATTTCTGGGTGTTGCTGTGGCGGCATTTATCATCTATTCTAATTCATATCCTGTCAAAACATGGCACGATTTAATCTGCTTTAGCGATGCCAAGGAAGCAGGGTTTGACAGAATGCATAAAGAACCAGAAGCGACTGTCTTGGACGCAACGCAGCTGGAAAAAGAAGAGATGGCTGTTGAGCTATGGAGGTTCGAGAGTGGCAAAAAGTTGATGTACCGCCCTTCGTGGAAACTCAAACTGAGTGGGTTTGTCCAGGGCGTCATCTTCTGGCTCTATGCCATTTTTGACGCTTGGCGCGGCCAAAGGGGCTTCAACAGAAGGGCATTTAAGAAGAGGTTGAATGAGGCAAAAAATCGCAGGAAGCTGAAGAACCAAGAAAGGCAAATTCGTTGACAAGAACAACTATGGAGTGCGACCGACATGCAGCAAGAAGGAGAGGATTGAGCAGAGAGCCTCTGAAGCAAAGTGACCAGTCCTCTCTCAGTTAAGGAATTACGAGACTTAGACGGTTTAAATCGTTGATTTTGTCCTGTTTCCCGCCGTCTGCTCCGCTAATGGATGCATTATGAAAATGACGTGGCGTCGTTTTGCCGAGATTGTGGCAATCTCTTTTCTTACGTCAATTGTTTTTTCGCTAGGGTGTCGAATGGAGCATGATTCCCTCCGGAAAAGCGAGGAACTCCTCCAGTCACACATGGCTGGCGAAGCAGCAAACCTGTTGGAAAAGATTGTACAATCCAATGGGAAGAACGCTAAAGCCAGGATGCTACTCGGACGAGCATATGATGAACTTGGCCGTTTTCGAGACGCCGTCTTTCATCTGAAGAAAGCGAGCTACCTCTATGGCGATCAACTGGAGCCGCGAGCCCGGGTGAGGTTAAAACTTGCCACTATTTTCATGAAGTTGGGTAATCGAGAAGAGGGGTACGCCGAACTTCGTGCGATTGTTCGATCGAGTTCCGATGACGCCATGCTTCAAGCGGTTGCCGGTGTTCTTGGTGATGCGTATCAGGTTGTACGACTAACAGATGGGGACGATGATAACTATTCTCCAACGTTCTCGCCTGATGGTCGGCGTATTGCTTTTTCGTCTTTTCGTCTAGACAATGGTGAGATTTACCTGATGGATCTGGATGGTCGCATACATCAGCGAGTTACCTATACTCCCAATATCAATGAGAGTTCACCGGCGTTTCTTAGTGACGCGAATTATCTCATTTATGGTAGCGAACCGAAGACGTCTCGTGAAATCAAGATAGTTCTCCAGACTAGTGGATCGACGCCCATGTACGGCGGATTCAAGGTCACCCACGTCTACAGCAAAATTACACAGGAAGTACTACCAGTCGGTTTTGGCGTGCGAGTGCCAAGAGTGTCATCTAATCGATCTCAGGTCATTTATGAAGCCAACACAGATGGAAATGTAGAGCTATACTTCATAGATTTTGGTGTTGTAGACATTCAAGCTATTAATCCGGATCTGATTCGCCCCCAAAGAATCACTCACAACAAAGTGGATGATGGTAGCCCATGTTTCTTCCCTGACGGGAGCCGGATTGTATTTGTGTCTGCGCGGGAACAGTTTCATCAACTCTACACTGTAAACATGGACGGTAGCACCGAACAACGTCTAAATCCCAACCAATACGATTGCTATAGTCCTATGGTTTCTCCCGATGGGAATACCATCACTTTCGTTTCGACGCGAGATGGTGACATTGAGATTTATATGATGAATGCCGACGGAACGGGCGAACGGCGGGTAACCAACGGAATCGGTGTCTCTATACAACCCAACTTTTCACCTGATGGACGTAAGCTTCTCTTCACTTCAGATCGGAGTGATAATTTTCAGATCTATCTAATGTTTCTTGATGAAGCAGTGACCCGTCGCCAACTATTGCAAAAACTGGAGCTCTAGACTAGAGAATAATGTCCATCACTCATCTGAGCCATCTTGATGGCTCAGATGAGTGATGGAGTTTTGTCAACAGCATCGCGGTTTGAAACTCTTATCGCCGTCTCTTGGTCTACCAGTAAGAAAAAGTGCGAATAAGTTCGCCTTTGCCGGCTGACAGCGTTGTTTCTTATCTTGGTCATTTTTGGGAGTCTGTCTCACCACATGGCCGAGAGGAGGGAAAAAGTCGGCGGCCAAATCACAACGTACATTGCCAGGTGAGAATGGTGTTAAACACGTTAAAAGAGGACATTGTATTTCAGTCCCAGCTCCGCGGATTTAATCTCACCTTTTCTTCGACGTGGGGACTTTTTTCGCCAAAATCGATTGATGCTGGAACCCGTTTATTAATTAAGTGTCTCGAAGTTAACGCAGGCCATTCGTGCCTTGATCTTGGATGCGGGTACGGTGCGATTGGTTTGGTAATGGCAAGGCTGTCAGGTAATGGTCAAGTATATATGGTCGACAAGGACTTCGTAGCAATTGAGTACGCTGCGAAAAACGTTAAACGCAATTCTCTACATAATTGCGAAGTGATGTTGAGCAACGCTTTCAGCCGCCTACACCAAACGGAGTTCGATGTCATCGCATCCAATGTGCCTGCGAATGTTGGAAAGGAACTTTTGCACATTATCTTGTCGGAGGCGCGGAATCATCTCAAACCGGGTGGTAAATTTTACGTCGTTACAATTTCTGGACTTCGCCAGTTTATCAAACGGAATTTTAACGAAGTGTTCGGCAATTATCAGAAAGTGAAACAAAGTAACACGCATACTGTCAGCTTGGCGATTCGGTAATTACTGGACTGTTTTGCATATAAAATAGTCGTCCCATGTCGTTCGGGACGACGTTGGTTTGGGAGAGATATCCTCCAATTTCTGATGGAGTGTAAATCCTGCGTTTTCGAGGATTCAGTAGTTCGTACGAATAACTGTGTGCTACCAAATACATGAGTCACGCCGTCCTAATTTACGGATGAACTCAGCTTTGGTTCTGTAGGTATTGGAGTGAGTACCAATCTCATTTTTGAATCCATGTCATCAGGAACTGATCTGTCACCTTTCACTTCTTATTGAAACATACATCGCGGGTTTTCTCCCGAATTCCGAAAAAATATTTGGTTTAAAGCCTCACCGGCTTCCATTCTTTTATTAATTGTCTATATTTGATTTACGCACAATATGTTGTGATTTGACACCCAACTTGATTTCACATGTGCTTCACGGTCGGTCTGCCAATTGGATTGAGTGCGTCTTGTCAGGCGTCTGGTGTACGAGACAGGTCCCGATTTAACTTTTCACAGTTCTAGTGTCTACAGATGAGCTATCTGGGAAGAGGGTTCCATTGCTTACTTATGCCCTCGCCCTTATGTTGTCGGACTAAAGGATTTTCTTGACAGTTGGGTTTGGGAGTGTTACCCTGGTGTTCTACAACGACGACCTTGATTTATCTCCTGAAACTACTGAATTACGGTTTATGAACACTATGAAAAGCGTACATTTTATTTGCAATACACTGGCCTGGTTTCTCGTGTGGTTTTCCGCAGATTTTGAGTTGCTGGCAAATGCACCAAGCAATGTGGGATTGGAAATGATGGACGATAGAGCATTTGTACGTGCTGCCGAATACTTCGAATCGGCAGTAGAAATCGCTCCGTCAAGATCGGAAGCACAGGAGATCCATCATGTTCTTGGATACTGTTATGAACAGCTCGAAAAGTGGGAACAGGCTTTCGAGCACTTTGAGTTAGCCACGGCACCGGAGTATATCCTTGCTGATTATGCCATCTATCGTTTGGCACGGGGCTATACAAAAAACGAGGATCACAGAGCAGCCCTTAGCTGGTATAATCGGCTAGTGGACCGTTATCCTGAGAGTTTTCTCCGTTCGAGGGTACAGTATGAAATCGTTCGCACTTATCTGAAACAGGAAGATTATTCCAACGCGCTCAAGTATGCCGCAGAGTTGCTCAAGAACAAACAGGGCGTATATGCGAGGAAAACGAGTTATGAACAAGCAAAAGCATTTGAAGGTGTGGAGAATTGGGAAGAAGCAATCTGCACCTACCAAAGTATAATTGATTTAGATGCCTCAGATGATCTCGCAAGAAAGGCTTTTGAACAGATTAAAAAATTGGTCAAAGTGCATCCTAATATAGAGATTACTCGTGGCCAACGAATGGTCCACGGCATGGTTCTCTACCATCATGGAAGGTTTAAGGACGCAATTACGGCATTCCAAGAGGTTGCTATAAACAAGAAGGACAGACTTACTGGTCGAGCGATTTACTATCTTGGTCGTGCCTACCATCGCCAACGCAAATACGATTTGGCAATTCAGGAATACAACAAAATCTCTGCGTCCTATTCGGATAGTCGTTACTTGACGCGAGCACTATATCAGACAACGATTTGTTACCGTCGTAAAGCACAGCCCGACATTGCTCAGAAGCTGCTCCAGGATTTTGTAAAGGATTATAGTTGGAGCGAATATGCTGATAACGCACTTTACGATCTTGGGTGGGTCCTGGAAAACGAAGGACATTTTGATGCGGCAATTAAATCGTATTCACAGTTGCCCGGAAGATATTCGAGAAGTCGGCTCGCGTCGGATGCATACTGGCGTATTGGCTGGATTCAATTCAAGAACGAGCAGTACGACAAAAGCATTGACACCTTCGCCTCTCTGATAAGCCTTTTTCCTGGAAATCGTCTGGCGATGGCAGCACATTTTTGGACAGCAAAATGTTGGGAACGCAAAGGTCAACAGGAGCTTTCGGAAAGAGTTTATCGCGAAGTTGCCGGTTCTGACCACTGGTACTACAGTAGCCGAGCGGAGGCAGTACTCAATCGGCTGGGAAAAAGACCGCAAATAGTTAATAGCAGCTCTAAATATTCTCCTGTGAAAATGGGTTCTAAGCATTCGAGGTGGAAGGACGCTAGTTCAAATCGGTTTCCACGTGTCGAGAAATTGCTCCAATTAAGGCTATACGAGGACGCAATCACAGAACTGAGGGGTGAAATTCGTTTGGAACGTACAGATCTGACAGACAGTTACTATAATTTGATTGTGTGCTACCAAAATCAGAGAAAATTCAAGCGGGCCTACGATTCCGCGGGCGTACTGTCTGAAAAAATAACGATGCGTGATGGAAATCAGGAGATACCTCTCGAATTATCTCAACTGCTTTACCCGTTTTATTATGCCGAAATTATCGATAAATACTCGGAGAAATATGAAATAGATCGGCTTTTCGTCGCTTCGATGATCTTGGAAGAAAGCCACTATGGGGCCGAGGTAATCTCGTGGGCCGGTGCACTGGGCTTGATGCAAATTATGCCGCAGACGGGACGTGAATTAGCACGCGAACTCAAGATCGGCCACTTTCACAATGCCATGCTATTTGATCCTGAAATTAACATTGAGATGGGAACGAAATACATGAAGTCTTTAATGGACCGCTTTGAAGGAAACCACGCATTGGTTGTGGGGGCATACAATGCTGGCCCTGCTCGGATGGGACGATGGGTTAAGGAGATGGGAATATCGGATCTTGACGAGTTTATAGAGGATATTTCAATTAACGAAACACGTCGTCATATTAAAAAGGTGCTCCATAGCTATCATGTATATCAGAAATTGTATGCTTCCAAGTCGAATGTGCGTGACATAAATCCTCCCAAATCTCGGAATGGTGTAGACAATGCGGCGAATGGAAAATAGTGGTGTGATTCGACGAAGTCGTCTCGCGGAAAATAGGATGTGGTGTATCTGGAATGATGGAATTTGAGGTTTAGTTTGAACTTGAATGGCTGTCAAGAATGAATGAACTAGTTCGGTTGTGAGGCAGGCACAGGAGTCTACAATTAGCCAAGAGAGGTTGGCCGTGGATGGAGAAGCTCATTTTTGGGCAAGTGATGAAAAAAGGTCATGAAGGACAATTAGGCGTCGTAAGGAGATTGGTCTCACATTCCTCTCTTTGACTATCACATGGCGGGTTTGGGCTCTCTACATCACTTTTCAGATGCATGGGTATCCTGGGTCTGTTCAGATAGGGTTTTAAAATATCGTTGAACTTGTTCGCGGTATTGGAATGGTACGCTCTCTGTGGCTCCAGACCTTAGGTTCAAATCGAATTGTTTCATTGTCTCCATCGACTTTGGATCGCGGATGGGATTGTTTCTGGGGGGATTTGTCAGCGTCTTAGCCACTTTACCTTTGCGTTTTCTGCCAACATTTCTTTTCTGCAGGGATGTAGAGCTTTCAAGCATCCTCGTGAGAATTCGGCGCTGTTTGTCCAGGACCTCTTGACTGAGATTTCCTCCTTCAAGTTCTCTTTCGACCTCTTTCATCTCCCTCGTCACCTCTTTAAGGTCTCCAAGCGCTTCCGAGAACTGCTCCATCATCTGTGCGAGCCGGTCGGTTGCTTCACGAATTAACTGTTGTTCATAGCCCATTTTTTTCAACATCTGTTCGAGGGCAGGTGTTCGGCCTTGTCTCCGCATTTGCTGGTTCAGATCTTGTGAGGTCTCATTCAATTGTCCCTGGTTCTGTGCGAGCTGCTGAAGTTGTTCGAGCATGTCTTGCATCCCTGCCATGTTCATCTGTTGATTCATCTGATTCATCGCATGCAAAAGTTGTAGAACTGCTTGATTCAGACCTGCGAGACACTGTTCTTGAAGCGGCACTGCCAAAGTTGGTTTCCTGTCTTCTAATGCGATTGCAGCGCGCTTTAGTGCATCACTGGCTTCATTGAGAATCCATACCACCTTAGGGTCAACCTGCATCTGATGTTTGCCGAGCTCCCATAGCTGAGCGGCAAGCTGGTCTATTCCCGCGGCCGTGCTTAGTTCTTTTGCTGTGAGTGCTTGTAATTGTTCGATTTCCCCGTCAATGAATGGCCCACGCCGGGATTGCACAAGTTCTATGGTAGATTTCATCACACCCTCATGAGTTTTGGATAGATAAACTCCACTTCGCACAGCGGTTCGGATGGCCGTGAGGGCGTCATCCGCGTTAGATCCTTCCATAAATTCCAACGCATTTTTCAATCCTTGCGCGAGATCTCCCAATGCATTGTTTGCCTTTTCGCCCGACTGCATGGCCGCCGGCAAATGTGAGTGCTTTATCTGCGAACTAGACTTTCTTAGATGCTTGGAGATTTGCTCATTTCGTGCGAATTGGTTGAGTCGCTTAACTTCTTCAGCTACTCGGACCAGATTGGCTTGTTTGGACATCTCCTGTTCGAGTTCTTCTAGTGTTTCGTGGAGTGCCTGCATTCCAACTAAAACCCGATGCTGTTGTTCTGCTAGCTCATCCGATTTTGCGTAGAGGCCCTTGCTCTCCATCCCAGTTTCATCGTTCGGATTGGCTTCATCTGCGTTGTCCCTATTTGGTGTGACGGTGGTTGTCCCATCTTTTTTACTCCAATCTGTCCGCTCTATAAGTTCACTCAATTGCTTCATCAACATTGTTTGACGCTCCGCAAGCTTTTTCGCCTTGTTCGCGGTCGCTTCCAGCTTCTGCTGAAGAATCATCTGCTTGTAAAGTTCCTTTAACCGACCCAGTTGCTGGAGGAACTGCTCTTGATTAAAGTTGGCTTCAGCGAGTTTTCTGTCTTGTTCCGACAGCTGTTTTTGTTCCAACGCTTCGGACAACTTCCGCAAGAGCTCTTTATGTTCTTTTGACAGGGCTTCGTTCATCAAGTCCTGCAATTCGTGATACTTTTCAACAGTTTTCATGTCAAACAGTTGGTTCCTGTTTATCTGTTCAATAGTTCCCTGCATGTCTTCGACAAGGGCCTCTGCTGTCTGTTCGATTTGATGCTGTTTTTCAAACACTTGCTGCATCAGTTGTTCATCTTTTGTGGTCAAGCTCTGCCTCTTGCGAATCTTGTCCAAAAGTTCTTTGACAATTGTTGTCGCTTCAGCTTGTTGATTAAAAAGGGATTCCAATCCGGTCTGTCCACCTTTCTGATCCGATTCGATCGTCGCATAAAGTTCTTCAAGTGATGGAAAACGGAGCGTATATGTGTCCGATCTCCCACTGTTTGGACCTGTGATGTTATCAGCGTCAATTGCTTCAACATAATAGGCAACGGAATCTCCGGGGTATAGACCGATTGCATCGATGTCCCAAGGGAAGTCAATATATGCGATTGTGCGTGGAGGGTCGTATCCCCTTATTGGAAGAGTAACCAAGCTTCCTTCATCTCCTCCGACCTGATAGATTAATTGAAGGGTCGTTAGGCCGTAATCATCGCTTCCCTCGATGTTCAATCCGACAATCATTGAATCATCGAGCACCATGTCTCTGCCGGGTTTTACAATCTCCACCTCCGGTTTCGCATCACGAATAGTGTTGATTGTGTAAACAATTGGTTCTGAGTTTGTCATGCCATCCATATCAATCAGTTTGATGTGATACTTTTCAGGCCGTTGAACAACAAAGCTTCCACTCAGCTTCATGCCGTCTGAAGTCTGAAGAGGTAAATCTACGGATTGATGAAAAACAAGTTTGTTCCCATTGGTAAGTGGTTTATTTGCAATGCCATTATACTGAACTTTGGTGCCGATTAGGGCAGTGAGATCGCCTACGTTCTCTTCTAACATTTTCGATGAAAGTTGTGAGTATTTTGGAAAATTGAGCTTTAAGCGAAATTGCCTGACAATGGGTTCGCGTGAAGCGACAATCTGATACCGCTCGGATTTGGTTCCTTTTGTCTCAATGTAGTATTCTAGTGACTGTGTGACATTGCGAATTGTAAGGCGATAGGTCGATTCAGTACCGCTTTGGGCCATTAGAATCGAATTCCATTTTTCCTTGCTTCGTGGATTCGTTTCAGTCGATTGTCCGACACTGTAGCGGTAGTGTAGATTTACTGCCGCCTCGAGATGTCCGGTGATTTTGGCCGAAATGGTGATGTCCGTATCCGTTTCAATCCGTGTGTCACCAGGCCTGATTTCATCAATTCGGACAATGAGCATCTCTTGTGGGAGAATCGGCGGTTTGGTGAACACTTGTGTCAAATCTCCTATTGCTGATGGAGAGATTGCATTAACGACAACAAGAAGAACGATACCACAAGCCACAAGACCAGTATACTTCCTTATTCGCAGGAACTCTTGTTCGAAGACCTGACTTGGCTTAACCTGATCGATGCATTCACGCGTCTGCTCAACTAGCTTGTCGATGAATTCCAGGGCATACCCAAACCGGTTGTGCTCCAGCTCTGGATGGAGTTGTACGACGCTTAGGATTCTGTTTTCAAATCTGGGATAGGCGTTCTCGACATAGGCCGCTACACGACTGATGGTAATTCTGTTGAAAAGATGGGCGATAAAGCATCGGATTGCAGCGTACGCACTTAGTACGACCAGCGACCCCAGTAGTCCCATTCGTAGTGTGCGAGGTAAAGGCAAAACGTGGTCAATCACAAGTGCGATTGAAAAGGCAAGAGTCACTATGCCGAACCAAAGTAATAGACCTTGCGATAGAAGTAGGATTCGCCATTGCGTGCGTAGGCAATGCAGTCGGTCCATTATTGTCCGATAGGTTTCTTCGATGTGAGCATTTGGCATGGGACTTACCTATTATGTAAACCTGAGATGTGGGAAACGTGACAATGCAACAGGGATGAATGATGGGATTTTGAAGGATTGATTCTACGGATTCTTCAATATTGCCATCCTATGACGGATTAACTCGCTCTGTTGTTGGTTTAAGACAGTCGTGTTTTCAGCTGTGAGATTGCGTCGTTGGTGTATTAGTTTGTCAACGCATAGATGGCGATGTTGATGGCCATCTTTGCGGCGAGCTCGCGGACCTCCGGTGTATCGTTTGGGTGGACACCAGAATCTTCCAAACCATCTCCAATGTCGGAACTATAGCCGTAGAAGACTACCATCCGTCCGCGGTGGAATAAACCAAAACCCTGTGCAGGTGAGGCATCGTGTTCGTGAATTTTTGGCAGTCCGGGGAGGTCGTAGAAACAGTGGTAAATCAAGTGAGAACTATGTATTGGCTGAAGTTCCTGCTTGGGGAACACGCGTTGCATCTCACGGCGGAAACTCTTATCCAAACCGTAATCATCGTTTGCGAAGAGAAAACCACCGTGAGTTAGATAGAATTTTAGGGCATCAACTTCCTTCTCTGTGAAACGGATGTCTCCATGGCCAACGAGATAGAGCATAGGGTATTGATACAGTTCTCGATCTGTAAGTTTCAGAATCGTGCGACGATCTGCCGCTTCAATGTCGGTTCTCTTACGCAGCAATTCTAACCAGTTGGGGATGGTAGTTTGGTCGCCGTACCAATCTCCGCCGCCTCCGTACTGGACTTGAGCAATTGCGAACTTGTGCCCGTTTGCCTGGCTTAAACCACACAGGAAAAATCCGCTGAGGAAACAGAAATGGAGAACGTGGAGTGCAAGACGTGAAAATTGATTCAAAAGAATTTCCAGCTTTCTTGATGTCATCCTTCGCTCCGTTCGAAAGTTTGGTGATGAGGGCTTACAGTAAACTATACCAATCCGTCTCGCTTACGCAGAATCCATTCAGTTCCAAGTAATCCGACAACACAAATTAATATGAGAGGCGTATCCCAGAACTCTCGTTCCTCAGCAGCAAAGACGGAGCGCTGGAGAGCATGGATCTTTTCTGGCAAAGTAGGCGCCTGGGAAATAGGCAGGTAAACTCCGCCTGTTTTCGTGGCTAGCTCTTTGAGTAAGACGTCGTTGAGTTGTGGGTTTTCTAATTCTGCTAGCTGTGATTCCACGACGACGGCCGTTGAGTCTTTACCCAGCACCAAGTCGCCTTGTGAACCCGAAGCCTGAATCTGATAGGTGCCTTGCTCTTCGGCATTGAACCGTGCAACGTAGCCCCCTACACGTGTTGAATCAAGGGTTGTGAGCAGTTGGAATGGTTTTCCATTAGGTGGCAGAATCTCAAGCTCAATTTCTGCATTGTTAAGAGGTTGATAGCTTTCGTCGCATGCGAAGACGCTAATCGCGATGTTATCGCCCAACGTGTACACGGACAGGTTTGTTGTAACACTCATCTGTTTGGCATCTCTCCGAGTCGATAGCCAGCGAATAGTTTGCCCCCAAAATCGGGAATATGCATTGTCCTTAACATTCCATACACCGAATCCCCAGTTCCAAATGCCTTCGGCAGCAATTAGCAGGCTTTTTCCAAGTCCAGATCTCTGGAGAATAATAATCGGAATGGTCTGGCTTGAGAGCGATTGTCGATATACCGCAAGTTCAGTCGCGCCACCTTTGAGTTGGAATCCAGCCATTCGCCGTGACAACGGTGGGAGATTTCTCCAGGTTGATTGGTTTTTTTTCTCAGTATCGGCGAGGCGCGTAATAGGATGATACAAGCCCTCTTGAGTGAGTTGGACGCTAAAATCCTCATTTCGCACCGAAGGGCCGTTGGCTGGGATTGAAACCGGTAGTAGGCTTGCGAGGGCCGTTGATTTTAAACCGTTGATGCCAAGCGACCTTCGTCCTCCTAGAAAGATGATAGCTTTTCCATTTTTCTCAACTAGATTCAAAACCGCTGATTGCTGTAACGCATTCAGGGAATTTGAGAGGATGTCTCCTACAATTAGAACATCGAAAACGAGCAACTCCTGGAGTGTCGCTGGAAATTCTATTAACTCGTCCAATTCTGTGGTTTGAGGATAATATCCATTTGTACGGCTCAATAGTGTCTCACGCAGTTGATGTTCTCTACGACTTGATAGGATAACGCATGTTGCATCGATGTTGGTATCTTGTTCGAGCGCTCGTTTGAGGAAGGTAAACTCCCATCGCGGACGTCCGTCAATGTAGAGAACGCGAATTGTTTTCCGTAAGACTTTCAGTGGGAAAATCCTCGTGTTGTTTTTCGTCGATAGTTCAGAATCAAGCACAGGTAGGGAAGCGACGTACTGAGAGGTTCCTTCTGCAGTCGGAATTAAGCTGAATTCGACGAGGCGCGTCGAGTCATCAGTCAAGGTGATGGTAGTGGTATCAACCAGGTTGGCTTCGCTTTCGACGTCTTCGGATTTTCTCAACGAGAGTCGAACCTCGTCTCCCGAACACCCTGAGTGCTGCACTGTGATGCGGACTCGAACCTCATGATTCACGAAAACGACCGGATTAACCTCAACTCGCGCAATCTTCAAATCCTTTGATGGCTTGCGACTTCCAATGCCAATCGGATAAATCGGAAGTTTTAGCTTTAGCACATTTTCAAACGGAAATGTCGATGTATTGTGTGCACCATCCGTGATGAGCACCAGTCCCGCAGTCTGCTGTCCTTTCCATTCTTTAGCGACAGAACCAATAGAAGCGGCAATGTCTGTAAGCCCGCCTCGAATTTCGAGCGGTTCGGTTTGAGCGTGAATTTGCAGTGACTCTTGGTCAAATTGGTAGAGATGGGTACTAAAGCGCTCATCGAGACGAGATAGAAATTGGCTTGAAGGATTGAATAGCAGGTGATTCGCAAGGCTCAGACGAGTTGATGCTTGTCCGTCCAATTCCACATCTCGTAGCTCCATGCTTTGTGATGTGTCGATGAGAATCGGTAGGTTCATTGGAGGAGCAGTGTCATGTTTCTCGACAACTACTGGTTCTAACAGGCAGAAGAACAAGACTGCTGTGGCTAGAATGCGTAGGGAAATTAGAAGTGCTCTACGTTTCCAACTGAGAGCAAACCTCAAACGAAGGTAATCATACACTGTGACCGCAGCCATGATCGTAAACGCGATTATTATTATCCACCATGGCCAAAAAAAAGTAAATCGCATTTACGTTCCTTGTTCACCGATTGGGTATGTGGGAGGTTTCCAAGTTATAGATTTCGTTTGGAAAAGTCCTCAACTTGAGTTCTAGCGATGTCCAGAGGGACGCATCTCATTGACAAATCTTTTTCACTTACGAGCGCCAAGGAGTGTGGTGTTTATATGCTGCAAAGGTAAGGGCACCACTAGCGAAAATAAAGGGTTGACAAGAAAAATTATCTCCTGTAGACTCTCCGAAATTCCAAAACGTGCTACCGGGATGCGTGAATTGCGCAAGGGGGTGTCACAAATCAGATTATCAATAATTGACCGTGTGAGCAGCATAGTTCTCAGTCTGAAAGGGGCGATGATTCCAACCGAGATTATACTTAGCCCCAGTACGTATGAAGAAGTAATTTCGGAACTTAACATATCAGAGGGCAACACAGATAATGACGCGCGATTGATGCTTGAACGTCATTTTGCAATGTCGATCTCAATACGGGAAGAGAATTCGGATGTCATTACAGCGAAAGAGCTTTATCCCGACCGGTGTCCGATTTGTGGACGATGTATTCCCTTCGTGCGCGAGATGATCGATCGTCTTGAATCCCGAGCTACGAATAAGATTCGTTGTCCGCTTGGACACCGGTATGAAGGTCAGATTAAAGTCTACTACTTGAACGTGTTTCAGGTTGAGCAGAATCGTCAAGAATCAAAAACGATTGAAACATGTCCACAATGTGAGAGCACGAGTATACAATATCTTGGCCCATCCGAAGCGTTCTGCCTTGATTGCGCATGGGACAGTGACATGCTTGCTCGTTTCTGAAATTCCGAATCTTAGAGAGATGTCATAATCCGTACTCACCCACTAGGTTCTGGACGGCTTCTATACAACACAGGTCCCCTTTGCATGGGTGTAGAGCCTGGTTTCAAGCCGTGGCGATAAAACATTTTTGGTGTAATGAGCAAAAAAAACCACGCTGTTCGGATTCTGACTCAGCGTGGCTTTTACATCACTTTCCCGTGTGCGCGTGGTTTCTCATATTCACATCACTAGGTCTGTATTAGTGGTGATGGTGGTGCCCGTGGCCATGACCGTGTGCGTGAGCATCCGGCTTCGGCTTTTCTTCAACTTCCGACACGAGAGTCTCGGTTGTCAAGAGCAATCCGGCAACGCTCGATGCATTTTGAAGAGCGGATCTAACAACTTTACTCGGATCGACGACTCCTGCTTGAAGTAGGTCCTCGAATTCTTCGGTTGCTGCGTTAAGTCCATAGCCTCCCTCACCGTCGCGAATTTTAGCAACAACCACCGATCCCTCTAATCCGGCGTTTTCGGCAATAAGGCGAGCGGGCGTGGACAAAATTTGGCGTACCGTGTTGACACCGATTTCTTGATCCCCTTCAAGGTGGAACGAGTCCAATTCGTCTTGAGCCCGAAGCAACGCCACTCCGCCGCCGGGAACGATACCCTCTTCAATCGCTGCGCGGGTTGCAGAAAGGGCGTCATCGAATCGGGATTTCCGTTCTTTCATTTCAACTTCAGTCGCAGCACCAACGTTAATAACAGCAACACCACCCGCAAGTTTGGCCAGACGCTCTTCCAATTTTTCGCGATCGTAATCAGAAGTTGTGTTCTCGATTTGGTGACGAATTTGAGCAACACGAGCTTCAAGATCTTCACTGGATCCAGCGCCGTCAACTATTGTGGTGTTATCTTTGTCAATAAGCACTCTTTTGGCGCTACCAAGCATGCCGACGACGACGTTTTCCAACCGGAGGCCACGATCTTCCGAAACTACCTGGCCTCCCGTAAGAGTGCCAATGTCTTCGAGCATTTCTTTCCGACGATCGCCGAATCCTGGTGCCTTGACTGCAGCGACCTGGAGAGAACCTCGCAGCTTGTTCACTACGAGCATTGATAAAGCTTCACCTTCGACGTCTTCGGCAATGATAAGCAGCGGACGACCAAGTTGGGATGTTTTCTCTAGCAATGGAACAAGCTCAGCTACCGAACTAATTTTTTGAGTGTTAATCAGGATGAGCGGATTGTCGAATTCGACAACCATTGTTTCGGCATCTGTTGTAAAGTTTGAGGAGAGATAGCCTCGATCGAATTGCATCCCTTCGACGATATCGACGTCGGTGTCGGCACTTTTTCCCTCTTCAACCGTAATGACGCCATCTTTTCCAACTTTGTCCATTGCTTCAGCAATCAGGTTGCCAATTTCACTGTTGTGCGCTCGATCGTTGGCGGCGATTGCTGCCACCTGTGCAATTTCGTCGTGGGTGCTGACCGCCCGACTCTGATTCGCAATAGCGGTGATAACGCAATCAACAGCTTTGTCAATGCCTATTTTGAGTTGCATTGGGTCTGCACCTGCGGCCACGTTCTTAAGGCCTTCGCTAATAATCCCCTGTCCCAGTAGGGTTGCTGTGGTTGTTCCATCTCCAGCTACGTCATTTGTTTTTGTTGCGACCAATTCTAGGAGTTGGGCTCCCATATTCTCATACTCGTCCGGAAGTTCAATCTCTTTGGCAACCGTGACTCCATCACTCGTAATAGCCGGTGCGCCAAACGACTTTTGGATAACCACATTTCTACCACGTGGTCCCAAAGTCACTTGTACTGCTTTGGCTAGTGTGTCTGCTCCTTTCTTGAGTGCGGACCTGGCTTCTTGATCGAAAATCAACTTCTTTGCTGCCATTCAATTTCTCCTCATTGTCTATATCCAAATAGGTTCGTCTCAAAATCTGAAGCATCTGGATGCGCGTCTCCAGCATTCTCACTCATTGAATGCCTGCAGTGTGCGGTTATGAATACCAATACACATAGATTATACCATCTACAAATCGAAGAAGTCAACCAATATCCAACTGTCTTTCGTAGTTCAGAAATGGAACGAGTTTAAGTCCCATCCAGGTTCCAATCTACAATTCGTTTCTCTGGCGTCTTATTCATGGTATCTTACTTGTTGTCCAAGAGGTTGCATAGTTCGTCCAGCCGTTCGAGGACAGCCACTTGTCCGTTTCCCTGAGCTTTCATATAGTCAACTTCATTGACTACCATTTCAGCTTGGATTTGGCTATCACCGACGAGTTTCATCGCTTCCGCGTATGCTTTCGAAGCATGGGAAAGATTCCCGCTTTCGTGCTTCATGCGGGCGAGGTAAACATGGGCAGCTGCCAGGCGTGGAGATTGAGTGCGATTTTCGATGAACGCTTCAAATGCAGATCGGGCGTTTTGGTGTTGTCCTTTCTCGTAATGTACTCGTCCGATACGGAAGCGCGCTCGGTCGGCAAAGCTGTCGTTGTAGCCTTCCGCGAGATATGAATCCCGTTCGGGATAAGCAACTGTGTTTTCGTAAGCCTTTAATGCTTCATCATATCGTTGAAGGAACCGATAAATCTCGCCGAGTTGGAAGTGTGCCATCATCGTTTGCGTGGAAGTGGAATATTGTTGAAGCAATCTCTCGTGGCTTTGAATTGCCATTTCTCGATTGTTGAAATGTTCCAGATAGATCAGTCCGGTGCGGTAGAGGGCTTTAGGCGCCCAAGGTGAACTGGGAAAATTCTCAATGAGTTTGTCATAAGCTCTAATGGCTTTCGAGTATTCTTGCAACTGCCGTTCGTAGATGCCCCCAATTTGAAATTGACTATGAGCTGTTGCCGGTCTCTTCGGAAACGTACGCGCTCGAATCTGAAGGTTCTGGATGGACGCGTACGATTTGATTGAATCCAATTGGGACCGCGCTTTTTCTGCGTACTCACTGTGCGGCGCATTCGCAATGAGTTGTCGTGTCAACGTTAACGCTACGAGGTAATTCGAAGCGGCTAGCAAATCATTGATCTTTTTCCACTCAACCTCTGGAAGCTCAGATTTAAGTTGCCGAATTGTAGACCGTAATTCCATCTCAATTTGAGCATGGTTCTGATTGTGCCTGCCAATCTGACCGAAATACGAAGCATCAAGATTCGGCAGATAGACATGGAGAAAAGTTTCGAACGCTTGAACTGAGCGACGATAGTCCCGAGATTGCTTATAACAAACGCCTAACCAAAAAAACACAGCGTGTATGTTCCAGTAATCTGGATAGTCGTTGCTGAGACTTTCAAGAATAGATGCTGATTGTTCATACTGATTTTGTTCTCCATGGATGCGAGCAATTTGAAACAGGGCATCCGCGGCGAAATTGCTCGCTGGATAGTTGGTTGACACATTCCGATAGGCTTTGATGGCTAGATTGGGCTGACTTAGAACTACATGCCGTAAATTGCCTATGCGCCATTGTGCCTCAGGGGCATTTTCGGCGTCCGGATACAATTTTAGCATTATCTGATATTCCTGAATCGCTTGTTCAGGTTGATTTAGTTGATAATGTCCACGATAAACTTCCGCAATTTGGAACTGTGCTTCAATTGCCGAGGGAGTGCCGTGATGATTTTTTATGATATCTTTTTGAACTTGCAAGATGTTGAGCGCAGTTTCAAAGTTCTTAATTTTGTTCAAGCCAGTTTGGTGGGCAAAATGAGAAGGAGGAAAATGGTCTATAAGCGCTTGATAGGTCTGCATAGCGCTGTGGTTTTGTCCCATACGGCGGTAGGTATCTCCCTTCTTGATGTACGCAAGGACTATATCGTCTACCGCCGGGCTGCGCGACTTTAGTTGAATAATTCGATCGTAAGCATGTAGTGCTTTTGGATAGTCTTGTGTATGGGCGTAATGGATTTCACCTAATTGATGGTAAATCCAGCTCAGTTGCTCGATGTCTGGTGTTGTCGCGGCAAGCCTGTTCAAGGTCTGCGTTGCCTGATTATACCTGCCCTCATTAATCAGGGTGGACACATTGACAGTGTGTAGATCAGCATGTGAAAGGATATTAGCACTTAGTAGTAACACATGAACGAGCAGACTAAAATGGACGGTGTGCATACGTTCCTGTCTCGAGAGATTTCCTGAACTGACGATTATATTTAATTCACTTTTTCTAGCAGAGAATTCTATTCCCTTGCTATCTTCCTTGATTTTGTCGTCTTCGCATGTGCTCATGCACTGCACCCTATCTAAATGAGATCTGATTCATTTGAAGCTGTTGATTTGCTATGTGTTCGTAACGCGTGCCTTCTACTTGTTCGTTCAATATGCGCAGTCGGCTGGCGGCTTCACGGTCATCATTTCTTAGATGCTTTATGACAAGGACGTCCTCCAGGCTGCGGCGAATTCCCTGCGATCGATACTGCTCGATTCGCTTACTTGCCGGTAGAACCTCGACTGACGCCAGTGGTGCAGTTGCTGATTGTTTTCCATTGAAAAATACTGCGGAGATGATTAGTCCTAGAACCAAGACACAGGCGGCGAGTGCGCCGCGCCAGTGCGTGCTCACATTGATGGGAAACATTCTAATCGGCGGAGTACTAAGATTGGAGACGCCTAGTAGAAGGCGCTCAGCTATCCGTGAAGAGAAAGTTCTTCGGGTCTTCTTTCTAGGTTCCGCTGCGAGGCGCTTGTATACTTTTATCGCAATATCTTCAACGCTTGCAGTCTCTGCCACTATCTCCTCTGCACCATCAGAGAGTCGCAGCACCTCTTTCCACGCTCTGACGTGCTGTCTGCAATCGGCACAATTTTCGAGGTGGGCTTCTAAGACAGCAATCTGCAGGTCGCTAAGAAGGTTGAAGACATATTCGACGTAGGATTCTTGATGTTGCTTGCAAGTTGACATTAGCGAGCTCCGTATCTCAGATTTCGTTTTCTTTCCAAAGAGGCCGAAGCAGAATCTCCAACTTCTTCATTGCACGGTGCAGGTGAATCTTTACTGTGCCTTCGGCTACGCCAAGTACCTCTGCAGTTTCCTTAATTTGCAGTCCTTCATACCGAGTTAGAAGGAATACAGCCTTTTGGTTTGGTGAAAGCCGATCTACTGCGGCTCGGATAAGACGGCTTCTATCGGTTTCTTCGATCTGTGACGCCGGGTTGCTTGCAAGATCGGTGGCGACAGCATCTTGGATGTTAATTTTCTCATCGTCTAAGTAGTAGAGTGGTTTCCGTGATTTTGCGCGGTGGTGGTCAATTGAAAGGTTATGAGCAATCTTATACAGCCAAGTTGAAAATCGAGCTTGCGCTTGCCAGCTGTTGAGGGCACGATAAGCTTTAAAGAAGACTTCGATAGTCAATTCCTCGGCATCCTCATGATTCCTAATCGATCTGAGAAGGTACGCGTTGATCTTGTGTTTGTAGCGCCTCATCAGTTCATCGAACGCATCCTGTCTGCCGGCCTGAAATTGTGCAACCAACATCTCATCTTCAACGATAGTATCCATGAAGAACCCATTCCAATATTGAGTTTACAGACAACTTTAAACGAACTATCTTTCGAGAAGTTTACGATGGTTAAGAAAAGGCCGAGTTTCGAAGCTTCACTTGTCCTAATGTTATTGGGAGCCAATCCTCCTGTGGTCTATAATCGCTTATGTCTTAGTTGGAATCACACGTCAATCCTCTCTCCAATAATGGCCAAATTTGCGGGGCCAATTGTGCAGTTAATACAAGCGACGTTTTGCAGAACCGACCTTATGCATTCCATACATTCCAAGGGCTGTTTTTCTGGGGTGTGATTCCCATTGTTCTTAATCGCATCTTAAAGTTTTATCCTCGAGCTCCAATCAGCGATTCAACACGGCTTGCATCGACCTCGTTGGTGGTCACTCCATCACGTTTGAACCAGGTACCGATGATGGCTCCATCAGCATATTGTAAAAAGTCATTAATTGTGGCGGGCGTGATACCGCTGCCGACGAAGACCTGAGCGTTAGGAATAGTTTCTTTGACTTCTTGTAAATCGGAAACGTCTGCGGGTTTGCCTGTTCCGGTGCCCGTAATAACCAAAGCATCGGCAAGCCCACGGCCGAATGTATCTTCTGCACTTGTCGTCAAGTCCACTGGAACGAGTGGAGCGGCGTGTTTGACCGAAAGATCGGCGAATATCTTGACGTCACTGTGGAGTGTTGATCGATACCGAAGTGTCTCGTGTGCCTTACCCTGTATGAGCCCCTGATCGGTGAGCATTGCTCCACAATGTATATTAACACGAATAAACTCCAATTGAGCCGCACTTGCAATTGCCATCGCAGCAACAGCGTCGTTTCGGAGGACGTTAATTCCGATAGGTGTTTGGGGATATTGTTCGCGAAGTTCGTGTGCGATAATGGTCATTGAAGCGACAGTGTGCGCGCCCACATGGTCTGGAAAGAAAGGGACATCACCATAATTCTCAACGAGAACGCCATCTATACAGTTGTCGACAAGCTTTGCCGTATCAGATAGCGCACGGCTGCGCACATCTGTGAGTCCGACGGTCGACATAGGGTTTCCGATTAAAGGGAGTAGGTGGACTACTCCTATTATCGGTTTGGAATGTTCAAAGATTTGATTAATACCTTGCATTACTTTGTGTGAGATACTTTAAGGTTTAGTACTTCTGTCGTTTTGTTGTAGTTCTGATAACGCTGGATTCAGAATGCGCCAGTCCCCGGTTTTTTTCTGTTCTTCGAGCCAAATCTCCATTTGCTCGGCTACTTGTTTTTCGACGAGTCTTCGCTTAATCTTCTGTCGTACTTCTGTATACTTTCTATGGCGTGGTTTTTCAAGGCTAAGTAATCTGGTAACAAGATAGCCATCTGGCGTCTGAATCGGTCGATTCCATCGATTTGCCTCTAGTTCTACAATCAATTGTCCTATCTCCGTGTGGATGCTTTCCGTCTTGGTGCTGGCTATAATCTTGACGGGGTTTGCTGCTATTTCTGGAATGCTTTGAACTGCGGTGCCTTCCCTTAGACGCAAGTAGATGTACTGGGCAAGTTGTTTGGCCTCGGTTTGGCGACTGACCGGTGCGTTAGGTTTCGAAGAAACGAGAACATACTGGAATCTTGCTTGAGCTGGTAGAGAATAGTCTGATTCGTGCTGTTGAAAGTGCTTAGTTGCTTGTTTTTCCATCTCCTCCCCATCTATTCTGTTAATGAATCGACGAAGAATTAGTTCGTCGATTATCAGGCCTGACCTCAGCCATTCTTCTAGTTCCTCGTATTCCAGCCTACTTGCCTTCAGTATTTTAAAAAAAATTTCTTCACTAGGATATGCTGCCATAAGCTTACTCATATCGGTGGCAACTTTCTCATGCCAACGCGCTAGAGGAATGCCCCAGCGTTCAGCCTCCTGCAGCATCAAGGTGCGGTCGATTAGGATTTCTAAAACGGTTCGTTGGACTTCGAGCGACGGATTCTCGAGTTGATTAAGCATTTGTGGAGACAGTGAAAGCATGGGGTCAACAAAGGTTGGAATAACCAAAGCACTCTGCAGTTCAGTCCACGTAATTGCTTGTTCATTGACGACGGCGATCACATAGTCAATTTTTTCTTCTTTTCGAGACGTTGCGCCGTCTTCTGTTGTAAGGAAAAGCCCAACTAGAAGGCACAGTTCAAAGCGTGGTGAATATCGCTTAACTATGTGTTTTAACCAATAGATAATTGTTCCCACCACAATTCCTTCGATTCTTAGTTCACCACGCTTACTTCGCGCGCATGAGGATTTGATATGTTGCATCTGCCTATGTCGGAGTATCCGAGCTGATTTAAAATTGATTTAGCGCATTCTGCTGTAAATTCTATCCCAAGTTTTGAATGGAGATGGGGATATGACTTTTTGGAAGAACTATCTTCAACCCTAGAGTGTGTGTTGTCCATTTTGTGGTGTGCTTCCCATTTCACACACTCTGCCACCAAGGATGCTCTCTTGAAGCAGATGTGATTATGTCTGTGCAACACGGGCGGTTTGTTGACACATAGCCTTGCGACGACAATCCTTCGGTCTGAATCTGTACATGGATCCCTTGGATGAAGTTGTGAGATAGTGTGCTCATATTGGAGCTTTTCAGGGTTCCCCAGCGCATTAATGAGAACTGTGACTATGTTGTAGGTATTTGTTCTGTCTAACCGGGGTGCGGGTGCCACCATTGTACAATTATACGGAACACCCTCGTCAGTTTTGTTCCTGTTCCAGGTGGTTTGTTCAGGAGACTTGGAGCCACGAAAAATCTTTCTTGCCTGTCCTTTTATCCATTCAAGCATGATGCTAGGCTAGAGTAATCCAATCTCACCGGAATTACTATACCAATTCCCGCTCCCATTACTTGATTTAAACGCTGGTTATAGAAAGAATCGATGCGGTGGCGAAGTTCCCCTCTAGTTATATCGCATTCTGAAGTCATATAGGGTTGAACTTTTCTTAATTCAGGGAAAAAATATCTGTTTCAACCATTTGGTTTGATATTCTTGGCCAATCGAGGTTCTCTATGCGGCACTGTTCTACGGTCAGCATACATGTCTTGGGGTTCAAGTGTATGCGATTAATCTCTTCAACAAAAGCACTATTTAGTTAGTAGTGCTTTTGTTTGAACTGCCTCAGCAGGTTCCCCCTGACGTGTTTTCACAATCGAATTGCAGACGCCGTCAATGAGCTTTGAGCAGCGCGTTAGCTGTCTAATACGAATTCCTCCAGAGCTTTAGCAACGCCATCTTCGTCGTTCGATGCGGTTACATGAAATCCCATTTGCTTAAGTGGCGGAACAGCATTCTCCATCACAATTCCCACGCCGGCAAAGTTCAACATGTCCAGATCGTTATAATTATCCCCGATTGCGACGACCTCTTCAGGATTTATGTTCATTTCTTCGGTGAGATATCGCAGCGGTTCACGCTTGCTTACGTTTGGGTTAGTGAGTCCGATAAAGGCACGATTTTGATCTGTTGTCGTAACTAGGATGGGCTTGACTTGTTGGTTCATGCGTGTCTCAAAAGCCTCAGTAATTTGATGTGCGTCCGCCAGTGAAACGACACAGACAATTTCGATAACGTCACTCGGTAGATCCGTGGCGAGGTCGTTAACTTGGTGTAGAGATCTGCGATTTTCTTCAAGATAGGCGCGTTGCCATTCATCAATTCGATCTCCGTAATCTTCAATCAACACAGTTGTATCGTCGTGTGTCCCTGCGAAAGCAATTGGGCACATGCCGAGGTCTTTGGCAACCGCTACGGTCTGTCTAGCTATGTCGCGTGAGAGCAGGCGATGATATAGGAACTTCCCATCAAGTTCCTTGAGGATAGCACCATTGTGGGCGGCAAGGAATATGTCGGGAAGTTCAAGTTGCAACACGAGTGGCCTTGCTGTGCATAAACGTCGACCTGTGGCAACAAGGATACGTACTCCCGTTTGGGAAACTGCGTGAATTGTTTCTTTTGTTCTGTTCGAAACTTGTCCAGACGAATCGAGGAGTGTGCCATCGATGTCAAGTGCAACGAGCTTGTATTTTGTCATTGGGTGTGTGGAAAATGTTGCAATATAGCCTACGTGCATTCTAAATTTTGTGTTGGGGTGCCACCCAGTTCGAGGATAACGCAAGAGTTTAGCATACGGTGACGATTCCATCCAGAGAAATCGCCGGTACGAACATGAACTCAGTCATAACACATCGGCGGAAAGCTTGCTTTGCGGGAACTAAAATTTGTTTCGATTGTGATATAAGTCATATGACGTTTGTCTAGGGAAATGTCGTTACCTCCGCCCCACGATGATTGCCAAAATGACAACCATCGTGGGGGGTTGACACACTGTTGCAACAATGCTACAATTCACGTACTCTGTTGCCTCTTGATGCGGGGAGAAATCAATCTAAATCTGAATTGCTTCTAGGAGTGGAAATATGAGGAAATTTTTAGTCGCGGAAATTCTTGTGATTGTGGCGCTGGCGGTTGGATTCTGGATCGGTAAATCGGTAAATCCAGACAAGGATTACGGCGGATATTACGAAAAAGCAGAGAAAGCTTGGCAAGAGGCTCGCGGAACAGATAATCCACCGGTGACCTTTGAAGATGCGGATCAGGATCGCGTTCGAAGAGTGAGAGCGTTATATCGCCAAGTGTTTGAAGAATACCCAGATAGCCGTTGGGCTGACGATGCTATCTATCAGCTCGGTTCGCGGATTGCTAGGACCGATGAAGAAGCTTTTGCGCTATTTCGCCGCTTGATTAGAAATCATCCTGATAGTCAATGGACGGATGATGCGCTGTACACAATCGCCATCGCGAATTTCAAAACTGGTGATGGTGTCAAGGAGACTGAAGTGTTAAAGTCCGCGGATGCCTATTACAATCGCGCCCTGGCGCTCTTTGATCAGTTGATTGAAAATTATCCCGGTAGCAGTCTTGTCGATCAAGCGCGGTTCAGCCGAGCCATGTGTTATTATGGAAAAGGCCTTTTGAATCGCACGCTGCAGGCGTTTGATGAATTGGAAGAGGATTTTCGAGGCAAAGAACTGGCTCATAGTCTGATCTACTATACTGGAATGATTTACACAGAGAAGAGGGAGTACCAAGGCGCTCGCGTTGAGTTCCGAAAGGTTGTTGATGCAGGGCATCCAGAATTGGCTCCACTGGCTCAGTTTGGTATTGCGCAAACCTATTTTGCTGAAGGGAAATACAATGAGGCTATCAACGGTTATGAGCGCCTAATCGAGACTGATCCGGCATCGAAGGTGGCTCAGGATTCTCACTTTTACGTCGGCTGGGCGTACGAAAAAATGCAAGAATACGATGAAGCAATTGCACAGCTTGAAGAGGCGATTAATCTGTATCCAAAAAACGAGAATGCTCCTAATTCTCAATTTTTTGTAGCACAAATCTATTTTGCCAAAAACGATACTGACGGTGCAATTGATGCGTACAGAAAGGTCGCTGATAATGCCAGCTTCGATTATGACACCCGTAGGCAAGCTCAGTATTGGATTGGAAACATCCGTGAAAAACGCGGTGAGATAGATCTCTCGATTGCCGCATACCAGTCGCTGATGGAAGAATTTCCGGATCCTCATAAGAACCCCACACATCCATCTAACAACATTAACGAAAATTACATCCAGACATTGCAAGCTGGAGGATTGTAGAACTCAAGTGTTGGATGTTGCCCTTCGGCGTGAAAGATTGTTGGAGGTGAGTCAATGCTCAATGCCAAGATCTTACTCTCTCGCTCCTAGTGCTCGATCGAGGTCTGTGATGATATCCGCTGCGTCTTCCAAACCAACAGAAAGTCTTACTAATCCGTCTGTGATTCCTGAGCGTACGCGGTATTCTGAAGGGACTTTCGAGTGCGTTGTTGAAGCCGGATGGCAGATGAGTGTGCGCACATCACCAAGGCTCACTGCCAGTGAACAGATTTGAATTCTGTTCAGTAGTCTCTTTCCAGCCTGCTGTCCATCCTTGAGTTCAAAAGAAATCATACCACCGAAGGATTGCATCTGCCTTTTGGCGAGTGCATGTTGCGGATGGCTTGGGAGGCCAGGATAACGTACCCACGCAATCGCGGGATGCTTTTCCAAGAAAATCGCGATGCGCTGGGCATTTTCACAGTGACGTTCGAAACGTAATGGCAGTGTTGCAATTCCTTGAAGCGTGAGCCATGCATTGAACGGACTGATTATCCCGCCAAAATTCCGCAACACCTTCTTCTTTGCAAGGTTTATGAATTCTTTTGAAGAAGCGATTGCACCGGCAACGACTGTGCCGTGTCCGCTGAAGTATTTTGTCATACTGTGCAGCACGATATTGATTCCCAAGGCAATCGGTTGTTGCCCACACGGCGTGGCAAACGTGTTGTCGATGACTGAGGTGGCATTGTGTGTTCGCGCGATTTCAGCGCAAGCACGGAGATCCACCAGCTTCAGAGTTGGGTTAGCGGGGCTTTCAATGTAGATGACTTTTGTGTTCGGTTGAATTGCTCGCTCGATTTTGCTTAAGTCTTCGGTGTCTACAAATGTGGTTTCAATTCCCATGCGCCGGAGATCTTCATTGAGGAGATTGTAAGAAGCGGAGTATAGCGAATCCATTGCTATGATATGGTCTCCGTGCTGCAATAGCGTTAGAAGTGCCGAGCTTACAGCAGCCATACCTGACGCTGTTGCCAAGGCGGCTTCGCTTCCTTCCAGCATGGCGATCTTCGCTTCCAACACCGATTGCGTGGGATTGCCCCAGCGAGTATAGATGTATCCTTTACTATCATCACTGAATGCTGCATCACATTCATCGGCCGTTTCAAACCGGAATGTGCTGTTTTGGTAGATCGGTGGCACCAGTGGACTGGCTTCAGTTGTCGATTGTTCCCCGGCGTGGATAGCCTTTGTTGCAGTGCTAGTTTGCTCTAATTTCTGAACCATATCTCACCTCATTCTTGATGGAAGGATGATTCCCGTTTCATTAATTTTCGTTTATGATAGGATTACCGAAGATGTTTGTCAAACTGAATCCTCTGCCAAGCAAAATCCTCTTGACATTTTTGAGGCACGTCAGTTACCATATAGCTGTCTAATAGTGGGGTTTGCGAACCGCCGTACTCATTCTGAAAAACGAATCGAATCTCATAAGCCTTCACGAACAGAAGTGGATGTCTTGTCTAGTACATTTGACCGATTTCACGAGAAATTTCCATCTGTTCCATGTCTTTTGTGATGGCGGGTTGTCTCAGTGGTCGAGAGTATGTTTTGAAGGTTTCCCATCACTCACTAGTTTTTGCTCGCCCATCATCGAAAAGTTGGTTCGGTGGTGGGTTTTTTTTTGCAACAGCTCGCCATTTCTATATAGTGAGGTATCGTAAAGTGGATAACCACTTTGAATTTCTAAAGGAACGAGGATTTATACAACAACACACTGACGCGGGTGAAATTACACGCCTTTTATCCGAAAGGAAGATTGCCTTCTATGTTGGATTTGATCCAACCGCAATTAGTCTCCACGTGGGAAGTCTGATTCCTATTATGGCGATGGCACATCTCCAACGTGCGGGACATACACCGATTGTAATAATCGGTGGAGGAACGACAATGATCGGCGATCCAAGCGGCAAAACGGAAATGCGCAAACTGATGTCAAGAGAGACGATCGAATCGAACAGCGTGGGCATCCTTTCCCAGTTAAAACGATACCTGAATTTTGGCGAAGGAAAAGGTGTGTTCATGAACAATGCGGATTGGCTACTACCACTAAACTACATTGAATTTCTCCGGGACATTGGACGTCACTTTCGTGTGAACGCGATGATTAGAGCTGAGGCATACCGTCAGCGGCTCGAACGCGAAGAGGGGCTTTCCTTCATTGAATTTAACTACCAGCTTCTCCAGGCCTACGACTTCCTTTACCTGTTTCGCGAACACGACTGTATGCTCCAGCTCGGTGGTGATGATCAGTGGGGGAACATCCTTGCGGGGGTTGATTTGGTGCGGCGTACGGAAGGAAAAACAGTACATGCATTTACGTTTCCGCTGCTTACTACTGCCACCGGCGAAAAAATGGGAAAAACTCTAGGTGGGGCACTTTGGCTCGATTCCGATCGCACGCCGCCCTATGAGTTCTACCAATACTGGATTAACGTTGATGACCGTGACGTAGAACGGTTTCTGGCAATCTTTACTTTCTTATCGATGGGTGATGTAAAACGTTTGGGTAAGTTGAAGGGTGAGGAGATTCGAGAGGCAAAAGAGGTCCTTGCCTATGAAGTGACTAAGCTCGCCCACGGCGAAACGCAAGCAGAAGGTGCGCGATTAGCATCACGCTCTGTTTTCAGTGAACGCGGAATCAATCTATCTTCTATGCCTACGACAACTATCGACGCTCACCGACTGACGACAGGAATTCCAGCCGTCGATCTATTCTGCGAAGTCGGTTTGGGAACTTCCAAGAGTGCCGTCCGCCGTCTAATTCAGCAGGGAGGGGCATATGTGAATGGCAATCAGATAACAGCCGTAGACGCCTTGGTGACGGAAGGACATCTTGATGGAGGGATTTTGCTGCTTCGGCATGGGAAAAAGCATTTTCACCGTATTGTTGCGGGGTGAAAATATTTGTTGACATCTATTGCTTCCTCTGTTAGAGTCTTAACGTGGATTGGTTTGGTATTTCGTTAGCTGCTAGAGTCTTTGAGTTTTACCAGCCCGGTCGGGGTCTCGCACGCGGAGGTATACGAGTGCGGTGTGGTCTTTATATTGATATTGGTTCGGAATGGGGTCTCTGGTACTTGGCTTGCGAAGGTGGACTTCTGGCGATTGAACAGGCTTGATGAAGAAAGATTGGTATAGTGCTGTTTGGCAGAGCCCACTATTGAAAGTTGTGCTACGACGATGGTGGGTTTTTTTTGTACATTGTTCGAATTCGACGATTTGTAGGAGCTTGTATTATGGTGATAATAATGGAACCGGGAGCTTTGGAGGAACAGATAGATGGCGTAATCAAGCGAATTGAGGATGCTGGTTTAAAATCGCAAACATCTATCGGTGAAGAGCGGGCCGTTATTGGTGTCATTGGTGATAAAGTGCAGCTTGGCGATATGCCAATTGAGTCCATGTCTGGTGTGGAACGTACGATGGCAATAAGTGCCCCATACAAATTGGCAAGCCGTCAATTTCGTAATCAGCCCACTATCATTGAGGCCAATGGTACGAAGATTGGCGGTAGTAGGCTTGTCGTGCTTGCAGGACCGTGCGCTGTTGAAACTACGGAGCAGATCGTTACGATTGCAAAGGAAATTGTAAAAGCTGGTGGGACGTTCATACGAGGTGGGGCATTCAAACCACGAACCGGTCCGTACAACTTCCAAGGTTATGGTGAACCAGCACTCAAAATGCTTGCGGAAGCGAGGCAGGAAACGGGACTTGGGATTATTACGGAAGTGATGACGCCAAACGAAGTTGAACTTGTTGGCAGGTACACCGACATATTCCAGATTGGAACCCGGAACATGCAAAATTTCTATCTGTTGCGCGAAGTCGGTAAATTTGGGAAGCCAGTTGTTCTCAAGCGAGGGTTATCCGCAACAATTGAGGAATGGTTATTGGCATCTGAGTATATTCTTTCCGAGGGAAATCCGGACGTAATTTTGTGTGAGCGTGGTATTCGGACTTTCGAAACACATACGCGGAACACGTTAGACCTTAATGCCGTGCCTTCAATTAAAGAGTTGAGTCATTTGCCAATTATCGTTGATCCTAGCCACGGAACAGGAATTCGAAGTCTAGTTGCGCCGATGTCAAAGGCGGCTATCGCCGCTGGAGCGGATGGATTGCTCCTGGAAGTTCATCATGATCCGGATAATTCAATGACCTCTGATGGAGTCCAGTCCCTTTTTCCAAATCAGTTTAGTCAATTAATGCATGAACTCAGGCCTATTGCGTCCGCAGTGGGGCGCCAGCTTTAAAGGACATGTTTTAATCCCCGATTAAGACTGAATAGCGGACGAAGAAAGAACCTACCGTAAGCGTGCTTGAAGGCCACTAGAGCATTGAATTTACTAGCACTGGAAATCGTTTCAACTCGTTGGGCCATCAGGTTGAAATTGAGATATCTAGTGAACAGGAGGCTAATACTAATGTCTGAGCAAGTTCGCATTTTTGACACCACCCTTCGTGATGCTGAGCAAACGCCTGGTGCCGCGCTAAATCTCGAAGAAAAGCTAGAAATTGCCCAACATCTGGCGAAATTAAATGTTGACGTCATTGAGGCGGGCTTCCCCGTTTCATCTCCCGGTGAGTTCGATGCAGTCGAGCGTATTGCGAACGAAGTCGAGGGTCCCGAAATTTGTGCCCTTTCACGAATCATCGAAAATGATATCACCGCAGCATGGCAATCAATTAAGGCTGCAGCGAAACCTCGTATTCATACGTTCGTTGGTACATCAGATGTTCACATAATTGGAATTACCCGATCTGATCGTAAAACAATATTAGGGCGAACCGTTGAAGCTGTAGCCTACGCGCGAAGCCTATGCGAGATTGTCGAATTCTCGCCTATGGATGCTGCGCGTACCGAATCCAACTATCTTTTCGAGGTGATTGAGTCTGCAATTGAAGCCGGCGCAACAATCATTAATATTCCAGATACAGTCGGTTATGCTGTCCCGTTGGATTTTGGGAAATTAATCTCGGACATATTTTCTAATGTATCAAATGTTGAGAAATCCGTGATAAGTGTTCACTGCCACAACGATCTCGGACTTGCCGTGGCAAATAGCCTGGAATCAATCAAGAACGGTGTGCGTCAGGTAGAATGTACGGTCAACGGGCTTGGGGAAAGGGCGGGCAATACTTCATTGGAAGAGGTTGTAATGGCAATCCGTACACGGAATGATCACTTCAAGAACCTTCACACTGGCGTAAACATCAAGGAGATTGTTCCTATAAGCCGCCGCGTGAGTCGAACAATGGGGATTCCCGTTCAGCCGAACAAGGCGATAGTGGGTGCAAATGCATTTGCACATAGTTCAGGTATCCATCAAGACGGTGTTATCAAACAACGAGATACATTTGAGATTATTGATCCCGAGGATGTAGGGTGGCACGAGAGCCAGATTATCCTAAGCCCGCGGTCAGGTCGAAATGCGTTAAGGCATCGTTTAAATGCTCTTGGATATCACCCTGAGCAGGGAGAACTTGATAGAATCTACGAACGATTCCTCAAAGTGGCGGATAAGAAAAAATCAGTTCACGACGCTGATCTTGAGGCAATAATGTGTGATGAGGTACATTCCATCCCAGAAGTCTTCCAACTCGAGTTCATTCAGGTCGTCAGTGGGACGAAAATTTCGTCTACAACAACCGTGGGATTGCGAACAGAGCGAGGCGTCGTCGAAGAAGCATCAACGGGCGATGGTCCTGTGGATGCAGCTTATAAAGCTATTGATCGTATTGTTGAAATCTCACTTGTATTAGCTGATTATAGTATCAGGTCTGTAACGGAAGGAAAGGATGCTATAGGGGAAGTGACGATCAAGGTTCAGGACAACGGACAATCAATTGTTGGGTATGGCGCGAGTACGGATATTATTGAAGCCAGTGCAAAAGCATACATTGACGCCATCAACAAGATCGTTCACTTGCGTCATGACGGTTAGTTTCGCAATTGAAGTCAGCTAGTAAACAGAGGAAGTGGGTGAATCCTCGCGCTGCTCTTTCTCGAATGTCGCACTTGGTTGTTGGATAGATTGTTAACCTTTAGATCACAGCAGCCAGAATCCAACCCAGTTCGTAAACATCAATCATCGGCATTCGATGTCGCTGTATTTTTCTCAAAGCGTTGGCGGTGCCGACGGAGAGATTTCATCAGCGTCAACGTCGTCCTTTTCGCTAGAGATAGTGGGGGTGTCATTGTTTTTGAGCTCAGGGACTGTGTTTTCGACTAGTGTCTTGACATCTGCTTTCTCGCCCTTATGCTGATGTTGCGCCTGTGCGAGTCGTTGTTCTCGCCGTATTTCTGTATTTGTAAATGGATCGTAATGCTTAACAAAGCGTCCATTGCGAAAAATGACCACTTCGCTGTCTTCCTCGCTTACAACAATTGCCCCAAGGACTTCATCTAGTGATGACGCATATATTGCCGCGTTGTGCTTTGCACTTCCCTTCTGCAGGGCCTCCACACCTTCGTATACTCGGTGTGTGCGGACACCTTCAACCATTACACAGGATCGGAAAGCGGATCCCTTAAGGTTAATGAGCAAAGCTCCATCTCGTTCCTCGTATCCTGTCGTTTCCCCGCCTTCAACTCTTATTGCAACTTTGTCACCCATGTAATTGAGAACGGCATCGATGTTGGAAGAGAAAATGTGAGGCAGCTGATTGATTTCCTCGTATTTCTTCTCCGCCAAATGTTCAGTCTGTCCATCGTGGAATTCTGAGAAATTGTCGCTAACTATATTACGCTCATCAACCAGTAGTAGAAACAGTCCCCGGCTCATTTTCATCTCTTTGTTCGATATCGCAAATTGCTTGGCGAGGGAATATAGTCGATTGAGATATAACTCAATCAAATCAGTTCTATCTTCCCAAAGCGTCTCAACATGCGAAGGGTCGAATTTCAATTCTTTTATACGTGCGTTAATACCCTCTGTAATTTGGATTTCCTCTTGGTCCCTCAGTTTTTGCAATCGTGTCTGGAGCGATTCATAGTCTCGTGCTTGGTTGCGCAGTTTGTCCAACTGTGTTTGGAAATCCTCTCTCTCTCTTCGGTGCGTCTCCTTCAAGTCTTCTTTTTCTTTCTCTAGGAGCTTTGTACTAGTTTCCAGTTGGACGCGTTGTTGCCGAAGGCGCTTGCGTTCAGTAAGTAATTGCTGGTATTGTTTTGGCCACAAGACCTTAAAGAGAAACATCGATTAACTTCCTCCACTACTGAGATATCGAGTGTTGAGAACCTGGTTATCTCCCAGATACATGCGACATGTCACATGTTGTTCTCTCTCCCCTTGAAATATTTATGCAAAGACCAACCACCAGAGAGCAATACAACAACTAGGAGAACGATAAGTGCACCGTTAATCAGCATGTGGCCAAAATTCAGTTCTCGCAGCTGATTTGTAGCCAATTTGTGCGATGGAGTCCCTTTTTCTGTCCGGGACTTGACATGATGCCAGTATGTCTTGGAAGCTTCTGTATGGCCGGATCTATCGGCTAATTTTGCTGTAGCAATTAAGTAAGCTATATTGTCGATGGTCCTGTTGTCTACTGCTGCTGAAAAGGAATTAAAGAGCAGTTCCGTTAATTTTGTAGACATCAACGGTAAATCAGTTTCACCTTCGATGCCGTTTTGAAACGCGGCAATTGCTCCTTCATCATCTTTCGAATCAAATCGCAATTGTGCAACTTCAAACCACGTTTTCTCAACCAGGGTTAGATCTCGTCGAATTGAGTTATATCCCTCAAACAGTATGTTGGTTTCAGCATGATAGACCTGTGCTCCGACTGCCTTTAGTGTATAGGTTTTTCCGACTGACAGGATATCAATTACATTCAGATTTTCAAAGCGATAATTGCCATCTAAATCTACCGTTTGCCTTTGACTAGTGCCTTCAATTCCCACTTGTATCTGTTCCAAGACGGTGTTTGCCGGTGGCGAAATCTTACCATATATTGCGATTGGATTTAACACCCATGAAACGGAGGCTGTCTCACCTTGAATCATGTCAATCTCAATAGAACGGGCTGATGGAGTGAGATATCCGGGTTTTTTAACCTCTATCTCGTAATTGAATTCTTTTAGGTTTTGAATGATACGTTTAGGTGTTACACCCACATTTGCGCCGTTCAAGACAATTGTAGCTCCCTGCGGCACTGTCACGATTTTAAGCATTGGTGACAGCTTCATAATGGCCATGTCCACGTTACCCATTGGCGCTACAATGCTGCCTTGCGGCGGCATATGGGCCATCATGAATTCGTGTAGCTCGCCCACAGTAATCCGGCGATCGTCGTTTATATCACTACTATCAGTTTGCAACATCGATAGAACAATTCCAAGCAAGGAGGTCCCATCGTTCCGGTCTGGTTTTATTGATACGAGTGCCGTTTTGCCGAGGAGTGTACGATTTGCCACATAGGCATAGATGTTTCTATCTGCGGTGTGTCCGTCAAAGATCACCATCGTTTCTTCAATATGTGCTTCTCGGAACCAACGATTCAGTTCGACGTCTCTTATTGCTGAATCCAAGGTCTCTAATTCAGAGCCGTGGGCCAATAGATAGATGGAATTCGAACGTTTCTTCTTGGTTACTCCCCCTTGAAAAAAAAAGATTAATCGATCGACTGCTCTCATGCGATGAGCCAGATTTCGAATTGCGTTTTGAATATTCTTTGGACTGCATCCTTCTCCTTGAATTCGTTGTATCTGATTCGAAGGGACTCCCGCTCTCTCCACCAACAGCTTTATCAGCGCATCGAAGTTGGCTTCCGAGTGATAATTAGAATCTGCATCTGCAAGCAACCACCAAGTGGTTGTGTCTTTTGGTTCTGCGTTTGTTGGCCGATAACCAATCAAAACAAGTGCACAAAAGATTACGATGAATACAGGATCGCGTTTCATCATTCGCCGGTTAGATTATAAACGTCAGATGTTGGAGTGTGAACAAGGTGAAAACGTCCTTTGTTTCCGAACCTTCTTGATGTGGCAGACGCTTTCTAAGCTGCTTCTTATCACAGGTGTTAGGGTTAAGAAGCAGCTTAGAAATGGTGGAGCGGTTTATGGGTGTCTGTCATGCTAAGCACAGACCCGTTGTTCTAGGGAAGAGTGTGTTTTTGTGCGCGATTTTCCATCAAGTATCATGGTCTGCGCTGACCGATTGACTGACGAGATGGGTGAATGAGGCGACGCACTATTATTCGAGAAGTTTCAATCCTCATGGCTTTGGGAACAATTGGAATTGTCTCACGGTTCGCTCCCTTGTTCCAGCTTAATGCTGGTTGAACTCAACTCAGAATTTTAACGTCGTCATCCTCGACCACGACCTCATAGGTCTGGACATGCAACCGTGAATCGGTTTCACATATGCCTGTCCTCGTGTTGTAGGCGTAGCCATGGACTGGGCATATAACTGTACCATTTCTAACGCGTCCCCTTGCGAGAGGTCCCATCGCATGAGGGCAGACGTTGCTCATGGCACAAAAATTACCCCCATCGTTGAAGATCGCAATGCGTCGTTCTTTAATCCGAAATGCTTTTCCATGACCTACTCGAATGTCAGAAGTCTTTGCAACTGTCCTATAGTCTGGCATCGGTGTTCCTTCGCCCCATTGTTGGAAAATAGCTTAGTTTCAACTGTGCATGTTACGTAAATCATCAACCAACCTAACAAGAAAATGTAGTTGTGTCAAGTGAAAAATAGAGTGAATCATGGGTGCAAATGTTTTAGATCCGGCCTTCAGGCAAGACGGACTTCGAATTGTTCGGTGTCTTCAAAGGGAGGTAATGTCGTGCGTGGCAATCGAATATATCATGGCGTGCTCCTTCGCACAACCATGAGACGCAAATTTTGTGCAAAACGATGGATTCTTGTGGTATACTCGGATTTGCAGTCCCGAAAAGGTTGTGTTTTGCACGGAAGGCACGTATCTGGCTCAGGTGACCAGGATGGGAAAATTTCCCGGATTTTCCCGTTTCAAAACCCATTTCGAGGGGCGACCGAAGAAAACACGTGATAACTAGAGGATAATGACTAATCGTTAGTGGTTCGGCTGGTGGTGCCGGTGGTTTGAGATTAATGAGAAAAATACGATTCTACATTGCTGTCTGGACCAGAGAATAAGATTATTGGATTTTTGGGAGTTATGCGGTGAGGTGTAGAAACGATCTCCGTGAAAGCGATTTTACCTAAGAATTTAAGAACTGGTGGTGTCTATGGGAACAACAGTTAGTCAGATTCCGGGTATTGTTCTTGCGGCGGGATTATCCACTCGCATGGGAGAGCCAAAGCAACTTCTGCGCTTCGGCAATAGCACAGTCATTGAAACTGTCGTCGACAACATGCTTGGATCGAAGCTCAGTGAGGTAATAGTTGTTCTCGGACATGAAGTGGATAAGGTGCGGGCTAAGATACAGCATAAACCTGTCAAAGTTGTGTTTAATCCGGATTACCAGGGCGGGATGTTGACTTCCGTGCAGTGCGGTGCGAGAGCACTTCCTCGAAATGCCACTGCGTTCGCGCTAATGCTTGTCGATCAGCCCTTAATTACACTGGACTTGATTAATCTAGTCGTTGAGGCCTACCAGGAAGTGGATAAAGGAATTGTTCTGCCGAGTCATAACTATCGTCGCGGACATCCAGTTATTTTTGATAGAAGCTACATCGCTGATGTCCTTGCTCTTGATGTCGAGAGCGGTGGAATTAGATCGTTATTTAGAACTTACCTGGAGGATATCCACTACGTTGAGATGCACACAAATCGTGTTCTGAAAGACATCGATTATTGGAGAGATTATGAAGACGCGCTAAAGGAAGAAAATGAATGTAAAGACGGAAGTGCTAGGACTCTTTAGTGGACATGCCGAATGAGCATGTACTTAAGTGCATTTTGTTTTAAGCCTTTTTCCCTGTATTATTGATATCAGCAAACTAGCTTCGGAACTCGCATTCGCTTATCGCCTGTTGATTGTTTCCTTTGAGTATACTATATGGATAGTCTATTGGATTTATCCATATAGTATGCTCGTGTTTAAAAGCGTGCCATGGCAAAAGTACTAGCAAGAGAACCTTCAATACGAAAAGGATTAAGAGCAATCGGATGGTTAAAAGAAAAATTTATCCCTGATTGGTACTGTCGATTGCAAATGGCGTATCGTACGTTTGCAAGAGTGCGTTCTCGTGAGATTCATGGCGGGTTATGCTTCGTTTGGTTGTATCTCCCTCTACTCCTATCTTGTGGAGTTGTGCCAATCGTCGTCCCTACTCCTGGCACAATTGCACCTGATTTTACACTTGCGGATCAATATGATGTAGAAGTTAATCTAAGCGAATTTCGGGGACAAGTTGTATTGCTTTTGGGGTGTGACAAAGAGGGAATGAATCAGAAAGGGCAATGGCTTGTGCTTTTCAAGAATCGTTATGCCGAACAGACGCAGATATTTTTGCTCCTGGATGCTTCAGGCTTACCGGTGTTTGCGAAATGGTTTTTGAAGGCAAAGATTAAGGAGAACCTTCGTGGCGATGTTGCTGTTTTTCCGCGCATTCTTCTTGATTGGGATGGCAAGGTTTCATCGCTATATGGCATTCGCCGCGGTAGCTGTATAGCCGTTCTTGTTGATTGGCTGGGGCGAATACGTCTGATTCAGCCGTTAGGTCTGATTGATAAAAACGCAGTAGGAAAGACGTTTTGCTTAATCGATGAACAACTTGAGCCATAAAGATTTTCAATTATTGATATCCTCTCCCTATTGGGAAGTGTGAAAGAGTTGCTAGCCGGATAAGGAGAATAGGGAAATGGACCGTTACCAATCTGTTTCTGTGTTCTGGGTTGTTTCGCTGATAGCCGTGGTTGTTCTCCCTCAAGAACAAATAGGGGCTAAAGCTCTATACGACACAATCGAGGGTGCCGAATCCTATATTCTCGAGTCTCAGAACATAGATGGTGGTTGGCCTCTGGTGCGTGGAGGGCAGAGTGACGTCGAGGTTACCTCTTTTGCAATGCAAGCGTTAATGTTCAAGGGATGGGGAACGGGTTCGAGTGTTGTGCGGAGAGGCGTGAGTCATCTGACGAATCATCAGGAAGAGGACGGTAGCTGGAATGCTAATGTGGCACATACAATCTTCGCTCTAATTGCGCTTACACAGGCGGAGACCGATTCAGAAGCGAGATTCAGAGGCTTGAGGTGGATTAAGGCGGCTCAGAACGGGAATGGAAGCTGGGGTCGGGAGATGCATGCACCTGGAAATCCACTATATACTGCAGTGGTACTTGCTGGTCTTAAGCGATTGGGGTTCCGAGCAAACTTCATGCCTGTTTCCAAAGGAGCCGATTGGCTTGCTGAACAGGTTAACGTGGACGGGGGATGGTCCATAGCACGTGGGGGGCGTTCTAACGTGCTTGTAACTTCCTGGGTTTTACAAGGGTTAGCACTGGTCTACGACATCGACGCCCAGATTGCATGGTTGAAGCAGATGCAAAACAAGGACGGAGGCTTTGGCACGAAAAAAGGGGACAAAAGCGACCCCGAGATTTCCGCCTACGCTGTGATGGCCCTCGCGGCAGGAAAGGATCCGTTAAATACCAATCGTGTTATACTCCGATACCTGACGAAAATTCAACAAGAAGACGGCAGCTTTGTTAGCGCCACACCAATCGAATTGCGAAACCCAGTTGGAAATTTGCAAACAACATGCTTCGCGCTTATTGCAATGTATGCTAGGGAGATTGAAGAGGCTTTGGAAAACTGAGATGTGTTGCTCTATCTTTCTCAGTAGATTTGGCAAATTTGCCATTAATGCCTTTCGCTGCCGACGACAGAATCAGGCATAACATAGTACGTGCCGTTTGTTAGCTCCGTAACCTTCTGCTGAAACGCAACGGAATCGGTCTGATTCCGAAATGCATCGTTGCCCATTGAAGTCCCTCCGATGACGTTAACCTGGGCTCCGGCATGTCGGCAAACAGCAATCGCTTTTTCGACAGTGTATCCCTTTTTTGAGCGGTGGCTTGTCGGTTCATCAGTGACAACTACTAGGACAAGCTTGCGAGCCCTAGGTGTCTTCAGTTTTGGTACTCCTTTCATCACCGCATCAAGAAGATGTTCGTCTCCGTGCTTGGGCAATCGAAAGAACTGTTTAATTTGACTCTCACTCAGGGGGGGGCGAGTCAATGTAATGACGCTTTCGCCTCCACCGCTTGCCGCCCAAAAACGAATGATTCCAAATCGGTAATCGAGCGCTGCGGCGTTCAAGAGATCCACCATTTTATCGATCCCACTGCACATTTTATCAACTTTGGTTTCCATGCTCCGACTTGAATCGAATAGGAATACAATATCCATTGGTTGCCTTACGGTGTTGACGATATGCTGTGCGGTCAGTCTGAAAACACCCTCAATCTTTAGGGCAGATTTGTCTAGGTCGCTCGGATCGAAATATTTAACATGATGCGCAGCGCTTTTTCCAGAAATAGGATACCATTTTCCGCCAGTTCCACCCGTTAATTGTGCGTGGATTCGATCTCCTGTCCCAATGATGTTGATGTGAACATCGTTCTCATTACAACCATTTAGAATTTCTTCGACTATTCTATCTGTGGCGTTTTCCACCGTCCAGGCCGTTTGTAAGGGCGATTTTCCTACTACCAATAGAGATTTCGATGCGCTGGAACGGAAATTGGTTTCTCGCAGAGTCTGGACAATTGCATCGAGGCCGTAACCAGGGTTCGCTTTTCTGAGCGAGAGTTTCAATTGGCGGAACCACTCCTGAATACCAATGAGATCGCTGCTGAATGGTTGGACATCGATCGTTTGACCACTGTTGGCTCTCTGAAATGACGTCTGAGCGAACCGATAGTCAATCATTTCGCCTTCAAAAACACCCGCCATGTCGACAAGATGTTTCTGAATCACAGTGACTTCCCTCGTCATGTCCCGGTTGCCATCAATGACAAAAACGATGTCTACCATCAAGTGTTGGGCCTGTTTGCTCGCTCGTCGGGCAATCTTGACGAGATTTTCACCAATGTCCGACGTTGCAGCCTTCATCCTCTTTTCTTGCCGTTGTGTTGTGGGCACCATGCGAGGGTGTTGGAGTCTCCGCGCCTGCGCCGTGGCTTCTAACATGAACATTCCGAATGCAACCAACCAGATTGCGATTAGCGGCCACATGAGCAGACGTGTCCCAGTCTGACAGTTTTCCATTGAATCCACATTCTTTCGAGTGCCCTGTTTCGTGATTGTCAGCATGCTTGTGCCAGTAATGAGATACTCGTTAGCTTGTTTTAAGTTCATTTTCGCCGTTTTTTCGTTAGCGGGTCTCCACCGAAATAATTATATCACATGCCAATCTGTGTTACAACCCGGGGGTAGTGATTTGGGCTTGAATGCTTTGCGGCATTATGCTAAACTGTGTGCCTGGGAAAAGAAATCCATTTTTCACTACATTTGTGAGGAAGGTCTATTGTGAAACGGGAAGCTGAAATCACGCGTGACACTCGAGAAACACATATCGAAGTAAGATTGAACATCGATGGAACTGGCAGATCTGAGATCAAGACTGGAGTTGGGTTCTTAGACCACATGCTTGAGCTCTTTGCCAAACATGGATTTTTCGATCTCACGGTCACTGCGACCGGAGATCTCCATATAGACGATCATCATACGGTGGAGGACGTCGGTATTTGTTTGGGAGAAGCATTTATTCGGGCAGTGGGTGACAAAGTCGGAATCTGTCGATTCGGAAATTCTGTCGTGCCAATGTACGAGGCGCTTGCGCGAGTCGATCTCGATCTATGTGGTCGCCCCTATTTTCACTACGATACCCCGCTTGGTAGTGGCAAGGTGGGAACTTTCGATGTTGAACTGGTGGAAGAGTTCTTTCATGGGTTTGCTAATCATAGCGGGACAACACTTCACATCAATGTTCCGTCCGGGACCAATCGCCATCACGTTATTGAAGCCATTTTCAAGGCGGTTGCGAAAGCACTTGACAGCGCCACAGGGATTGATAAACGGGTTAGCGGTGTGCTCTCAACGAAAGGTGCACTCTAGAGGTTACAATGGCAGACTCCTTAGATTCAAGCGACAGTATTTAGATTTTGGCAACGCAGATGCTCACATTTAAGACAAAAAATCCGCTGTGCCGTAACAGAAATCTAGAATGACTTGACTTGCTGAAGGGAGACTTAAAGAATTCTTGCTGGCTTGATGTTGGCCGGGGCACACGATTGTTGTCGCTGACCGGAGGATTAGCGAAGCTGTTTGGGGGGAGCATCGGGCAAATTTGGGCTCGTCAATATACTGGTCAGTAGTTGTACGAATCCATAGGATAGAACGGATGCTGACAATCACCGGATTCAACCTATCGCTGAGTCGACATGTTGTTGGGACAATTTAGTGTCAGTTGTAATCTTGGCATGGAAGATTGTTTGTCGGAAACCCTCACTCAACCAAAGTGGTTTCTACTGTTTCTTCTTCTAAATCGAAATCAAAGACGTCCTCATGAGATAGTTCTAGGATTCCTTTTGAACCAAAGTCAAATACCTCACCAAGAGTTGAGGTGGGTTCGTCCAATTTGTCAGTTGGGGACATGACGCTATCAGTAGATCCCAGCTTGGGAGAACGCATTCCGAGAAATGTGAGTCCGACGAGCGCCACAACTGCCACGCTGATGCCGACAAGAGCAAACGGACGTTGTCGAAGTGGAAGCCTTTTTCTGCGATCCAGAAATGGAAGAGAGAAGAGAAGAGCAATTGCTACGGTGGGGATGACAAAAGTACCCACTATTTCGAATTTTCCTTCGAAGTACTTTAGCAATTGAAATAAGAAAAGGAAATACCATTCAGGCCGAGGGTCATAGGTTGCATCGGTGGGATTCGCAATTTCTTCTGTAGGAACGGGTACAAACAGGGTGATTGCCGAGAGGGTAATAAAGAGAATAAGAATTGCTATCGAATCCTCAAACAGCTGGTTGGGATAGAACTGCCTGCCTTCTTGATTTTCTTTGGTGCTGTTTTGAGGAGGTCCCGACGAACCCAGGTAGCGTACCAAGAACACATGCAAACCGACCAGTGCGAAAACGAGCCAGGGGAGCCAAATAGTGTGGACCGCATAGAAACGGGTCAGAGTAACCGCACCTACGTCTTCTCCCCCTTTAAGAATTTTGCCAATAGCATCACCAACAATTGGCGGGGCACTTGCGATTTCGGTGCCTACTACAGTTGCCCAGTAGGCTTTCTGATCCCATGGCAACAGGTAACCAGTAAATCCAAACGATAAGATGACTAACAACAATAGAACCCCGATTATCCATGTCAACTCTCGTGGGGATTTGTATGAGTCGTAAATCACGATGCGCAGAAGATGCAAGAATACGACAATTACGATCGCACTCGATCCCCAGTGATGTAGGCCCCGGACAAAATCGCCAAAAGGAACTTCCTTGGTTATATGAGTTATGGAGTCATAGGCATGGTCCGGAGATGGGGCGTAGTAGGTTGCTAAAAACGCCCCGGTTACGGCTTGAAGAATTAACAGAAAAAGTGCCATACTCCCTAAGGAAAAGAGCCAACTAATGTTTTTTGGCACCGGCTTTTTCATGTGGGATTCTAGCGCATGCACAGGAAGACGTTCTCTGAGAAATGCAGCAATTACACCCTTCAAACACTAACTCTCCTTGACATAGAGGACCCCGTTTGTGATTTTTGTCTGTAGTCTTTCCAATGGGCGCTGGGGTGGCCCTCTCAGCACGTTGCCCTCCTCATCAAAAATTCCTCCATGGCAGGGACAGATGAAGCGTTCTCTTGATGTTTCCCAGCGAACGAGACAGTTGAGATGAGAGCACGATCGCGAGAATACGACGAAATTTCCGTGGCCGCGATCTGTTACATAAACTGAGCGCTTTTTGTTACTCCGGATCCATCCATCTTGAGCTTCGAATGTATAATTGATTTTTTTGTGGCGGCTTCCCTTCAGCAGATCTACAATCCCTAAAACCACAAATTTCTGGTGCGTGTTCTTAAAGATTGGTGCGATTATAAAACCAATTAACGGAACTGCCATAGCCAAACTGATTAGCCCATTGACAAGGAGAAGGCCTATAGTGCAGAAGGAGCGTCGTCCAATGTGCTTATTTTCTGGGCTGCAATCCATGCTTGATTCCCCCTGTCATAGAAAGTGGTGCGGCCTTTAATTCAAATCTTCGTCCAAGTCAACTTCGTGTATGCTGAAACGCAGGTGCGCTTTATCGACCCAGTCCAAGAGCTCTTCCCAGCGTTGTGTGGCATTGTCGGAATGTCCTTCCGATTCCAGGGCACTTATCAATTGGTGGAGCGCTGTAGCTACCTGTTTTTGGAAATAGGCGTATTCTTCTGTTTGATCGGCATTGATGGGTGGCTCAAAATAGTCGACGAACTTTATATATCTGGCCAGAGTTTTTGCGGAGTTGAGTGCAGCATGTCTGGTTCTGCGCGTCTGAAAATATTCGCGGAGAATGTCGTAAGGCTCTTTCATCATGTCCATGAGCTCAATCAAGGTTTCTGGTTCAACCGCTTCCGCAGGTGGCGACTCTGAGACCTCATCGGCTGTTAGTTTCAAGATCGCGGAAGTCAAATTATGTTCAAAGGTGTTTGTGTCTTCAATTATAGGAAGAATCTCCTCCCTACCATCGTATGCGACTACAACGCTCATGTAGATATTTGCAACCTCATTATTGTATCCGTGGAAGGCCTTCACCTGCAGTTCGGTAATACCCCGAGAGGTCAATGCCTCTTTTTCAGCCGCATCAAGGTCTATCGGATCAACCATACGCATTTGTAAATTGTTTGAAAAAGCCCTGTATTCCTTAAGCAGATCCCATATTTTACGGCGTCTTTCAGCAAATTGCGTGGGGGCTCGAGAGTAGTAGACGTCAATTGTCACAACGCCATTCAAGTGGCCTATGACGGCTTTCGTTAATTGTGAAATGGTGTATCTTCTGCCCGTGTCAATACGGACAGCTTCGGTCTTTTTAGGGAATAGAGTATGCGTCAGAACAAGCCCCTTCTTAGCAAAATTCGCAATTGCTTGAGAGAGTTTCTTTTGTCCAGGGATTGCTATTACATCGGCGCCTACTTCAAATGCATCTTCAATGTTTTTGCCGACGAATTGGACGAGGAATTCGCCCTTGGGAATATTGAGTTTATAAATGTTTATTCCGACAATCTTTCCCTGCATGTTTAGGCCAATGCCGCCACTAAGTATGCCATGAGGCATGCCTATTTCAAGGAACAGGACCGTGCCCAATGGCTGCCCGTTTTTTGCCGTTGCAATATGAAAGGTTGGTGTCAGATCGTCGGTCCGAAGTTTCTTTCCAAGCGTACTCTCGAGGGAGGTGATGTGCTCTGTTGACAATGTGGGAGTTTTCAGAACGAAACGGTTTGCCGTTGGAAAGAAATAAGCGATTTGTTTTTCGCGGGCGGTTCTTTCGTTTGTACAGGCAATGAAAACGAGCATGTTGCAAAAGACAACCAAGGAAAACACCGCGTGTTCTCGTTTCATCTGTTGTCCTTTTTGGAAAATTTGAGTGTGATTCGCACAATAGCATAGTTCACATAAGCTATTGGAAATCACACGGAATTAGTTCACGCCGCCTGCTCCTTGTGCCAATCCTGCACAGCCTTGGGAATTTCTTTGAGGTTCTCGATGGCAGTTTGAAGTGGGATTGCACACTCAGGTCCCACGAGCTGAACGCGTGCTTCGAGATTGCGATAGACTTCCTGGCGAACGTCCTCAGGTTCTTTCGCAAAAAGCGTTTCAGGATTATTAATGTTTCCCACAAGAGCAATTCGATTTTTTACAGCGTCAATCGATTCAGCGGGCTTGTTCTTGGAATCGTAATGGAATGCGGCCATTCCCGTTTGAGCGATATAATCCATACGGTCCACCGTTCGTCCGCAGATATGGAGAATTAGTGGGATAGGAATACGATCGACAAATTCAATGTGTAGATCCCGCAGGTAGCGTTTATAATAATCCCCACTGACTAAATCACCAGTGGCGTGGTCTGGTAGAGTCAGCGCATCTGCTCCGGCATCGATCTGAGCCACCCCAAACTGCACGGTTATTTCCTTCATACGGTCTAGGGCAAGTTTAGTCTTTTCCGGATCATCTAACGACATTAGAAGGAAAGGTTCGACGCCGAAGCAGTGGTACCCTAGAGACCAAGGTCCCATTGTTTTGCCAATTATAGCGACCTCATCACCATATTCCTTCTTGAGAATCCGAATTGCGTCTAGTACGCACTTGGTGTCTGGATGGGTTATAAGGTCTGAGGGAACTCTGATGTCATTCACATCTTCCCAGATTGGTTCACGCATTTTTACCGTTGGCCAATTGTCCTTCTGTTCCCATTGAATTTTGCAGCCCAGAGCAGCTGATTCCTGAATAATCGAGAACACTGGCATAATGGTGTCGAATCCTAACTCAGTGTATCCAGTGGCGGCCAACCGAGCCATTAATTCTGGTTCGCGATTGGCTTGCGGGAATGGCGCATCAACAAGGTCCATGAGTTCCACTGTGGCAACAGAAGTAGGATTGCACACTGGTGTTCGATCCACCGGGTCTCGACCTAGTGCTGCCAAAACACGCTCGCGACTGTTCATTGGACCAACATTGTTATTTTCCATAATCTTTCTCCTCACTTGCGGTGAAGTGCCCAATTTTTCTGCGGGAAATCATTCCTGTTGACTTGGCGCCGAGAGAACGCCGCGCGAAGCTGTCATTTCTTGCTCACGAATGGCAGCCCTCACATTTGGTGCGCGGATTAGTAACAAACCAACCATTGCGTCGTGGGAATGTCCGCAGGGAAAAGAGATTCGGTCCGTGCTTTCGTCCACCATACGAGCCAGCTTAATCAAACCGCCGGCAATTGCGGATATACGTCTGTCCTTGTTTCTGGCGTCACCCTCTGCCCTAACTTGATATGCTCCAGTTCCGACATTCAAAATTGTGACGTTTAGCCCAGATTTTTTATCTAGAATGCTCAAAGGACGTGGTTTAATTGCGTGATTTAGTTCGAGTTTGCAGGCTTCCAGAAAAACCCGTTTACAGGCGAGTTCGTGGTCTGTGCCGCACGGAAACCGGAGACACCCGTCTGTTGTTATCTCCATCCCACCCAGTACCAGCATCCCTTCGACTATGGAAGCAATGCGTTCATTTGCGGCGTCAACGTGGCTGTAGGTATGAACCACAAACACTGGTCCTTCGCTGCGTTGCTGACAATACAGAGCAACCGTGATGTTGTGAAAATGCGGGTCCATTGGTACAAGCTCGATGCGTCTGCCGAGATTACGAGTTTCGGCCATAATAGTCACCCTCCCAAGACCACTAAGTCTAACTCAAAACTGCGCAATTGTAAAGTGATATTTTTCGCATTGTATTCAGCTTATCATAAATTGTGCACTCTGTGGTCCAAAATCTCGTTAGTCCCTTATGTGTTTGATTTTAGAGCACGTGGTGAATTAATTTTCGCTTGATGACACGATGTGCGCGTATGCTATAATACTCTTGATGGTGGAGACTTTCGAAATCCACCGATTTAAGTCCTGGAGTGCTAACTCGAGAGAGCGGTTTCTACGAAATTACATTAATGATTCGATGGGCCGAGTTTTGCGGCAGGCGATAAAGGGAGATTTTGTGCTAGATGAAAGTAGTACACAGACCGGTTTTGGTGAATCAAGTCGTCGGTTTTTTGCAGCCTACAAAGATGGGAGCAGTCTACCTAGATGGAACGGTCGGTCTTGGTGGGCACGCTAGCGCGATTCTCGAGGCGTCGACGCCAGGTGGACGGCTTATCGGAATTGATCGAGATGCAGAAGCGCTCGCGGTGGCAAAAGAGACTTTGTATGACTATCGCTGTCGATGTGCACTAATTCAGGGTAATTTCGCATCTTTATATCGGATTCTAGCCGAAAATTCGTTTTCCAAAGTTGACGGGGTTTTGCTTGATTTAGGGGTTTCATCTTTGCAATTGGACACCGCGTCAAGAGGGTTTAGTTTTGCTCGCGAAGGGCGGTTGGATATGCGCATGGATAAGCAGCAATCTCTCTCTGCCGCACAAGTCGTGAATGGGGCTTGTGAGCACGAGCTGACAGATATTTTCACAAAATTTGGCGAAGAGCGTTGGGCAAAAAGAATTGCGCAACGGATTGGTCAAGCTCGAAGGAAGAAGCGCATTACCACGACGCGTCTCCTTGCGGAAATCGTCGAGCAGGCGATTCCCCATAGGCAAAATAGTTACAGTTCACGCATCCACCCTGCCACAAAAGTTTTTCAAGCGCTACGGATTTATGTCAACAATGAATTGGAAAACCTCGCAACAGGATTGGATACTGCTGTTTCCGCTCTTAAATTGGGTGGGCGCATCTGTGTTATCTCCTTCCATTCGCTCGAAGATCGTATCGTCAAGCGGCGATTTCGCGATTTATCTCGTCAATGCATCTGTCCACCGAAAATTCCCACCTGTGTTTGTCGGCATGTTCCTTCTCTTAAACCATTAACTAAACGTCCGATAACACCAACGCCGGAGGAAGTTCAAAGAAACCCGCGATCCCGAAGCGCGAAATTGCGTGTGGCAGTAAAGATCTCTGAATCTTAACACGGAAACCAAGCGTTTTTGATTAGAGCTCTCTACGCGTCCGGCGACGGAAATGTAAGATCGAGATAAAAAATGGCCACAGTGCTGTACCTCATAAGCCCACAGGTCAATTTGATTATATGAAACATCAAACATTCCGACCATCGAGAAAACTGCCCCGTCTTGCATATGTCATTTTATTTTGTTATATATGCATCTCGTTTGTAAACGCTTGGTTGTCTTCGGAACAAAATAGAATTGCGTTGCAGATTCGCGAGGATATTGAACAACAAAAAAATCGATTAGTTGATGAGATTCATAAGCTAGAATTGGAGGAATCTAGATTGACATCTGCCGAGCGTATTCACGAAATTGCACAGGAGTTGTACATGGTTCAGACGTCCCATCCAGTTCGAAATTTGTGGGAACCAATGGTCAATAACGGAGAGGATTCAGAAAATTGAAAAACCGATTTGTAAAGAAGAAGCACAGTCAGACTACCAGACCAGTCATGTGTGGGACTCTGAACCCTAATCTCTACAAAGCAAAGTTCTCAAGCACTGGCTCTGAATCTGATGAAGCTCGAACAAAATTGCCACGGATATCCACCTCGCGGATTACTATATTGCTTATTGCTCTACAGCTAGCTTTCGGCGTACTGATTGGGCGACTGTTTTTAGTTCAATTCCTACATAGCGAAGTATTGTGCAAACGATCTGAAGATGAGCGCCGGATTCAAATATCAGGTCGGGCCAAGAGAGGCAAGATTCTTGATCGTCACCATAATATACTTGCACTCAATCGCGATCTTGTTTCGGTGTACGCTGACCCAAAATTTCTGAATACGGAGCCGCGGAAAATCGCGGGTCAACTTTCCCTGCTGTTGGGCGTATCAGAATCTCGAATTATGACGTTACTGGAGAAGAAACAACGTCGATTTGTCTGGTTGGCTCGGAATTTAGGTTACGATCGCTTAGCGGATATTCAACGTATTACAAGACAGGTTCGCGGTTTAGGATATCAGATTCACGGACGAAGATTTTACCCAAAGGATGACCGTGCCTGTCACGTAATTGGTTATACGAACTTTGCGAACGAAGGGATGGAAGGGATTGAGCATCAGCACAATCCCCATCTGCTTGGGAGAGGCGAACGCTCGGGGTCTGAGGGATCAGAAATGCCTGAAAAGCTGCTGGTTTACACTGATGGAAAGAAGCGTCCTATTAGTCCTCCGGCAGTCTATGAGGCCATGCCTGGATATGGTAGTGATGTCGTGTTAACCATTGACGAAAATATCCAGTTCATTGCGGAAAGGGAATTGTCCTCTGCATGTAAAACATGGCGGGCAGAAAAAGGAACCGTAGTCGTAATGCATTCGAAGACGGGTGAGATTCTGGCCCTGGCGAATTACCCGAACTATAATCTGAACGATTATTCAGCCAGCCGAGAATCAACGAAACGCAATCATGCAATCTGGATGCAGTATGAGCCTGGTTCTGTGTTTAAGATTGTTGTCGCCGCAGCTGCACTGAATGAAAAAGTTGCGACCCCAACTTCTATTGAATACTGTGAAGCGGGCGAATATCGCCTTCCAAATGGTCACACGATTCATGATGTTAAGCCGAATGGTTGGCTTACGCTGAGCGATATTATCGAAAAATCTAGTAATATCGGTGTTGTGAAAATTGCGTCGCGTCTCAGCAAGGTGCAGTTGGAAGAATATACGCATCGATTCGGGTTCGGAAGGAAGACAGGCATTGATCTGCCATACGAAAAGCGTGGCAGCCTGAGGGGCTTCGACCGGTGGGATGGTTATTCCGCAAGTTCTGTTCCTTTTGGACAGGGTATTTCGGTGACACCGATTCAGATGTTGAATGCGATTAATGTCATTGCCACAAATGGGATCCTGCTAGAGCCGTATATCACCAAGAACATCCACGGAAGAAACGGTCAGTCAATTGAACACGCACGCAGGGAAGGAAGCCATCGTATTATTTCATCTGAATCTGCCGCACAGGTAAAACAAATGCTCGTTAAAGTAACGGAGAGCGGTGCCGGGCAAACTGCTCGCGTTGACGGATACCGTGTGGCGGGTAAAACTGGGACTGCTCAGAAGGCGAAGGCACGTTTAGGATACGTCAAAGGCAAGGTGGTTACAACTTTCGCAGGCTTCTTGCCCGCGGAAGACCCGAAAATTTCCATTATTGTTGTTGTCGACGAACCGGCGGGAGGCGCTTTGAGTAGTAGGGTTACCGCTCCTATCTTTCGAAAGATAGCGCATCAAACAATGAGTTACCTCAATCAGACGGATCTATTTGCCCAACTACCGATGGTAAATCGCTGATGAGGCCGGAGATAAGATGAATCTTCGATGCCTGCTTAAGGGTGTAGATATTGTCTCGATGTGTGGGGCAGATAACCGCGAGATTCTTGCGGTTACGAACGATCATCGAGATGTCAAGCCGGGTTACCTTTTCGTCTGCTATGCGGGTGTTACCGTTGACGGTCATAATTTTATCTCACAAGCATTGCAAAAGGGGGCCGTTGCAATTGTTGGAGAGCGTCTGCTTGCTGGGGCCATTTCCGCCGATTCAGCGTACATTGAGACTGCAGACGCTCGACTCGCTCTGTCATTAATCGCTGCCAATTGGCACAATAGAATTCATGAAAAGCTAAAGCTAATTGGTGTTACAGGTACGAATGGTAAGACGTCAACGGCATATCTCGTTCACTCGATTTTCAAGGCGGCAGGTCGACAATCGGCGATTATGGGCACTGTCGGACATCGTTACGGTAATGTGTCAATGCCAGCTGTCACAACAACACCTGATGCACTGACACTTCATGGCCTCTTTTGCCAAATCGCTGATGCGGGTTTGAAGTGCGTTATAATGGAAACGTCTTCGCAAGGATTAGCGCAAAGAAGGTTAGCGGGGTTGACATTTGAAACTGCTGCTTTCACTAATCTGACGCAAGATCATCTTGACTATCATAAAACCATGGAGGAATACCTAGATGCTAAAATCATGCTTTTCCATCAGATTTGTCGCGTAAATGGTTTAGCGCTCCTCAATGCGGATGATCCGGCATCAGATGTAATTCGCCAGAAAACAGCGGCTCCGATTTGCACCTATGGCATCGAAAAATCGGCAGATCTTACAGCTCGAGATGTTGAATCAACGCTCAAAGGACTTGCGTTTACAGTGAGTACTCCGCAAGGAGACATTCGAGCAAGATTGCGCCTACTGGGGCATTACAATCTGTATAATGCGCTTTGTGCGGTCGGAGTGGCTCTGCATCACGGTTGCTCGCCTGAGGAGATTATAATTGGGCTTGGAAACGCAATTGTGCCTGGGCGATTTGAGTTGGTAGATCGGGGGCAAGATTTTTCTGTTGTTGTCGATTATGCACATACACCTCATGGACTTGAGAACCTTTTGATGGCTGCACGGAAGATTTCCACCGGACGCTTAATTAGCGTGTTTGGCTGTGGAGGCGATCGAGATCGTGCCAAACGTCCGAAAATGGGTAAAATTTCTGCAATCCTCGCCGATTACAGCGTAGTAACCTCGGATAATCCGCGTACGGAAGATCCGGATCGAATCTTCGGCGACATTCTCGCGGGTTTGCCAGAAGGGACAAGCTATGATCTTGTTCCAGATCGCCGCGAGGCAATAGGTCACGCGATTCGGATGGCCCAAGCGGGAGATCTTGTAACCATTGCCGGAAAAGGTCATGAAGGCTATCAGGTTCTGTGTGATCGGAAAATCTGTTTTGACGATCGCGAAATAGCCGCGGAGTTTCTTGAACGTCACAGGTAACGCTTGTTATGAACCTCACGATCGCAGAAATCTTACGCACAACACGAGGAAAACTGATTTGCGGTGAGCTGGGTACGAATGTACGGAAGATTTCGACGGACTCTCGTACAATTTATGAGGATGACCTATTTGTTGCGTTGATTGGGGAGCACTTCGATGGGCATGATTATCTGGAGGAAGCGCATCGGTCTCGGGCCATTGGCGCCGTCGTGTCCAAGAGAATTGTGACACAACTTCCAATGTTGATTGAGGTTAAAGATACGCTGGCTGCATTGGGGGATATTGCGAATTGCTATCGCCAGAAGTTTCATCTCCCAATCATTGCAATCACCGGTAGCAATGGGAAAACAACTACCAAGGATATGACATCTTCGGTACTGGCCCGACGATTCTCGGTGTTCCAATCCAAGGGAAACTACAACAACCAGATTGGCATTCCTTTGCGCTTGCTGCAATTGGCAAAGAGCGATCAAGTTGCAGTCCTAGAGATTGGCACGAACCAACCGGGTGAGATTGATCGTCTGTCTCGGATAGTAGATCCGACTGTCGGTGTGATTACCAATATTGGTCACAGCCACCTAGAGCTTCTTGGTTCCGTTGAAGGTGTTGCTAGAGAGAAAGGTTCCCTGCTAGAATATGTTGATTGCGCCATTTTGAACGCTGACGATTCAATGACGAAAGAAATTACGCGTCGAGTACGTGGTCACAGAATCACATTCGGTTGGCAGGCTGATGCGGATGTTTCGGCATGCAACATAGAAATAACCTCCCACGGGAAACCATCTTTCATGCTCCGTGTTCATGGTCTGGATGCCGGCAGAATAAACCTCCCTTGCCTTGGTGAGCACAACATTTCAAATGCGCTTGCCGCCGCGGCTGTCGGTGTACGGATAGGACTGTCTGCTGAAGAAATTCGTACCGGCTTGGAAAACTATCAACCTGTTGCCATGCGTATGCAGCCAATTGAGTGCGACGGGCTGTACATCATTAACGATGCCTATAACTCAAACCCGGATTCGCTCAAACATGCGCTGGATTTCCTGCGCAGAACACAGACATGTGGTAGGCGAATTGCTGTGCTCGGGGACATGCTAGAGCTTGGGAAGGACTCTGAGCGACTTCATCTGAGCGCTGGACAGCATCTTCCGCTAAATGTGGATTTGCTCATCTCGGTTGGTCAGCGCAGCCTTAATCTAGTCCGTGGTGCACTTGGTCGCGCAAAAAAAACAATCTCTTGCGAAACACCAGATGCGGCGGCGCAGGAGTTGCGAAAATATTCACGATCAGGCGATGTCGTTTTAATCAAAGGATCCCGCGCTATGAGATTAGAACGAATTCTGGATGAGTACGGCGGAAAATCTAACACATCTTGTAACTCATAATTCCTGACACCCATGCTTTACTATCTCTTCTTTGAACGGCTCATTGATACCTTTTCACCATTTAACGTCTTCCGTTATATAAGTTTCCGATCTATCTATGCGACTGTCACAGCATTGCTGATCTCACTCCTCTTCGGTCCGTTGGTCATCCGGCACTTGAAGCGTTTGGGCATTGGCGAGCAGATTAGGGAGGAAGGGCCAAAATCCCACCAAAGCAAAGCGGGCACACCGACAATGGGGGGATTACTCATTATAGCATCAGTGCTGATCTCAATATTTTTGTGGGCAAGACTGGATCAGCCATATGTGCTCCTACTCACGTTTAGTTTGCTGTGGTTTGGTACACTTGGTTTTCTCGATGACTACAAGAAAATTACCAAACAACAGTCTTTAGGGTTGAGTGGTTGGCACAAAATCGCGCTCCAAACAGTCGGAGCGTTCGGGATTGCCTATTTCATCTACCGTTGGGGGCCGATTCCAAGCGATGGTTTAACATCGAAAACTTCCATTATGATACCCTTTTTCAAGGATCTTCACCCCGATCTGGGTATTTGGTTTGTTCCGTTTGCCACAGTAGTCATCGTTGGTACTTCCAATGCCGTGAACTTGACGGATGGTATGGATGGTTTAGCAATTGGGTGTACACTTTTTGTGGCCGCGACGTTTGGTATGCTGGGTTATCTGACGAGTCATCAGCAGTGGGCAACCTATCTAGATATCGTCCACCTTCCTGTCGTTGGAGAAGCGACGACTGTCTTCTGTGCTTCAGTCATCGGGGCCGGCCTCGGTTTCTTATGGTACAATTGTCATCCGGCTAGAGTCTTCATGGGGGATACTGGTTCATTGTCCCTCGGTGCGGCGCTTGGTACTGTATCTATCCTAATCAGAGAAGAGTTTTTGTTGGTGATTGTTGGTGGAATCTTCGTGGCGGAAGCTGCTTCAGTAATTCTCCAGGTTTGGTCTTATCGGATGCGAAAAAAACGAATATTCAAAATGTCACCGCTGCATTACCATTTTTTGCTAAGCGGATGGGATGAGTCTAAGGTTGTGATTCGCTTCTGGATTATCTCGCTCCTTTTGATGTTGATGGCCCTGAGCACACTGAAGATGAGATGAAATAGTCATGGAAGGTTCTCGCCCTGCAACCAGTAATGGACGAAGTTTAAATCATGCGCGATTTAAGGACAAGGTAGTCACCGTGTTCGGTCTGCATGTCAGTGGGGTTTCTGTGTCGAAACTCCTAGACAGCCTCGGAGCAAACGTGCGTGTTACCGATTCAAAACCCGCGAATCAACTCCAAGCTGAGGTGGACGCTCTCAACAATCGAGCAATTCAATTCTTTCTTGGCGGACATGACTGTCGGTGTATCGAGAATGCGGATTTGATCGTTCTTTCACCCGGCGTGCCATTGGACATTCCGATTCTTAAGGAAGCACGTTTGCGAAGCATACCCATTGTTGGAGAGCTCGAAATTGCAGTAGGTATGTGCCCTGCCCCGATTGTGGCAATCACGGGGACAAAAGGCAAGTCAACAACTGCCCTCATTATTGGCGAGATACTAAAACGGAGCAGGATTTTTCGAAGAGTTTGGGTTTCCGGCAATATTGGAGTTCCATTTTCGAGTGATGTCGGGGGTGTTACGGAAGCGGATTTGGTTGTTTTGGAGGTGAGTAGCTTTCAGCTTGAGACAACCGAGACTTTGCGACCCATGGTGAGCGTTGTGTTGAACCTGTCGCCGGATCATCTGGACCGGCACGAGACGATGGAGGCTTATCGAAACGCCAAACTCAGAATCTGCACAAACCAGAAACCAGCAGACTGGATTGTATTAAATAGTGATGATTCCATGGTTTCTTCCTTCGCCAAAGAAACACAGGCGCGGGCAGTATGGTTTTCGGAAAACTCCCATTCTGCCCATATAGACGTCTCTGCTATAAATCGCCTAAGTGAAGATGGCAGGGCGATCGTAAACAGAGCAAAAGATATTGTTGTGCAGTGGGACGACAGGCCTCACTGGATTTGTAGTGCTTCGGACATTCCGCTTCCGGGTCGGCACAACGCTCGCAACGTGCTTGCAGCAGCCGCTGTGGCGAAGATTTTCGGAGTGTCGTCTGAACTGATACGCTCAGCAATTGTCGAATTTCGTACGAAAGAACATCGTGCGCTTGATCACGCGTTCGACGTACTCAAGACGGTTGGTGGTGTGGAATTCATCGACGATTCTAAGGCTACTAACGTGCATGCGGTCAAATCTGCAATAGAGTCGCTATCAGTGCCGCTCATCTTGATAATGGGGGGGTACGATAAGGGAAATGATTATGGTCCCTTGATAGATCTTGTAAAAACGAAGGTCAAGGGGTTGGTTCTCCTTGGTGCGCATACAGAAATAATCCGAAACGTCCTTGGACCCTACGTCGTTACGTGGAATGTAGCGGACATGGGCGAAGCTGTCGAAATGGCCTACTCACACGCCGTTCCGGGCGATGTTGTGCTTCTATCTCCGGCTAATGCCAGCTTTGACATGTTCGATGATTATAGAGCACGTGGATGTGCGTTTCAGGAGGCTGTGAATCACCTTGAAGCGATGGATGGGCTGGATAAAGGCCCCAGTTCCCAATGATACACGTAAGAATAGCATCGATCACGTTCTTCTCTTCTTAACACTATCCCTAGTTGCCATTGGAATCCTGATGGTGTATAGTTCGAGTTGCATGCTGGCTTATGAACTATATGAAGAGAATAGCTTTCGTTATCTTGAAGTTCAACTGATTGCCTGTTTGCTCGGTTTCATTGGCATGCTTGCTGCTTCTCGCGTTCCATACCGATGCTACGAGCGACACGCAAAGAAAATTCTGATTATTTCGCTCTTCGGATTGTTGCTTGTCTTTTCTCCTCTCGGATATAGCGTGCGTTCGGCGACTGGCAGTGAATTTTCTCGATGGTTGCGCATTGGTGGAATGCAATTTCAGCCGGTTGAGTTAACCAAGCTGGGTTTGGTGATCTATGTTTGTCATTTCCTCTACCGAAAACAGGACAGAATTCATAGCTTTACACATGGGATGCTTCCGAGTCTCCTCATTCTGGGATTTGCCTTTGTGCTTCTGTACCAACAGCCTGACTTTGGATCTGCAGTATTATTAAGCACAGTGGTTCTTACTTTGTTGTTCATCGGGGGGGCACGTCTTTGGCAAATGCTCCTGCTGAGTAGCTTCGCGTGTTTCCTTGTCTTCATTGCGATTCAAGGCGATCCATATAGATTGGAACGTCTTCACGATTTTCTGCAGTCGTTGAAGTCACCGTATTCGGGAAATTATCAAGTTACGCTGTCTCTGAATTCTCTTGCTCTCGGTGGGGTGTTGGGTGCCGGGATTGGAAATAGCATATATAAGTTGTTTTATCTTCCGTATCCCCACACGGATTTCATTTTTGCCATCTTGGGTGAAGAGTTAGGGTTCTTTGGGGGCGTTGGGGTTATTACCCTCTTCATGCTTCTCATCTGGCGCGGTATTTATATTGCAAGGCGGGTCAGTAATCGGTTTGCGGGTTTGCTCGCGATTGGAATCACGATGATAATCGGTTTGCAAGCATTTGTAAACATTGGAGTCGTGGTCGGTGTGTTGCCCACCAAAGGGATTACATTGCCTTTTATTAGCTATGGTGGTTCATCTCTGCTGATTAGCCTCATTAGCATCGGCGTCTTGTTGAACATATCGCGTGAAGTAAACACTAAATAGAACCTGTCCACATGTCTCTGCCTTTCTAACAATCCCAAGTCATTTCGCCTGCAATCGCATAATAAGGAACGTCCATGGCGAGAATCGTGATATCAGGGGGTGGCACGGGTGGTCATGTTTATCCAGCGATCGGGATTGCGCGAGCGCTCATGGCACTTGATTCCCAGCTTGAGATCTTCTTCATCGGTGGAGCAAATTGTCTGGAATCAACTGTTGTGCCACAGCATGGATTCCGATTCCTTCCCACCTCTGTAGCGAGTTTTCCACGTGAACTAACATGGCGTTGGTTTCCCACTATTGGGAAAATCTTGCGTGGATTTACTCAATCTCTCGGGCTTCTCAGTAAACTCGGTCCAAGTGTTGTCGTCGGCACAGGTGGGTATGTATCTGGTCCTGTGCTTTTTGCGGCTTCGCGGCTCGGTATACCAACTGTAATACAGGAGCAAAACGTAGTGCCCGGGTTGACAAATCGACTCTTGGCACGTTGGGCGAAAGAGGCGTTCATTGCCTTTGATGCTGTTCCTTTGAATCTTCCTGGTGGTACCATCAAGGTCACCGGAAATCCAATTCGTCCGGAGATTCCTTCATGCGAGCGCGCTGCGGCCACCTATCAAAAACTGGGTTTGGATGCAAATTTGAAGACGGTCTTTGTGATGGGTGGCAGCCAGGGGTCTCATGCCATCAATCAAGCAGTTGTCAATGCGTTAGGTGGGTTAGTACCATACCATCGACAACTGCAATTGGTGCATCAGACTGGGGCAGTTGATTATAAGTATGTGTCCCAATCTTACAAGTGCTTGCCATTAAACCATCTTGTTGAACCCTATTTCGATTTAATCGAGGAGATTTATAGTATCACGGATCTGATGGTTTGCCGGGCAGGTGGCATGACAGTTTCTGAAGTTACGGCTTGTGGACTTCCTGCGGTCTTTATTCCCTTGCCAGCTATGGCCGGCAATAAACAAGAACTAAATGCCCGAGTTGTTGCAGATGTAGGTGGCGCGGTAGTTCTTAGCCAGCAATTCATGACGGGCACACTTCTTGCCGCGGAAATCTCTGAGATTATACGGCATTCGACGAAACAGGGGCGAATGGCAGATGCCAGTCGTAAATTGGGTAAGCCCCATGCAAGCGAAGAAATTGCGACGTCAATTTTGTCCTTAATTAATAACTGTGTAAGTAGTAACACACAGAAATAGTAAGAATCTTGTTGCGCCTACATGCTTTTTGCATAGAGCCTATGTTTGGAAAGACGCGTCATGTGCACATTATCGGAATCGGTGGTGCCGGACTAAGCGGAATCGCTGAAATCTTGCTAAGTCTTGGTTTTCAGGTGTCCGGATCAGACGTAAATCGTACGGAAATTACTGAGTACCTATCGAATATCGGTGCCCTAATTCACTGTGGGCATGCCTCCGAACAGGTTTCAAATCCGGATGTGGTTGTCAGATCCCCAGCCATTCCATTGCATAATTCGGAGGTCATGGCTTCCCAGGTGCGTAAAATTCCGGTGATTTCCGGCGCTGAGATGTTGGCGGAGATAATGCGGATGAAATTTAGCGTAGCGGTGAGCGGGACGCACGGCAAAACCACGACCACTGCCATGACTGCCGCTGTGCTGGACAGTCTTGATCCAACGGTCGTGGTCGGTGGAAAGCTAGTAAGTCTGGGAAGTCACGCGCGAATTGGACAAGGCGACGTAATGGTTGTTGAAGCAGATGAAGCCTATGGCTCTATCGAGAAATTTTTTCCGACAGTCGCGGTCGTTACCTCAGTTGATGCCGATCACCTCGATTATTACGACAGCATTGAAGAGATTGGCCAGACCTTTTTGAAATTCATCAACAAAGTGCCCTTCTTCGGCGCTGCAGTGTTGTGTTTAGATCAGGACAACATCCAGGGACTCGTTTCGCAGGTTGAAAAACGATACGTGACTTATGGTATCGAAACTCGCGCAGACTTGATGGCAGAGCAAATTCGTGCCGAAGGTCCTACTTCGTGGTATCAGGTGCGCTTCAAAGGAGAGGTTTTGGGGGAAATACACCTTAAGATGCCGGGGCACCACAACATCTCCAATTCTCTGGCTGCGATAGGAGTGGGGCTTGAGTTAGATATTTCTTTCGATTACATTCGAGAGGCATTGGAATCTTTTGAGGGCATTCATCGCCGCTTCGAAATTGTCGGCCAGATGCAAGACATCATTGTCGTCGACGATTACGCTCACAACCCTGCAAAGTTGCGAGCTCTTTTCCGGGCGGCGCGCGAAAGCTACGAACGTCGTATCGTTGCGGTTTTCCAGCCTCATCGTTATCAACGCGTGAGGCATCTTGCCGAAGAATTCTCGAAATCTTTTTTTCAGACTGACATATTGGTCGTTACTTCAATCTACAGCGCAGGGGAAGCGCCTATAGAAGGTGTCACGGCTGAGAATTTGGCGAATGCCATTCGAGCGCATGGGCATCGCAATGTGCTTTATGTTCCCGAAAAAGATCTAATCTCGGAGATTCTAATGGATATCATTCAACCAAATGACATCATAATAACTGCCGGGGCCGGCGACATTTCGCAAGTGGGACAAGATTTACTAGCAACACTTCAACGGAATACTGTAAAGCAGGTCGATTCAGCCTCCAGAAGGGATTAGGGTTCAATGCAGTTTACACAAAGCAAAGGCCGTGCCCATTTTCAAAAGCGAACACAGTTAGTTCGTCCATCTCTTGAGGGCAAACGAAAAGTAAGACCTTGGTTTGCTTTTATCATGATATTTTCCATTTTGCTGCCACTAATTGCCATTTGGCTTCCGCTAATGGACAAGAAAAGTCTATTCCGCGTACGGAAAGTCTCACTATCTGGAAATTACTACTGTACACATGGCGAAATCTATGCTATACTAGAAAATCAGGAGAGCAATGTATTGACTTTCTCGGAACAAGAGATTGAAAGACGGCTCGAGCAGGAATTGAACTATGTAAAGCAAGTGCATATCTCCAAAAGCGTCGTAAATCGTTCCCTTGACATCCATGTGACTGAGCGGAAACCATATGTGTATTTAAGATATCGTCTCAGTGGTGGCGTGCGTTTTGTCCTGGTTGATCGGGAGGGATATGTGTTAGAATATTCCGATGAACCTCGGGCTTCGGATGCGATTGCAATAATCGTTGCTGATAGACAACGGCTGCCCGAACTTGGAGATCGTGTTCGTTCTGATGCTGTGCGGTTGGGATTGGTAGTTTTGCACTCTATTTCGGGTGCTGCGACTGGAATTTCCTCCGGTCTGAGAACGATTGACGCTAAACACCCGCATAAAATCATTCTACAATTTGAAGAATTGCCTAAGGTGTGGCTTGCGTCCGATTCCATTGGGCTGGGACTTCGCTATATTGATCTATTTTTGAAACAGGGTATACATACTACCAACACGGGAAAACCAAACTCAAACGACCCGAATGGCTATCTTGATGTGAGGTTCGAAGGTGCTATCTATCGGGGAGGAGGAATATGAATGCCTAGAGAGGACATTGTTGTTGGGTTGGATATTGGAACCAGCAAGATTGCCGTCATCATTGGGAATACATGGCAAAATGACCCGGAAAAGATTGAGATCATTGGCGTTGGGACAGCACCTTCCGACGGACTGAGGAAGGGTGTTGTCGTCGATATCGATCTCACGGCGTCCGCCATTCGTCAAGCCGTTGAGGCTGCCGAATTGATGGCAGGGGTGGAAATTGGGTCCGCATATGTTGGTATTGCCGGCGGACACATTAGTGGACAAACCTCCCCCGGCGTTGTTGCCGTGGCGGGTGAAGGTCATGAAATTACTCAGCCGGACGTGGATCGTGCAATTCGCGCCGCCCAAGCGGTCTCAATCCCTGTTGAAAGAGAGGTTCTGCATGTAATTCCACAAGGTTATGCGGTCGATAACCAGGATGGAATAAAGGATCCCGTCGGCATGTCAGGCGTTCGCCTTGAGGTCTATGTTCACATCATTACGGGCGCTGTCGCAGCAGCTCAGAACCTTCTCAATAGTGTCTTCAAGGCTGGGTTGTCCGTGGAAAACATTGTTCTAGAACCGATTGCTTCCGCCGAAGCTGTGCTTAGTCACGATGAACGAGACGTTGGTGTCGTTCTTGCTGACATGGGTGGCGGTACTACCGACATTGTAATCTACAAAGACGATGCTCTGCATCACACTGCTGTGCTTTCTATTGGGGGCGATCATGTAACGAACGATATCGCTCAGGTTTTGAGAATAACTCCACAGGAGGCAGATAGGCTAAAGCTTCATAAGGGATCTGCTTTAATTGATTTGGTCGATCTTGACGATACTATCCAAATGTCAACGGTTGGCGGTGCGCGACAGCCACGTTTCCATCAGAGAAGAGATCTTGCCGAGATTATTCAGTGCAGAATGGAGGAGGTTTTAACTCTAATCGGTCATGAAGTTTCTAGGAGCAAGCTTATGACGCCTGGCGGCGTTGTGCTAACCGGTGGGACGTCACTTCTGGATGGACTTCTTGAGTTGTCTGAGAAGAATTTCCCTTTCCCAGTGCGGGTTGGTTATCCTACGCCACTAAAGGGTTTGACAGATCGTGTTCATAGTCCAATCTATGCAACGGGTGTTGGTCTTGTCCTCTATGGGGCGATGCTACGCCACAAAGAACCTCAACGAACGTTTATAAAAGGAAACAATTTGTTCGACCAGGTTCTCAAGCGTATGAAGGATTGGTTTCGAGACTACTTCTAGAGCGGGGGAAGGCCGGTTCTTGGGTTTTAAGGTACGAACCCCAAGACAGTTGTGATGGCGCTATACATGACACCATCGAAAATTCTGAAAACGAAGCAAAAAGCGCGAAAAGCGTGTGGGCCCTAGTACTAGAGCTCCATTTTGTAAAAAAATCATTGACTTTAGTTGACAAGTAAATTATAATCTGAAATTAGCGATGCAGAGGTAGATTGCCTCTGATCTAAGCCTACGCTCTAAAGTCGAGGAGGAATTAGGTTACTGAGTTCTTAAATTAGTAGCTGAAATTGATTATGATCGAATTTGAACAGGAGGACTTTGAAGCGCTTGCAAAAATTAAGGTCATAGGGGTTGGTGGTGGTGGTAGCAATGCCGTCAAGCGAATGATTGAGCAAGCCATGGCAGGGGTTGAGTTCTATGTAGTTAATACCGATCAACAAGCACTTCAGACGTGCCCAAATGCCACGAGGATTCCGATTGGTCTAGGTATGACGGGCGGGCTCGGTGCAGGGGCGGATCCAGAGGTTGGAAAAAAGGCTGCTGAAGAGGATAGGGACAAACTCCAAGGTGTTGTCGAAGGCGCAGATATGATCTTTGTCACGGCAGGCATGGGTGGCGGCACTGGAACAGGGGCAGCTCCAGTCATCGCTGGGCTTGCAAAAGAGAGTGGTGCCCTGACAATTGCTGTTGTAACCCGTCCTTTTGAGTTTGAAGGCAGGCGGCGTGCGGATCAGGCGGAAATAGGTTTGGAAAACATCCGCGAGCGTGCGGATTCTGTCATCGTAATTCCCAATCAGCGCTTAATTGATGTTATTGATCGAAAGCTTCCCATCCGGATGGCTTTTCGTCTGGGTGACCAGATTTTGCACCAGGGTGTCCAGAGCATCTCTGATCTTATCACGGTTCCCGGAGAGATTAACCTTGACTTTGCCGATGTTAGAACAATTATGTCTGATGCAGGTGGTGCTCTAATGGGTATCGGCACTGCGTCGGGGGATAACCGCGCGGAGCTTGCGGCACAAGAAGCGATCTCGTCCCCATTATTGGAAGAGAGTTCAATCGAGGATGCGACTGGGATTATTGTGAATATCATCGGTCCACCTGATATGACGATGCAGGAACTAGAGGAAGCCATGGAGGTAATTAAAAATGCCTCCGAAACGGAACAGGTTATATTTGGACTTGCGTACAATGAGGAATTACAGGAGTCACTCCGTGTTACCGTAATTGCGACTGGTTTTGATCACCATCGTGCTTTTGGAAAGCAGACTGATGTGGCCAGCCTTGATGACTTGTTTAGCCACAGTTTTGCTTCCACTGAATCTCGAAATCGTCCTAGTCGTCAGCCGCTGCAAACATCAAGGCAGCAAAGCAGAAAACATGCGGAATCCGCACATGAGCGGAAAATTGCTCCCGAACCAGCCCGACGTGATTTTCCGCAGCGGGAGTTTGAAGAGAGCCCAGAGGATGTTTTGGACATTCCGGCGTTTCTGCGTGTGCGAAATTCACGGGAGAAGAAGTAAGTAGTGGGGAAAATCAAACCGGATCTCCGCCAAATCTACGCGGAATTGCTGAAAGAGGAACGGCGTCCACATCTTGATTTTCGCAAGAAGATACGTTTCGGAATGGTTTACCCGGGTACGTATGAGCTTGGGATGTCAAGCCTCGGCCTCCAAGTCATATATACGTTGCTTAATGAACGTGAGGACACTTCTTGTGAGCGAGTTTTCGTGCCGCAAACCCCGGTAATACAGCAACTCCGCCAAGCCCAGACGAGACTTTTCTCATTTGAAACCCAGACTCCAATCGATCAATTCGATATGCTTGGATTCTCTGTTTCATTTGAGTCGGATTATATCAACATTCCGCTTTCATTGGAACTGGCAGACATTCCTCCACTGGCTGCAGACCGGACCGAGGCGCATCCGTTGGTTGTTGCGGGCGGCATCAATGTCTCCTACAATCCGGAGCCCATCGCTGACTTCGTTGATGTATTTATTGTGGGTGAAGCGGAAGATCTTATCCATCGACTAATGGATCTTTTCAGCGCGTGGATCGGACCTGGGAGTGATAAAGAGGAGTTGTTGCGTGATGTTGTAGGGGTTCCTGGTCTTTATGTGCCCAGGTTTTATGAGGTTGGTTATCATGGTGACGGTACCATTGAACAGCTACGAGCCAAGGAGCCTGCTCCGAGTAAGATACATGCCGGCGCTGTTGCAAAGCTTGATGATGTAGAGACTTGTACGCAGATTCACACCCCTAATACCGAATTCTCTAATGCCCACTTAATTGAGATTGTTCGAGGTTGCGGTCGACAGTGCCGTTTCTGTGTGGCTGACTATGCGCGTAGATGGCCACGTCACCGTTCTGTTGAAAACACACTTCAGCTGGCTGAAAAGGCGCGAGGAATTACGGACCGAATCGGTTTAGTAGGTGCCTCTATTTCCGATCATCCACAGATTGATGAGATTGCTACCGGTCTGGTAGACCGTGGATTCCGAATTTCTTGTGCTTCGCTGCGAGCAGAAACCGTGCGAGCCCCCTTGCTCGATGCGCTTGCCGAGAGTGAGCAAGGCACAATTACCATCGCGCCAGAAGTGGCAAGTGAAAACTTGCAGCAAGTGGTCAACAAAGCTATTCCACGCGAACGTCTATATTATGTGTTTGAGGAGGCTTTGAAGCGGGATATTCTCAATTTGCGCCTTTATTTCCTCATCGGCGTACCCTATGAAACGTCCGCTGATGTGGATGCCATAGTTGACATGGCAAAGGACATGCGTTCTATCCTCCTGCCTTACGCAAAAAAAACCGGTCGGATGGGGCGGATTAGTTTCACAATTTCTCCAATGGTTCCCAAACCCCACACACCGTTCCAGTGGACGGAGATGGAGGATCAAAAAACTATTGCTCGTAAGCTTGAGTTTTTGAAGCGGGAGATTAATAAACTTGGTGGTTTGAAGGTGTCTTCTGCAAGTGCCCGACTTGCTTATCAAGAAGGTGTTCTCGCGCGTGGGAATCGTCGACTTGGAAGAGTGATTCTCGATCTTTCGCGTGGAGTGGCATGGAAACATGCGTTCAAGAAACATCAATTAGACCCCGATTTTTTCGCGCTTCGACCCCGATCTCTGACCGAGATTCAGCCCTGGGATCACCTGGATCTTAATGTAAAACCTAGTTTTCTAACACACGAATTTAAGAAGAGCACAAAAGGCTTTACGACCAGTCAGTGTGATACAAGCGTGTGCAAAAAGTGTGGCGCATGCTAGTAGTACAATTTTGGATTGTTAAAAACGCCCGCAAGATCGAGACTATTGATCTTACGGGCGTTTTTTTTGTCACGTAATTAATTTCGATGCCATGTTTTTGCCCTGTTTTTTCTGATTGGAGTTCCACTCTATGCAATCACAGTTAGAGATGTTAATTGACGATCTTATCGGAGAGATTGAACCGCTTGCCAAAGAGTTGGCAGAAAGTTATTGGGAGGCAAGTTTGACGGGATCGGATGAGGCCACACAGAAAGTTTCTCAGTTGGAGACGAAATATCGCCTCGTCTTCGCGAATCGCACTAGATTCGAACGGCTGAAACAATTTCAGAAAGAAGAACGAATTTCTACACCGCAATTGGCACGCCAGCTACAATTGATTATTTTGGAGTCTACTGCGGAGCAGTTGTCTTCCGAAACAATTAAGGATCTTGTCGAGCGACAGGTAGCAATTGAACAGGTTTTCAACACGCATCGCGCTACAGTTGCGGGGGTCGAACTGAACGACAATGCCATCCTTGAGATTTTGAGAACTGATAATGATTGTACAAGAAGAAAAGCGGCATGGGAGGGCAGCAAACAGGTTGGGCGTCGAATTGCATCCAATCTTATCACCTTGGCTCACCAGCGTAATGAAGCCGCATGCATGCTCGGCTTTGATAACTACTATGAGATGTCGCTTATGCTCCACGAGATTGAACCAGATTTTCTTACCAACATTGTCGATCAATTGGAGGCTTTAACGAAGGAACCGTTCTCAGGCGTTAAGGGAGAAATAGACCGGCACCTTTCACAGCGTTTTGGTGTCGCTGTAGAAGATCTTTGTCCTTGGCATTATGCCGATGTTTTCTTTCAGGAAGCGCCCGATGTTGGAAATGTCAATCTTGACGAATTGCTCTCTGACCTTGATCCTGTTGATCTTACTGTGAAATTCTTCCGGGGAATTGGTTTGTCAATCGAAGCTCTTCTTGAGAGGAGCGATCTCTATGAGCGTCCTGGGAAGAGTCAGCATGCATACTGTATTCACATGAATCGCGCGGGTGACATACGTGTGCTCGCAAATGTGAGGCCTACGGCTAAGTGGCTGGAAACCATGTTGCATGAATGTGGTCATGCAGCGTATGATAAGCACCTAGATTCGGCCCTCCCTTTCACGCTGCGCGTTCCTGCACATCTGATTACGACGGAAGCAGTCGCCATGTTTATGGGTCGCCTAGGTCGAAATGCGCATTGGTTAAATCAGATGACTGTTTTACCTCCTGGTTTAAAACAATCCATTTTAGCGGAGGCGGATGCAGGATTTCGCATGCGTACACTTATCTTCGTGAGGTGGGCGATGGTTATGATTAGTTTTGAACGTGAATTGTACCGGAATCCAGATCAAAATCTAAATGCCCTTTGGTGGGACCTTGTCGAACGCTTTCAACTTTTGAGGCGTCCTGATGGTCGAAATGAACCCGATTGGGCCGCCAAGATTCACATAGCAACCGCGCCGGTTTATTATCACAATTATCTTCTAGGGGAGATCGTAGCTTCTCAGTTGCAGCACACAGTGGATTGCCATGTTTTGAAGGGTACCGGTGCTGCAGACACAGGATATGTAAACGAAAAGCGCATTGGAGCATACCTGCGTGAAAAGATCTTCAAACCGGGTAGTAGTTATCATTGGAATGATTTGCTGGTTCATGCGACTGGGGAGAAGCTCAACCCGCAATATTTGGTAGATCAGTTGGTTGTCGATTGATGCCGATAGCTCAGTCGAATTTGAATCGAAACGATTCTGATTTAAGCAATTGTTCAGATGAATGTCGCGATATGCATCCGTGCTAGTGTTTTCTGAGGTTCGCCCAGACTTTCGTCAATATCCTTCTTTTGGTAATGGAACGTGCACGGCCAGGCCCACCATTCTTGATGTTTGAGCCTGAAATCTCGATGTCGTCAAATCGAGCTTGCGCGTTAGACACTAGCAGCCCTGCCTTTCCGCCCGCCAGGGGATTAAGATCCCGTCCGAGAAAAACCCTGTCGTCAATCCGAAATTGCATAATCTCCTCGCTTATACTCGCTTTGAGTTGATACCATCGATTTAATTCAGTGACAAATGGAAAAGTGAAAATGAACAAACCTTCTGGCGCAACACGGATAATCCGCACAACGCCTAGTGTGGGTGATAAAATAAACAGATATCGGCTACCCCCTCCCTCCCTATTATGCAGTGTGAGTCCGACAGTTCCAGGTTCTTCCTTTTCCTCAACTAGTTTCGAACGGCATGAGACTGAGTAGTCTTGCCAATTGAGATTTCCGGTCAGCCACACACTCATGAATCCGGGTTGGAAGATTTCGCCCACGGCTTCTCCATCATCGACCCACCATTTCTCGACACGACGATTTGGGTTGGAAATTTGCCACTCGTCTTCCATCCTGTCTTCGAAATCTTCTCGCCATGTCCCGGCCTGGCTGAGTTTGACGGCACAGAACACGATCAGTTGAGCGCTAACAAGAAATAACATGAGGAGCGACTTCACGCTATCGGAACTCCTTCAGACTTGAGGTTGTGAATCATTAGTAGCAACGGCACGTCGTGGAGCAAGCGTGCTATACGTCACTGTGTGGGATCACAATGCGGTGTCAATTTTCAACTCTGCTAGAGGCGTAGCAGAGCATATTTATTATAGTTAGTCTAACACCTTGTGTCAAGCCGTGTGAGCACAGACGTTTCAATCTTTCTTGCATTGATAGTTGGTCGCGCTATGGGGACGTGAAGCATAAGAACGGCTAAATTGAGTTCTCACCGACCTGACCTTTCAAAGCGAAAGAAGCAGTAACACACGGAATCCACCTGAGGTTTTTGACATTAGGCACGACATTGTGAATCGGGAGCCCGTTTACTCATGAATTATCAACTTGATGATTCATGAGTGAACGTGATTATCAAAGCAATCGTCATCCGCATTCAACTAACTCGCTCTAAAGATTTGTTGAGGTTCTGGGCGATCTCTTTCCAAAATGATATAACATGAGAAAATGCGTGCTCGACGAGCTCAGCAGAAAATCCTGAGGTTCATTAAGGACAATCCATAGTCAGACGTATTGCGGATGGGGACGAAAAGTAGTACAATATGTGGACAGAAATTAGACCTAAAATGTATTGCGTTGACGAGGGAACAATATTGTTGTTTGCGATACTAATGAGAAAAACTGTCTCATTGACTGAACATTGGTGATTCTAGAGCGCGCTGTGGGCAGGATTAGGCGATGAAGTCGGAACGGCTGTAATATGTTTTCCACATCTGCTTCTGGTTGTTCGCGTTCCGAATCTTTCTCGCATAGAGCCCGATTTAGTTCCGCTGTTCCAATGAGGAGATCTCTGGTGCAAGAGCAGCCCTCGACGATGTGCGCAGGACGGAAGGGAATTTTGGCGGTAATAATTTTCGGAAACTTGCGACGAAAAAACCAAACAAAGTGTGGAATTACTGCAATTAGGGTCGTCAGACAAGATTGTAGATGCCGATTGATATAACAGAGCCAAACTCTGTCGGAATCCGAATAATTGTATAGAAAAGATCTTGGTGTCTTCTGATAAGCTTTAGTTCTAGATCGGATTATCACTTGTTTGTAGTACAGTGTTTGCGCTTATTTATAGCCGGCAATCTGGAGGATCCAACAATCATGCTAAAATTGAGAGGTTCTAACGTGGACATCGCTATCATTTGTAGTAATTTTGAAGAGTCGCTTCGATTCTACCACGAAATCTTGGAGTTCGAGATTGTTAAGGAAGTTAAGATTTCCGACGATCTGGCCACAGATATTGGACTTGCGCCACACGGCTTTCGTCAAGTACGGCTTCAAGCGGGAGATACGCTGATAAAACTAATGGACATTGAACCGCCACCCGAGACCACCGTCCATGAATTTGGGACCGGATTAGGCTGGCTCACATTTCGCATCGAGAATCTAGTGGAAACCACCGAGCAATTGAAATCCAAGGGTGTGGAGTTCTTGGCCGACCCTGTTGAAGCACCGGAGTCGTTGGTAGTCTGTGCGAAAGCGCCCGATGGGGTACTTATTGAGTTTGTTCAGCCCAAATGAAGTGTGTCCAGTTTAGCTTGTGAGGTAGTTAACGCAATAAGCATAAATGAGACGTTTCCTTGACGGAATTTTTGGCAATTATAGTGATGAGTCTACTTGGGAGACTCCGTGGCGAAGTTTAGGATTAGGCACAGTTGAAGCTGAGAGCCGATTCTGGATAGCAATAAACCGTGAAAATAAAGAATTTAGTGGAGAAGTTGCTACAGGTTGGCCAATGGTATCATCTCGCGATTACGTTCGATGGATCTGTCAGGCCAGGTTTTGTTGACATTGTTGAAGTCTTTACGTATGTTTGTCAGGGAGAAATTGCCCATTCTGGTGCATGCAGTTGTGCGATTGGCGTCGGCAGTAAAACTGCTCCGGGGCAGTACTTCAATGGTGTTGTTGACGAGGCAGGCATTTTCAACATTGCTTTGACGGCAGATGAGATTCGAATGATTCGGAACCTGGGACGTGGAGAACTGCGCTGGAAGATCTCACATGCTTTCTTTCTGCCCCAGTGACGTCCGCTTTCTATGCTCTTTTTTGGTGACAGACGATTGTTCCTTTCTGGTTGACATTTCGTCTGAAAGTATTACAATATCTCAAATCTAGAAAATCACGGAGGCCGAATGCTGCTATCCCGGGTCTTTTGGGGATTGGATGTGAAAGCGATGATTGCTTGCGAAACTTTCCATATTTGATCATTCCTTATTCACGCTGAGGACTTGATTCAGCGAGATACTGATTAATGGCTGAAGAAAAATCTAGGGGTGGAGTGGGTGTCGTGAAGGGAGATTCGAAGCAGAGGGAGTTGTTTTATTGCCTCGGCAATGTTTCTCTTATCTAGAAGAGCGAGTCACTGTGAGCGCGTGTTAGATTAATCCATGTTGAGTATCTTTGTGATACCTTCAAGTCGCTTCGGCCGCGGTCTCTGTGGTATTCATAATCATAAATGCGTCAGAGGCATGAATCGGAGGGCTTCAAACTCTACCTGATTGAAAAGTGCGAACGGAATCTGTGTCGAGAATCAATTGGGTCATAGGGCCGTATTTACGGAAATCGGATTACTTTCCCTGAGTGTTTTGTCCGACAAAACCCATGTTAACGATTGGTGATGTTGCAAATTTCGACCGAGACGGATTTGTATTAGTCCGGGAAATGTTTTCTGTGGAAGAGGTCGAGATACTCCACAACTCTATTCTAGGAGCTTCGCGGGTACACGAGCGAGATCGTGCTGTTCGCGATGCAGATGGCAATCTATCTAGGATGGCGCTGTGGACAGATATTGGTGAAGACGTCTTTGGCGCCATCTCAACCAGTCCGCGAATTGTTAATTCCATGCGAGCACTGCTCCGGGAGGAAGTTTATCACTGGCATAGCAAGGTTATGCTGAAAGTTCCGGAGGTAGGGGGTGCATGGGAGTGGCATCAGGATTACGGTTATTGGTATGGAAACGG